>NZ_JAGIBG010000037.1 GCF_017744435.1 Pseudomonas sp.
GCCTTGTTGGGCCATTGCGGGTGTCACAGTGGTTACCTCATGGACAGTGGTTGACCTGTACCGGCCTCTTCGCGGCTAAAGCCGCTCCCACAGGGATTGCGCAGCTCTCAGAATCTGTGCAGTACCTGTGGGAGCGGCTTTAGCCGCGAAGAGGCCGGTACAGGTCAACCACTGTCCATGAGGTAACCACTGTGACACCCGCAATGGCCCAACAAGGCGCCGCCGGCATCGCCACCGCCGTCGCCGAGAGCGTGCAGTACCAGGGTCGCAAGACCGCCCGTCAAGGCAGCGAACAGCGCCGCCAGCTGATCCTCGACGCCGCCATGCGCATCGTCGTGCGCGATGGCGTGCGTGGCGTGCGCCACCGTGCGGTGGCCGCCGAGGCGGGTGTGCCGCTGTCGGCCACCACCTACTACTTCAAGGACATCGAAGACCTGCTCACCGATACCTTCGCCCAGTACGTCGAACGCAGCGCCGCCTACATGGCCAAGCTCTGGGCCAACACCGAGGTGGTCCTGCGCCAGCTGCTGGCCCAGGGTGATGGCAGCGTGCAGTCGCGGGCGCGACTGGCCGACGAAATCGCCCGCATGACCGCCGACTATGTCCAGCGCCAGTTGCTCAATCGCCGCGATTTCATGATGGCCGAGCAGGCCTTCCGCCAGGAGGCCCTGCTGTGCCCGCGCCTGGCCGAGCTGGTGCGCGCTCATGAGCAGATTCTGCTGCACGGCGCCCGCCAGCTGCTGCAGGTAGTCGGCTCGCAGCAACCGGAACAGGACGCCCAAATGTTGACGGCGATTATCGAGCAGATGGAATATCAGGGCCTGCTCAAGGATGCCGATGCGCAAGCCGATGGGCAGATGCTCGCTATGCTTACCCGTTACCTCCACCTGGTGTTGGCATCGGCCTGAGCTGAGACCGAACTTTCAAGGAGAACCTGATGAAAGCCTGGCGTGTGGTGTTGTTGACGTTGTCATTCCTCCTGCTGGGCGGTTGTCTGGTGACCTTTCATGAGCCGCTGCCAAGCAACCAGGCGGCGCCCAAGGCCTTGCTCGGCAAATGGAGCAGCAAGGACGCCTGGGGCGAGCCACTGAAGCTGACCATCAGCCGCAGCGGTGGCGATGCCTACAAGGCGGTGGCCACGGCCAAGGGCAAGGCACCGGAGGAATACACTTTCACCGTCTCGCGCCATGGCAACCGCTGGTACCTGTCGGCTGGCGTGCCCAAGCGCCTGGGTGGTAACTTCCTGATCGGCGGTTTCGACATCGTCGATGGCAAGGAACTGGTGGTCTACAACCTCGACGTCGAGCAGGTGCAGCAGGCGGTCGAGAAGAAGGAACTGAGCGGGCGCAGCACCGAGGTGCCGGAGGAAAACGGCGAGGGTGTGCTGATCGACAGCCCTTCGCCGCGGGTGCTGGCGTATCTGGACGACCCGGCCAACTCCGACCTGTTCGTCGAAGTGGCGCGGTTCCAGCGCTCGGGCAAATGACAGTGCTGGCTGCTTCGCGGCTAAAGCCGCTCCCACAGGGTCCGTGCCCGGCCTGAGGGCTGTGATATCCCTGTGGGAGCGGCTTTAGCCGCGAGGGGCCGGCACAGGTATCGTGTTCTAGAAAGGAGTCCCCGGTGGACGAATACCAGCAAACCATCCGCGCCCTGTCCGACCGCATCGTCGCGGCGCAGACCCCGATCCGGGTCCTGGACGCGGTGAAATGGGACGACAACATTCGCCAGGGCTTCCTCAAGGCCAAGGGCAAGGAGCCGCCCGCCGTTGACCGCGAGTATTACCTGGCCCGCCCGCTGGCGTTCGACTCCAGCGCGGTGAAGGCCGAGTTCCAGGCCATCGAGCGTGACATCATTCGCCAGCTCGGCCAGTTCAACCCGGTCGGGCAGATCATGAAGCGCATGTGCCGCGAGTACCGCATGGTCGTGCGCATGCTCGAAGCCCGCGGTACCGAAGACTTCGGGCTGATCTCCCAGGAGCTGTACGGCGCGGCTTCCGACGCCTTCCACGCCGGTGACCCGACCCTGGCCGACCTGGGGCTGATGCTCTCGGACTACCTGAACAACATCGACGGGCGCGGCGACCTCAAGGACGAGCCGAAGAACCTCACCGCCAAGGAGGCCGTGGACATCCTCCAACGCCGCCTGAACAAGGTGTTCGGCGAGGCCGAGGAAACCATCCGCGTGTTCGAGTCGGACGGTATCGTCGCCGACGCCGCAGCCGGTGCCGACTACATCAAGGTGCGCGCCGATGCCATGTTCAACAACCGCGACGTACGTGCGCTGGAGGTGCATGAAGGGCTGGTGCACGTGGGGACCACGCTCAACGGCCTGAACCAGCCGATCTGCACCTTCCTGGCCAAGGGCCCGCCCTCGTCGACGGTGACCCAGGAAGGCCTGGCGATCCTCATGGAAGTGATCGCCTTCGCTTCCTACCCCAGCCGCTTGCGCAAGCTGACCAACCGCACCCGTGCCATCCACATGGTCGAGGAGGGCGCCGATTTCCTGCAGGTGTTCGACTTCTTCCGCGAGCAGGGCTTCGAGATGGCGCAAAGCTACAGCAACGCCAGCCGGGTGTTCCGCGGCTCGGTGCCCAATGGCCTGCCATTCACCAAAGACTTGTCCTACCTCAAGGGCTTCATCATGGTTTACAACTACATTCAGTTGGCCGTGAAGAAGGGCAAGCTCGAGCAGATACCGTTGCTGTTCTGCGGCAAGACCACCCTGGAAGACATGCGCACCTTGCGCCAGCTGGTCGAGGAGGGGCAGGTGGAACCGCCCAAGTACCTGCCGGAGCAGTTCCGCGACCTCAATGCGCTGTCGGCCTGGATGTGCTTCTCCAACTTCCTCAACCACTTGAGCCTGGATCGCATTGAAGCCGACTACGCGAACATTCTTTGAGCGCTGCCGCCTGCTGATTCTGGGCATGCTCCTGCTGGGGCTGGGCGGTTGCAGCAGCCTGCTGTTCTACCCGGAACCCGGCGAGCCGTTCACGCCGAAACGGGCCAAGCTGGAGTACCGCGATATCAGCCTGACCACCGCCGATGGTCTGCGCCTGCACGGTTGGTGGCTGCCGGCCAAGGCAGGGGTGGAGGTCAAGGGGACGGTGCTGCATCTGCACGGCAACGGCGGCAATCTGCCGGGTCATCTCGGCGGCAGCTACTGGCTGCCGGAGCAGGGCTACCAGGTGCTGATGATCGACTACCGAGGCTATGGCCTGTCCGAGGGCTCGCCAAGCTTGCCCGAGGTCTATCAGGACATCGACGCAGCCATGGCGTGGCTGGCCCAGGCCCCCGAGGTCAAGGGCAAGCCCCTGGTGCTGCTTGGCCAGAGCCTCGGCGGGGCGATGGCGATTCACTACCTGGCGCAGCACCCCGAGCAGCGCCAGCACTTCAGTGCCCTGGTGTTCGACGGCGTACCAGCCAGTTACCGTGCTGTCGGCCGTTACGCCCTGAGTACCTCGTGGATGACCTGGCCGCTGCAGGTGCCGCTGTCCTGGCTGGTACCGGACGGCGACAGTGCCATCCATTCGATCGAGCAACTGAGCAGCCCGCCGAAGCTGTTCTTCCACAGCATCGACGACCATCTGGTGCCAATGGACAACGGCATCAGCCTGTACCAGCACGCACCGCCGCCGCGGGTGCTGCAGCTGACCCGGGGTGGTCACGTGCAGACCTTCGCCGACCCGGTGTGGCGCCAGGTGATGCTGCGCTTCCTCGATGACCCGAGCCATTTCAACGGCCTGCGGCGGCTTGCCGAAGTGCCCAACTACCCTGACGAGAAGAACAAGCAATGAGTGAAGAACGCAACGCCATCCCGCTGATCCTGACCGGTGTCGGCAGCATCATCGTGACGGTGGGAGCCCTCTGGTACTACGGCTACCTGCATTTCGCCAAACCCGAGGATGCGCTGCTGCTGCAGGACTTCACCATGCTCAAGACGATTCCTGGCGAGGACTACAAGGTCTCCCTCGACCCGGCGCCGCAAGTCGCGCAGTGCGTGGATGGTGTGCTGGTGCTGTTCGATACCGAGCAGAAAGGCCTGACCGGCGTACTGGTGGACAGCCGTAAGCGCGCCGTGCGCTGCATGGGCCAGGAGACGCCGCAGCAGGTGCAGTGAATCTCAGGTCAGGCGGGAGCGGGCTGCATCATAGGCTGCGCTTCGCTCTCGCTTGCCTATGGCAATGACAATCACAACCACACGGTGATCGACTACGCGGTAAACCAGTCGATAGCCGGCAGACCTCAGTTTGATCTTGTAGCAATCAGCCATACCGGAGAGTTTGTCTTTCTCCACTCTCGGCTGTGCCAGCCGCTCCTTCAGTTTTCTTGCAAACTGGAGCTGCAACGAGCCATCCAGCTTTCCGAACTCCTTCTTTGCCCTCACATCGAATTCAAGGTCGTAGCTTTTTGCTGCCTTCGGCTTCGGCGATGAGCTCATCGATATCCACTCTTACGGTGGGCCCTCCACGTCGTTGGCGGACAAGCTCAGCCAGTTGCATGTCGTCGATCAGCTCCATCATCGCTTCGTAGCGTTCTGGCGGTACGGCATAGAACGCTGGTTCGTTGCGATTGAGGATGACCACGGTTTCACCGGCAGCTTCGCGGATAGTGCCCATGGGGTCTTTCTTCAGTTCGGTGATCGATGCTGCCAGATCGGCGAGGACGGGGTAGGTCATAGTTGTATCAACCCATTAATTCAGTTATCGGCAGCTGCAAGTCTAGTGCTTGTAATAGTGCTTTTAAAGGTGCTTTTGTCAGTGTGCATGTATGAAAAACCCCGCCATTGAGGCGGGGTTCCCTTTTTTCGGCAGCCTTATTGCTGAATCTGGCTCACCGAACGCGGTGCCACCGGCTGGTTGTCATTGGAGATGGTCACCTCCACCCGACGGTTCTGCGCGCGGCCCGAGTTGCTGCCGTTGTCCGCCACCGGGTATTCCTTGCCATAACCCTGGGCGACGATGCGCGCCGGGTCGACGCCTGCGCGTACCAGTGCCATGCGCACGCTGGCAGCGCGGCGTTCGGACAGGGTCTGATTGTAGTTGGCCGAGCCGACGCTGTCGGTGTAGCCCTCGACGCTCACCTTGCGCTCCGGGTTCTCCTGGAGGAACTGGGCCAGCTTGGTGATGTTCGGGTAGGCGTTGCTCTTGAGGTTGGCCTTGTTGAAGTCGAACAGCACGTCACCGAAGGTCACCAAGGTACCGCGGTCGGTCTGCTTGGCATTGAGGCTGTCCTGCAGCTTGGCGATCTGCGCGTCGCGGGCATCGAGCTTGGCCTGGGCGCGCTGGGCCGAGGCGTTCTTCAGTTCGTTCTCGGCGGTGCGCAGGGTGATGGTTTCCTTGGCTACCTCGATGCGCTGGTTGGTCAGGTAGGCGAGTTGGTCGACCTTCTGGGTGTTTTCACGTTCCATGAAGGCCTTGTCGGCCTTGTTCAGCCAGTCCTGGGCGTCCTTGGTCTCGAGTGCGGCGACCTTGCTCGACTGCGGGTCGCTCTGCAGCGCCGAGAAGTTGCTGCGGGCCGACTCCAGGTTGGGGTTCGGGTCGTGGGCGCAGGCAGCGAGGCCGATACTCAGGGCCAGCAGGGCGGGAATCATGATGGAGTTGCGCATAGTGTTCATCCTTTGATCAGTTGCGAAGGCTCGGGTTGGCGTGGCCGCGCTCATTCAGCGCTGCGCAGGCCTTCCTGACGCACGTCCTGAACGCCCTGGCGGGCATCCTGCACGGCCTTCTGGGCCTTGGCTGCCTGGGCCTTGCGTTCGGCGACGCGGGCGTCCCATTCGGCCTGCTCGGCCAGGCGCCTGGCCTCGTCATACTGCTTGTCGTGCATGGCGATTTCGGCCTGCTTGAACTTGTCCTGGGCCGCTTTCATTTCCACGGCAGCGAACTCGGTACCACCGGCACTGACGGCGGAGTTCACGGCGGACTGGGTGACGGCGTACTGCTCGGTTGGCGGGTTGCCAGCACAGCCGGCCAGGACCAGGCTGCTGCCAAGGGCCAGCGCGGCCAGCTTCAACCCGCGCACGTGGCTGGATGTGGGTTTCGGGGTGCGGGTGTTGATGGTGGTCAGTTCCATTGGATCACTCCTGATTACGACGATGTCCGTAGCAGTCCATCGCTCAATCCCTGACATTGCCTGCGCTTGCGCTCAACGATGCACATGGCGGGAGTGCAGGGTTTTAGCGTGATGGCTATTGGCTGGGACTTGACCGTTTTTTGAATGGTTCAGAAAAAAACGCTCATTTCGGCTATTTATTTCTGACTGATCGGTCAGCGGAATTTGCCCGGAACTTTCGATGCCTGGAGTGGTTCCGGGCCTGTTGCAGGCCCGGAATATCGTGTTGCAAGCTCAGTTGCCGCTGTCGTCGCCGGTGTTGCTGAGGTCGTGCAGATGGCGCCGTGACAGGGCCAGAAAGCGCGGGGTCGGGCCGATGTCTTCGAACAGCGGGTCACCTTCTTCGTCAGTGGCGATGACCTTCTGGCCCTGCACGTAAGGGAAGCTGGCTTCCAGCTCCTCCAGCGCGGCGGCGACCAGTTCGCCGAGCAGTTCCTCGGCGGTGCGCTTGGGGTACATGTCGATCAGGGCCGCCAGGCGCGCCTCGGACTCGAGGTCCAGGTGCAAGGCGTGGCCCGTGGGGCTCAGGGTGCCGGCGGCATTCTGTTCCCAGTGCTGGGCGAGTTCGCGGATTTTCATGATGACCTCTGTGAACGCCAGTAAAGGCTGCAGTGCATCGGACTGCGCTGCCTTAACTTTAGTTTGCTTTGGGCGATCGCGGCTTGCCATCGCGCCCCGGCAGTGGGCACTCTTGGGCAAGTGCTGTTTCCTGAGCAGAGCGCGGCGAGCCGCGCCGAAGAGAGGGCCAATGACTGATATCGATGTGCGCCTGCGTGAAGATGTCCATGTGTTGGGGGAGTTGCTCGGCGAGACCATTCGCCAGCAGCACGGTGATGCGTTCCTGCAGAAGATCGAGGACATCCGCCACAGCGCCAAGGCCGACCGCCGCGGTGCTGGCGAGCAATTGAGCTCGACCCTGGCCGACCTTGCCGAAGAAGACCTGCTGCCGGTGGCGCGAGCCTTCAACCAGTTCCTCAACCTGGCCAACATGGCCGAGCAGTATCAGTTGATCCGCCGGCGTGATGCCGGCCAGCCAGAGCCGTTCGAGGCACGGGTGTTGCCCGAACTGCTGGCGCGCCTGAAACAGGCTGGGCACAAGGATGACGCCCTGGCCCGGCAACTGGCCAAGCTCGATATCCAGCTGGTACTGACCGCCCACCCGACCGAAGTGGCGCGGCGCACGTTGATCCAGAAATACGATGCCATCGCCGGCCAGCTGGCCGTGCAGGACCACCGCGACCTGACCCCCGTCGAGCGCGAGCAGGTGCGTGAGCGCCTGCGCCGGCTGATTGCCGAGGCCTGGCACACCGAAGAAATCCGCCGCACCCGGCCAACCCCGGTGGACGAGGCCAAATGGGGCTTCGCGGTGATCGAACATTCGCTGTGGCACGCCATTCCCAGCCATCTGCGCAAGGTCGACAAGGCGTTGTTCGACGCCACCGGCCTGCGCCTGCCGCTGGAAGCCGCACCCATCCGCTTTGCCTCGTGGATGGGCGGCGACCGTGACGGCAACCCCAATGTCACTGCTGCCGTGACCCGTGAGGTGCTGCTGCTGGCCCGCTGGATGGCCGCCGACCTGTTCCTGCGCGATGTCGATGCGCTGGCGGCCGAACTGTCCATGCAGCAGGCCAGCAGTGCCTTGCGTGAACGCGTCGGCGACAGTGCCGAGCCGTACCGGGCGTTGCTCAAGCAGCTGCGCGACCGCCTGCGGGCGACCCGCGCCTGGGCCCAGGTGGCATTGACCAGCAGCCAGCCGGCCAGTGCCGAGGTGCTGGTGGACAACCGCGACCTGATCGCCCCGCTGGAGCTGTGCTACCAGTCATTGCATGAATGCGGCATGGGCGTGATCGCCGATGGCCCGCTGCTCGACAGCCTGCGCCGGGCGGTCACCTTCGGCCTGTTCCTCGGCCGCCTGGATGTGCGCCAGGATGCCGCCCGCCACCGTGATGCATTGGCGGAGATTACCGATTACCTGGGCCTGGGCAGTTATGCCGACTGGGACGAAGAACAGCGCATCGCCTTCCTCCAGGCCGAACTGAAGAACCGCCGGCCATTGCTGCCGGCGCACTTCAAACCCCAGGCAGAGACCGCAGAAGTGCTCGCCACTTGCCGCGAGATCGCCGCGGCGCCGGGCGCCTCGCTGGGTTCCTACGTGATCTCGATGGCCGGTGCAGCCTCCGATGTGCTGGCCGTGCAGCTGCTGCTCAAGGAAGCCGGCCTGACCCGGCCGATGCGCGTGGTGCCACTGTTCGAAACACTGGCCGACCTGGACAACGCCGGGCCGGTGATGGAGCGCCTGCTTGGCCTGCCGGGCTACCGCGCCAGCCTGCGCGGGCCGCAGGAAGTGATGATCGGCTACTCCGATTCGGCCAAGGACGCTGGCACCACGGCGGCCGCCTGGGCCCAGTACCGCGCCCAGGAAAACCTGGTGCGCATCTGCCGCGAGCATCAGGTCGAGCTGCTGCTGTTCCATGGCCGTGGGGGGACGGTCGGCCGTGGCGGCGGCCCGGCCCATGCGGCGATCCTGTCGCAGCCACCAGGCTCGGTGGCAGGGCGTTTCCGCACCACCGAACAAGGCGAGATGATCCGCTTCAAGTTCGGCTTGCCGGGCATTGCCGAGCAGAACCTCAACCTTTACCTGGCCGCAGTGCTCGAGGCCACCTTGCTGCCGCCACCACCACCAGAACCCGCCTGGCGCGCATTGATGGACCAGCTGGCGGCCGATGGCCTCAAGGCCTATCGCGGCGTGGTGCGGGAAAACCCCGACTTCGTCGAATACTTCCGTCAGTCCACCCCCGAGCAGGAGCTGGGCCGTCTGCCGCTGGGCAGCCGCCCGGCCAAGCGTCGTGCCGGTGGCATCGAAAGCTTGCGGGCCATCCCGTGGATCTTCGGCTGGACCCAGACGCGCCTGATGCTGCCGGCCTGGCTGGGGTGGGAAACGGCCCTGAGCAACGCCCTGGCGCGGGGCCAGGGCGAGTTGCTGGGGCAGATGCGCGAGCAATGGCCGTTCTTCCGCACCCGCATCGACATGCTGGAAATGGTCCTGGCCAAGGCCGATGCGCAAATCGCCGAGGCCTACGACCAACGTCTGGTGCAACCGGGCTTGCTTCCTTTAGGTGTGCACCTGCGCGACCTATTGTCGCAGTCCTGCCAGGTGGTGCTGGGCCTGACCGGTCAGCCGGTGCTACTGGCGCACAGCCCCGAGACCCTGGAATTCATCAGCCTGCGCAACACCTATCTGGACCCGCTGCACCGCCTGCAGGCCGAGTTGCTGGCCCGTTCGCGCAGCCGCGAAGCCGCTCTGGACAGCCCGTTGGAGCAGGCCTTGCTGGTGACCGTGGCAGGGATTGCCGCAGGCCTGCGCAACACCGGTTGAGGCCTGCTGGTGCGGCCTTGCCCGTTTGGCAGGGAATCGGCCAGAACAGGGCGAGGAGGGTGGTTGCGCCGGGCGCAACCACCTTCGGTTTTGCTTACAAATGACGCAATGCTGCAACTTTGGGACGCTTGTCTGGCTGCCGGGCGCTGTGTATCTTGAGCAGCCTTCTGACCGATTTATGGTCATACCCGATTTTCCGGACTTGGCCTCGATTGCCGAATCCATTGAATTTCATAAAAAAATTTGAGGAGCACGAGATGCGCGTAATTCTGCTGGGAGCTCCCGGGGCCGGTAAAGGTACTCAGGCAAAGTTCATCACCGAGAAGTTCGGTATTCCACAGATCTCCACCGGTGACATGCTGCGTGCCGCCGTCAAGGCCGGTACCCCACTGGGCCTGGAACTGAAGAAAGTCATGGATGCCGGCCAGCTGGTTTCCGACGAGCTGATCATCAGCCTGGTCAAGGAGCGCATCGCCCAGCCGGATTGCGCCAATGGCTGCCTGTTCGACGGCTTCCCGCGCACTATTCCACAGGCTGAAGCCATGGTTGCCGCCGGTGTCGACATCGACGCCGTGGTCGAAATCGCCGTCGATGACGAAGAAATCGTCGGCCGCATGGCTGGCCGCCGTGTGCACCTGGCCTCGGGCCGCACCTACCACATTCAGTACAACCCGCCGAAAGTGGAAGGCAAGGACGACGTCACTGGCGAAGACCTGATCCAGCGCGACGACGACAAGGAAGAAACCGTGCGTCACCGCCTGTCGGTCTACCACAGCCAGACCAAGCCGCTGGTGGACTTCTACCAGAAGCTGTCGGCCGCCAACGCCGGCAAGCCGAAGTACAGCCACATCGAAGGCGTCGGCTCGGTCGAGTCGATCACCGCCAAGGTGCTGGCAGCCCTGAGCTGATCCAACGCCATGCGTCACAACGGCCCGCTTGCGGGCCGTTGTCGTTTATACTGCCGCTCTTTTCCCCTAGTACCTGGATACCCGTTCGATGACCACCCTGCTGGCCCTGGATACCGCCACCGAAGCCTGTTCCGTCGCGCTGCTGCATGATGGCAAGGTAACCAGCCATTACGAGGTGATCCCGCGCATGCATGCGCAGAAGCTGCTGCCGATGATCAAGCAGCTGCTGGCGGACTCCGGTGTGGCGCTGAATGCACTGGATGGCATCGCCTTCGGCCGTGGCCCGGGCGCGTTCACCGGCGTGCGCATCGCCATCGGTGTGGTGCAGGGCCTGGCGTTTGCGCTGGAGCGCCCGGTGCTGCCGGTGTCCAACCTGGCCGCGCTGGCCCAGGGCGCACTGCGCGAGCACGGCGTGCAACAGGTGGCCGCGGCCATCGATGCGCGCATGGACGAAGTGTACTGGGGTTGCTACAAGGCCGAAGCCGGCGAAATGCGCCTGCAGGGCCTGGAAGCCGTGCTACCGCCTGAGCGCGTGGCCCTGCCTGAAGGCAGCAGCGGTGAATGGTTCGGTGCCGGTACCGGTTGGGGCTATGCCGAGCGCCTGGCGGTGCAGGCCAGCGCCAGCAACCCGGCTGCATTGCCAAGCGCCCTGGACATCCTCAGCCTGGCCAGCTTCGCCTGGGCCCGTGGCGAGGCAATCGTCGCCGAACAGGCGCAACCGGTTTACTTGCGCGATAATGTAGCCACACCCAAGGCGCGCTGAGTGCTGTTCGTCGGTTATCGCGGTTGACGATAAAACCTTCGGCGCAAACTGTGGTCCAGTTATCACTCGAGCATTAGCGACGGAACTCTGATGCTGCTAAATTGCCATCATCGGTCCTGAGTGCTCACGCCATGCGTATCGACGGTTTCTCATCGCAGTCCTACCCGATCAGGCGCACGCCGCGCAAGGCAGCGGTGCGCGACGAAAGCGTCGATGATGCCGAGCTGATCGAGGACAGCGAAGTCACCCAGGAAGCCGCTGCACATCGTCGCCCGGCGGGCCTGCCGGCTCGCCAGCAGGACATGGTGTTCCCCCGCGCCCGTGACCGGCGCACCGCCACTGCGCTGGCCAGCTACCTCAGCACGGCCGGTTTTACCGACTGGGACATGGAAGTACTGGGGCTCGACCTGTACATTTGATGGATGAATCCATCACCCCTGCCTTATTTCCTAGGTTGCCCGTCCTGGAGCGAGAACGCCTGGCGCGACTACCTGTATCCCGCCGACGCCAATACCAATGAAATGCTTGGCTACTACAGCCAGGTATTCAACGCCGTCGAGGGCAACACCACGTTCTATGCGCGCCCCGCACCCGGCACCATCGCCCGCTGGGCGCAGACCATGCCTGAGCACTTCCGTTTCACCGCCAAATTTCCCAGGGATATCAGCCACGAAGGTGACCTGCGTGCTCAGCTGGAAGCGGCCTGCGACTTCACCCGCCTGATGGCTCCGCTGGGCCAGCGCGTATCGCCGTACTGGCTGCAGTTGCCGGCCCACTTCAGCCCCGCACGGCTGGGCGAACTGTGCCATTTTCTCGACGAAATCGGCGTGCCGGTGGCTGTGGAGGTGCGCAACCAGGCGTTCTTCGCCAAGGGCGAGGAAGAGCGTTTGCTCAACCGCCTGCTGCGCGAGCGCGGCGTGGAGCGCATCTGCCTCGACCCCCGTGCTCTGTTCAGCTGCACTTCACGCGATCCCGCCGTGCTGCATGCACAGTCGAAAAAGCCCAAGGTGCCACCGCGCCCCGCCGCGTTCAGCCAGCACCCTCAGGTGCGCTTCATCGGCCATCCGCAGCTTGAGGCCAACGAGACCTTCCTCACTCCCTGGGTGGACAAGGTCGCTGCCTGGATCGAGGAGGGGCTCAGCCCTTATGTGTTCCTGCACACCTCCGACAACCGCCTGGCCGCCGCCCTGGCCCAGCGTTTCCACCAACGGCTGATGGCGCGTCTGCCTGGCCTGGCGGCATTACCGGAATTGCCGCGCGCCCCCGAGGTCGAACAACTGGGGCTACTCTGACCATTCCCTGACCCCGGAGGTTGTGATCATGGATGTACAGACCCTGCGAGCCGAAGCCTTCAAGGCACTGCATGAGCGTGATGGTGCCTTCGTCATTCCCAACCCGTGGGATGCCGGCTCCGCCAAGCTGCTGGCCAGCCTCGGCTTCGAAGCGCTGGCCACTACCAGCGCAGGCCTGGCCTTCAGCCTCGGAAGGCCGGATGCCGAAGGTGCCTTGAGCCTGGATGAGACCCTGGACAATGCCGGAGTGATCGTCGATGCCACGCCACTGCCGGTGGCCGCCGACCTGGAGAATGGCTTCGGTGACCTGCCGGAAGACTGCGCGCAGACCATCCTGCGTGCCGCTGAAGTGGGGCTGGTCGGCGGGTCGATCGAGGATGCCAGCGGCCGTGCCGACGCGCCGATCTATGACTTCGAACTGGCCGTGGCGCGTGTGCGGGCCGCGGTGCAGGCCGCGCGCAGCCTGCCATTCCCGTTCACTCTCTGTGCCCGTGCGGAAAACCTGCTACACGGGCGCATGGACCTGGATGACACCATCCTGCGCCTGCAGGCCTTCGCCGAGGCGGGGGCCGACGTGCTCTATGCGCCGGGGCTGCGCAGTGTCGATGAGGTGCGTGCGGTGGTGCAGGCGGTGGCGCCGAAGCCGGTCAACGTGCTGATGGGGCTGGCGGGCGTGCCATTGAGCGTCAACCAGTTGCAGGACCTGGGCGTGCGTCGTATCAGTGTCGGTTCATCGCTGGCCCGGGCAGCGCTGGGCGCGTTCCAGCGTGCGGCCCTGGAGATTCGTGATCAGGGCACATTCAGCTATGGCGAGCAGGCCTTGCCGTTCGCCCAGCTCAATGACTTGTTCCGCCGCTGATCTCAGGCGTGGGTGCGAACGTTGTTCAGCACCACCGGGCGCGCCCAGTGCATGTCGAACTCGAGGTCGTTCTGCTGCCTGGCCATGGTCGCCTCGTCGTACGGCTCCGGCGCGGGGTCGAGCAGGCCCATCTCGAATTCGGCGATCGGCAGGTGCAGCGGGCGCGGGGATGGGGCAGGGCCTGGCTCGGCGAGTGGGTGGCCCTGGCTCATCACCACCGGGCGCAGCCAGTTGTTGCTGATGTCGAGCTGGCGCTGTTGCTGGATCATCTCGGCGACGCTGAACGGCTCTGGCGCCGGTTCCAGCAGGTTGGCCTCGAGTTCCGCCTTGGGCAGGAACAAGGGCTCGGGCGGTGCGACGATGGTGTCCTGCACCGGGCAGGCGCGCTGGGTTTCGATCATCGCCAGGGCCTTGGCCCCGCCGATCGGCTCGCCGCTGGCCTGATCGTACTGCGCCATCGCCTGGCTGACGCTGTCCGGCTCTGCTGCCTGCTGCTCGGCCATCGCGCGGGCAAAGAAATCCTGCCACAGGTGGCTGACGCCCCCAAGTGCCTGGGTATTCTGCCGACCGTAGTTGCCGACAGGCGACAAGTAGGTCAAACCGATGGGAAGAGTATCTGTCATGGCAGTCGTGCGCGCTGTGCTCTGGCAGAATAGCGGGATATTGCCTGTATCGGCCGTGGCGGCCGATACATGAGGGGCAGGGTTAAATTTCTAGGTGTGAATGATGGAAGAGCAGGGCACAGGTATCCGGGTCGAGGCGCTGTCGGCTGAATTCGAGGCGCAGGCCGCCGCATGGGCCGAGCGCCTGGCGCTGCCCTTGCAGGACGACACTGCCGGGTTTGCCGTGCAGGTGGGTGTGGACGGCTTGCAGATCCAGCAGTTGGGCCCGCAGGCACCGGGGCCGGTGCGGGTGGACTTCGTCGACGGTCAGGCCGCGCACCGGCGCCAGTTTGGTGGTGGCAACGGGCAGATGATTGCCAAGGCGGTGGGCATCGCTCAGGGGGTGCGACCGCAGGTGCTGGATGCCACGGCGGGGCTGGGCAAGGACGCGTTCGTGCTGGCCAGCCTGGGCTGCCAGATGACCTTGATCGAACGCCAGCCGCTGATTGCTGCATTGCTGGAAGATGGCTTGGCGCGGGCCCGTGTGGATGAAGAAGTGGGGCCGATTGTCGGGCGCATGCGCCTGCTGACCGGCAACGCCATCGAACGCATGCGCGCCTGGGAAGGTGAAGCGCCGCAGGTAATTTACCTCGACCCGATGTTCCCGCACCGCGACAAGAGCGCGCTGGTGAAAAAGGAAATGCGCGTGTTCCGGCCGCTGGTGGGCGATGACCTGGATGCGCCCGCATTGCTGGAGGCGGCACTGGCGCTGGCCAGTCACCGGGTGGTGGTGAAGCGGCCGCGCAAGGCGCCGATCATTGATGGGCCGAAGCCGAGCCATAGCCTGGAAGGCAAGTCGAGCCGGTATGACATCTATCCGAAGAAAGCCCTGAAGGCTTGATCGCCTGCGCCGGCCTCTTCGCGGGCAAGTCGGATCGCCGCACCGCCGCTCCCACAGGGATGTCACAGGTTCTGAAAACTGTGCGGTACCTGTGGGAGCGGCTTTAGCCGCGAAGAGGCCGGTACAGGCTGATTCAGGCCTTGAAGGCCCGGATAAACAACTCCACCACCTCGCGCACATGCGCCTCGGCCTCATCCCCCTCCAGCGGCCCGGCACACCCCAGCAACAGCCGGTAATCCGGCGCGCCCTTGACCAGGCAGAAGAAGTGCTCCGCCGCCTGCAACGGATTTGCAATCCGCAGCATTCCCCGCTCGTCGATCCCGCGCAGCAAGGCTTCCATCCCTGCCAGCACCCGCTTGGGCCCTGCTTCATAGAAGTACTCGCCGAACCTTGGGTCCTGGCTGCCCAGCGCCATGATCAGGCGGCTGAGCTTGACTGCTTCGTCGCTGCTGATCAGTGCCTGGAAGCTGCGGCCAATGTTCAGCAACACCTCCTCCACCGCCGCCCCTTCGGGATACTCGAACATCAGGTCGGGCAACTGGTTCTGGCAAGTCGCCATGACCGCGGAGCCGAACAGCGTCTGCTTGTCGGTGAAGTGGCTGTAGACCGTGAGCTTTGAAACACCTGCCGCCGCAGCGACCGCATCCATGCTGGTGTTGGCGTAGCCAAGGCTGAGGAACAGGGCCTTGGCGGCTTCGAGGATGGCCTCGCGCTTGGCCAGGTCCTTGGGCCGGCCCGGGCCGATGGGTGCGTCGTTGGACATTGGAATCCGCATCTGGATGAAGGGGCGCCCATCTTACCGGCTCGAACCGCTTCCGGCTGCAGGTCGCGACCCTCGTTAATGTTGATTTTCTTTCCGACGCCGGCTTCCCGGCCTCGGTTCCCTGACTTAATATACTCGCCAGTATAAATATTCGACGTGCTCTTCGCGAAAGGATTCATCATGTTGCGCCATGCCTTGTCCCTCGCTCTGCCCGCTGCCGCCGCACTGTTGCTGGCCGCCTGCGGCCAGGAAGCCGCCCCGCCTGCCGCGCCGCGCCCGGCCCTGGTGGTGCAGCCGCAGCCGGCAGAAGCCGCTGCCGACAGTTACCCCGGCGAAGTGCGCGCGCGCTTCGAGCCCGAACTGGCCTTCCGCATCGGCGGCAAGGTCAGCAAGCGCCTGGTGGAGGAGGGGCAGCGGGTCAAGGCCGAGCAGCCGCTGGCCGAACTTGACCCACAGGACGTGCGCCTGCAGCTGGAGGCCAACCGTGCCCAGCTGGCGGCGGCCGAGGCCAACCTGTCGCTGGTGCGCACCGAGCGCGACCGCTACCAGAAGCTGCTGGATCGGCAGATGGTCAGCCACTCCCAGTACGACAATGCGGAAAACCTCTACCGCGCAGGCCTCGCCCGCCTGAAGCAGGCCAAGGCCGAGTTCGACGTGGCCGGCAACCAGGCCGACTACGCCGTGTTGCGTGCGCCGCAGGCAGGCGTCATCGCCAAGCGTCAGGTTGAAGTCGGCCAGGTGGTCGCCGCCGGGCAAACCGTGTTCACGCTCGCCGCCGACGGTGAGCGTGAAGTGGCCATCGGCCTGCCGGAACAGCAGTTCGCGCGCTTTGCCGTGGGCCAGGCTGTCAGTGTCGAATTGTGGTCGCACCCCAACGAGCGCTTCCAGGGGCGCATTCGCGAATTGTCGCCCGCGGCCGACCCGCGCTCACGCACGTTCGCCGCACGCATTGCCTTCACCTCGGCCAAGGTGCCTGCCGAGCTGGGCCAGAGCGCGCGGGTGTTCATTGCCCATGACGGGGTGATTCCGCTGGCGGTGCCGTTGTCGGCAGTGACTGCGGAAAACGGCCAGGCCTATGTCTGGCGGGTCAACAAGGACAGCCGCCTGGAGCGCGCCGTGGTGCGCCTGGGGCCTTATGGCAGCGAAACCGTGCCGGTGCTCGAGGGCCTGGCGCCGGGCGATTGGGTAGTCGCCGCCGGCGGCCACGTGCTGCGCGAGGGGCAGGAGGTGCGGCCGGTAGATCGCACCAACCGCGTGGTGAACCTGACGGCCAAGGAGTAAGTCCCGATGGGTTTCAACCTTTCCGCATGGGCGTTGCGTAACCGCCAGATCGTGCTGTTCCTGATGATTCTGCTGGCTGCCATCGGCGCCATGTCCTACACCAAGTTGGGGCAGAGTGAAGACCCACCGTTCACCTTCAAGGCCATGGTCATTCGTACCCTGTGGCCAGGGGCCACGGCCGAAGAAGTGTCGCGTCAGGTGACCGAGCGCATCGAGAAGAAGCTGATGGAGACCGGCGAGTACGAGAAGATCGTCTCGTTCTCGCGCCCGGGCGAGTCGCAGGTGACCTTCATGGCCCGCGACTCGCTGCATTCCAAGGACATTCCCGAGCTGTGGTACCAGATCCGCAAGAAGGTCGCGGACATCCGCCACACCCTGCCGCCAGAGATCCAGGGGCCGTTCTTCAACGACGAATTCGGTACCACCTTCGGCAATATCTATGCGCTGTCCGGCGCCGGCTTCGACTATGCGGTGCTCAAGGACTACGCCGACCGTATCCAGATCCAGCTGCAGCGGGTCAAGGACGTGGGCAAGGTCGAGCTGATCGGCCTGCAGGACGAGAAGATCTGGATCGAGCTGTCCAACCTCAAGCTGGCCACCCTCGGCGTGCCGCTGGAGGCAGTGCAGCAGGCGTTGCGTGAACAGAACGCGGTCAGCACCGCCGGCTTCTTCGAAACCCCCAGCGAGCGCCTGCAACTGCGGGTAAGCGGCCGCTTCGACAGCGTGGATGAGATCCGTCAGTTCCCCATCCGGGTGGGCGACCGCACCTTCCGCATCGGCGATGTGGCCGACGTGCACCGTGGCTTCAACGACCCGCCCGCACCGCGCATGCGCTTCATGGGTGAGGATGCCATTGGCCTGGCGGTGTCGATGAAGGACGGCGGCGACATCCTGGTACTCGGCAAAGCCTTGGAGGGCGAGTTCGAGCGCCTGGCGCGCAACTTGCCTGCCGGCATGGAGCTGCGCAAGGTCTCCGACCAGCCGGCGGCGGTCAAGGCCGGGGTCGGCGAGTTCGTCCAGGTGCTGGTCGAGGCGCTGGTGATCGTGCTGCTGGTGAGCTTCTTCTCCCTCGGCCTGCGCACCGGCCTGGTGGTGGCCTTGGCCATCCCGTTGGTGCTGGCCATGACCTTTGCCACCATGCACTACTTCGGCATCGGCCTGCACAAGATCTCCCTGGGTGCGCTGGTGCTGGCGCTGGGCCTGCTGGTGGATGACGCGATCATTGCCGTGGAGATGATGGCGATCAAGATGGAGCAGGGCTTCGATCGTCTCAAGGCTGCCAGCTACGCCTGGACCAGCACGGCGTTCCCGATGCTCACCGGTACGCTGATCACGGCGGCGGGCTTCCTGCCGATTGCCACGGCGGCCTCGAGCACCGGCGAATACACCCGCTCGATCTTCCAGGTGGTGACCATCGCGCTGTTGACCTCGTGGGTCGCGGCGGTGGTCTTCGTGCCTTACCTGGGCGAGCGGCTGCTGCCGGACCTGGCCAAGCTGCATGCCGCCCGCCATGGCAAGGACGGGCATGCCCCTGACCCGTACGGCACGCCGTTCTACCAGCGCGTGCGGCGTGTGGTGGAGTGGTGCGTGCGACGGCGCAAGACAGTGATCCTGCTGACCATTGCCGCCTTTGTCGGCAGTATTCTGCTGTTCCGCTTCGTGCCCCAGCAGTTCTTCCCGGCCTCGGGGCGCCCGGAGCTGATGGTCGACCTGAAGCTCGCCGAAGGCGCCTCGCTGGCCAATACCGCCGAGCGGGTCAAGCAACTGGAAGCGCTGCTCAAGCAGCAGGACGGCATCGACAACTATGTAGCCTACGTCGGTACTGGTTCGCCGCGCTTCTACCTGCCGCTGGACCAGCAGTTGCCAGCCGCCAGCTTTGCCCAGTTTGTGGTACTGGCCAAGTCGATGGAAGACCGCGAGCGCCTGCGCAGCTGGCTGATCAGCACCGTCGACCAGCAGTTCCCCGACCTGCGTGCCCGCGTGACGCGCCTGGAGAACGGCCCGCCCGTGGGCTACCCGGTACAGTTCCGGATCACCGGCGAACATATCGAAAAGGCCCGTGCCCTGGCCCGCGAAGTGGCGGACAAGGTGCGCGAGAACCCGCATGTGGTCAACGTGCACCTGGACTGGGAAGAGCCGAGCAAGGCGGTATTCCTGGAGATCGATCAGGACCGCGCACGTGCCCTGGGCGTGAGCACCGCGCAGCTGTCGAGCTTCCTGCAGAGTTCGCTGACTGGCACCACGGTCAGCCAGTACCGCGAGGACAACGAACTGATCGAGATCCTCTTGCGCGGCACCCAGCAGGAGCGCGGCGAGCTGGGCAACCTCGGCAGCCTGGCGCTGCCCACCAACAACGGCCAGAGCGTGGCACTGTCGCAGGTGGCCACGCTGGAATACGGCTTCGAGGAAGGCATCATCTGGCACCGCAACCGCCTGCCGACGGTGACCGTGCGTGCCGACATCTATGACAAGGAGCAGCCGGCGACGCTGGTGAAGCAGATCCTGCCGACCTTGCAGGAGATCAAGGCCAAGCTGCCGGATGGCTACCTGCTGGAAGTGGGCGGCACGGTGGAGGACTCGGAGCGCGGACAGAAGTCGGTGAATGCCGGTATGCCACTGTTCATCGTGGTGGTGCTGAGCCTGCTGATGATCCAGCTGCGCAGCTTTTCGCGCACTGTGATGGTGTTCCTCACCGCGCCATTGGGGCTGATCGGCGTGACCTTGTTCCTGCTGGTGTTCCGCCAGCCGTTCGGCTTCGTCGCCATGCTCGGCACCATTGCCCTGGCGGGGATGATCATGCGCAACTCGGTGATCCTGGTGGACCAGATCGAGCAGGATATCGCTTCCGGGCTGGACCGCTGGCAGGCGATCATCGAGGCCACGGTACGGCGCTTCCGGCCGATCGTGCTGACCGCGCTGGCGGCGGTGCTGGCGATGATTCCGTTGTCGAGGAGCGTGTTCTATGGGCCGATGGCGGTGGCGATCATGGGCGGGTTGATCGTGGCGACGGCGTTGACCTTGCTGTTCCTGCCGGCGTTGTATGCGGCGTGGTTCAGGGTCAAGAAGGGCTGAAGATTGCAGGGGAGGGCTTCGCCCTCCTTTCGCGGGCAAGCCCGCTCCCACAAGGACGCCACAGTTTTCAAGCTTGAGGTGTTCCTGTGGGAGCGGGCTTGCCCGCGAATGGCTGCAACACTGCCTTCAGAGGGCGCCGAAGACCTTCTTGGCCAGGCTGGTCGCTGCCTGTGCCGGGTTCTGGCGAATGCTCTCTTCCTGCTTGGCAATCATCTCGAACAGGCCATCCAGCGCCTTCTCGGTCACGTAGTTCTCGATGTTGGCGTCATCCTTGATCAGCCCCAGGCCTTTGGCCTGACCGGCAAAGGCATTGTACTGCTGGGCGAGACCGACCTTGTCGGTGGCCTGCTTGACGATCGGCAGGAACTTGGCGCGGATCTGCTCGCGGCTGCTCTTGTTCAGGTACTGGGTGGCCGAGTCGTCACCGCCGCTGAGGATGCCCTTGGCATCGGTCACGGTCATCTTCTTCACGGCATCCACCAGAATCGCCTGGGCCTGCGGCACCGCGGCTTCGGCGGCCTTGTTCATGCTGGTTTCCAGGGCGTCGACCTGGTCACCCTTGCCGAACATCTTCATGGCCTTGGCGGCTTTGCCGAGGTTGCCCGGCAGTTCGATGCGCACATCAGGGTTGTTGCTGAAGCCGCCTGGCGTGCTCAACTGCTTGACGGCTATCTGCGCACCCTGGGTGAGGGCATCCTTCAGGCCGCCGGTGGCGTCGGACTGGCTCAGGTCGCCAAGCGACAGGGCCAGGGCGCTGGCCGACAGCAGCAGGCCGGCGCACAGGGTAGAGAAGCGCAGGGAGGCGCGAATCATGAGTATTTCCTTATCGATGAAGTGGGGCGGGCTCAGCGCACCGGGTCGACTTTGACCCGTACCGGCTGCTGGTCGCTGCCGTCAAGTGCGACGCCGTGGTGTTCGGTGTTGATGAACAGCAGCTTGCCATCCAGCTCGATCCGCGCGCTGACCGCGTAGCGGTGGCCGGGCTTGACCTGGGCCGGGTCGTAGGTGAGGTGGAATGGCAGCGGCACGTTGCCTTTGACCGGGCCGGCCTGGCGGGCCAGGGTCACGGCGGGGGCGTCCATCAGCGAGACATCCTGCAACTCGACGCTCAAGGTGGCGGCAGGCGGCAGGGCGATGCGCTGCAGGTAGAAGACTTCGCCATCCAGGCTGGCCTGGGTGGACGGGGTTTGGCTGGAACAGGCTGCGAGCAGGGATGCGCAACACAGCATAAAGAGCTTTTTCATGGAATCTCCGGTGTGTCCTTGGAGCTGGCTTGTGGCCAACCCCAGGGACTTTAGCGGATTTCCCCGGCAGATGTGACCTCAAATGGCCGCGGTGGCCAGTGAGTCCTCACGGTGCAACGCCACCTGGCGGATCGACAGGCGCAGTTCAGCCGACAGCACACGCTTGGCTACGCCCTCGGCCAGTTCGCCGAGCTTGTCGTGATAACCCAGCTTGCCGTTGCCATCCGGGCGCAGCACGCCTTGCTCGATGAGGGTCTGGATGAAGTGGCGGAACAGGGTCTTGTCGAAGAACTCCGGGGCGTTGAGGCCATGCAGGATCGACAGGCGCTGGGCCATCATCACGCACAGGTCTTCCAGCGCTTCGGCGCTCAGGGAGTTCTGGCCGCTGTTGAGCAGCAGCGACGTGGCCATGTAGAAGCGCTGCAAGGTCTGGGTGATGGTGCGGGCGAGCAGGGTCAGCAGCACGAACTGGCGTGAGCTCGGTGCCGGTCGCATGTACAGGCCATTCTCGTGGCGCAGCAGGCCTTGTTCGACCAGTGCTGCCAGCCATTGGTCGATCACCTCGTCCAGCTGCTCCGGCGTCCAGCGCAGGAACAGCTCGGCCTGCAGGTACGGATACAGCGCATGCACGTACTGGCCGAGCAGTTCGCGGCTCATCCGCGAGCTGCTGAGGAAGAAGCTCGCCAATAGTGCAGGCAGGGCGAAGATGTGCAGGACGTTGTTGCGGTAATAGGTCATCAGTACCGCGTTGGCTTCATCCAGGTAGAGGATGCGACCCAGGGCGTCCTTCTGCTCGGCCAGCAGGTCCATGCCGCGGACGTGCTCGATCAGGGCCTGGCCGTCGCCGTCGGGCAAGGTGGTGTGCTCGGAGTAGGGCACCTGGCGCAGCAAGGCCAGGTACAGGTCGAGCACACGGGTCAGGGCGCGTTCGTCCAGCGCCAGGCGGCTGGTGGAGAGCAGTGCCAGGGCCACCAGGTTCACCGGGTTTACCGCCGCCGCCTCGTTCAGGTGGCGGGCCACGGTCTCGCCCAGGCGGGTGGTGGTCTCGTTGAGCCAGGCCGGGCGGTATTGCGGGCCCAGTTCCTGCTCGCGCCAGCCGGGTTGCTGCTCATCGAGGAAGCCAGCCAGGCGGATCGGCTCGCCGAAGTTGACATACACCTGGCCGAAGCGCTGCTTCAGTGCGCCAAAGACCTTGAAGATGTCGAAGATCGACTCCTTCTTCTTGCTCGCCCCACGCAGTTCGCCGAGGTAGGTACGGCCTTCCAGCACGCGCTCGTAGCCGATGTACACCGGCACGAAGACGATCGGTGTGCGCGACGAGCGCAGGAAGCTGCGCAGGGTGATCGCCAGCATCCCGGTGCGCGGCTGCAGCATGCGCCCGGTGCGCGAGCGGCCACCTTCGACGAAGTACTCCACCGGGAAGCCCTTGGTGAACAGGGTGTGCAGGTACTCGTTGAACACCGCCGTGTACAGCGGGTTGCCCTTGAACGTGCGGCGCATGAAGAAGGCGCCGCCACGGCGCAGCAGGCCGCCGATCACCGGCATGTTGAGGTTGATGCCGGCGGCGATGTGCGGCGGCGTCAGGCCATTGCGGAACAGCAGGTACGACAGCAGCAGGTAGTCGATGTGGCTGCGGTGGCAGGGCACGTAGATCACTTCGTGGCCCGGGGCGATGCCTTGCACCTGCTCGATGTGGTTGACCTTGATACCGTCGTAGATCTTGTTCCAGAACCAGCTCAGCACCACTTCCAGGAAGCGGATTGCGGTATAGGTGTAGTCCGAGGCGATCTCGTTGCCATAGCGCAGCGCCTGGGCTTCGGCCTTGGCCACGGGCATGTTTTCGCGCTGGGCTTCCTCGGCGATGGCCTGGCGGACCAGGGGTGCATGCACCAGGCCCTTGACCAGGTTGCGCCGGTGCGAGATGTCCGGGCCGATCACTGCGGTCTTGAGGTTGCGAAAGTGCACGCGCATCAGGCGCTGGGCCATGCGCACGGTGCGCTCGTGGCCCTTGTTGTGCTGCACCAGTTCACGCAGGTGGATCGGCGCGGAGAACTGCACGCGGGTCTTGCGCCCCAGGATCAGTACGGTCAGCAGCCGGCGCAGGCGCCCGGTCACGGCCCAGCTGTCGGCAAACAGCAGCTTCCACGGGCTGTTTTCACTGGCCGGTGTCTGCCCCCAGAACACACTGACCGGAATGATCTGGGCGTCTTCCTCGGCGTGCTGGCTGATGGCGGCGACCAGGCGCTCCAGAGTCGGCGGGGCGCCGCGCTTGTCGTGGCGGCCCAGCCAGTCAGGGTCCGGGGTCAGGTAGAAGAATGCGGCAGGTTCCTGCAGCGGGCCGACGGCCACCGGCAGCACCGGGCGCGGCAGCCCTGCTTTGGTGCATTCACGGTCGACCACCGCCAGGTCGGTGAGCGATGGCGAGGGCAGGGCATAGAACACCGGGCGGCTGCGGTCGAGCTTGAGGGTCAGCGACGACTGGTTGATGGTCTCGGAGCGCACCCACAGGTACATCAGGCGACGCAGGGCGCCGAAGATCAGGCGGCGCAGGGGGGAACGGGTCATGGGGTGAGTGCCCTGGGTATGAATTTCAGAGGTTGGACAGCCATTTAGTCTGCCGTATCGGCGCAAGTTCAGCAAAATTCGGCAAATAGCGCGACGGTCATGAAATTTTTTTGTTCTGTGTCATATACTCGGCCTGCCACTTGCAGGATATTTCGGCAAGCGGCGTCGACATAGGGAGGACACCCTGTGTCTACAAGGCGATCTTCACAATAAAAATCCGGAGTAGTTCAGATGTCGTCTCGTGAGACTGGGAATGTTAAGTGGTTCAACGATGCCAAAGGTTATGGCTTCATTCAGCGCGAAGGTGGTGCGGATGTCTTCGTCCACTATCGGGCGATCCGCGGTGAGGGGCATCGTACCCTGGTCGAAGGGCAGCGGGTGGAATACGCCTGTGTGCAGGGCCAGAAAGGCCTGCAAGCCGAGGACGTAGTCGGGCTCTGAGCCTCATGTGGTAAGCCTCAAGCTGCAAGTTGACCGTGTGACTTGCAGCCTGAAGCAACCGGTTTCAGCTAGTGCGCCAGGTGATTTCCTCTTCACCATCGGCGCTGATGCGGATCCAGCGATCGGCATCTTCTTCACCGTCTTCCTCGACCCAGCCACCCGGCGCGCAACGCACTTCGACGTTCAGCGCGGCGAACGCGGCGCGGGCGCAGGCGACGTCATCGGCCCATGGGGTCTGGTCGCTTTCCAGGTAGAGGCTGTTCCATTTCCCTACAGCCTTGGGTAACCAAGTGACCGGAATGTTACCGGCCTGGCATTTGAAGGTCTGGCCTTTCTGCTTCCATTCGCTGCACGGGCCGATTGCCTGGCTGAGCCACTCGGCAATCTGCTTGTGGTCGACGTCGGCGTCCTTCAGGTAGATCTCGATATCGGGTTGGCGCATAAGGGCTCCGGGTGTGCTCAGTGCTGGCGCACGAAATAGTCATAACGCATGGAAACCGTCACCTCGAACGGCTCGGGCTGCTCGATCACCCGGGCGCGTTTCTCGGCGCTGGCGCGCCAGCCGTGGGGGGTCATCGCCAGCAGGTCGGCACGGGCCTTGGGTTCGGCCAGGCTCAGGCGGAACTCGAGGGTTTCGCTGTGGGCGTGGGCCATGCCCTCGGGCACCAGGGCCAGGTGCTTGTCGTCGGCGTAGGGGCGCACTTCATCGTAGAGCACTTCGCGCAGCTCCATCAGGTGGCCGCTGGTCGGGCCCACACGCATCAGGCCGCCACCGGGGCTGAGCAGGCGCTTGGCCTCGTCCCAGTCCAGTGGGCTGAACACGCTGGCGATGAACTGGCAGCTGGCATCGGCCAATGGCACGCGGGCCATGCTGGCGACCATCCAGGTGACGTCGGGCGCGCGGCGACAGGCGCGCTTGACCGCCTCGCGGGAAATGTCCAGGGCATAGCCATCGGCGGCCGGCAGGGCCTGGGCAATCTGGGCGGTGTAGTAACCCTCACCGCAACCGATGTCCAGCCAGGCGCCGGGCTGGCGCTCGGCGGCCAACTCGGCCAGGCGGCGGGCCACCGGTGCGTAGTGGCCGGCGTCGAGGAAGTCGCGGCGGGCTTCGACCATGGCCTGGTTGTCGCCTGGGTCACGGCTGTTCTTGTGCTGCACCGGCAGCAGGTTCAGGTAACCCTGGCGGGCGCGGTCGAAGCGGTGGCCGGCCGGGCACACCACGCCGTTGTCGAGCCGCGACAGGGCTGCCTGGCAGAGGGGGCAGGCGAGCATCAGGCGAGCAACCGGACCAGGGTCTGGTAGTAGATTTCGGTCAGCAGGTCGAGGTCGCTGGCCAGAATCCGCTCGTCGACCTGGTGGATGGTGGCGTTGACCGGGCCGAGTTCGACCACCTGGGTGCCCATGGTGGCGATGAAGCGGCCATCGGAGGTGCCGCCGCTGGTCGACGGCTGGGTTTCGCGGCCGGTGACGCCCTTGATGCTGGCCGCCACTGCGTCGAGCAGGTCGCCCGGTTCGGTGAGGAATGGCAGGCCCGACAGCGCCCAGTCGACCGACCAGTCCAGCTCGTGCTTGTCGAGGATCGCCGAGACCCGCGCCTGCAGGCCTTCGACGGTCGATTCGGTGGAGAAGCGGAAGTTGAACAGCGCGGTCAGCTCGCCCGGGACCACGTTAGTGGCGCCGGTGCCGGAGTTGAGGTTGGAGATCTGGAAGCTGGTCGGCGGGAAGAATGCGTTGCCTTCGTCCCAGTGCTCGGCAGCCAGTTCCGCCAGGGCCGGGGCGGCCAGGTGGATCGGGTTGCGCGCCAGGTGCGGGTAGGCCACGTGGCCTTGTTTGCCGCGCACGGTCAGCTTGGCGCCAAGCGAGCCGCGACGGCCATTCTTGACCACGTCACCGAGCAGGGTGGTGCTCGACGGCTCGCCGACGATGCACCAGTCCAGGCGCTCGTTGCGTGCCTTCAGGCGCTCGACCACGGCCTTGGTGCCGTGGTGGGCCGGGCCTTCCTCGTCGCTGGTGATCAGGAAGGCGACCTTGCCGCGGTGGTTGGGGTAGTCCTGCACGAAGCGCTCGCTGGCAATCACCATCGACGCCAGGCTGCCTTTCATGTCGGCGGCGCCACGGCCGCAGAGCATGCCGTCGGCGTCGATCAGCGCCTCGAACGGCTCGTGCTGCCACTGCTGCACCGGGCCGGTGGGGACCACGTCGGTATGGCCGGCGAAGCACAGCACCGGGCCTTCCTGGGTACCGTGGGTGGCCCAGAAGTTGTCGACGTCTTCGAAGCGCATCGGCTCCAGCTGGAAGCCCACGGCGCCCAGGCGATTCATCATCTGCGCCTGGCAGTCGGCATCGACGGGGGTGACCGAGGGGCGACGGATCAGGTCGCAGGCCAGTTGAAGGGTAGGCGAGAGCTCGGCAGGGGCCGTCATGGGGGACTCCGGGGCAAGGCAAGGCGGGGAAATCTGAGGGGCGTTATCTTATATCAAACCGTCGGGCCAATGGGGCGCAAAGCGCCCCAAAAAATCTCAAGCCTGCTGCGGCTCTGCGGCCTTCTCCGCAGGCTTGGGCAGCGACGACAGGAACGCCATCACCAGTGCCGCCACATACGGCAACGACTGCACCAGCAACATCGCGACCCAGAAGCGCATGTCCGAACTCGGCAGCCCCTGCACCAGGAAGATGCCCAGCGCCGCACCCCACAACATCAACATGATGAACAACTCTTCCCGGGCTTCGGAAATCGCCACCAGCAAGCCATGGCTGTCGGCATTCTTCGGCGTGCGGAAGAACGGCATGCTGCTGGTGAAGAACCCGTACAGCACCGCCTTGGCGATGGTGTGCGACAACGCCAGCCCCGCCAGTGCCGCGGCAAAGGCATCCTTGAGGTTCACCCCCACCGCGCGGCGGTAGAGGAAGATGATCTTGCCGACCTTGAAGAAGAACAGCGCCAGCGGCGGGATGGCGAAGATCATCAGCGGCGGGTCGACCCGGTGCGGCACGATGATCATCGCCGCCGACCACAGCAGGGCACCGACGGTGAAGAAGATGTTCATGCCATCGGCCACCCACGGCAGCCAGCCGGCCAGGAAGTGGTAGCGCTGGCCACGGGTCAGCTCGCTACCCTTGCCGCGCAGCAGGGCGCTGGCGTGGTGCTTGATGATCTGGATGGCACCGTAGGCCCAGCGGAAGCGCTGCTTCTTGAAGTCGATGAAGGTGTCGGGCATCAGGCCCTTGCCATAGCTGTTGTGCGAATAGGCAGCCGACAGGCCTTTCTCGAATACCCGCAGGCCCAGCTCGGCGTCCTCGCAGATGCACCATTCGGCCCAGCCCAGCTCTTCCAGCACGCTGCGCCGGGTCATGGTCATGGTGCCGTGCTGGATGATCGCGTCACGGTCGTTGCGGGTGACCATGCCGATGTGGAAGAAGCCTTTGTATTCGCTGTAGCAGAGCTTCTTGAAGGCACTTTCGTGCTGGTCGCGGTAGTCCTGTGGCGACTGCACCACGGCGATCTTCGGGTCGGCGAAATGCGGCACCATGTGCTTGAGCCAGTTGCGGTCGACGCAGTAGTCCGAGTCGATCACCGCGATCACTTCGGCGTCCTTGGCGGTGTGCGGGATCAGGTAGTTCAGCGCGCCGCCCTTGAAGCCGGCCAGGGGCGCGACGTGGAAGAACTTGAAACGCTCGCCGAGCTTCTCGCAGTGGGCCTTGAGCGGCTCCCACACGGCCGGGTCCTTGGTGTTGTTGTCGATCACCAGGACTTCATAGTCCGGGTAATCCAGCGCTGCGAGGGCGTCGAGGGTCTGTTTGACCATCTCTGGCGGCTCGTTGTAGCACGGCACATGCACCGACACCTTCGGCCTGTAGGCGCTGTCGCCCTGCACCGGCAGGAATTCGCGCCGGCGCTTGTGAATCCACACCGCCTCGGCCAGCTCGTGGGCTTCGGTCATCAGCACGATGAACACGCCCAGCGCACCCAGCGCCAGCAGCACGCCGACCGTCAGGCTGAACCAGGTACTGTATTGCTGGCTGTAGTCATAGGCGATCCACACCAGCACCGACCCGCACAGGAAGGTGATGAAGGTCAGGAAGGTGCGCCCGCGCTGGCGTAGGGCCGAGCCGTCGATCAGCAGTACGGCCAGGGCGATCATCGCCAGCACCACCGAGGCCACCGCCAGGGCCCGCCACTGCGGGATCGCCACCACCGGCCCCTCGAAGTTGAACTTCTGCTGGCGCTCGGCGTTGTACACGCCCCAGTAGGCACCCACCGAGCCTTCGTCGTTGGCCTTCCACGGCTGGTCGTAGGCCTCGATGACGAAGTAGTTGTAGCCTCGGCGGTTCAGGGTGTTGACCAAGGTGCGCAGGTAGATTGCCTGGTCGGCCTGGGTGGCGTCGGCGCCACCGCGCATGCGGCCGTTGCTGGGCCAGCCGACTTCCGACAGCAGCAGCGGCTTGTGCGAGAACTGGTGGCGCAGCTCACGGGCGCGGTCGAGAACGAATTGCACCGAGTCTTTCATCGGCACGAATTCCCAGTACGGCAAGATGTGCGCGGCGATCAGGTCGACGTGCTTGGCCAGTTCCGGGTGTTCCTTCCAGATGTGCCACTGCTCGCTGGTGGTGACCGGTACCTTGACGGCGGCACGTACCCGATCGAGGTACTGGATCAGCTCTTCGGGCGTGACTTCCTCGCGGAACAGCGCTTCGTTGCCGACCACCACCCGCACCACGCTGCGTGAGTGGTTGGCCAGCTCGATGCCTTTTTCGATCTCGCGCTCGTTGCGCTCCAGGTCCTTGCTGATCCAGATGCCCAGGGTCACCCGCAGGCCGAATTCCTCGGCCAGCCGGGGGATTTCGGCCTGAGTGCCCTCGACGGTATAGATGCGGATGTTGTCGGTGAGCTTGTTCAACTGCTCCAGGTCCTGGCGTATCTCGTCCTCGCTGGGGTACTGGCCCTTTTGCGGGCTCTCCCCAAGGCGGAACGGCGAGTACGAGAAGCCGGAGATCTGTTCCGGCCAGGCAGGTGCGGAGACTGGGCGATTGATCAGCGCCCAGAACCCGGTGAACAGCGCGGCGATGGCCAGGACCACCACCAGGTTGAGGCCGAATTTGCGAGATGACATTGTGGTCCGTTTCTGTCCAAGTGATAGGACATTAAAGCAGTAATGGTAGGGTGTTTCCTAACGATGGAGGTCAGAGCGGCCGCTGGCCTATAATGCGCGCCGTTTTTCGGGCATGAGTTTCGGGGTAGCAACATGAGCACAGAAGATCCACGCTTTGCCGGCGTCGCCCGGTTGTATGGCGACGAGGGCCTGCAACGGCTGAGCAACGCCCATGTGGCGGTGGTCGGCATCGGCGGGGTCGGCTCGTGGGCGGCCGAAGCCTTGGCGCGCAGCGGCGTGGGCGAAATCACCCTGTTCGACCTGGACGATGTCTGCGTCAGTAACACCAACCGCCAGGCCCATGCCCTGGAAGGCCAGGTCGGGCGGCCCAAGGTCGAGGTGATGGCCGAGCGCCTGCGGGCGATCAATCCGGCGATCACGGTCCACGCGGTGGCGGATTTCGTCACCCGTGAGACCATGGCCGAGTACATCACCGAAGAGATGGATGCGGTGATCGACTGCATCGACAGCGTGATGGCCAAGGCGGCGCTGATCGCCTGGTGCCGGCGCCGCAAGATCGCCATCGTCACCACCGGTGGTGCGGGCGGGCAGATCGACCCGACGCAGATCCAGGTCGGCGACCTCAACAAGACCTTCAACGACCCGCTGGCCTCGCGGGTGCGCTCCACCCTGCGCCGGGACTACAACTTCTCGCGCAATACCAGCCGCAACTATGGCGTGCCGTGTGTGTTCTCCAGCGAGCAGCTGCGTTATCCGAAGGGAGATGGCAGTGTCTGCCTGCAGAAGAGCTTTGTCGGTGAAGGCGTGCGCCTGGACTGCGCGGGGGGCTTTGGTGCGGTGATGATGGTGACCGCGACGTTCGGCATGGTCGCGGCGAGCAAGGCGATCGAGAAGCTGGTGGCCGGAACGCGGCGGCCTTCAGAGCGGGTCAAACCTGAATAAATTGCATGTGCTTCTTCGCGGGCACGCCCGCTCCCACAGGTGAAGCGTTGCTCTCGGGCCTGGCGCTATCCCTGTGGGAGCGGGCGTGCCCGCGAAGCAGGCGCCGCCGATTCATCAGGTGGTCGCCAATTCCGCCATCCGCAACAACACCGCATGCAGCCCGTTGCTGCGCGATGGCGACAGCTGCCGCTCCAGCCCCAGCTGGGTGAACCACTCACGCAGGTCCAGCCCGGCCAGTTCCCCACTGGCCAACCCTTGAACCCGCGCCAGCAGCAGCGCCAGCAGCCCGCGCAACAACCGCGCATCGCTGCTCGCCTTGAAGTGCCACTGCCCCTCGTCCAGTTCCGCCACCAGCCACACCAGGCTTTCACAGCCATGCACCCGGTTGCTCTCGGACTTTTCCGCCTCGCTCAACGGCTCCAGCCGATCGCCCCACTGCATCAGCAGCCGCGCCCGTTGTTCCCAGCCACGCGCCTGTTCGAAGCTTTCCAGCGCTTCCCGGGCTGGTTGAGGCAGCGTCATCGCAGCAACTCCAGGCCTTGGTCCAGCGCCGTGAAGAACCGTTGCAGGTCGTCACTGTCGTTGTACAGCCCCAGCGACACCCGAATCGCCCCTTCCAGTCCCAGCCCCTTGAGCAGCGGCATGGCGCAGTGATGCCCGGCGCGTACGGCAATGCCTTGCTCGGTCAGCATATGGGCAATGTCGGCGTTGTGTACGCCTTCGATGACGAAGCTGGCCAGGGCCGCTTGTGGTGTGCCCAGGACGCGCACGCCCTCGCGGTCGGCCAGGCCGCGCAGCAGGTGCTGGTGCAGACTGGTTTCGTGGGCCTCAACGGCATGGGGATCAAGGCTGGCCAGGTAATCCAGTGTCGCGCCCAGCCCGATCACCCCGGCGATCGGCGGCGTGCCGGCCTCGAAGCCCAGCGGTGCGGGACGGAAGCTGGCGCTCTGGTAGTCGGCCAGTTGCACCATTTCACCGCCGAACTGCCAGTGGTGCAGCAGCTCCAGCGCCTGAGTGCGACCGTACAGCACGCCGACACCTTCCGGCCCATACAGCTTGTGGCTCGAGAATACGTAGAAGTCGCAGCCCAGCTGCTGCACATCATGGCGGCCATGGACCACGCCCTGGGCGCCATCGACCACGGTCAGCGCGCCCTGTGCACGGGCGTGGGCCAGCAGCGCAGGCAGCGGTTGCCAGGTGCCGAGCACGTTGGACAGCTGGCTGACGGCGAGCACACGGGTGCGCGGGCCGATCAGCTGCAATGCCTGATCCAGGTCGATACGACCATGCTCGTCCAGCGGCAATACCACCAGGCGCAGGTCGCGGCGACGGGCCAGTTGCTGCCACGGCAGCAGGTTGGCGTGGTGCTCGAGGGCGCTGATGGCAATCTCGTCGCCTGCTTCGAAACGGTGTTCCAGGCCATAGGCCAGCAGGTTCAGCGCCGAGGTGGCGCCATGGGTGAAGACTATCTGCCGGGAGTCTGCGGCATTGAGCCAGGCGGCCACCTTGTCGCGGCTGGTCTCGAAGGCCTGGGTTGCCAGTGCGCCGGGCAGGTGCTGGGCGCGGTGCACGTTGGCGGCGCCGTGGCCGTAGTAATGGCTCAGGGCATCGAGCAATGCCTGGGGCTTCTGGGTGGTGGCGGCGCTGTCCAGGTAGGTCTGGTGCTGCCGTTGCAGGGCGGCGATGGCGGGGAAATCGGCGCGCCAGGGGGAGGGCTGGAACATGTTCGCGGGGCCTGGAATGAAAATCGGGTCTGGCGCATGCACGCCAGACCCGATCTTAACACTTCAAACCGCCAAGGGTTCTCAGTTGTGGGCGTGCAGCGCCTCGTTCAGCTCGATGGCCGACTTGTGGGTCTTGCACTCCACGGCGCCGTTCAGCGAGTTGCGGCGGAACAGCAGGTCGGTCTGGCCGGCCAGGTCGCGGGCCTTGACCACTTTCACCAGCTCGTTGTTCTCGTCCAGCAGGTTCACCTTGGTGCCAGCGGTGATGTACAGGCCGGCTTCGACGGTGTTGCGGTCACCCAGCGGGATGCCGATACCGGCGTTGGCGCCGATCAGGCAGCCTTCGCCGACCTTGATGACGATGTTGCCGCCACCGGAAAGGGTGCCCATGGTCGAGCAGCCGCCGCCCAGGTCCGAGCCCTTGCCGACGAATACGCCAGCGGAAACGCGGCCTTCGATCATGCCTGGGCCTTCGGTGCCAGCGTTAAAGTTGACGAAGCCTTCGTGCATGATGGTGGTGCCTTCGCCGATGTAGGCGCCCAGGCGTACACGGGCGGTGTCGGCGATACGCACGCCGGCCGGGACCACGTAGTCGGTCATTTTCGGGAACTTGTCCACCGAGAACACTTCCAGCAGCTCGCCCTTCAGGCGCGCTTCCAGTTGCAGTTCCGCCAGTTCGCTCAGGTCGACGGCGCCCTGGTTGGTCCAGGCCACGTTCGGCAGCAGCGGGAAGATGCCCGCCAGGCTCAGGCCGTGCGGCTTGACCAGGCGGTGCGACAGCAGGTGCAGCTTGAGGTAGGCCTCTGGGGTCGAAGTCAGCGCGGCATCTTCGGCCAGCAGGGTGGCGACCAGCGGCTTGTGGCTTTCGGCCAGGCGGGTAAGCAGGGCAGCCTGGGCGGCGTCGACGCCTTTCAGGGCTTCAGCCAGCTGGGCAGCCTGGGCGGTGGTGAAGGCGATGGCCTGGTTGCCACCTTCGTAGCCGAGGATCGGCGCTACTGCGGCAACCAGCTCGGCGCTCGGGTTGAGCAGGGGTTGTGCGTAGAACACTTCCAGCCAGGTGCCCTGGCGGTTCTGGGAGCCGACACCGAAGGCCAGGCTGAACAGGGTATTGGACATGTGATTACCTCGTGCGAAATAGGGTAGGGGCTCAGGCCAGCGCGGCGGCGTACAGGTCTGGCTTGAAACCGACCAGGGTGCGCTCGCCAAGGTCGAGCACCGGGCGCTTGATCATCGACGGTTGGGCGTGCATCAGTTCGACGGCCTTGGCCTGGTCGAGGTCGGCCTTGCTGGCGTCGTCGAGCTTGCGGAAGGTGGTGCCGGCACGGTTGAGGATGACTTCCCAGCCGTGTTCGTCGCACCAGCGGTTCAGGCTGTCGCGGTCGATGCCTTGGGTCTTGTAGTCGTGGAATTCGTAGGCGATGGCTTTGTCTTCGAGCCAGGTACGCGCCTTTTTCATGGTGTCACAGGCTTTGATGCCGTAAAGAGTGTAAGTCATTGAATTTAAAGGGGCTGGGATTCCTCCCCAAAACCTCCCCAATATCTCCCTAAAATTAGTCGCAGGATTATGCGACATCGATCTACTCAGCGCCACGGCTGTCGCGGTTTAGATCGGTCATCTTGGCCGAGCGGTGATCCAATAGTCGCTGCGCGTCTCGCCCCTCATCCTCGTGCAGGCGCGCTGGCAGCGACGCTGTCGGTGGAACGTCGGCGGGTTGGCGCCCTGGTCGAGGCCGAGTTTCTCTGCTGCCCTGTCCCGATCGATACAAAGAAGCTGGTCAGGTCGCATTTGAGGTAGAAGCCCAAGCGCGACCAGTTCTACGTCTGACTGCGGATCTGCGCTTGCATCCGCTTACCGGCGTACAGAATGCCGCGACCTGGGATACAGGCGCAGCTGTCCGCTATGAAGCTGCGCTCGATAGCGGGGCCGGTGTGGTTGGCCAAGGCCTTCGAGCAAGATCCGGGCGACGCCATGCTGGAGGCTGGCCCGCGGCACCGAAGCTGAAAGGCGGAGAGAGTGAGCGCTCGAGCGACATGATCATGTTGCCGTCTCAGTTCTACGACATTAACCGCTGGGGTCCGGATGGACAGCGCGCACGCACCGTCGCTGGAAGAAAGGCGTCGAGAATATGCTGGATGAAATGATAGGTGAGGCCTTGAAGGCCGCGGCACAGGAACTGGACTTCGAGGGATTGCTTATGTTGTCGGCGCCATAATGCTCAAGTTATCGGTGATGGCTATTTGGTGGCGTAGCGTTCAGAATGCAGCCTTTTTGCCTAATCGCCATGGAGAGCGATATGAGTGGTGTGGTTGTACAACGAAAGCGAGGTGTTAAATTTCTCTTGGGGCTTGGCGTTTTCTTTATTCCTCTCATTTTCTCTTGGTTCCTTTTGAGAAAAGGGCATTCCACGCTTGCTAGAATTCTGGGATTTGCGTGGCTGGCTGCTGGGCTTCTCATCTTGGCTTCGGCGGCCTACCGAACGATTTCAGCTGCGAACATTGAGGCACCTGCCGGGCCCCTGAAGACCTATCTCTCTTCTCAAATTGCGGCCAGCTATGACGAGAACACCGTTGCAGCGGACATGAAGTTCAAGGAGCAGCGAGTGAAGGTGAGCGGTAAGGTAACGGATGTCAGCACTGATTTCCTGGGTTACCCTTATTTGGAAATGGCCGGAACAAACACAGACGTTGGTCCGCAGTTCAAATTCGCCAAGTCAGATGCCCAGGTCGTGGCGGCGGTGAAGAAGGGATTGACAGTCCATGTGATTTGCACGGGGCAAGGCGAAGTCGCCGAAACGCCAATGTTCGACAATTGCAAGATCTTGAGTACCTATCATTCCGTTCAGATTGCTGCCAGCTATGAAGAGGACACCGCTAAAGCGGACATGAGGTTCAAGGGGAAGCGAGTAGAGGTGAGCGGCGAGGTAACGGATATCAACACTGATTTCCTGGGTTACCCTTATTTGGAGATGGTTGGAACAAACCCAGGCTATGGCCCGCAGTTCAAGTTCGCCAAGTCAGATGCGCTGGTTGTGGCAACGGTCAAGAAGGGATCGACAGTCCAACTGAATTGTACGGGGCGAGGGAACATCGCCGAAACGCCAATTTTTGAAGACTGCAAGATGGCCAACTGATTTCCGGCCTCTTCACATTGACGCTTGACATCAAAGGCCGCTTGGCCGGCTATTATTCGATCCTGTGATTCCTGCGCGTGTTGAGGAATGTGGCGAGTCCTGAAAGAGGTTTACACCTGTTCGGGTAGGCCGCAGGACTCAAAGCGCCCGATGCACTGCATCGGGCGTTTTGTTTTTCAGGGCCATATGGGGCCGTTCTGTGTTGTAGATCTGCACTGCCTCGTCAACCATCTGCCTCGCTTGCTCAAGATCTTCAGGGTTGCTCAACAGCAGCTCCATCTTGAGGATTCCGTTGATTCGCTCGGCCAGCGCCTTCTGGGCTGTGGGGGTCTTCCAGCCAATCGGCGTGCCTATCCCAGTGTTCTCTCACCTTGCCAGAGTGGTTGCGCCGTCGAAGGCTGAAGCTACCGCAGTGATCAACTTAGCTGGCAGCCGGATCAGTGGGCTTACGGTCAGTCTGTGATGTTGGCCTGAGCCTTGGCGAGCAGGTCCTGAATGCCTAACGTTACTCGTTTAGGCTGATTGTGCGGCCAGGCAACAGTATTACAAGCCCGCAGGTTGCGAGTGAGCATCGGTAACGATAGCTGGGTATCATCGTGTTACATATTCATCCGTCACCTGCGACTATCGTGCAGCGGTCTCGTTTCACCAGACCCCGCTAACATATTGTTTCAATGGCGATCTCTCGCCCCCGCTGTCGTTTTTGGTTCACAAAGGAAGCCTTCACGGATGCAGTCCGCCTACACCGTCCTCATTCTGCTGACGCTGGTAAGCGTGTCGAAACTGGTCGGGCGCATGATCCCGTTGCCGTTGCCCTTGGTGCAGATCGCCGCCGGCGCGTTGCTGGCCTGGCCGACCTTGGGCCTGCATGTGGCCCTGGACCCCGAATTGTTCCTGTTCCTGTTCCTGCCGCCATTGCTGTTCGCCGATGGCTGGCGCATTCCCAAGCGTGAGTTGTGGCGCATCCGTGGCCCGGTAGTGGCGCTGGCCGTGGGGCTGGTGCTGTTCACCGTGGTCGGTGCCGGTTACTTCATCCACTGGCTGCTGCCGAGCATTCCGCTGCCGGTGGCCTTCGCCCTGGCCGCGGTGCTGTCGCCCACCGACGCCGTGGCGGTGTCGGCCATCACCCAGGATCGCCTGCCGACCCCGCTGATGCACATGCTGCAGGGCGAGGCATTGATGAATGATGCCTCGGGCCTGGTGACCTTCAAGTTCGCCCTGGCCGCCGCGATTACCGGGGCGTTTTCGCTGGCCGATGCCAGCTTCAGCTTCGTGCTGGTCGCCCTCGGCGGCCTGGCGGTGGGGGTAGCCTTGAGCTGGCTGATCGGTCGCCTGCGCGCCTGGATGATCGCCCGTGGCTGGGATGACCCGGCCACCCACGTGGTCTTCATGCTGCTGTTGCCGTTCGCCGCCTATGTACTGGCCGAGCGCCTGGGTGTATCGGGCATCCTCTCGGCGGTGGCCGCTGGCATGATGCAGAGCTGGCTCGACCTGTTGCCGCGCCAGACCAGCACGCGCCTGCTTAACCGCAGTGTCTGGTCGTTGCTGGAGTTCGCCTTCAACGGGCTTATCTTCTTGCTGCTGGGCCTGCAGTTGCCGGACATCATCAAGGCCGTGGTCAGCCATGAATCGACGGTCTGGCCGACCCTGGCCTGGCGTTGCCTCGATGTGCTGGCGATCTTCGCTGCGCTGATCCTGTTGCGGTTTGTCTGGGTGCAGAGCATCTGGCGGGCCATTGGCGTGGTGCGGCGCTGGCGTGGCAAGCCAGCGCTGGTGCTGATGCCCACGGCGCGCTCGTGCTGGCTGCTGACCCTGGGAGGAGTGCGCGGAGCGGTCACCCTGGCCGGCGTGATGTCAGTACCCTTGTTGATTGGCGCAGGCCAGGCCTTCCCTGAACGCGACCTGCTGATATTCATCGCGGCCGGTGTCATCCTGCTGTCATTGATCAGTGCCTGTATTGCCTTGCCATTCCTGCTGCGCGGCATCGTCAAAAGTCCTGACGAGCGCCTGCATCAGGAAGTGCAGGACGCCTGGAGGCGTACGGTGGAGGCGGCGATCCATGCGCTGGAGGCAGAAGAAGTGATCGATGCCAGTGCGCCTCAGGATGCGACACAGGCGACCTTGGCCACCGAGCTGAAAGCACGGTTGATGGCTGAATACCGGGATGAGCTGGACAGCTACAACGACACGGCCGAGGCACGGGCATTGGCCGAACAGATGGACTTGCTGGAGCGGCGCTTGCGCTTGCGGGCGCTGCGGGCGCAGCGGCTGGAGCTGTACAACCTGCATCGCCAGCATCTGGTGGGCGATGAGGTGGTCAGGCAGGTGCTGGGTGAGCTGGATTTGAGTGAGGCGAACCTGGGGCAGGTCAGGTAGACCTGTTGAGGGCCATTCGCGGGTAAACCCGCTCCCACAAGTTTGCACCGCATTCGCGGCTGGCGCTGTACCGGAGGGAGCGGGTTTACCCGCGAATGGGGCGCAAAGCGCCCCCGGGCCAATCAGCGGTTTTGCAGGAAGGCGCGAATCCGCTCGGCCGCCTCGATGCACTCGGCCAGCGGTGCAACCAGTGCCATGCGTACGCGGCCGGCCCCTGGGTTCACACCGTCGACTTCACGTGACAGATACGACCCCGGCACCACGGTCACATGCTGGGCCTCGAACAGGTCGCGGGTGAACTCGGCATCACCACCCGGCACCTTGGCCCACAGGTAGAAGCTGCCATCCGGACGCTGCACGTCGAGCACCGGCTGCAGGATGTCGAGCACGGCATCGTACTTGGCACGGTATTGATCACGGTTCTCGCGTACATGCGCCTCGTCCTGCCAGGCGGCGATGCTGGCGAGCTGGGTCTGTACCGGCATGGCGCAGCCGTGGTAGGTGCGGTACAGCAGGAACGGCTTGATGATTTCGGCGTCGCCGGCAACAAAGCCCGAACGCAAGCCTGGCAGGTTGGAACGCTTGGACAGGCTGTGGAACACCACACAGCGCTTGAAGTCGCTACGGCCCAGTTCGGCGCAAGCGCTCAGCAGGCCCGGTGGCGGCGCATCTTCGTCGAAGTACAGCTCGCTGTAGCACTCGTCGGCGGCGATCACGAAGTCGTGCTCGTCGGCCAGGGCAATCAGCTTCTTCAGGGTGTCCATCGGCACCAGGGCGCCGGTGGGGTTGCCTGGCGAGCACAGGAACAGGATCTGGCAGCGCTTCCATACCTCGACCGGCACGGCGTCGAAGTCCGGGTTGAAACCGTTGTCTTCCAGGCAGGGCAGGTAATGCGGGGTGGCACCGGCCAGCAGGGCTGCGCCTTCGTAGATCTGGTAGAACGGGTTGGGGCTGACCACCAGGCCGTCATCGGCGCGGTTGACCACGGCCTGGGTGAAGGCGAACAGCGCCTCGCGGGTGCCATTGACCGGCAGAATGTGGCGGTCAGCGTCCAGCCAGCCGGCCGGCACGCCGAAACGGCGCTCGCACCACTGGCCGATGGCCTGGCGCAGGGCCGGCAGGCCGAGGGTGCTTGGGTACACGGCCAGCTTGTCGAGGTTGTCGGCCATGGCCTGGGCGACGAACGCCGGCGATTCGTGCTTTGGCTCACCGATCGACAGGGCGATGGCGCGTTTGTCCGCCGCAGGCTTCACGGTGCCCAGCAGGGCGCGCAGTTTCTCGAACGGGTAGGGCTGAAGCTGGGTCAAGGCATGGTTCATCGGCGCAAGGTCTCGTCAATCGTCTAATCGTTAAAAAGTCACGCGGGTCGGGCTGGCATCGCTGGCCTGGCCGGCCTGCAGCTGCTGCACGATGGCCTCCTGCAGGCGGCTGCACAGCTGCGGGTCGGACAGCGGCTGGTTGTCGGCATCGGTGATGAAGAACACGTCTTCCACCCGCTCGCCGAGGGTGGCGATCTTGGCGTTCTGCAGCGACAGGTCGAACTCCAGGAAGATCCGCCCGATCCGGGCCAGCAGGCCGGGGCGGTCCGGTGCGGTGATCTCGAGGATGGTCACCGGGCGCTGGGCATCGTTGAGGATGGTGACCTGCGGCGGGAAGTTGAAGTGCTTGAGCTGGCGCGGCACCCGGCGCTGGATGATGGTCGGGTAGTCCTCGGGGTTGCGCAGTGCTTCGGTCAGGCCGTCGCGGATCTGCTTGACCCGCTGCGGGTTGTCGCCGATCGAGCCGCCATCGTTGTCGAGCACGATGTAGGTGTCGAGGGTGAACTGGCTGCTCGAGGTGATGATCCGCGCATCATGGATGTTCAGGTTCAACTGCGACATGGCGGCCACGGTCACGGCGAAGAAGTCGTGCTGGTCGGGTGCGTAGATGAAGATTTGCGTGCCGCCCTCGAATTCGCGCTGGGTGGTTTCCTTGATCAGCACCAGTGGCCCGCCATCGGCCGGCTGCTGGAGGATGGCGTCGCTGTGCCAGGCCACGTCGGCAGCGTTGTGCTTGAGGAAGTAGTCATCGCCCAGCTGCGACCACAGCTGCTCGACATCGTCCGGGTCGGTGCCCTCGCGCACGAGGATGTCCAGCGCGGCCGACTGGGTCTGGCGGATCTGTTCCTCGCGGTCCAGCGGGTTTTCCAGGCCGCGGCGCAGGGCGCGCTTGGTCTCGGTGTAGAGCTGGCGCAGCAGGCTGGCGCGCCACGAGTTCCACAGGCTGGGGTTGGTGGCGTTGATGTCGGCCACGGTCAGCACATAGAGGTAGTCCAGGCGCGTCTCGTCGCCCACGTGCAGGGCGAAGTCGTTGATTACCTGCGGGTCGGACAGGTCCTTGCGCTGGGCGGTGGTCGACATCACCAGGTGGTTTTGCACCAGCCAGACGATCAGCCGACTGTCCCAGGCCGGCAACTGGTGGCGTTCGCAGAACTTCTGCGCATCCACCGCGCCGATCTCGGAGTGATCGCCCTGGCGACCCTTGCCGATGTCATGGTACAGGCCGGCCAGGTAAATCAGCTCAGGCTTGGGCAGGCGGCCCATGAGCTTGCTGGCCAGCGGGAATTTCTCGGACACCGGTGTGTACTGCAGCTTGCGCAGGTGCTTGATGAGGTTGAGGGTGTGCGCATCGACCGTGTAGATGTGGAACAGGTCGTGTTGCATCTGCCCGACGATCAGGCCGAATTCCGGCAGGTAGCGGCCGAGGATGCCGTAGCGGTTCATCCGCCGCAGGTTGCGGTGGATGCCGATTTCGCACTTGAACAGCTCGATGAACAGGCTGGTGTTGCGGATATCGTTGCGGAAGGTGTCGTCGATCAAGTGCCGGTGTTCGCGCAGCAGGCGCACGGTGTCGGCGCGCACGCCCTTGATCTCCGGGTGCTGGGCCATCAGCACGAAGATCTCCAGCATGGCGAACGGGGTGCGCTTGAACACGTTCGGGCTGACCGCCTCGATGTAGCCGTCGTGCAACCGGAAGCGTGCATTCAAAGGCTGCGTGGCGCCGCTGTCGTCATCGGCGAGGATGACTTCCTCGAAGTGCTGGATGATCAGGTCGCACAACTGGCTGATGCTCATCACCACCCGGTAGTACTGCTGCATGAACTGCTCGATGGCGCGCTTGGGGTTTTCATCGCTGTAGCCGAGCAGTGCTGCGATGCTGCGCTGGTGGTCGAACAGCAGGCGGTCTTCGGCGCGGCCGGCGAGCATGTGCAGGGCGTAGCGCACTTTCCACAGGAAGTCCTGGGACGAGGCCAGCAGTTCGTTCTCGCTTTCCAAAAGGAAGCCTTCGCCGGCCAGGGCGTGCAGGTTCAGCGTGCCGTACTGGCGGCGGGCCACCCAGAGCACCGTCTGGATGTCGCGCAGGCCACCGGGCGAGCCTTTGACGTTGGGCTCGAGGTTGTACTCGGTGTCGTTGTACTTGTGGTGGCGGGCCTTGAGTTCGGCGCGCTTGGCCAGGAAGAACTCCTTGCTTGGCCACATGTAGGTGGTGCTGGTCACCTCGAGCATGCGTTGGCGCAGGTCTTCTGGGCCGGCAATGGTGCGGCTTTCCATCAGGTTGGTGATTACCGTCAGGTCGGCGCGGGCCTGTTCGGCGCATTCGCCGACGGTGCGCACGCTCTGGCCGACCTCCAGGCCGATGTCCCAGAGCAGGGTGAGGAAGCGCTCGATGGCCTCGCGGTACTGCTCATGCTCGGCGGCGCCGAGCAGGATCAACAGGTCGATGTCCGAATGCGGGTGCAGTTCACCGCGGCCATAGCCGCCAACCGCCACCAGGGCGATACCGCTCGGGTCGCCCCAGTCGAACTGGTTCCAGGCCTGCTGCAGGATGTTGTCGACGAGCCAGGCGCGGGCTTCGATCAGCGGGCGGATTTCGCAGCCTGTGCGAAAACGCTTGTCGAGCACCTCGCCGGCCTGGCGGATGGCTTTCTTGAAGGCGGCGATGGGGCTCGCCTTGAGGGCCAGTTCCGCCTGGAACTGGCCGCGGTCGAACAGCTCGGGATCCACCTGGGGCATCGCGTCGCGTTCCTGTCTGGAGGTTGCCTTGGGTGCAATCAGGCCGAGGTGCGCGGGATGGTGTCGTCCTTGCGCAGGGTGAAGATCTCGTAGCCGGTCGCTGTCACCACCAGGGTGTGCTCCCACTGGGCCGAGAGCTTGCGGTCCTTGGTGATGGCGGTCCAGCCGTCGCCCAGCACCTTGGTGTCGGCCTTGCCCTGGTTGATCATCGGCTCGATGGTGAAGGTCATGCCTTCCTTGAGCTCCATGCCGGTGCCGGCACGGCCGTAGTGGAGGATCTGCGGCTCCTCATGGAACACCTTGCCGATGCCATGGCCGCAGAACTCGCGCACCACGGAGAAGCCGTTCTTCTCGGCGTGCTTCTGGATCACTTCACCGATGTCGCCCAGGCGGCAGCCCGGTTTGACCAGCTCGATGGCCTTGTACATGCATTCCTGGGTGACCTTGGACAGGCGCTCGGCCCAGACCGGTACGGTACCGACGTGGAACATGCGGCTGGTGTCGCCGTGGTAGCCATCCTTGATCACGGTGACATCGATGTTGAGCGTGTCACCGTCCTTGAGCGGCTTGTCGTTGGGGATGCCGTGGCAGACTACATGGTTGATCGAGGTGCAGATCGACTTCGGGTAGCCCTTGTAGTTGAGGGGCGCCGGGATGGCCTGCTGAACGTTGACGATGTAGTCGTGGCACAGGCGGTCGAGCTCTTCGGTGGTGACACCGGGCTTGACGTGTTCTTCGATCATTTCCAGCACATCGGCGGCCAGGCGGCCGGCGATGCGCATCTTCTCGATGTCTTCTGCAGTCTTGATGGTGACGGTCATTACAGGCTCTCTACGGCGCCGCACGCGGCGCGAACAAACGGGAAAGGCCGGATTCTAGCAGAGCAGGGCGGCATTCTGTCGGGATAAAGGCGGCCATGCTGCTGTCTATAGGAGGCATTCTGGCCTGTTTGCCAGGGTGCTGCAAAAACTGCTGACGGACGCAACCTGAACCGGGTTCCGTTCGCTCGCGGTCTGTGGTATAAAATGCGCCGCTTTCGGGGACGACCCCGTCAGCACTAAACCCACACACGTGTCGACACGATGACCTGGGTGCCCCGATTCTCCGGAAGCGCGGGTTGGTCATTGGGATACGTGGAGGCCCAACCCGACTTATCAAGGAACTATCATGTCCCAAGTCAACATGCGCGATATGCTGAAGGCTGGTGTGCACTTCGGCCACCAGACCCGTTACTGGAACCCGAAAATGGGCAAGTACATTTTCGGCGCGCGTAACAAGATCCACATCATCAACCTGGAAAAAACCCTGCCAATGTTCAACGACGCTCTGTCGTTCGTAGAGCGCCTGGCCCAGGGCAAGAACAAGATCCTGTTCGTCGGCACCAAGCGTTCCGCCGGCAAGATCGTTGCCGAGCAAGCTGCTCGCGCAGGTTCGCCATACGTTGACCACCGTTGGTTGGGCGGCATGCTGACCAACTACAAAACCATCCGTGCTTCGATCAAGCGTCTGCGCGACCTGGAAACCCAGGCCGAAGATGGCACCTTCGCCAAGCTGACCAAGAAAGAAGCCCTGATGCGTTCGCGCGATCTGGAAAAACTGGACCGCAGCCTGGGTGGTATCAAGGACATGGGCGGCCTGCCTGATGCCCTGTTCGTGATCGACGTTGACCACGAGCGCATTGCTATCACCGAAGCCAACAAGCTGGGCATCCCGGTTATCGGCGTTGTCGATACCAACAGCAGCCCAGAAGGCGTTGACTTCGTTATCCCAGGTAACGATGACGCCATCCGCGCTATCGAGCTGTACATGACTTCGATGGCTGACGCCGTCATCCGCGGCCGCAACAACGTTGCCGGCGGCACTGAAGTCTACGCTGAAGAAGCGGCTGCACCTGCTGCTGAGTAATAGGCGCTAGCGTCTACTTGGCACGCGAAAAGGGGGCTCTGCCCCCTTTTTGCCACCTTGAAATCCTGCTGTCAGCAACGGCCCCGCATGATGGGCGAGCTGATATAAAGGCAGCGATTTGCAGAATTTAACGCCCGCGTCGAGCGGGTGGAATGGTTGAAAAACTTTCCAAGAGGATTTTGAAATGGCAGCAATTACTGCGGCGCTGGTCAAAGAACTGCGCGAGCGTACCGGCGAAGGCATGATGGATTGCAAGAAGGCCCTGGAAAAGGCCGGCGGCGACATCGAGAAAGCCATTGACGACATGCGTGCCTCGGGCGCCATCAAGGCCGCCAAAAAGGCTGGCAACGTCGCTGCTGAAGGCGCTATCGCCGTCAAGACCGACGGCAAAGCCGCCGTCCTGCTGGAAGTGAACTCGCAGACCGACTTCCTGGCTCTGCAAGACGACTTCAAGAACTTCGTGGCCGAAAGCCTGGAAGAAGCCTTCGCCCAGAAGCTGACCGACGCTGCTCCGCTGATCGCCTCGCGCGAGTCCGCTCGTGAAGCCCTGGTTGCCAAGTGCGGCGAAAACGTCAACATCCGTCGCCTGGTGCGCGTTGAAGGTGACGTTGTCGGCGCCTACCTGCACGGCAACAAGATCGGTGCTGTCGTTGTCCTGAAAGGCGGCGACGTCGAGCTGGCCAAGAACATCGCCATGCACGTTGCCGCTTCGAACCCAGAGTTCCTGGATTCGTCGGAAATCTCCGCCGAGGCCATCGAGCGCGAGAAGGGCGTCTTCCTGCAGCTGAACGCTGACAAGATCGCCGGCAAGCCGGAAAACATCGTTGAGAACATGATCAACGGTCGTATCACCAAGTTCAAAGCCGAAGCCTCGCTGAAAGAGCAAGCCTTCGTCATGAACCCGGAAGTCAAAGTTGGCGAGCTGGCCAAGAAAGCCGGCGCTGAAATCGTTTCCTTCACCTACTTCAAGGTTGGCGAAGGCATCGAGAAGCCAGTTGACGACTTCGCTGCTGAAGTTGCCGCTCAGGTAGCTGCTGCCAAGCAGTAAGACAGCCCCGTCTGTCGCCCCAAAGAGGCTGCCCGCTCACGCGCGCAGCCTCTTTGTCAAAGCGGGAACGGTTTACAAGGCCGTTGCTCGCTGACGCAGTCGCTGCGTCACGATAGAGTTATACGCAGGCTCAAGAAGCCCGCCAGAATTTTACAAACGCCGCAGGAGAGATTCGCAATGGCTCAGCAGGGCAGTGGTCATCAGGCTCGCTATAAACGCATTCTACTCAAACTTAGCGGCGAGGCCCTGATGGGCTCGGAAGAGTTCGGGATCGACCCCAAGGTCCTGGATCGCATGGCGCTGGAAGTCGGCCAGTTGGTCGGCATCGGTGTTCAGGTAGGCTTGGTGATTGGTGGTGGCAACCTGTTCCGTGGCGCGGCGCTCAGTGCAGCCGGCATGGACCGCGTTACCGGCGACCACATGGGGATGCTGGCCACCGTGATGAATGGCCTGGCCATGCGCGACGCGCTGGAGCGGGCGAACATCACCGCCATCGTCATGTCGGCGATCTCCATGGTAGGCGTGACCGATCACTATGATCGCCGCAAAGCCATGCGCCACCTGAACGCTAAAGAAGTCGTAATCTTCGCTGCCGGTACCGGCAACCCGTTCTTCACCACCGACTCCGCCGCTTGCCTGCGCGCCATCGAAATCGATGCCGATGTAGTTTTGAAGGCAACAAAGGTCGATGGTGTATACACTGCAGACCCATTCAAGGACCCGCATGCCGAGAAGTTCGATCATCTGACCTACGATGAAGTGCTGGATCGCAAGCTGGGTGTAATGGATCTGACGGCAATTTGTCTGTGCCGCGACCACAAGATGCCGCTGCGCGTCTTCAACATGAACAAGCCCGGCGCCCTGCTGAACATCGTGCATGGCGGCGCGGAAGGAACTCTGATCGAGGAAGTTCAAAAATGATCAACGACATCAAGAAAGACGCGCAGGAGCGCATGACCAAGTCCCTGGAAGCGCTGGCTCGCAACTTGGCGGCGATCCGTACCGGTCGCGCCCACCCAAGCATTCTGGACACCGTCAAGGTCACTGCCTGGGGCAGCGAGATGCCGCTGAACCAGGTGGCTGCGATCACCGTCGAAGATGCCCGCACCCTGAAGATCGTCGCCCACGACAAGAACCTCAGCGCTGCCATCGAGAAGGCCATTCTGACCTCCGATCTGGGCCTGAACCCGTCCAGCGCCGGTACCACCATCCGCGTACCGATGCCGGCCCTGACCGAGGAAACCCGCAAGGGTTACACCAAGCAGGCCAGCGGCGTTGCCGAAGACGCCAAGGTGGCCGTGCGCAACGTGCGTCGTGATGCCCTGGGCGACCTGAAGAAGCTGACCAAGGACAAGGAAATCAGCGAAGACGAAGAGCGTCGTGCCGCTGATGAAATCCAGAAGCTGACCGACAAGTTCATTGCTGAAGTCGATGCTGCTTACAAAGCCAAGGAAAAGGACCTGATGGCCGTTTAAGGCCGAGGTTTTTTAATGGAAAAGTCCAAGTTGGCGGCACCGTCCTCGGTGCCGCGTCATGTCGCGATCATCATGGATGGCAACAACCGCTGGGCGAAGAAGCGCCTGTTGCCCGGCGTTGCCGGGCACAAGGCCGGCGTCGATGCGGTGCGCGCGGTCATCGAGGTGTGTGCCGAGTCCGGGGTCGAAGTACTGACCCTGTTCGCGTTCTCCAGTGAAAACTGGCAGCGCCCGGCCGAAGAGGTCGGCGCGTTGATGGAGCTGTTCTTCTCGGCCTTGCGCCGTGAGGCCCGACGCCTCAACGAGAACAACATCAGCCTGCGCATCATCGGCGATCGTTCGCGTTTCCATCCCGAGCTGCAGGCCGCCATGCGCGAAGCCGAAGCGCTGACCGCGGGCAGCAATCGCTTCATCCTGCAGATCGCCGCCAACTACGGTGGCCAGTGGGATATCGCACAGGCTGCCCAGCGCTTGGCGCGTGAGGTCCAGGCCGGCCATCTGCGTCCGGATGACATCACCCCGGGCCTTCTGCAGACCTGCCTGGCCACGGGCGAGCTGCCATTGCCCGACCTGTGCATCCGCACCGGCGGCGAGCACCGCATCAGCAATTTCCTGCTGTGGCAGCTGGCCTACGCCGAACTGTACTTCTCCGACCTCTACTGGCCGGATTTCAAACACGAGGCCATGCGCAAAGCCCTGGCCGATTTCGCTTCGCGCCAGCGCCGCTTCGGTAAGACCAGCGAGCAGGTCGAGGCTGGAGCTCGTGCTTAATGCTTAAACAACGCATCATTACTGCGCTGATCCTGTTGCCGGTCGCGCTGGGTGGGTTTTTCCTGCTCAACGGCGGGGATTTCGCCCTGTTCATCGGCTTCGTGGTGACCCTCGGTGCCTGGGAATGGGCGCGTCTGGCCGGGCTTGTGGCCCAGCCTTTGCGCATCGCCTACGCCGCCGTGGTCGCCGGAGCGCTGATGCTGCTCCATCTCATGCCGGACCTGGCACCCTGGGTGCTCGGGGCTTCGGTCATCTGGTGGGGGCTGGCCACCTGGCTGGTACTGACCTATCCACGCAGCAGCGAACTGTGGGCCAGTGCGGCCTGCAAGCTGTTGATCGGCTTGCTGATCCTGTTGCCAGCCTGGCAAGGGCTGATCCTGCTCAAGCACTGGCAGCTGGGTAACTGGCTGATCCTGTCGGTCATGGTACTGGTCTGGGCGGCCGATATCGGCGCCTATTTCTCTGGCCGTGCCTTCGGCAAGCGCAAGCTGGCGCCGCAGGTGAGCCCGGGCAAGAGCTGGGAAGGTGTCTATGGTGGCCTGGCGGTCAGCCTGGTGATCACCCTGGTGGTCGGCATCACGCGTGACTGGGGCTTCGGCCAGCTTCTGCTGGGGCTGCTGGGTGCTGCGCTGGTGGTCATGTCGTCGGTGATCGGCGATCTGACCGAGAGCATGTTCAAGCGCCGTGCCGGCATCAAGGACAGCAGCAACCTGCTGCCTGGCCATGGTGGTGTGCTGGATCGCATCGACAGCCTGACGGCGGCGATCCCGATCTTTGCTGTGCTGTTGTGGGCTGCCGAATGGGGTGTGATGTGAGCGGCGTGCAGCGAATTACAGTCCTGGGTGCGACCGGCTCGATCGGTCTCAGCACCCTTGATGTGATTGCACGGCACCCTGAGCGCTACCAGGTGTTCGCGCTGAGCGGTTATTCGCGCATCGACGAACTGCTGGCCCTGTGTGTTCGGCACCGTCCGGTCTATGCCGTGGTGCCCAATGACGAAGCCGCTACGCGCCTGCGTGATGGTCTGCTTGGCGCTGGCTGCAGTGCGCAGGTGCTGGTAGGGGAGGCGGGCCTCAGTGAGGTCGCAGCAGCCCCTGAAGTGGATGCGGTGATGGCGGCCATCGTCGGTGCCGCTGGCCTGCGCCCGACCCTGGCCGCCGTCGAGGCGGGCAAGAAGGTGTTGCTGGCCAACAAGGAAGCGCTGGTGATGTCTGGCGCGCTGTTCATGGACGCGGTGCGGCGCAGTGGTGCCGTGCTGCTGCCGATCGACAGCGAGCACAATGCGATCTTCCAATGCCTGCCTGGCGATTATGCCCGTGGCCTGAGCCAGGTCGGCGTACGTCGCATCCTGCTGACCGCCTCGGGTGGGCCGTTCCGCGAAACGCCCCAGGCGGCCCTGGTCGATGTCACGCCGGAACAAGCCTGCGCCCATCCCAACTGGTCTATGGGGCGGAAGATTTCGGTGGACTCGGCCAGCATGATGAACAAGGGGCTGGAGCTGATTAAAGCCTGCTGGCTGTTCGATGCGGCGCCGGCCAAGGTCGAGGTGGTGGTGCATCCGCAAAGCGTGATCCATTCGCTGGTCGACTACGTCGATGGTTCGGTGCTGGCCCAGCTGGGCAACCCGGACATGCGCACCCCTATCGCCAACGCCCTGGCCTGGCCAGAGCGCATCGATTCCGGGGTGGCACCGCTGGACCTGTTCGCCATTGCCCGCCTGGACTTCCAGGCGCCGGACGAACAGCGCTTTCCCTGTCTGCGCCTTGCGCGCGAGGCGGCTGAAGCCGGTAACAGTGCGCCTGCGGTGCTCAATGCGGCCAATGAGGTCGCCGTCGAGGCATTTCTCCAGCGGCGTATCCGCTTCCCGGAGATCGCGGGTATGATCGAACAGGTGCTTGATCAGGAACCTGTGGTGGCGCTGCCTTCGCTGGAGGCCGTGTTTGCAGCCGACCAGCGCGCCCGCGAGCTGGCCCGTGAGTGGCTGAGGCGTCACGGCCGTTGAGGCCGGTGGCTATGCCAGGGTTCTGCTGAACGTCATTCGGAGATAGATATGACTGCGCTCTACATGATTGTCGGCACCCTGGTGGCCCTGGGTGTATTGGTCACGTTCCACGAATTTGGTCACTTCTGGGTCGCTCGGCGCTGCGGGGTCAAGGTGCTGCGCTTCTCCGTCGGTTTCGGCACGCCGCTGCTGCGCTGGCATGACCGCCAGGGCACCGAGTTCGTGGTGGCGGCGATCCCTCTGGGTGGCTACGTCAAGATGCTCGACGAGCGTGAAGGCGATGTTCCTCCGGCGCTTGCCCATCAGTCCTTCAACCGCAAGTCGGTGCGTCAGCGCATTGCGATCGTGGCCGCAGGCCCGATCGCCAACTTCCTCCTGGCCATCCTCTTCTTCTGGCTGCTGGCCATGCTCGGTACCCAGCAGGTCCGCCCGGTGATCGGCGCGGTCGAATCCGGAAGCCTGGCAGCTTCAGCAGGCCTGGCCGCCGGTCAGGAAATTGTATCTATTGATGGCAAGGCGACCAGCGGTTGGTCCGCTGTCAATCTGCAACTGGTTCGACGCCTGGGTGAGAGTGGCACGCTGCAGGTGGGGGTGCGCGATGAAGGCGCCACTGCCGAGCGCCAGCTGCAGGTGAAACTGGACCATTGGCTCAAGGGCGCCGACGAGCCTGACCCTATCCAGTCCCTGGGCCTGCGCCCATGGCGGCCGGCCGTGTCGCCGGTGCTGGCCGAAATCGATCCGAAAGGCCCGGCCGCTGCCGCTGGTCTGAAGGCAGGCGACAAGTTGCTCGCCCTCGACGGCGCTGCGCTGAGTGATTGGCAGCAGGTGGTGGACAGTGTTCGCGCCCGCCCGGACGCCCAGGTGGTGCTGCGTGTCGAGCGTGATGGCGCGGCCCTGGAGGTGCCGGTCACGCTGGCTCACAAAGGTGAAGGCAAGGCCGTTGGGGGTTACCTCGGCGCGGGTGTGAAGGGCGCCGAATGGCCGCCCAGCATGCTCCGCGAAGTCAGCTACGGCCCGTTGGATGCCGTGGGCGAAGGCCTCTCGAGGACCTGGAACATGAGCGTCCTGACCCTCGAGTCGCTAAAGAAAATGCTGTTCGGGGAGCTCTCGGTAAAAAACTTGAGCGGACCGATAACCATTGCTAAAGTGGCGGGCGCTTCAGCCCAGTCCGGCGTGGGGGATTTCCTGAATTTCCTGGCCTACCTGAGCATAAGCCTGGGGGTTCTTAACCTGCTGCCCATCCCAGTACTGGATGGGGGGCATTTGCTGTTTTACCTGGTCGAGTGGGCGCGCGGTCGTCCGCTGTCGGAACGGGTGCAAGGTTGGGGGGTCCAGATCGGTATCAGTTTGGTCGTAGGGGTGATGTTGCTCGCCCTGATCAACGATCTGGGTCGACTTTAAAAAGCTTCGCTCAATTGCGAACCTGCCGTCTCCATGCGGCGGGTTGTTTATTGCCAGTTGGAATAAAAGGACTTCATGAAACGTCTGCTGCTAACTGCGGTCATGTCCGCACTGATGATCGCTGAAGTTCACGCCGAGTCCTTCACTATCTCCGATATTCGTGTCAACGGCCTGCAGCGGGTATCCGCTGGCAGCGTGTTCGGCGCCTTGCCGCTCAACGTTGGCGACCAGGCTGACGATCGCCGCCTGGTGGATTCCACCCGCTCGCTGTTCAAGACCGGCTTCTTCCAGGACATCCAGCTGAACCGCGATGGCAACGTCCTGATCATCAACGTGGTCGAGCGCCCGTCGGTGTCGAGCATCGAGATCGAAGGCAA
>NZ_JAGIBG010000038.1 GCF_017744435.1 Pseudomonas sp.
GATGCGCCAGCATGGTTTCTGACCTCTAGCGACTGTGCCGGCCTCTTCGCGGGCAAGCCCGCTCCCACAGAAGCTCCACCGCTTATAGGGGCTGAGTTGAACCTGTGGGAGCGGGCTTGCCCGCGAAGAGGCCGGCACAGTCGCTAGAGGTCAGAAACCATGCTGGCGCATCAACCTTTCATAGCTGCCATCGGCCTTCATCGCTGCAATGGCCTGCTCGAAGCGCTCGACGATCTGCTGGTGATCGGGGTGCTTCAGGCTCACCAGAATATGCAGGGTATTCTCCGCCAGCAGCGGCTCCACCAAGGTCACGCCATCGCGCACTTCCTGCGGCTCGCGCTGCAGGTTGTAGCGCGCCACATACTCATCTTCCACGGCCAGGTTCACTCTTCCGGCTGCCAGCATGCGCACGGCGGTCGAGAAGTTGCGGACCTCCACCTTGTGCAAGCGGGTATCACCATCGAAGGCGGGTGAATAGGCATAGTCACGCACGACCGCAATGCTGTAGGGATAAAGGTCGGGCTGATGCTGGTAACGGAAGGCATCACCCTTGCGCTTGAGCAAACGAATGCGATTGCTCAGGTAGCCCTTGGAAAACTGCCCGATCAGTTTGCGCCCGTCGTTGTACCAGGCGCTGATCAGCACGTCGTAGCGCCCTTCACCAATGCCCATCAAGGCCCGCGCCCAAGGCACTTCCTCGTAGCCGCTGGCATACCCGGCACGGGCCAGCGCCGTGCTGACCAGGCTGGTGGCCAGGCCACCGCCCGGCATGGTGCTGTCGGTGAACGGCGGCCAGTTGTCGGCCACCAGCCGCAACCTGTCATGGCCGGATGCAGGTGCTGCCAGGAGCACGCCCAGCATACCCAACGCGCAAAGCAGTGGCCGCATGCAGAAGTCCTTTTGCAGTGGGAGGCACACGCTGTGGAAGGCGATTCGCAGATGAGATTACACAAAGCCGTTGCCTGGGGCAGCGGCCAATAATGTCATTTAGCCTCTATTTTGGCCGAGCTGCGAAAATTTGCGATGATCAGCCATCCATTTCAGGAGATTCACCATGTCCATCCACTGGCTTTGCAAGCATCACTCCGACCTCGACAAGCATGAGCTCTACGCCATCCTGCAACTGCGTACCGCCGTGTTCGTGGTCGAGCAACGCTGTGCCTATCAGGAAGTCGATGGCCAGGACCTGACGGGCGACACCCTGCACTTGATGGGCTGGCAGGATGACAAGCTGGTCGCCTACCTGCGCCTGCTCGATCCGCAGTCGCAGGGCGGCGATGTAGTTATCGGGCGGGTGGTGACCTCACCCGAGGTGCGCGACCTGAAACTCGGTCATCCGCTGCTGATGAAAGGGCTGGAAGCGGCCAGCCACTGCTGGCACGGGACGCCGGTTTATCTGTCGGCGCAGGCACACCTGCAAGGGTTCTATGCCCGGCACGGTTTTGCAGTGGTGGGTGAGCAATACCTTGAGGATGACATTCCGCATATCGGCATGCGCAAGGTCATGGATACCCCAGTACTTCCCTGATCTGCCGCAGGTGCTGGATGATCCACTGCTTGTCGATCGCCCCCCAGTCATGGATGCGGTAATGCCCGGCATGGTTGCGCGCACCTTCCTGCTGCTCGAACTCGCAGACGATGTCCAGGTCGGCGAGAGCGGCGATGGTGTCCTGTGCCGTACGCCGTGGCATGCCGGTAGCCTCCATCAGCGCCGGCACGCTGGTGGCGGTCTGGCTGTCGATCAGCCAGGCCACGTACAGGCGGCGGTAGAAACTGCTCTTGGTCTTGCTCACATCCATGCTGCGTGATCCTTACAGGTTGCCTGGCAACTCCCGGTAGGTCAGGTAGACGCGCAGGTCGAATTCCAGTTGGTGGTAAGCCGGCTCCATGTGCTGGCAGAGCTGGTAGAACGCCTTGTTGTGATCGCGCTCGCGCAGGTGCGCCAGCTCGTGCACCACGATCATGCGCAGGAACTCGGGCGCCGCCTCCCTGAACAACGAGGCTATGCGGATTTCCTTCTTCGCCTTGAGCTTGCCGCCCTGCACCCGCGAAACCGCGGTATTGAGCCCCAGGGCCCGATGAGTCAGGTCCAGGCGGTTGTCGAACAGCACCTTGTCCAGGTTGGGTGCACTGCGCAGGTATTGCTGGCGCAGGTCCTGGGCATAGCCGTACAGCGCCTTGTCGCTCTGCACGTCATGGCGCCCGGGGTAGCGGCGCTGCAGGTACTCGCCCAAGCGGTCGCTGTCGATCATCTGCCGCACCTGCTCCTGCAGGTGCGGTGGGTAGGCTTGCAAATAGCGTAATACGGTCATGGCATGGCATTCGGCGTAACGAATGCCGATTCTAGCCAATCACGGCCGCAGCCAGGGAAAAATCGCCGGAAAGCCACTGGCATCAGCCGCCGTCATCGGGTGCGCGACCAGAAAGCCCTGGACGTAAGCGCAACCGTTTGCCTTCAGCCACGCAGCTTGGGCCTCTGTTTCAACACCCTCAGCGATCACGGTGATGCGGTAATCCGCGCACAACCCGATGACACTGCGCACCAGCGCGGCATCCTCCGCCGAGTCCGGCAGGCGCGCCACCAGATGGCGGTCCAGCTTCAACGTGTCGATGGGCAGGTCGCGCAACATGCGCAGCGAACAGTCGCCCGCGCCGAAATCGTCCAGCGCCACGCGCACGCCCAGTTCACGCAGGCGGTGAATCTGCTTGATCGCCGTGTCGATGTTGTACATCAGCGAGGTCTCGGCAACCTCGACCTCCAGTTGCGCCGGGTCGAGCTGGTAATCCTGGATCACCCGCTGCAGTTCATCGACCAGGCTGGGCATGGAGAACTGCGCGCGGCTCAGGCTGATACCCAACACCAGTTCCGGGTCGAAACGCTGGCACCAGGCCTGACGCTGCGCGGCACCTTGGCGGTAGATCCAGCTGGCCAGGCGGTTGATCAGCCGTGCCTCTTCCAGCAAGGGGATAAACAGCCCGGGCGGCACATCGCCAACGCTGGGGTGCTGCCAGCGCAGCAGGGCTTCGAACCCCCTTAGCTGGCCATCGGCAAAGGCCACCTGGGGTTGGTACACAAGGCTGAAATCCTGGGCTTCGATGGCATTGCGCACACTGTCTTCAAGCATCAGCCTTGAGCGGGCACGGCCATTGAGCTCCTGATCATAGAAGCGATACTGTTGGCGACCGGCCCGCTTGGCTGCATACATCGCTGTGTCGGCGGCACGCAGCAGGCCTTCGACATTGCCGCCGCAGTCGGGGTAGGTGGCGATGCCGATGCTGACGCCCAGGCACACATCCATCCCTTCCACCTGCTGCTGGATCGACACCCGTTCAAGCAGTTTCTCGGCATAGCGCCCGGCCAGTTCCGGGTATGGCAGGCCGTCGAACAGTGCGGTGAATTCATCGCCCCCCATGCGCGCCAGCAACGCCTCGCTGCCGAGGCAGTCCTTGATCTGCTCGGCCACCCAGTGCAGCACGCGGTCACCGGCTTCATGGCCCAGCGAGTCGTTGATCCGCTTGAAGCCATCGAGGTCCATGTACATCAGGGCCTGGGTCTTGTTCGAGCGCTCGCCGCGCAGCAGTACGCCTTCGGCAGCCTGGTAGAACCCGCGGCGGTTGAGCAGCCCGGTCAACGGGTCGGTCACCGCCTGGTACTCCAGTTGTTGATGCAGGTTGCGCTCCACCGACATGTCCAACACCGTGACCACCATCGCCTGCTGCTCCGCCGGCAATGGCGCGCATGACAGGGCTACCGGCACCACCTGACCACCCGGGATGCGCAGGTGGGCATCATGGACCCGCACGATCTGCCGCGCGAGATAGGCATTGCGGAATTCGGATTCGCTCCACAGGGTGGCATTGGCCAACTGCAGCAGATCGAGCAGCTGGGCACCCTGCAGTTGTTCGACCGGGGTATGCATCAAGCGCGAGATCGCCGGGTTGGCAAAGCTGATGACACCCTCGGCATCGACCACCAGGATGCCTTCGGCGGCATTTTCCAGGATCGAGGCGTTGAACGCCCGGGCCGCCTCCAGCTCGCGGGTCAAGCGCTGCAGCATGCGCCGATTGCGCTGCTGGTCCAACTGCGCCTGTACCTTGGGCTTGAGAATCTGTGGATCGAACGGTTTGAACAGGTAATCCACCGCACCGCTGGCGTAGCCCTTGAGCACGGCGGCATCGGACTGCTCGTTGGCGGTGAGGAAGATGATCGGGGTCAGCCGGGTGCGTTGGCTGCCGCGCATCAGCCGGGCGACCTCGAAACCGTCCATTTCGGGCATCTGCACATCGAGCAGGACCAGATCGACCTCGTGTTCGAGCAACGTACCCAGGGCTTCCATCCCCGAGCTTGCCGTCAACACGTGCCAATCATTGCGCGCCAGCAAGGCCCGCATGCTAATGAGGTTTTCCGGGTAATCGTCTACCACCAGGAGAACCGATTTGCCATCCAGTGGTTGAGGGTAAGCGCCATCCATGCTGCTTCTCTTGTTTGACCGACTTCGACTTACTATTGGATCCGATTAATACTCTAGACCTGAGGTTGCGACAAGCAATGCAATCAGATCGCTATCAGTGAATTAGTTTCACGGTAGCCGACTAACGGTTGCCTTGCAGCATTTTCGATACATAAAAAAACCCGCATCGCTGCGGGTTTTTCATGACTGCACCTGTGAATCAGTTGACCTTGGCGGCCAGCTCACCCTTCAGATAGCGCTGGAACATGCCTTCCAGGGAGATCGGTTTGATCTTCGAGGCATTGCCGGCAGTGCCGAACGCTTCGTAACGGGCGATGCACACGTCACGCATGGCTTTCACGGTTTCACCGAAGAACTTGCGCGGGTCGAACTCGCTCGGGTTCTGTGCCATCAGGCGGCGCATGGCACCGGTGGATGCCAGGCGCAGGTCGGTGTCGATGTTGACCTTGCGCACGCCGTGCTTGATGCCTTCGACGATCTCTTCGACCGGTACGCCGTAGGTCTCTTTGATGTCGCCGCCGTACTGGTTGATGATCGCCAGCCACTCTTGCGGTACCGAGGAAGAACCGTGCATCACCAGGTGGGTGTTAGGGATGCGCTTGTGGATTTCCTTGATACGGTCGATGGCCAGCACGTCACCGGTAGGCGGCTTGGTGAACTTGTAGGCACCGTGGCTGGTGCCGATGGCGATGGCCAGGGCGTCGACCTGGGTCTTCTTGACGAAGTCAGCGGCTTCTTCCGGATCGGTCAGCATCTGGCTGTGGTCCAGCACGCCTTCGGCACCGATGCCGTCTTCTTCACCGGCCATGCCGGTTTCCAGCGAGCCCAGGCAGCCCAGCTCGCCTTCCACCGAAACGCCGCAGGCGTGGGCCATGGCCACGGTCTGCTGGGTGACGCGAACGTTGTACTCGTAGTCGGTCGGGGTCTTGCCGTCTTCACCCAGCGAGCCGTCCATCATCACCGAGCTGAAGCCCAGCTGGATCGAGCGCTGGCAGACGTCAGGGCTGGTGCCGTGGTCCTGGTGCATGCACACCGGGATGTGCGGGAATTCTTCGATGGCGGCCAGGATCAGGTGGCGCAGGAACGGGGCACCGGCGTATTTGCGGGCACCGGCCGAAGCCTGGACGATCACCGGGGAGTCGGTCTTGTCGGCCGCTTCCATGATGGCGCGCATCTGCTCGAGGTTGTTGACGTTGAAAGCCGGAACGCCGTAACCGAACTCGGCGGCGTGGTCCAGCATCTGGCGCATGCTAATGAGTGCCATTGTGTATCTCTCTCCCGACAAGCGTCGTTTGTTTCGTGCAAGCCTGCCGCAGGGGCGGTTGCTGTTCAAGTAGTGTGGGCCGCCTGTGCGGCCCGGCCAGTCACGGTGCCTTGCAGCCCCGCCCAATCAGATCGTTGGTTGCCACCCAGTACACCAGGCCTTCTTCGCCCTTGGTGTGGAAGGCCAGCACGCCATCGCTGTACAGCGCGCCAGAGGCGCCCGGCTCGGCCTTGAGCCGATAGACCTGGTCGCCGCCGCCGAGGCGCACGTCAACCTGGTCCCGTTGTGCATCAGCGAAGCGCCACAGCACTTCGGCCTGGGTGTCACAGACCCAGCGGGTCCAGTTGTCCGCCGGGGCGGAAGGCGCAGGCTGCATCAGCGAGCATCCTGCCAGTGTCGCCAGGGCCATCGAGGCCAGCAGCGCTTTCATTACATATCCTCTAGATGACCACACAGCGGTCGCTTGGTTGCCTGCCCCGACGAAACGCCAGGTTCGGTCGTTCTCTTCAAGGGCAACCCGGCGCCTGGTGCTGGTGTTCTTCGTCGTACTTTTCCAGGCCTTGCGGGCCGACGCGCTTGCTGATGACCGGTACGGTCTCGGCCTGCCACTCGGACTGGTAGCAACCGCCCTTGGGCGGCTGCGCCGGGTCGGCATCCGTGGACGGGCCGCTGGAGCAAGCGCCCAGCAGGCCGGCCAGGATCATCACAGGCAATTGCTTGACCATCAGGTCGCTCCCTTTGCCAGGCGCCGCCATTGTCAGGCTTTTGCCCGCTCTTCCAGGATCGCCACGGCGGGCAGCACTTTGCCTTCGACGAACTCGAGGAAGGCACCGCCACCGGTAGAAATGTAGGAGATTTCCTTGCTGACGCCATATTTGTCGATGGCAGCCAGGGTATCGCCACCACCGGCGATGGAGAACGCGGCGCTTTCGGCGATGGCCTTGGCCAGCACCTTGGTGCCGTTGCCGAACTGGTCGAACTCGAACACGCCGACCGGGCCGTTCCACAGGATGGTCTTCGACGACTTCAGCAGCTCGGCGAAATTGGCTGCGGTCTGCGGGCCGATGTCCAGGATCATGTCATCGGCGGCTACGTCGGCGATGGCCTTGACGGTGGCTTCGGCGTCTTCGGCAAAGGCCTTGGCAACCACCACGTCGACGGGCAGCGGCACGCTGACCTTGGCGGCGATGGCCTTGGCGGTGTCGACCAGGTCAGGCTCGTACAGCGACTTGCCGACCGGGTGACCGGCAGCGGCGAGGAAGGTGTTGGCAATGCCGCCACCGACGATCAGCTGGTCGCAGACGCTGCTCAGGCTGTTCAGCACGTCCAGCTTGGTCGACACCTTGGAGCCGGCGACGATGGCCGCCATCGGCTTGGCCGGGGCTTTCAGGGCCTTGCCCAGCGCGTCCAGTTCGGCGGCCAGCAGCGGGCCAGCGGCAGCGACCTTGGCGAACTTGGCGACGCCATGGGTAGAACCTTCAGCGCGGTGAGCGGTGCCGAATGCGTCCATGACGAACACGTCGCACAGGGCGGCGTACTTCTGTGCCAGCTCGTCGGCGTTTTTCTTCTCGCCCTTGTTGAAGCGAACGTTCTCGAACAGCACCAGGTCACCCGCGTTGACCTGAACGCCGTCCAGATAGTCGGCAACCAGCGGCACTTCGCGGCCCAGGGCCTTGCTCAGGTAGTCGGCAACCGGCTTGAGGCTGTTCTCGGCAGAGAACTCGCCTTCGGTCGGGCGGCCCAGGTGCGAGCAGACCATTACCGCCGCACCCTTTTCCAGGGCCAGCTTGATGGTCGGCAGCGCTGCCAGGATACGCGCATCGCTGGCTACCACACCGTCCTTCACAGGTACGTTGAGGTCTTCGCGGATCAGTACGCGCTTACCTTGCAGGTCGAGGTCGGTCATCTTCAACACGGTCATGAATGCAGTCCTTCAGGGCTGTTTGCTGCGGGTTGGGTGGACGACGTGCAGATAGTGTTCGGCAACGTCGAGCATACGGTTGGCGAACCCCCATTCGTTGTCGAACCAAGCCAGCAGGTTCACCAGGCGTGGGCCTGAGACGCGGGTCTGGCTGGCATCGACGATGGCCGAATGCGGGTCATGGTTGAAATCACAGCTGGCGTGAGGCAGCTCGGTGTAGGCCAGCAGGCCTTTGAGCGGGCCACTCTGCGCCGCCTCACGCAGCACCCGGTTGACCTCGGCCGCGCTGGTGTCGCGGGCGGTCTGCAGGGTGATGTCCAGGCACGAGACGTTGACGGTCGGCACGCGTACCGCTTTGGCCTGGATTCGCCCGGCAAGTTCCGGAAGCAAGCGCTCGATGCCGCGCGCCAGGCCCGTGGACACCGGGATCACCGACTGGAAGGCCGAACGCGTGCGGCGCAGGTCTTCGTGGTGATAGGCATCGATCACCGGCTGGTCGTTCATCGCCGAGTGGATGGTGGTGATCTGCACGTACTCGATGCCGAATGCCTGGTCCAGCACGCGCAGCAGCGGCACGCCGCAGTTGGTGGTGCAGGAGGCGTTGGACACCAGGCGTTCGTTGCCCGTCAGGCAATCCTGGTTGATGCCATAGACCACGGTGGCGTCGACGTCGGCCTCGCTGGCCATGGGCTGCGAGAACAGTACGCGCGGCGCGCCGGCATCGAGGAAACGCTGGCCATCGGCGCGGGTGTGGTAGACGCCGGAGCACTCCAGCACCAGGTCGACACCCAGGGCGGCCCAGTCGATGCCTTCAGGGGTAGCGCTGCGCATGACTTTCACGCAGTCGCCGTTGATGTGCAGACAGTCGCCGTCGACCTTCACCTCGCCGGGGAAACGCCCGTGGGTGGAGTCGAAGCGTGTCAGGTATTCGATGCTGGCCTGATCGGCCAGGTCGTTCAGCGCAACGATCTCGAAACCGGCCGTTGCCCCCCGCTCGAACAGTGCGCGCAGGACACAGCGGCCGATGCGGCCGTAACCGTTGAGTGCAACTTTGTAAGGACGCGGGTGGGACATTCGGTGCTCACGAGACAGTTTTATTGTCATCAGCCTGCGGCATCGAGTGTCGCCCCTATTCGCGGGCAAGCCCGCTCCCACAGGGTCATCTGCAACCTCTGTGGGAGCGGGCTTGCCCGCGAATCAGGGGCGACACCGCCCGCAGATCTTTACATCAGTCTTCCAGCAGCTCTTCGGCGGTGCCCAGGATGTTCTCCAGGGTGAAGCCGAATTCCTCGAACAGTGCAGCGGCCGGAGCCGACTCACCATAGGTGGTCATGCCGATGATACGACCTTCCAGACCGACGTACTTGTACCAGAAGTCCGCGTGGGCAGCTTCGATGGCGATGCGCGCAGCGACTTCGACCGGCAGTACCGACTGCTTGTAGGCAGCGTCCTGGGCATCGAACACGCTGGTGCAAGGCATGGAAACCACGCGCACCTTGCGGCCCTGCTCGGTCAGCTTGGCTTGTGCCTGAACGGCCAGGCCCACTTCCGAACCAGTGGCGATCAGGATCAGCTCAGGCTCGCCAGCGCAGTCCTTGAGCACGTAGCCGCCGCGGCTGATGTCGGCGATCTGTTGGGCATCGCGCGCCTGGTGCTGCAGGTTCTGGCGCGAGAAGATCAGCGCCGATGGGCCGTCCTTGCGCTCCAGGGCGTTTTTCCAGGACACGGCCGATTCGACCGCGTCGGCTGGGCGCCAGGTGTCCAGGTTCGGCGTGCTGCGCAGGCTGGTCAGCTGCTCGATCGGCTGGTGAGTCGGGCCGTCTTCGCCCAGGCCGATGGAGTCGTGGGTGTAGACGTGGATCACGCGCTGTTTCATCAGCGCCGACATGCGCACCGCGTTGCGAGCGTATTCCATGAACATCAGGAAGGTCGCGCCGTAAGGCACCAGGCCACCGTGCAGGGCAACGCCGTTCATGATCGCGGTCATGCCGAACTCACGCACACCGTAGAACACGTAGTTGCCGCTGGCGTCATTGGCTTCGACGCCCTTGCAGCCTTTCCACAGGGTCAGGTTGGAGCCGGCCAGGTCAGCCGAACCGCCAAGGAACTCAGGCAGCATCGGGCCGAAGGCATTCAGCGCGTTCTGGCTGGCCTTGCGGCTGGCGATGGTTTCACCTTTGGCGGCTACTTCATTGATGTAGGCCTGGGCCTTCTCGCTGAAGTCGGCCGGCAGCTCGCCGCTGTCACGGCGCTTGAACTCGGCAGCCAGTTCCGGGAAGGCCTTGGCGTAGGCGTCGAAACGCTGGTTCCAGTCGGCTTCGGCCTTGGCACCGGCAGCCTTGGCATCCCACTCGGCGTAGATGTCGGCCGGGATTTCGAACGGACCGTGGTTCCAGTTCAGTTCCTTGCGCGCCAGGGCGATTTCGTCGTTGCCCAGCGGTGCGCCGTGGCAGTCTTCCTTGCCCTGCTTGTTCGGCGAACCGAAGCCGATGATGGTCTTGCAGCAGATCAGGGTCGGACGGTCGCTCTTGCGCGCAGTCTCGATGGCCATCTTGATTTCATCGGCATCGTGGCCATTGACGTTACGGATGACCTGCCAGTTGTAGGCTTCGAAGCGCGCCGGGGTGTTGTCGGTGAACCAGCCGTGCACTTCGCCGTCGATGGAAATGCCATTGTCGTCGTAGAAGGCGATCAGCTTGTTCAGGCCCAGGGTGCCGGCCAGCGAGGCGACTTCGTGGGAGATGCCTTCCATCATGCAGCCGTCGCCGAGGAACACATAAGTGTTGTGGTCGACGATCTTGTGGCCGTCACGGTTGAACTGGGCAGCCAGCACTTTCTCGGCCAGGGCGAAGCCCACGGCGTTGGCGATGCCTTGGCCGAGCGGGCCGGTGGTGGTCTCGACGCCTGGGGTGTAGCCGTATTCCGGGTGGCCCGGGGTACGGCTGTGCAGCTGGCGGAAGCCTTTGATGTCATCAATGGTGACATCGTAGCCGGTCAGGTGCAGCAGCGAATAGATGAGCATCGAGCCGTGGCCGTTGGACAGCACGAAGCGGTCACGGTCAGCGAACTTCGGGTTGCTCGGGTTGTGCTTCATGTAGTCGCGCCAAAGCACTTCGGCGATATCCGCCATGCCCATGGGGGCACCTGGGTGGCCGCTGTTGGCCTTTTGCACGGCATCCATGCTGAGTGCACGAATGGCGTTGGCACGTTCACGACGGCTGGGCATCGCTTATCTCCTGGGGCTTGAATAGGTGGTGTCACGAAAAAGGCGGCCATTTTCGCCCACTGCGGGGGCCGGGGGCAATGACGGATGGTCGCAGTTGGGGGATTTTCCTGTGATTGGCCTCCATAACGGCGAAAAAACCGCCAGGGCCACCCGCCCATCAGTCAATATCAAAACTTTTTGATATTGATCTTGCGGGGGCAGCCCTGCCTGTCTAGACTGCCGCCCCATGAACCTCCGTGCGCAACCGATCCCTCAGCAAAGCGACACACTGGCCGCCCTGTGCAAGGCCAGTGGTGATGAGCTGCGCCTGAACGTATTGCGCGCCCTGGCCAGTGATTCGTACGGCGTGCTGGAGCTGGCGCAGATCTTCGACATCGGCCAGTCAGGCATGAGCCACCACCTCAAGGTGCTGGCCCAGGCCGATCTGGTGGCCACGCGGCGCGAAGGCAATGCGATCTTCTACCGTCGCGCCCTGCCCGATGGCCAGCGCTTCGGCGGGCGTCTGCACATGGCCCTGCTCGACGAGGTCGACGGCCTGACCTTGCCGGAAGATGTCCAGGCCCGCATCGCCCAGGTGCAGCAACGCCGCGCCGCCACCAGCCAGGACTTCTTCCTGCGCGTGGAAGAAAAATTCCGCGCCCAGCAAGACCTCATCGCCGGCTTGCCGCAGTACCGCGAAAGCCTGCTGGCACTGCTCGACAAGCTGAACTTTGCGCCGACCGCCAGCGCGCTGGAAGTCGGCCCCGGCGATGGCGGTTTCCTCCCGGACCTGGCACGGCGCTTCGCCCAGGTCACGGCCCTGGACAACAGCCCGACCATGCTCGAGCTGGCCCGCCAGGTCTGCGAACGCGAACGCTTGAGTAATGTAAACCTGCAGTTGGCCGATGCACTGGGTGCAACGGATGTGGAAGCCGACTGCGTTGTGCTGAACATGGTCCTGCACCATTTCAGCGACCCGGCCCTGGCCCTGCGCCAGCTGGCCAAACGGGTGAAGGCAGGCGGCAGCCTGCTGGTCACCGAACTGTGCAGCCATGACCAGGGTTGGGCGCGGGAAGCCTGCGGCGACCTCTGGCTCGGCTTCGAACAGGACGACCTGGCCCGTTGGGCCGCAGCAGCCGGGCTGGTCCCCGGGGACAGCCTCTATGTGGGCTTGCGTAACGGTTTCCAGATCCAGGTCCGCCATTTTCAGCGGACGGCTGGCGACACTCACCATCGGTAAATTTTAGGAACCCGTCGAGATGAGCGAATACTCCCTTTTCACCTCCGAGTCCGTGTCCGAAGGGCATCCGGACAAGATCGCCGACCAGATTTCGGACGCGGTCCTTGATGCCATCATCACCCAGGACAAGTACGCCCGCGTTGCGTGCGAAACCCTGGTCAAGACCGGTGTCGCCATCATCGCCGGCGAAGTCACCACCTCCGCCTGGGTCGACCTGGAAGAGCTGGTGCGCAAGGTCATCATCGACATCGGCTACAACAGCTCCGACGTCGGCTTCGACGGCGCCACCTGCGCCGTGATGAACATCATCGGCAAACAGTCGGTGGACATCGCCCAGGGCGTCGACCGCTCCAAGCCGGAAGACCAGGGCGCGGGTGACCAGGGCCTGATGTTCGGCTACGCCAGCAACGAAACCGACGTACTGATGCCAGCGCCGATCTGCTTCTCGCACCGTCTGGTCGAGCGCCAGGCCGAAGCGCGCAAGTCCGGCCTGCTGCCATGGCTGCGCCCGGATGCCAAGTCGCAGGTCACCTGCCGTTACGAGAACGGCAAGGTCGTCGGTATCGACGCGGTGGTCCTGTCGACCCAGCACAACCCTGAGGTTTCGCTGAAAGACCTGCAGGAAGCCGTGATGGAGCTGATCGTCAAGCACACCCTGCCGGCCGAACTGCTGCACAAAGGCACCCAGTTCCACATCAACCCGACCGGCAACTTCATCATCGGTGGCCCGGTGGGTGACTGCGGCCTGACCGGCCGCAAGATCATCGTCGACTCCTACGGCGGCATGGCCCGTCACGGTGGTGGCGCGTTCTCTGGCAAGGACCCGTCCAAGGTCGACCGTTCCGCCGCCTACGCCGGCCGCTACGTGGCCAAGAACATCGTTGCCGCCGGCCTGGCCGAACGTTGCGAGATCCAGGTGTCCTACGCCATCGGCGTGGCCCAGCCGACCTCCATCTCGATCAACACCTTCGGCACCGGCAAGGTTTCCGACGACAAGATCATCCAGATCGTACGCGAGTGCTTCGACCTGCGCCCGTACGCCATCACCAAGATGCTCGACCTGCTGCACCCGATGTACCAGGAAACCGCTGCCTACGGCCACTTCGGCCGTGAGCCACAGCAGAAGACTGTCGGCGACGACACCTTCACCACCTTCACCTGGGAGCGCACCGACCGCGCCCAGGCGCTGCGTGACGCTGCCGGCCTGTAAATTCACTACAGCGGTAAATGAAAGCCCCTGCCGAGTGATCGGCAGGGGCTTTTTTGTGACATATCGGCTGACAACTGCGCGGCGCAACGCTTGCTTGCGTTGCCTAGGCTGAGGCTTCCCCTCTGCCAAGCAAGGATGCTGGCCATGCCATTAGTGCTCCTGTTCCTGCTCGTTCTATCGTTCAACGCACAAGCCGCCGACTGCCCAACCTGGTCAGCCGAGCGGGCTCACTCAGAAGTCACCCGCCTGCGCGCGGCGGTTAACCAATGGGATGACCACTACCATCGCCTGGGCGACTCGCTGGTGCCCGATGAGGTCTATGACCAGAGCCGGCACCGCCTGCTGCACCTGCAAGGGTGTTTCGCACTGGAGAGTGAGCTGGATTCACTGGCCAGCGCACGCGGGCCGATTGCCCACCCGATCCCACATACCGGCGTCGACAAACTGCCGGATGAACAGGCCGTGAGCCAGTGGATGGCCGGCAAGACCGGTGTCTGGCTGCAACCGAAGGTCGATGGCGTCGCGGTGACCCTGGTCTATCAGCAAGGCCGGCTGGCCCAACTGCTCAGTCGGGGTGACGGCACCCAGGGGCATGACTGGAGCCGGCATATCGAGGCTCTGGAAGGCATCAACCGGCACTTGCCGAGCCCACTGGACCTGACCCTGCAAGGGGAGCTGTACATGCGTCTGAATGACCATGTGCAAGCACGCAACGGTAGCGTCAACGCCCGCACCACCGTCGCGGGGTTGTTGGCGCGCAAGCAGCTGGCCCGTGAGCAAGGCGCAGACATTGCGCTGTTTGTCTGGGACTGGCCGCAAGGGCCGAGCGATCAGGGCGAGCGTGTGGCCAGGCTCGCGGCACTGGGCTTCCCCGACAGCCAGCGCTACAGCGTGGCCATCGGCAGCGCTGGCGAAGCTGCACACTGGCGCCAGCACTGGTATCGTTCTGCCCTGCCCTTCGCCACGGACGGCGTGATCCTGCGCCAGAACACACGGCCACCCGCCGAGCGCTGGCTGAGCAATGCGCCTTACTGGATCGCAGCCTGGAAGCATCCCTTTGCCCAGGTGTTGAGCGAAGTGCGTGACGTGCACTTTCGCATCGGCCGCACGGGCCGAATCACACCGGTCCTGAAGCTGCAGCCGGTCCAACTCGACGACCGCCGTGTTACCCAGGTGAGCCTGGGCTCCCTGGCTCGCTGGCAGGAACTCGATGTTCGCCCTGGGGATCAGGTCGCCATCAGCCTGGCGGGGCTGACCATCCCGCGCTTCGAACAGGTGGTGCACCGCGCCACCGAGCGCCAAAGCTTGACGGTTCCTGCGCTGGATCAATACGGTGCCTTGACGTGCTGGCAGGCTGGTGAACACTGCGAAGAACAGTTCATTGCCCGCCTCACCTGGCTCAGTGGCAAACATGGCCTGGCCATGCCGGGCACCGGGCCCGGCACTTGGCGACGGCTGGTACAAGCCGGGCTGGTAACGTCGCTGAGCGACTGGCTGGAGCTGGACGCCGAGCGGCTGGCCCAATTGCCTGGCATCAGCGATACCAGCGCCAGGCGCTTGCAGCGAAGCTTCGAGGCTGGCCGAACCAGGCCTTTCGCCCAGTGGATCAACGGTCTTGGCGTGCCGATACCACGCAATCTGCCGCTCGAGGGCGATTGGGCAACCCTCGCCCGGCGCTCGACCACTGAGTGGCAAGCCTTGCCTGGCATTGGCGCAACCCGCGCCAGTCAGCTACAAGCTTTTTTCGCGGCCGAGCACGTGCAGGCCCTGGCACAACAGCTGAGTGATAGCGGCATCCAGGGGTTTCCTGCTGCGGCCCAGCGTGTGCAGCAATGAGTTTTGACAAAGACCCTTGTCAGGAGACGCCTGGATTGTTCCAGAAATATCCAACAAGGGTTCCTAAATGGTCAAAAGCAAGGCAGGATTTGCCCCAACTTTTGCCGCCCCGCCCCCACAAGGAGGCTTTGATGAAATTGATTTCCACCCTGGCACTGCTGACCACGCTTGGCCTCGCCGCTGGTGTCGCGCAAGCCGCCCAACCCGAAGAGGGCCTGACCGGTTGCGCCGCCAAGCGCAGCGCCATCGAGAACCAGCTGAAAATCGCCCGCGACCACGGCAACAGCGATCAGGTGGCAGGGCTCGAGGAAGCACTGCGTGGCGTTGACAATTGCACCGACGCGGGCCTGCGCAAAGAGCGCGAGCAGAAAGTGCTGGATGCCCGTCATGAAGTGGCTCAGCGCGAGAAAGACCTGAAGAAGGCCGAGAAAAAAGGCGACGCGGAAAAGATCATCAAGCGCAAGGACAAGCTTGCCGAGTCCCGTAAAGAGCTGCAGGAAGCCGTGGACGACCTGGACCGCTGATCCTTGCTGATCGCCTGTTGACGCAGGCGATCAATGATTGCGGAACTCGTTATGGCACGCCTTGCACGCCGCCTCGACCTTGTCCATCGGTGCCTTCAATTGCGCCGCGTCCAACGGTTGGGTCCGCGTCATGTCGACCAACTCGCCGGTCACGCCCTCCAGTTGCCGGGCAAGGTCATGGAAATGCGCCTGCCGCTCCCACACTTCCGGCCGTGCGCTGCTGTCGCCCTCATCCCGCACCTGTGGAAAATGCTGCCACGGCGCGTGGGCCAGGCCATCGAGCTTCAACGCGCCATCGGCGAACTTCACCCCGTCGAAAGGCAACCGGCCGCGCAACATGCCGCCCATGTCTTCACTGGTCTTGAGCATGTCCTTGAAGATTGCCTTGCGCTTGCCCAGCGGCGAGTTGGGGTCGACTCGGTCACAGGCAGTCAGGGCAAGGGCAGCAAGCAGTACAACGGTCAATCGCTTGAACATCACGGTCACTTCAGCCTACGCAAAGGGGCGACCAGTATCGCCGCCTGCCAGGCAAAGACCAATAGCCACATAAAACACAAGGGCGAATCTTCATGTTCGCCAGCCATAGGTACCCACTGATGAAATCTGCCCTGCGCCATCTGGCCTGGACACTCCCGGCACTCGCCCTGCTGGCCGGCTGCAACGGCGGCGAAAACGCCAAGCCCGAGCCTCATGCCATCGCCACCTATGCCCCGGCCACCTGGAAAGACCTGCCTGCGGTCAGCGATGAAGACCTGCTGGCCGGCTTCTACGCCTGGCGCAGCGGCTGCGAAAAACTCAAGCGCGACCCGGTGTGGGCCGCCACCTGCGAAGCGGCCGGCAGCGACACGGCGAGCGCCACCCAGGTGCGCACGTTCCTTGAGCAGAACCTGCAGGTGTATGGCCTGCGTTCCGCCGATAACAATGCCAACGGCCTGATCACCGGCTACTACGAACCGGTCTACCCCGGCAGCCTGAAGCGCACCGAAGCGGCACACGTGGCGGTTTATGGCGTACCCGATGACATGATCGTGGTCGACCTGGCCAGCGTATACCCCGAACTCAAGGGCAAGCGCCTGCGTGGCCGCCTGGACGGTCGCGTGCTCAAACCCTACGACACCGCCGAGGTGATCAGCCGCGATGGCGTCAAGGCGCCCGTGCTGGCCTGGCTGACCGATCCGATGGACCTGCAGTTCCTGCAGATCCAGGGCTCGGGCAGAATCCAGCTGGAAGATGGCCGCCAGCTGCGGCTGGGCTATGCCGATCAGAACGGCCACCCCTACCGGCCAATCGGCCGCTGGCTGGTGGAACAAGGCCAGTTGAAAAAAGAAGACGTGACCATGGGCAGCATCCACGCCTGGGCCATGGCCAACCCGCAGCGCGTGCCGGAACTGCTGGCCAGCAACCCTAGCTACGTGTTCTTCAGTGCCCGCCCGGACAGCAACGAAGGGCCGCGCGGCTCTCTGAACGTGCCGCTGACAGCGGGCTACAGCGTGGCCATCGACCGCAAGGTGATTCCGCTGGGTAGCCTGCTATGGCTGTCCACCACGCGCCCGGATGGGTCGCTGGTGGTACGCCCGGTGGGCGCCCAGGATACCGGCGGTGCCATCGCAGGCGAAGTGCGCGCGGACCTGTTCTGGGGGACCGGGCCAGAGGCTGGGGAATTGGCGGGAAACATGAAGCAGCAAGGGCAGATCTGGATGCTGTGGCCCAAGGGCAAGCCGCTGCCTGAAGTACCGAAAGTCCTCTGACTCTGCGTTGGATTCTTCGCGGGCTCGCCCGCTCCCACAGGTACACCACAGCCCTTGAATGCTGTGTTGTACCTGTGGGAGCGGGCAAGCCCGCGAAGCAGGCGACTCGGTTTCAGACAGAAACCACGAAGAACGACACGATCAACGCCAGCCCGGCAAACCACACCAGAGACCGCAGCGCCGCCCAGTCCGCCAGGTAGCAGATGATGTACAGCAACCGGCTGGTGATATACATCACCGCCAGCACATCCTGGGTCACCTGCTCGGCATTGCCGACGATATCCGCCACCAGCACCGCTGCGGCGAACGCCGGAAACGCCTCGAAACTGTTCTGCTGGGCTGCATGCGCACGCCTTGGCAGGCCCGACAGGGTATCGAGGAAGGCACGCGGGTCATGGTTGTCACGCAAGCCGAAGCGGCCACTGCTCACTTTCGCAATCAATGCGCACAGTGGCGGCAGGCACAGGGCGATCAGGATGCACCACAGGGCAACGGTCATGCACAGGACTCCTTGTTCAATGTTCGGGTCAGAGCTTCATCACCAGCATGCCTGCCAGGACCAGCCCGCAAGCTAGGAGTCTCGGCCCGCCAAAAGGTTCTTTGAGGTAGCGCATGCCCAGCAGTACCACCAGTATCACACTCAATTCGCGCAGGGCTGCCGCTTCGGCCACCGACCCCAGGTGCATGGCCCACAGCACCAGTGCATAACTGAACAGCACGCAAAAGCCCACCGCCAACCCCAATCGCCATTGTGTACGCCAGAACAGCACGAACGGTGCCCGCCGCGCCACGCTGGCCAGCAATGGGAATGGCCAGGCACTGAGCAGCGTCAACCACACCAGGTAGTCCCAGGGTTTACCCCACAACCGCACCGCCTGGCCATCGAACCAGGTGTAGCAACCGATACACAGGCCGATCAGCGCAACCACCGGCAGCATCGACCACGGCAAGCGGTCACCGCCGCCGCCCTGCCACAACAGGCACGCCATGCCACACGGGATCAGCAGGATGCCAATGATCTGCTGCGGGCTGAGCGACTCACCGGCAAACGCCAGGGTCAGTCCCAGCACCACCAGCGGCGACAGACCGCGCATCAGAGGATAGACCAGCCCCAGATCACCGACCCGATAGGCCTGGATCAGCAGGAACCGGTACAACTGCTCGGCCAGCGCCGAAGCCAGCAGCCAAGGCCAGATCTCGGCAGGCGGGAACTCGGTGAAGGCCACCGCGCACACGGCGAACAGCAGCGCCACGACGTCCATGCTGGCGATCACCAGCAGGCGCTCGGCACTGAATTTGATCAGGGTGTTCCAGGTCGCGTGCAGCAGGGCGGCGACCAATACCAGGGAAGTTGCCAGCACGCCTTGCAGTCCTTTCTGTTTTTGTAAGCTGTGCATCATATAACGATGATCAATAGCGCTGTATGGCTGTAATCACCATCGATCAGGAACGATTTCAAGGATCCTGGTCAAATCCTGTGTCCCGAACCCCTCGCCAGATCATCAAAGAACTGCCCGAGCCATTCGGGTAACGACTTGGAAGCCACTGTCACAGGATTCGGGATGCTTGAACTAGTTGCCGCGTTTATCTGCCTTACCACCCTCCTCACCTATGTAAATTACCGCTTCATCGGCCTGCCACCCGCCATCGGCGTGATGGTCACGGCGTTGCTGTTCTCCCTGATGCTGCAGGGCCTGAGCCTGATCGGCTTCCCTGGCCTGGAAGAACGCGTCGAAGGCCTGATGAACCAGATCGATTTCAACGACCTGCTGATGCACTGGATGCTGGCCTTCCTGCTGTTCGCCGGCGCACTGCACGTCAACCTCAGCGACCTGCGCAGCTACCGCTGGCCGATCGGCCTGCTGGCCACCCTGGGTGTGCTGATTGCCACTGTGGTGATCGGCTACCTGTCGCACTGGGTGTTCGCGATGTTCGGCTGGCAGGTGCCGCTGATCTACTGCCTGCTGTTCGGCGCGCTGATCTCCCCGACCGACCCGATCGCCGTACTGGGCGCGCTGCGTACAGCCAACGCCTCCAAGCCGCTGAAGACCACCATCGTCGGTGAATCGTTGTTCAACGACGGTACTGCAGTCGTGGTGTTCACCGTCCTGCTGGGCATCATCCAGCTGGGCGAAACGCCGAGTGTCTCCGACACCGCCATCCTGTTCGCCCGCGAAGCCATCGGCGGGGTGCTGTTCGGCGGCGTGATCGGCTATGCCACCTACCGCATGATCAAGAGCGTCGAGCAGTACCAGGTCGAAGTCATGTTGACCCTGGCGCTGGTGATCGGGGGTTCGGCGATGTGCTACGAGCTGCATGTTTCGGCACCGATCGCCATGGTGGTTGCCGGCCTGATCATCGGTAACCTGGGGCGCAACCTGGCAATGAACGACATGACCCGCCGCTACATGGACGGCTTCTGGGAACTGATCGACGACATGCTCAATGCCCTGCTGTTCGCCCTGATCGGCCTGGAGCTGTTGCTGCTGCCGTTCAACTGGCTGCACCTGGCGGCGGGTGGCGTGCTGGCGTTGGCGGTGCTGCTGTCGCGGCTACTGACCGTGGCCCCGGCGATCGTGCTGTTGCGGCGCTGGCGGCCGGTGCCGAAAGGTACCGTGCGGGTGCTGACCTGGGGTGGCTTGCGTGGCGGGGTGTCGGTGGCCCTGGCGCTGTCGCTGCCACTGGGCGCGGAACGTGACCTGCTGCTGTCGATCACCTACATCGTGGTGTTGTCGTCGATCCTGGTGCAGGGGCTGAGCATCGGCCGGGTAGTGCGCAAGGTCAGCGCACAGCCTTGAAAATGCAGGGGCCGCTCTGCGGCCCCTGACAGTCACTCGACGGCGGAGTCCGGGAACTGGTCCTGAACATACTTGATCTCGGTCCGCCCATGGGCCGCCGGCAAGCCGTCTTCGCCCAGGTTGACGAAGACCATCTTGTCGACCGTCAGAATGCTCTTGCGGGTGATCTTGTTGCGTACTTCGCACTTGAGGGTGATCGAGGTACGACCAAACTCGGTGGCCGTGATGCCCAGTTCGATGATGTCGCCCTGGCGCGAGGCGCTGACGAAGTTGATCTCCGACATGTACTTGGTCACCACGCGCTGGTTGCCCAGCTGGACGATGGCATAGATTGCCGCTTCTTCGTCGATCCAGCGCAGCAAGCTGCCGCCGAACAGCGTGCCGTTGGGGTTGAGGTCTTCGGGTTTTACCCATTTGCGGGTGTGAAAGTTCATCTTTACTCCTGACCTGCTTGGCTAACGTGAAGTAATGATGGCAGAGCGGCCGCCAGCGCTCCATTGAACATCGACTATCGTCGCGATAAATCGACAGAAAGCCTTGGGTGTGTCACACAGCCACGGCTATAATCGCTGCCGATTCTCATGGCTGCCCGCAGTGGCGGCCATCCCGCCACCCATCCGAGGGGCGCTGCAGCAGGCTCGGCCTGTCAGGCTCGGTTGGGGCGTTGTCCGCTGAAGCGGACGCTCAACGCACAACGGCGCCCATTCGCACACTACGAATGGAGGCTCTCATGAGCGCTGTAAACACGCCTGCTGGTTTTTCCGACTTCAAGGTCGCCGACATCTCCCTGGCCGACTGGGGCCGCAAGGAAGTCATCATCGCCGAATCGGAAATGCCGGCACTGATGGGTCTGCGCCGCAAGTATCAAGCCGAGCAACCGCTCAAGGGCGCGAAGATCATCGGCTGCATCCACATGACCATCCAGACCGCCGTACTGATCGAGACCCTGGTCGCCCTGGGCGCCGAAGTCCGCTGGTCGTCGTGCAACATCTTCTCCACCCAGGACCAGGCCGCTGCCGCCATCGCCGCCGCCGGCATTCCTGTGTTCGCCTGGAAAGGTGAAACCGAGCAGGAGTACGAGTGGTGCATCGAGCAGACCATCCTGAAAGATGGCCAGCCTTGGGACGCCAACATGGTGCTGGACGACGGTGGTGACCTGACCGAAATCCTGCACAAGAAATACCCGGCCATGCTGGAAAAAATCCACGGTGTGACCGAAGAAACCACCACTGGCGTGCACCGCCTGCTGGACATGCTGGCCAAGGGCGAGCTGAAAGTCCCGGCGATCAACGTCAACGACTCGGTCACCAAGAGCAAGAACGACAACAAGTACGGCTGCCGTCACAGCCTGAACGATGCCATCAAGCGCGGCACCGACCACCTGCTGTCGGGCAAGCAGGCCCTGGTAATCGGCTATGGTGACGTGGGCAAGGGCTCGGCCCAGTCGCTGCGTCAGGAAGGCATGATCGTCAAGGTCACCGAAGTCGACCCGATCTGCGCCATGCAGGCCTGCATGGACGGCTTCGAAGTCGTTTCGCCGTTCAAGGACGGTATCAACACTGGCACCGAAGCCGGCATCAATGCCGACCTGCTGGGCCGCATCGACCTGATCGTCACCACCACCGGTAACGTCAACGTCTGCGACGCCAACATGCTCAAAGCCCTGAAGAAGCGTGCCGTGGTCTGCAACATCGGCCACTTCGACAACGAAATCGACACCGCCTTCATGCGCAAGAACTGGGCATGGGAAGAGGTCAAGCCGCAGGTTCACAAGATCCACCGCACCGGCGCTGGCACCTTCGACCCGCAGAACGACGACTACCTGATCCTGCTGGCCGAAGGCCGCCTGGTGAACCTGGGCAACGCCACTGGCCACCCAAGCCGCATCATGGACGGTTCGTTCGCCAACCAGGTGCTGGCGCAGATCTTCCTGTTCGAGCAGAAGTTCGCTGAACTGCCAGCTGCCAAGAAGGCCGAGCGCCTGACCGTGGAAGTGCTGCCGAAGAAACTCGACGAAGAAGTGGCCCTGGAAATGGTCCGCGGCTTCGGTGGCGTGGTCACCCAGCTGACCCCGCAACAGGCCGAGTACATCGGCGTGACCGTCGAAGGCCCGTTCAAGCCGGACGCCTACCGCTACTAAGCGGCAGGCTTGGAGCGACACGCTCCAACGCCGAAACCTGAACGATGCCCAAGCCAGATCGGCCATCACCGATCTGGCTTTTACTTGCAGCTTGCTGCCAGAGGCCTGCTGCTCGAGGAACGCCTGATGTCCCAAGATCGCCGTTACAGTTTCGAGTTCTTCCCAACCAAGACCGACGCCGGTCACGAGAAGCTGATGGGCGTTGCTCGCCAGCTGGCCGCATACAACCCGGACTTCTTCTCCTGCACCTACGGTGCCGGTGGTTCTACCCGCGACCGCACGCTGAACACCGTGCTGCAGCTGGAAAGCGAAGTGAAGATCCCTGCCGCGCCGCACCTGTCGTGCGTCGGCGACACCAAGGACGAACTGCGCGCCCTGCTGGCCGAGTACAAGGCAGCCGGCATCAAGCGCATCGTCGCCCTGCGTGGCGACCTGCCGTCGGGCATGGGCATGGCCAGTGGTGAGCTGCGTTATGCCAGCGACCTGGTCGAGTTCATCCGCCAGGAAACCGGCGACCACTTCCACCTGGAAGTAGCCGCCTATCCGGAAATGCATCCGCAAGCGCGCAACTTCGAGGCCGACCTGGGCAACTTCGTGCACAAGGTCAAGGCCGGTGCCGACAGCGCCATCACCCAATACTTCTTCAACGCCGACAGCTACTTCTACTTCGTCGAGCGTGCGCAGAAAATGGGCGTCGACATCCCGGTGGTGCCCGGCATCATGCCGATCACCAACTACAGCAAGCTGGCGCGTTTCTCCGATGCCTGCGGCGCCGAGATCCCGCGCTGGATCCGCAAGCAGCTGGAAGCCTACGCCGACGATACCGCGAGCATCCAGGCCTTTGGCGAAGAAGTCATCACCCGCATGTGCGAGCAACTGCTGCAAGGCGGCGCACCGGGCCTGCACTTCTATACCCTTAACCAGGCCGAGGCGAGCCTGGCGATCTGGAACAATCTGAAACTGCCACGCTGAAACTTTTTGGCATCATCGGATTCAGAAACAATTAAGGCTTTAGTCGTACACTAGGGCCTTATTTACTTTCTGGCTCTGACTAGGTGTCGTCTGCAATGCAACATTTCCTGCCATCTCGCCCTCAGCTCGTGTACCTGGCGTTCGGCCCCGCCACCTATCACCAGGAAGCCTGCTTCAGTATCGTCAGTGCCCTTGCGCAACTGGGGGACACTGCCACCCCGGCCATCGACATTCAGGTCTACACCGACAACGCCGAGCCTTACGGCAAACTGCCGGTGACCGTTCATCTGCTCGACGAGGCCACCCGCAAGGCCTGGAACCAGCCTCACGGCTATCACTTTCGCAGCAAGCACGTGCTGATGCGCCAAGTGTTGCAGCAACATCCCCAGGCCGTGCTGATCGACACCGACACCTTCTTCCGCAAGTCGCCGTTGCAACTGTTCCAGCGGGTCAAACCCGGCACGCTGCTGTGCAACGCCATTGGCGCGCGCTACGGCGCGAATCAGCAGTGCCTGCTGTACACGAACCTGCTCGGCATACTCGAGGCGCGCGGCCTCGCCGACTGCCAGATGCCGCTGGTCAACTCGGGCGTGATCGGCCTGTGTGCCGAAGACAGCGACGTACTGGACCGCTCCATTGCCATGATGGACGAGTTCTATCCGTTGGCTCGCACCGCCTATACCCTGGAAGAGTTCTGCCTGGCGGTGGCCGCGTACCGCAAGATGAAACTGGCCGCATGCACCGACGTCATCCACCACTACTGGAGCCGCAAGGCCCAGTTCCGTGCCAAGATTCAGGCCTGGCTGCGCAAACATGGCGATAACCCACTGGGTGCGGCAGCGCTTGCAGATGTGACATTGGTCAACGACCAGCTGCCACGCCCTCCGGCCCTGCAACGGCTGGGCTACAAGGCCTTGAGCCTGACCATGCCCAGCCGCGAGCGCCAGTTCGTGCGCGAGTTGCTGTACGGCTGCTACCCATACCCCAACGAGTTCGACCGCGCCTGTGCATCGGCCTGGTGGGACAAGGCACTGGAGAACCTCAACGAGCGCCACGGGCACATCGCGCCCGAGCAACTGCGCCAGTGCCTGCGCCACCCGAGCCTGCGCCTGTCACTGGGTGGCCGGCGCAAGGATATCGAGTCACACCTGCTGCGCTCTTCCCATCGCTGAAGCCGGCACCGGGGCATCCATCTTCACTGGCCTTGCCCTGGGTGAGCGCGTACTCTCGCGCCATGCCCCACATCGCCCAACTGCTGTGCATCTTGCTGCTCGCCTGCCTGAGCCCGATGGCGCTGGGCGAGCGGCTGCGCCTGGTCAGCGACGACTGGGCGCCCTATGTGTATCGCGAAGACGGCCGGGTCAGGGGGATCGACTACGAAGTCACCACCGAGGTGTTTCGCCGCCTGGGTGTCGAGGTGGACTGGCAATTCCTGCCGTGGAAACGCTGCCTGGCACTGGTGGAGCAAGGCCTGGCTGACGGGGTGATGGACACTTTTCAAGTTGAGTCGCGCAGCACCTACATGGTTTATCCGGCAGAACCCATGTCCGATGTCGAGTTCGTGCTGTATCAGGCCAGCGATCGGCGCCATGCCATCCGCCAGCTGAATGATCTCGCCGGCCTGACCGTAGGCACGTCACCGGGCTACGCCTACGACAAGGCATTCAACGAATCCCCGGACTTCCGCCGCGAAACCGCGCCGAGCCACGAAGCCAACTTCGGCAAACTCATTCGCGGGCGCATCGATCTGCTGGTCACCGACCGCCTGGTCGGGCGCTACCTGCGCAAACAGCTAGGCCTCGAACAGCAGGTCGAAGAACTGCCCTTGCTCATCAGCCGTCAGGCGCAGTATCTGGGCCTGGCGCGCAAACCCGGGCGCGAACAACTGGCCCAGGCGTTTACCGAAGAACTGCGTCGTTTCAAGCAGGAACCAGCGTTCGAGGCGATTATCGAACACTACATCGGCGACGCAGGCGATCTTGCCGGCGCCGTTGAGCAGCAGGAAAGCAGCACGCTGCGTTAGCTCTGTTATACTCGGGCCTTCCCGCCCGGCTCACGCCCGGACGCTCGGCCTCGCAACAGGCATCCCGATCGGCATCGACGCCCCTTGGCGTCCACCCTCCGCTTCCCGGATGTGCAGTGAAAGCCCAGCTGGACCGGACGCGATCGCATCCCTTCGATGCCCGTCGCGCCAGGCAGAACATCCCAACGGGCCCAGCCCCCACGAGAACAGGATTGCCCATGTCCTTTGCTTCCCTCGGTCTCTCCGAGGCTCTTGTCCGCGCTATCGAGGCAGCGGGCTACACCCAGCCGACCCCGGTGCAACAGCGGGCCATTCCCGCCGTACTGCAAGGCCGCGACCTGATGGTTGCTGCACAGACTGGTACTGGTAAAACCGGCGGCTTCGCCTTGCCGATCCTCGAGCGCCTGTTCCCGGCCGGCCACCCCGACAAATCCCAGCGTCATGGCCCGCGCCAGCCGCGCGTCCTGGTCCTGACGCCGACCCGCGAACTCGCCGCCCAGGTACACGACAGCTTCAAGGTGTACGCCCGCGACCTGCCACTGGTCAGCGCCTGCATCTTCGGCGGTGTCGGCATGAACCCGCAGATCCAGGCCATTGCCAAGGGTGTCGACGTGCTCGTCGCCTGCCCGGGCCGCCTGCTCGACCTGGCCGGCCAAGGTAAGGTGGACCTGGCCCATGTGGAAATCCTGGTCCTCGACGAAGCCGACCGCATGCTCGACATGGGCTTCATCCATGACGTCAAGAAGGTCCTTGCCCGCCTGCCGGCCAAGCGCCAGAACCTGCTGTTCTCGGCGACCTTCTCCAAGGACATCACCGACCTGGCCGACAAGCTCCTGCACAACCCGGAGCGCATCGAGGTCACTCCGCCGAACACCACCGTCGAGCGTATCGAGCAGCGCGTCTACCGCCTGCCCGCCAGCCACAAGCGTGCCCTGCTGGCGCACTTGATCACGCTGGGTGCCTGGGAGCAGGTACTGGTGTTCACCCGTACCAAGCACGGCGCCAACCGCCTGGCCGAATACCTGGAAAAGCACGGCCTGACCGCTGCCGCGATCCACGGCAACAAGAGCCAGAACGCCCGCACCAAGGCCCTGGCCGACTTCAAGGCCAACAGCGTGCGCGTGCTGGTAGCCACCGACATCGCTGCCCGTGGCCTGGACATCGACCAATTGCCCCACGTGGTCAACTTCGAGCTGCCGAACGTCGAGGAAGACTACGTACACCGCATCGGCCGTACCGGCCGTGCCGGGCGCTCGGGCGAGGCCATCTCCATGGTCGCGCCTGATGAAGAAAAGCTGCTCAAGAGCATCGAACGGGTCACCAAGCAAAAGATCCCGGATGGCGACTTGATGGGCTTCGATGCCAGCCAGGTAGAAGCTGAAAAGCCCGAAGTGCGCGAGCGCCAGCCGAACAACGGCCGCGGCGGCCGCAACCAGCAGCAGGCCCGCGGCGAAGGCAGCAAAGACGCCAACGGCGGCCGCAAGGACAAGGGCAAGGACAAAGGCAAGGCCAAGCAGCAGGCAGCTGACAAGCCGGCCGACAAGGAAAAGTCCGGCGACAAGCAACAGCAGCAGCGCAAGCCGCGTGACAAGAAACCGCGTCAGCAACAGCAGGCCAGCAACAACTCCGCACCGAAAGCGCCGGCCGATCGTGACCCGGAAGAATTCCTGGACGACGATATCGACAACTTCGGTAACCGCGCCGACTACGTCAGCCCTTACCAGGGCAAGGGCCAGGGCCGTAACCGCCGCCCAGGCGGCGCCGGCCAGGGGCAAGGCCAGCAGGGCCAAGGCCAATCCCAGCGCAGCAACAACGGCGGTGGCCAAGGCCAGGGCCGCAATGCTGGCGGCCAGCAGCGCAGCGCCAGCGGCGACAAGCGCCCACGCTCCAACAACGGTGGCGGCGCCCGTCGTGACAACAATGCCGGTGGCCGCAACCGCTCGGCCGGCCGTGACGATGCCTCGCGTCAGGAGCCGGCAGTACGCAGCACCCGCGAGCAGCACCAGCCCGTGATCATCCGCAAGGAATCCAAGCTCGACCGTTACCCGACGCCAGAGCAGCTGGACGATCTGCCGAGCCGCCCGCGCGGTGAACGCCCAGCACTGCTCACCCGCAAGGGCTGAGTCGCGCATCAGGCATAAAAAAAACGCCGCCCAATGGGCGGCGTTTTTTATTGCCTGGGCAATGCTTACTTCTGCTTCACACCTTCGACACTGATGTCCAGGTCCAGAGTCTGCGAAGTCGGGCCTGGGCCCTTGATGCCGAAGTCGTTCAGGTTCAGCGTGGTGGTGGCGTTGAAACCAGCGCGCTCGCCGCCCCACGGGTCCTTGCCCTCACCGTTGAAGGTAGCCTTGAAGGTGACGGGCTTGGTCACGCCGTGCAGGGTCAGGTCACCGGTCACGTCAGCAGTCTTCTCGCCAGTCGATTTGACAGCGGTGGAGACAAACTTGGCATCCGGGTATTTGGCGACGTCCAGGAAGTCCTTGCTGGCGATGTGCTTGTCGCGCTCGGCATGGTTCGACCAGACACTGGCAGTCTTCAGGTCGACGTTGATCTTGCTGGCTTCAGGCTTGGCGCTGTCCCAGGAGAAGTCGCCGCTGAAGTCCTTGAAGGTACCGTGGATGAAGCTGTAGCCCAGGTGGCTGATCTTCCAGTCGACGAACGCGTGCTGGCCTTCCTTGTCGATCTTGTACTCGGCAGCCATGGCCTGGCCGGCGGAGAACAGAGCGGTACCGAGCGCCAGAGCGGCAAAAGTCTTTTTCAACATCCTTACTTCCTTCCTATGCAATTGAGGTTGAGAGTCAAGCTTTGCGGCCCAGCATGCGGGTCAGGGTCGCGTCACGGTCGATGAAATGGTGTTTCAAGGCTGCCAGGGCATGCAGCACGGCAAAGATCACCAGGCCCCATGCCAGCCACAGATGAATCACGCCGGCCACGTCCGCCTGATCAGGCAGGTCGCTGATCAGCGCCGGCACGTCGAACAAGCCGAACACTGGAATGCCGACGCCATCGGCAGTGGAAATCAGGTAACCGGCGAGCATGACGGCAAACAGCCCCAGGTACAGCGCCAGATGCCCCAGCTTGGCCGCCATGCGGGTGAATGCCCCGTGGTTGGCCGGTGCCGGCGGTGGCGGGGTGATGAAACGCCAGACCACACGCAGCAGCATCACCGCCAGCAACACCAGGCCGATGCTCTTGTGCAGGTCCGGGCCGGCCTTGCGCCAAGGGTCGTAGTAGTCGAGACCGACCATCCACAGGCCCAGGCCGAACAGACCGAAGACTGCCAGTGCAACGCCCCAGTGCAGGACGATGCTGACCACGCCATAGCGAGAAGGTGAGTTGCGCAGTTGCATGATGACGTGGTTCCCCGTGAAAGCTGTGCACAGACTAACGCGTAACGTATCGAATAAAAGCTTAAAAAACTGCTTTGGATTATCGATAAATACGATGATTAGTGTGTGAGTTTCCTATTAAGGAAACATTAACAATAGCCGGAGAGTTAAGGGTTTCCAGCCTCTTCACGGGTAAGCCCGCGAAGAGGCCAGCACAGGGATCAGTTTGCCTTGGCCTGGGTATTGTCCACCGGCTTCTTCACTGGCTCGGATTTGACCGTGGCTTTTTTCGGCTCGACCGCCTTTTTCGCCTGTTTGACCGCAGGCTTGTGCGCCGGCGCATGCTTGGCCGGGGCTGCCTTGGTTGCGGCAGGCTTGGCCGGCTCCTCCTTGGCGATTTCAGCGGGAGCAGCAGGGGCAGTGACAGGAGCGGGTGCGGGGACGGGTGCAACTTCCTCGACCTTGGCTACTGGCGCGGCCTTCACCTCAGGCTTGTCCGCCCCCCCGAACAGGCGCGAGAAGAACCCGCCTCCACTGTCCTTCTTCGCCACCGCTGCACCTGCTGTCGCCGCGGCCGCGACGGTCGCCGCCTTGGCCGGGTCGAACGACTTGCCGGCCAGCAGGTCCTGCACCTGGCTGGCAGCACGCTGGCCGCTGCGCAGGGCGCCTTCGAGGGTGCCTGGGTAAAGCGCATCGGTGTGCTCACCGGCAAAGGTGATGCGCTGCACCGGGCGCTCCCACAGACGCCAGTACTTGCTGATCTGCCCCGGGCCGTAGGCCAGGTAGGCACCACCGGTGCCCGCATCGATGCTGTAACGCTTGACCTCGTAACCGGTGAACGCGCCACGGGCCTGTGGATAGAACGCATGCAGGCGGATCAGTACCTGATCGACCATCTGCTTGTCGCCGAAGGCCTGCAGCAACCGCGCGTTGTCACCCGACAGGTTGATCACAACGTTGGCGCCACCCTTGAGTGCCGGCTCGATCCACAGCATGCCGAGGCCGGCATTGCTGAAGATTTCACCCGACATGCGTGCACGGCTTTCCCATACCGGCTGCTTGAACTTGAGCATCAGCTGGTCGCGCCAGCCGTAGTTGGTGCCCTTGAGTGCGGCCACGTGCTGGGTGTCCAGGCCAGGCGTGATCTGGATCTTGGCCAGCGCCCGCAGTGGCACCGCCATCACCAGGTAATCGGCCTTGTAGTCCGTGCTGCCGACCTTGACGTTGACGCCATCCTTGTCCTGCACGATCGCCGTGACCGGCGAGCTGGTCTTGATGGTCTTCAGCTGCTTGACGAATGCCTGGGCCAGCACCGGGCTGCCGCCAGGCAGGCGTGCGGCACGCAGGTCACGATCACTGACGCCACGGTAGACGCGGTTCTGCTGGGCGAAGTAGAGCAGCGACAGGCGCGATGGCTCGTCATAGCGAGTGCGGATCTGCTGGTTGATCAGCTGACGCGCGGTGGTCGGCAATTGCAGCTTGTCGAGCCAGGTGGACACGTTCATCTGGTCGAGGGCGAACAGGGTACTGTTCGCCTGCGGGTTGAGCGGGTCATCGATCGAACGGGCCAGGTCGTCGAGGGTCTTCTCGTAGCGCTTGAGCGCCTCGGCGGTGGCCGGTTGCTTGGTGGCCAGGTCCGTGCCACTGAAGTACTCACCGTCGATCAGGTAACCCGGGGTACGCACGAACTCCGGCGCGGGCAGTGTTTCAAGCTTGAAACGGTCGAGGTACTGGTTCAGCACTGGCTGGGACTTGGCGTTACCGATCCACTCGCTGGTGGCCAGGCCCGATCGCCCGCCCATGCCCGACTTGGCCTCCAGCAGGGTGACCTGCCAACCCTTGTTCTGCAGCTCATAGGCCGCGGTCAAACCTGCCAGGCCGCCACCCACCACGATTGCCGAGGGTGTCTTGTCCTTTGCCAGCGCGGCGCCGCTGGACACACCGATCAATACCAACGCGCACAGGCGCACCCAAGCAGCAGCCATGTCGGCGAACTCCGAGTTGAAAAAGCAGGGATGGGAAGAGGCGGGAGTGCCCCGAGAGTCGATGCGCTAAGAATACGTCAGGTATTTGGACCCTGCCAGCACAGCGATATCAAGTGCCTTTGGCAACTGGCATTTTTGTCAGTAGTCAGGCCTCTGGCCACTAGGTGATGCTGCTGAAAGTAGCTAAAAAAACCGACAAAAGGAGCTGCACTATGACCTATGAGGAGCATTTCGCGCAGGTAGAAAGGCAATTCTTGTGGCACAACCAGACTTTACTCACCCCCTCAGGACTGAAAATCCGCTCCAACGGCACCTCATGGACCGGTTTGCATGAAGCCTTCAAAGGCGAAGATGGCACCGAATTGGTGATCGGCGAGCACAGTGACGTGGAGATTGCTTTCAAGGAGGAAGTCGAGAGCCTGCGGCTGGAGTACTACGTGGTCAGCGACCAGCACTTCGACGATGTGCAGATGCTGCTGGATACCGACGGCTACGATATGGACCTGATTGCCCCGGTCCCGCGCAGCTTTTACTGGCTCACACTTTCCGGCAGCGGCTATACCGACTTCCGGCCGGGCCCGATCTCCACCCAACCCTATCACCAGGTCATCGATGGCCCATTTCGCCGCCTGACCATTTCCACCTCACAGGCTGGCACCGTACACATTCGCCGCCTGGAATGGACCCGCACCAAACGCCATTGACCACTAGCGGTTGTCCTGCCCCCTGGCTTTGCTTAGGCTTACGCGGTCAAAGCAGGCAGTAAGCCAGGAGAAGTGCCCATGGGCCTCAACGATCAGTGGATGCAACGCGACCTCAAGGTCCTGTGGCACCCCTGCACCCAGATGAAAGACCACGAGCAACTGCCACTGATCCCGATCCGGCGCGGTGAAGGCGTGTGGCTAGAGGACTTCGACGGCAAGCGCTATCTGGATGCCGTGAGCAGCTGGTGGGTCAACGTGTTCGGCCACGCCAACCCGCGCATCAACCAGCGTATCAAGGACCAGGTCGACCAGCTGGAACACGTGATCCTCGCCGGCTTCAGCCACCAGCCGGTGATCGAGCTGTCCGAGCGCCTGGTCGCCATGACCCCGGCTGGCCTGGACCGGGTGTTCTATGCCGACAACGGCTCGTCGTGCATCGAAGTGGCGCTGAAGATGAGCTTCCACTACTGGCAGAACATCGGCAAACCGGCGAAAAAGCGCTTCGTGACCCTGACCAACAGCTACCACGGCGAGACCATCGCCGCGATGTCGGTTGGCGACGTGCCGTTGTTCACCGAAACCTACAAGGCGCTGCTGCTCGACACCCTCAAGGTGCCAAGCCCCGACTGCTACCTGCGCCCCGAGGGCATGGGCTGGGAAGAGCATTCGCGCACGATGTTCGCCGCCATGGAGCAGACCCTGGCCGAGCACCACGACACGATCTCGGCGGTAATCATCGAACCGCTGATCCAGGGTGCCGGTGGCATGCGCATGTATCACCCGGTGTACCTCAAGCTGCTGCGCGAAGCCTGCGACCGCTACGACGTGCACCTGATCCACGACGAGATCGCCGTCGGTTTCGGCCGCACCGGCACCATGTTCGCCTGCGAGCAAGCCGGCATCCGCCCGGACTTCCTGTGCCTGTCCAAGGCGCTGACCGGTGGCTACCTGCCGCTGGCCGCCTGCCTGACTACCGACAAGGTGTACCAGGCCTTCTATGACGATTACCCGACCCTGCGTGCGTTCCTCCACTCGCACAGCTACACCGGCAACCCGCTGGCCTGTGCCGCCGCCCTGGCGACGCTGGACATCTTCGAGCAGGACAACGTGATCGAGGCCAACAAGGCCCTGGCCACGCGCATGGCCAGCGCCACCGCGCACCTGGCCGATCATGCCCACGTCGCCGAAATCCGCCAGACCGGCATGGCCCTGGCCATCGAGATGGTCCAGGACAAGGCGACCAAGGCCGCTTATCCGTGGCAGGAGCGCCGTGGCCTGAAAGTGTTCGAGCACGCCCTGACCCGCGGCGCCCTGCTGCGCCCTTTGGGCAGCGTGGTGTACTTCCTGCCGCCGTACGTGATCACCCCGGAGCAGATCGACTTCCTCGCCGAAGTGGCCAGCGAAGGCATCGACATCGCCACCCGAGATAGCGTCAGCGTCGCCGTACCGGCCAACTTCCACCCCGACTTCCGCGACCCGGGCTAAATCCGACCGTTCGCCTTACCACTTTCCCTGTGGGAGCGGGCGTGCCCGCGAACAAGGGCGAAGCCCTTGCCAGGCACCGCGGTGCCTGGTTCGCGGGCACGCCCGCTCCCACAGGGGATCTGTGTCTCTCTTCTACCGAGCAAACCCATGAGACTGTCCCGCTTCTTCATCGACGCCCCCCTGAGCCTTGGCGAGCACGACCTGCCCGAAGCCCAGGCCCACTACATCGGCCGTGTCCTGCGCATGGCCCCCGGCGACGCCGTGCAACTGTTCGATGGCAGTGGCCAGGAATACCTCGGCCAGTTGCTCGAAGTCGGCAAGAAGGCGGTACGCGTCAGCCTCGACCAGGCCCTCGCCGGCCAGCCCGACTCGCCGCTGCACGTCCACCTGGGCCAGGGCCTGTCCCGCGGCGAGCGCATGGACTGGGCGATCCAGAAGGCCACCGAGCTTGGCGCCAACGCAATCACCCCGATCGTCAGCGAACGCTGCGAAGTGCGCCTGAAGGACGAGCGTGCCGACAAGCGCCTGGCCCACTGGCGCCAGGTGGCGATCAGCGCCTGCGAACAATGCGGCCGCTCGACCCTGCCAGTCATTCATCCACCGGTGACCCTGGCCGAATGGCTCAAGGGCGCCGAAGCCGACCTCAAGCTGGTCCTGCACCCGGTCGCCGAGCCATTGACCAGCCATGACAAGCCGGCAACGCTGGCGTTCCTGATCGGCCCGGAAGGTGGCCTGAGCGAGGCGGAAGTCGAACAGGCCAAGGCTGCGGGCTTCCATGCTGCACGCCTCGGGCCGCGGGTATTGCGTACCGAGACAGCGCCGGTGGTGGCGCTATCGGTAGCGCAGCAGCTGTGGGGTGATTTTTCGTAAAAAAAAGCTAACGCACGTAAAGCGACACCGCCACGAAGTGCATCAGGCTGCCGGCAATCACGAACAGGTGCCAGATACCATGCCAGTGGCGGAAGCGGCTGTCGAAAGCGAAGAAGATGATGCCCACGGTGTAGAACACGCCGCCGGCCGCCAGCCAGGTGAAGCCGGCGGTACCAAGGCTGTTCAGCAGTGGCTTGACCGCCACCAGCACGATCCAGCCCATCACCGCATAGATGATGATCGACAGGATGCGCGCCTCCGAGCGCGGCTTGATCTCCTGCAGCATGCCGATCACCGCCAGCCCCCAGACCACGCCGAACAGGCTCCAGCCCCAGGGCCCGCGCAGGCTGACCAGGCAGAACGGGGTGTAGCTGCCGGCGATCAACAGGTAGATCGACAAGTGATCGAGCTTGCGCATGATCACCTTCGCCCGCCCGCGGGTGCTGTGGTAAAGGGTGGAAATGCTGTAGAGCAACAGCAAGGTGCTGCCGTAAATGGAGAAGCTGACGATCTTCCAGGGGTCGCCCTGCAGGCCCGCGACGACAATCAGCCAGATGGCACCGATACAGGCCAGAACAGCACCGACCAGGTGGGTCCAGGCATTGAAGCGTTCACCGTAGTACATGCAAACACAGACCTCCCGAAGCGGGCTGGGTTCATGACAGGGTCCATTGCTGCCTCATCCTACCCAAGGGCAGGTTGCAGTTCAGCGTCACGCACCAATCTTTCCAGGCCGGCCAGGTCCGGCACCCGCGCCACCTGCTCGCCCACCTGTACGGCGGCCAGTTCCAGGCTGCCCAGCGGCACATCCACATAATTGAGCTGGTTGTCCAGCTTGCACGAGCGTGGAATGTCCTGCAGCAGCACCGCCAGGTAGCGCAAGCCGGTATCCCCCAGCGCATTCAGCACCACGATCCGCGCCCGCTCGCCGCACGGCGTCTCACCGCCACAGGCTGCCTCGAAACCGATCAACGGCAAATGCTGCTGCCGCCAGTCGATCCACCCCAGGTGCCAGGCCGGATCACCTGGTTCACACTTCAGGTTGCGCTGGCCGATCAGTTCGACCACGGCGACGTTGGGCAACACCAGGGTGCGGTCGCCCAGCGGCAGCAGCAGGCCGGTCAGGCTGCTGCGTTGCCCTGCAATCAGTTCAAGCATGGGTCTGGCTCCAGTGGGCGATGCTCTGCAGCAGCACCGATTCCTGATAGGGTTTGCCCAGGTACTCATTGACGCCAATGGCCATGGCACGGTCGCGGTGCTTCTGCCCGGTGCGCGAGGTAATCATGATGATCGGCAGGTCTTTCAGACGCTCGTCGCGGCGAATGCGGGTGGCCACTTCGAAGCCATCCATGCGCGGCATCTCGATGTCCAGCAACAGCACGTCCGGGCGGTGCTCTTCCAGCAGGGCCATCGCATCGACCCCATCCTTGGCCGTCATCACGCTCATGCCATGGCGTTCCAGCAAGCGGCTGGTGACCTTGCGCACGGTGACCGAGTCGTCGACTACCATCACCAGCGTGGCTCGCCGCGGCGCCGGGCCGAACAAGGTGCGTTGCACCCCGCTGCCACCGGGCAGACGCGCCAGCCGCCGCTGCTGGCCACGCAGCTGGCCCAGCAGGTCGAGGATCAGCACCACCCGGCCATCACCGAGCAAGGTCGCACCCGACAAGCCCGCCACGGCGGCGAACTGCGGGCCAAGGCTCTTCACCACGATCTCACGGCTCGGCGACAGGCTGTCCACCTGGATGGCGAACGACTGCTCCTGGGAGTGCAGCAACAACACCGGCAACGGCACGCTCTGCCCCAGCAGCACCGGGCGCGGCAGCCCCTGCAGCAGCTCGCCCAGGTAACGCAAGGCGTACTCGTGGCCGCCATACACATAACGCGGCGCGTCCAGCTGGTAACAGGCGGCCAGCTCGGCCGGCGGCACGCGCACGATGCCCTCGATGGTGTTGAGCCCAATGGCGTACTGCTCCTCGCCCAGGTGCACCATCAAGGCCCGATTGATCGACACGGTGAACGGCAGGCGGATTAGGAAGCGCGCACCCTTGCCCTGGGCCGACTCGATGGTCATCGAACCGCCCAGCTGCTTGACCTCTTCGTGCACCACGTCCATGCCCAGGCCGCGCCCGGAAATCTGGGTGATCTTCTCCGCCGTGGAAAACCCAGGGCGCAGGATGAACTGCAGGATCTCGTGATCACTCAGTTGCGCCTGCGGGTCCAGCAGGCCGCGCTTGATCGCCTTGCGCCGTACCGCCTCCAGTGGCACGCCAGCGCCGTCGTCGGTCATCTCGATGACGATGTCGGCGCCCTCATGCAGCAAGTTCAGGTGAATGGTGCCCTGCTCCGGCTTACCCGCGGCGAGGCGTACCTCGCGTGCTTCCAGGCCATGGTCGACGGCGTTGCGCAGCATGTGCTCCAGTGGCGCGACCATGCGTTCAAGCACGCTGCGGTCCAACTCGCCCTCGGCGTTGCCGACCACCAGTTCGACCTGCTTGCCCAGCTCGCTGGCCACCTGACGCACCACCCGTTGCAAGCGCGGTACCAGGCGTTCGAACGGCACCATCAGGGTCGCGGTCAGGCCCTCCTGCAACTGGCTGTTCACCCGCGCCTGTTGCTGCAGCAGGCTGTAGGCCTCCTGGGTGCGCTGGGTCAGCGTTTCCTTGAGGTCGAGCAGGTCGGAGGCCGACTCGAACAGCGCCCGCGACAGCTGCTGCAGCTGCGAGTGGCGGTCCATCTCCAGCGGGTCGAAGTCTTCGTAGGCATCCCCCTCGAACGCCTGCCGACTGCTGATCCGCCCCTGGGTCTCGATGTCCAGGCGCAGCAGCTGGTCGCGCATGCGCTCCAGGGTGGTCTCCATCTCGTTGAGGGCGAACTGGGCGTCGTTGACCTGCTGTTCGATACGGCCACGAATGATCGAATGCTCACCGGCCAGGTTGCCGAGGTCGTCGAGCAGCTCGGCATCGACCTTGACCATGTCGCCCGGGGCCCGCTCCGGTGCCGCGGCCGGTACTTCGGCGGGTGCGGTGTCGGCCGGGGCCTTGCCGGCAGCGCTGTCGGTCAGCGCGGCACTGCTGAAGTTGCGGATGTAATCGATCAGCGCCGTCGCGGTGTGCAACGGCTGGCCCAGGCGCACGGCGTCGAGCATGTGCGCCAGGCGGTCATGGCAGTTCTGCAGCAGCGCGAACAGCGGCGCGCTCGGCGGCAGGCGCCCGGCGGCAAGCAGCTCGTAGAGAAATTCCAGTTCATGGGCCAAGTCGCCGATGGCGCCGATCTCGACCATGCGCGCACCACCTTTGAGGGTGTGCAGGTCACGCAACAGGTTCTCTACCTCGACGCTGTTGCGCGGGTCGGCCTGCCAGCGCGCCAGGGCGGCGGCGGCGCTTTCGACAATGTCCGAGCTTTCTTCGAGGAAGACCTCCAGCAGCTCCTTGTCGCCCGGGCTGTCGGGTTCGTCATCCTGCTCCAACACGCCCGGCAGCGGCGTCACCGCATCAGGGCTTACCAGGCCGGTGGCATCCGGCGCCAGTGCACTGTCCAACAGTTCGCGCAGGGCGTCGACGCAGTCAGGCCGCGGGCTGAGTTCCTGCCCGGCAGCCACTTCGTCGAGCATGTCCAGCAGGGCTTCATGGGCTTGCTGGGCAACGGCGAAGAAGCGCGGGCTGGCACCCAGGCTGCCCTCTTCCACGGCGCCATAGAGGTCGAGCAGCGCTTCGCAAACGGCATCCATTTGCCACAGGTCGGCCAGGTGCGCAGCGTGGCCAAGGCTGGTCAGCTCATCGAGCAAGGTATCCAGCGGTTCGCGCTGACCGGGCTGCTGTTGCCAGCGCGACAGCAACGACTCGGCATCCAGCAGGATGTCCATGGCCTGGGCCAGGAAACGGGCGATCAACTGCGGGTCGCGCTTGCCAGGGCGGGTGTGCTGAGGCTCGGCATGCAGGCTGGCCAGGCGCAGATCCACCGCTTCGCCGACCTGCTCGATCAGCTGGGCCGCGCCCGGGATGGCGGCCAACGGCGTACTACCCAGCTGCGCCAAGCCCTGCAGGAACAGGCCATGTGCTGTTTGCAGCCAATGCATCTCCGCGGCTTGCAACGGCAGCTGGTGCCCCCGGTACTCGCGCACCAGGCGGTCGAAGGCGGTGGCCAGCTCGGCGATCGGCATGACGCCGGCCATGGCAGCGCTACCCTTGAGGGTATGCAAGGCGCGCTGCAGGCTGTCGCTGACTTCGCTGCCCTGGCCGTCGGCGCCCTGCAGAAAGCCTTCCAGGCTGGCCAGGTGGCCTTGTGCTTCGTTGCGGAAGATATCCAGCAACTGCGGGTCCAGGCCATCGATGTCGGCGCTGACCGGGGTGTCGTTCTCGGCCAGGGCGTGCAGGTGGCTCGCCAGTTGTTCGATCTCGGTCAATTGCGGCAACTGGCCAGCAGCAAAGTCGGCCAGCAGGTCCGGCAGATGGACGAACACCTGCTGCAGCGCCACCGCACCCTCCGGGGTCAGGGCGATACGCCCCTCCAGCACCCGGTTGAGCAGGTGCTCAGCGCCCCAGGCCAGCTCGGCCACCGCCTCGGCATGCACCATGCGCCCGCTGCCCTTGAGCGTATGCAGGTCGCGGCGCACTTCGATCAGGGCGTCACGCAAGCTGTTGTCGGCGCGCCAGCGCAGCCAGTGGCGCTCGATTTCCGGCAGCAACTCGCCGGCCTCTTCGAGGAACACCTCACGCAATTCATCATCGATGCCATCGCTACCATCCGGCGCCTGGGACGGGTCCGCATGGGTGCACTGCACACCCAGCTTCGTCAGGCTGGCACGGGCCATGTCGAGGAACGGTTGAGCATCGGCCAACGGGTCGGCGACGCGCCATTGCAAGTAGCACTCGGCGGCACTGAGGGAGTCGGCCAGGTGGGTCAGTTCGTCCGCCGGTGGCTCCACTTCCAAATGCTGCAACCAGCCCAGCACATAGCCTGCGCAGCCGGCAAACACTTCGGCAGCGGCCGGCAGCATCAGCATCGCCAACGCGCCGCGCACTTGCTGCAACAGCCCCGGCAGTGGCTGCAGGCGCTGGCGCGGCCAGCCGGACTCCAGGCAATCGCCGATCAGGTCCTTGGCCTGCTGCAGCACAGACAGTGATTCATGCAGCACCAACTGGCGAATCTCGGCCAGGTCGGAACCGGGCAAGCCGCCCTGCCCGCCTTCCTCCAGTGGCAGGACCATGCCGTTGAGCGTGGCCTCCACATAAAGCAGGGCGCCGGCCACATCCATCAAGACCGCGTCGTCCGCCGTGCGCTCACCCTGGGCCAATGCCTGCAGCGCCAGCACCTGGTCGATGATCACCCGGCGAGGTTGCTGGAAGCCCAACACTGCCAGGGTGTCGGCAACATGGCGCAATGGCGCGAGCAGCGCCTCCAGCTCCTCACTGTGTTGGCGGTCGCCGCGCACGAACTGGTCCAGACGCTCCTTGATCCGCATCAGGTCGTCGCACAGGGCGCTGACCACCGAACGCAGGGCATCACGCCCCGGCCCGGCCTGCATCTGTTCCCGCCAGTTGCCCAGCGACAGGTCGAGGTTGGCCAGGTCATCGGAACCGGCAAAGCGTTGCGCGGCGCCACTGATCAGGCTGGCCTGAGCCAAGGGCTCGACGCCACGGCAGGCACGCAACTGGTTGAGCAGCGGCAGCATCACCAGTGGCAGGTCGTGGCGTGCTCCGCGCAACCGCTCCAGATAGGACGGCAATTGCTCCAGGCCACGGAACAACGGCCCCAGACATTCGCCGCGGGGGCTCACCTGACCCTCGGCCAGGGCCTTGGCCAGCAGTTCCAGCTCTTCGGCCAGGCGTGTTGCACCGCGCAGCTCGAGCATGCGCAGGCAGCCATGCACCTGATGCAGGTTATCCACAACGAACGCCAGCATCGACAAGTCATCCGTCTCGCCGGCAAAGCGCTCCAGGGCCTGACGGGCCTGGCTCAGGCAATCGAGTATGGCGGCCCGGGTCCAGGCCAGGGCCACGGTATCGTGGCGCTCGGGGCTTACGACGGCAGAAGCCATGGGTTTTCCTCAGCTTCGCTCGGCGGGAGCCGGCAGGGTGAAACCGGAGACCGAACGGCGCATCTCGCTGGCCATCCGCGCCAGGTGGCGGATGCTGTCGGCGGTGGCGCCGGAGCCGGCGGAAGTCTGCGCGGTGATCTGCTGGATCACCGCCATGGTGTGGGAAATCTGCCCCGCCGACGAGGTCTGCAACTGGGCTGCATCAGAGATGCTGTGGATCAGTTCGGCTAGGTTCTGCGAAACGCCTTCGATCTCGGCCAGCGCCACCCCGGCATCCTGGGCCAGGCGCGCACCGCGCACCACCTCGGCGGTGGTCTGCTCCATGGAGATGACGGCCTCGTTGGTATCGGCCTGGATGGTCCGCACCAGCGCTTCGATCTGCCGGGTCGCCGAGGATGAACGCTCGGCCAGGCGCTGCACCTCATCGGCGACCACGGCAAAGCCGCGACCGGCCTCACCCGCCAGCGAGGCCTGAATCGCCGCATTGAGGGCCAGGATATTGGTCTGGTCGGCAATGTCGTCGATCAGGCTGACGATGTCGCCGATTTCCTGGGAAGACTCGCCCAGGCGCTTGATTCGCTTGGCGGTATCCTGGATCTGCTCGCGGATGTTGTCCATGCCGTTGATGGTGTTGTGCACCACCTCGTTACCCTTGTTGGCGATCGCCACCGAGCGCTCGGCGACCTTGGCCGACTCATAGGCATGGGCAGAAACCCGGTCGATCGATTCGACCATGTCGCCGACTGCTTCGGACGCCTCGCTGATCTGTTCGGCCTGGTGCTCCGAGGCCTTGGCCAGCTGGCGCGCGGTGTTCTGCGTGTCCTGCACGGCAGCGGCGACCTGCTCGGCACTGTGGTTGATGGTGGCCACCAGATCGCGCAGTTGGTCGACCGAGTAGTTGATCGAGTCGGCGATGGCGCCGGTGAAGTCTTCGGTCACCGACACGGTGACGGTCAGGTCGCCTTCGGCCAGCTCTTCGATTTCATCGAGCAGGCGCATGATCGCCTGCTGGTTGCGTTCGTTCTTTTCGGCCGTTTCATGCAACTGGCGGTGGGTGGTGCGGACCATCACCAGGCCGATCAGGATGATCGAAGCCAGCGCCAGCAGGCCTAGCGCATAACCCCCGACGGTATCCAGGGTGCGGCCGCTGGCCAGGTTCTCGAAGCCATTGGCCAGGTGCGAGGCTTCATCGAGCAGGGTCTGCGACAGACTGAAGATGTTGCCGGCCGCTTCGCGCACGCGGAACAGCTCGGGCGAGGTTTCGAGGATTTCATCGACCGAACCGGCCACGAACTGGAACAGTTCGGCGATTTCCGCCAAGCGCGCGCGGGCGTCAGCGTCCTCGACACGGGTCACCTGGATGGCCGGGTTGCCACCCAGCATGCCCTCGAGCACCTGACCGAAGCGGCTGGCATCGCGGCCAAAGGCATCGGCGGCCTGCGCCGCCGTGTCGTCGCCGGCCAGCACGGTGTTGACCGAACCGAGAATGCGCTCGGCCAGCAGCAGCTGACGCTGGGCGACGACCACCTGGTTGGCCGGAGCACCGCTCTGCAGCAGGATCTCGACCACCTTCTCATACTCGACCTGCAGCTGCGGCACGGTTTCGGCCAGGGTTGCCGCCACCTGGTGCAACGACAGCACGGTCTGTTCGCTGGCCAGGATGGTGTCGGTGTTCTTGCGCAGGTTTTCCCAGTCCTGGCGCACCGCCTCCATTTCATCGCGGACCGCAGCCGGTGCCGCAGGCAGGCCGGTGGACTTGTCGCCTTCGCGCAGGTAGCCCCAGCGCCGCTCGAAATCGTTGCGCGCATCCGACAGCAGCTTGAAGGCCAGGGCCTTGCCCGCCGCGGCCTCGGTGGCGTTCTTGGCGATGCGCTGGGACAACACCCGCAGCTCGCCGGCGTGGCCGATGTACTGCTTGTCGTGATTGGCCTGGGTATTGAGGTAAGCGAAGTTGGCGAACAGCAGGATGATCGACAGGATCAGGATCACGAACAGCACGGTGATCTGCACGATGCTGCGCGTGCGTGGGGTCATGCTGGCGGGGGCGACGGGTGTGGCCGGCTTGTTCACGTTTGCAAATCCTATAGCGCCACGTCAAGAAAACCCGGCGCCTGGGCCAGGGCGAAGGGGCTGAAGATCGCCCAGTTGCGTTCCCGCGGGAAGTGCCCCTGCACGAAGCGGGCAGCAGCCCGCAGCAGCGGTTGCGGTGGCGACAGTTCCAGGCTGCTCAGGGCGAAATGCTGCAGGCCCAGCACCTCGTCGACCAACAGGCCGACGAACAGGTCTTCGTGGTCCAGCACTAGCACCCGCCGCTGCTTGCCTGGCGCAGCAGGGCCAAGGCCGAAGAAACTGCTTAGGTCCATCACCGGCAACAGCCGGCCGCGCAGATTGGCCACGCCAAACACCCACGGCTGCACGCCAGGCACGCGGCTGCTGCGCGGTTCGCGCAGCACCTCGGCAACCTCGCCCATGGGCGCGACAAACCACTGCCCGGCGATGCGAAAACCGATGCCGCTCCATTGCTGCAGGCGGGTGTCCTGCGGCGGCTGGTCGGCCACCAGCAGGCGGCAGCGCCGGTCGATGTCCAGCAACAGCTCGAAGGCGGTCAGCGACGCGCCCTGCGGGCGGGTGGTCAAGCGCCCAGTACTTCTTTGAGCTTGGCGATCAGCGCGTCCTCTTCCACCGGCTTGGTCAGGAAGTCGCGGGCACCCTGGCGTGAGGCCCAGATGCGGTCGGTTTCCTGGTCCTTGGTGGTCACCACCACCACGGGGATGGCGCTGGTTTCCGGGTCCTTGCTCAGCTGGCGGGTGGCCTGGAAGCCGTTCATGCCGGGCATGACGATGTCCATCAGCACCGCATCGGGCTTTTCCTGGCGGGCCAGGGCCACGCCGTCGGCACCGTTGTTGGCCTTGAGCACCTGGTGACCGTGCTTTTCCAGCCATTCGGTCAATCTGTACATCTCTGTCGGCGAGTCGTCGACAATCAGAACGCGGGCCATGCTGTTTCCCCATCAGGAAATTGAAGGCCGCGCCAGCGCGGCGCGGTCAGGGTGCGGGTTGTTCGGGCACGGCGAAACCGGGCACATGGGCCCTGATCGCGTCGAGCAGTTCGTCCTTGCTGAATGGTTTGGTCAGGAACTGGTCGGAACCGACCACCCGGCCGCGGGCCTTGTCGAACAGGCCATCGCGAGACGACAGGAGAATCACCGGGATGTCCTTGAAGGCACTGTTGTGCTTGATCACCGCGCAGGTCTGATAACCATCCAGGCGGGGCATCAGCACGTCGACGAAGATGATCTGTGGCTGGTGGTCGATGATCTTGGCCAGGGCGTCGAAGCCGTCGCTGGCGGTGATCACCTCGCAGCCCGCTTCGCCGAGCAACATCTGCGCGGTGCGGCGGATCGTGCGGGAATCGTCGATCACCATCACCTTCAGGGGCTGTTCCATAAGTCGCGCTACCATCGCTGCACTGTGTGGGCGGCAAGCCACGGATGGCTTACAGCTTGAAGCTGAGGGCATTTTTAGCACACTCCGGGGGCCCGTTCCATCTGCCACCCCCTTGACCCGCGGCGTTCACGGCGCCACCCTGAGCCACTTTTCTTTCGATTCACCGCGGCCACGGGCCGCCAAGAGGAACCACCCCATGAGCGTTCGCCTCGGCATTGTCATGGACCCGATCGCGTCCATCTCCTACAAGAAGGACAGCTCGCTGGCCATGCTGCTGGCCGCCCAGGCCCGTGGCTGGGAGCTGTTCTACATGGAGCAGCGCGACCTGTACCAGGGCGAAGGCAAGGCCCGCGCGCGCATGCGCCCACTGAAGGTGTTCGCCGACCCGGCGCGCTGGTTCGAGCTGGGCGACGAGCAGGACGCCCCACTGGCCGACCTGAACGTGATCCTGATGCGCAAGGACCCACCGTTCGACATGGAGTTCGTCTACAGCACCTACCTGCTGGAGCAGGCCGAGGGCGAAGGCGTACTGGTGGTGAACCGCCCGCAGAGCCTGCGCGACTGCAACGAAAAACTGTTCGCCACGCTGTTCCCGCAGTGCACCCCGCCAACCCTGGTCAGCCGTCGCCCGGACATCATCCGTGAATTCGCGGCCAAGCATGGTGACGTGATTCTCAAGCCGCTGGATGGCATGGGTGGCACCTCGATCTTCCGCCACCGGGTGGGCGACCCCAACCTGTCGGTGATCCTCGAAACCCTGACGGCCCTGGGTGCCCAGCAGATCATGGCCCAGGCCTACCTGCCGGCCATCAAGGACGGCGACAAGCGCATCCTGATGATCGACGGCGAACCGGTCGATTACTGCCTGGCCCGTATTCCCGCCAGTGGCGAGACCCGTGGCAACCTGGCTGCCGGTGGTCGCGGTGAAGCCCGCCCACTGACTGAGCGCGACCGCTGGATCGCCGCCCAGGTCGGCCCGACCCTGCGTGAAAAGGGCCTGCTGTTCGTCGGCCTCGACGTGATCGGCGATTACCTCACCGAAATCAACGTCACCAGCCCTACCTGCATCCGCGAGATCGACGCTGCCTACAACACCGATATCGGTGGCAAGCTGATGGATGCCATTGATCGCCAGCTCAAGGCGCGCTGACCGCCGACGCGGAGCAAATGCGCGGAGTGGGGTATGATGCCGGTCCTTTTCGACTGAGCTGCTGCCCCGCCCTGCGGTTGCTGGATACCTGATGACGCTGCCTGCCGACATCCCTTCCGACCTGCTGCCACCGCGCGTTCGCCCGGTGGACCGGCTTGGCTTTACCCTGTTCCTGGCTGCCCTGGTGCACCTGGCGCTGATTCTTGGCGTGGGTTTTACCGTGGTCAAACCGGCGGAAATCCGCCAGACCATGGACATTACCTTGGCCACCTTCAAGAGCGAGAAGGCGCCGAAGAAGGCTGATTACCAGGCACAGGCCAATCAGCAGGGCAGCGGCACCCTGGAAAAGAAAGCCGTGCCGACCACCACCGAGGTGGCGCCGTTCCAGGACAGCAAGATCAACAAGGTCACCCCGCCGCCTGCGGCCAAGCCGGAGGTAGCACCACCGCCCGTGCCGGAGAAATCCGCGGTGGCGACCAAGGCGCCGAAAGCGCAGAAGGTCGAGCCCAAGCCCAAGGAAAGCAAACCACAGCCCAAGCCGGCAGCGGCTACCCCGGATTTCGACAGCTCGCAATTGTCGAGCCAGATCGCCAGCCTTGAGGCGGAGCTTTCCAACGAACAGCAGATGTACGCCAAGCGCCCGAAGATTCACCGCCTCAATGCGGCTTCGACCATGCGCGACAAGGGCGCCTGGTACAAGGAAGAGTGGCGCAAGAAGGTCGAGCGGGTGGGTAACCTCAACTACCCCGACGAGGCACGCCGGCAACAGATCTACGGCAACTTGCGGATGATGGTGTCGATCAACCGCGATGGCTCGCTGTACGAGGTGCTGGTACTGGAGTCGTCCGGGCAGCCGGTGCTGGACCAGGCGGCCCAGCGCATCGTGCGCCTGGCGGCGCCTTTTGCGCCGTTTACCGGCGACCTGGCCGAGTTCGACCGGCTGGAGATCATCCGCACCTGGCGCTTCGCCCGCGGCGACCGCCTGTCCAGTAACTGATCCGACGGCCCTTTCGCGGGCACGCCCGCTCCCACAGGATCCTCACAATTCCTGGGCTTGTAGTGATCCTGTGGGAGCGGGCGAGCCCGCGAAGAGGCCGGCACATCTGACACATATCCGCACCTTGTCAGCCTCGCCACCTGGCGCCACACTATCCCCCATGAAAACCCTCACCCCGAGCTACCTCAAGCATCAGTTCCTGATCGCCATGCCGCACATGGCCGATCCGAACTTCGCCCAGACCCTCACGTACATCGTCGAGCACAACGCCAATGGCGCCATGGGCCTGGTGGTCAACCGACCACAGGAGCTGAACCTGGCCGACATTCTCGAGCAGTTGCGACCGGACGAAACGCCGCCGGCCAGCACCTTGCAGGTGCCGATCTACCAGGGTGGCCCGGTGCAGACCGACCGGGGTTTCGTGCTGCACAGCAGCGAATGCAGCTTCCAGGCCACCGTGGCCCTGGAAGGGCTGTCGCTGACGACCTCGCAGGACGTGCTGCTGGCCATCGCCGCCGGGGTAGGGCCGAAACAAAGCCTCATCACGCTCGGCTATGCCGGCTGGGAAGCGGGCCAACTGGAAGCCGAACTGGCCGACAACGCCTGGCTCAACTGCCCGTTCGACCCAGAGATCATCTTCGGCCTGGCCAGCGACCTGCGCCTGGACGCCGCCGCCGCCAGCCTGGGGATCAACCTCAGCCTTTTGACCAGCCAGGCGGGGCACGCCTGATGACCGAACTGCGTTTACTGCTGGGCTTCGACTACGGCACCAAACAGATCGGCGTGGCCGTCGGTCAGGTGGTCACCGGCCAGGCCCGCGAGCTGTGCACCCTGAAGGCGCAAAACGGCGTGCCGGACTGGGCCCAGGTGGAAAGGCTCATCGCTGAATGGAAGCCCGATGCCATTGTCGTCGGCCTGCCGCTGAACATGGACGGCACACCGAGCGAAATGAGCGAGCGCGCGGAAAAGTTCGCCCGCCGCCTCAATGGCCGCTTCAACCTGCCGGTGCACACTCACGACGAACGCCTGACCACCTTCGAGGCCAAAGGCGAGCGCATGACCCGTGGCGGCCAGCGCGGCAGCTACCGTGACAACCCGGTCGACGCCATCGCAGCCGCCCTGCTGCTGCAAGGCTGGCTGGAGGCCAATACCTGATTTTTCCCGCGTTTACGTCGGGGCAATCACAACGCCCTCGGCGCCCCCAGGAGATACGCAATGAGCCTACCCAATCCCGCCGACCTGATCCGGCAGATGGCTGTCGACCTTCGCGCCCATCTGGCCCGCCGCAACATCACCGAGCCGCGCTTCATCGGCATCCGTACCGGCGGCGTCTGGGTTGCCCAGGCCCTGCAGGCGGAAATGGCCGACCAGAGCCCGCTCGGCACCTTGGACGTGTCGTTCTATCGCGATGACTTCAGCCAGAACGGCCTGCACCCGCAGGTGCGCCCGTCGGAGCTGCCGTTCGAGGTCGAAGGCCAGCACCTGGTGCTGATCGACGACGTGCTGATGAGCGGCCGCACCATCCGCGCCGCACTCAACGAACTGTTCGATTACGGCCGCCCGGCCAGTGTCACCCTGGTCTGCCTGCTCGACCTGGATGCCGGCGAACTGCCCATCCGCCCCAATGTACTTGGCGCCACCCTGTCGCTGGCTGCCCATGAACGGGTAAAATTGACCGGACCCGCACCGCTCGCCCTCGAGCGCCAGGACCTCGCCACCGCTTCCGCCCTTTAAGAGTCCCCTCGCGATGACGCCAATCGACGCCAAGCGCCCGCTGCAGCTCAATGATCAGGGCCAGCTGCGCCACTTCCTCTCGCTCGACGGTTTGCCCCGCGAACTGCTCACCGAGATCCTCGACACCGCCGACTCGTTCCTCGAAGTCGGCGCCCGGGCCGTCAAGAAAGTCCCGTTGCTGCGCGGCAAGACCGTGTGCAACGTGTTCTTCGAGAACTCGACCCGTACCCGCACCACCTTCGAGCTGGCCGCCCAGCGCCTGTCGGCCGACGTGATCAGCCTGAACGTGTCGACCTCCTCGACCAGCAAGGGCGAGACCCTGTTCGACACCCTGCGCAACCTCGAAGCCATGGCCGCCGACATGTTCGTCGTGCGCCACTCTGACTCCGGCGCCGCGCACTTCATCGCCGAGCACGTGTGCCCGGACGTTGCCGTGATCAACGGCGGTGACGGCCGCCACGCGCACCCGACCCAGGGCATGCTCGACATGCTGACCATCCGCCGCCACAAGGGCAGCTTCGAGAACCTCTCGGTGGCGATCGTTGGCGACATCCTGCACTCGCGCGTGGCCCGCTCCGACATGCTTGCGCTGAAGGCGCTGGGCTGCCCGGACATCCGCGTGATCGGCCCGAAAACCCTGATCCCGATCGGTATCGAGCAGTATGGCGTGAAGGTCTACACCGACCTCGCCGAAGGCCTCAAGGACGTCGACGTGGTGATCATGCTGCGCCTGCAGCGTGAGCGCATGGCCGGCGGCCTGCTGCCCAGCGAAGGCGAGTTCTACCGCCTGTTCGGCCTGACCACCGCTCGCCTGGCCGGCGCCAAGCCCGACGCCATCGTCATGCACCCGGGCCCGATCAACCGCGGCGTGGAAATCGAATCGGCGGTGGCCGACGGCAAACACTCGGTGATTCTCAATCAGGTCACCTACGGCATCGCCGTGCGCATGGCCGTGCTGTCCATGGCCATGAGCGGGCAGAACGCGCAACGTCAATTCGACCAGGAGAACGCCCAGTGACCATCAGCATTCTTGGCGCCCGGGTCATCGACCCTGCCAGCGGCCTGGACCAGGTCACCGACCTGCACCTGGACGGTGGGCGCATTGCCGCCATCGGCGCCGCTCCGGCCGGTTTCAGCGCCAGCCGCACGATCGAAGCTGAAGGCCTGATCGCCGCGCCCGGCCTGGTCGACCTCGGCGTCTCGCTGCGCGAGCCGGGCTACAGCCGCAAGGGCTCGATCGCCAGTGAAACCCGCGCCGCCGTGGCCGGTGGTGTCACCAGCCTGTGCTGCCCACCGCAGACCAAGCCGGTGCTGGATACCTCGGCGGTCGCCGAGCTGATCCTCGACCGCGCCCGCGAAGCGGCCAACAGCAAGGTCTACCCGATCGGCGCCCTGACCAAGGGCCTGGAGGGCGAGCAGCTGGCCGAGCTGGTTGCCCTGCGCGACACCGGTTGCGTGGCCTTCGGCAACGGCCTGAAGGAAATCCCCAACAACCGTACCCTGGCCCGTGCCCTGGAGTACGCTGCCACCTTCGACCTGACCGTGGTGTTCCACTCCCAGGACCGCGACCTGGCCCAGGGTGGCCTGGCCCACGAGGGCGCCATGGCCAGCTTCCTCGGCCTGCCCGGCATCCCCGAGACCGCCGAAACCGTGGCCCTGGCGCGCAACCTGCTGCTGGTGGAACAGACCGGCGTGCGTGCGCACTTCACCCAGATCACCAGCGCCCGTGGCGCACGGCTGATCGAGCAGGCCCAGCAGTTGGGCCTGCCGGTGACGGCCGACGTGGCGCTGTATCAGCTGATCCTCACCGACGAGTCACTGCGAGAGTTCTCCAGCCTGTACCACGTGCAGCCGCCACTGCGCACCGCCGCCGACCGCGACGGCCTGCGCGCGGCGGTGAAGTCGGGGGTGATCCAGGCGATCTCCAGCCACCACCAGCCCCACGAGCGCGATGCCAAGCTGGCCCCGTTCGGTGCCACCGAACCAGGTATCAGCAGCGTCGAACTGCTGCTGCCGCTGGCCATGACCCTGGTCGAGGACGGCCTGCTCGACCTGCCGACCCTGCTCGCCCGCCTGAGCAGCGGCCCGGCCAAGGCCATGCGTCTGCCGGCCGGTGAGCTGAAAGTCGGCGGCGCCGCCGACCTGGTGCTGTTCGACGCCAAGGCCTCGACGATTGCCGGTGAGCAATGGCTGTCACGCGGTGAAAACTGCCCGTTCATCGGCCACTGCCTGCCGGCGGCCGTGCGTTATACCTTGGTCGATGGGCATGTCTGCCACGAGGCCTGAGTAACCCTGTAGGAGCCGCGCTTGCCGGCGATGGGCCGCGAAGCGGCCCCGGCAATTTATGCAACAACCTTGAAATCGCGGGGCCGCTTCGCGGCCCATCGCCGGCAAGCGCGGCTCCTACAGGGTTACTCAGGCCTCGTGGCAGACATGCCCATCGACCAAGGTATAACGC
>NZ_JAGIBG010000039.1 GCF_017744435.1 Pseudomonas sp.
CGCCTATGTGATCGACAACAAAGGCGCGGTAACAGAGGGCGGGCTGGTTGTGTACGAGACCTTCGACGTGTTCAACGGTGCGGTGAAGGCCTGAAGATGAATTTACCCAGGCCACGCAAAGCCGCCTGACCCTCCGGCGCTGCCCGCCAGCGCCTTAACGCTTGTCGTGAAGCTCTGGCGGCCAAGCGGTGAAGAGCATGTACATACCTGGCCCACCTATCCAAGCCCAGTTGATGCTTGGCCAAACTACCGTCACAGCGATCCAGGCAACGATCAGCGTTATCCCAGCGCGCCGACGGCGCCTTGGAGTGAGCCACTCCTGAAAAGCCTTATGCCGCTCCCGCAACCCCATTACCACTCTCCTTGTTTGGTAAGCGGCGAAGCATATCACTCGGCGCTGCCCGCCAGCGCCTTCCCCTATTCAACGATAACGCCTCAGCGAAACGCTGACGCCATCATGGCCGGCGAAAGGGTCAAGCAGCTCAGCACCCTCTTCGATACTCCGCAGCACGCCCAGCAATTCATCGAGCTGGCCAAGAAAGCCGGCGCTTGCCGCGACCTCAAGATCCGCTGCAAGGCCGCCCTGCTCGACGAGAAGGGCAAGAAGATCCTCAGTCCCAAGACCAGAATGCCCGTCATTGGCTGGGCGGATTGGAAACCAGAAACTCACAAAGCAGCCTGACACGGAAATCACCATGACCACAGCAATCGACCTGTTCGCCGGCCTCGGCGGATGGAGCACCGGCGCACGCGCCGCAGGCGTCCAGGTTCTCTGGGCGGCAAACCACTGGCCAGAGGCAGTTAAGTGGCATGCGGCCAACCATAAGAACACCGAACACGTCTGCCAGGACCTCCAACAAGCGAACTGGGCGAAGGTCCCTCGCTCGGACATCGGCATCGCCTCTCCATGCTGCCAAGGATTCACCAACGCCCGCGGCAAGAAGAGCGAAAATCCGGAGCATGACGCATCGCGCTCCACAGCCTGGGCAGTTCCATCTGCTGCTGAGGTGCTGAAACAGGATGCCTGGGTAGTCGAGAACGTGCCCGAGTTCGTGAACTGGGTGCTCTACCCCAGCTGGGTAGATGCGATGCGGCGCCTGGGCTACCAGGTCGCGCCGCACATCGTAGATTGTGCCGACCTGGGCGTCCCGCAGCACCGTGTGCGCCTGTTCCTGATCTGCACCAAGAGCAAGGCACCGATTCAGCTGCAGCTGCAACAGTGCGAGCATGTGCCGGCCAGCAGCTTCCTCGACTTCGACGCTGGGCGCTGGTCGCCGATCGAAAAACCAGGCCGGGCCCAGGCCACGCTGGACCGGGTGCGCAACGGCCGCCAGCGTTTCGGCGATCGGTTCATCATGCCCTACTACGGCAAAGGCTCCGGCACCACCGGCCGCGACATCAACAGGCCGATAGGCACCATCACCACCCTGGACCGCTGGGCCTTGGTCGACGGCGATCGAATGCGAATGCTCAGCGCCAACGAAGCCTTGGCCGCGATGTCGTTCCCGGCTGACACCCTTCGCCCAGACAACCATCGGCTGACCATGCACATGGCCGGAAACGCGGTACCGCCGCTGGCCGGCCAACGAGTGATTGAAGCGCTGCTGAAAGCCGCATAACTAGCTCGGTGCGACCTGATGGAGCGAAAGACACTGCTCTTTAATCTTGGCGATTATTGTTTCCCCCGGCACGCAAAGGAACTCCTCGCCAGTCGTTGTAGTAGCGAGCGCACGAAGCGTCTTGATGTTGCTCTTCCAGTCAGCCCCTAATGATTCCGCCATCTTTGCAAACCACCGCTGATCATCTACCGAGAAAAGCCATTTATGTGCGACTCCCGACGCTTGAAGTGTCGGCAAGTCGTCGCTGAGCGCCCTATCAAACATCTGAATGAAGCTGCTCCTGGCTTTTTTCTTGCCAAAAACCCATCCAATAGAGTCCGGATGAAAGCTCCTATCGCCTGTGTTCACCAGCTTGAACACAATGTGCTCTGGATGATGTTCAGCTCCCGGCTCCGCCATGAGCATCAAGTTCACAGAGAGATCCGCGCTCCGTTTTCCAGTCTTCATCGAAAGATAGAGAGACACGACTACGGCACATATCGTCCCAGCGGCAGCGAACCAATTCGCGAAACCGTTGATGATGGCCCATTGATCAACTGTAAGCCCAAACACCCTGATACTCCATCAAGCCTAAATGGTTGCGAACTATAGCCGCGAGGTATTCCCATGCCCACAGAAAACCGATCCAGCAACCCAGGAGATGGCCGCCCCGACCCTTACTGGTCGTTTACCAGCGCAGAGACGCCCAAGCACGCTGAACGACCAGGCCTAGCGTGGACTGTGCAGAACGGAATCGAGAAAACCTGAAGGCTTGAGGTTCACATCAGGTTGCCATTACTCTCGAAGGTTAAGCCCCCACCAGGAAAGTGAGGGGCCGATCATCATGGGATGCGAAATGACTGAGACGAACCTAGAGAAGTACCGGAAGGACCTTGACGCTTTAGTCGGTGAAGCCCAATCCGTCCGCAACTCGCTTTACAACGAAGTCCAGCCCGAGGAGTTTCTGGACTGGGTACTGGCGGAGGTGGGAGGGGATGAGAAGTTGGCGGAAGAACATATCCGCCAGTTGAAGCCCTTCCGCGTCGCTTACCACCACTGGTACTCGGAAGCCGTTGTGGTCATAAAACAGCTGCTGCCGGACCGTCACGCAGACTTCGTCCGCCTGTACGAGCGGCCAAAGAATCGCCGAGAAATCACTCTCGACACCTACCGCATTGAGGACGCCTGCCAAGGTATCGCGCGGCCGAGGCCTAACGCCGCTACGATAGGCAAGAAAACAGCAATCTCGCTGATTACTCAACAGATTGCGATTCTCGAGTCAGTGAAACGCCGGTTCGAAAGCTCCCTCTTCGACATCAAACAACTGGTACAAGCCGACCTTTTTGACTCGGAATTGGACACGGCTCGAGGGCTGCTGAAGGCAGGGTTTGCGCGCGCTGCGGGCGCTATTGCCGGGGTGGTTTTGGAGGGGCATCTGAAGGAGGTCGCCGCTAAACACGGCCTACCCAAAACGCTGACGACCATAAACCCGCTCAACCATGCGCTGAAAGCAGCAGGGGTAATCGATCAGGCGCAGTCCCGTCACATCGAGTTTCTCGGCGATGTCCGTAACAACTGTGGCCACAAACGCGCCGCCGACCCCAAGGACGCCGACGTCCAAGACCTCATTGACGGCGTCGTGAAGGTCATCAAGACCGTCTTCTGATCTAATGGGGCTTATCTAGCCCCATTTCACCGTTCCTCCACAGCACCAGCCCGGCGTCAGTCGTTTGGCTTGCGCCTCCGCTCGCTCAGCAAAGCTCGCGAAAGCCGGTATGTAAGCCGCCCAAGACGAGCTTGATAGAGGAATTTTGGTCGATTTCACGGCCAAACATTGGGCACTGTGCGAGTTTGTCGAAGCTTCTCGTGATGTAACCGGGCTCGCGTAAAGAGCCGCCTGGTTACCAAAGCACGTTTGTTCTCCTACAAGCAGTAGCCCCCTCTCCCCTCTATTCACTGCCGCGATATGGCGGCCAAGGAATCGTCATGCCTGAAGAAATCAAGCTGATCCAGCCGGCGCCGGTCGTGCGCGACGAATACGGGATGTTCGAGCATCCCGACCTACCCGACTTCGACGAGGGCGACGGCGAGAAGTGCAAAGCCTGGATCGCGCAGCAGGGCCTGCAACTCGTCATGGTCTACCTAGAAACCGACGCGCCTGAAGAGGTCGCTGAGCGCTACTTCGAAGCCGGCGAGCCGCATTGCGGCTACTGGGAGCCAGGCAAGCCCGAGGGTGACGGCTGGTTCTGCCTAGCCATCCACGACACCGACGACGGCCCTGTGTGCTGGTGGGCGCGCCGCGAGGTGAAGCCATGAGCCGCAGCGGATACAGCGACGACTGCAGTGGTTGGGGCCTCATCTGCTGGCGGGGCGCTGTCGCGTCAGCCATCCGGGGCAAGCGTGGCCAGGCCTTCTTGGTCGAGCTGCGCGACGCCCTGGACGCCATGCCCGACAAGCGCCTGGTCACCGACACGCTGGAGGCCGATGGTCAGTTCTGCACCCTGGGTGCGCTCGGCGCTAAGCGCGGGCTCGACATGAGCCTGATCGACGCCCACGACCGCGAGAGCGTGGCACAGGCCTTCGGCATCGCTGAGGCACTGGCCGCCGAGATCGTTTTCGAGAACGATGAAAGCCCAGGTCAGTTCGTGCAGGACGATGTTGGGCGTTGGAAGCTGATTCGGGACACGCCCGAAAGCCGATGGCAGCGCATGCGCAACTGGGTCGAATCCCACATCCAGCAGGTGCAGCCATGACCCGCCTCGCCCTCTGCCTCCTGCTGCTGGCCACCGGCGCCAGCGCAACCGAGAACGTCATCGACGTGCAGCACGACAGCCAGCGCGGCGTCACCTGCTACCTGCTGAATGGGGTCGGCATCAGCTGCATCCCCGACAGCCAGCTGCAGGCCGGCAACCAGCGCCAGCTCTCCCCGCACGAAACACAACCCGAACCTACACCCGCACTGGCGCCTGGGCGCTGGATTGATGAGAGGTATCGCCTGTGAGCAAGAAGAAAACTCACTTTACCATCGTCTCCAGCACCGAGCTGGAGGAGTTGCGCCAAGACCGGGCCCGCCTCAACGCGCTGGAATCTTGCTGCTGGGATGTCAGCTTCGAAAGCCATTCGAACGGCATGGACGGCGACTACAGCATCGGAATCGAGATCATTGGCCACTACATGGGCAAGCCAAACCGGCGCGTGCTCGGCGAGAACTACAACGAGAACCTGCGCGCCGCCATCGACCAGGCGCTCACCGCTGAGGCATATCCGCCAGAGCGCCCGGAGTACGACCAGTATGGCAATCCCGAGCGGAGGCGCGCATGACCGACCTGATCGAAGTGAAGACGGCAGATCTGGCCGGCGAAGCGCTGGGGTGGGCTGTAGGCAAGGCTGAAGGCCTGGACGTGTTCCTGGTCCCGCCGCAGTACGGCAACCCCTGGCGGGTGTTCGCCCGGTACCAGGCCACGGCCACCGAGCACACCAAGCGCTACAACCCTTGGGAAGACTGGGCGCTGGGCGGCCCGCTATTCGACAAGCACTGCAAGGGCTTCGGCATGCTGCAGGATGGCACAGACTCCCGGTACCGAGCGTTCGCCTACAACCGGCCCACTGGATTCAGCCGCTTAGCCGGTGGTCCAACGATCCTCACCGCAGGCTGCAGGGCGATAGTGACCCTAAACACTGGCGATACGGCCCAGGTGCCGAAGGAGCTGATGCCATGTTCTTGATCCCACTCGCAGCACCACTGCTCATGGCCTATCTGGTATGGAAGGCGCCGCGATGAAGCTGATCTACCGCATCAACCGCTGGCTGCCATTTGGCGGCCTGCCCATCGCGCGCGTCCAGCACGGTAGCAACACCTGCACCCTCTACAAAAACGGCTGGGTGCTGATCAGCGACGGCAAGAGCACCGACGCTCTCCCGCTCAACTTCACCAGCCAGGCACTGGTCGACGCATTCGCGGCCGAACTCGCCTAACCCCTCCTCCCCCAATTCGACAACTCAAGCCCGCCGACATGCGCGGGCATGGAGAGCTATCGCCATGACGAAAGAAGAACTGGCAGCCCAGCTGACCGGCATTGAATACCCAACTCGCATCCCGGGCGCACTCATCGTCGCAGCACAGAGCTCCGGCCTGGTGATCCTCTGCGGAGCCAGCGACGACCTTATGGAGTTCTACGGCGCCCGCCGGGAAGAGATTGGCTGCTACGACGGAGGCTATGCCTACGTCGACCAGGATGGCCCACTTCCAGACCCTGACTGCCTCGACGATCACGACAGTGACGGGGCCATGAAGTACTACCAGCGCAAGGCCAATGCCATGCCTATCGAGGCCTGCTGGTGCAAGGAAGAAGGCTACAGCTGGACATACAAGACCGACATCCCGCACGCCACTTTCGAAGTGGTTGAGGATGGAGAGCCGTACTGCCGCGGCATCGTGTTCGCCCTGGCTGACCTGGCCTGACCACCAACCAGCCGCCACCGGCGGCGTGGAGACCATCCCATGGAAAATGAACGCTCCGGTGACGTCGATAAAGTCACCGAACAGCGAATGGCCGACCTGCTCGGCTGCACCAAGCGTGCCTTGGAGGGCCGGCGCCTACGTGGGGCAATCCCCGAGGGCGTCTGGATGAAGCACGGCGGCCGGATCATCTACAGCAAGAAGAGGTATGACGAATGGCTGGAAAGCCAATGGATTTACCCCCTGGCATCGACGTCCACTACGGCTCGCTCCGGCTCAGGTTCATGTGGGAAGGTACTCGCCGAAGTGAGACCCTTCCCTACCCCCCGACACAAAAAGGCATCAAGGCTGCATCCCAGCTTCGCGATAAAGTAAACAGTCTGATCAAGCTCAACCTCTTGGACCACGACAAATACGCGGAGCTGTTTCCCAGTTCCGCAGCCGTCGTGGGCGGTGTCCCAACGTTCGGCGAGTACGCCCAGCTGTGGCTGGACAGCCGTGAGATCGCAGCTGGCACCAGGCTCAACTACAAGGGCACCCTGAATCTGTACTGGGTGCCCCATCTAGCGTTTGTTCGCATTGATCTGATCACTTCGACGCTGCTGAGGCGGATTGTCGCCTCGATCACCTGGACATCACCATCGGTCAAGCGCAATGCAATGGTGAAGCTTTCGACCATCCTGCGTTCAGCGGTGCTTGACGGGCTGATCACGAGAAACCCCGCGGAAGCCATTCAACTGCCAGCGCGCTCCAGGAAGGAAGTTGATCCCTTCACATTGGACGAGGCAAACACGATCATCGCTGAGCTCTACAAGCACCCTCATTGGCCCAGCCAGATCTATGCCGCATTCTTCGAGTTCATGTTTTTCACTGGCCTGCGTCTGTCCGAAGGCCTGGCATTGAGATGGGATGCGGTCGACACGACCAAGAAGACCGCCCACGTGCGGAGAACCATCGCACTGGGGGTGGTTGAGGAAAGGACGAAGACGGGGAAGGATAGGTTTGTGCTGCTCAACGACAGGGCCTTGCACGCCTTGGAGTTCGCCAAGCAGTACGCAGAACGCCGCAGGCAGGGCAAAGGGCAATTCACCGAATCGTCGTTCGTCTTCCCGCCCGGGAAGAATGGGGAGCACGTCAAGCAGACGTCGGACCTGCACCACCAATGGCGGCCAATCCTGAAAGGTTTGGGGATCAGGTACCGCCCCCCGTATAACTGCCGCCACACCTATGCGACAATATGCTTAATGTCTGGTCTCAACCCCGCATTTATCGCCCAACAGCTCGGGCATAGCGTGCAGATGCTCTTATCGACTTATGCGCGCTGGATTAACTCGTCCAACGACTGGCAGGAGCTGGAAAAGCTCCAGATTGGTCCGAAATTGGTCCGTAGCTGCGAAGAAGCCACGTAAGTTATTGATAGGTAAGCTCCTTGATCTCCACCGCTAATATCACCATGCAGTTCGGCTCCAAGCCGCTGTTCGAAAACGTTTCGGTCAAATTCAACAACGGCAACCGCTACGGCCTGATCGGTGCCAACGGGTGCGGCAAGTCGACCTTCATGAAGATCCTCGGCGGCGACCTGGAGCCGTCCGGCGGCCAGGTCATGCTCGAGCCGAACACCCGCCTGGGTAAACTGCGCCAGGACCAGTTCGCCTACGAAGAATTCACCGTGATCGACACCGTGATCATGGGCCACGGCCAGCTGTGGAAGGTCAAGGCCGAGCGCGACCGCATCTACTCGCTGCCGGAAATGACCGAGGAAGACGGCATGGCCGTCGCCGAGCTGGAAACCGAGTTCGCCGAAATGGACGGCTACACCGCCGAATCCCGCGCCGGTGAACTGCTGCTGGGCCTGGGTATTCCGCTTGAACAGCACTTTGGCCCGATGAGCGAAGTGGCGCCGGGCTGGAAGCTGCGTGTGCTGCTGGCCCAGGCGCTGTTCTCGGACCCGGACGTGCTGCTGCTCGACGAGCCGACCAACCACCTGGACATCAACACCATCCGCTGGCTGGAAACCATCCTCACGGCGCGTAACAGCACCATGATCATCATTTCCCACGACCGGCACTTCCTCAACAGCGTGTGCACGCACATGGCCGACCTGGACTACGGTGAGCTGCGCCTGTTCCCGGGCAACTACGACGAATACATGACCGCGGCCACCCAGTCGCGCGAGCAGCTGCTGTCGGACAACGCCAAGAAGAAAGCCCAGATCGCCGAGCTGCAGACCTTCGTCAGCCGCTTCTCGGCCAACGCCTCCAAGGCCAAGCAGGCCACTTCGCGTGCCAAGCAGATCGACAAGATCCAGCTGGCCGAGGTCAAGCCTTCGAGCCGTGTCAGCCCGTTCATTCGTTTCGAGCAGACCAAGAAGCTGCACCGCCAGGCGGTGGTCGTCGAGAAGATGGCGAAAGCCTTCGATGACAAGGTGCTGTTCAAGAACTTCGACATCACCGTCGAAGCCGGCGAGCGCGTAGCGATCATCGGCCCCAACGGTATCGGCAAGACCACCCTGCTGCGCACCCTGGTCGGCGAGATGACCCCGGATGCCGGTTCCGTGAAGTGGACCGACAGCGCCGAAGTGGGCTACTACGCCCAGGACCACGCCCACGACTTCGAAGACGACATGACCCTGTTCGACTGGATGGGCCAGTGGACCAGCGGCGAGCAGGTGATCCGCGGCACCCTGGGGCGCATGCTGTTCTCCAACGACGAGATTCTCAAGTCGGTGAAGGTGATTTCCGGTGGTGAGCAAGGTCGCATGCTGTTCGGCAAGCTGATCCTGCAGAAGCCGAACGTACTGGTGATGGACGAACCGACCAACCACCTGGACATGGAATCGATCGAAGCGCTGAACCTGGCGCTGGAAAACTACCCGGGCACCCTGCTGTTCGTCAGCCATGACCGCGAGTTCGTGTCGTCGCTGGCGACCCGCATCATCGAGCTGAGCGCTGATGGTGTGGTGGACTTCAGCGGCACCTATGACGATTACCTGCGTAGCCAGGGCGTCGTGGTCTGAGGTAGCTGAGCTGGCCTGGTCGCCTTTGGGTGGCTGGGCCGGCCTCTTCGCGGCGGTTCGACGCCTCGATAAACCCACTCCCACAGGGATGTGCACTGCCCTTGAGTACAGTGCGGTCCCTGTGGGAGCGGGTTTACCCGCGAAGAATCCGCCGCCAATCCCACAGGCTGGCACTCCCCGATGAATAATTCGTTAGCCTGCTTTCATTTACTTCGCGCAGCGGCCATGATTAGGGCACGCCCAACCGCCCGCCCGCGAAAGAGCCCATGACCGCGCAACAGCCCGCCCCTGCCAGCAGTACCTTCAGTATTACCCTGCAGATCCTCTCGATCGTCTTCTACACCTTCATTGCCTTCCTCTGCATCGGCCTGCCGATCGCGGTGCTGCCCAGCTATGTGCACGACCAGCTTGGCTTCGGGGCGGTGATTGCAGGGGTGACTATCGGCCTGCAGTACCTTTCCACCCTGCTCAGCCGCCCTTTCGCCGGGCGCGTGGCCGATACCCTGGGGGGCAAGAAGGCGATTGGCTATGGCCTGCTGGGCATCGCCGGTTGCGGGGTGCTGACGCTGCTCTCGGCCTGGTCGCTGCAGGTGCCGCTGCTGAGCCTGGCCCTGCTGCTCGGCGGCCGTGTGCTGCTGGGCCTGGCGCAGGGGCTGATCGGCGTCGCCACCTTGAGCTGGGGCATCAGCCAGGTGGGACCGGAACACACGGCGCGGGTGATCTCGTGGAATGGCATCGCCTCGTACGGCGCAATCGCCATCGGTGCGCCGGTCGGTGTACTGGCGGTGGCCGGCCTGGATTTCAGCGTGCTCGGCCCGGCCTTGCTGGTGCTGGCGTTAGTGGCCTTGCTGGTGCTGCGCAAACGCCCGGAGGTCGTGGTGACGCGCGGCGAGCGGCTGCCGTTCTGGTCGGCCTTCGGCCGCGTCGCACCCTGTGGCCTGGGGCTGACATTGGCGTCAATCGGCTATGGCACCCTGACCACCTTCGTCACCCTTTATTACCTGGAGCGTGGCTGGGTCGGTGCGGCCTGGTGCCTGAGCGCCTTCGGCCTGTGCTTCATCATTTCGCGGCTGTTGTTCGTCAATGCGGTCAACCGCTTTGGTGGCTACAACGTGGCCATGGCCTGCATGGCCACCGAAGTGCTCGGCCTGAGCCTGCTGTGGCTGGCGCCCTCGCCGCCCTGGGCGCTGGTCGGGGCCGGCCTGACCGGCTTCGGCCTGTCGCTGGTGTACCCGGCACTGGGCGTCGAAGCGATCAAGCAAGTGCCGAGCAGCAGCCGTGGTGCGGGGCTTGGGGCCTATGCGGTGTTCTTCGACATGGCACTGGCCATCGCCGGCCCGGTGATGGGCGCGGTGGCGATGCACCTGGGTTATGCCTCTATTTTCTGCGTCGCGGCCCTGTTGGCCTTGGCCGGGGTCGGCCTGACGCTGCTACTGGCGCGGCGCAGTCGTCGCGGCTGAACGCTCGGCAGGTTGAGGCGCACCCAGGGCCTGGGTGAAGAATGCTGCCGTATCGCGCTGCAACGAATGGTGAATGTGGCGCCGGTCGACACCGTCGGCGTCCTTGCACAGCGCCGGCATGCGCGCATGCTGCTCATCGTCGCAGCGAGCCATGAACACGAAGTGACCGGCCCCGGCCAGCAAGCGGTAGTCCGGGGTGATCGGCAACTTGCGCGCCAGTTCCTCGGCATTGCGGTCCACCGCTACCAGCTGGTCACTGTCGCCGCTGTAGATCAGCGCAGGCACCTTCACCCCGGCCAGGGCATGGCGGCCGAACATCAGGCTCAACGGTGCCATCAGCATCACCGCGCCGACCCGTGAGTCGGCCTTGGGCGCCAGCTCGCTGCGGTCGGCAATCAGCACGCCATGGGTCTTGCAGGCATCGGCATCACCTGGGCGCTCAAGGCAATAACGGCGCAGGCGGTCCAGGTCAGGTTGGGCGCCAGACAGGATCAACGCGGTTTCACCGCCGGCCGAATAGCCGATCACACCGACCTTGCCGTCATTCAGGTAAGGGCCAAGCAACGCGTCTTCGCGGGCGGACGTGATGGCCTCGCTGACCTGCAAGGGGCGACCATAAAGATTGCTCAGCGTGCCCAGGCGGCTGTGGTCCCGGGCATTGTCGCCCGGGTGCACCACCGCCACCACGACAAAGCCCTGGCGGGCCAGGGAGGTGGCCAGGTAATGCAACGCCAGTGGGCTGCCGGTGTTGCCGTGGGACAGCACCAGCAGCGGAAACTGCCCGAGCGCTACCGGGGCCTCTTCGGCAACGTCGATGGGGTAGCCGTCGATGCGGATATTGCGCGGTGTGCCATGGGATGGATAGAACGCCAGGGCCTGCATCGGCCTGGCGTCGACCGGGTCGTCAAGGGTCATGTGATGCAGACCGGCCACCCACGGGGAGGCCTCGGCATGGGCCAACAGGCCACCGAGCAGCAATGCCAGCAAACAGCGGGGAGTGTTCATCGGTCAGCTATCGCGCAGCAGGCATCAGGATAGCGTCAGCATAGATCCGGCCTTACCACCGGCAGATGAAAACTGGATGAAAAAAACGGCTGGCGCACGGGGCGCCAGCCGTTTTTTTTGTCGCCGGCGATCAGGCCGCAGCGAACAGCTCGTTGGCAATCTGCGCCTGGGCGGCGTCGATGGCCTGGGTACGGTGTTCTGGGCCATAGGCCAGGCCGTGGGCACGGACCACTTCCAGGTCGGTGATGCCGATAAAGCCGAGGAACACCTTGAGGAAGTCTTCATGACCAACACCGGTCGGCTGGCCAGCGTGCAGGCCACCGGCGGTGGAGACCAGCACCACTTTCTTGTTGCCGCACAGGCCTTCCGGGCCGGCTTCGGTGTAACGGAAGGTCTTGCCGGCGACGGCCACGCGGTCGATCCACGCCTTGAGCTGGGTCGGCACGCTGAAGTTGTACATCGGCGCGCCAATCACCACGGCGTCGGCGGCGAGGAATTCTTCCAGGGTTTCGGCGCTCAGCTTGGCTTCGAAGGCCTGGGCGGCGTCACGGGCTTCTTCCGGGGTGCCGGCAGCCACCAGGGTGGCGGACGAGAAGTGGGCGATGGCGTCGGCAGCCAGGTCACGGTAGACCACTTCGATGCTTGGATCTGCGGCTTGCCAGGCTTCGACCACTTCGCGGCTCAGTTGGCGAGAGGCGGAATTGTCGCCCAGGATGCTCGAATCGATATGCAACAGTTTCATGGGACTCTCCTGTGAATGAAGACCGCGGCGGTGGGCGATCACGATGGAGAGAATCCTACCGGGATGCCGAATGGCTGAAAAGTCAGTAAAAATGCGTTAGTTTGTCCCACAGGTAGAACAGTGAGACAGCCCCATGCAAGACCTCAATGACCTCTTCTATTTTGCCCAGGTGGTCGAAGCCGGCGGTTTTGCTGCGGCCGGCCGCCAATTGGGCATTCCCAAGTCGCGCCTGTCGCGGCGCATTGCCGAACTGGAAGAGCGCCTTGGCACCCGCCTGCTGCAACGCACGACGCGCCAGCTCAAACTGACTGCCGTCGGTGAGCGCTACCTGCACCATTGCCAGGCCATGCTGCTGGAGGCCGAGGCTGCCGACGAGGTAGTGGCGAGCATGAGCAGCGAACCGCGCGGCCGCCTGCGCGTGTCGTGCCCGGTAGCCCTGGCCCATGCGTTCCTGCCGGAAGTGATCAGCCGTTTCCTCGAACAGTACCCGCAGGTGCAGCTGGACATGGTCCTGCTCAATCGCCGTGTCGACCTGATTTCCGAAGGCATCGACGTCGCCCTGCGCGTACGCGACCTGGGCGATGAAGACCCGGCACTGGTGACCCGCAGGCTGCGCCAGGCGCAGATGCAGCTGGTGGCAGCCCCCGGCTTTGCCGACCATATCCGCGAGCCCTCCGAGTTGGCCACGCTCCCAGTGCTGGGCGCCGCCGAAGCCGACCGGCTGGTGCACTTCCGCTTGCACGGGCCCAATGGCCGTCAGCAGGAAATCGCCCTGGAGCCACGCTTGGCCATTGACGATTTTGTCGTGCGCAACGCCGCCGTGCGCGCCGGGTTGGGCTTTACCGCCCTGCCCAGCATGTTCTGCGAAGAGGAACTGGAACGCGGCGAGCTGGTGAAGCTGCTGCCGGACTGGTCGTTGCCAGGCGGCTACCTGCAGGCGGTCTACCCTCATCGACGTGGCTTGTTGCCAGCCGTGCGGGCATGGATAGATCACCTGGCGGCATCGTTCGAAGCGTGCGGGGAGCGTTATGTCTAAGCAAAAAATGACCGAAGAACAGGTGGCGGCCTATTGCCTGAGCCTGCCGGGCGCGCGGGAAGACTACAAATGGGGCGGCATCCGGGTGTTTTCCGTGGCCGGCAACAAGATGTTCGCGGTGCTCGACCTGGCCGGAGCGGGGCTGTCGTTCAAGGTCGCCGACGAGCTGTTTCTGGGCTATTGCGACCGGCCCGGCGTGCGGCCGGCGCCTTATCTGGCGCGGGCGAAGTGGATCAGCATGACGCCACCCTACCCCATGGGCCGGGATGAACTGTGCGACCTGCTGCAGCGCTCGCACCAGCTGGTGGTGCGACGGCTGCCAAAACGGCTGCAGGCAGGCCTGCTGAGCTGATCAGTTGAACGGCAGGAATCGGCTACCCAGGAACAGGTAGTCGAGCCAGAACACCTGGTGCAGCAGCACGATGCCCCAGAACACCAGTTGGTAAGACAGTTTGCGTGTCTTGTGCCGGAACAGCTGCTGGGCAACCAGCGCGCCGGGCCAGCCCCCCAGCAACTCGCTGGCATGCAGCACCTTTTCTGGCGTGCGCCAGGTATTGCCCTGGGCCTGGCGCTTGTCCTGCCAGTACAGCAGCAGGCTGATCAGGCTGACCAGCGGGTACAACGCCAGCGGCACCCAGGTCTGCCCGCTCCAGCCCATCTGTACCGCGCCAAGCACCGGCAACAGGCACAACACCCCCAGCAGCAACAGCTTCAGGCGCGCATTGCGCACACCTGCTGTGCGTTCGGCGCCGCGTGGCGCCGTGTTCTGTGCCCGTGCCATGTCAGCTGTGCGCCGTCGACCAGTCGACCCAGCCGAACTGCCAGGTCGCCAGGATCAGCAGACCAAAGACGATGCGGTACCAGGCAAAGGCCGCGTAGCTGTGGTTGGCAATGAACTTCAGCAGCGCGCGCACGGCAATCATGGCGAAGATGAACGAGGTCACGAAGCCGAGGGCGAACACCGGCAGGTCGCTCGGCTCGAACAAATGGCGGTACTTGTAGCCCGAATAGACCGCCGCACCGACCATGGTCGGCATTGCCAGGAAGAACGAAAACTCGGTGGCCGCCTTGCGCGACAGGCCGAACAGCAGGCCGCCGATGATGGTGGAACCGGAGCGCGAGGTACCCGGAATCATTGCCAGGCACTGCACGAAACCGATCTTCAGGGCATGGGTCCAGCGCATGTCGTCGACATGCTCCACCGCCACGGTGTGCTGGCGACGTTCAGCCCAGAGCATGATCACGCCACCGATCACCAGCGCCGTCGCCACGGTGATCGGGTTGAACAGGTATTGGTGGATCAGGTCGGCGAACAGCACGCCCAGCACCACCGCCGGCATGAACGCCAGCAGCAGGTTACCAGTGAAACGCCGGGCCTTCGGCTGGCTGGCCAGGCCGAACACCACTTCGAGGATCTTGCTGCGAAACTCCCACACGACTGCCAGGATCGCGGCCAGCTGGATGATGATGTTGAACGCCATGGCCCGTTCGCCACCAAACCCGATGAGGTCGGCGACGATGATCTGGTGGCCGGTACTGGAAATCGGCAGGAACTCCGTGAGCCCCTCGACCACACCTAAGATAATTGCCTGGAAGGCAGTCCAAAAATCCATTGTTCCCCCGATGAAGCACTGCTGCTTGCAGGCTCCTTGTTCTTGGTTTGCTTGTGATTGCCGCACGCGGCGCGGCCTTTTTACAGCGACTGCTGGGACCTGCGCCAGGGGAAAAGTTCACCCCGGCTAAAGGTTTCATCTTGCGCGGCCGAGATCCTACCAAAGCGGCATGACAAAGGCGCGCGCAGCTTGTGGCAGAGTAGCCAATAACTAGCACTTAGCCATTAGTCGGGTGCCTGCCGCCTGCAAAGCGTGCTTGGATGCACCTGAATAAAAAGAACAAGGCAGGAGTGGATTCGATGAAGGCATTGCGGTCGATGTCGATCAGCCGTCGTCTGTGGCTGATTCTGGTAGTAGCGGTGGGTATGCTGGTGATGCTTGGCCTGCTGATGCTGCGCCAGATCCATGGCGACCTGTACCAGGCCAAGGCGGAAAAGACCCGCCACGTGGTGCAGACCGCCGCAGGCGTGCTGGCCTACTATCAGGGCCTGGAGGCCGCCGGCACGCTCAGCCGCGAGGCGGCCCAGCAACAGGCACTGCAAGTGGTGCGGGCACTGCGCTACGACCAGAACGACTATTTCTGGATCAATGACCTGGGGCCGAAGATGATCATGCATCCGGCCAACCCCAAGCTCGATGGCCAGGACCTCTCCGCCATTCGCGACCCGGACGGCTTCGCCGTGTTCAACGAAATGGTTGCCCTCGCCCGCAGCCAGGGCGCCGGCCCGGTCGACTACCGCTGGCCCAAGCCAGGCGCCAGCGAGCCAGTGGCCAAGACCTCCTATGTCCAACTGTTCAAACCCTGGGGCTGGATCATCGGTTCCGGCGTCTACGTCGACGATGTGCAGGCCGAATTCGCCCGCCAGTTGCGTGATGCCTCGCTGGTCGGCCTGGCCATCGCCGTGCTGATGGCCCTGGTGGTCATGCTCATCGCCCGCAGTATTGCCCGCCCCTTGCAGGAAGCGGTGCAGGCCATGGGCAACATCGCCAGCGGCGAAAGCGACCTGACCCGCCGTCTGGACACCCACGGCCGTGACGAGATCACCCACCTGGGCCAGCACTTCAACCAGTTCAACGGCAAGCTGCAAGGGGTGGTCGGCCAGCTTCAGGGCGCTGCCCACGCCCTGGCGCAGTCGGCCGGGCACGTCGGCGACAATGCGGGCGCCGCCCAGCAGCACAGCGCCCAGCAGTCCCTGCAGATGGACCAGGTGGCGACGGCGGTCAACGAAGTCACCTATGCCGTGCAGGACGTGGCCAAGACGGCCGAACAGGCCGCCGGTGAGATGCGCGCCGCACAGCAGCAGGTTGAATACGGCCAGCAAGCCATCAACGGCAGCCTGCAGCAGATCGACCGCCTCTCGGCGACCATCGAGCAGGCCGTGCAAGTGATCCGTGAGCTGGCCGGGCACAGCACGAAGATTGGCGGGGTGCTGGAGGTGATCCGCGCCATCGCCGAGCAGACCAACCTGCTCGCCCTCAACGCCGCCATCGAAGCCGCTCGCGCTGGCGAGCAGGGCCGCGGGTTTGCCGTGGTGGCCGACGAGGTACGCCTGTTGGCACAACGAACCGCGCAGTCGACGGCGGAAATCCACACCATGATCGAGCACCTGCAAGGCCAGTCGGATGCGGCGGTCAAGGCCATCGACACCAGCAGCGAGGCCTCGCGCCAGACCGTGCAGCAAGCCCGCGAGGCCGGTTCCAGCCTGGATGCCATCAGCCAGGCGCTGCACAGCCTCACCGCCCTCAACGCTTCGATCGCCAGTGCCACCTTGCAGCAGTCGCATGTGGTCGAGGAGATCAACCGCAATGTGCTGGACACCGCCGGCTTGTCGCAGCAGACCGCCGATGCCGCACGCCAGTCCAGCGATGCGGGCGTGGCCCTGGGGCAGCTTAGCGAGGAGCTTGAACAGCTGCTGCGCCAGTTCCGGGTCTGAGCCGGGTGTGATCACCGGCCCGTGAGCGGGCCGGTGCCGGTTGGGCGCTACACCTCCTGGCCTGCGCAAGCTACAATCGCCGCCCTTTGCCAACCAAGGATCGCCGATGTCCGGCCTCGAACTCATCGCCGCCGTACTCGGCGTCACCGCCGTGTGGCTCACGGTCAAGCAGAACGCCTGGTGCTGGCCGATCGGCCTGGTCATGGTGCTTATCTATGGCTGGCTGTTCTACGAAGTGAAGCTGTACTCGGGCATGCTGCTGCAGCTGGCCTACGCCGTGCTGCAACTGTACGGCTGGTGGCAGTGGAAGCGCCCGGAGCGGGTCGAGGACGCTCGCCAGGTCTCGCACCTGCCAGCCCGGGCGCTGTTCGGCGGGTTGCTGGCAGGGTTGCTGCTGAGTGTGGCACTCGGTGCGGGGATGGCCGGCTGGACCGATGCCGCCCTGCCCTGGCTGGATGCCACGTTGACCGGCTTCAGCCTGGTCGCGCAACTGTGGATGGCGCAGAAGCGCGTGCAATGCTGGCCACTGTGGATCGTGGTGGATGTAGTCTATGTCGGCCAGTACCTGCACCAGCAGCTGTACTTCACGGCCGGGTTCTTTGCCGTACTGACATTGATCGCGGTACGCGGCTGGCTGGAATGGCGCCGTGACCCCGCCCTGGTACACCCATGAAGCGTGCATCCATGAAGGTCCTGGTGTTGTGCGGCCCCGAATCCAGCGGCAAAAGCTGGCTCAGCGGTGAAATCCAGGCGCATTTCGGCGGCATCGTGGTGGGTGAGTATGTACGCCACTTCATCGACCAGGAATGCCGCGACACTTGCTATGCCGATATTCCCACCATCGCCCGCGGCCAGCTGGCCTGGGAAGACCAGGCCCGCCAGCAGGCACCTGAGCTGCTGATCCTCGATACCCACCTGCTCAGCAACATGCTGTGGAGCCATGCCCTGTTCGACGCTTGCCCACCCTGGCTGGAACAGGCTTTGCTGGCCCGCCGTTACGACCTGCACCTGCTGCTCAGCCCGCAAGGGGTGGGGTGGGTCGCCGACGGTCAGCGCAGCCAGCCGGATCTTGCCGACCGCCAGGTGTTCTTCGAGGACAGCCGCCGCTGGCTGGAGCACCATGGGCAAGCGCTGCAGATCATCGAGGGAGACTGGCCGCAACGCAGTGCGACGGCCCTGCTTGCAGTTCAGCGCCTGCTGCAGGGAAAACCCCCACTCTGCCCCACCGAGTGTTAACCCCATGACACACCTGGCTGAGGCCAAGCCCCCGTTTCTGTGGGCTCCCAGCCATTTGTGGGGGCAGTGTCAAGGTGGTGAAACATTCGTTAAAAATGCCCTTCGAGTAACGCAAATGCTGGGCCAAACGCCATATCCCTGAAAATTTGTCTCAGTCCTGATACAGCAATTTGACGGTTAGTTCAGGCAATGCCCTCAAGCTGCTGATTTTCAATAAATATCCAAAAACGGCACGGCTTTCGCTCACCTCCTTCGCAACGCTGATCAAGACCAGCGCTCTAAGAAGGAGTAGCCGTCATGGGGAAACTGGATAGAGGCGTTTTTCGCCTGTTGCTGGTCGGCTGTGCACTGGGTTCGGCGCTGCCCGTTCAGGCCGATAACGGCCTCATCGTGATCACCCGTGACGTGCAGCCGCGCATGGCCACCCGAGCGCCTCTGGCGCCCGACCCCAATCCCACCACCGCCAACGCCAACCCTTCCGCGTATGTTCTCAGGCAGACCAACGAGCTGAGCGATGGCGACTTCGCCAGCATCACCAGCGGCACCGGCATTTCCTCGCTGATCACCCAACCGACCGACAACCTTGGCGGCCAGATCGGCAACCAGACGCAGCTGTCAAACCAGGCGGCTGGCCGTGGCAGCGGTGCGGGCAATGGCATTTCCAACATGGTCAACTCAAGCGTCCAGCGCGGCCTTGCCCCACTGCAGATCCTTACGGGAGGCAAATGACATGAGGCAGACGCTGTTTACCCTGGCCCTGTTGAGCAGTGCCTCGGCGCTGGCGCAATCACCGGTTCCGGTGCTCAACGACGCCAACATCAACAGTTCCGGCGCACAATACCAAGGCAACTTCAGCGTCAACCAGGCCGCGGGTGATGGCCAACAGCAAGCCAACGCCCGGGCAATCGCCACTGGCCACGAGGCCGCAGCAACCACGCAGATCCGCCAGCGCCAACTGTCCATCGTCGACCCCAACATGGGCGCCAGCGCCAGTATCCAGGGCAATGCCTTCAGCCAAGGCAGCGGCGCACTGGGCGTCAACCAGAGTGCAGGCGCTGCCACCCAGCAGGCCAATGCCCTGCGCATCAGCATCAGTACACAACCGCAAAGCATCGATGACAGCGTCCTGCTGCAACAGAACGTGGCGCTGATCAAAAGCTCCGATCCATCTGACACCTCACCCGGCTATCGCCATGTCACCACCAGTGACCAGGCATTCACCGGTAGCCGCGGGGTCATTCAGCTGAATCAGAGCGCCGGGGTGGGCAACCAGACGGCAAACACCCTGAGCGTACGGGTCGCAAACTGACCCTGCAGGTAACAGGTAAGAACAACACTTAACCTAAAGAACGGAGAAACACCATGAAACCCTCGATGGCAATCAAGCCTCTGGTTTTCGCAATTGCTGCGGTCATGGCTGTTGCTGCACAAGCGGAGCAAAACGATCGTCGTGGTCACGACCACCACAACAACCACACCCCACCTGCCCGTGCGGTGCTTACCGACGCCACTGCCCGAGCCAATGATGGCCAGACAAGCACCGGTAACACCATCAACAACCAAGGCACCATCAACTCAGCCGAGATGAGCAGCTCCGGCGCGGGTGCCAGTGGCAACGTGGGTGTCAACGTGGCGGCCGGTAACGGCAACCAGCAGGCCAACGCGTCGGCTATTGCCAATACCTCGTCCGACAATGCAGCGATCGACAACAGCTTCGTCTTTGGCACCTCCACCGCCACTGCCGAAATCACCCAACGCAGCAACAACAACAAGGTCAACAACTGGTCGACGCAAAGCTCCGCTGTCATGAGCGGCTCGGCCCAGGGCAGCAGCGGCAATATCGGCATCAACGTGGCTGGCGGCGATCTCAACCAGCAGAAAAACAGCATGGCCATCGCCAACAACTCCGCACCTGTCGGTAATTCCTCCGCAACTGCTTCGGCCAACCAGAGCGGCCCTGGCCTGCAGGTGAACAACGCTGCCGACCGCACCTACCGGGTCGACACGCTGTCTCTCACCACGTCCTCGAGTGGTTCGTCCTCGCGTAGCGGCACATTCGATGCCAGCGTCGACAAGAGCTCCAGCTCGAGCTACAGCGCGTCGGGCAGCAAGAGCGCCAGCGCCAGCGGCAGCAACAGCAGCAGCTCCAGCGGCTCGAGCAGCATGACCGCCAGCGGCTCCAACAGCAGCAGCTCTAGCGGCAGCAACAGCATGAGCGCCAGCGGTTCCAACAACTACGCTGCCAACGGAAGCGCCAGCAACAACCACAGCTCGTCGTCCAACACCACGGTCAGCGCCTCGCTCGATGCCAGCGCCAATGGCAGTGCATCGTCGTCGCAGACCTTCGGCAACTTCACCCGCTCGCGCAGCTCCGACTTCGACGCATCGCTCAGCGCTTCGCTGGACGCTTCTGTCGACAAGTCGCATCAGTCGGCCAACAACTCGTCGTTCGACAAGTCGCTCAGCTCGTCCTTCGACAAGGCCTACGACTCTTCGTATGACCGTAGCCATGACTCGTCCTATGACAAGTCTCGCGATACCTCCTACGAGAAGGCCAACGCATCGGCATGGGAAAGCGCCAGTGCCTCGGCCTACGAGAAAGCCCACGAGAAAGCTTCGCAGTCCTCGGACAGCATCTCGAAGAGCTTCAGCGAGTCTAGCGAGTATGCCCTGAGCAACACCGTGTCGTTCCAAGTGCTGACCCCGACCGGCTGGGCCAACCCTGTGACCAACACCGCGACCCTGAGTGGTTCGGTGAACGGTGGCAGCGGCAACCTGGGTGTGAACGTGGCAGCAGGTGTAGGCAACCAGCAAAGCAACTCGCTGGCCATCTCCAACACCTCGATGTAACAACTGCGGTCTGGAGGCTCCCTTCGGGGAGCCTCTTTCTAACAAGAAAAAGGCAGGGGGCGTCAAACATGCGCATTATCGCCTTGGCAGTTCTGCTGTGCATTGCCAGTGTTGCCGAAGCATCCCAGATGCCGTTGTCCGTGCTGCCAGGTGGTGCAGTGATCTACAAACCGATCCAGAGCATCCGCGAGCGCAAGTTCGCCGACCTGGTCCAGCAGAAAACCGACTTCAGCTGTGGCGCGGCCTCCCTGGCGACCATCCTGCGCCAGGCCTACTGGCTGGACGTGGATGAGCATCAGGTGATCGAGGGCATGCTTGCCCACGCCAACGAGGACCTGGTCCGTACCCAAGGGTTTTCCATGCTCGACATGAAAAAATATGTCGAAAGCCTGGGCATGCGGGCTCGTGGCTACAAGGTTGCCCCTGACACGCTGCACAGTATCCGCATTCCGGTGGTCGTACTGATGGACATCCGCGGCTACAAGCACTTCGTGGTGATGCAGAAAGTCGACAACGGCTGGGTCTACATCGGTGACCCGGTGCTGGGCCACAAGCGCTTCAAGCTCGATGACTTCGTCAAGGGCTGGAACGGCATCATCTTCGCCGTGATCGGCCAGGGTTATGACAAGAACAATATCCTGCTCGACCCGCCGCTGCCGCTGAGCGCCAAGAACCGCATCAGCAACTTCACCCCGGTCAAGGATGCGGAATTGATGGACTTCGGTTTCATTCGAAGCGACTTCTTCTAATGGCCTTCTTCCAATGAAGTAGGGCAAGACACTCCGGGAGCACTCCATGAAGACTTCCCACTGGCTGGCAATGGTCTGCCTGGCCGTCAGCCTGCCAACCCAGGCCGAAACGTTCAAACCGATAGAGCTGAAGGACCAGGAACTGGCCAGCCTGCGCGGACGCTACGTGATGCCTGGGCGGATCGTGAGTTTTGGCATCGTCATGACCAGCACCTGGCAGAACGCCAACGGCGAAGTGATTGGCGCGACCTCGGCGATGCAGGTCCAGCAATCGACCATCAAGCCGCAGTTCTATGTCTCGATGATCAATGAAAAAGGCACCGGCAGCGCGCAGACCAGCAGCACCGGGACCGGCACGGTCAGCGGCGGCAGCGGCCTCAATACGACCCAGGGGGTGACCCAGGTGGTCCGTGCCGCGGGTGACTTCAACGCGGCAAACAACAATGTCGACATCAACGTCACCAAGGGTAATGAAGCGCCAGCCGGCCAGCCGCAGGGCCAGGCCCTGGCTGCGGGCTCCACGCTGAGCGGGAGCAATGGCGCAGGCTCGATGAGCGTGTCGTCCACCAGCAATGGCGTGCAGATGAATATCGTCGCCAACGGCAATCAGGGCAGTTCAATGCAAACCCTGGGCCAAGGCGGGCTGATGCAGAACACCACCCTGCTGGGCGCCAGCAACCGTGTCAGCAACTTGACATCACTCAATGTCGTGCTGCGCGACAGTCCGCCAATGGCGGGTTCCGTGGGGGCCAATCTTGAGCAGCTCAAAGGCCTTCGCAATCTCGGATACTGAACTACGCTCATGTCTCATCGTATGTAGTCAGAAGGGACGGCTAATCCATGCACCGTTTGTCGACGTTCAGAGCTATCGTTTGTATTTCAACATTGGCCCCGGCCACTCTGCTGCAAGCGGCAACCGACCCTCAGGTCGAAGCACTCAAACAGGAACTGATTGCGCTGAAACAGCGCTACGAAGCCCAACAGAACGCACTGATGGTGCTGGAACAGCGGCTCAAGCAGGTCGAGGAGGCCCCCGCCCAGCCAGCACCGAGGCGTCTGACCAAGTCCCCCGCAGAGGGGGTAAAAGGTGGCCAGACCGTGGCCACCGGCACGCCGGGCAGCAGCGGCGCCTCTTATGGGCAGTCGCTGCAAGACAACTCGGAGCCGGCGCAGAGCGTGTCCAACCTGTATGACGAAGCCAGCGGCTTCTTCGGGGGCGGCAAGTTCAGCGTCGAAACCGGGCTGACCTACACCCACTACGACACCCGCGCCCTGGTGCTCAACGGGTTCCTGGCACTGGACTCGATCTTCCTCGGCAACATCAACATCGACCGCATCAAGGCGGACAACTGGACCCTGGACCTGACGGCGCGCTACAACGTCGACCAGCGTTGGCAGTTCGACATCAACGTGCCCATCGTCTATCGCGAATCCACTTACTCGTCCGGTGGTGCCGGCGGCGCCGCCGGGGTCACGTCCGACGCTTCGGTCACTCGCGACCCGACCATCGGCGACGTCAACTTCGGTATCGCCTACAAGTTCCTTGATGAGAACGAGACCTGGCCGGATGCCGTTGCCACATTGCGCGTGAAGGCGCCAACCGGCAAGGACCCGTACGGCATCAAGCTGCAGCAGGTGGCGGGCAACGACAACCTGTCGGTGCCTGAGGACCTGCCGACCGGCAACGGTGTGTGGGCCATCACCCCGGGCATCTCGCTGGTCAAGACCTTCGACCCCGCCGTACTGTTCGGCAGCCTGTCGTACACCTACAACCTGCAGGACTCGTTCAGCGACATCAGCCCGCAGGTGGACACCAAGGTACCGGGTGACGTGAAGCTCGGTGATTCCTGGCAGATCGGCGGCGGTATTGCCTTCGCCCTCAACGAAAAGATGAGTATGTCGTTCTCGGTCACCGATCAATTTGCCCGCAAGAGCAAGATCAAGCCTGACGGCGGCGATTGGCAATCGATCACCAACAGCGACTATAACGCGGCCAACTTCAACGTCGGCCTGACCTTTGCAGCCTCCAACAACCTGACGATCGTACCGAACTTGTCGATTGGCCTGACAGATGATGCGCCGGACTTTTCCTTCAGCCTGAAGTTCCCGTATTACTTCTGACATCCGGGGCGCATCGCGCCCCAATTGGTTACCAACCTTGTAGCCAGCGGCTTTCCTGGTATCGGCCTGTTATCATCGCGCACAAATATGTGACGATTTCATGGCAAAAAGGAAAGTTTTCGTGAAGAACCTGCAAGGCCCACCTCGCACCCGGCTACTCGCCCTGGCAACACTGGTGCTGGTGATTCCCCTGGTCGTGCGCGCGGCGCTGGGCTGGTCCAGCCCCTATGGCTATCTGTCGGACCTGGCGCTGGGCAGCCTGCTGGTGTTGCTGTTGCATCGCCGCGCGTGGTGGCTGGCGCTGCCGGTTCTGCTGGCCTGGGCCGCGCTTTGGGTGGCTTCGGCCGAACTGGTCAGCGCCGTTGGCAGGCTGCCGAACAGTGCCGACCTGAGCTACCTGTTCGACCCGCAGTTCATGGAAAACTCCACCGGTGGCGGCCTGGCCCATGCCTGGCTGCCCGTATTGCTGGGTGGCGGCCTGCTGGCCTGGCTGGGGAGCGCCTGGCGCAGCCGCCGCCAACCTGGCAAGCCGTTCACGCGCAAGGCCTGGGCCATCCCGGCACTGCTGTTCGCGGCCCACTGGGGCAGCCAGCACCTGGCGCCGAGCGAGGCTGACCAGTGGCGCCAGTACAACCTTCCCCATCAGTTGCTGACTGCCGCCACCGGCGATCTGCAGCGTCAGGTCCAGCACTGGGCCGGCCAGACGACCACCGTCACACCGCTGCCAAGTGCCGGCCTGACCCAGCATGACCTGAGCGGGCAGAAGCTGCTGGCAGCGCCAGGCCGCGCCCGCAACTTGCTGGTGATCACCCTGGAAGGCATCCCGGGCGCCTATGTGCGCCCCAACCGCCAGGCCCTGCACAGCCGTTTCGACGAAGACCTGATGCCCCAGCTCAGCCACTGGGCAGAACGCGGCATGAACACCCCAGACTACGTATTGCACACCCACCAGACCATCCGCGGCCTGTATGCGATGCTGTGCGGCGACTACGACAAGCTGGCCAATGGCACGCCGAAGGGTGTCGAGCTGCTCACCCAGCAACAGCGCAACCAGGCCTGCCTGCCGGCACAGCTGCGCCAGGCTGGCTTCACCACTCACTACCTGCAAGGCGCGGGCCTGCGCTTCATGGCCAAGGACCGGATCATGCCGCATATCGGCTTCGACTCGGTTCACGGGCTTGAGTGGTTCAGCAACAAGAACTACCTGGAGTTCCCGTGGGGCAAGGACGATCGGGCCTTCTTCGAAGGCGCCCTGGATTATGTCGGCCAGCTGCGCCAGCAAGACCGCCCATGGATGCTGACCTTGCTGACCGTTGGTACCCACCAGCCCTACTCCGCCCCCGAGGAATACCTGCAACGTTACGACACTGCCAAGCAAGCGGCGGTTGCCTACCTCGATGATGCGATCGGCGCCTTCCTCGACAACCTCGAACGCCAGGGCGTGCTCAAGGACACATTGGTAGTGGTCACTTCGGACGAATCCCACGGTATTGATGGCGTGCGCCTGGCCTCGTCCTGGGGCTTCAACCTGACCCTGGCACCGGAGCAAGCGCAACTGCCGCACATCAAGACCGGTACCTACGGCCACATCGACCTGGCCACGTCGCTGCTCGACTACTTTGCCCTGCCGATCCCGGTCGCCCTTGGCGGGCGCTCGCTGTACCGCGATTACGACAGCGGCCGGGAGATGATTTCCTACACCAACGGCATGTTGCGCTACCACGATGGCAAGGGCGTCTTCACCGAGTGCGACTTCCAGCAGCGCTGCCGCCGCTACGAAAGCCCAGGTTTCATCGCCGACAAGGCCCGCTATCTCGGTCCCGGCGACAGCACCCTAGGTGCACAGATCGGCGCGCTGGCCGGCGTGCTCGACCAGTCCCTGCTGCAGACGCCGCTCAACCTGCGTTACCAGTTCGGCGGCCCGTCCGCCATTCAGTTGCAGGCACGCATCCGCGACGACTGGGCTGACAACCTGATCGGCGCGCAGTACCTGGAAATGCCCGAGGGCTCGCATACCCGCGTGCGGGTCAAGGTACGGTCGCTGGACCCGCAGCACCCGGCCTATATCCAGCTCAAGGCCAAGGAGCTGGAGCAGGATGTGCCGCTGGGGTTGCCCGAGGAGATCCAGGTAACCGCCGACAAACCGCTGGAAATGGAATTCGGCTTCGATAACCCGACGGTGCGCAAAGCGTTTTCGTTCCACCTGCTCGGTTACGGCGGTGGCGAGGTCGAGGTCAGTGATTTCAGCGTGATCACCGCGCTACCGGGCGAGGAAGAGCCGCTGGAGGAATTGTCGGACGGGCATATCGCCCAATCCAGCTGATCAGCGGATCTGGTGCTTGTGCAACAGCCGGTAGAACGTCGGCCGTGATACCCCAAGCACCTTCGCGGCAATACTCATGTTGTTGCTGTGCCGGTCCAGCACATCGCACAGCGCCTGGCGCTCAGCCCGGTGCTTGTAGTCTTCCAGGGTGCCCAGCGGCTGCTCTTCCTGCTCCAGGCCCTGCAGGCCAAGATCCTGGGCCTCGATCTGGCGCCCTTCGGCCAGCACCAGCCCGCGCCTTACCCGGTTGGCCAGCTCACGTACATTGCCAGGCCAGTTGTGGCGCCCCATCGCTGCCAGCGCATGATCGCTGAATGAGCGGGGCCTGCGGCCTGTTTCCAGGCTGTAGAAGTGCGAAAAGTGGTTGGCCAGCATCGACAGGTCGCCATGCCGGTCACGCAGCGGCGCCGTCACCACTTGCAGCACATTGAGCCGGTAGTAGAGGTCTTCACGAAAGCGCCCATGCTCGATGGCTTTCTCCAGGTCGACATGGGTAGCTGCCAGTACCCGCACGTCGACCGGTATCGGCTGGCTTCCACCCACGCGCTCGATGTGCTTTTCCTGCAGAAAACGCAGCAAATTAGCCTGCAACTCCAGAGGCAGGTCGCCAATTTCGTCGAGAAACAAGGTGCCGCCATGGGCCGCCTCGATCCGCCCCACCTTGCGCTGATGGGCACCGGTAAAGGCACCTTTCTCATGCCCGAACAACTCGGACTGGATCAGGTTCTCAGGTATCGCCCCGCAGTTGATAGCGATGAACGGCATTTCGCTGCGCTGGGATTGCCGGTGCAACGTGCGCGCCACCAGCTCCTTGCCGGTGCCGCTCTCGCCACGGATCAGCACAGGGGATTCGGTAGGCGCCAGCTTGCCGAGCAATTTGCGCAATTCCAGGATCGGCCGGCTGTCACCCAGCAGCTCATGTTCCAGCCCATCCACCCGCACCGTGCCCTTGCCGCGCAGACGGGCCATGCCGAACGCGCGCCCCAGCGTCACCAATACGCGGGAAAAGTCGAAAGGCAAGGTATGAAAATCGAAGAACCACTCGCAGACAAAATCACCGACATTCTGCATGCGCAACTGCTCGGCGTTGAGCACGGCAATCCACTCGGTGTTGCTGCGCTTGATCATGTCCTTGACCGCGTCCGGATGACGCAGGTGCGACGCCTGCAGGCGCAACAGGCCGATATCGCAACGATGCTCCAGGGCCAGGTCCAGGCCACAGCTGTGAACCTCCCAGCCGGCACTCTCAAGGCCGGGTAACAGACGGTGACAATCGTCGCAGGGGTCGACGATAAGCAAGCGACGCAGGGCGGCAGTCTCGTGCATGACCGTTCCTTGGCGCCAATTGTTGGTTTTTTACATGAAAACAGTAAGTTGCGGCGCCGAATTAACAGTAGCAACGAACTTGACGCCGCCCACGACCGTCTGTCTGCCGGATTCTGCACAGCCAGAACCGTTCGGGAATTTTTCATATTTGTTGGCGTCACAGCGGCGCTGGGAAACAAAAAAATTTGTAACTCGCAAAAAATTTTACACGCGCTGTGTGACTCCACCCCTAACTTGGAGCATCAGTACGAGTAACCCCGCGCTGCGGATCGCGATAACACCTGAAGCGACGTAGCAGTTACGCGGACCTAATTTCGATGTTTGGGACCATAGAGAGACCGAACCATGAATGCACCGCTGCGTGTCAACGAGGCACTGCTGATTGCCGACCACGCCTTCGAACCCTTCCAGTGCGTTGCCTGGGATGCGCCCAACGGCACCGGCGAGCTGAGCCTGGCGGTGATTGACCGGACCAGCACCCGTATCGGCAGCAAACAAGTATCGTCGCGTATCTATTCCGACCCTGCACAATGGGCCAGCCTGATCGAGGAAGTACGCGCCGAACTGTGCCAGAAAGGTTATGACCTTCAGCCTTGGTCGATGCCGAAGTAATATCGCTGCGTCCCTGCAAGTGCGTGCCCGGCACGCACTTGAACAACTTTTCATTGGCCTGCCAGGCAACTTTCTTATTGCGACATAGTGTCGCGCCTATCCCTTTCGCCTAACTCACTCCATTACCTTGAATTGCTCAAGATGCTGATAGTCGGCCTGTAGTTCCGTGGCCAACTGTTGTGCCCGGCCCAGGCGAACTGGCGCCAATTCCATGTCCACCAACACCGTTGAACAAGGCATGGGGTGCACGGCATTCCAGCGTTGCAGCCGACCATCGGTGAATACCAGGCAGCGCTGCAACTCGTGGGGATGGGCTTTCTGCCGGGCCTGCAGCCAGCGCCGCGCCTGCTCGAGCGCTGCGATCAAAGGCGTGCCGCCGCCAGCCCCCAGAGCCTGCAACCAAGGCTGCAGGTTTGCCGACGCCTTGAGGCCATGACGCTGCCATTGCGGTACGCCACCGCTGGCCGTCAGCAGGGCTAGACGGGCACGCTGCCGATAGGCCTGGTCGAACAACTCGGCCAGCAGGCCTTTGCACTGCGCCAGGGCCTGATGGCGCCGCGTCGAAGCCGATGCGTCGACGATCACCAGCCACAGTTCATTGGCCTGGGCCTGGCGCTGCTGCCAGCAAAGATCCTGGCGCAGCTTCGGGCGCCCCTTGAGCAAGGTCGGCAGCCAGGCTACCCGGCCAGAGGATGCCGCACGGGCGCGGCCACGGCTGGCACCCGCCAGTTTGCCGACACGGGGCATGGCATCCGCCATCTTCAAACCTGGCTGGCGGATGCTCAGGGCTTTTTTGCCCAGTTCGGCACCTCTCGCCGCGCACCGCTGCTCACAGGCTGCGCTGGCAGCGCGCCCCAATCGCCCTGCCCGCCTTCGTCCTGCCTGTCGCGGCCATCCGCTGCACCGGGTGGCGAAGTGGCTGGCGCATCGGGCGATGTGCGGCGGCGATGGCGCAAGGCGAACTCGGCCACGGCTTCGACATCCCCCTCCTCGATCGCCTGGCCACCGCGCCAGGCACAATGGGCACGGGCGGCGCGCAACCAGACCAGGTCGGCACGCAGGCCATCGACGCCGGCGGCGAAACAACGCTCGGTGATCCAGGCCAGGGCCTGATCGTCCAGGGCAATCGCCGCCAGCCCCTGGCGCGCCGCCTGGCAGCGCTCGCGCAGTTGCGCCTGGGCACTGGCCCACTGCTCGCAGAATGCCTGCGGGTCGCTGTCGAAGGCCAGCCGCCGGCGAATGATCTGCTGGCGCGCCTCTGGGGCTGGCAGGCCATCGAGCGCCACATTCAGGCCGAAGCGGTCGAGCAGTTGCGGGCGCAACTCGCCTTCCTCGGGGTTCATGGTGCCGATCAGGACGAAACGGGCACTGTGCCGATGGGAAATGCCGTCACGCTCGATGCGGTTGGTGCCACTGGCGGCCACATCCAGCAACAGGTCAACCAGGGTGTCTGGCAGCAGGTTGACTTCATCGACATACAACACGCCACCATCAGCGTGGGCCAGCACACCAGGGGAAAACTGCGCCTTGCCTTGGCCGAGCGCGGCATCCAGATCCAGCGTGCCGACCAAGCGCTCTTCACTCGCCCCCAGCGGCAAGGTCACGAATGGGCCCTCGCCCAGCAGGTCGGCCAGGCCGCGCGCCAGGGTGCTCTTGGCCATGCCGCGTGGGCCTTCGATGAGCACGCCGCCGATCTTCGGGTCGATGGCGGTCAGGCACAGGGCCAGTTTGAGGTCCTCGGCACCGACCACGGCTGCCAGTGGGAATTGTACGGGTTCACTCATTTCAAGCCTGTTCCTCGCCGTCGAGCAATTGCTCCTCAAGCGCCTCGCGGTACTCACCGGGGGCTTCCCAAAGCCCGCGCTGCTGGGCTTCCAGCAAGCGTTCGGTGAGGTCGCGCAGGGCCTCGGGGTTGTGCTCGCGCATGAAGTCGCGGGTCGCCGGGTCGAGCACGTAGGCATCGGCCAGCGACTGGTAGTGATGGTCGTCGATCAGGTGCGTGGTGGCGTCGAAGGCGAACAGGTTGTCGACGGTCGCGGCCAGCTCGAACGCGCCCTTGTAGCCATGGCGTTTCGCCCCGTCGATCCATTTCGGGTTCAGGGCACGGGCACGGATCACGCGGTTCAGCTCTTCTTTCAAGGTACGGATCCGCGGCCGGTCGACCTGGCTGTGGTCGCCGTGGTAACTGGCCACTACCCCGCCAGACAAGGTCTCCGACGCCGCCAGCATGCCGCCCTGGAACTGATAGTAATCGTTGGAATCGAGCAGGTCGTGCTCGTGGTTGTCCTGGTTCTGCAGCACCGCCTGCACCTGGCCCAGGCGCTGGGCGAACTGGGCGCGCGCCGGGGTGCCTTCATCGCTGGCGCCGTAGGCGTAGCCGCCATGGTTGAGGTAAACCTCGGCGAGGTCGTCACGGCTGTGCCACAAGCGGCCATCGATGGCGTTCTGCACGCCGGCACCGTAGGCGCCAGGTTTGGCCCCGAATACCCGCCAACCCGCCTGCCGCGCCGCCTGTTCGGCGTCCACGCCCTGCGCCTGCAGGCTGGCGCGCTCGCTGCGCACCCGTGCAGCCAGGGGGTTGAGGTCGTCCGGCTCGTCCAGTGCCGCCACGGCCTGCACCGCCGCATCGAACAGGCGGATCAGGTTGCCGAAGGCATCGCGGAAGAAGCCCGAAACCCGCAACGTCACGTCGACCCGTGGGCGGTCGAGCAGGCTCAGTGGCAGGATCTCGAAGTCGTCGACCCGCTGGCTGCCGGTAGCCCACACCGGGCGCACGCCCATCAGCGCCATGGCCTGGGCGATGTCGTCGCCACCGGTGCGCATGGTTGCCGTGCCCCACACCGACAGGCCCAGCTGGCGCAAATGGTCGCCATGGTCCTGCAGGTGCCGTTCGAGGATCAGGTTGGCCGAGGCGAACCCCAGGCGCCAGGCCGTGGTGGTCGGCAGGTTGCGCACATCCACGGTGTAGAAGTTGCGACCGGTGGGCAATACGTCCAGGCGACCACGGCTGGGTGCGCCGCTGGGGCCGGCCGGTACGAAACGCCCGGCCAGCGCAGCAAGCAGCCCATTGATTTCTGCCGCACCGCACGCATCCAGGTCCGGTGCGACCTGCTCGCGCAGGGCTTTTATCACCTCGTGCACCGGCTGCCATTCGGACTGCTCGGGCAATTGCGCATCCCCCTCCAGTGCCTGCTCGATGATGCGCAGCGCAAGCAACTCAAGGCGCTCGCGGGTATCGCCACAGGTGCGCCAAGCGCCCTCTTGCACGGCCTGCAGCAGCGCCGGGTGCGGGCCTGACCAGGCCTCGCCAAGGTCGCAATCGAGCGGATCGAAGCCCAGCGCCAGTGCCTTGGCCAGCACTCGCAACAAGCTGGCATTGCCACCGCGGCCATCGCCACGCTCCACCCGTAGCAAGGCCAGCAAGGTATCGATGCGCAGGCGTGCCTGCGGCGACTGGCCGAATACATGCAGGCCGTCGCGAATCTGCGACTCCTTGAGGTCGCACAGATAGGTGTCCAGGCGCGGCAGCCACACGGCGGCATCGTCCAGCTGGCCTTCCAGCTGCAACTCACGGTCGATGTGGTTGGCCTTGACCAGTTCCAGAATGTCGCGCTGCAGCTCACGCGCGCGCCGCGGGTCGAGCAACTGGGCTTCGTAGAATTCGTCAGCGAGCTGCTCCAGGTGGCGCAAGGGCCCGTAGGTTTCGGCACGGGTCAGCGGCGGCATCAGGTGGTCGATGATCACCGCCTGGGTCCGGCGCTTGGCCTGGGCGCCTTCGCCAGGGTCGTTGACGATGAACGGGTAGATGTTCGGCAGCGGGCCGAGCAGCGCGTCCGGCCAGCATTGCGCGGAAAGGCCGACGCCCTTGCCGGGCAGCCATTCCAGGTTGCCGTGCTTGCCGACGTGGATGACGGCATCGGCAGCAAAGGCATGGCGCAGCCAGAAGTGAAACGCCAGGTAACCATGCGGCGGCACCAGGTCCGGGTCGTGGTAGACCGCGCTGGGGTCGACCTGATAGCCACGCGCCGGCTGGATGGCGACGAAGGTCAGGCCATAACGCAAACCAGCTACCATCAGGCGGCCTGCGCGGTACATCGGATCCTGCTCGGGCGGCCCCCATCGTTCCATCACGGCCAGGCGGTTGGCCTCGGGCAGGCGTTCGAACGCCGCCTTATAGTCCGCCAGGCTCAGGCTCTGGGCGCAGGGGCGCTGGTCGAGGTGTTCGAGGTCGTTGGTGACGCCGCCAAGCAGCTGATGAATCAATTGCGTGCCGCTGCCTGGCAGCTCCGCGAGCGGATAGCCCTCGGCCTGCAGCGCCTTGAGGATGTTCAGGGCGGCAGCCGGGGTGTCCAGGCCGACGCCGTTGCCAATGCGGCCATCGCGGGTCGGGTAGTTGGCCAGCACCAGGGCCACGCGTTTTTGCCCATTGGGCAGGCGCGCCAGTTCGACCCAGCGCCGTGCCAGCTCGGCGACGAAGTCCATGCGCTCGGGGTGCGCGCGGTAGCAGACCACGTCGGACTGGCTGCGCTCGCTGCGCCAGGCCATGTCCTTGAAACTCACCGGGCGGGTGATGATGCGTCCGTCCAGTTCCGGCAGGGCGATGTGCATGGCCAGGTCGCGAGCGCCGAGGCCCTGCTCGCTAGCCTCCCAACCGGGTTGGTTATCCTGCGCGCAGATGGCCTGCAGCACCGGGATGTCACGGCGGAACGGGCGCAGGTTGGGGCGTTCCGGACTGGACAAGGCAAACCCTGTGGTGTTGATCAACACCTGCGCACCCACGTCGTCCAGCCAGGCCTCGACCTGTTCCAGGCAAGCACTTTCCTTGAGGCTGGCCACTGCGATGGGCAGCGGGTTGAGGCCGGCGGCCTGCAAGCGCTCGCAGAACACGTCGATGAAGGCGGTGTTGGCGGCCTGCAGGTGCGAGCGATAGAACAACAGCGGGGCCACCGGGTATTCGGGGTTCCACTGGCTGTACCAGTCTTCGAGCAGCGCGCTAGGTTTGCGCGGGTGATACACCGAAGTCCGCGGCAAAGGCTGCGGTTCGTCCCAACGGTAATCGCGCCCCAGCCACTGGTTGGCCAGGCATTTGAACAGGTTGACGGCATTGCTTTTGCCGCCCTGGCGCAGGTAGTGCCAGAGACGCTCGGCCGGCTCGCCGATGACCGTGCCGAGGCCGGTCAGCTCCGGGTCCGGGCGGTCATCGCCGGGCACCAGGATCAGTTGCACACCGCGTGCTGCCAGCTCGACCAGCTGCTCGACGCCGTAGCGCCAGTAACCGACACCGCCGTGCAGCGACACCAGGATCACCTTGGCATGGCGCAGTACCTCGTCGACATACAGGTCGACCGAGGCATGGTTCTGCACTTGCATCGGGTTGGCCAGGCGCAGGCTGGGGAAATCGTCCGGCAGTTGCTCGGCGGTTTCGGCGAGCAATGCCAGGTGCGAGTCGCCGCTGCAGAGGATCACCAGGTCGGCGGGTGTCTGGCCGAGGTCGGCGATGCTGTCGTCCGGCACGAAGCCGCCGGGCTGGGTCCGCAGCAGGTGCACGGGTCAGGCGCCCAGGGCCTGGCGCAGGCGCGCTTCCAGTTGCACGGCATCGAGGTCCTGGCCGATCAGCACCAGACGGGTGATGCGTGGCTCGTCGGCGCGCCAGGCGCGGTCGAAGTGCTTGTCGAAACGGGTGCCAACGCCCTGAACCAACAGGCGCATCGGCTTGCCAGGGATGGCCGCAAAGCCTTTGGCGCGCAGGATGCCGAACTCCACCACCAGCTGGGTCAGGGCATCGAGCAGCAGGCTTTCGTCGGCTTCGGGCAAGTCGATGGAGATCGAGTCGAAGGCGTCGTGGTCGTGATCGTCATGATCATCGCCATCATGGTGAGAATCGTGATGGGTGCGACGGCCATCGATGTGCGCCTCGGACTCTGCGCCCACGCCCAGCAGTACTTCAAGCGGCAGCCGGCCGCTGCTGGCTTCGATCACCTTGACCGCTGGCGGCAGCTCCTCAGCCACTTCGGCACGGACCTTGGCCAGGCCTTCGGCATCGATCAGGTCGGCCTTGTTCAGCACCACCAGGTCGGCACTGGCCAACTGGTCGGCGAACAGTTCGTGCAGCGGCGATTCGTGGTCCAGGTTGGGGTCGAGCTTGCGTTGTGCGTCGACCTGGTCCGGGTAGGCGGCGAAGGTGCCAGCAGCCACGGCCGGGCTGTCGACCACGGTGATCACCGCGTCGACGGTGCAGGCGTTGCGGATTTCTGGCCACTGGAAGGCTTGCACCAGAGGCTTGGGCAGTGCCAGGCCGCTGGTCTCGATGAGGATGTGATCGAGGTCGCCGCGGCGTGCGACCAGTTCGCGCATCACCGGGAAGAACTCTTCCTGCACGGTGCAGCACAGGCAGCCGTTGGCCAGTTCATAGACGCGGCCGCTGGCTTCTTCCTCGGTGCAGCCGATGCTGCATTGCTTGAGGATTTCGCCGTCGATGCCAAGCTCGCCGAATTCGTTGACGATGACCGCGATGCGACGGCCCTGGGCGTTGTCGAGCATGTGGCGGAGCAAGGTGGTCTTGCCCGAGCCGAGGAAGCCGGTAACGATGGTGACGGGGAGCTTGGCCAGTGTTTTCATGTCGCGTTGCCCTTGGCAGGATGGCGCGGGCACACGGGACGAAAGCGCGGGCCAGGCCGGCCGGGCTCGTTCGCCACCGGATCACCCCGCCCGGTTGAAAGTCGAAATCGTCTCGAGGCAGGTCTCCTGGCTTGCACCGTTCCAGCCCGGTAAAGAGTCTGGCGGGATGACGCCTTCCCGCGCGTTGGCGCAGTGGCTGTGTCGATCCGTTGTCGGTGCCTACAGTTGCGGGGGCAGCCGCGGCTTGTACCGCGTTCCCGTCTTAGCTTCGGCAGGGCCGAAGAACCTCGAAGACGCAAGGCTACGCGGGGGGTGGCGGGTGGTCAACTGGCAGGTGTCCGCCAAAGGAACCAGCAGCATGCCCTGCTGCCTGATATTTCAGCTTATCTATACAACACAAGCGCCATACAACTGCTGCCCCCTCGACATGGAGCCGGCATGAAGAAAACCCCGCTAAGCCAACGCAAGGACGATCACCTGGATATCGTATTGGCCGCCGGCACCACCGCCCATACCGTGGACCCTGGCTGGTCAGCACTGCGCTTCGAACATTGTGCATTGCCGGAAATGGCCCTGGACGACATCGACCTGGGCACCGAACTTTTCGGCCAAGCACTACGCGCCCCACTGCTGATAAGCTCCATGACCGGTGGCGCCGAACGCGCACGCTTCATCAACCAGCACCTCGCCGAAGCCGCCCAGGCGCTGGGCATCGCCATGGGCGTAGGCTCGCAGCGGGTCAGCCTGCGCAGCGGCCAGGACCAGGGCCTGACCGGCGAGCTGCGCCGCCTGGCACCGGATGTGCCGCTACTGGCCAACCTAGGCGCGGCCCAGCTGCGAGAGGCCGACGGCCTGGACCTGGCACGCCGCGCCGTCGACACCCTGCGGGCCAATGCCCTGATCATCCACCTGAACCCACTGCAGGAGGCCGTACAGCCAGAAGGCGATCGTGACTGGCGCGGGGTGCTGAAACGCATCGAAACCCTGACCACCCAGTTGCCAGAACCAGTGATCGTCAAGGAAGTCGGTGCCGGCATTTCTCCCCGCGTGGCGCGCATGCTCCACGACGCTGGCGTAGCCATGATCGACGTGGCTGGTGCCGGCGGCACCAGCTGGGCAGCCGTGGAAGCCGAGCGCGCCGGCAACGCCGCAGAACGCGAAGTCGCCCTGGCGTTTGCCGACTGGGGCATCCCGACCGCGCAGTGCCTGCTGGCGGTACGCCGTGCCGTACCGGAAATCGGCCTGATCGCTTCCGGCGGCGTGGCCAACGGCGTCGATGCCGCCAAGGCCATTCGCCTCGGTGCCGACCTGGTAGGCCAGGCCGCCAATGTACTGAATGCGGCAATGATCTCCACCCAGGCCGTGGTGGAACATTTCGATATTCTCCTGCGTCAGTTGCGCATCGCCTGCTTCTGTACCGGCTCGCGCAACCTTGCGCAACTGCGCCGTGCGCGCTTGCTGCCGGGCAACCTGACGCCGCCATGACGCTGGCTGCTGTGGCATGATCAGCGGCTCACTTCCCTCGGGCCCCTGTGCATGCTGATCGACGAAGAACTGACCCTGAAAAAGCTCGAAACCTTCCTCGCCTTCATGCGCAGCGGCAACCTCGGCCGCGCCGCCGCCGAGCTGTCCACCAGCGCAGTCAGCGTGCACCGCGCCATCCACTCCCTGGAAAGCGCCCTGCGCTGCCCGTTGTTCAAACACGAAGGCCGCCAGCTGATCCCGCTGGAAAGCGCCTACGTGCTGGAGAAGAAAGCCCGCCAACTGATCCAGGACGCCGAGCAGATGGTGCGCCAGACCCGCGAGGCGGCCGGTTTCTATGCCGAACGCTTCCGCCTTGGCGCGCTGTATTCGCTGACCGTCAAGACTGTGCCAAAGCTGGTGATGGGCCTGAAGCTGCGGCGCAGCGAACTGAACATCGACCTGACCCTGGGCTCCAACGTCGACCTGCTGCAACGCCTGAAAAACCACGAGCTGGAAGCGATTCTGGTGTCACTGGACGAAAGCGTCGCGGACCCGGCATGCGAGCAGCTGCCGCTGTTCTCCGACGACATTTTCCTTGCCGTGCCGACCGATTCACCGTTCGCCGAGCAGCAGGAAGTGGACCTGGCGGACCTGGCCGACTCCACCTTCATCACCCTGACCCAGGGCTTCGCCACCCACCGCGACGGCGCACGGGTGTTCCAGCAGGCCGGGTTCGAGCCGAAGGTGGCGATGCAGGTGAACGACATCTTTACCTTGCTGAGCATGGTCAGTTCGGGGGTTGGCTTCGCGCTGCTGCCGGGGCGGATCGCAGCGGTTTACGAGAACCGCGTGAAGTTGATTGCACTGCAATCGCGCTACCGGCTGCAGCAGCATATCGGTGTGGTGTTTCTGAAGGCCCGGGAACGAGAGCCCAATTTGCTGGCTTTGTTAGCTGAATGCCGGATGTACAGCCGGGAAAATTGAGTTGGACCATTCACGGCAGAGATAGCGCCTGCACGCTCACGCGTTACATCCTGTTACGCCTAGCCGCTGAAAAAATCAGATTTAGCCCCTTCCTTGTAGGACCTTTCCCAAAGATACTGCCGACGCCCATTTTTCGTTGCACATGATCAACGTGGATCCTAGTCTCGGCCGGTCGCTGCCAATTCAGCGACCGACCTTGACGGGCCGTAGATTGTTGTTCGTGTGCATACGCTTATGGCGGCTGTACGTACGGGCACATTGAGTGCGCCGAGTGCCAACAATCTCGGTCCGTCAACCTGCGTACAGTTGCCACTCTCCATGCTTGACGGCTGATCGGTGTGCAGCTCAACCATTGTTGGAGCGTAAGCATGCTGAAGATAGTCCCCGATCCACCCTACAATCTCCACTCCCTCGAAGACACACTGATGATGGCGGCCGACTACGCACTTTGCGCAGAAGTCGTTGCCCAGCAGGCGATGTTGATGCAGCCCAAATCACCCGTGTCGTTGTTGATCATGACGTCAATGCACGAATTGGATTCCCTGCGCAAATTGCTCGAATCGGCGCTAACTCAAATCCAGAAGCCAGCCGATCCGCACTCGCTGCATTAATCCGCATCATGATGAGCCTGGCCCGACGCTTTCGCAGGGTTGTCGGCGGCAGGGCCAGCCCAGGCAGTTACAACTTCAGGGGGATCAAGCCATGGCCACCGAAGAAACCCAATTCACAGTCGGCAAAACCACCTTCTTCCAAGGTGAAAACCAGACCCATCCCCTTTTCCGTATCGAACCCGGAATCCCTTGCCAAAGCGCCCGTGAACAGGCCTCTGAACTGATGGGCTATGTTCGCGACCTGACCATCGACGGGCTCATGGAAGACAAACCTCAGCTGCTCTGGGCCTCGCACTACCTCAGCGCCCTGGCCAAGGCGCTGCTCGATGATGCCGAACTGGGCATGATGAAAACGCCTTGATCACCAACTTCCAGGCATGCGCTTGTACTTGTGGGAGCCGCGCTTGCCGGCGATGGGCCGCGAAGCGGCCCCGGCAATTTATGCAACAACCTTGAAATCGCGGGGCCGCTTTGCGGCCCATCGCCGGCAAGCGCGGCTCCCACAGGGAACGCGCCACTAGCCAACCAATCCTCTGACACAGAAATACAGTATCGAAGGCCCCATCAAACACCCTAACCCGGTATGGAAGGTGGCAGTCAGCGCACCATAAGGCACCAAGCGCCGATCAGTAGCCGCCAACCCGGCAGTCACCCCCGACACCGTCCCCGCCAACCCACCAAACACCATCGCCGAACGCGGATTGTCCAACGCCAGCAACCGCGCCGAAACCGGCGTGAACACCATCACCAGAATCGCCTTGATCAACCCGGTGGCAATCGACAGCGCCACCACATCTGAACTCGCCCCCAACGCCGCCCCGGTCACTGGCCCGACGATATAGGTCACCGCCCCGGCGCCAATGGTGGTCATGCTCACTGCGTCCCTATAACCAAAGGCATAAGCCACAGCACAACCGACGATAAACGGCAGCACGGTGCCAAGCAGCAGCGACAGCGCACCGATCAGCCCGGCCTTGCGTGCTTCGGTGGCTTGCACCTCGAATGCCGTGGCGACAATGGCAAAGTCGCGTAGCATGGCCCCGCCCATCAGGCCGATGCCAGAGAACAGCGCCATGTCGGCCAGACCCTTCTGCCCACCGGTCACTGTCCCGCCGACCCAGGCCAGCACCAGGCCGATGACGATGGCGATCGCCGAGCCGTGCACCCGGCCAAAGGTCAGGTACTTCGACAGCAATACCGACAACCACATGATCCCGCCGACCACCGCGAAGGCGGTGATCAGGCCATTGTGTTCCAGGGCATTGTCAATGATCGGCCACATGATCAGCGCCCTCCTGCAGGGGCAACCTGCGTATTGGCAACTTCAGGTGCATCAAGCGCCGGCAAGGGTTCGCCGCGATGGCTGCGGCTGATTACGGCAATGGTCAGCCCGCACACCAGCACCGCACCGATTGCCGCCAGCAGCGCCACAGGCCCGCCGTGCAGGGCGGTGACCACGTTCTGCTGGGCGGCCATCGCCACCACCACCGGGATGTACATGGCGCCCCAGAAGCCGACGCCGAACTCGCACTCCTTGCTCATACCGCCGTTGCGGTGCATGTACAGCCGTGCGCAGATCAGCAGGATCATGGCGATGCCAACCCCGCCCACATTGGATTTGACGCCCAGCAGCACGCCCAGGAAGTCGCCGACGATAACGCCAGCCAGCGTGCATACCGCCAGCAGAGCCACACCATAGATGATCATTGTTGTTGTCCTCAGCTTGAGTCGAAGTTGCTTGTTGTTGTTCTTCGAGTTGCAGCGCCGTCATCGGTTGTCGGCCACCTCCTGGCGCAGCAGCGCGTCAACGGTGTCCCAGCGGGTGGCTTCGAGGGCAACCACCCTGCCCTGTTCGAACACCGGGCAAGCCAGGCCGCTGAGCACGCTGCCCGGCGGCATTTCCAGGTGCAGACGCACGCCACGTTCATAGGCGTTGCGCAACGTAGCACGCCAGTCGACCAGCCGGGCCATGTTGCCGGCCAGGTCATCGCGCAGGCGCTGTGGATCGAAGATCGGCCGCGCATTGCTGCCGCTCAGGTAGGTGATGCGCGGGCGCCGCAGTTCGACGCTGGCGAACGCAGCCGCCAGCTCGGCGGCCGGGCCGGCGAGCAATGCGCAGTGGGATGGCACGCTCACCGCCAGGCGCCGGGCCACGCCCTGGCCGCGGGCACGTGCCCTGGCGGCGACCTCGGCCATGGCCGTGTCGCTGCCGGCGATGACGATCTGGTTATCGCTGTTGAGGTTGGCCAGGTACACCTCGCCGCCCACGTCCTCCAGCAGGCGTTCGACACTGCTCAAGTCGAGGCCGCTGAGGGCGGTCATGCCGTATCCCTGTGGGTAGGCCCGCTGCATCAACTCGCCACGCAAGGCCACCAGGCGCACCGCATCGGCAAACTGCAGTGCCCCGGCTGTCACGGCAGCGGGATAAGCACCGATGGACAGGCCGGCCACAAAGTCCGGCGCCGGGCTGCGCTGCTGCAGCCAGCGCGCCCAGGCCACCCCGGCCAGCAGCAGGCACAGTTGCACGGCACGGGTCGACTGCAAGGCCGGCGTAGTGTCGAGGGTCGCTACCTGCTCGCCCAGTGCATCACTGGCTTCTTCCAGCAGCAGCGCGGCGCCCTCGGGCAGGCGCTGCAGCATGCCTGCCTGTTGCGCGCCCTGGCCTGGGAAAGCGAACAGGCTGCTCACGCTGCACACTCCAGCGCATTCCAAGGGTCGGCGACTAGGCGTGCACCCTGGGCTGATTTCAGCAACACCCGGCGCGCCAGGCCAGCCCACTCGCGCAGGGCCACAGCACCGGCTGGCGTCTCAAGTTGCACATCGATACGGCACGGGCCGCAATCGAGAATATCCAGCAACTCGCACGCCTTCGCACGCGCCATGAACTGTGGCGTGCGCACCAGCAGGTCGAGGTCACTGGTGCCATGCACGACATTGCAGCCGGTGGCCAACTGGTAGCCGACCCCTCCCGTCGGCCCCCAAGCCAGGCCGCAGGCATCGAGCACAGGTGCCACCGAGACCAGCGCCCGCAAGGCTGGCCAGGGACTCTGCCCCGCCCCGCGCAATGCCTCGGGGCTTAGCTGCCGCTGGATATCGCGCACACGCATGTGCACACCCAGGCGCTGCTCCCGCCCCTGCCCACGCACGCCCACTGCCACCCAGCCGCTGTCGCAGGCGGCACGCCGCACCACCACCGGCTGCCCGGCTGCCAATGCCCGCACGGCCCAGGCAGGCGCATCGGCAGGCAGGTCGGCCGGGGGCATGCCCCAGAGCAGGTCATGTGGCTGCGGCAGGTTCATCTCAGGCCTCCTGCCACTGGCTGCGCAGGCGGGCGCGCACGTCGCGGGAGGCGCTGCGGTGTCCACCGTTCAGGCGTGACTTGAGGTCAGTCGAATGGCCAATATCTCGCACAGCCTCGGCCAGGCAGGCGCGTACCTGGGCAATGTCAGCGGCACTCGGTGCATCGGCGCTCTCGACCTGGAGGCGCCGCCAAAGCAAGCCCAGCGACGCGTAACTGGCGAGGTCATAGGCCATCGGTGGTACCTCGGCGGCCAGTACCTCCAGTTGTTCGACACTGCGCAAGGTGATCCGCGCTGCGGCCGCCTTGCCCATGGCATGCACCATCACACCGCTGTCATCCAGGGCGATCAGCCTCTGCGCCTGATAACCGTGGGCAAGGAAGGCGCCGGACATGGCCTTGCCGACCAGCAAGCCAATCACCGGGTGCCCGGCCAGGCGCGCCTGGGCGTAGGCCTGCACGGCGGCTGCCAGTGCCTGGTGGATACCCAGAGCTTCCTCGCGACGGCCATAGGCCTGGCTCGGCACATCGATGACGGCGACGATGGCCCGTTTCTCGCCCTCGCGGTCCAACTCGACCGCCTCACTCACCGCCTTGGCCAGGCCCCAGCCTTCGAGCAGGCCGACTTCGCCAGCACGCGCCCGTGGGAACGGGTTGTGCGCGTCGGGTACCACGGCAATGAAGCGCGCCAGGCGATTGTCCAGTTCGCCATCGATCACCCGCAGTGAAGCGGGATAGCCCGACAGCGCTTCGCCAGCGGCCAGGCCCGGCAGCCAGTTCAGGGCACGGTTCATGGGGCATCTCCTTGGTAGAGGGCGCGCACGGCGGCGGCGTCCAGTTGCGGGCAGTCGACGCCCAGGCTGGCCAGGCGCTCCAGGTACCAGGCGTGGCAGCCGGCGCGATTGGCCGATGGCGTTTCCAGCAGTTGCAGCAAGTGTTGGCGGATGCTGTCGACGTCATCCGCCACATAACCGTCCACCAGGCCGCTGGCGTGACGTTGTTCGCCCCCGGTCAGGCTCCAGATGAACGGGCGGTCCTTGGCGTCGTACTCGGCGATACCGGCCTCCTGCTCGATCACTTGCGGGCCGTTGAGGCCAAGGCGAGCTTCGCGGGTGACCAACAGGTGGCTGCACAGGCCGGCGGCGATGGACATGCCACCGAAGCAGCCAACCGAGCCTGCGATCAGGCCGATTACCGGTTGGTGGCCGCGCAGCTCGACGATCGCCGCCTGGATCTCGGCAATGGCCGCCAGGCCAAGGTTGGCCTCTTGCAGGCGCACGCCACCGGTCTCCAGCAACAGCACGGCGCAGGTGGGAATGCCGTTGCGGTTGTCCTCGATGGCCAACTCCAGAGCGCCGGCGATCTTGGCACCGCCGACCTCGCCCATACTGCCGCCCTGGAACGCGCCTTCGATGGCGGCAATTACCGTATTGCGGCCATTGAGCAGGCCCTTGGCGATGACCACACCGTCGTCGGCCTGGGGCACGATGCCCTGGCGTGGCAGCCACGGAGACATCAGGCGGTCGAACGGGCCGAGCAGTTCACGGAAGCTGCCAGCATCGAGCAAGGCACGGGCGCGCTGGCGGGCGCCGAGTTCGACGAAGCTGCGGCTTTGCAGCAGGCGGGCGATGTCAGTCATGGGCAATCTCCTCGAAACCTTGCTCCAGGCGCAGGCGCACCACGCCAGGGGTAGCACCGAAGTCGTGGATGTCGATCTTCACCGCAGGCAGCGTGCGGCCTTCGAACAGGCGCTGGAACAGCTGCTGCCAGCGTGCGCTGCTGCCGTTGACCGAGGTGACCACCTGGATCTCCAGGCGCCCGGCGTTGCCGGGCTCGATCAGCACTTCCAGGTCGCCGGAGCTGACGCAGCCGACCAAGGTGCGGCCACGGCCAGGCTCGGCGGCGGGGAATTGAAAGTTCAGGGTTTCCATTTCACAGGCTCCCGGCTTTGTCGAGGAACAGGCAGGCGGCCAGCAGGTCGGCGGCGCCGCCCGGTGAGGCGTTCAGTTGCAGCAGTTGTGCGTCCAGCAGGCGCAACTGACGACGGCCATCGAGGCTGGCGCAGCCGCCCGCTTGCAGCACCGCACGAGCGCCTGCCTGTAGGGTTTGCAGGCCTTGCGGGCCGGCGCGCCAGAGCACACAGGTGTCACTGAGGGCGGCCATGATTGCCAGCAAGGCATCCAGCCGGGCGTGGCTTTCGCTGGCGCCGGCGGCGCGGCTGCGGCGCAGTTGTGGCAGGCCGTGTTCGAGCACGGCGGGGAAGCCTTGCTGGGCCTGTTCGCGGGCACCGCTGGCGCCGTAGCGGTGGCGGACCTGGGTGCCGTGGCTTTCCTGAACAGGGGTTGCCGGGTCGTCGATCAGGGCGATGCGGCCGGCACGTGCGGCTACCGCCTGGGGATCGGCCTTGGCATCGAGCGCTTGCGCGGCCACCAGCAGGCCAAGGGCCCAGATCGCACCGCGATGGGTGTTGATGCCGCCCGTGGTGGCGAGCATGGCCTGTTCGCCTTCACGGCCGATGCGGCCCAGTTCGGCGCGCAGCGGCGGGCCAATTTCGCCATGGGCCTGCGCAGCTTCGGCCATTTGCCGCAGGCAAGGCCACAAGGCCAGCGCCGAGGCGTGCATCAGGGCCAAGGTCATGTCGGTGTGGGCGCCACTGCTGCGGCGGTCGACCAGGCCTGGTTTGGGGGACAGGTCGGCTTCGTCGATCAGGGCCTCGGTGGCCAGGTCGGCCAACTGATCAGCCAGGGAGATATCCGTTTGCTGTGCTGGCCCCTTCGCGGCGGTTCGGCGCTCCGACATGCCCGCTCCCACAGGGACCGCGCCGAACTGGAGTTCACTACTAACCCTGTGGGAGCGAGCGTGCTCGCGAAGAAGCTGGTGCGGTTTCAAGTCGTGCGCATTCATCACCAGCTCCTGAACCGTGCGGGCGGGTTGTAGAGGCCGCCGGACCATTCCACCAGGTCGGCGATGCTGCGCGCGGCGAGCAACTCGCGGCTGGCGTCGGTGCGGCGGATACCGAGGTCCTCGGGCAAGGCGATCAGGCCTTGCTGGCGCAGGCGCTGGGTGTCCCTGGGGTCGTGGCGCAGGCCGATGGCGGTCACCCCGGCCACGGCGGCGATCATCTGCTGGCGCTCCTCCAAGGTGCGCGCCTTGTACAGGTAGGCGATGCCTTCTTCGGTGAGCAAGTGGGTGACGTCGTCGCCGTAGATCATCACCGGCGCCAGCGGCATGCCGGCTTTCTTCGCCACCTCCACGGCGTCGAGGGTTTCGACGAAGGTGGGTTTGCCGCCTTCCTGGTAGGTCTCGACCATCTGCACCACCAGCTTGCGGCCACGTTCAAGCATCGTCTCGGGCACGGTCATGTCGAGCCAGGCCGGGGTCGCATGGCGCCGGCCGCGGGGGTCATGGCCCATGTTCGGCGCCCCGCCAAAGCCCGCCAGGCGGCCTCGGGTGACGGTCGAAGAATGGCCGTCGCCATCGACCTGCAAGGTGGCGCCGATGAACAGGTCGACTGCGTACTGCCCGGCCAGCTGGCACATCATGCGGTTGGACCGCAACGAGCCATCGCGGCCGGTGAAGAACACGTCCGGGCGCTGGGCGATGTAGTCCTCCATGCCCAGCTCGGTACCAAAGCAGTGCACGCTCTCGACCCAGCCGGTCTCGATGGCCGGGATCAACGTCGGGTGCGGGTTGAGCGTCCAGTTGCGGCAGATTTTGCCTTTGAGGCCCAGCGACTCACCGTAGGTCGGCAGAATCAGCTCGATGGCGGCGGTGTTGAAGCCGATGCCGTGGTTCAGCGACTGCACCTGGTGTTTTTCGTAGATGCCACGGATCGCCATCATCGCCATCAGCACGTGCACCGGCTTGATATGGCGCGGGTCACGGGTAAACAGCGGCTCGATGTAGAACGGCTGGTCGGCGACCACCACGAAGTCGACCCAGGACGCCGGAATGTCCACCCGTGGCAGGTCGTCGACGCGGTCCACCAGCTGGTTGACCTGGGCGATCACCAGGCCGTCGCTGAAGGCCGCAGGCTCGACCAGCGCCGGGGTGTCTTCGGTGCTGGGGCCGGTGTACAGGTTGCCGTCGCGATCGGCCATGAAACCGGCGACCAGCGTGACATTGGGTATCAGGTCGACCAGCAGCCGCGAGTACAACTCGATGTAGGTGTGGATTGCACCGACTTCCAGCAGGCCGTCTTCCAGCAGTTGGCCGATACGCAGGCTCTGCGGGCCGGCGAAGGAGAAGTCGAGCTTGCGGGCGATACCGCGTTCGAACAGGTCCAGGTGCTCGGCGCGGCTGACGCTGGGCATGATCATGTGCAGGTCGTGCAGGCGCTCGGGGTCCGCCTTGGCCAGCGAGCGCGAGAGGAAGTCGGCCTGCTTCTGGTTGTTGCCTTCGAGCACCACCCGGTCGCCCGGGGCGATCAGCAGTTCAAGCGCTTCGACGATCCGCTCGGTGGGCAGCACCACACCGTCGGCCAGGTGACGGACGCGGTCCAGGCGGCGCTGCTTCTCGGCGCGTCGCCTGGACCATTGCGGCGGTGGATTCTTCGTTATGGTCATTGGGTGACTCCACGGGTTCGCTGTCGTGGGGGCACATTAGGGCGAGCGCGATTGGGGGATCAATCAAGCTGGAGGGCTGATCGTTACGGTCATCGTAATGATCGGCCGGATAGGGCCTTGGGCAATACCTTGCTAGAGTGGCTGTACACAGCCCGGTGTGCGCCACCTATACGACAAAAACGCACGATGCCCCTGCAGATTTGTCGATTGTACAAGGCAAATTCGCATGCCAGGATCCAGCGATCCTCCAGCGCACTCCAGACTTCACTTGGAAAATCAATAACAAAGCAGGGAGAACGCGATGACCGCGCACGCTCATACCTCGGCAACGGCTCATGTACTGGCCGAGGTCCGCAACCAGATTGGCCACCTCACCCTCAACCGCCCTGCCGGCCTCAACGCCCTGACCCTGGACATGGTGCGCAGCCTGCGCCAGCACTTCGACCAATGGGCCGAAGACCCACAGGTGCAGGCCGTGGTGCTGCGCGGCGAAGGCCCCAAGGGCTTCTGCGCCGGTGGCGATATCCGCTCGCTGCACGACAGCTACAAGGCTGGCGAAACCTTGCACGAGGATTTCTTCGTCGAGGAATACGCCCTGGACCTGGCCATCCACCGCTACCGCAAGCCGGTGCTGGTACTGATGGACGGTTTCACCCTCGGTGGCGGCATGGGCCTGGCCCAGGGCTGCGACCTGCGCATCGTCACCGAACGCAGCCGCCTGGGCATGCCTGAGGTCGGCATCGGTTACTTCCCGGACGTCGGCGGCAGCTACTTCCTCTCGCGCATCCCGGGCGAACTGGGCACCTACCTGGGCGTCAGCGGCGCCCAGATCCAGGCCGCCGATGCGCTGTACTGCGGGCTGGCCGACTGGTACCTGGCCAGCGACAAGCTTGCCGCGCTGGATGAAGGCCTGGATACGCTGCGTTTCGGCGACCACCCGCTCAAGGACCTGCAGAACCTGCTGGCCAGGCTTGGCAGCCAGGTGCTGGACGATGCGCCGCTGGAAAAGCTGCGCCCGGTCATCGACCACTTCTTCGCCCAGCCCGACCTGGCGGCGATCATCGAGCAACTGCGCGCGGTGAGCATCGGCGACAGCCACCAGTGGGCGTTGGCGACCGCCGAACAGCTGGAAAGCCGCTCGCCGCTGGCCATGGCGGTTACCCTGGAGATGCTGCGCCGCGGTCGCCACCTGGCGCTGGAAGACTGCTTCGCCATGGAGCTGCACATCGACCGCCAGTGGTTCCAGTACGGCGACATCATCGAGGGCGTGCGCGCCCTGATCATCGACAAGGACAAGCAGCCGCGCTGGAACCCGCCGACCCTGGCCGGGCTGTCGCGCCAGCGGGTCGACCAATTCTTCGAAGGCCTGTGAGCCCGGGAGTACACCGATGCAAGACCTGGAACTGAGCGAAGAACAGATCATGATCCGCGACATGGCCCGGGACTTCGCCCGTGGCGAGATCGCGCCCCATGCCCAGGCCTGGGAAAAGGCCGGCTGGATCGACGATGGTGTGGTGCGCAAGATGGGCGAGCTGGGCCTGCTCGGCATGGTCGTGCCCGAAGACTTCGGCGGCAGCTACACCGACTACGTGGCCTATGCCCTGGCCGTCGAGGAAATCGCCGCCGGCTGCGGCGCCACCGGCGCGATGATGAGCATCCACAATTCGGTTGGCTGCGGCCCCCTGCTCGCCTACGGCACCCCCGAACAGCAGCAGGCCTGGCTGCCACGCCTGGCCACTGGCGAGGTGATTGGCTGCTTCTGCCTGACCGAGCCACAGGCAGGCTCCGAAGCGCACAACCTGCGTACCCGCGCCGAGCTGGTCAATGGCGAATGGGTCATCAATGGGTCCAAACAGTTCGTCAGCAACGCCCGCCGTGCCGGGCTGGCGATCGTCTTCGCCGTCACCGACCCGGAGCTGGGCAAGAAAGGCCTGTCGGCCTTCCTGGTGCCCACCGACAACCCCGGGTTCAAGGTTGACCGCAGCGAACACAAGATGGGCATCCGCGCCTCCGACACCTGCGCGGTGACCTTCGACAACTGCCGCATTCCGGCGGCCAATATCCTCGGTGAGCGCGGCAAGGGCCTGGCCATCGCCTTGTCCAACCTCGAAGGCGGGCGTATCGGCATCGCCGCCCAGGCACTGGGCATCGCCCGTGCCGCGTTCGAGGCGGCGCTGGTGTACTCGCGCGACCGCATCCAGTTCGGCAAGCCGATCAACGAGCACCAGAGCATCGCCAACCTGCTGGCCGACATGCAGGTGCAGGTGAACGCTGCGCGTTTGTTGATCCTGCATGCCGCGCGGCTGCGCACGGCGGGCAAGCCGTGCCTGTCGGAGGCATCGCAGGCCAAGCTGTTCGCTTCGGAAATGGCCGAGCGGGTGTGCTCGATGGCGATTCAGGTGCACGGCGGGTATGGCTACCTGGAGGACTACCCGGTCGAGCGCTACTACCGCGATGCGCGCATTACCCAGATCTACGAGGGGTCAAGCGAGATCCAGCGCATGCTGATCGCCCGTGAACTCAAGCACTACCCCTTGTAAGCCCCATCAGTGGCGCTGCCTGAGGGTTTCCGAAGGCAGCTCGCCAAACCGCTGGCGATACACCTCGGAGAACCGCCCGAGGTGCAGGAAGCCGTAATCCATGGCCAGTTCGGTCACGCTGCGCACTGCGCAACTGCCATCGCTCAGGCACGCATGCACCCGCTCCAGCTTGCGCTGGCGCACATACTGCTTGGGCGTGGTGCCCAGCTGGCGGTCGAACAGCGCATACAGTGAACGCAGGCTCATGCAGGCTTGCTCCGCCAACGCCTCTGCGGTCAGCTCCAGCTTGAGATTGCGCTCGATGTAATCGAGGATCCGCTCCAGGCTCGCACCCGGCGTACCCAGGCTTTCGCGGCGGATGTTGGTGCTCATCAGGGTCATCAGCTTGCTGGCGACGATCTGGCTGTAGTGCCCTTGCACCCGCGGCAGCGAATCACTGACCTCGGCTTCGTGACAGACCATGGCCAGCAGGTTGACGAAGCCATCCAGCTCTTCCAGCCGGTAGTGGTTGCGCAGGAAGCGCACGCCGCCGTCCGGCCGCTGCCAGCGCTGCTCGTCGCAAATGGTGTCGAGCAGCCGGGTCGGCACCTTGAGGATGAATTTCTCGCAGTCTTCGGAATAGGTCAGGTCGACCGGGTCGTCCGGGTTGATCAGCAGCAGTTCGCCCGGCACCAGGTGATGCTCACGCTGGTGCCCGCGCCACAGGCAGTTGCCGTTGAGCAGCACTTGCAGGTGGTAGATGGATTCCAGCGCCGGCGAAGTAACCCGCACGCTGCCGCCGTAGCTGATGCGGCAAAGGTCGAGTTCGGCGAATTTGCGGTGGCTGAGGCTGGCCTGTGGGTGGGTGGTACGCGACAGGCCGATGCAGTGCTGGCCGACGTGCTGGTTGACGTAGTCGGACACCGCATAGGGGTCGGCGTGATGGAACACGCTACTGCGCTCGCTCAGCAGGCGGCTTTCCATAGGCTAGGCACTCGGCATCGTTATTGTTCTGGGCGCCGCTTCCTACTGGCCCTGGGCTCGTGGTTGCGGTCGTTCACGGTCATTCTATCGGGCTGGGGTCAGGGTTTCGGGGGCAACTGACCACTGGCGCACAAGTGACACACTAAGCAAAAAGGCGGGGGTTGGGCAATGAGATGTTCGGATTGGGTGGGCGAATAGCGGACAGAGAGGTGGTGGTTGTTGGGCGATAATCGAACGGATTTGCGGATTTGTGTTGCCTGTACCGGCCTCTTCGCGGGCACGCCCGCTCCCACAGGAATAGCGTCAGCTTCAGGCTTGCGCGATCTCTGTGGGAGCGGGCGTGCCCGCGAAGAGGCCGGTACAGGCAACACAAATCCGCAAATCCGTTCGATTATCGCCCAACAACCACCACCTCTC
>NZ_JAGIBG010000003.1 GCF_017744435.1 Pseudomonas sp.
GTTAGATTCGCTTTGCCTGCACCGGCCTCTTCGCGGCGGTTCGGCGCCCCGACGCGCCCGCTCCCACAGGTACTGCACTGCCCTCAAGGGCGGCGATATCCCTGTGGGAGCGGGCGCGTCGGGGCGCCGAACCGCCGCGAAGAGGCCGGTGCAGGCAAAGCGAATCTAACTGGCTATCCGCAGCAGTTCATTCAGCACCCTGGCCAGTTCATCCGCCTGCACGGGCTTCTGCATCACCAGGCTCCCCGGCACTTCCAGCCCTTCCAGCTCCGCATACCCGGTCAGGAACACCACCGGCAACTGCGGGTAGCGGTCGCGCGCTGCGAGGGCCAGTTGGCCGCCGTTGAATTCGGGCATGGCAAAGTCAGTCAGCAGCAGATCGATATCGTCGTCCAGCAGGGCCAGCGCCTGCTCCCCACTGTGCGCCTGGCGCACCTGGTAGCCATACTGGCGCAGCACGTCACCGAGCATGTCGCGTACCAGGTGATCGTCATCCACCAGCAGCACCGTGCGGTCCCGGCCACTGTCATCGCTCGGCAGGGCGGCTGTCGGCGCTACAGGATCGATGGCCATCTCCTGCTTCACCGCCGGCAAGTACACCGCCACCTGGGTACCATGGCCAGGCTCGGTATCGATGCGCACACCGCCGCCGGACTGCTTGGCAAAGCCAAACACCTGGGCCAGGCCCAGGCCAGAGCCCTTGCCGATGTCCTTGGTGGTGAAGAATGGCTCGAACACCTTGGCCAGCACCTCTTCACTCATGCCGCAGCCGGTGTCACGGATGCTCAGCATCACGTACTCGCCGGGCTCGGGATCTTCCGGGCGCTGCGGGCGGGCCTTGATGCGGGTGTTTCGGGTCGACAGGGTCAACTGGCCGCCTTCGGGCATGGCGTCGCGGGCGTTGATGGCCAGGTTGAGGATGATCATCTCGGTCTGGGTCGGATCGGTCAGCGCCTGCCACAGGCCGTGGTCCAGGTCCAGGCGCACCAGGATGTTGCCGCCGAGGGTGCGGCGCAACAACTCTTCCAGGCCGGCGAGGGTGCGGTTCAGGTTCAGCGGCACCGGTTCCAGGCGCTGGCGACGGGAGAAAGCGAGCAATTGCGAGGTCAGCTTGGCGCCGCGTTCACCGGCTTCGCGGATATGCGTCAGGCGGCTGCGGGCCTTGTCCAGGTTACCCTTGGCCAGGTCGCGCTCAAGGAAGCTGGCGCCGGTGAGGATGACCGTGAGCAGGTTGTTGAAGTCGTGGGCGACCCCGGCGGTGAGCTGGCCGACGGCCTCCAGCCGCTGCATCTGCTGCAGCGCCGCTTCGATGCGTTCGCGTTCGGTAATCTGTTCACGCAGCCGGGTGTTGGCTTCGGCCAGGCCCAGTGCCGTTTCGCGCTCGCTGGTGATGTCCCGCGCCACCACGTAGAGCAAGGTGTCTTCCGGCACCACCACCCAGGACAGCCAGCGCAACTGGCCGCTGGCATGCTGGATGCGGCCGACGAAGCGGGCGCTGGTACGACCGTGGGCGAGGGCGGCCAGCTCGGTGAGCAACGCCTCCTGATCCACTTCGGGCAGCAGGTGCAGCAGCGACGTCCGGCTCAGGCGCTCGCGGGAAAAGCCCAGGCTGGCCTCCCAGGCCGGGTTGAGGGCCACCGGGGTCAGGTCCTTGTTGAGCACCGCCAGCAGGTCCTGGGACAGCTCCCAGGCACGGTCCCGTTCACGGGTGCGGCGCTCGACCCGTTCGCCGAGCATTTCGTTGAGCTGCCTGAGCGCCTGGGTCGCCTGGCGCTGGGTATGGATGTCCTGCAGAACCCCGGAAAACCGCGTGCACTGGCCGTCGACGAACTGGCACTGGCCGCTGCTGAGCAGCCAGCGAGGCTCCAGGCCGTTGGGCTGGGCGATGCGGAACTCGACCCGGTACAGGCCGTCGCTGTCCGGGCGCATGGCCTGCTCGACGGCTTCGCGCACCTTGGCCTGGTCGTCGGGGTAGATGCCGGCATAGAACACCTGCAGGCTCATCTCGGTATTGACCGGCAGGCCGAACAGGGTCTTGCAACGGTCGTCCCAGACCAGCTGGCCCTGTTGCGGCCGGAAGTCCCAGGTGCCCATGCCGGCGGCATCGATGGCAATGCGTGCGCGGGCCTCGACTTCGGCCAGGGCTTCTTCCGCACGGCGCCGGCGCTGGCGCTCCTGCACTTCGGTGAGGGCCCGGCGCACGGCCTTGGGCAGCAGCGGCAGGTTCTTCTTCAACACATAGTCGGTGGCGCCCAGGCGGACCATTTCCACCGCATGTTCTTCGCCATAGATGCCCGAGAGAAAGATGAACGGCGTGTCCGGCGCCAGGCGCTGGGCGATGGCCAGCACCTCGGTGCCGGAAGAACCCGGCAGCACGCAGTCGCAAAGGATCAGATCGAAGCTGGCCTGGAGCAGCGCGTGCTCGACGCCGACATGGTCGAACACCAGCCGTGATTGCACCTGCAACCCGCTGCGCTCAAGGCGCATCAGGGTCAGCTCGGCATCCATCGAGCTGTCTTCGACCATCAACAATCTGAGCGGTGTCGGCAACATCTTGGTGGGGGCCTCAGTTACTGGCGCGACGGTTCAGGCGCAGCGAGCCGGGTGGCGGCTCGTTGAGTACTGCCCAGAATACCCCCAAGTCGGAAATCGCCGCGACGAACTCCTTGAACTCCACGGGCTTGACCACGTAGGCATTGACCCCCAGCTCATAGGCGCGCAGCAGGTCGGGTTCCTCACGGGAAGAGGTCAGCATCACCGTCGGGATGCTGCGCAGCTCTGTGGTGGCGCGGACTTCCTTGAGCACTTCCAGGCCATCGACCTTGGGCAGTTTCAGGTCCAGCAACAGCACGGCCGGGTTGCCATCGTCGCGATTGGCGTAAGCGTTGCGCCGCAGCAGGTAGTCGAGGGCATCGGCGCCGTCGCGCAGGACGATGACCTCGTTGGCCAGCTGGCTGCGCTCCAGGGCCAGCAGCGTCAACTCCAGGTCCCGGGGGTTGTCTTCGACCAGCAGGATGGGCTTGAGCATGGTGATAGGGGTACCTCAGTGGCTTGCCGGTTGGCGGGGCAGGGTGAAGTGGAAGCTGGCGCCCTGGTCGACCTGGCCTTCGGCCCAGACTCGCCCGTCATGGCGCTCGATGATCCGCCGCACGCTGGCCAGGCCGATGCCCGTGCCTTCGAAGTCTTCCATGCGGTGCAGGCGCTGGAACACCCCGAACAGCTTGTTGGCGTAGGCCATGTCGAAGCCTACACCATTGTCACGGATGTACACTTCGGTCTCGCCCCGGTGCTGGCGGGCGTGGATCGCGATGTGGGCGGGTTCACGGCCACGGGTGTATTTGATGGCGTTGGCGATCAGGTTGTGCAAGGCCATGTTGATGAACGCCGGGTCGGCGATCACCTTGGGCAGTGGCGCGATGTCCCAGACGATGTCGCGGCCTTCATAATCGGGGGCCAGTTCCTGGCGGATGCTGTCGACCAGCGCGTTGAGGTCGACATCCGACAGGCGCAACGCCGAGCGGCCCATCTGCGAGAAATTGAGCAGGTTGTCGACCAGGCTGCCGGCGAAGTGTGCGGCTTCCTCGATGTGCTGGAGGAAGCGCTTGCCGCGTTCGCTGAGGCCCTGGCCCTCGATTTCGCCGAGCAGCTCGGAATAGCCGGCGATGTGGCGCAACGGGGCGCGCAGGTCGTGGGACACACTGTAGGAAAAGGCTTCGAGCTCCTTGTTCGAGCGGCGCAGTTCGTTGGCCAGCTGTGCCAGCTCCTCGGCCTTGCGCAGCACGATCCCCAGCACTGCCGTGCGCAGTTCGAGCACGCCCTCGATGACCAGCGGGTCCCAGGGTTGGCTGTAGCCGCTGATCTGTTCCCGCCAGCGATCGAAGCTGTGGCGCGGGTTGAGCGCACCTTGGGCGTCGATCTGCTTGTCGGGGCGCCCGGCCCAGTCGACCGTGCGCACCTGCTCGGGGCGGAACCACAGCAGGTAATGCGAGTGGATCTGCGAGATGGCCACTGCCAGCACGCCGCCGGCATGGGTTGCCAGCTCTGGCAGCTCATCGATGTCATGGCGCAGGTTGTCGCTGTGGAACACCGTCTGCCCGCCGCGTTGCTCCAGCCAATGCACCAGGGCCGTGACTTGCGCCGCAGGCGGGGTCTGGCCGATCAGGTCGCAGCGCTCGGCGGAAATGACCGCCGCGCCGCTGGCCCCGGCGAATGCCAGCAGCACCTCGGGCAAGTCACGCAGGCCCTCACTGACGCTGTCGTGGTCGGCCATCGACGAGATCATGCGCACGATGTGCTGGCGCAGGTCGAGCAACTGGCGGGTCCTGACGTGCGACTCGCGGGTCTCGATCTGCAGCGACAGCACGCTGGCCAGCAGTTCGCAGGCGGTGCGAGTACGGAACTCGACCGCGCGCGGCTGGGCGTGGTGGCAGGAAATCAGGCCCCAGAGCTGGCCCTCGACCACGATCGACAGCGACATCGACGCCAGGGTGCCCATGTTGCGCATGTACTGCAGGTGCACCGGTGACACGCTGCGCAGGGCGGCGAAACTCATGTCCAGGGGCTTGCCGGTACGCGGGTTGATGGCGGGCAGCAGGGGTGAGGCCTGATAGTTGGCATCTTCGATCACGCGGATGCGGTTGACGCGGTACAGCTCGCGGGCCTGGCGCGGGATGTCCGCAGCGGGAAAGCGCAGGCCGAGGTAGCGCGGGTAATCGGCGTCGGCCAGCTCGGCGAGCACCTGGCCATTGCCCTCGGCGTCGAAGCAGTAGGCCTTGACCCGGCCGAAGCCGGTGATGCGCTTGACCTGCACCACGCACTGCTGGAGCAGTTCTGCGAGGCTGTCGGCATTGTGCAGGCTGCTGACGAATCCGCGCACCAGCGGGTAATAGTCGCCCTGGTCGGCCAGGTCCGCTGGCTGGCGGAACGGTTCGAACTCGGCGATCAGCACCTGGTCGTGGCGGTGCGTCAGCAGGCGCAGCGTGTCCGTGCAGGGTGCCCCTTGGCGCAAGCGCACATCGCCGATGTGGAACGGGAAGGCCTCGTCGTTGGGCAGGCGTTCGAGCCTGGCGCGCAGGTCGAAGCTTTCGCTAACCACCTCGGCGAAGGTGCAGCCGACCAACTCACGTGCTGGCAGCCCCAGCCACTGCTCGACGTTTTCGCTGGCCTGGAGGATGCGCAGGTCGTGCTCATCCAGTACCAGCAGAAAACCGTGCGGCTGGATGCTGCCGGGCACCTGGATCGGCTCCTCGGCGCAGCGCTCCATGGCTGCGCCGAACGCGTTGTCTGCAGTCATCAATGGAAAGGCTCCTGTGATGTTCTTCCATGCATGCCACCTGCGTCGGGTGCCGGGCACCGTAACAGAATGTCGACCGCTTTGCCGGCCCATGGCCATTGGAGGCACGGGATGCCCAGGGGTTCGCCCGGATTGGGAAATTTCTTGGTGGTTCGCCAGCGCTTTGTCGTTAACACAAAAGAATGGCACCCAGCCATCACGGTTCGGCCACCTGCTGCTACGCTCAAATTCACAATAGAGGAACAAGGAACATCCAGTGACGGAACGCTTTCTGGCCGCGCTGTTGGGCCTGTTTTTGAGCGGCATTGCCGGGGCGGCGGACTTCCTTGTGGAAGTGCGGGTCCTGGTAGAGCGTGGCTGCATGCTGACCCACCAACAGCGTGATGCGGGTGCACAGGCCCTGGGCGTGATCGACCTGGGCACTGCCGCACGCCTGGATGGGCCCGGCGGGCCATTGAGTGGTGTGCTGATCAACCAGCGGCCTCCGCGCCTCGAGTGCAACCCCGACACGCCTTACCAGGTGCGGGTCGACGGCGGTCAGCACGGCGGCGTCGGCGAACTGCGGTTTCTGGGCAGCGACGATGGCAAGGCCAGGCCGATCCCATATCGGCTGTACCGCGATGCTGCCTGGCGCGAGCCGGTTGTCGTCGGTGAGGCCCATGCCGCACGCGTACCGGACAGCGGTTCGGTTGAGCTGCCGCTTTACGCCCGTATCGACAAACTGGCCTGGGTGCCACGCGCCGGGCAGTACGCCGACCTGCTCAAAATCACGGTCACCTGGTAGCGAGGCCGCCATGCGCAAGGACGTCACGCCATGAACCGCACATCCATCCTGTTGCTCAGTCTCGGCCCGCTGCTGTTGCCCGGTGGCGCAGTGCATGGTAGCACCACCGGGTTCATCCAGGCGCGCCTGGTGATCAGCGCTGCCTGCCAGATCAACAGTGGTGACCAGCCGCCGGCCACGCTGGGCAACCCCGGCCTGATGGATTTCGGCCAGCGCGGCCCGAACTGGGACACGCCGCTGCGCAGCCGGGTCGACGAGGCAGGTGGCGAGGGTAGTTTGCAGATCAGTTGCACGCCCGAGGTCAGGGCGTTCAATGTGCGCATCAATGGTGGCCTGAATGGCGACGATGGCGTGCGCCGGCTCAGCAACGGCCGTGAAATGATCCCCTACCAACTGGCGGTCGACCCGGGTGGCAACAACCGCTACGGCATCGGCCAGGCCCGTGCCTTCACCATCAGCAGTTCCGAGCAGATTCCTATTCCCATCTACGGTGTGGTGGTGGCGCAACCGCGTGCGCTGCCGGCCGGGCTGTACCGCGACACCCTGAGAGTGACTTTGGACTGGTAAACGACGCAAGGAGACTCCGATGCGAACGACTTTCACCCATTGCATGCTCGCCGGCCTCGGCCTGGCCATGGCAGCTCACGCCCAGGCCGCCACGGTGACCGGGACCATCTCCTCGACCCTGACCCTGACCTCGGCTTGCCAGGTCAACGGCAGCGGCGGCACCTCAGGGATCAACTTCGGCGCCCTGAACTTCGGCACCCAGGACGCCCTGTTCACCACGGCCAGTGCCCAGGTGCTGGGCGGCGGCGGTGGCGCCATGAGTATCCTCTGTTCGGCCGGCACGGTACCCGCGATCCGCGTACGCGCCGGGACCCACGACGGTCAGTCGACCGGCGGTTCTCGAGCGCTGGCCGACGGCGCCGGCAATTTCGTGCCTTACGACTTCTACACCGATGCCGGGCACACCACGCTGCTGGCCATCGACGGCACCATCACCTTGCCGACCAGCACCGGCGTGGCGCAGACCGTCAACCTGTATGGCCAGGCGCGTGGCAAGGCCGGCCTGCCGGCCGGGACGTACACCGACACGGTGGCGGTCGAGCTGTCGTTCTGAGCCATGTTCGCCGCCATGCGCGCCTGGCTCGGTGGTTGCCTGACGGGGCTCGGCCTGTTGCTGGCCACGCCTCTGGATGCGGCGACCAGCAGTACTTTCCAGGTGAGCGCGCAGATCGTTGCCGGTTGCCTGGTAGTGGGCGGGGTGACCAGCTATGGCGTGCTCGATTTCGGCACCCAGTCGGCGCTGTCCACCGGCATTCTCAGTACCTCGCTGGGCGGTACCACGGTGACCTTCCAGTGCACCCCCGGGGTGACCCTGAGCATGAGCCTGGACGGTGGCCAGAACAGCGCCAGTGGTACGCGCAACCTCAAGCGCACGGGCGGCACACAGGTGCTGGCCTACCAGTTGTACCGGGACGCGGCCTACAGCCAGGCCCTGGGCATTGGCCAGAGCGTGGCGGTGAGCTACACCGACGCCACGGCCATCAAATTGCCGGTATATGGCCGTACCCAGTTGCCCGGCACCTTGCCGGCCGGGACCTATACCGATGTGGTGCAAGTATCGGTGACCTGGTGAGCACACCAGCACCCAAGAAAAAGAGACCAAGGAGAGTGGCATGTGGGTAGGCGCGAAGTGGGCGCAAGGTGTGATCGGTATGTTGTTGTTCGCGAGCCTGCCGGCGGGGGCGGCCACCTCGGTGCTGATCTGGCCGATCGACCCGGTGCTGGAGGCTGACCAGAAAGCCGGTGCGCTGTGGCTGGAGAACCGTGGCTCGGCGCCGGCCAGTCTGCAGGTGCGGGTGTTCGCCTGGCGCCAAGGCGACTACCAGGAACAGTTCCAGGCCCAACGCGAAATCATAGGCAGCCCGCCTGTAGCCACCATTCCCCCAGGGCAGAAGCAGCTGATCCGCCTGACCCGTACTGGCAGCTCGCCGGTCGGCCAGGAGCAGGCCTACCGCATCATCATCGATGAAATCCCTTCGCCATTGCCGACCGATGCTGCCAGCCAAGGCACCACGGCGGCGATCCGCCTGCAGATGCGCTATTCCGTTCCGCTGTTCGTCTATGGCGAAGGGCTGTGGGGCAAGGCTGACCCGCAAGGCAAGCGCAATGCCGACGGCGTCGGCAAGCCACAGCTCAGCTGGCGCCCGGTGATGGTGCAAGGCAAGCCCTATGTGGAGATGCGCAACACCGGCCCGGTACATGCGCGCCTGACCGATGTAGTGGTGCAGCAGGGCGGCCAGGGTAAACCCTTGGCCGAAGGCCTGCTTGGCTATGTGCTGCCCGGTGCCAGCATGCGCTGGCCGGCACCGGTGGCGCCGAACGCTGGCAGCGTGATCAAGGGGAGGGTGAACGGTCAGGAAACGGCCGAAGCGATCCGGCAAGGGCAATGAGCCCGCCGCTGAATGAAGGGCAAGGGCCATGGAGGACCTGGCAATGGTCGGAATCCGTGTGTGAGATGGCTGTCGCGGGCTTCGCGCTGCTGGTGCCTGGGGCTGAGCTTGTTCGGCCCCAGCCTGGCGTTGGCCGACGACTTGCCACCGCCGCCCAGCGAAACCACGGCCATTGCCGACGCCACGCTGTACCTCGACCTGCTGGTGAACCAAGTGCCCAGGGCTGAGCTGGTAGCGGTGCAGCAACGTGCCGGGCGCCTGTACCTGGGCAGCGATGTGCTGCGCAACCTCGGCATCCAGCTGCCGGGCGATCCGCAGGGTGAACTGGCGCTGGACGATGTACCGGGCCTGCACACCGATTACGACAGCCAGAACCAGCGCCTGCTGCTGCAGGTGCCACCGGCCTGGCTGCCAGACCAGCAGGTCGGTGACCGTGGCCTGTATCCGGCCAGCGAAGCGCGCAGCAGCTTCGGCGCCTTGTTCAACTACGACCTGTACCTCAACGACACCGACGATGGTGGTTCCTACCTGGCCGCCTGGAACGAACTGCGGCTGTTTGACAGCTGGGGCACGTTCTCGACCACCGGCCAGTGGCGCCAGTCGTTCAATGGCGCGCAGAGCGATGGCAGCCGCCAGGGCTTTCTGCGCTATGACACCACCTGGCGCTTCACCGACGAGCAGCGCCTGCTGACCTACGAGGCCGGCGACTTCGTCACCGGGGCATTACCGTGGACCAGCTCGGTCCGGGTCGGCGGTCTGCAGCTGTCGCGGGATTTTGGCGCGCGCCCGGACCTGGTCACCTATCCCTTGCCGGCCTTCGCCGGTGAAGCCGCGGTGCCGACCTCGCTCGACCTGTTCATCAACGGCTACAAGTCCAGCACGACCGAATTGCAGCCCGGCCCCTATACCCTGACCAACGTGCCGTTCATCAACGGCGCTGGCGAGGCAGTGGTAGTGACCACCGATGCCCTGGGCCGGCAGGTGTCCACTACCTTGCCGTTCTATGTCACCAGCAGCCTGTTGCAGAAAGGCCTGTCGGACTTCTCGGTGGCTGCCGGCAGCCTGCGGCGTGACTATGCCGTGGAAGATTTCGGCTACGGAACCGGTGTCGCTTCGGCCAGCCTGCGCCACGGCATCAGCGACAGCTTCACCCTGGAATCCCACGTCGAAACTGCCGAGTCGCTGCTGCTCGGCGGCCTGGGTGGCAACATGCGTCTGGGCACGTTCGGCGTGCTCAATGCGGCCTTGGCGCAGAGCCAGTTCGAGGGGGAGAAGGGCCATCAGGTTGCCCTTGGCTACCAGTACAACAGCCAGCGCTTCGGCTTCAACTACCAGCGCCTGCAGCGGTATGGCGAGTACTCGGACCTGACCCGGGTCGACACCCCCGACATGCAACTGAGCCAGCGCAGCGAGCAGGTGACCCTGAGCGTCAACCTCGACCAGTACGGCAGCCTCGGCGCCGGCTATTTCGATGTGCGCGCCGGCGACGACACGCGCACCCGGCTGATCAACCTGAGCTGGAGCAAGCCGCTGTGGGGCAACAGCAGCCTGTATCTGTCGGCCAACCGCGAGGTCGGCGACAGCAGCTGGGCAGTGCAGGCGCAAGTGGTGATCCCGTTCGACTTCGGCAGCACCCTGGCGGTGAGCACCGAGCGCAGCAAGGACGGCGAGCGCCTGCAACGGGTCAACTACAGTCGCGCCGTGCCGGTGGGCGGCGGCGTCGGCTACAACCTCGGCTATGCCAGCGGCAGCGACCGCGATGCCTATCGCCAGGCCGACGTCACCTGGCGCCTGCAGTCGGTGCAGTTGCAGGCCGGCGTGTACGGCAGCAGCGGCGAGATGACCCGCTGGGCCGACGCCAGTGGTTCGCTGGTGTGGATGGATTCCGGCGTGTACGCCGCCAACCGCATCGACGATGCCTTCGTGGTGGTCAGCACCAGTGGCTACGCCGATGTGCCGGTGCGCTACGAAAACCAGGAAGTCGGCCGCACCGACCGTAGCGGCCACCTGCTGGTGCCTTACAGCAGCGGCTACTATCGTGGCAAGTATGAAATCGACCCGATGGACTTGCCGCCCGATGTGCTGACGACGGAGGTCGAACAGCGGGTGGCGGTGCGCCGTGGCAGTGGTTACCTGCTGGAGTTCCCGATCAGGCGTGTCATGGCGGCGAGCGTCGAACTGGTCGATGGCAATCAGCAGCCGCTCAAGCTGGGCAGCAAGGTCACCCACCAGCAAAGCGGCAGCCAGGCGGTGGTCGGCTGGGACGGCTTGGTGTACCTGGAGAACCTGTCGCCGCACAACCGCCTGCAGGTGGCGTTGGAGGGGGGCGGGCAGTGCCAGGTCGAATTCGATCTGCCGGAATCGGCAGGCTCGATTCCGCTGATTGGTCCGCTGGTATGCAGATGAAAGGCCTGTTGTGCAGCCTGCTGCTGTTGCCGGCCGGTTCCGCCTGGGCGCTGTGCTCGTCGGTGGTAACCCAGCCCGCGGGATTCGGCACGGTCAACTCGACCCTGGTGCGTACCACGGTACAGAACGCTTCAAGCACCAACTCCGGGCTGCAGTGCACCGGCTCGCTGCTGAGCTTGCTCAGCTCCACCGACCACTTCTACGCCACCATCACGTCCTCCACCAGTGGGCTGGTCGGCCCTACGGGCGACGTCATTCCGTACACCCTGTACGCCGACAACAGCACCAGCTATCCGATCACCCGCGGCGTTGCCTTTGACTTCGCCCGTAATGGCATCCTCGATCTGCTGGGGTTGCTCAATGGCACCACACCCAAGTCCGTTCCGCTGTACATGAGGACCCAGGTCGGCAGCAACGTCGCCGCGGGTTTGTACCAGGAGACCCTGACCATTGCCTGGAGCTGGGACTACTGCTCCGGGATCGGTATTGGCAACCTCTGCGTGGGGCGCGACGTAGGCTCCGGCAGCCGGACATTGAACGTCAGCCTGACCGTGAGCAACGACTGCCAGATCACCACGCCCAACATCAGCTTCGGCAGCGCGCCGGTGGTGGCCGGGTTTGGCACGGTAAGCCAGAGCGTGAACCTATCCTGCACCAAGGGCAGTGCCTACACAGTGGGCTTGAATGATGGGGAGAATGTGTCGGGTGGGCGGCGGCGGATGAAGTCCACGGCCGGCAACTACCTGGCCTATGACATCTTCAAGAGCGCCGGCACCGTGCGCTGGGGCTCGCTGACCACGGCCCGGCGCTCCAGCAGCGATGCCGACGTGAACCCCGGGAACGGCACAGGCACCGGGAGCCAGGTGTTCAACTACAACGCCAAGGTCTATACCGACCAGGCCACACCGCCGGCGGCGAGTTACCTCGACAATGTGATTCTCGATGTGCAGTTCTAAGGGTGTAGTCCTGTACTGGCCCCTTCGCGGGCACGCCCGCTCCCACAGGGACCGCGCCGCCCCTGAGGTCACGCTGTACCTGTGGGAGCGGGCGTGCCCGCGAAGAGGCCGGTCCTGCTCAGCGCAGATCGTCGACCACTTTCAGCAAGGTCTCCAGCACCGCCCCAGCCAACGCCTTGGACCGCGCCCCTGACCACTGGGCCACCGGCTCCGGCGCATCGTCATGGTCCTTGAACGGCATCTCCAGGGTCAGCGACAGGCAGTCATAGGCCATCCCCACCGCATTGCACGCCAGCGTGGTATTCGCCTGGCCCGGCTCGTCCCGGGTGTAGCCATGCACTGTCTGGAAGTCTTTGGTCACGCTGCACAAGGTCGTGCGGAACTGCTCTTCCAGCTTGGCCAGCCGCGGCGTGTACCCTGGGTTGCCCTCACAGGCCGCAGTGAACACATGGGGGATTTCCTCATCCCCGTGCACATCGATGAACGCATCCACCCCGTACTGCTTCATCTGCGCCTGGGCGAAGAACACCTCCGGGCTGAGCTCGACACTGGCATCCTGCCAGGCCCGGTTCAGGTCCTTGCCCTTGAAGTTGGTGCGCAGGTGGCCGAGGAAGGCGCCGTCCGGGTTCATGTTCGGGATCAGGTACAGGTCGGCCTTTTCCAGCAGTTTCTGCACGCTTGGGTCATTGGCTTGCAGCCGGTCGATCACCCCCTCCATGAACCACTCGGCCATGTGCTCGCCCGGGTGCTGCTGGGCAATCAGCCACAGCTTGCGCTTGCCCGCCGCGCCATCACCTGCGCGCAGCAGCGGGATATCCCGGCCTTGCACGCTGCGCCCGTGAGCCAGCAGCTCGACGCCAGGAATCTGTTGGGCACGTTCGATCAGCTGATTGTGGCGGGCACGCGGGTAAGGCTCGAAGTAGGCGAACCAGACTTGCTCCTGCTCGGCCTTGAGCTCGAACGACAGCGCCTTGCCATCGAACTGGCTCGGCACGCGGAACCAGGTCTGTTGGTCGTAAGAGGCCACGGCGTTGTAGCCGCTCCAGGCGTTCTTGTAGGAAGACTCGCTGGCGTTGTCCAGGCTGAAGCGATGGACCTGGCCCGGGGTGAGGCCGCTGACCTTGAAGTGGAACCACTGGAAGTGGCCGCTGTTTGTGTCCGGGCGGATGGCCAGGTGCACCTGGGCCGGGTTGCTGGCATCCAGGATCAGGATGTTGCCGGAATCGAAATCGCAGTCGATTTGCAGGGGGGACAGCGTCACGGTCATTGCCAGACTCCTTAGGCATTGTTGTGACGGTTACTGTACACCGCTTGGCCAGCTTGCTGGGTCCCTGATAGGGCTCAAGTCACGCCCAATAGCCAAGTAGCAGCAATGCAGCCACGCCCAAGCCGACCGCCACTGAACACCCACCCACCGAAATTGCCGCCCGCCCTTGCCGGTACCAACCATCCTGCCCCAGCTCCCGCGCCGGGGCGAGCAGGCTGCGCCAGCGCAGTTCGGTGTCATGAAACGCCTGCAAATGCGCAGGCGCCGCATCCAGCCAACGGCGAAAATCGATGCGCTCGCACGATGTCACGTCAGGGCTCTGCAGCCGCACATACCATTGCCCGGCCACACTGGCCAACGCATCCCCGCGTGGTTGTACCACCTGCAGGGCCTGGTTCATGTTGCGTTCGATGCTGAGCAGCGGGAGGTCGAGGCGTTTGGCGATGCTGGCAAAGTCCAGCTGATCGAGGCGATTGAGCAGGAACACTTGCTGCACGCGCCGGGGCAGGCGCTTGAGTGCGAACAGCAGCGCAGTCTCGGCAGCCTGCTCGCTGGAAGGCGTGGGGTGCTCAAGGGGCAGCAGCAGACGGCTCATGGACAGCTCCTTGCTCGGGGTAGGGGTGGGGGCATCGTCCTTGATGCAGAAACAGCGTAGTCAAAACGAGATTGATTCTCAAGTGCTGATTCCGCAAAGATTTGTAATGAGCATTCACGCTCTGAAACACTTTTGCTATCATGCGCGCCATCAACGATCTTCATTAGCCTGAAGAGCCAAAAAAAATGACCCGGCAAAAAGCCGGGTCAAAAACCGTGATTAGCCTGATGAGGAGATAATCTGGAGCGACCTAAGCTCCGGGTTATCCAGCAGATCTTGCGATCAGCTGAGTGCAATAATAATCGTTATCATTTGCCAGTCAAATGAATTTTCATTTATCCGGTAAAAAAGTTTTACCGGTGCGCTTCCTCCTCCCGGCAAACGGGGCCTTTCGCCGATTTGCGGCCATCACGTTTCTCCCTTCTTTTTGTGCCTACAGCCCGTTCTGCAGGGCGCGCCTGTGCTCCAGCAGGGCCCTGGCCATATCGATCATGTGCATCAGTGCGAACGTCAGCTCGCGGGTGCTGCCTTCCTGATGGGTGGCGGTTTCGTGGGCGGTGGCGGCGGCACAGCGGAGCAATTCGATGGCGTGGTCCTGGGCCTGCTCGGCGGTGACGCCGGCGTGCAGGGTCCAGATCTGATTGTGCGCGCTGGGGCGCGTGGGGTTGGGGTTCAGGTAGTAGTCGAGGGCGCGGCGGGCCGCTTCGCTGTCGAGATCTGTTACGTCGTTTTTCGTTGGTTTCATCCTGATACCTGCGCAAGCCAATGGGAAAAGGTTCTGGCTGAGTTTAATACCTTGGGTATTTATGTGCTTTTCTAGAAATAATACTGAATGTTTATTGAGCGCCAGAAGGCAGTCCGTATCGTGCCAGCGATGAATATGGATAAATGGATTGCCCTCGTCCGTGACCGGATGGAGGAGTTGAAGCTCACTCAAGAGCAGCTTGCCGAGCGCGTTGGCGTGTCTCAAGGCAGCGTGGGGCATTGGGTGAACAAGCGGCGCCAGCCCAAGATCGAGTCGATGAACCGCACGTTCGTCGAGATTGGCATGCCCCACTACAGCGTCAGCTTGCAGCTACGCATTCAGGGGCAGGTTGGCGAGGAGCGTGGCATCTACGAGGTGGATGACGCCGATGACGAACTGGACCTCATGCAATACATCGTGTGTTTCCGCTACCCGGTGATGGCGTGGGATGAGCTAGGTGCTGCGGAAATTGGCGAGCCTGGTGTGTTCGAACAAACGGATTACCTGGCCCAGGGCAAAGCGTTCTGGCTGACCGTGGAAAACGACACGATGAGCTCGACCAGTGGCCGTAGCGTGCCGCAGGGCATGCGGATCCTGGTGGATCCGGGGCTGGAGGCGGAGCCCGGGCGGCTGGTGATTGCCCGGCAACCGGGGAAGACGGCGATTCTGCGCGAGCTGGCCGAGGAGGGTGGGCAGCAGTACTTGAAGGCGCTGAACCGCAGTTATCCGACGCTGGTGTGTGAAGAAGGTTGCGAATTTCTCGGGGTGGTCGTACGGGTGCACGGCGTCTTCTAGATCGCTGGGGCTGCTGCGCAGCCCTTTCGCGACACAAGGCCGCTCCTACAGGGTCACGCGATCCCCTGTAGGAGCGGCCTTGTGTCGCGAAAGGGGCGCAACGCGGCCCCCAGTTGTCTTACTCAGCCAGTTCGACCAGCACCGTCCCTTCGCTGACCATATCCCCTTCCTGGCAGAACAGCGCTTTCACCGTCCCACCATGGGGTGCACGAATGCTGTGCTCCATCTTCATCGCCTCCAGCACCACCAGTGCTGTTCCAGCCTCCACTACCTGCCCAGGCTCCACCAGCACCCGCACGATGCTGCCGTTCATGGGCGCCCCCAGCCCGCCCTGATGGCTGTGGCTGGCCTCGGCCTCGGCGATCGGGTCGAAGGCTTCGACGGCATGCACCTCGCCATCCCAGCGCAGAAACAGCGTGCCGCCGCGACGTACCGCCAGATAGCGGCGGCGGACACCGCCCTCGTCATGGCCCAGCTGTTCGCCATCCAGCTGCCAGGCCGAAGCGGCGCTGCGCTCCAGGGCCACCGCCTGGCTTTCGCCACCACTCACCAGGTGCAGGCTGCTGCGCGCCGGTAGCCCCAGGCGCAGGCCATTGCGCTCGGCCCATGGTGAGCGTGCATCGTCAGCCCGCTGATGCGGCGCCTGGCCTTGCAGCCAGGCTTCTGCTGCGGCTTCCCAGAAAGCCGCAGGCAATGCCTGAGGTGTTGGCAGCAGCACGTCCTGATGCCGGGGAATGAAGCCAGTATCCAGCTCGGCTGCGGCAAAGGACGGGTGGGCCAGGATGCGGCGGAGGAAGGCGATGTTGGTCTTCAGCCCGCCGATGGCGAATTCATCGAGCATCGCCAGCAAGCGCAGGCGTGCCTGCTCGCGGTCCTGACCCCAGGCAATCAGTTTGCCCAGCATCGGGTCGTAGAACGGCGAGACCACATCACCTTCGCTGACCCCGCTGTCCACCCGGCGGCCTTCGCCCGCTGCCGACTCGCGGTACAGCGTGAGCGTGCCAGTGGCTGGCAGGAATTCATTGGCCGGGTCCTCGGCATACAGGCGCACCTCGATGGCATGCCCGATCAGCGGCACCTGTGCCTGGGTGATCGGCAGCGGCTCGCCGCAAGCCACGCGAATCTGCCAGGCCACCAGGTCGAGGCCGGTGATGGCTTCGGTGACCGGGTGTTCGACCTGCAGGCGGGTGTTCATCTCCATGAAGAAGAACTCGCCACGGGCATCGAGCAGGAACTCGACGGTGCCGGCACCGACGTAGCCGATGGCCTGGGCCGCGCGTACCGCTGCCTCGCCCATCGCCTGGCGCAACTCGGCGGACAGGCCCGGCGCGGGCGCTTCCTCGACCACCTTCTGGTGGCGGCGCTGGATCGAGCAGTCCCGCTCGTTGAGGTACAGGCAGTTGCCGTGCTGGTCGGCGAACACCTGGATTTCCACATGGCGTGGCTTGAGCACGTACTTTTCCACCAGCATGCGCGCATCGCCGAACGACGACTGCGCCTCACGCTGGGCCGAGGCCAGGGCGTCGGCCAGCTGGCTTTCGTCTTCGACCACTTTCATGCCCTTGCCGCCACCCCCGGCGCTGGCCTTGAGCAGCACCGGGTAGCCGATGCGCTCGGCGGCGGCGCGGAAGGTATCCAGGTCTTGCGCTTCACCGTGGTAGCCGGGCACCAGCGGCACGCCGGCTTCTTCCATCAGTGCCTTGGCCGCCGACTTGCTGCCCATGGCATCGATGGCACTGGCCGGTGGGCCGAGGAAGATCAGCCCGGCCTGTTCGATGGCACGGGCAAAACCCGCGTTCTCGGACAGGAAGCCGTAGCCCGGGTGGATGGCCTGGGCACCACTGGCCTTGGCTGCGGCGAGAATCTTGTCGATCACCAGGTAGCTGTCGGCGGCCTTGCTGCCGCCCAGGTCGACGCGAATATCCGCTTCGCGGCTGTGGCGGGCATCACGGTCGGTGGCGCTGTGCACGGCGACGGTGGTCAGGCCCATGGCCTTGGCGGTGCGCATCACCCGGCAGGCGATTTCGCCGCGGTTGGCGACCAGCAGGGTGGTCAAAGCGGGGCGGCTCATGGGCGCGGCTCCTTCTTGTCGTCGGTTTGCCAGGCCGGGCGGCGCTTTTCCAGGAAGGCGCGCAGGCCCTCCTGGCCTTCGGCGCTGACCCGGATGCGGGCGATGGTGTTTTCACAGTAGCGGCGCAGGGCCGGGCTGAGTTCGCCGTCGTCCACTTCGCGCAGCAGGTCCTTGGTGGCGCGCAGTGCTTGCGGGCTGTTCTGCAGCATATTGCTCACCCAGGCTTCGACCTGTGCATCCAGTTCGCTGGCCGGGTACACCTCGGCCAGCAGGCCCAGCTCGCGGGCCCGCACGCCGCTGAAGCGCTCGGCGGTCAGGGCGTAGCGGCGCGCGGCGCGTTCGCCGATGGCCTTGACCACGAACGGGCTGATCACTGCCGGGGCCAGGCCGATGCGCACTTCCGACAGGCACAGCTGGGCGTCTTCGGCGCCAATGGCCATGTCACAGCAGCTGATCAGGCCCAGCGCGCCGCCGAAGGCCGCACCTTGCACCACGGCCAGGGTCGGCGCCTTGAGGCGGTGCAGGGCATACATCAGCTCGCCGAGCTCGCGGGCGTCATCCAGGTTGGTGTTGAAGTCCAGTTGCGCCGATTGCTGCATCCAGGCCAGGTCGGCACCGGCGCTGAAGTGCCGGCCGCGGCCGCGCAGCAGCAGGAAACGCAGGCCGGCGTCTTCGGCCAACTGGTCGAGGGCGACGATCAGCTCGCGGATCATCAGCGCGTTGAAGGCGTTGTTCTTGTCCTCGCGGCTCAGCCACAGGGTGGCGAAGCCGCGTGGGTCGCGAATCACTTCGAGGGTGCTGAAATCGCTCATGGGTCACATCCGGAAAATGCCGAAGCGGCTCTGTTCGATCGGGGCGTTCAGCGCGGCGGACAACGCCAGGCCGAGCACGTCGCGGGTTTGCGCCGGGTCGATGACACCGTCGTCCCACAGGCGGGCGCTGGAATAGTAGGGGTGGCCCTGGTGCTCGTACTGGTCGAGGATCGGCTGTTTGAGCTTGGCCTCGTCCTCGGCGCTGAAGGCCTGGCCGCTGCGTTCGCTCTGCTCGCGCTTGACCTGGGCCAGCACCCCGGCGGCCTGCTCGGCGCCCATCACGCCGATGCGGGCGTTGGGCCACATCCACAGGAAGCGCGGGTCGTAGGCGCGGCCGCACATGCCGTAGTTGCCGGCGCCGAAGCTGCCACCGATGATCACCGTGAACTTCGGCACCTGGGCGCAGGCCACGGCGGTGACCAGCTTGGCACCGTGCTTGGCGATGCCGCCTTCTTCGTACTTCTTGCCGACCATGAAGCCGGTGATGTTCTGCAGGAACAGCAGCGGGATGCCGCGTTGGCAGGCCAGTTCGATGAAGTGCGCGCCTTTTTGCGCGGCCTCGGCGAAGAGGATGCCGTTGTTGGCCAGGATCGCCACCGGGTAGCCGTGCAGGTGGGCGAAGCCGCACACCAGGGTGGTGCCGAACAGCGCCTTGAACTCATCGAATGCCGAGCCGTCGACCAGCCGCGCGATCACTTCGCGCACGTCGAACGGCTGCTTGGCATCGGCCGGCACCACGCCGTACAGCTCGTCGGCGTTGTACAGCGGTGCTACCGGCGCCTGGCGCTGCAGCTTGCCGAGCTTGTGCCAGTTGAGGTTGGCCACGCTGCGCCGGGCGATGGCCAGGGCGTGTTCGTCGTTGTCGGCATAGTGGTCGGCGACGCCGCTGGTGCGGCAGTGCACATCGGCGCCACCGAGGTCCTCGGCGCTCACCACCTCACCGGTTGCTGCCTTCACCAGCGGTGGCCCGGCGAGGAAGATGGTCGCTTGCTGGCGCACCATGATCGCTTCGTCGGCCATGGCCGGCACGTAGGCGCCGCCAGCGGTGCACGAGCCCATCACCACGGCGATCTGCGGGATGCCCAGCGCGCTCATGTTGGCCTGGTTGAAGAAGATCCGCCCGAAGTGCTCGCGGTCGGGGAACACTTCGTCCTGGCGCGGCAGGTTGGCGCCGCCGGAGTCCACCAGGTAGATGCACGGCAGGCGGTTCTGCAGGGCGATTGTCTGCGCGCGCAGGTGCTTCTTCACCGTCAGCGGGTAGTAGGAGCCGCCTTTGACCGTGGCGTCGTTGGCCACGATCATGCATTCCACGCCTTCGACGCGGCCGATGCCGGCGATCACGCCCGCCGCCGGTACGTCTTCGCCGTACACCTCATGGGCGGCCAGCTGGCCGATCTCGAGGAACGGCGAGCCCGGGTCGAGCAGGCGGTCGATGCGCTCGCGCGGCAGCAGCTTGCCACGCGAGGTGTGCCGCTCCTGGGCTTTGGGCCCGCCGCCCTGGGCCACCTGGGCGAGCAGGCCGCGCAGGGCCTGGACCTGTTCGAGCATGGCCGCGCTGTTGCCGGCGAACTCCGCCGAACGCGGGTTGATCTGGGTGTGCAAGGTAGCCATGTGCGCCCGTCCCTCGTGCTCAGCGGGTTTCGTTGAACAGTTCGCGGCCGATCAGCATCCGGCGGATTTCGCTGGTGCCGGCACCGATCTCGTACAGCTTGGCGTCGCGCAGCAGGCGGCCAGCCGGGAATTCGTTGATGTAGCCGTTGCCGCCGAGTATCTGGATCGCTTCCAGGGCCATTTGTGTAGCGCGTTCGGCGGTGTAGAGGATCACCCCGGCGGCGTCCTTGCGGGTGGTCTCGCCACGGTCGCAGGCCTGGGCCACGGCATACAGGTAGGCGCGGCTGGCATTGAGCTGGGTGTACATGTCGGCGATCTTGCCCTGGATCAGCTGGAACTCGCCGATGCTCTGGCCGAACTGCTTGCGGTCGTGGATGTACGGCACGACGAGGTCCATGCAGCTTTGCATGATGCCGGTCGGGCCGCCGGACAGCACCACGCGCTCGTAGTCCAGGCCGCTCATCAGCACGCGCACGCCGCCGTTGAGCTGGCCGAGGATGTTCTCTGCCGGCACTTCGACGCCGTCGAAAAACAGCTCGCAGGTGTTGGAGCCGCGCATGCCCAGCTTGTCGAACTTGTTGCTGCGGCTGAAGCCTTTCCAGTCACGTTCGACGATGAACGCGGTGATGCCGTGGGGGCCCTTGTCCAGGTCGGTCTTGGCGTAGATCACGTAGGTGTTGGCGTCGGGGCCGTTGGTGATCCACGTCTTGCTGCCGTTGAGCACGTAGTGGTCGCCGCGTTTTTCGGCGCGCAGTTTCATCGACACCACGTCGGAACCGGCGTTGGGTTCGCTCATGGCCAGGGCGCCGATGTGCTCGCCGCTGATCAGCTTGGGCAGGTACTTGAGCTTCTGCTCGTGGGTGCCGTTGCGGTTGATCTGGTTGACGCAGAGGTTGGAGTGGGCGCCGTAGGACAGCGCGACCGAGGCCGAGCCGCGGCTGATTTCTTCCATCGACACCACGTGGGCCAGGTAGCCCAGGCCGGCGCCGCCGTATTCTTCCGAAACGGTGATGCCCAGCAGCCCCATGTCGCCGAACTTGCGCCACATGTCGGCGGGGAACAGGTTGTCATGGTCGATCTGTGCGGCGCGCGGGGCCAGCTCGGCGGCAACGAAGGTGCGCACCTGGTCGCGGAGCATGTCGATGGTTTCGCCCAGGGCGAAGTTCAGGGTGGGGTAATGCATGCTGGGGCACCTTGTTGTTCTTGAAATAGGGGTAACACCGTATCTCAGGGTTCGGCGTCAAGCCTGGGGTCGGTGTCGTTTGTCACCTTTACGTTAACGTAAACCTGCCTTCTGTCACTGTCAATCGGCTCATCACCTTTACGTAAACGTAAATCTGCGCCAGAGTATTCCCAGCTCGTTTCAGCCGTGCCCAGAACAACCACAAGAAGGGACACCCATGAGTCAACCAAGCTACACCCGCGGCCGCCAGGACCAACCGCTGCTGACCCTGACCATCGGCCAGGCCTTCGATGCCACCGTGGCCCGCTGCGCCAACGGCGAAGCGCTGGTGGTGCGCCACCAGGGCCTGCGCTACAGCTGGCGGCAGTTGGCCGAACAGGTCGACCTGCATGCCCGTGCCCTGATGGCCCTGGGCGTGAACACCGGCGACCGGGTCGGCATCTGGTCGCCCAACTGCGCCCAGTGGTGCATTTTGCAGCTGGCCAGCGCCAAGGTCGGCGCGATCCTGGTCAACATCAACCCGGCCTATCGCGTGGGTGAACTGGAGTACGTACTACGCCAGTCCGGCTGCCGCTGGCTGGTGTGTGCCGATGCCTTCAAGAGCTCCGATTACCATGCCATGGTTCAGGCGCTGGTACCGGAACTGGCGACCAGCAACCTGGGTGAGCTGGCCAGTGAACGCCTGCCCGAACTGCGCGGGGTGATCAGCCTGGCGGCCAACCCGCCCAGCGGCTTCCTGCCGTGGCCGGCTTTGGCCGAGCGGGCAGGGCAGACTTCGACCGAAGCCTATGCGGCACGTCAGCAGGGCCTGCAGTTCGACCAGCCGGTGAACATCCAGTACACCTCCGGCACCACCGGCGCGCCCAAGGGCGCCACGCTCAGCCACTACAACATCCTCAACAACGGCTTCATGGTCGGCGAGAGCCTGGGCCTGAGCGAACGTGACCGCATGGTGATCCCGGTGCCGCTGTACCACTGCTTCGGCATGGTCATGGCCAACCTCGGCTGCATCACCCACGGCAGCACCATGGTCTACCCCAACGACGCCTTCGACGCCGAGCTGACCCTGCGCGCCGTAGCCGAGGAGCGCGCCAGCATCCTCTATGGCGTGCCGACCATGTTCATCGCCATGCTCGACCACCCTTCGCGCACGCAGCTGGACCTGTCGACCCTGCGCAGCGGCATCATGGCCGGCGCCACCTGCCCGATCGAGGTGATGCGCCGGGTGATCGACCAGATGCACATGGCCGAAGTGCAGATCGCCTATGGCATGACCGAGACCAGCCCGGTGTCGCTGCAGACCGGCCCGGAGGATGAACTGGAATTGCGCGTGACCACCGTCGGCCGCACCCAGCCACAGCTGGAAACCAAGCTGGTGGACGCTGATGGCTGCATCGTCGGCCGCGGCGAGATTGGCGAACTGTGCACCCGTGGCTACAGCGTGATGCTCGGCTACTGGGACAACCCCCAGGCCACGGCGGACGCCATCGACCCGGCCGGCTGGATGCATTCGGGCGACCTGGCAGTGATGGACGAGCAGGGCCATGTGCGCATCGTCGGGCGCAACAAGGACATGATCATTCGCGGCGGCGAGAACATCTATCCGCGAGAGCTGGAAGAGTTCTTCTACACCCATCCGGCGGTGGCCGATGCGCAGGTGGTCGGTATTCCGTGCAGCCGTTATGGCGAGGAAATCGTGGCCTGGATCAAGCTGCACCCGGGGCATAGCGCCACGGTCGAGGAATTGCAGGGCTGGTGCAAAGCGCGCATTGCGCACTTCAAGGTGCCACGGCATTTCCGCTTCGTTGACGAGTTCCCGATGACGGTGACCGGCAAGGTGCAGAAGTTCAGGATGCGCGAGATCAGTGTGGCGGAAATTGCCACTGTAACTGCCGGTTGATGTGTTGGCTTGTCCGGCCCTTTCGCGGGCACGCCCGCTCCCACAGGTACCGCGCCAGACTTGAAGACGGCGCGGTACCTGTGGGAGCGGGTTTACCCACGAAAGGGCCGGAAGGGTCAGCGCAGCTCCATTGCCTTGCAAAGCCCCGCGGCAAGCTCGGCAACGGTCTGGTAATCACGGCGCAAGTGCACGCCGTAACGTGCCTCCAGCCCCATCAGCGCGAATTCGCATTTATCCCTGTCCTGATGCGCCAGCCAAGTCCCCAGCCATGGATCGACCACCCCGGCATCCTGCAGGTAGTCGATTACTTGTCGCTCGAATTCCATGCGCAGCCAATGGGTCGCGATATGCACGATAGGGGCTCCTTGGCATAAAAAGGGAGCCCTCATCTTCAACACCGCCGGCAAACCGCGCTACTGGCAAAAATATCAGTCCGCCGTCGTCTACCCTTTAAGCCTTCACCGGTGGTTCTTCACTCGGCGGATCGCCCACTGTCGGCGGCATGGTCGGCTTGATCGGCAGCTCGTTCGGATCGTCTTCCGGCACGGGCGGCGGCAAGCTTGGGTCGTCGATATTGGGATCGGGTGTTTCCGGTGGAATCGGAATGTTCATTGCCTGACCTCGCGTGGATGAATTGAAGAGGTGCTGCAGGCTGTGACCGCTGGCAGCTGCCGTTCGCTCAATTTTTTTGAACCCCACGCCTGTGCCCGGCTCTGAACCCTTACCGCCACCAGCCTGAGGGAGCAAGGTCGATGTCACGAAACGAGCCCTTTGAAAGCGTGCCCATGGCGAACGATCACCCGGACCAGGCCATCAGCCTGTCCCAGGCGCTGCTGGCACCGCGCATCGTGATCGAAGACACCCAACCCGTGCTCGAAGCCGGCACCTTCGCCGCCAAGGCCATCAGCGGCCAGCCGGTCGCCGTCAGCAGCAAGGTCTACGGCGACGGCCACGACCGCCTGGCGGTGGTGCTCAACTGGCGCCAGGCTCACAGCCGCCGCTGGCACTGCGTGCCGATGCAATCGCCGGGCAACGACCTGTGGCTGGCCGAGTTCACCCCCACCGAACTGGGCCCGCACCTGTTCAGCATCGAGGCCTGGATCGACCCGTTCGCCACCTACTGCCACGACCTGGAGAAGAAGTACCACGCCGGGGTCGAGGTCAAACTGGAGCTGGAAGAGGGCCGACTGATGCTCGGCCAGGGTATCGACCTCAGCGAAGGCGAGCTGCGCGAGGAGATCCAAGCCTTGCAACAGCAGCTGGTTTCGCTCAAGGCCGATGACCAGGTGGCGTTGCTGCTGCACCCTGACACCGCCCGGCTGATGGCCGAAGCCGAGCACCGCAGCTACCTGACCCGCAGCCGTGAGTTTCCCGTCGATGTCGACCGGCCGGCTGCGCTGTTCGCCAGCTGGTACGAGCTGTTCCCGCGCTCGATCACCGATAGCCGCGAGCGCCACGGCACCTTCAACGACGTCCACGAACGCCTGCCGATGATCCGTGACATGGGCTTCGACGTGCTGTACTTCCCGCCGATCCACCCGATCGGCACCCAGCACCGCAAGGGCCGCAACAACGCCCTGCGCGCAGAGCCCGGCGACCCCGGCAGCCCCTATGCGATCGGCAGCCCGGAGGGCGGCCACGAGGCCATCCACCCGCAGCTGGGCACCCGCGAGGACTTCCGCCGGCTGGTCGCCGCCGCCGCCGAACACGGCCTGGAAATCGCCCTGGACTTCGCCATCCAGTGCTCCCAGGACCACCCCTGGCTGAAGGAGCACCCCGGCTGGTTCAGCTGGCGCCCCGACGGCACCATTCGTTACGCCGAGAACCCGCCGAAGAAGTACCAGGACATCGTCAACGTCGACTTCTACGCCGCCGACGCCGTGCCGAGCCTGTGGCTGGCCCTGCGTGACGTGGTGGTTGGCTGGGTCGAGGAGGGCGTGAAGACCTTCCGCGTCGACAACCCGCACACCAAGCCGCTGCCGTTCTGGCAATGGCTGATCGCCAATGTGCGCAGCCAGCACCCCGAGGTGATCTTCCTCGCCGAAGCCTTCACCAAGCCTGCGATGATGGCGCGCCTGGGCAAGGTGGGCTATGCGCAGAGCTACACCTACTTCACCTGGCGCAACAGCAAGCAGGAGCTGCGCGAGTACTTTGAGGAACTCAACCAGCCGCCGTGGCGCTACTGCTACCGGCCGAACTTCTTCGTCAACACGCCAGACATCAACCCCTATTTCCTGCACACCTCGGGCCGCTCCGGGTTTCTCATCCGTGCCGCACTGGCGACCATGGGCTCGGGTTTGTGGGGCATGTATTCAGGCTTCGAACTGTGCGAAGGCACGCCGCTGCCGGGCAAGGAGGAGTACCTGGATTCGGAGAAGTACGAGATCCGCCCGCGCGACTTCAACCAGCCCGGCAACATCGTCGCCGAGATTGCCCAGCTCAATCGCATCCGCCGGCAGAACCGAGCATTGCAGACGCACCTGGGCGTGGCGTTCTTCAACTGCTGGAACGACAACATCCTGTATTTCGCCAAGCGCACGCCCGAGCGCGACAACTACATCCTGGTGGCGATCAGCCTCGACCCGCACAACGCCCAGGAGGCCAGCTTCGAGTTGCCGTTGTGGGAGCTGGGGCTGGACGACAACGCCGACACCCTGGGCGAGGACCTGATGAACGGCCACCGCTGGACCTGGCATGGCAAGACCCAATGGATGCGCATCGAGCCCTGGCACCAGCCGTTTGGCATCTGGCGCATCGAGAAAGCTCGCTAGCACGGCACACCACTATCCCTGTGGGAGCGGGCGTGCCCGCGAACACCGGCAAAGCCGGTGCCATGCACCGAGGTGCCTGCTTCGCGGGCTAGCCCGCTCCCACAGGAAGTTGCGCGCAACCGGACAGAAAGGAGTCACCCATGGCCAAGCGTTCCCGCCCGGCAGCCTTCATCGATGACCCGCTGTGGTACAAGGACGCCGTGATCTACCAGCTGCACATCAAGTCGTTCTTCGATTCGAACAACGACGGCATCGGCGATTTCGCCGGCCTGATCAGCAAGCTCGACTATATCGCCGAGCTTGGCGTCAACACTCTGTGGCTGCTGCCGTTCTACCCCTCGCCACGGCGCGACGACGGCTACGACATCGCCGAATACAAGGCCGTGCACCCGGACTACGGCAGCATGGCCGACGCCCGCCGCTTCATTGCCGAGGCGCACAAGCGCGGCCTGCGGGTGATCACCGAGCTGGTCATCAACCACACCAGCGACCAGCACCCGTGGTTCCAGCGTGCCCGCCATGCCAAGCGCGGCAGCAAGGCGCGGGACTTCTACGTGTGGTCGGACGATGACCAGAAGTACGACGGCACGCGGATCATCTTCCTCGACACCGAGAAGTCCAACTGGACCTGGGACCCGGTCGCTGGCCAGTACTTCTGGCACCGGTTCTACTCGCACCAGCCCGACCTCAACTTCGACAACCCGCAGGTGCTCAAGGCGGTGATCGGGGTGATGCGCTTCTGGCTCGACCTGGGCGTCGACGGCCTGCGCCTGGACGCCATCCCGTACCTGATTGAGCGCGACGGCACCAACAACGAGAACCTCCCCGAAACCCACACAGTGCTCAAGGCGATTCGCGCCGAGATCGACGCCAACTACCCCGACCGCATGCTGCTGGCCGAGGCCAACCAGTGGCCCGAGGATACTCGCCCGTACTTTGGCGAAGGCGATGGCGACGAATGCCACATGGCCTTCCACTTCCCGCTGATGCCGCGCATGTACATGGCCCTGGCCATGGAAGACCGCTTCCCGATCACCGACATCCTGCGCCAGACCCCGGAAATCCCGGCCAACTGCCAGTGGGCGATCTTCCTGCGCAACCACGATGAGCTGACCCTGGAAATGGTCACCGACCGCGAGCGCGACTACCTGTGGAACTACTACGCCGAAGACCGCCGCGCGCGCATCAACCTCGGCATCCGCCGACGCCTGGCGCCGTTGTTGCAGCGTGACCGGCGGCGCATCGAGCTGCTCACCAGCCTGCTGTTGTCGATGCCCGGCACACCCACCCTGTACTACGGCGACGAACTGGGCATGGGCGACAACATCTACCTCGGCGACCGCGACGGCGTGCGCACACCGATGCAGTGGTCACCGGACCGCAACGGCGGTTTCTCCCGGGCCGACCCGCAGCGCCTGGTACTGCCGCCGATCATGGACCCGCTGTACGGCTACCAGACTGTCAACGTCGAGGCCCAATCCCACGACCCACACTCGCTGCTGAACTGGAACCGCCGCCTGCTGGCGGTGCGCAAGCAGCAGAAGGCCTTTGGCCGCGGCAGCCTGCGCACGCTGACACCGAGCAACCGACGCATCCTGGCGTATATCCGCGAGTACACCGACGAAGTCGGCAACACCGAGGTGATTCTCTGCGTCGCCAACGTCTCGCGTGCGGCCCAGGCTGCCGAGCTCGAACTGTCGCAATACGCTGACAAAGTGCCTGTGGAGATGCTCGGCGGCAGCGCCTTCCCGCCAATCGGCCAGCTGCCGTTCCTGCTGACCTTGCCGCCTTATGCCTTCTACTGGTTCCTGCTGGCTGCCCACGACCGCATGCCCAGCTGGCACGTTCAAGCTACCGAGGGATTGCCGGAATTGACCACGCTAGTACTGCGCAAACGCATGGAAGAACTGCTCGAATCCCCCTCCAGCGACACCCTGAACGACACGGTCCTGCCACAATACCTGCCCAAGCGCCGCTGGTTCGCCGGCAAGGAAGGCCCGATCGACCAGGTGCGCCTGCGCTACGGCGTGCGCTTTGGCACCGCCACCACACCGGTGCTGCTCAGCGAGATCGAAGTGCTCAGCGACGGCGTGGCCACCCAGTACCAGCTGCCGTTCGGCCTGCTGCCGGAAGAGCAGATCAACACGGCGCTGCCGCAGCAGCTGGCGCTGTCGCGGGTACGCCGTGGCCGCCAGGTTGGGCTGATCACCGACGCCTTCGTCCTCGAACCGTTCATCCGTGCCGTGCTGCGCGCCTGTCAGGACGGCATGCACCTGCCTTGCGGCAACGGCCAGGGCGAGCTGCGCTTCGCCTGCACGGCCCAGCTGGCCGGCCTTGAGCTAAACGAGGAAAGCGAGGTGCGCTACCTAAGCGCCGAACAGTCCAACAGCTCGGTGGTGATTGGCGACCGCGTGGTGCTCAAGCTGATTCGCCGGGTCAACCCGGGCATTCACCCCGAGCTGGAAATGAGCGCCTACCTCACTGCCGCCGGCTTCGCCAATATCTCGCCGCTGCTGGCCTGGGTCAGCCGCGTCGACGAGCAGGGCGCGCCGCACCTGCTCATGATCGCCCAGGGTTACCTGAGCAACCAGGGCGATGCCTGGGCCTGGACCCAGAACACCCTGGAGCGGGCCATCCGCGACGAGATGGAACCGACCAGCGTCGACGCCGAAGCGCACACCGACGCGCTGGCTGAGCTGAATGGTTTCGCCGCCTTGCTCGGCCAGCGCCTGGGTGAGATGCACCTGCTGCTGGCGGCACCGACCCACGATGAAGCCTTCCAGCCACGCCCCAGCGATGCCGACGACAGCCATCGCTGGAGCGCGCAGATCAGCGCCGAACTGAACCACGCTCTCGATCTGCTGGCCCAGCACCGCGAACACCTCGACACCGACAGCCAGGCCCTGGTCGACGACCTGCAACAGCAGCGTGACGGCCTGGCCCAGCACATCGCCAGGCTCGCCGAACAGGCCCAGGGCGGCCTGCTGATGCGCGTGCATGGCGACCTGCACCTGGGGCAGGTGCTGGTGGTGCAGGGCGATGCCTACCTGATCGATTTCGAAGGCGAACCGGCCCGTCCACTGGACGAACGCCGGGCCAGACACAGCCCGTACAAGGATGTCAGCGGCGTGTTGCGATCCTTCGACTATGCTGCTGCGATGATCTTGCGCAGCGCGTCTGCCGTGGACCTTTCCGACCCGGCGCGGCAAGCCCGGCAACGGGTTGCCCGGCAGTACCTGCACCAGTCGCGGCATGCCTTCGTCGAAGCCTATGGCCTGGCCACCGCCGCCATGCCCCACGCCTGGCAACAGGCCGAGGGCGAGCGCGCCGCACTGGAGTTGTTCTGCCTGGAAAAAGCCGCCTACGAAATCACATACGAAGCCGAGAACCGTCCGAGTTGGCTGGCCGTGCCCTTGCATGGCCTGCATGGACTGATCAGTACCTGGGGAGAGTCATAGATGAATGCAACCACGCGTGAAAACGGCGGCCTTCGGCAACGGGACCTGGATGCCCTGGCCCGCGCCGAGCACGCCGATCCCTTTGCAGTGCTGGGCCCCCATGGTGACGGGCAGGGCGGCGTGTTCGTCCGTGCCTTCCTGCCCAATGCCCTGAACGTGCGGGTGCTGGCGCGCCAGGATGGGCGCATCCTCGCCGAAATGGTGCAGGGCAGCCTGCCCGGCCTGTTCAGCGCGCACCTCGATGAGGCACAGCCGTACCTGCTGCACATCGGCTGGGCCGGTGGCGAGCAGGTGACCGAAGACCCCTACAGCTTCGGCCCGCAACTGGGCGACATGGACCTCTACCTGTTCGCCGAAGGCAACCACCGCGACCTGTCCGGACGTTTCGGCGCCCAGCCGATCCAGGTCGATGGAATCGACGGTGTGTGCTTCTCGGTGTGGGCGCCGAATGCGCGGCGGGTGTCGGTGGTGGGTGACTTCAACAACTGGGACGGTCGCCGCCACCCCATGCGCTTGCGCCACAGCGCGGGCGTGTGGGAACTGTTCGTGCCGCGCCTGGGTGTGGGTGAAACCTACAAGTTCGAAGTACTCGGCAAGGACGGCATTCTGCCGCTGAAGGCCGACCCGCTGGCCCGCGCTACCGAGCTGCCGCCGAGCACCGCGTCGAAGGTGGCCGCTGAACTGAGTCATGCCTGGCAGGACCACGACTGGATGGAACATCGTGCTCAGCGCCACGCCTACAGCGCACCGCTGTCGATCTACGAGCTGCACCCGGGTTCCTGGCAATGCGAGCTCGACGAGCTGGGTGAAGTGTCGCGCTACTACAATTGGCGTGAACTGGCCGAACGCCTGGTGCCTTACGTCCAGCAACTGGGTTTCACCCATATCGAGCTGCTGCCGATCATGGAGCACCCGTTCGGTGGCTCGTGGGGCTACCAGCCGCTGTCGATGTTCGCACCGACCTCGCGCTATGGCACGCCTGAAGACTTCGCTGCATTCATCGATGCCTGCCACCAAGGCGGCATCGGCGTGATCCTCGACTGGGTGCCGGCGCATTTCCCCACCGACGAACATGGCCTGGCCCGGTTCGACGGCACCGCACTGTACGAGTACGACAACCCGCTGGAAGGCTACCACCAGGACTGGAACACGCTGATCTACAACCTCGGCCGCAACGAGGTGCGTGGCTTCATGATGGCGTCGGCCTTGCACTGGCTCAAGCACTTCCACATCGACGGTTTGCGCGTCGATGCGGTGGCCTCGATGCTGTACCGCGACTACTCGCGCAAGGCCGGTGAGTGGGTACCCAACCGCCACGGCGGGCGCGAAAACCTCGAGGCCATCGACTTCATCCGCCACCTCAACGGCATCGCTGCCCACGAGGCACCGGGCGCACTGATCATCGCCGAGGAGTCCACCGCCTGGCCGGGCGTGAGCCAGCCGACCCAGCAGGGCGGCCTGGGCTTTGCCTACAAGTGGAACATGGGCTGGATGCATGACACCTTGCACTACATCCAGAACGACCCGGTGCACCGTACCTATCACCACAACGAGATGAGCTTCGGCCTGATCTATGCCTATTCCGAGCATTTCATCCTGCCGATCTCCCACGACGAGGTGGTGCACGGCAAGCACTCGCTGATCGACAAGATGCCCGGTGACCGTTGGCAGAAGTTCGCCAACCTGCGCGCCTACCTGACCTTCATGTGGACCCACCCGGGCAAGAAGCTGCTGTTCATGGGCTGCGAGTTCGGCCAGTGGCGCGAGTGGAACCACGACCATCAGCTGGACTGGTACCTGCTGCAATACCCCGAGCACCAGGGTGTGCAGCGCCTGGTCGGTGACCTTAACCGCCTGTACCGCGAGCTGCCGGCGCTGCACGAGCAGGACTGCCAGCCCCAGGGCTTCCAGTGGCTGATCGGCGATGACGCGCACAACAGCGTGTATGCCTGGTTGCGCTGGAGCAGCCAGGGCGAGCCGCTGCTGGTGGTGGCCAACTTCACCCCGGTGCCGCGCGAGGGCTACCGGATTGGCGTGCCGTTCGGTGAGCGTTGGCAGGAGCTGCTCAACAGCGATGCCGAGCTGTATGCCGGGTCGAATGTCGGTAACCTGGGGGCGGTGCAGAGTGATGAGGTGGCCAGCCATGGGCAGCCATTGTCATTGGCCCTGAACCTGCCGCCGCTGGGTGTGCTGGTGATGAAACCAGCCTGATTTATTGCCTGTACTGGCCTCTTCGCGGGCAAGCCCGCTCCCACAGGTAGTGCACCCACCTCAAGGTCTGTGTAGTACCTGTGGGAGCGGGTCTACCCGCGAAGGGGCCAGGCCTGCCTACCACCGCATCCGCACCCCAAGGCTGCCAATCAGCCCATTGATGTCGTTGCCATCCACATCACTGCTGTAATCGGCACTGACAAACAGCGCCACCGTCGGTGTCACCCGCGCCACCAACCCCAAGCCCAATTCCACCGTGGTCGAATAGCGCGAGCTGGAGATCTTGTCGACCTGGTCCAGCTTCACATCGTTGCCATCGTTGAAGTCATACCAGACGTTGGTCCGCACATAGGGTTCGATCGGCATGCCTTTCACATCGTAGCGTCCGGACAACTTGGCACCGACCCGGCCGCTCCAGCTGGGCTGGCTGTCGAACGCCTTCAAGGTCTCTGCCTGCACCTGGTTGCCCGGGAAGAACTGCTGGTTGATCAACTGCGCCTGGGGCTCGATGACCCAGCCACCCCCCAGGCCGATCGGGTAACCGCCTTCCAGCGAAAAGGTCATCGCATGGCCGCTGTCATCCAGGCGCTGGCCATTGTCGTCGCGGCCCATCACTTCGATGCGCGAGCCCATGGCCACGGCATCCAGGTGCCAGCCCTGTTCATGGGTCATGCTCCAGTACACCCCCAGGCTCTCGCCACTGAGGTTGACCGCGTTGCGCTGCTGATCCCCCAGCAACGGCCGCACACCGTTGAAGCTGCTCTGCAGGTTGTTGTGCCCCACGAAAATCCCCGCACGGTGGACGTTGCCATCGGCGGTTTCACGCACGAACAGGTCCGGGCCGATCATCAATTGCTGGCTGGGCGCTTCCAGTTGCTCTGGCATCCGCGCGCCAGGTTGCGGTGTGGCACCCGGGAAGAACTGTGCCCACTGGCCGCCCACCAGGTCGGGTGCCGGCAGGGTGTGCCGCTCGCCCATCTTCTCGCTGAAGGCGTTCAGCGTTCCCATGTTCAGGCCGCTGGCGCTGACCGGGTCGAGCGACAACGTCGGCACCGTCGCTTGTTGCAGGTAGCTGGGGGAGATCGGATCTTCCTGCAGTTCGAACGCGAAAGTTTCCACCGGGGTTGCCAGAAGCATCGACGTGGAAACCGCGTAGAAAATACGATCGAAGCGCAAGGGATTCGAGGTTCTTTTCATGGCGGATCTCCTCTGTTTTTTTGTGGTACAGCCCAAGGACCTGGCCTGCGCGTCACGAGCTGTACGACAAAAACAGAGGGCGACCCAAACCAGCACGCCAGCTTTCGCAGGCGCGAGCAAAGGCGCGAGCTAGAGGCCCGGCGCGAGTTTTTACATCTAGTGATAGTGTTCAGCTAAGGAGAGACCAGCGCTTGCGTCAAGAAAGCGTGAAAGGTCTGTTCAAACGCTGTGGCTGTCATTAACCCTTTGAATAATTGAGTTAATTTGTCGGGTATAGCGGGGATCGCTATTTCTGTGGCACTGGCTATGCCGAATCATTGTTACAACCTGACCTCCACGGCCAGTGGCAGATGGTCGGAAAGATGCGTCCAAGGTTTGTACCCCAGAATCTGCGGCGCATGGCTATCGGCATTGCGCAGGTAGATGCGGTCCAGGCGCAGCAGCGGCAGGCGAGCGGGGTAGGTGCGGGCGAGCAGGCCGTGGTGGCGCTCGAAGGCCTCGTGCAGGTCGCGCTGCAGGCGCAGGGTGCGGTTGCCGTGTTGCTGCCAGTCGTTGAAGTCGCCGGCGATGATCACCGGCGCATCGGCAGGTAGCCCATCGAGCAACTGGCGCAGCAGCTGCAGCTGCTTCTGGCGGTGGCTTTCCAGCAGCGACAGGTGCACGCAGATGGCATGCACCTGTCGCTGGCCGGGGACGTCGAGGATGCAGTGCAACAAGCCGCGCCGCTCGGGGCCGGTGATCGACACGTCGAGGTTGCGGTGTTCGATGATCGGGTACTTGGACAGCAGTGCATTGCCGTGGTGGCCGTCGGGGTAGACCGCGTTGCGGCCGTAGGCGAAGTCGCTCCACATGCTGTCGGCGAGGAATTCGTACTGCGAGGTCTGTGGCCAGCCAGGGTAGCGGGCGGCATGGCGGTCGTGGCTGCCGAGTACTTCCTGAAGGAACACGATATCGGCCTGGGTGCTGCGCACCGCCTCGCGCAGCTCAGGCAGGATGAAGCGCCGGTTGAACACGGTGAAACCCTTGTGCGTGTTCACCGTCAGCACCCGCAGGCGTTTCACGGGAGGGGCCTGGCGGGTGCTGGCGAAACCTGGGCTGCCGGCTTCGAGGTTCACGGTGACTCCTTCATAGTCGTTGAAGTCTGATGGGTTCAGTCTTCCTCGCGCTGCAACACCATCAACAGCAACGACCGACCCTTGACCTCGAACGTGCTGTCGAACTGCAGGTGTTGCGGCTTGCGCATTTCTGGCCGGTCAGTATCGATCAGGCAGCTCCAGTACTCGCCTTCCGGCACGCTCGGCAGCTGGAACGGCACCACATCATGGTGTGCGTTGACGATCAGCAGCATGGTCGCCTCCGACCCGGGCCGTGCGATGCCACTGACCTGTGCGCGGCCATCGATCAGCATGCCCAGGCAGCGCCCGTGCGGGTCTTCCCACTGCTCCACGCTCATCTCGCTGCCATCCGGCGCCAGCCAGGTGACGTCCTTGACCCCGATCGCCTCATTGTAATCGCCCACCAGGAACCGCGAACGGCGCAGCACCGGGTAGGCCAGGCGCAGGCGGGTCAGGCGCTTGACGAAGGCCAGTAGCTCTTCGCCGTCCTGGTCCAGGTCCCAGTTGACCCAGCCGATCTCGCTGTCCTGGCAATAGGCGTTGTTGTTGCCGTGCTGGGTGCGGCTGAACTCGTCGCCGGCGACGATCATCGGCGTGCCCTGGGCCAGCAGCAGCGTGGCGAAGTAGTTGCGCATCTGGCGCATGCGCAGGGCGTTGACCTGCGGGTCGTCGGTAGGGCCTTCCACGCCGCAGTTCCACGACAGGTTGTTGTCGGTGCCGTCCTGGTTGTTCTCGTCGTTGTCTTCGTTGTGCTTGCTGTTGTACGACACCAGGTCGCGCAGGGTGAAGCCATCGTGGGCGGTGATGAAGTTGACCGAGGAGTACGGCCGGCGCCCGCGATTGTTGAACAGGTCGCCCGAAGCGGTCATGCGTGAGGCGAAATCGGCCAGCTGGCCCTCGTCGCCTTTCCAGAAGGCCCGTGCGGTATCGCGGAAGCGGTCGTTCCACTCGGCCCAGCCCGGTGCGAAGTTGCCCACCTGGTAGCCGCCAGGGCCGCAGTCCCAGGGTTCGGCGATCAGCTTGACCTGGCTGAGCATCGGGTCCTGGCGGCAGGCGACGAGGAAGCCGTGGCGCTCGCTGTAGCCTTCGTGGTAGCGGCCGAGGATGGTCGCCAGGTCGAATCGGAAACCGTCCACGCGCATTTCCCCGGCCCAGTAGCGCAGTGAATCGGTGACCAGTTGCAGCACCCGCGGGTGGCTGAGGTCGAGGGTGTTGCCGGTACCGGAATCGTTGATGTAGAAGCGCTTGTCGTCGGGCATCAGCCGGTAGTACGAGGCGTTGTCGATGCCACGCATGGACAGGGTCGGGCCACGCTCGTTGCCTTCTGCGGTGTGGTTGTAGACCACGTCGAGGATCACCTCCAGGCCGGCGTCGTGCAGGTGCGCGACCATCTCCTTGAACTCGGCGATCTTGCCGCTGGCCAGGTAGCGCGGGTGCGGTGCAAAGAAGGCGATGCTGTTGTAGCCCCAGTAGTTGTTCAGGCCCTTCTCCAGCAGGTGCTGGTCGTTGACGAAGGCGTGGATCGGCAGCAGCTCGATGCTCGAAACGCCCAGGTCCTTGATGTGCTTGAGCAGCTCGTCGTTGGCCAGGCCGGCGAAAGTGCCGCGGAGTTTTTCCGGCACCGCCGGGTGGCGCATGCTGATGCCGCGGGTGTGGGCTTCGTAGATGATGGTGCGTTCCCAGGGTGTCTGCACCGGCTGGTCGCGGCCCCAGGTGAAGGCCGGGTCGATGACCTTGCATTTGGGCACGAAGGGCGCGCTGTCGCGTTCGTCGAACGACAGGTCGCCGTCGGGGTGGCCGATGGTGTAGCCGAACAGCGCCTCGGACCATTTCAGGCTGCCGACCAGTTGCTTGGCATAGGGGTCGATCAGCAATTTGTTGGGGTTGAAGCGGTGGCCGTTTTCCGGCTCGTAAGGGCCGTACACGCGGTAGCCGTAGACCAGCCCGGGATGAGCATCGGGCAGGTAGCCGTGGTAGATCTCGTCGGTGTACTCGGGCAGTTCGATGCGCTCGATTTCCTGCTCGCCGGTGGAGTCGAACAGGCACAGTTCGACCTTGGTGGCGTTGGCCGAGAACAGGGCGAAGTTGACCCCCAGGCCGTCCCAGGTGGCGCCCAGGGGGAAGGGCAGGCCTTCGCGGATGCGCGACGGGGCGACGGAGCGGGTTTTCTTCGGGGTGCGGGGGCTCATGGCGGTCCTCGATTGGCCGTGGTGGAGGGAGTGTTGCGGGGACCTGGGCCGGCCCCTTCGCGGGCGAGCCCGCTGTCACAGGTACTGCACTGCGCTTGAGGTGGGTGCAATCCGTGTGGGAGCGGGTTTACCCGCGAAAGGGCCGGAACAGGCTTAACCGGCAGTCGGCTTTTTCACTGCTCTGGGCTTCTTGGCAGCAGGCGTTTTCGCCGCAGGCAGGGCAGTCACCTTGGGCTCGGCAGGCGCCTTGGGCTTGGCCGGTGCCCGCTTGCGAGGTGCCGCCTTGGGTGCCAGCGCCTCGGCTTCGGCAAGCTTGCGGGCCATGTCCCAATGGCGCTCCTCTTGCCCCTCCGGCTTACCTTCCGATTCCCAGATCTGGTAAGCGAATTCGCGTACTCGTTTTTCTTCGACACTCATCACGACGCTCCTGAATGCTATGCATGTTCAATCAACAGGTTGACTGGAAATTGCGACAGAACCGCGCTCAACATCAGCTCCCTTGTAGGGCTGACAGCGGCCACACCGAAAAGTCCAGTCCAAGTGGCAGGCGACAAGGCAAACGGCAGGATCACCCGGGTGTCGTCCCAGTTCTGTGCCGGGATCAACGGTGAAGTGGCGCCGCCGAGCAGGCCGCTGGCCAGGCGCGGGGCGACGACGATGGCGCGTTGGCCTTCACCCAGGCGGGCGAAGGCGATGACCTGCTCGGCATGCCGGCCCTGCACGTTCAGCGGCAGGTAGGCGCCCCGGCGGAACAGCTCGGCATTGGCCTGGCGGCAGTCCAATACCCGGGCGATCAGGGCCTGCTTGATGCGGCCGTCGCGCCAGTGCGCCAGCAGCTCGGCGGGCGCGGTGGCATCGTCCAGGGTGCGACGCCTGCAAGCGTAGTCGACAGCGCGGCGGTTGTCCGGGTCGACCAGACTGAAGTCCCAGTATTCGTTGCCCTGGTACAGGTCGGGTACACCCGGCACGGTCATGCGCAGCAGGCTCTGCACCAGGCCGTTGAGGGCACCGGGGCAGGCGATCAGCTGTGCGGCATCGGCCAATGACTGGCGCAGCTGCTGGTTTTCCCGATCCAGCAGCAGGCCGTCGACATAGGCGGCGCAGGCCGTTTCATAGGCCTCGTTCGGCGCGCTCCAGCTGCTGCGCAGCTTGGCTTCGCGCAGGGCCTTCTGCTGCCATTGGCGGATGCGCTCGGCGTACTGGCGCAGTGCGTTGTCGTCGTGCAGGTCGAGGCTCAACGGCCAGCTGCCCAGCAACGTCTGCAACAGCAGCAGCTCATCGCCGGGGCTTGGCGCCACGCCGTCGTCCAGCTGTTCACGCAGCGGTGCGGCCAGCTCGCGCCAGTGCTCCACGCGGCTGGCCAACCAGGGCCCGCGCTCGCTCAGCACGGCCAGGCGCGCACGGCTGTCTTCGCCACGCTTGTGGTCGTGGGTGGCGGTGGCGAGCAGGTTGTCGGGGAAGTCGCGCAGGCGGCGCTGGGCCTCGTTATGGAAATGCTCGGGGCCGGCGCTGAAGCGCTCGGCCTCGAAGCCGACATCGTTGCGCGACAACAGCCGCGCCGAGCGATAGAAGGCGGTGTCCTCCACGGCCTTGGCGGCACTGGGGGCGGTGAGCTGCTGGAAGCGCACACAGGCATGGCGCAGGTGTTTGCGCGGTTTGCCCGGTGGCAGCTGGCGCCAGGGCTGCCCGCCGAGCCACTGTTCGAGCTGGTCGAGCAGTGGCCAGTCGGCCTCCCCCAGGTCATGGCGGGCACTGCTCAGGGCCTGCTGGAAGAACCGTTCATCTTCGGCCGGGCGCCCGCAGGCATTGAAGTAGGTGCGATACACCGGGTAATGCGCGATCAGCGCCTGCAATGCGCGGCGAATGGCGCCGAGGGTCAGGTCGCGGGTCATCAGGTCGTCGCGGGCGACCTGCAACAGGGCCTGGGCCACGGATTCGCAGTCGCCGGCCAGGCTGGCATTGAGCACCAGGTGGCGCGCCAGGCGCACTTCCTCGGCGAAGTCGGGGCGTTCGCTGACGGTGGCCCACAGCTCGGTCAGCGGCGCCTCGCCGGCCGGGTCGTGCTGCAGCAGCGAGACCTGGTTCATGAACTCGTAGCCGGTGGTGCCGTCGGTGAGCCAGTCGCGGTGCAGGTGTTCGTCGGCACCGAGGATCTTTTCCACGTAGATCGGGAAGTGTTCCAGCGCGGCCTGCAACGGGCGCCCGGCGAGCAGGCTGTCGACCCGGCGCCGCAGCTTGCGGCAATAGCCGCGCGGGTCGGCCAGGCCGTCGATATGGTCGATGCGCAGGCCGTCCACCAGGCCGCGCTCGATCAGCTCGAACAGCTTGGCGTGGGTCGCCTCGAACACCACGGCACGCTCCACCCGCAGGCCGCCGAGTTCGTTGATGTCGAAGAAGCGCCGCCAGTTGATGTCATCGGCGGCGGTGCGCCAGCTGGCCAGGCGGTAGGTCTGGCGTTCGAGCAGCAGGTGCAGGCGCTTGAAGCCGTGTTCGCTGCGGCTGTCGAAGGCGACCAGGGCCGATTCCAGGTCCGCGCCTTCGCGCACCAGGCGTGCCAGCTCGGCGTGCAGGGGCAGGGCGTCTGCCAGTGGCTCAGGCGCCTCGCGCAGTGCGGTGAAATGCTCGGCCAGGGCCTTCAGCGCAGGCTCGGGGCTCTGCGCGAGGATCCAGCCATAGTCCAGCGGGCATATCGGGAAGCGGTGCTGGTAGTGGGCGATCTGCAGCAAGCCCGATTGCTTGTCGAATTGCAGCGGGATTTCGCCGTTCTTCAGCGCTGCGCCATAGTCGCTGCCAAGGAACGGCAGCAGCAACTGCCCGGCCAGCAGCGGATCGCTGGAATGCCACTGGATGTCGAAAAACTCCGCATGAGGGCTGCGCCGGCCCCAGGCCAGCAGGCTCTGCCACCAAGGGTTGTCGGCGCCACCCACGGCCATGTGGTTGGACACGGTGTCGAGGATCAGCCCCATGCCATGCTGGCGCAGCGCAGCCACCAGCCGTTGCAACGCGGCCTCGCCACCTAGCTCGGGGTTGACGCAGGTCGGGTCGACCACGTCGTAACCGTGGCGCGAGCCGGCGCGGGCCTTGAGGATCGGCGAGGCATACAGGTGGCTGATACCCAACTGGGCGAAATACGGCACCAGTGGCACGGCGTCATCGAGGCTGAAGTCGCTGTGAAATTGCAGGCGCAGGGTCGCGGTCAACGGCTTCATCGGTCCCGCTCCCAGGCTTGCTCACGGGCTTGGGCCAGCACCTCCAGGCGCCGTGCGGCGTCTTCGTCGTCGAGCAGCTCGCGCACTGGTGCGGCGAAGCGCCGGCGCCAGTTGGGGTGGCCGCTGGTAGTGCCGGGCAGGTTGGGCTGCTCGTCGCTGCCGAGCAGGTCTTCCAGCGGGATCAGCACCAATGGGGCGCGGGTGTGGCCAACGTAGCGGATGGCGGCATCGATCAGCGCGTCATTGTCCGCCTGCGGGCCGTAGTTGGCTTCCAGGGTGCGGCGCAGGCCTTCGCACTCCTTCTGTCGCTCATGGCGCCAGTGCAGTTCGGTGGCGGCGTCGATCAGCTGCAGGCGCTGGCTCCATTCGATGTCGCGGCTTTGCAGCCAGCCGGCCAACGGTGCCAGGTCGTGGGTGCCGGTGGTGGCCAGGGCGTCGTCCGGCCAGTCGAGGATCGGTTTGAAGTGGCCGGGCTGGGTCTGCTCGAAAGGCAGCACGCGCATGCCCAGTACGGCCTTGGCCGCCAGCTGTTCGCGCAGGCCCTCGGGCACGGTGCCGAGGTCTTCGCCAAGGATGATCGCCTGGTGGCGCACCGACTCCAGGGCCAGCAGGCGCAGCAGGTCTTCCAGCGGGTAGTTGAGGTACGCGCCTTCGGCAGGCTTGCAGCCACGGGGGATCAGCCACAGCCGGCGCAGGCCCATCACATGGTCGATGCGCAGGCCACCAGCATGGGCCAGGTTGGCCCGCAGCATCTCGATGAAGGCACGGTAGCCGTTGCGCTTGAGGCCCTCGGGGGAGAAGGCGCAGATGCCCCAGTCCTGGCCCGAGCGGTTGAGGATGTCGGGCGGCGCGCCGACCTTGAGGTTGGCCAGCAGCTCGTCCTGGCGGCTCCAGGCCTGGCTGCCGGCACCATCGGCTCCGACGGCCAGGTCGGCGATCAGGCCGACCGCCATGCCGTTGCTGCGTGCGGCGTGCTGGGCGCGTTGCAGGCTGCGCTCGGTCAGCCACTGGCAGAAGGCATGGAACTCGACCTTGGCCGGGTACGCGTTGGCGAAGGCCTCGACTTCCGGGTGGTACGGGTCGTGCCAGGCGCTGGGCCAGTTGCGCCAGTCGGCGCCCAGGCCATGCTCGACCGCTTGCGCCTGCAGCACTTCAAAGCGGCAGTGGTGCTCCAGGGCCTGGCCGCGGGCCTCGCGGAAGCTGTCGAAATCCTTGCGCAGCGGGTGGTCGGCCTGGCTGAAGTCCTGGTACAGCGCTTCGAGCAGGCGCAGGCGGGCGTCGGCGGCACGGGGCCAGTCCACCAGCGGGCGCTGCTCCAGGTCTTCGAGCACTTGCTCCAGGCCACAGGCCTCGATCGCCATGCGCACGGCGCGCTCGCCCAGCAGCGCGGAGGGGCTGGCGTACAGGGTGTTGAGCAACAGGCGGCTGGACGGTGAGTAGGGGCTGTAGTGCTGCTGGTCGACGGCCGAGAGCGCGTGGATCGGGCTGATCGCCAGGGCATCGGCGCCGCGCTCGGCGGCGCTGCGCGCCAGTTGTTCCAGGGCCAGGCAATCGCCGTAGCCACCATCACCGCTGCGGCGCAGGCTGTAGAGTTGCACCGCCAGGCCCCAGCAGCGCGGCGGCGGTTCAGCGACCGCGTCGGCCAGGCTGTGGCAGCGCGGCGGAGCCACGGCGAGGGTGAAGCTGCGGTCGTTGATCTGCAGCAGGTGGTAGCCGACCGGTAGGCCGCCGGGCAGGTTGCCTTGGGCATCGAGGGTCAGGTACTGCAGGCGGTTGCTTTCCAGGGTACAGCGCACGGCGCTGCCCGGCGGGAAGTAGCGCTGCAGGGACAGTGGCTGGTCAAGGTCGGCGGTGATCAGCGGGGGCAGGTGATCGGCGTCTTCGGCGGCCTCCACGGCGCGCAGGCTGGCCTGGATGGCAGGCTCGTCGCCGGCGGGGTGGCCCAGGCCGTCGAGGACCTTGCGCAAGACCTCGTCGCTGACCTGTTGTGGCCGGTTGTTGGCGTCGATCCAGTCGCGGGCCAGCCCGACGCGGGCGGCCAGTCGGTGCAAGGCGGTTTCGCTCATGGGCGCTCCTGGCCAGGTGATAGCAGGCTGACCACACAGCTGTGGGCGGACAGCGCAGTGTCGGGGTGGGTGGTGTCGCTGCTGTCGAACAGGCGCCGTTCGACGGCGGGCAGGGCGACCGCCTGGGGCGCGGCGGCCAGGTTCAGGTCGATGCGCAGGGTGCTGCCATCGCCCAGCTGCCAGCGCGCAGTGAGCGCCTTGTCGCCCAGCACTTCGGCGCCCAGGGCGCGGCTGCCGGGCAGGTGGGGGATGACGTGGCGCCGGCGCAGGTCGAGCAGCTGGTGATAAAGACCGTGCCAGCCGGCGATGACTTCCTTGTTTTGCGGCCGCGATGCCTCGAAGGTCTGTTCGGCATTGGGGTCGGGTATGTGTTCGCGTTGCTCGGGGTCGGCGAATGCCTTGAAGTGGGCGAACTCACCCCGGCGGCCCTCGCGCACGGCGTCGGCCAGGTCGTCATGGAAATCGGTGAAGAACAGGAATGGCCGGCAGCTGCCATCGTCATCGCCCATGAACAGCAACGGGATCATTGGCGCCAGCAGCAACAGGCCGGTGGCCGCACGCAACGCCGGGGGAGGGCAAAGGCGGGTCAGGCGTTCGCCCAGGGCGCGGTTACCGACCTGGTCATGGTTCTGCAGGAACAGCACGAACGCACTGGGCTCCAGATGCCCGCTGGGTTCGCCACGTGGTGTGCCGTGGCGGTTGGCCTGGCCCTGGAACACGAAGCCTTCGGACAGGCAACGGGCCAGCTTGTCGATGGGACTTTCCTGGTAGTCGGCGTAATACCCTTCGGTTTCCCCGGTCAGCAGCACATGCAAGGCATTGTGGCCATCGTCGTTCCACTGGGCATCGAAACCCTGTTCGAGCAACGAAGCCTGGTTGTGCTCGTTCTCCAGCACCAGCCACACATGCCGGCCTGGCTCGACGGCGGCGCGCACCCGCTGAGCCAGTTCGACCAGGAAGTCGGGTTGGTCGATGGCGTGCACGGCATCCAGGCGCAGGCCGTCGCAGCGGTAGTCGCACAGCCACATCAGGGCGTTCTGGATGAAGTACTCGCGCACTTCGTGGCGGCGAAAATCGATGGCCGCGCCCCAGGGCGTCTGGCGGTCTTCGCGGAAGAACGGGCTGGCGTACTGGTGCAGGTAGTTGCCGTCCGGGCCGAAGTGGTTGTAGACCACATCCACCAGCACCATCAGCCCCTGGCCGTGGGCGCGGTCCACCAGTGCGCACAGTTGCTCGGGGCTGCCGTAGCTGTGCTGGGGCGCATAGGGCAGCACACCGTCATAGCCCCAGTTGCGCTCGCCGGGGAACTGGCCCAGGGGCATCAGCTCGATGGCGCTGATGCCCAGTTCGGCCAGCCTCGGCAACTGCCGGGCGACGCCCGGGTAGCCTTCGAGCACGCCGATGTGCAGCTCCTGGATCACCGCTTCGTGCCACGGCCGGCCTCGCCACGGGTGCTGCCAGGCGTAGGCACTGGTATCCACCACCTGGCTCGGCCCGTGCACCCCTTCGGGCTGGTAGCGCGACGCCGGGTCGGCTACCTGCAGTGTGCCGTCGATACGGTAGTGGTAGCGGTCACCGGCCTGGCACGGGGCAACCCCCGTGTACCAGCCGTTGTCCTCGGGCAGCAGCTCGATGGCGGGCTGCTGCTCCAGTTCCAGGCTCACGCTGCGCGCATCGGGTGCCCATAGGGCGAAGCGCGCCGACGTGGCGTCCAGCAGGTGTGCGCCATGCCTGTGCATCTTCGACCCCCGCTCAGTAGTGGCTCAGGTGTGCCTGCTTGACCAGGTCCTCGTAGAGGCGCGCGTAGGGCTCCACGGCCTGGCACCAGTTGAACGGCTGGGTCATCGACAGGCAGCGCATGGCATTGAGCAGGTCCTTCTTGCTGTAGATGTAGAAGGCCCGGCTCAGGGCTTCGCGGTAGCTGTCGACGGTCGACTCATCGAACAGGAAACCGGTGACGCCGTTCTCGATGGTGTCGGCCAGGCCACCGGTGTTGCGAGCCACCGGCAGCGACCCGAAGCGCTGGGCGTACATCTGGCTCAGGCCGCAGGGCTCGTAGCGCGAGGGCATCAGCAGGAAGTCACTGCCGGCGAACATGCGCCGGGCGTCGGTTTCGTTGAAGCCGATGCGCACGCCGATGCGGCCTGGGTGGCGCAGGGCCAGTTCGCGCATGGCCTGCTCCTCTTCCGGCTCACCGCGGCCGATGATCGCGATCTGCCCGCCTTGCTCGACGATGTAGTCGGCAACGCCCAGAGTCAGGTCCAGGCCTTTCTGGTAGACCAACCGCGAGACCACGGCGAACAGCGGCCCTTCGGACGGTTCCAGTTCGAACAGTTTGCGCACTTCGACGGTATTGCGTGCCTTGCCGTCCCAGTCGTTGATGCTGAAGTTGTGCTGCAGGTGCTGGTCGGTGGCCGAGTCCCAGCTTTCGTCGATGCCGTTGGGGATGCCGCCGAGCAGGCCTTGCTGGGCCTTGCTGGCCAGGAAACCATCGAGCCCGCAGCCGAATTCCGGGGTGGTGATTTCCTGGGCGTAGGTGGCGCTGACCGTGGTGATGTGGCTGGAGTAGGCAAGGCCGGCCTTGAGGAACGACAGCTTGCCGTAGAACTCCATGCCTTCCTGTTGCATGGCATGGTCGGGGATCGCCAGTTCCGGGCTGCAGCCACGGCTGTAGACGCCCTGATAGGCCAGGTTGTGAATGGTGAACAAGGTCGGCGTGTTCAGCCCGCGCCAGTGCATGTAGGCCGGCGCCAGGCCGGCGGGCCAGTCATGCGCATGCACCACTTCGGGCTTCCAGTGGATCTTGCCTTCGCCCGCCGCGATCTCGGCTGCAGCCAGGCCCAGGCGGGCGAAACGGATGTGGTTGTCGGGCCAGTCGCGGCCGTTGTTGGCGCCATAGGGGGTGCCGTCACGCTGGTATAGCTCGGGGCAGATCAGCACGTAGATGACCAGCCCGTCGGCCATGTCCATGCGGCCGATCTTGCACGGTGGCAGGGCCGCGTGGCCGCCGAGTTCGCCGACGATATGAATCGGGTTGTCGCTTTCCATCACCTGGCGGTAGCCGGGGATCAGCACCCGCACATCGTGCAGGTGCGCCAGCGCGCGGGGCAGCGCTGCAGACACGTCGCCGAGGCCGCCGGTCTTGACCAGGTCGGCGATTTCAGAGGTGACGAACAGGATCTTGCGCTTGTTCGGGTTGTGCTGGCGCTGGGCGCCGGGTGCCGTGCCTGTCTTGGCGAAGTCCGGGGTGAGCGGTTCGCGGTTGTCCGGGTTGAATGAATCTACGTGAGGCTCGACAGCGGCACTGATCATACTTCTCTCCGTCCCTAAGTGTTGGCAGGGTGCTGGCACCCGTTGCGATCTTTCGTGTTGGTCTCTCTGAATTTTGTCGTTGCGTAAAGCGATCCATGCCCCGAAGTCGTGCGCGCAGGCACAACGCGATCAGCATTCCGGCCGAAGGCGATTGGACTGGTTGGGGTAGGCGGGCCGTGCGAAGGAAGTCCTTTTGCGTTTGGCCTACTTAGTTGCTGACCCGCCACCGTTTCCAAAAGTTCGACTTTTTTTCGTCGCTCTTCCTCTGAGCAAATGGCGGGCCGAAACCTGAGTGTAGGAGAGCTGGAGATAAAAAGGTGACCCACTGGTCACTTTCGTTATGACGCGAGATAGACGCAAACGTTGGCGTGTGTGACCGGATATGAACAGGGGTGTTCGAGGGTGGGGCAAGGCTGATTGACGCGTGCGCCATCGGGTGGCTGGCCAGCGTGTCGCGCACCATGATGGGGCGAGATTTCTGCAGTGTGGGAGCGCGAAGCTCCCACCCAGGGAGGGGATGAATCAGAGGCTGACGGTTTTGCCGTCGCTACGTGCCTGTTCCAGCAACATGTGCAACTGAGCAACCTGCTGACGCAGCTGGTCACGTTCGTCCTTCAGTTTACGCAGCTCATCGCGGCGCACGGAGACATAGAGGGTCTGGGTTGGAGTAGCAGGCATCAAGGTACCCATGAGCACACCTCGCGGTTTTGGCTGGTGACAGTTAAAGCGTAGACGCTTCACGCGGCGCGCATTCTGAATTCTTTCTCCGCTCATGGGAACTTTTTTGTTTAACGTTGTCTCGCCGTTCGTCGCTGAACCCTCGGGCGCCGTGCTGGACTAATCTGAAAAGTTGAACTGTGTTTGTCATCCATTTCGAAAGGGGAGCATCGGCTCATGCAATTGGGAATCGTCGGGCTGGGCCGCATGGGCGGCAATATCGCAAGGCGGCTGATGCGCGCCGGCCACCAAACCGTGGTGCACGATCGTAACCGTGATGCCGTCGATACCTTGCATCGCGAGGGCGCCCTGGGCGCCCATGACCTCGGCGCGCTGGTGCAGAAGCTCAAGGCGCCGCGCGCGGTGTGGGTGATGCTGCCGGCTGGTGAGCCTACCGAGCAGACCATCGCCCAGCTGGCCGAACTGCTGGAGCCGGGCGATGCGATCATCGACGGCGGCAACACCTTCTATAAGGACGACATGCGCCGTGCGGCCGAACTGGGCAAGCGCGGCCTGCATTACCTGGATGTCGGCACCTCTGGCGGCGTCTGGGGCCTGGACCGCGGTTACTGCATGATGATCGGTGGCGAGAAGGACGTGTTCGAGCGCCTGGAACCGCTGTTCAAGGCGCTGGCACCGGGCGTCGGCGACATTCCGCGTACCCACGGCCGCAGCGGTGAGCACGCGCGCGCCGAGTACGGCTACATCCATGCCGGCCCACCGGGTGCCGGGCACTACGTGAAGATGGTGCACAACGGGATCGAGTATGGCCTGATGCAGGCCTACGCCGAAGGCTTCGACCTGCTGCGCAGCAAGGGCGGCAACGAACTGCCGGAAGACCAGCGCTTCGACCTTAACGTGGCCGAGATCGCCGAGGTCTGGCGCCGTGGCAGCGTGGTCACCTCCTGGCTGCTCGACCTCACCGCCGATGCACTGGTGGCCGACCCGACGCTTGCGCAGTTCAGTGGTTCAGTGTCCGACAGCGGCGAAGGCCGCTGGACCATCGACGCCGCCGTCGAACAGGCGGTGCCGGTGCCGGTGCTGTCCAGCGCGCTGTTTGCCCGCTTCCGCTCGCGCCAGCAGCAGGGCACCTATGGCGACAAGATCCTCTCGGCCATGCGCCTGGGCTTCGGTGGCCACGTCGAGAAAAAAGACTGATGACCAAACAGACCATTCCTGCTGCTCCGCCCTGCACGCTGTTCCTGTTTGGCGCCAACGGTGACCTGGTCAAGCGCCTGCTGATGCCGGCGCTTTACAACCTCAGCCGTGACGGTTTGCTGGACCGCAACCTGCGCATCGTCGGCGTCGACCACAACCCGGCCACGGCCGATGAATTCGCCGGGCGCCTGCATGCCTTCATGCAGGAGCGTGACAAAGGCGGCGAGGGCGCTGCCAAGTGCCTGGACGAAAAGCTCTGGGCACGGCTGGCCAAGCGCCTGGACTACCAGACTGGCGACTTCCTCGACCCTGCGACCTATGCGGCGTTGGCCAGGCGCATCGAAAAAACCAGCCACGGCAACGCCATCTTCTACCTGGCCACTTCGCCGCGCTTCTTCCCCGAGGTGGCTCAACGCCTGGGCGAAGCCGGCCTGCTCGACGAGTCTGCCGGCGGTTTCCGGCGTGTGGTGGTGGAAAAGCCCTTCGGCACCGACCTGGCCAGTGCCGAGGCGCTCAACGCCTGCCTGCTGAAGGTGATGAGCGAGCGGCAGATCTACCGCATCGACCATTACCTGGGCAAGGAAACGGTGCAGAACATACTGGTCAGCCGCTTCTCCAACGGCCTGTTCGAGTCGTTCTGGAACAACCACTACATCGACCATGTGCAGATCACTGCCGCCGAGACGGTCGGTGTCGAGACCCGTGGCGCGTTCTATGACACCACTGGTGCCCTGCGCGACATGGTGCCCAACCACCTGTTCCAGCTGCTGGCAATGGTGGCCATGGAGCCACCGGCGGCGTTTGCCGCCGATGCCGTGCGCGGTGAGAAGGCCAAGGTGATCGGTGCCATCCGCCCCTGGTCGGCAAAGATGGCCCTGAAGAACTCGGTGCGTGGCCAGTACATGGCGGGCAAGCAGGGCCGCAAGCCGCTGCCGGGGTATCGCCAGGAAAGCAACGTCGCAGCCGACAGCCAGACCGAAACCTACGTGGCGCTCAAGGTGATGATCGACAACTGGCGCTGGGCCGGGGTGCCGTTCTACTTGCGTACCGGCAAGCGCATGAGCGTGCGCGACACCGAGATCGCCATCTGCTTCAAGCCGGCGCCCTACGCGCAGTTTCGCGAGTCGGAGCTGGAACGGCCCAAGCCCAATTACCTGAAGATCCAGATCCAGCCCAACGAAGGCATGTGGTTCGACCTGCAGGCCAAGCGGCCAGGGCCCGAGCTGGTGATGGAGAACATCGAGCTGGGCTTTGCCTACAAGGACTTCTTCAAGATGACCCCGGCCACGGGTTACGAAACGCTGATCTATGACTGCCTGACCGGCGACCAGACCTTGTTCCAGCGGGCCGACAACATCGAGAACGGCTGGCGCGCGGTGCAGCCATTCCTCGATGCCTGGGCCCAGGGGGGCGAGGTGCATGAGTACCCGGCAGGGCAGGACGGCCCCGAAGAAGGCAATGAATTGCTGACTCGCGACAAGCGCGAGTGGCACAAGCTGGGGTGAAAATTCTTTGTTGCCTGCTCGGGCCTCTTCGCGGGTAAACCCGCTCCCACAGGGGTTTGAGTACTCCTGTAGGAGCGGGTTTACCCGCGAAGAGGCCCGAGCAGGCAACCTCATAAAGGAGGTTGAATGCCCGCCCACATCGAAGACTACGCCCTGCTCGGCAACTGCCGCAGCGCCGCCCTGGTCAGCCGCGACGGCTCGCTCGACTGGCTGTGCCTGCCGCGCTTCGACGCCCCGGCCGTGTTCGCCGCGCTGCTGGGCAACGAAGAGAACGGCCGCTGGCGCCTGGCGCCCAGCGACCCCGTCGAGCACAGCAGCCGCCAGTACCTGGGCGACACCCTGGTGCTGGAAACCACCTGGGTCACGGCCAGCGGCCGCGCCCGGGTGCTCGACTTCATGCCGCTGGACGAGGTCAACGCGGTGGTGCGCATCGTCGAGGGGCTGTCAGGTGAAACCAACTTTGAAATGGACCTGGTGCTGCGCTTCGACTACGGCCGTAGCGTGCCGTGGGTAGAGAAAATCGACCCGCTGACCCTCAGCGCGGTGGCCGGCCCCGATCGTGTGATCCTGCGCAGCAGCGTGGTACCCCACGGCCTCGACCACCACACCGTCGCCCGTTTTCGCGTGGGGGCGGGTGAGCGCCAGCTCTTCAGCCTGCGTCACCAGCCCTCGCACTTGCCGGTGCAACCCGACTGCGACATCGACCAGGCGCTGCAACACACTCTCACGCACTGGCAGGCGTTCGCCGACCGTTGCCCTGAGGTCGGCCCCTACACTGGCCTGGTGCGCCGCTCGCTGCTCACCCTCAAGGCCATGACCTACGCGCCCACCGGCGGCATCGTCGCCGCGGTCACCACCTCGCTGCCCGAACGCATCGGCCACGAGCGCAACTGGGACTACCGCTTCTGCTGGCTGCGCGACGCCACCATGACTTTGCTGGCGTTCATGAACCTCGGCTATTTCGACGAAGCCCAGGCCTGGCGCGAATGGCTGCTGCGTTCGGTGGCCGGCAACCCTGAGCAGATGCAGATCATGTATGGCCTGGCGGGCGAGCGCGACCTCACCGAGTACACCTTGCCCTGGCTGGCCGGCTACGAACACTCGCAGCCGGTGCGGGTCGGCAATGCGGCATCGGAGCAGGTGCAGCTGGACATCTACGGCGAACTGGCCGACGCCATGACCCAGGCGATCAAGGGCGGCCTGCCGCGCCACCCACGCAGTGCAGCGATTTCCCGGCTGATCCTGCCTTATGTCGAGCGCATCTGGCGCGACCCTGACGAGGGGCTCTGGGAAGTGCGCGGTGGCCGTCAGCATTTCGTCCATTCCAAGGTCATGGCCTGGGTCGCCTTCGACCGTGCGGCGGGGCTGGCCGACACCACCGAGGAAGGCCGCGAGCAAGGCCGGCACTATCGGCAGGTGGCTGACGAGATCCATCGGGAGGTCTGCGCGCGCGGGCTCGATGGCAGCGGCCAGCACTTCGTCCAGGCCTATGGTTCGAGCGAGATGGACGCCAGCCTGTTGCAGATCGCCCTGACCGGCTTCCTGCCGGCCGAGGACCCGCGCTTTCAGCGCACCCTGGCGCAGATCGAGCAGCGCCTGCTGAAGAACGGCCTGCTGCTGCGCTACGACAGCGACAGCTGCAGCGACGGGCTGACGCCGGGGGAGGGCACGTTCCTGGTCTGCTCGTTCTGGCTGGCGGATGTGTACGTGCTGCTGGGGCGCGAGGCCGAGGCCCAGGCGCTGTACGAAAAGCTCACCGGGCTGTGCAACGACGTCGGCCTGCTGGCCGAGCAGTACGACCCTGCCGGCAAGCGCATGCTCGGCAACTTCCCCCAGGCGTTCAGCCATATCGGCATCATCAACACGGCGCTGAACCTGCACCGGGCAGAGTGCCCGGTGCGCGATCGGGCGCGTTGTGGTTAGGGATCAATTTAGTGTGTGACGCATTGCGTCACACATGATATTTTGCTTCGTGTGATGCGTGGGGTCACACTCTGGCTGTCTCCCAAATGGACGCGGCGAGCTACCCATGATCATCAGTTTTCGACACAAGGGACTGCGATTCTTCTACGAAACGGGTAACACCCGGGGTATTCAGGCCACTCACGCAAAACGCTTGAAGCGGCAGCTGCAGTTTCTCGACCGCGCCATCGTTGCGCAGGACTTGAGCCTGCCAGGCTGGCAACTGCATCCGCTCAAGGGCGAGCTTTCGGGTTTCTGGTCAGTGAGTGTTTCCGGTAACTGGAGGTTGATCTTTCGTTTCGTGGGTTCGGATGTCGAATTGGTCGATTACCTTGATTATCACTGAACAGGAGGGCTGATCATGCCTTTGCACAATCCGCCGCATCCCGGCGAAACCTTGCGTGAGGATGTCTTGCCAGCGCTTGGCCTGACGGTTAAGGCCTTCGCAGCGCATCTGGGTTTTTCTCGAGAAGCGCTTTCGCGGGTACTGCATGGCCGCGCGGCCATGTCGCCAGACCTGGCACTGCGCCTGGAAATGGCAGGTATCAGCACTGCACGGCTGTGGCTCGCCATTCAGGCCGACTATGACATCTGGCAGGCACGCCATCGCCATCAGCCCGTCATCGCCCGGTTATTTCAGGCGGCCTGATTCAATCGGGTGAAAGTACCGGAGTAGACTAAGGCAACCCCATTCGGCAAGGAGCACGCATGAGCGTTCGTGGTCACGATCGGCAGATCGACAACATCGAGTTCAACGTCAGCGACATCGCACGGAGCAAGGCTTTCTATGGCAGCGTGTTCGGCTGGCGCTTCACCGACTACGGGCCGACCTACACCGAGTTCAGCGATGGTCGCTTGACCGGCGGTTTCACCACCGGCGAAGCGGTGCGGCCGGGCGGGCCGCTGGTGATCCTGTATGCGGACGACCTGGAGGCCACGCTACAGCGGGTCGAGGCGGCCGGGGCAAGCATCAGCCGGGCGACCTTTGCCTTTCCGGGTGGCCGCCGTTTTCACTTCATCGACCCGGACGGGTACGAGCTCGCTGTGTGGACGGCCCAAGCCTGATGGCCAACCACAAGATCGAAATCCGCCGTCGCAATATCGAGAAAATCCTCGTCGCCGCAGAAAAGGTGTTCGCCGAAAAAGGCTATGGCGCCACCTCGATGGGTGACATCGCCGAACAGGCCGAGCTGCCGCGTTCCAACCTGCATTACTACTTCAGCACCAAGGACGAACTGTTCCGCGCGGTGCTGCAGGACCTGCTGGATGTGTGGAAGCAGGACGCGCTGTGCTTCGAGAATTTCGATGACCCGCGGGTGGTGCTGACCAGCTACATCCGCGCCAAGATGGGCCACTCACGATCACGGCCGCTGGGCTCGAAGATCTGGGCCGAGGAGATGCTGCATGGGGCGCCGGTGCTGGGGGTGAACCTCGCTGAGAGCCTGGTGCCTTGGGCGAAGCTCAAGGAAGACAAGATCCGTCGCTGGGTGACGGAGGGGCGCATCCTGCCGGTGGAGCCTTCGGCGCTGCTTTACATGATCTGGGCCTCGACCCAGCACTATGCCGACTTTGGTTATCAGGTGGCGTTGCTGAACGAAGGCGAGCCATTGTCGGACCTTGCGTTCGAAAGTGCGGTGCAGACGGTGACCTGCGTGATCTTGCGCGGAATAGGCCTGGAGCCATGAGTGAATGGGGCTGCAAAGCAGCCCCATCGATCTCCTGGCCTCAGCTGGCCTCGCGGTAGGGGTTGCGCGGATCCTGGGTCCAGTTCAGGTAAGGCTTGCCGGTATCCTGCGCCACCATCTCGATGCAATTCTCCACCGGGCAGGTGATCTGGCATAGGTTGCAGCCCACGCATTCGTCCTCGATCACGCTGTAAGCATGGGTCCCGTCTGCCTTCAAGGTGCTGGCAATCGCCTGGTGCGAGGTATCCTCACAGGCAATGTGGCAGCGCCCGCAACCGATGCACGCCTCCTGGTCGATCTGTGCCACCGACTTGTAGTTGATGTCCAGGTACTTCCAGTCGGTGGTGTGCCCCACGGCCTGGCCGCGGAAGGCCTCGAGGTTGCGGTGGCCGTGCTGGTCCATCCAGCGTGCCAGGCCATCTTTCATGTCTTCGACAATGCGGAAGCCATGCAGCATCGCCGCGGTGCACACCTGCACCGCACCGCTGCCCAGGGCGATGAACTCGGCAGCATCGCGCCAGTTACCGATCCCGCCGATGCCGCAGATCGGCAGCCCACGGGTTTCCGGGTCGCGAGCGATTTCAGCAACCATGTTCAGTGCGATCGGCTTGACTGCCGAACCGCAGTAACCGCCGTGGGTGCTCTGGTCGCCGACGATGGGGTGGGCGACCATGCGGTCCAGGTCGACGCTGGTGATCGAGTTGATGGTGTTGATCAGCGACACCGCATCCGCGCCACCGCGATGGGCTGCGCGGGCCGACTGGCGAATATCGGTGATGTTCGGCGTGAGCTTGACGATCACCGGCAGCGAGCAGTGCAGCTTGCACCAGCGGGTGACCATCTCCACGTATTCCGGCACCTGGCCGACCGCCGCGCCCATGCCGCGCTCAGGCATGCCGTGGGGGCAGCCGAAGTTCAGCTCGATGCCATCGGCGCCGGTGGCTTCCACCAGCGGCAGGATGAACTTCCACGACTCCTCCACGCACGGCACCATCAGCGACACGACCAGTGCGCGGTCGGGCCAGTCCTTCTTCACCTGGGTGATTTCCCGCAGGTTGATCTCCAGCGAACGGTCAGTGATCAGCTCGATGTTGTTGATGCCCTGCACCTGGCGGTTGGGGCCGTAATGCGCGGAATAACGTGACGACACGTTGACCGCCGCCGGGTCCTCGCCCAGGGTCTTCCAGACCACGCCGCCCCAGCCGGCCTCGAAGGCACGGACCACGTTGTAGGCCTTGTCGGTCGGTGGCGCGGAGGCCAGCCAGAAGGGGTTGGGCGCCTTGATGCCGGCGAATTCGATGGACAGGTCGGCCATTTACGCTGCCTCCACGTTGAGCATGAGTTGGGCATGGATGGCTTCGGCGGCCAGCTTGCCGTGTTGCACGGCCTGGACGGTGAGGTCCTGGCCCAGCGCGGTGCAGTCGCCGCCGGCGTACACGCCCGGGAGGCTGGTGCGCATGTGGTCGTCGACGCGGATACGCTCGCCGTCACGCGCCAGTTGCGCGGCGACCGGGTCGCCGAGGCTGGCATCGTCGAAGCGTTGGCCGATGGCCTTGAAGATGGCGTCAGCGGCCAGCTCGTAGGTCTCACCGGTGTCACGCAGACGGCCGTCGGCCAGTTCGGTGCGCATGAAGCGCATGCCGCGCACACGGCCGTCGTCATCGAGCAGTACGGCATCGGGGCGGGCCCAGGTGTGCAGGCGCACCTGGTTGGCCTTGGCGATGTCCTGCTCATGGCCGGTGGCGCCCATGTCGGCGTGGCCGCGGCGGTACACCAGGTTGACGTCGCGGGCACCCAGGCGGCTCATCTGCACGGCCATGTCGATGGCTGTGTTGCCGGCGCCGATCACCAGGCAGCGGTCGGCCAGTGGCAGTTGCGTCAGGTCGTCGGCCTGGCGCAGTTCACGGATATACGCGGTAGCGGCGAGCAGGCCGGGGGCTTCTTCGTCTGGCAGGCCGAGTTGGCGCACAGCGTTCAGGCCCAGGCCGAGGAACACCGCGTCGAACTGGTCGCGTAGCTCGCCGAGGCTGAGGTTGGCGCCCAGGCGCTGGCCGTGACGGATCTCGATGCCACCGATGCCAAGCAGGAATTCCACTTCGCGCTGGGCATAGTCGTCCACCAGCTTGTAGCGGGCGATGCCGTACTCGTTGAGGCCGCCGGCCTTGTCGCAGGCTTCGAACACCACCACGTCATGGCCGTGCATGGCCAGGCGATGGGCGCACGACAGCCCGGCGGGGCCGGCACCGACCACGGCGATGCGCTTGCCGGTAGCGGGCGAGCGCTTGAACGGGTGTTCGCTGAAATGGGCATTGTCCAGGGCGTAGCGTTGCAGCTGGCCAATCAGCACCGGCGCGCATTCCTGGGCATTGTTGCGCACGCAGGCTTGCTGGCAGAGGATTTCGGTAGGGCACACGCGGGCGCAGCTGCCGCCGAGGATATTGGCCGACAGGATGCGCTCGGCGGCGCCTTGCAGGTTCTCGTCGCTGATGCGGTGGATGAACGACGGGATGTCGATTTCACTCGGGCAGGCGTTCACGCAGGGGGCGTCGTAGCAGTACAGGCAGCGGGCGCTCTCGACGGCCGCCTGGCGGGCGGTGAGGGGTGGGGCCAGGTCGGTGAAGCGCTCGGCCAACTGGTCGCTGCCGGCGCGCGGGCGCGGCAGATGGTTCAGGGCATCGATCACGGTTGTAGCCTCTCTTTTTTTTATGGATGCAGACGAGCGGAATCGCGTTGGATTCTGGGGGTGCTTTGCACCCCTTTCGCGACGCAAGGCCGCTCCCACAGGGGCTGCGCAGCAGCCCCGACGGCCTCAGCGCTGAACGGGTGTCGGGCGCTGTTGCTCGGCGCGTCGGCCCAGCACCTCGTACACCGAGGGGTAGGCCGGGCGCTCCACGTAACGACCGGCACCCGGTTCGGCGCGCAGGTCGCCATCGGCCCAGAGCACCTTGCCCTGGCTGATGGTGTGGCTGGGAATACCGCGCACGGTGCGGCCTTCGAAGATGTTGAAGTCGACCCGCTGGTGGTGGGTCTGGGCGGAAATGGTGCGCGTGCCCTGTGGGTCCCACAGCACCAGGTCGGCGTCGGCGCCGACGCGGATGGCACCCTTGCGCGGGAACAGGTTGAAGATCTTCGCGGTGTTGGTCGAGGTCAGGGCGACGAACTCATGCATCGACAGGCGCCCACTGTTCACCCCGGCGTCCCACAGCACCGCCATGCGGTCCTCGATGCCGGCAGTGCCGTTGGGGATGCGGCTGAAGTCGTTGCGGCCCATGGCCTTCTGCTCGGCGCAGAAGCAGCAGTGGTCGGTGGCGGTGGTGTGCAGGTTGCCCGATTGCAGGCCGCGCCACAGCGCCTCCTGATGCTCGCGCGGGCGGAACGGTGGGCTCATCACATAACCGGCGGCGGTCGCCCAGTCCGGGTGTCGGTAGACGCTGTCGTCGATCAGCAGGTGGCCCGGCAGCACTTCGCCGTACACCGGCTGGCCCTTGGCCCGGGCGTAGGTGATTTCGTCCAGCGCTTCACGGCTGGAGATGTGCACCACGTACAACGGCGTGCCGATGGTCTCGGCAATGCGGATGGCGCGGCTGGCGGCTTCGCCTTCGACTTGTGAAGGGCGCGACAGCGGGTGCGCTTCCGGCCCGGTCAGGCCCTGGGCCAGCAGTTTCTGTTGCAGGTGGTAGACCAGTTCGCCGTTCTCGGCATGCACCGTGGGCACAGCGCCCAGTTGCAGGCAGCGTTCGAAGCTGGCCACCAGGGTGTCGTCGGCCGCCATGATGGCGTTCTTGTAGGCCATGAAGTGCTTGAAGCTGTTGACCCCATGCTGGTTCACCAGCTCGCCCATTTCTTCGGCGACCTGCTCGCTCCACCAGGTGATGGCAACGTGGAAACCATAGTCGGACGCACTCTTCTGCGCCCAGCCGCGCCAGGTATGGAAGGCCTCCAGCAGTGACTGCTGCGGGTTGGGGATGACGAAGTCGATGATCGAGGTGGTGCCACCGGCCAGCCCTGCGGCGGTGCCGCTGAAGAAGTCCTCGCTGGCGACCGTGCCCATGAAGGGCAGCTGCATGTGGGTGTGCGGGTCGATGCCGCCGGGCATCAGGTACTGGCCGCTGCCGTCGAGGATCTCGCAGTCGGTAGGGGCTTCGAGGTCTTTGCCGATGGCGCGGATCTGGCCATCGACACACAGGACATCGGCGGGATAGCTCTCTTCATGGGTAACCACGGTGGCGCCACGGATCAACAGGGACATGCCGTCTTCCTCGCAGGCTGACCGGTCTGTGCCGGTTCTTGGAATTGTTGTATTGGCCATGGCCTGGAGGCTGGTTCAATCCTGTCAGACCTGACAAGAATCGAGGCTAGTTGCTGATTGGCATTTGAGCAAGAAAATATTCCAGATGAAGCTTGTGGTCATTATGTTGCTGATAAATATGAATAACTCTGAAAAAAGTGAGGCGGGTGGTGCTTTCCATTCATGCTGTCTGACTTGACAGGATCAAAAAATAGGCAAGATTTTCTACGCGAATCCAGCAGTTTCCAGCGTGCGTTTACTCCGGCCATCGCATTAGCCCGATGAGCATACAAATACAAGAAATCTGGAGAAGGCCCCATGCAACAGAGCAGATCGGAAGTGATCGAGCAGGCAGGCCTGTTCGAGCTGTCCGCGGGCAGTGACGTTCTCGACAGCCCGCGCTACAACCACGATATCGCACCGACCAAGGTGCACCAGCGCACCTGGAACAAGTGGCACATCACCGCGCTGTGGGTGGGCATGTCCATCTGCGTGCCCACCTACACCCTCGGCGGCGTGCTCACGGCCTACTTCGGCCTGAGCGTGGGCGAGGCGCTGCTGGCGATTCTGCTGGCCAACCTCATCGTGCTGATCCCGCTGACCCTCAACGCCTTCCCCGGCACCAAGTACGGCATCCCGTTCCCGGTGCTGCTGCGCTCGTCGTTCGGCATCCTCGGCTCCAACGTGCCGTGCCTGATCCGCGCGGTGGTGGCCTGTGGCTGGTTCGGCATCCAGACAATGTTTGGCGGCCTGGCCATCCACCTGTTCCTCGGCTCGATCTTCGACGGCTGGAAGGCGCTGGCCGGTACCGGCGAGGTGATCGGTTTCATGATCTTCTGGGCGCTGAACCTGTGGGTGGTGCTGCGCGGTGCCGAGTCGATCAAGTGGCTGGAGACCCTGTCAGCGCCGCTGCTGGTGGCGGTCGGCTTCGGCCTGCTGTTCTGGGCCTTGCCGCACATGTCGATGAGCGAACTGCTGGCCCAGCCGCCCAAGCGTCCGGAAGGGGCCAGCGTGGTCGGCTACTTCTGCGCCGGGCTAACGGCCATGGTCGGCTTCTGGGCCACGCTGTCGCTGAACATTCCCGACTTCAGCCGTTATGCGAAAAGCCAGAAGGACCAGATTCTCGGGCAGGTCTTCGGCCTGCCGCTGACCATGTTCCTGTTCGCCTCGTTGGGTGTGGTGATGACCGCCGCTTCGGCGTCGCTGGTGGGTGAAACGGTGTCCGACCCGGTCAGCCTGATCGGCAAGATCCACAGCCCCGGCTGGGTGGCGCTGGCCATGGCGCTGATCGTGATCGCCACGCTGTCGACCAACACCGCCGCCAACATCGTCTCGCCGACCAACGACTTCCAGAACATCGCCCCGCGCCTGATCGGGCGCAGCCGCGCCGTGTGGCTGACCGGTTTCATCGGCCTGGCGCTGATGAGCCACGAACTGCTGAAGAAGCTCGGCTGGATCGTCTCCGACATCAGCCTGGAAAGCGTCTATTCCAACTGGTTGCTGGGCTACTCCAGCCTGCTCGGGCCGATCGCCGGGATCATGGTGGTGGACTATTTCCTGATCCGCCGCCAACGCCTGGACCTGGCCGGCCTGTACCGCGACGACGTGTACCCGGCGTGGAACTGGGCGGGTTTTGCCGCCTTCGCCTTGCCGGTGGCGCTGACGTTGCTGGCCATCGGCAACAGCAGCTTCAGCTGGTTCTACGACTATGGCTGGTTCACCGGGTCGCTGCTGGGCGGGGCGCTGTACTACGCCCTGGGCGGCATGGCGGTGCGCGGGCCAGCGATCGCGCCAGCGCAAACCAATAAAAATGCCTGAGGAGAAACACCATGAGCCAATCCCAGCCTGTGCTGACATCCACCGAGCGCCACGTCGACAGCGCACGCCTGTGGCAATCTCTGATGGACCTGGCCCGTCTCGGCGCCACGGCCAAGGGCGGCGTGTGCCGGCTGGCACTGACCGACCTCGACCGCCAGGCACGCGACCTGTTCGTCCAATGGACCGAGGCCGCCGGTTGCAGCGTCAGCGTCGATGCGGTGGGCAACATCTTCGCCCGGCGCCCTGGGCGTAACCCCAAGCTGCCACCGGTGATGACCGGCAGCCATATCGACACCCAGCCCACCGGCGGCAAGTTCGATGGCTGTTTCGGCGTGATGGCCGGGCTGGAAGTGCTGCGCACCCTCAACGACCTGGGCATCGAGACCGAGGCACCGCTGGAAGTGGTGGTGTGGACCAACGAAGAAGGCTCGCGCTTCGCGCCGTGCATGATGGGGTCGGGTGTGTTCGCCGGCAAGTTCACCCTGGAAGAAACCCTGGCCAAGCACGATGCCCAGGGCGTTTCGGTAGGCGAGGCACTGAACGCCATCGGCTATGCCGGCCAGCGCCCGGTGCTCGGCCACCCGGTCGGTGCCTACTTCGAAGCGCATATCGAACAGGGGCCGATCCTCGAAGACCAGGCCAAGACCATCGGCGTGGTGCTCGGCGCCTTGGGGCAGAAGTGGTTCGACCTGACCCTGCGCGGCGTCGAAGCCCACGCCGGCCCGACCCCGATGCACCTGCGCAAGGACGCCCTGGTGGGCGCTGCGGCCGTGGTCGAAGCCGTCAACCGCACCGCCCACGCCCATCAGCCACACGCCTGTGGCACGGTCGGTTGCCTGCAGGCCTACCCCGGTTCGCGCAACGTTATCCCCGGTGAGGTGCGCATGACCCTGGATTTCCGTCACCTGGAGGGTGATCAGCTGGACGCGATGATCGCCGAAGTGCGTGCGGTGATCGAGGCGACCTGTGCCAAGCACGGCTTGAGCCATGAACTGGTGCCTACGGCGGACTTCCCGGCGTTGTACTTCGACCGCGGCTGCGTCGATGCCGTACGCCAGTCGGCCCAGGCCCTGGGACTACCACACATGGACATCGTCAGCGGGGCAGGGCATGACGCGATCTTCCTCGCCGAGCTGGGGCCGGCGGGGATGATCTTCGTGCCTTGCGAGAATGGCATCAGCCATAACGAGATCGAAAACGCTACGCCCGAGGACCTGGCGGCAGGTTGCGCGGTGTTGCTGCGGGCCATGCTGGCGGCGTCGGAGGCGATCGCCCGCGGGCGCCTGGCAGCATAGCAACGCACTGAAAGGGGCCGCTTTGCGGCCCATTCGCGGGCCCGCCCGCTCCCACAGTGACCGCACATGCTTCAAGGCTTGCGCTAAACCTGTGGGAGCGGGCGTGCCCGCGAATGGGCTGCAAGGCAGCCCCGGCGATCTCAAGCCTGAACGGCGACCAGGCACCCATCACGGTCGATATGGTAACGCTGCAGGTCCTGAGCCAAAGTCAGGTGCCCGGAGTAATGGGCCTGCGCTTCATCCCGCACATCATCAATGCACGGGCTGCGTTTTGGGTCCCCCTGGTACCGCGCACTGAAATGCGTCAGCACCAGATTGCGCACCCCCGCCGTTTCAGCGAACTGCGCCACTGCCGCCGCCGTACTATGCCCGAACGTATTGCCACTGCGCTCGACAATGGGCTGGGTATAGGTCGCCTCATGCACCAGCACATCCGCGTTCCTTGCGACCTCGGCGAGCAATGCCGGGTTGTCGTTGTCGCCACACACGATCACCCGCCGCGGTGGCCGCGAGGCTTTCAGGTAGTCACGCGGCTCGAGCCGTTGCCCGTCATGCTCGACCACCAGCCCCTTGGCCAGGTCACCCCACAACGGCCCGCGCGGGATCCCTTCGGCCTCCAGCCGCTGAATGTCCAGGCGTGGTTCAGGGTTCAGTTCGGTGAACACGAAGCCAACGCTCGGCACCCGGTGCGACAGCTGCACGGTGCTGACCTGGATGTGCTCGCTCTGCCACTGCCCCAGGCCCTCGACCGGCAACAGGCGCAGTTCGAACGGCAGGTAGGTTTCACTGGCAACCAGGCTCAAACGCACCCAGTCCTGCAGGGCGGCGGGCAGGATCAGGTCGAGCGGTTCGCTGCGCCCGCCCATCCCGGCGCTGGCCAGCAGCCCGGGCAGGCCGAAGCAATGGTCGCCATGCACATGGGTGATGAAGATGCCGCGCAGGTCGCGCACCGAGAGCGAACTGTGCAGCAATTGGTGCTGGGTGCCTTCACCGCAATCGACCAGGTACCAGTGCTTGCCGCTGGCTTCGATGACGGCGGTGGCGCTGACGTTGCGGGCTTTTGTAGGCACCCCTGAGGAGGTGCCTAGAAACTGCAGGTCCACTTCAGGTCCCCCGGCGGCGAACTAACTTGATTTGCAATGAGCGCTTGTAGCTGAACATGGCTGCTGATGATCCTCACCCTTCGGTGCACAGCTCGCGAGCCGTGCGCCACAGGTAGTGCAGATCGTCTGCCATGCGTGCGGCCGTCTCACTCCTGCTTCGGGCATCAAGCAAGACTTCCAGGTGATCGTCACTCGGGCTCTTCATGTTCAGCTCGGTGCAGTAGCGCCAGAACAGGCCATTGCTGGTGTTGCCATTGTTCGGAACCACTTCGCCCAGTGCCTTCAGACGAGCGTGTTCGTGGGGATAGGTTTCAACATCGCAGCTGTAGCCCGTATAGAAACGATGATTGAGCTCGAGATAGATCGACCCGGGCATGAACCCGAGTGAATAGCTGAGGCCATAGTACTTGTTGTTCTTGGCGGTGCTGTAATAACGATCGATGATGCTTGCAGTTGGCGCCTCACAAGGCGCGGGCAGTTCAGGGTACTTTTGCTTCACTTGCTCGACCACGTCTTGCCACAGAGCCAGCTGGAGGTCCTTCAATGTCTCCATATAGGCCTTTTGCAGGTCTTTCACCAGTAGAAGATTCTTGTCCTTGAGCAGTGTCTGTTTGAGCATGTCCATGTACTTTTGGCCTTGGTCCTTTGAGGTCAACTTGCGAATCAGGTCGATGTACTGCAGCAGGCTTTCGCGTACCGCCGCTTCGCGAACTACCCAGGCCTGGCAGCGTTCGAGCCATTCCAGGATGTCGCTGGAGTAGCTGACTCGGTGGTAGTCGATCCCTTTGCAGCTCTTGCTGTCCGCATCTTCGCCATCGAGGGTGAGGTACAGGGTATCAATCTGTTGGAAGCCCTCGGACTGCAGCGTTTTTACGTAGCGGTAAAGCTGTTCGTGCTGGTCCTCTGCATGAATCTTGTTCTCAAGAATGATTGCCTGCTGCTTGCTGTTGCGGATGAGAATATCAATGTTTCGATACTCAACTTGAACAGTGGCACCTCGGCAGTCGAAGTGCGCAATGCCGAGGCCTTCAAGCAGCGACTGCAACGGTTTCGCACCTGCGTTGTGAGCACCTTGGGGATCCAGGAGGAATGCCAGGAAACGTGAGTGCAGGCGGACCTCATCAGAAGCGCTGCGCAGCAAGGTGAAAAGATTGAAGCTGGGAGGGCGATGATGCTCGGCACGCAACACCGCTGCGCGATTGATCAGATTAAGCAATTGAGCGTCTCCTTGTGCTCGCGATAGCGGCATTGATTCTATTGAGCCACTATCGCGCAGTACAAGCGCCGCATTCAATTGTTGGATGGCGCGGGGTTTCCAGCAGGTTCTTCGCGCCAGATCAGCTTGCTGGTGTCATAACCCTGCTTACGGGCAATCGCCAGCAGCTGGTCACGGGTCTGGTCAGTGATCGCTGGCGTGCGTGACAGCAGCCACAGGTATTCGCGGTTGGGGTGGCCGACCAGCGCCACGCGGTAGTCCTTGTCGTGGTACAGCACCCAGTACTCGCCCTTGGTCATCTCCGGCGCCAGGCGGCTGAACCAGTTGTCGAAGCGCACCCAGAGCTTGTCGGTCTTCCCCGGCACCTGGGCTTCGGCGATGCCGCGGGCTTCGTTCCATGTGCCGTCCTTTTCCTTGCAGCGGTTGGTCACGTCGATGCGGCCATCCTCGCGCAAGCCGTAATGGGCTTCGGACTGCATGCAGTTGCGCTGGAAGAACATCGGCAGGCGCGCCAGCTCGTACCAGGTGCCCTGGTAGCGTTGCAGGTCGACCTGCTCGGTGGTCGGCGGGGAGCGGTGATCGTCGTTGGAACCGATGCAGCCCATCAGGGCAAAGGTCATGCAGGAAAGCATCAGGGCCGTGCGCATCGCCATGGCAAACCTCCTGTCAGCGAGTGTGGGGCTTACCTTTGGTTCGATGCGGGCGGGGCGCAAAAGTTGTATCGGTTCAGGCATTGTCCGGTGGCAGGTCGAATGAGCCGGTCTGCACTTCGCCCACACGCACATAACGGGCGATGACCACGCCTTTGGGCGTCACTTGCGAATGCTTCAGGGTGAACGCCCATGGTGCAGCATCGTCGCCGAACAGGCGCTTGCCATGCCCCAGCAGCACGGGGTGGGTGAGCAGCTGAAGCTCATCGACCAGGCCGGCGGCGAGCAATTGTTGCACCACATCGGCGCTGCCCTGGGTGAGCAGATCGGCACCCTCCTGCTGCTTGAGGGCACGTACCGCCGCGACAATATCCGCGCCCAGCGCATGGCTGTTGTGCCAATCGAGGCTGTCCGGGTCATGGGTGGCGACGTGCTTGGCCACGCTGTTGAACAGGTTGGCGATGGAGAATTCCTCGGTGTCGTCTTTCACCTTCGGCCAGTAGCCGGCAAAGATGTCGTAGGTGCGCCGGCCCAGCAGCAATTCGAAAGGTTGGCTGAACAGTGCCTGCATCGCCTGGCCAAACACTTCCTCGGCATAGGGCACGAGCCAACCGCCGAAGGTGAAACCACCACTGGTATCTTCCTGAGGCCCGCCGGGGGCCTGCATGACGCCGTCGAGGCTGACGAAGGCGGCTACGATGAGTTTGCGCATGGGGGCTCTCCTGAAAGACCTGTCGGGGGTGATGATTCACCTATGGTCGAACGGCGCGCGGCGATTTCGACAGGGCAAGCAGTCCCGTTTTTGGCACAAGCACGGTCACCTGCCTGGGTTACCATCCACGCCGTGAACCCTTTCCCCACAGGAGTGCCGCCCGTGACCGAGTACACCGCGTTCAAGGTCGAACTGACCGACAACATCGCCCATGTGCAGATCAACCGCCCGGAAAAGATCAACGCGATGAACGCGGCCTTCTGGGCGGAAATCGTCGAGATCTTCCAGTGGATCGACGACACCGATGCCGTGCGCGCGGTGGTGATCAGCGGTGCCGGCAAGCACTTCTCCGCCGGTATCGACCTGATGATGCTGGCCTCGCTGGCCGGGCAGATGGGCAAGGATGTCGGCCGCAACGCACGCTTCCTGCGCAAGACCATCCAGCGCCTGCAGGCCTCCTTCAATGCCGTGGACAACTGCCGCAAGCCGGTGCTGGCGGCAGTGCAGGGCTACTGCATCGGTGGCGCCATCGACCTGATCTCCGCCTGCGACATGCGCTACTGCAGCCGCGATGCGCAATTCTCGATCAAGGAAATCGACATGGGCATGGCCGCCGATGTCGGCACCTTGCAACGTTTGCCACGTATCATCGGCGACGGCATGATGCGTGAGCTGGCCTTCACCGGGCGCAACGTGGAAGCCGATGAGGCGCTGCGCATCGGCCTGGTCAACCGGGTCTATGATGATCAGGCCGCGCTGCTCGACGGGGTCTTTGCCATTGCCCGCGAGATTGCCGCAAAATCGCCGATCGCCGTGGCCGGCACCAAGGAGATGCTCAGCTACATGCGTGACCATCGCATCGACGATGGCCTGGACTACATCGCCACCTGGAACGCCGCGATGCTGCAGTCCGAAGACCTGCGCGTGGCCGTGGCGGCGCACATGAGCAAACAGAAACCGACGTTCGCCGACTGACCGGGCCGGGGGACGCAGCAAAGGAACCCCCGACATGTCAGCTCGCTGGACTACCGCAGTACTCGACCCACAGATCACCGGGGGGCTGGCCGTGGCCCGCAGCCCGGAAGGGTTCCTGGTGGACGCCAACGGCGCGCTGTTCCCCCGCGACTGGCTCAAGCGCCAGGACCTCGACGTGCTGTGTGAGCACGGCATCGGCCACTTCGACGGCGAGCCGGTGTTCCTGCTGGAGTTGCGCAGCGCGGTCGAGGTGCCTGGCTGCAGCTGGCGCGGGCTGCGCGCGTTCATGCTGGAAGGCGACTTCGACACCTACAAGGTGCTCGGCTATGCCGCGCAGATCGGCACCTGGGCCCGCGAACACCGCTTCTGCGGCAGCTGCGGCCAGGCGATGACGCAGATCCGCTGGGAGCGGGCGATGTACTGCCAGCCCTGCGACCTGCGCAGCTACCCGCGCATCTCGCCGAGCATGATCGTGCTGGTGACCCGTGGCGACGAGATCCTGCTGGCCCGTTCGCCGCGCTTCGTCACGGGCGTTTACAGCACCCTGGCGGGCTTTGCCGAGCCGGGCGAATCCGCCGAGGACTGCCTGGTGCGCGAGGTGCGCGAAGAGGTGGCGGTGGAGGTGCGCAACATCCAGTACGTCGGCAGCCAGTGCTGGCCATTCCCGCACTCGATGATGCTGGGCTTCCATGCTGAATATGCCGGTGGCGAGATCGTCATGCAGCCGGACGAGATCGAGGACGCCCAGTGGTTCAGCGTCCATGACCTGCCGCCGCTGCCGGCCGGGCGGTCCATCGCCCGGTACCTGATTGACCTGTATGTCGCCAGACGTTTAGGCCTGCCCGAACCAGGATTGCCTCACTAGCCGTACCTTTTGAGCGTAAACAGGAAAAGGGGAACTATCATTTATGATAGTTTCAAGACTCGTTCTGAATACTTAGTCTGAACGGAAATCAAATGGGAGGCTCTATGCCACATTTCATTTCCGAGGGAGACGACTGTACAAGAAGTGGTGACCTGCTTTTAGACGGATCAGTGCTCGACCGCTCTCGCGCAACACCAATCACCACATTTAGCTATACGTCTTATGGGGATGATAACTACGCGCTTGGTAAGCGGCTTTTAGGATTTAACGCGCAGTTCCGAGATTCGCTGTCAGGCCTGTATCTGCTGGGTAATGGTTATCGAGCTTATAACTGTGAATTGCAGAGGTTTCACTCGCCAGACGCCTTAAGCCCGTTTCGTAAGGGGGGCGTGAACGCGTACGGTTACTGCGCAGGGGACCCCGTGAACTACCTTGATCCCTCGGGTGCCATTCGGTGGTGGTTTCGTAAGACGATAAGGTTCGAGGGTGATTATCAAATTCTTTATCCGGGCTCCGAGAAATCACCCAGTTCGTTCCACAAAGAAGTATTCAAGAGTGGTCACGCCGGGTTCGTGACCCACGGCAACGCAGAGAAAGGCCCGGTGCTGATGAATCAAAAAGGAGAGATGGTGCCAGCTAAGGATGTTACCAGGAAAGAAATTGCGCCCAGATTGAGAGGGTTGGGTTCATATGGCAAAGATTCGAAGAAGCCTATCTACCTGTTTGCTTGTTCGGCGGGGGCAAGCGGCGCAGCACAACAGGTCGCTGATGAGTTGGGTAGACCTGTTATTTCCTATAAATATCTTACCCTTCACCTCAAAGCGCAATTCATGAATCTCCAACCAGAGACTGACCCTGTACTGGGGATGATGGAGCTTCCTCCGGTTCCTTATGCGCCGAGAATAGCCGAGCCACTCACATTTATTCCCGGCGCAGTGAAGGCGGTTCGCAAGTAGAAAATACTTAAAGCATCATGCCTGCCCGAACCAGTGCTGCCACGCTAAACGCACGGTCAGCGCCAGCACCACGGTGATGAACACCGGGCGGATGAACTTGCTGCCGCCACTGATCGCCGTGCGTGCGCCGAAGAAGGCGCCGACCATCACCGACAGGCCCATGCACAGGCCGACGATGTAATCCACCTGCCCGGAAATGATGAACACCGTCAGCGCCGCGATGTTGCTGACGAAGTTCATGCTGCGTGCCACGCCGCTGGCACGGACCAGGTCGATGGGGTAGAGCAGCAACGTGCTCACGGTCCAGAACGCACCGGTGCCGGGGCCGGCCACGCCGTCGTAGAAACCGAGGGTGAAGCCTTGGGGGAACTGCCATTTCTTCTTGATCGGCGCATCGGCATCCAGCGGTGCCTTGGGCGTGCCGCCGAACAGCAGGTAGATGCCACAGGCGAAGACGATCACCGGCAGCATCTTGTTCAGCCATTCGGCCGGCATGTAGTGGGCCACCACCGCACCGATCGAGGCGCCGACCAACGTTGCGAACAGGGCCGGGCGCCATTGTGCCGGGTGGAACAGCTTGCGCTTGTAGTAGGTGAAGCCGGCGGTGGCCGAGCCGAAGGTCGAGCTGAGCTTGTTGGTGCCGAGCACCAGGTGCGGCGGCATGCCGGCGGTGAGCAGCGCCGGGGTGGTCAACAGGCCGCCGCCACCGGCGATGGCATCGATGAAACCGGCGACGAAGGCGACCAGGGCGAGGATCAGCAGGGTGAGCGGTTCAACGGTGAGTTCGAAGGGCATGGGTGTCTGGCAGGCAGAGGGCAGGGCGTGCGGCAAATCGCCGCGCTGGAAGAAAGACATGGTAAGCCTGGGCGCAAACGGTTGCCAGTACCGGCCTCTGTGGGAGCGGGCTTGCCCGCGAAGAGGCCGGTACAGCAAACCCTATCAACTCTGGATGAACGCCAGCAGATCCGCATTGATCACATCGGCATGGGTAGTCGGCATGCCATGCGGATAGCCCTTGTAGGTCTTCAAGGTGCCATTGGGCAGCAACTTGGCCGACAGCGGCCCGGAATTCTCGTAGGGCACGATCTGGTCATCATCGCCATGCATCACCAGCACGGGCTGCTTGATGCCCTTGAGATCCTCGGTGAAGTCAGTCTGCGAGAACGCCACGATGCCGTCGAAATGCGCCTTGGCGCTGCCGATCATGCCTTGGCGCCACCAATTGCCGATAATGCCTTCCGAAGCCTCTACACCCGGCCGGTTGTAGCCATAGAACGGCCCGGTCGGCACATCACGATAGAACTGCGCGCGGTTGCTGGCGACCTGGGCCTGGAAGCCATCGAACACCGACTTGGGCAGGCCGCCGGGGTTGGCCGGTGTCTGCACCATCAGCGGCGGCACGGCGGCGATCAGCACGGCCTTGGCCACCGGGTCACCGGGATGCCGCGCCATGTAGCGCACCACTTCGCCGCCACCGGTGGAATGGCCGACATGTACCGCGCCCTGGGTGCCGAGGTGCGCGACCACGGCGGCTACATCGTCGGCATAGTGGTCCATGTCGTGACCGTCCCACACCTGGCTGGAGCGCCCGTGGCCGCGGCGGTCATGGGCGACCACGCGAAAGCCTTTGGCCAGGAAGAACAGCATCTGCGCGTCCCAGTCATCAGAACTGAGCGGCCAGCCGTGGTGGAAGTGGATGACCGGCGCATCGCGCGGGCCCCAGTCCTTGTAGAAGATCTGAACGCCATCCTTCGTGGTTACGTAGCTCATGGTCGTGTCTCCTCAGTGCAGGAACCGAAGTGAGCTATTGAGAATAGGAGGGATTTCGTTCGGCATCGGGAAATGTGTTGGCAGTACCGGCCTCTTCGCGGCGGTTCGGCGCCCCGACATGCCCGCTCCCACAGGTATCGCACAGGCCTTGAGGCTAGCGCAGGACCTGTGGGAGCGGGCGTGCCCGCGAAAAGACCATCACCGATGTCACATGAACCAGCGGTACTCCCGCGCACTGACTTCCTGCATGAACGCCAGATGGTCCTGGCGCTTGTTCTCGCAATACACCATCACGAACTCCTCACCCAGCCCCTCGTTCACTGCCGGGTGGCTGCGCATGGTCGCGACCGCGCCAAGCATGTCCTTGGGAAAGTCGATGCCGCTGCTGCGGTCTTCGTTCAGCGGCGCAATCGGTTCCTGCCCGGCATCCAGCCCATGCTCCATGCCGCACAGGATCGCCGCCAGCACCAGGTAAGGGTTGGCATCCGCCCCTGCCAATCGATGCTCGATGCGCAGGTTGCGGGCATCCGACTCGGGAATGCGAATGCACGCATCGCGGTCTTCGAAGCCCCAGCTGGCGCGGCTGGCAGCATTGACCATGGCGCCATAGCGGCGGAACGCGTTGTGGTTGGCGGCGAAGATCGGCATGCAGTGCGGCAGCAGTGCCAGGCAGCCGGCCACGGCGTGGCGCAGCGGGCGTTGCTGGTTGGCGGCCAGCAGGTTGTTGCCGGCCTGGTCGTACAGGCTTACATGCACATGCATGCCACTGCCCGGCGCCTGCAGGTAAGGCTTGCTCATGAACGAGGCGCGCAAGCCGTGCTTGAGTGCGACACCCCGGGTGCTGCGGCAGAACAGGGCGGCCCAGTCGGCGGCTTGCAGGCCGTCGTCGCAGTGGCCGAAGTTGATCTCGAACTGCCCGGGGCCCAGTTCGGCGGTGATGACGTTGGCATCCACACCTTGGGCATTGGCGGTCTCGACCATGTCGTGCAGCACCTCGCTGAAGCGCGACAGCCGTTCGATGTGCATGTTGGGCTGGTCGTCCGGGTCATCGCTGAGCGGGTCGCGGGGGAACTGCGGCAGGCCCTGCTTGAGCGCGCGGTCGAACAGGTAGAACTCCAGCTCGAACGCCACCACCGGGCGAATGCCGCGTCGTTCCAGGCGCTGCAGCACACGGGCGAGGACCTCGCGGGGTTCGAACTCGATCGGCGCGGCAGTGCCGTCGGAGCTGATCAGCATCTGCCCCAGCGGCTCGCGCTCCCAGGTCACCGGCTTTAGCGTGCCGGGGATCAGGCGGCGGACGGCATCCGGGTCGCCGTCGTTGAAGCAGTAGTCGCCAATCGGGAACAGCCCACCTTGTACGCCCAGCAGCACGCAGTTCTGCGGCAGCTTCAGCGGGCTGCCGGCGGCGACTTTCTCCAGCATGTCGATGGGGTAGCGCTTGCCATAGAAGTGCCCGGGGATGTCCAGGCTGAGCAGGTCGACATGGCTGACGTCGGGGTAGCGGGCACGGAACGCGCGGACTTCACTGAGCAGATCGGGAAAGCCTGTTGTTATGGTCATGCTGTGCTCTCATCGGAAAACCCAGAGGACACGGGTCGTCTGGTCGGTCAGGTTGGCGTAGCGGAAGTGGCGGTTGGGCGGCAGCTGGAAGCTGTCGTTGGGCGCGAGGGTCACGGCTTGCTCGTCGTCGGCGAGCCACAGGGTCAGTTCACCTTCGAGGACGAAACCGCCTTGCTCGGAGCTGTCGTCCAGGTGCCCTTCGCCACTGCTGGCGCCGGGCGCCAGGTGGCTTTCGAGCATGGCGAAACGGCCGTTGAGCGTTGGCGAGATCAGCACGTCGCTGATGCCTTCGGCGTAATAGATGGTGCGCCGCTCGTTGGGGCGGGTGACCCAGTCCAGCGCGGGTGGCTGGCTGGCCTGGTAGAAGTAGGTGGTGGGCACCTGCAGGGCTTCGCTGATCGCCGTGAGGTCGGCCACGGTCGGCTGCGACAAGCCGCGCTCGACCTGGGACAGAAAACCCAGCGAGCGCTTGACCTTGCCCGCCAGCTCATCGAGGGTCAGCCCGCGGTGCTTGCGCAGGTCGCGGATCAGCAGGGCCAGGCCCTGGGCGTCTTCAGACATGATCGCGCATCCTGTACCAGGCCTTGGCCGCCGCCTCCAGCGGTGCGGCCAGCAGGTCACCGCCGGGGAAGCGGCCGTTGTCGATGCCCTGGTACAAGGCCAGCAGGTCGTCGTCGCCGAGGATGGCATCGCTCACTGCCCGCGCGGCGGCCAGGGTCGGCAGTACGCCGTGACCGGAGAAGCCTTGCAGCCAGTAGCGCTGGCCCTCGCGGCCGACGTCCGGGGTGCGCTGGATGCTGCAGTCGATGTGGCCGCCCCAGGCATAGTCGATGGCCACCCCGGCCAGTTGCGGGAACACCCGTTCCAGGTAGGGGCGGGTGGCGCTGGCGACGTCCTTGGGGATGCCGCCCAGGTAGGTGCAGCCGCCACCGAACAGCAGGCGGTGGTCGGGGGTGAGGCGGAAGTAGTCGGGCACGAACTGGTTGTCGATCACGCAGCTGTTGCGCGGCAGCAGCGAGCGGGCCAACTCGGCATCCAGCGGCGCGGTGGCCACCTGGTACGAGCCGACCGGCAGCAGCCGGCGCGAGAGGCTGCGGTCGAGGCGGTCGATGTAGGCGTTGCAGGCCAGTACCAGCACCCCGCAGCGTACCTCGCCATGCTCGGTGCGGGCCACATAGCCGTTGGCGCCGGGCTGATAGTCGAGCACCTGGCTCTGCTCGAAGATACGCCCGCCATGGGCTTCGATCGTGGCGGCCAGGCCCTGGGCCAGTTTCAGCGGGTTGAGGTGCGCGCCCCTGGCGTCATACAGCGCGGCCTGGTAGCGCGGGCTGTCGATCCATTGCGGCAGCTCGTCGCGGCCGATCAGGCGCAGGGCGTCGTAGCCCCATTTGTGCTCGGCGTCGTGCAGGGCTTCTTCGAGCATCTTTATCCGCCGAGGCAGCACGGCGGTCCACAGGCTGCCTAGCCGGTAGTCGATGTCGAAGCCATGGCGCAGGGGCAGCTCGCGCATCTCGTCGGCGGCCCAGCACATGCTGTCCCACAGGCGCCGGGTGCGTTCCACGCCCAGCGCTTTCTCCAGTGGCGGCATGTCGCACGACCAGCCCAGCAGCGCCTGGCCACCATTGCGCCCGGAGGCGGCCCAGGCCACCCGGCTGGCTTCCAGCAGGGTCACGCGCTTGCCGGCCAGGGTCAGGCGCAGGGCGGTGTGCAGGCCGCTGAAGCCGGCGCCGACGATCAGTACATCGGTGTCGTGCGGGCCTTGCAGGGTAGGGCGCAGGGGGATGCTGGCGGGGTAGGTCTGGGCGTAGTAGCTGGCGACGTGCTGGGCGGATTGCTTGAACATGCCTTGGCCTCGTGAAATTTATTGTGGTTATTTTCATGAAAATTTAGCAGGGAATTTTCATGGCGCCAGGACCGTTCGTCTTTGAATCCTCGTTGCATATATGATGCTGGGGCCGCTGGGCGGCCCATTCGCGGGGCAAGCCCGCTCCCACAGAGACCGCGCTGGCCCTGAATTCTGTGGGAGCGGGCTTGCCCCGCGAATGGGCTGCCCAGCGGCCCCAGAGGCCCTGACAGGAAAAACAATGCGCCGCCTGCCTTCCCTGACCGCCCTGCGTACCTTCGAATGCGCGGCCCGCCATGGCCATTTCGGCCGCGCCGCTGCCGAGTTGTGCGTTACCGACAGCGCCGTCAGCCACCAGATTCGCCAGCTCGAAGAGCAGCTCGGCGTCGCCCTGTTCGAACGCGTGGGGCGCCAGGTGCGCCCCAGTGCCGAGGCCGAACGCCTGCTGCATCATTTGCAACAGGCCTTCGAGCTGATCGGCAAGGCCTGCGACGAACTACGCGACCCGGCTTCGCAAGCGGTGCTGCGGGTCGCGGTGACGGCGGAGCTGGCGCAAAAGTGGCTGGTCGCGCGCCTGGCTGATTTCAGCAGCCGTTACCCGCACATCACCCTGCACCTGCACGATCAGCCGATCGATGCCGGAGCCCCGGCGCTGGACGTCGACCTGGCCATCACCTACGGCACCAGCGCCCTGGACGCCAGCACCCACTTCGTCCGGCCACTGCCGCTGCTGCAGTTCTTCCCCGTCTGCAGTCCGGGCTTGTTCAACCAAGGCGGCCTCAAGCGTCCACGCGACCTGGTGCGTCACTGCCTGTTGCACGACGACCAGGATGGCCGCACCTGGACCACCTGGTTGGCCACCCATGCCGAGGACGCGCTGCCCACCCGCCAGCTGTACTTCCCCCATGCTGCGCTGGCGCTGGAAGCCGCGTTGCTTGGGCAGGGCGTGGCGATGGGCGATAACCTGACCTGCCAGGCCGACCTGCAGAGCGGCCGGCTGGTGCGCCCGTTCAGTGCCAGCGTGACTGCCCAAGGGCAGTACGCACTGGTGTGCGAGCGACTGCGCCTGGAGCGGGCGCCAGTGGCTGACTTCATCGAATGGTTCATCGAACAGCTGGGCGATAGCTGAATTGAATTCAGCTATCGCTGAGTTTTCATCGTTGGATGCCGCAAGCGGGGCGGCGTAGCGTGCAGCCATCACTCACCGACACGAGGTTGACCCATGGCACGTTCGCTCACCACCACTCCCAAGGCCGATGGTTTCCGCCTGCCCGGCGAATTCGAGCGCAAGGCCGGCTGCTGGCTCGGCTGGCCAGAGCGCCCGGATGTCTGGCGCAATGGTGCAAAGCCTGCGCAGAAAGTCTGGGTCGAGATCGTCAGCGCGATCGCCTCCAGCGAGCCGGTCACGGTCTGCGCCTCCGCTGCCCAGTACGCCAATGCCCGGCGACTGCTGCCACCGCAGGTGCGGGTGGTGGAAATGACCTGCAACGACACCTGGTTCCGCGATAGCGGTGCCTGCTTCGTGGTCAATGACAACAGTGGTGAAGTGCGAGGTGTCGACTTCGAGTTCAATGCCTATGGCGGGCTCGATGGCGGCCTCTACTACCCGTGGGACAAGGATGACCAGATCGCCCAGAAGATCCTCGAGATCGAAGGCCTGGACCGCTACCGTGCGCCGCTGATCGCCGAGCTTGGCGGCATCCAGAGTGACGGCCAGGGCAGCCTGCTGACCACCGAGCAATGCCTGCTCAACCGCAACCGCAACGCCCACCTGGGCAAGGCCGAGGTGACCCGTCGGCTGGAAGACTACCTGGGTGCCGAGCAGGTGATCTGGCTGCCGCGTGGCTGCAAGTTCGACGAGACCGATGGCCACGTCGACGACCTGGCCTGCTTCGTGCGCCCCGGCGAAGTGGTGCTGCAGTGGACCGACAACCGTGACGACCCGCAGTGGGAGATCTACCAGGAGGCCTACGACATCCTGCGCAGCACCCGCGATGCCCGTGGCCGTGAACTGAAGGTGCACAAGCTGCCGCAGCCCGATGTGCTGGAGTGGACTGCCGAAGAAGCCGCCGGGCTGGACCAGGTCGACGGTACCCACCTGCGCGAAGCTGGCACGCGCATCTGCGCCTCGTACATCAACTATTACGCGGGCAACTCGGCCATCGTCGTGCCGCTGTTTGGCGACCGCAATGACGCCATTGCCCAGGCGACCCTGGCGGAGCTGTTCCCCGATCACCGCATCATCGGTATCGAGAACTCCCGCGAGATCCTGCTCGGTGGCGGCAATGTCGCCTGCATCACCATGCCGCAATACGCTGGAGGCCGCCGCTGATGAAGCTGAGCGCACTCACCCTTGCGCTCGCCCTGGGCTGCGCCGCCTCGGCGGCCCAGGCTGCCGACGCACAACAGCCGACCGTCAACCTGTACATCTGGGGCGAGTACCTCGCCCCCGATACCTTGACCCAGTTCGAGAAGGAAACCGGTATCCGCGTGGTCGCCGACCACTTCGATTCGCTGGAAACCGCCGAGACCAAGCTGTTGACCGGTGGCAGTGGCTACGATGTGGTGCTCACCGCCGGCCAGCACCTGAGCCGGGCCATTACCAGCGGCGCCCTGCAGCCGTTGGACAAGGCCCAGCTGCCGCACCTGGCAGGGGTGGGTGAAGAGTTCCGCCAGCACATGGCGTTGTTCGACCCAGGCAACCGCTATGCCGGGACCTATGCCTGGGGCACCACCGGGGTGGGTTACCAGCAGCAGGCAGTGACGGCACGCATGGGCGATGCACCGCTGGACAGCTGGGCGATGCTGTTCGACCCGCAGGTGGTGGCGAAATTTGCCGACTGCGGGGTGAGCCTGCTCAATGACCCCAACGAAGTGTTCGCCGCCGTGATGCGTTACATGGGCCTGGACATCAACCAGCAGCGCCTTGAGGACTTGAAGGCGGCGGAGGTGCAACTGCGCAAGGTGCGCCCGTACATTCGCTACTTCGACAATGATCGCAACATCAACGACCTGGCCAATGGCGAAACCTGCGTGGCGATGTCGTGGAACGGCAACGTGGCCATCGCCGAGGGGCAGGCGCAGCAGGCCGGCAAGGCGTTTGAGCTGGACTACAGCATTCCGAAGGAGGGCACGTTGATCTGGCTGGATGCGCTGGTAGTGCCCAAGGATGCGCCGCATCCGGACGCGGCGTGGAAACTGGTGGATTACCTGATGCGGCCGGATGTGATTGCGCCGATTACCGACACCATTCATTACGCCAATGCGATCACGGCGGCGGATGGGTTGGTGGATGCGCAGATTCGCAATGCGCCGGGGACCTATCCACCGGCCGAGGTGCGGGCGCGGTTGTATGGCAAGAATGACAACGGCAAAGCCTTCAACCGCGAACTCACCCGGGCGTTCAGCCGGCTGAAGAGTGGTACCTAGCTTATGATTTGTGCTGCCTGTGCTGGCCTCTTCGCGGCTAAAGCCGCTCCCACAGGGGCCGCGCCGCCCTCGGGACCCGCTCAACACCTGTGGGAGCGGCTTTAGCCGCGAGGAGGCCAGCACAAGCGCTGCATCAGCCAGAGGCCTTGCGCCGTGGCTGCCGCGGCTTGCTGGCAGCTGGCTTGCCATCAGCCGCCTTGCCTTTACTGGTACTGCGCCGCTTCTTCTTCCAAGGCGCCGCCTTGCCCACCGCTGGCCCGGTAATGGTCATGCGCATCCCGCGGCAACGCTCCACCAGCTTGCCCATCCACGCCGACTGCCGGGCAACGAACTCCTCCAGGCTCATCTCGCCGCTCTGCACCATGTCCAGCGCCTGTTCCCAGATGGCCGTGGTGCCAGGGTCGGCAATGGCGCGGGGCACGGCGTCGATCAGGCTGAACGCGGCCGGGGTGGCGGACAAGGCCTTGCCGTTTTTCACCAGATAACCGCGATCGAGCAAACCCTGGATGATGCTGGCACGGGTGGCTTCGGTGCCGATGCCGGTGGTTTCCTTGAGCTTCTGTTTCAGCCTTGGGTCGTCAACCAGCTTGGCGACGTTCTTCATCGCCTTGATCAGGTCGCCTTCGGTGAACGGTTTGGGCGGCTGGGTCCACAGGTCCTTCAACTGCACGCCGTGCACGTTGCACTCCTGGCCATCACGCAAGGCCGGCAGCACCTGGGCGGGCTGGGCCTCGCGGCCCTTGGCCGGGGTGAGTGCCTCGGGCAGGGCGCGGCGCCAGCCAGGCTCGACGATCTGCTTGCCGACGGCGCGCAGGGCATGGCCGGCGCAGTCGAACTCAGCCTGGGTGCGGTCGTACTCATGGTTGGGCAGGAACTGCGCCAGGTAGCGGGCCCGGATCAGCGTATAGACCGCCTTGTGCTTGGCCGGCAGGCGTGCCGGGTCGCTGGCGGCTGCCGTGGGGATGATGCCGTGGTGGGCGCTGACCTTGGCGTCGTTCCAGGCGCGTGAGCGGAGCTGCGGCTCCAGGTGAGCCTGCAGTGGCGCCAGGCTGGCGTCGGCCCGCTGCAGCGCCGCGAGGATGGCTGGCGCTTCGCCGTGCTGGCTGACGGGCAGGTAACCGCAGTCGCTGCGCGGGTAGGTGATCAGCTTGTGGGTTTCGTACAGCGCCTGGGCGATGTCGAGGGTTTCCTGGGCGCCGAGGCCAAACTTTTTCGAGCACAGCTCCTGCAGGGTGCCGAGGTCGAAGGGCAGCGGTGCGGCCTCGCGCACGCGCTCGGTGGCGACTTTCAGTACCCGCGCCGTACCGGCATTGCTCATATCGGCAGCGGCCTGCTGGGCCAACGCCTGATTCAGGCAGCGGCCCTGATCGTCGCAGGTGTCTTCCGCTGCGCGCCACTGGGCGTTGAAAACCTGGTCCGCACTTTCCAGTTGGACATCAATGGCCCAGAACGGTACTGGCACGAAGTCGGCGATGCTGCGGTCGCGGTCCACCACCAGGCGCAGAGTCGGGGTTTGTACCCGCCCAACGGGCAGCACGCCCTGGTAGCCAGACTGGCGGCCGAGCAGGGTGAACAGCCGGCTCATGTTCATGCCGATCAGCCAGTCGGCGCGGGAGCGGCCCAGGGCCGAGTGGTAGAGGTTGAAGGTTTCCTGGCCGGGCAGCAGCCGTGCCAGTGCCTTGCGGATCGAGGCGTCATCCAGGGCCGACAGCCACAAGCGCTGGATCGGGCCACGGTAGCGACAATGCTCGACCAGTTCGCGGGCAATCATTTCGCCTTCGCGGTCTGCGTCGGTGGCGATCACCAGTTCGCGGGCTTCGCCGAGCAGGCGCTTGACCGCCTTGAACTGGCTGGCGGTCTTGGGCTTGACCAGCATCTTCCACTTTTCCGGGATGATCGGCAGGTCGGCCAGGTTCCAGCGCTTGTAACGGTCGTCGTAGCTGTCGGGCGGGGCGGTTTCCAGCAGGTGGCCGATGCACCAGGTCACGCAGACGTCGCTACCCTGCCAGCAGCCGTCAGCCTTGCGGTTGGCGCCGAGCACCTTGGCGATGTCTTTGGCCTGGGAGGGTTTTTCGCAGAGGAACAGGCGCATGGCCGGGAACGCTTCATCGGGGAATGATGGGCACTAGGATGCGCAAGCGGGGGCGCAGAGGCAAGTTTTATCTGGATGGATGTACAGGTTTTTGTGAGGGGGAGTGTCTTTACCTGTGCTGGCCTCTTCGCGGGCACGCCCGCTCCCACAGGAACCGCACAGATTCTGCAAGCTGTGCAGTACCTGTGGGAGCGGGCGTGCCCGCGAAGAGGCCAGTGCAGGTTAAAGATCAGGCGCGCGAGTCGCGCACCATGTCCACGTGCGGAATGCCGGCTTCGAGGAACTCTTCGCTGACTACACGAAAGCCCAGGCGCTCGTAGAACGGCGTGGCATGAACCTGGGCACTGAGCATCTGCTGCTTCAGGTCACGGTCCTGTGCCTCGACGATCACTGCATTCATCAGCGCATCGCCGACCTTCAGGCCGCGCCAGTCCTTGAGCACCGAGACCCGGCCAATGGTGCCGTCGGGCAGCAGGCGGGCAGTGCCGATCGGGTAGTCGCCTTCCAGCGCCAGGAAGTGCGCGGCGCTCGGATCGTCCGAATCCCACTCCAGCTCCGGCGGTACATGCTGCTCGGCAATGAACACGGCTTCGCGGATACGGCGGATATCAGCGTTGTCCTTGTGCCAGTCGGCAAGGCGCACACGAATCTTATTCATTGGCGAATCCCAGGCTTCCTTGTTTGATCAGCTGCTGTACCAGCATAAGGCCATCTTCATCCTGCAACCACTGCTCAAGGTTGTCGATGTGTAACGCATCCGCCGAGCACACCAGCTTCAGCAGTTCGCGCAGCTTGGCCGGCAGTGGGCAGCTGCGGCCGCTGGCGAACAGCATCAGGTCGTCGCCGAGTTCGGACCAGGCCATGCGGGCGCTCGGGTTGCGGATCAGGATGGCGCCGTCTTCCAGGGCCTCGATCAGCTCGTCCTCGTCCATCTCTTCACCCACCACCTGCTCCGGGTAGCGCGGTTCGGTCATGAACTGGCCGAACCAGGTCAGCAGCAGGTCCTTGTCGTTGGTGTGCTTGTCGATCAGCGCCTTGAGGCGGTCGAGGGCATCGTGCTGGATCTGGTGCGGGTCGCTGGCAGGTTGCGCGTCGGCGTCGCTGTAGCGCTCTTCTTCCGGCAGGAACTGGCCAAGGAAGTCGGTGAAGTGGGTCAGCACTTCGGCCGCGCTCGGCGCACGGAAGCCGACCGAATAGGTCAGGCAGTTGTCCACGGCAACGCCGTAGTGGGCCAGGCGCGGCGGCAGGTAGAGCATGTCGCCCGGCTCCAGGGTCCACTCGTCGCTCTGTTCGAATTCGGCGAGGATCCGCAGGTCGGCGTGCTCCAGCAGCGGGCTGTCGCTGTTGCACATCTGGCCGACTTTCCAGTTGCGCTCGCCGTGGCCCTGCAGCAGGAACACGTCGTAGTTATCGAAGTGTGGGCCGACGCTGCCACCCGGGGTGGCGAAGCTGATCATCACGTCATCGATACGCCAGCTTGGCAGGAAGCGGAAGTGCTCCAGCAGCTCGGCGACTTCCGGGACGAACTGGTCGACGGCCTGCACCAGCAGGGTCCAATCCTGTTCCGGCAGTTCGGCGAAGGTGTCTTCGGTGAACGGGCCGCGGCGCAGTTCCCACGGGTGGGCGCCGTGCTCGAGGACGATACGCGACTCGACTTCCTCTTCCAGGGCCAGGCCGGCCAGCTCGTCGGGGTCGATCGGGCTTTCGAAGTCCGGGAAGGCCTGGCGCACCAGCAGTGGCTTCTTCTGCCAGTAGTCGCGCATGAATTCGCGGGCCGAGATGCCGCCGAGCAGCTGCAGTGGAGTATCAGGATTCATGTTCAACCTATTGAAAAAACGTAATTTTCGTCCGGGAATAAAAACGCCCGGCCAGGCCGGGCGTTGAGCGCGTCGGTCAGCTTAGATGCGTTTGGCCTGGGCTGCCGCGTTACCGATGTAGGTAGCGGGGGTCAGCAGCTTCAGTTCGGCCTTGGCGTCGGCCGGCATGTCGAGGCCATCGATGAAGGTCAGCAGCGCGTCTGGCGTGATGCCCTTGCCACGGGTCAGCTCCTTGAGCTTCTCGTAGGGGTTCTCGATGTTGAAGCGGCGCATCACGGTCTGGATCGGCTCGGCGAGGACTTCCCAGCAGGCGTCCAGGTCGGCGGCGATGCGCGCTTCGTTGACTTCCAGCTTGCCGATGCCTTTCAGGCTGGCTTCGTAGGCGATGACGCTGTGGGCAAAGCCCACGCCCAGGTTGCGCAGCACGGTGGAGTCGGTCAGGTCACGCTGCCAGCGCGAGATCGGCAGCTTGCTGGCCAGGTGCTGGAACAGTGCGTTGGCGATGCCCAGGTTGCCTTCGGAGTTTTCGAAGTCGATCGGGTTGACCTTGTGCGGCATGGTCGACGAGCCGATTTCGCCGGCCACGGTCTTCTGCTTGAAGTAGCCCAGCGAGATGTAGCCCCAGACGTCGCGGTCGAAGTCGATGAGGATGGTGTTGAAGCGGGCGATCGCGTCGAACAGCTCGGCGATGTAGTCGTGCGGCTCGATCTGGGTGGTGTACGGGTTGAACTGCAGGCCCAGCTCGTCTTCGATGAAGGCGCGGGCGTTCTGCTCCCAGTCGATCTGCGAGTAGGCCGACAGGTGAGCGTTGTAGTTGCCCACGGCGCCGTTGATCTTGCCCAGCAGCGGCACGGCAGCGACCTGGGCGATCTGGCGCTCCAGGCGGTACACGACGTTGGCCAGTTCCTTGCCCAGGGTGGTCGGCGAAGCCGGCTGGCCGTGGGTGCGCGAGAGCATCGGCACGTCGGCGTGGGCGTGGGCCAGGGCGCGGATGGCGTCGGCGATCTGGCGCATCAGCGGCAGCAGCACGTCGTCACGGCCAGCGCGCAGCATCAGGGCGTGGGACAGGTTGTTGATGTCCTCGCTGGTGCAGGCGAAGTGGATGAACTCGCTGACCTTGGCCAGCTCAGGCAGCTTGGCGGCCTGCTCCTTGAGGAGGTATTCGATCGCCTTGACGTCGTGGTTGGTGGTGCGCTCGATTTCCTTGACGCGTTCGGCGTGCTCGAGCTTGAAGTCGGTGGCCAGGCTGTCCAGCAGGGCGTTGGCTTCGGCGGAGAACGCCGGCACTTCACCAATCTGCGGGTGGGCGGCCAGGCGCTGCAGCCAGCGCACTTCGACCAGGGCGCGGAAACGGATCAGGCCGAATTCGCTGAAAATGGGGCGCAAGGCCTGGGTTTTACCGGCGTAACGGCCGTCTACAGGGGAAACCGCAGTGAGCGAAGAAAGCTGCATGGGGTGTTCTCGGACAGTCAGGCTTTTGGAAGGGCGCATATCATACATGAAAATTGCGCCCGAGTCGGGTGGCTGACCAAAGGTCGGCCCAATTTGAATCTGCTGGCAAACCCTGTGGGAGCGGGCGTGCCCGCGAACACCGGCGTAGCCGGTGCCAACCACCGAGTCGCCTGCTTCGCGGGCACGCCCGCTCCCACAAAGGTGCAGCTCAGCCCATCAGTTGGGGCTGCGCATCATGTCGTACAGTTCGTTGAGCAGCTTGCGCCGGCTGAATACCAGCTGCCAGCGATGCCCGCCCAGCTGGCGCCACAGGCGTGCGGCGCGGATGCCGGCGAGCAGCAGGGCGCGGATCTTCGAGGCGTTGCTGGCCTGCTGCAGGAAGCGCATGTCGCCGTGCACCTGGATACGCTGGCGCAAGGTGCTCAGGGTGTCCTGGTACAAGGCTCCGCTGGAAGCGATGACATTTTCGTGAACCAGGCCGAAATGGTCGGCCTGGGACTGGATCTGTGGCAGGCGGTTGCCGATGGTGTCGAGCAGGTCGCCGCGCTTGTTCAGCTGGCGCTCCAGACCGAGCATCGACAGCGCGTAGCGCAGCGGCTCGCGCTGCAGGCTGCTGGGGTCGCGTTCAAGGGCACCAACCAGGGCACGATAACCGTCACGCAGGTTGAGGTCGTCGCCGCCGAACACCTCCAGGGTGTCCTTGGGGTCACGTACCAGCAGGCTGCCAAGCATGCAGCCGATATTGGCTTCGCTGGCCTGGCCGGTGCGGGCGATACGGTCGACCAGCACGGCGGCCTGGAACACACCGCCCAGGGCAATCAGCTGCTCCTGCAGGTTGCTCATGCGCGCGGGCTCCACGGCTCGGCAGTTTCGATCACGCCGCCGCCCAGGCACACCTCGCCGTCATAGAACACCACCGACTGGCCCGGGGTCACGGCGCGCTGCGGCTCGTCGAACACGGCGCGGTAGCCGGTTTCGGTCAGCTCCAGGGTGCACTGCTGGTCGCTCTGGCGGTAGCGCACCTTGGCCGTCAACTGGCGTGGGCTGCTCAGGTCGATCGGGTTGACCCAGAAGATTTCCGAGGCGAGCAGGGCGCGGGAGAACAGCCACGGGTGTTCGTTGCCCTGGCCGACCACCAGCACATTGCGGGTCAGGTCCTTGTGCAGCACGTACCACGGCTCGTCACCGGCATCCTTCAGGCCGCCGATACCCAGGCCCTGGCGTTGGCCGATGGTGTGGTACATCAGGCCGTGGTGGTGGCCGATCACTTCACCTTCGGTGGTTTCGATGTTGCCTGGCTGAGCCGGCAGGTATTGCTTGAGGAAGTCGCTGAAACGGCGCTCGCCGATGAAGCAGATGCCGGTGGAATCCTTCTTCTTGGCGGTGGCCAGGCCGTGTTTTTCGGCGATGGCGCGCACTTCGGGCTTTTCCAGTTCGCCGACCGGGAACAGGGTACGGGCAATCTCTTTGCCGCCGACGGCGTGCAGGAAGTAGCTCTGGTCCTTGTTCGGGTCCAGGCCTTTGAGCAGTTCGGTCAGTTCGCCAGTGTCGCGGCGGCGCACGTAGTGGCCGGTGGCGATCAGGTCGGCACCCAGCGACAGGGCGTAGTCGAGGAACGCCTTGAACTTGATTTCCCGGTTGCAGAGGATGTCCGGGTTGGGTGTGCGGCCGGCCTTGTATTCCTCGAGGAAGTGCTCGAACACGTTATCCCAGTATTCGGCGGCGAAGTTGGCGGTGTGCAGCTTGATGCCGATGCGGTCGCACACGGCCTGGGCGTCGGCCAGGTCCTCACGGGCGGTGCAATATTCGGTGCCGTCGTCTTCTTCCCAGTTCTTCATGAACAGCCCTTCCACCTGGTAGCCCTGCTCCATGAGCAGAAGGGCGGAGACGGAAGAGTCCACGCCGCCGGACATGCCGACGATGACGCGGGTCTTGGCGGGGTCTTTGAGTGCTGGGCTGGTCATGGGTACCGGTGTGTATCAAGGGGGAAAAACGCCGATTCTATCAAAACCGGCGCGGCGCGTCAGTCACGCAGCAAGTCGAGACTGTGCAGCGGGCCGGCGAGGTAGTCGTCGAGGCAGCGTGGCACCAGCTCGCTGCGCCAGCGGGCGGGGTCGGCCAGCAGTTCGTCGCGGGTCAGCCACACGGCGCGGACGATGTCGCTGTCCAGGGCAAGGTCGGCGTGGTGGCGCACGGGGCGGGCGGCGAAGCAGATGCGCTGGTAGGTCACGCCGTTGCTCGGAGCGGTATAGAGGTAGATGCCGACCACGCCGGTGAGCTCGACTTCCCAGGCGGTTTCTTCCAGGGTTTCGCGCAGGGCGGCCTGGGGCAGGGTCTCGTTGGGTTCGAGGTGGCCGGCGGGCTGGTTGAAGACGTGCTGGCCGGCTTTGAATTCTTCGACGAAGAGGAACTTGCCTTCGTGTTCGACGATGGTGGCGACGGTGATGTGGGGTTGCCAGGTCATGAACAGCTCCATCAGGGCTGACACGGGCCCTGTGGGAGCGAGTTTGCCCGCGAATGCGTCAGTGGGCCCAGCATCGCATTCGCGGGTAAACCCGCTCCCACAGGGTTCGCGTTGGCCACTAGAAATCATTGAACTAGAAAGCACAAACCCCGGTGCGTGGCCGGGGTTTGTGCTGTTACTTCAAGCGAACCTTACAGGGCGGCAATGGCGCTGTTCAGGGTCTGGCTTGGGCGCATCACCTTGGCGGTCAGCGCGGCATCCGGCGCATAGTAGCCACCGATGTCGGCTGGCTTGCCCTGAACGGCGTTGAGCTCGGCGACGATGGTCTCCTCGTTCTCGGTCAGGGTCTTGGCCAGTGGCGCGAAGCGCGCCTGCAGGGCGGCGTCGTCGCTCTGGGCAGCCAGGGCCTGGGCCCAGTACAGGGTCAGGTAGAAGTGGCTGCCGCGGTTGTCGATACCACCGACTTTGCGCGAAGGCGACTTGTTGGTGTCGAGGAACTTGCCGGTGGCCTGGTCCAGGGTGTTGGCCAGGACCTTGGCGCGCGGGTTGTCGTAGGTGTTGCCCAGGTGCTCCAGGGAAGCGGCCAGGGCCAGGAACTCACCCAGCGAGTCCCAACGCAGGAAGTTCTCTTCCACCAGCTGTTGCACGTGCTTCGGCGCCGAACCACCAGCGCCGGTTTCGAACAGGCCACCGCCGTTCATCAGCGGCACGATCGACAGCATCTTGGCGCTGGTGCCCAGTTCCATGATCGGGAACAGGTCGGTCAGGTAGTCGCGCAGCACGTTGCCGGTCACCGAGATGGTGTCCTTGCCTTCGCGGATGCGGGCCAGGGAGAACTTGATGGCGTCGACCGGAGCCAGGACACGGATGTCCAGGCCTGCGGTGTCGTGATCTTTCAGGTACTGCTGCACCTTCTCGATCATCACGCCGTCGTGGGCGCGGGCCGGGTCCAGCCAGAACACCGCCGGGGTGTTGCTCAGGCGGGCACGGTTGACGGCCAGCTTGACCCAGTCCTGGATCGGCGCGTCTTTGGTCTGGCACATGCGGAAGATGTCACCGGCTTCGACGTTCTGTTCCAGAACGACCTTGCCCTGGCCATCGACCACACGGACCACGCCGTCGGCCTGGATCTGGAAGGTCTTGTCGTGGGAGCCGTACTCTTCGGCCTTCTGCGCCATCAGGCCGACGTTCGGCACGCTGCCCATGGTGGTCGGGTCGAAGGCGCCGTTGGCCTTGCAGTCTTCGATGGTGGCCTGGTAGATGCCGGCGTAGCAACGATCCGGGATGATCGCCTTGGCATCCTGCAGTTCACCGGCGGTGTTCCACATCTTGCCCGAGTCACGGATCATCGCTGGCATCGAGGCGTCGACGATGACGTCGCTCGGCACGTGCAGGTTGGTGATGCCCTTGTCGGAGTTGACCATGGCCAGCGCTGGGCGCTCGGCGTACAGGGCCTGGATGTCGGCTTCGATCTCGGCCTGCTTGTCGGCTGGCAGGTCCTTGATGCGGGCGTACAGGTCGCCGATACCGTTGTTGGCGTTGAAGCCGACTTCAGCCAGGGCGGCGGCGTGCTTGGCCAGCACGTCGTTGTAGAACTCTTCGACGATGACGCCGAACATGATCGGGTCGGAGACCTTCATCATGGTGGCTTTCAGGTGCACCGACAGCAGCACGCCGGAGGCCTTGGCATCGGCGATCTGCTCGGCGATGAAGGCTTTCAGGGCCTTGCGGCTCATGGTGGCGCAGTCGACGATTTCGGCGGCTTTTACGGCGGTCTTGGCTTTCAGCACGGTGGTGCTGCCATCTTTGCCGATCAGCTCGATGCGCAGGCTGTCGTCAGCCTCGATCAGCGCGGCTTTTTCGCTGCCGTAGAAGTCGCCGTTGTTCATGTGGGCAACGTGCGACTGCGAGTCGGCAGCCCAGGCGCCCATCTTGTGCGGGTGCTTGCGGGCGTAGTTCTTGACCGACAGCGGCGCGCGGCGGTCGGAGTTGCCTTCGCGCAGTACCGGGTTCACGGCGGAGCCCTTGATGCGGTCGTAGCGGGCGCGGGATTCTTTCTCGGCCTCGGTGGACGGCTCGTCGGCGTAGTCAGGGATGTTGAAGCCCTTGCCTTGCAGTTCCTTGATCGCGGCCTTGAGCTGCGGTACCGAGGCGCTGATGTTCGGCAGCTTGATGATGTTGGCTTCAGGGGTGGTAGCCAGCTGGCCCAGTTCCGCCAGGTGATCGCCTACTTGCTTCTCTGCGCCCAGTTGCTCCGGGAAGGCGGCAAGGATACGGCCAGCCAGGGAGATGTCGCGAGTTTCGACGGCGATGTCAGCGGAAGCGGTGAAGGCTTCGACAATCGGCAGCAGCGAGTAGGTGGCGAGGGCGGGGGCTTCGTCGGTGAAGGTATAGATGATCTTGGAACGGGTGGGCATGCGGGTTAACTCTCTGTGTGCTGAGCGTGCTCGAGTCTCGTGTTGCGCAGGGTAGGCGCATCGCCCTGGCAACGCCATGAGCGGAAAGTCGAGAGGCTGCGAGCGGTGATGGTGGATGCATCAGTCGAGCGTCAAGTGCTGGGGTGCGGTAACACGCCAGGCTTAGTGGCCATTCCTGGCCAAGGGCGGTCCGCATTTTCCTGGGATTCGCCCCGATGACCCTTCGGTCGCGGCGGAGTATACCAAACCATTCGGGCTAATCAGCAAGGCGAAGTGACATCGGCGCCATTTATAAGACCAAAGACGTAGGGGCAATGTGGTGTATTGCCGCACTGCTTGCAGGTCAGCGGATGTGGTTTAGGCTCAGTGGATCGCACGATGTCCAATCACACCCGACAGCGGAGTAGTGCAAGCATGGGATACCAGAAAATCAAGGTTCCGACCGACGGCACCAAGATCACCGTCAATGCAGACCATTCGCTCAACGTTCCTGACAACCCGATCATTCCTTATATCGAAGGCGACGGGATTGGCGTCGATGTCTCGCCAGTGATGATCAAAGTGGTCGATGCCGCCGTGCAGAAGGCCTACGGCGGCAAGCGCAAGATTGCCTGGATGGAGGTCTATGCCGGCGAGAAGGCCACCCAGGTGTATGACCAGGACACCTGGCTGCCCCAGGAAACCCTGGATGCGGTGAAGGACTACGTGGTTTCGATCAAGGGGCCGCTGACCACCCCGGTCGGCGGCGGCATCCGCTCGCTCAACGTGGCCCTGCGCCAGCAGCTCGACCTGTATGTGTGCCTGCGCCCGGTGCTGTGGTTCCAGGGAGTGCCAAGCCCGGTGAAGAAGCCCGGCGATGTCGACATGGTGATCTTCCGCGAGAACTCCGAGGACATCTATGCCGGCATCGAGTGGAAGGCCGGCTCGCCCGAGGCGAACAAGGTGATCAAGTTCCTCAAGGAGGAAATGGGCGTCACCAAGATCCGCTTCGACCAGGACTGCGGCATCGGCGTCAAGCCGGTCTCGCGCGAGGGGACCAAGCGCCTGGTGCGCAAGGCCCTGCAGTACGTGGTGGACAACGACCGCGAGTCGCTGACCCTGGTGCACAAGGGCAACATCATGAAGTTCACCGAAGGCGCCTTCAAGGACTGGGGTTATGAAGTGGCCCGCGACGAGTTCGGCGCCGAACTGCTCGATGGCGGCCCGTGGATGAAGTTCAAGAACCCGAAAACCGGCCGCGAGGTGATCGTCAAGGACGCCATCGCCGACGCCATGCTCCAGCAGATTCTGCTGCGCCCGGCCGAGTACGACGTGATCGCCACCCTCAACCTCAACGGTGACTACCTGTCCGACGCCCTGGCGGCGGAAGTGGGCGGCATCGGCATCGCGCCGGGCGCCAACCTGTCCGACACTGTGGCCATGTTCGAGGCTACCCACGGTACTGCGCCGAAGTACGCCGGGCAGGACAAGGTCAACCCTGGCTCGGTGATCCTCTCGGCGGAGATGATGCTGCGGCACATGGGCTGGACCGAGGCGGCCGACCTGATCATCAAGGGCACTAATGGTGCGATTGCAGCCAAGACCGTGACTTATGACTTCGAGCGCTTGATGGACGGCGCTACGTTAGTGGGCAGCTCGGGCTTTGGTGATGCGATGATCAAACATATGTAAGGCAATAGAAAACCGGCCGCTTCCGTTAAAGAAGCGGCCGGTTTTATCGTATACCGGCAGAGAGCAGGGGTCAGACTTGCACGGTTACGCCCTCGGGTTGGCCTGCGGCGCTGGCCGTGGTGGCAGCAATAGCGGCGGCGTCCCTGATATTGACCGCATGCAGGCCCTTGGGGCCCTGAATGATCTCGAATACCACGGATTGGCCGGCCTTGAGCGTCTTGTATCCGTCCATCTGCACCGCTGAATAGTGCGCGAACAGATCCTCGGTTTTACCCTCCTCATTGACGAATCCGTAGCCCTTGGCATTGTTGAACCACTTGACTTTACCGCTTGCCATCCCTATGTCCCTCTGCAAAGGACTCCATCACTGGAGTATCATCCACTTCATCCGCATACGAACCATGCGAAAAATCTGGTTGACTGCGCGGATCTTTATCGACCACGGTGGGTTCTTATTGGTTGTAACACCGTTTTGCCGATAGTCAAGGTCAGGTGGCGCGTGCGCCAGCGGCCGCAAATGCAGTCAACCCACAACCTTAACCTGACGCTCATGATGAAATTCTTTCCATGCATGCACCCAGTGAGATTCGACTAACATTCAATCAGGATCGCCCGCAAACGAACGAGGACGACGGCTCAGGTCTTGCCGTTCAGGAAGCCAAGCCGATCCTGCAGGCACCGCCGATGTACAAGGTGGTTTTGTTCAACGATGACTACACGCCGATGGATTTCGTCGTCGAAGTGCTCGAAACGTTCTTTAGTCTGAACCGCGAGCTGGCGACCAAGATCATGCTGACCGTCCATACCGAAGGGCGGGCAGTGTGCGGATTGTTTACCCGTGACATCGCCGAAACAAAGGCCATGCAGGTCAACCAATACGCCAGGGAAAGCCAGCATCCGCTACTCTGTGAAATCGAGAAGGACGGTTAATCGCCGACCACTTGGGTATGAGGTGAAGCTATGTTAAACCGCGAGCTCGAAGTCACCCTCAATCTTGCCTTCAAGGAGGCTCGTTCGAAGCGTCATGAGTTCATGACCGTCGAACATCTGCTGCTGGCACTCCTTGACAATGAGGCTGCTGCGACCGTTCTGCGCGCCTGTGGCGCCAATCTCGACAAGCTCAAGCACGACCTGCAAGAGTTCATCGACTCCACTACACCCCTGATCCCCGTCAACGACGAAGACCGCGAAACCCAGCCGACCCTGGGCTTCCAGCGTGTGCTGCAACGTGCCGTGTTCCATGTGCAGAGTTCCGGCAAGCGCGAAGTCACCGGCGCCAATGTGCTGGTGGCGATCTTCAGCGAACAGGAAAGCCAGGCCGTGTTCCTGCTCAAGCAGCAGAGCGTGGCCCGTATTGATGTGGTCAACTACATCGCCCATGGCATCTCCAAGGTGCCGGGCCATGGTTCGCATTCCGAAAGCGACCAGGAAATGCAGGACGAAGAAGGTGGCGAAACCTCCTCTTCGAGCAACCCGCTGGACGCCTATGCCAGCAACCTGAACGAGCTGGCCCGTGCAGGCCGTATCGACCCGCTGGTGGGGCGCGAGCAGGAAGTCGAGCGTGTGGCGCAGATTCTCGCCCGTCGGCGCAAGAACAACCCACTGTTGGTCGGTGAGGCGGGCGTCGGCAAGACCGCCATCGCCGAAGGCCTGGCCAAACGTATTGTCGACGGCCAGGTGCCTGACCTGCTGGCGCAGAGCGTGGTCTATTCGCTGGACCTCGGTGCGCTGCTGGCGGGTACCAAGTACCGTGGTGATTTCGAAAAGCGCTTCAAGGCGCTGCTCGGTGAGCTGAAGAAGCGCCCGCAAGCGATTCTGTTCATCGATGAGATCCACACCATTATCGGTGCCGGTGCGGCGTCGGGCGGGGTGATGGATGCGTCCAACCTGCTCAAGCCATTGCTGTCGTCCGGTGAGATCCGCTGCATCGGTTCGACCACCTTCCAGGAGTTCCGTGGCATCTTCGAGAAGGATCGTGCCCTGGCGCGTCGCTTCCAGAAGGTCGATGTCAGCGAGCCATCGGTGGAAGACACCGTCGGCATCCTGCGTGGGCTGAAAGGCCGCTTCGAGAGCCACCACAACATCGAGTACAGCGACGAAGCCCTGCGCGCCGCCGCCGAACTGGCCTCGCGCTACATCAATGACCGGCACATGCCGGACAAGGCTATCGACGTGATCGACGAAGCGGGCGCCTACCAGCGCCTGCAGCCGGAGGCTAACCGGGTCAAGCGCATCGACGTGCCGCAGGTCGAGGACATTGTCGCCAAGATCGCGCGGATTCCGCCGAAGCATGTCACCAGTTCCGACAAGGAGTTGCTGCGTAACCTCGAGCGCGACCTGAAGCTGACCGTATTCGGCCAGGATCAGGCCATCGACTCGCTGGCCACCGCCATCAAGCTGTCCCGGGCCGGCCTCAAATCGCCAGACAAGCCGGTGGGTTCGTTCCTGTTCGCCGGCCCGACCGGTGTGGGCAAGACCGAAGCAGCGCGGCAGCTGGCCAAGGCGTTGGGCGTCGAGCTGGTGCGCTTCGACATGTCCGAGTACATGGAGCGCCACACCGTGTCGCGCCTGATCGGTGCGCCGCCTGGTTACGTTGGTTTCGACCAGGGTGGGCTGCTGACCGAAGCCATCACCAAGCAACCGCACTGCGTGCTGCTGCTCGACGAAATCGAGAAGGCCCACCCGGAAGTCTTCAACCTGCTGCTGCAGGTGATGGACCACGGTACCCTGACCGACAACAACGGGCGCAAGGCCGACTTCCGTAACGTGATCCTGATCATGACCACCAACGCCGGTGCCGAAACCGCCGCGCGGGCCTCGATCGGCTTCACCCATCAGGACCACGCGTCCGATGCCATGGAAGTCATCCGCAAGAGCTTCACGCCGGAGTTCCGCAACCGTCTGGACACCATCATCCAGTTCGGCCGCCTGAGTACCGAGACGATCAAGAGCATCGTCGACAAGTTCCTCATCGAACTGCAGGCGCAGCTGGAAGACAAGCGTGTGCTGCTGGAAGTCAGCGATGCCGCCCGCGGCTGGCTGGCGGTTTCCGGCTACGACGTACAGATGGGCGCACGGCCGATGGCGCGGCTTATCCAGGACAAGATCAAGCGGCCGCTGGCCGAGGAGATCCTGTTTGGCGAGCTGGCCGAGCACGGCGGCGTGGTGCACGTCGACCTGCGCGATGGCGAACTGGTGTTCGACTTCGAGACCACGGCTGAGGTGGCTTGATAGTTTGGGGCCGCTTTGCGGCCCTTCGCGGGCACGCCCGCTCCCACAGGGGCTATGCGTATCCCTGTGGGAGCGGGCGTGCCCGCGAAGGGCTGCGAAGCAGCCCCCTGCAATCTCACAGGCACAAAAAAGCCCGGCACATGGCCGGGCTTTTTCATGGCTAGAGCTTAGCGCGCACGGTAAGTGATGCGGCCCTTGCTCAGGTCGTAAGGCGTCAGTTCGACGCGGACCTTGTCGCCAGTGAGAATACGGATGTAGTTCTTGCGCATCTTTCCGGAGATGTGCGCGGTTACGACGTGCCCGTTTTCCAACTCCACGCGGAACATGGTGTTGGGCAGGGTGTCGACGACAGTACCTTCCATTTCGAAGCTGTCTTCTTTCGACATGCAGTAGAGCCCTCGGATCCAGTGTTGGCCCGACGCATAACCGCACCGGGCAAAAAAGTGGCGTGGATTATGCCCGAAAACTGTGTGTCAAGCCAATGCTTTCAGTTGAGGGTGACCCAGCGCTGGTTTATCAACAACTCGATAGGCCGGTACTGCGTCTTGTAGTTCATTTTCTTGCAGTTCTTGATCCAGTAACCCAGGTACACCGCCTCCAGGTCCTGGCGCAGGGCTTCGGTGATCTGCCAGAGGATGGCAAAGCGCCCAAGGCTGCGGCGTTCTTCTTCAGGTTCGTAGAAGGTGTACACCGCCGACAGGCCGTTGGGCAGCAGGTCGCAGACGGCGACAGCCAGCAGGCGGCCCTCCAGGCGAAACTCGTAGAACCAGCAGAACGGCAGGTCGCGGACCAGGAAAGTGGAAAACTGGTCGCGGCTTGGCGGGTACATGTCGCCATCGGCGTGACGGGTCTCGATGTAGCGCCGGTACAGGTCGAAATACTCTTCCTTGAATGCCGGGCGGGCGGCCGTCACGGTCAGGTCGGCGTTGCGCTTGAGGATGCGCCGCTGCTGGCGGTTGGGAATGAAGCGCGCGGCGGGAATGCGCGCCGGTACGCAGGCATTGCAGTTCTGGCAATGCGGGCGGTACAGGTGGTCGCCACTGCGGCGAAAGCCCATTTCCGACAGGTCGGCATACACATGCACGTCCATCGGCTGGCTGGGGTCGAGGAACAGCGTGGTGGCCTGTTCGTCCGGCAGGTAGCTGCAGGAGTGGGGTTGAGTGGCATAGAACTTCAACCGCGCCAACTCTGTCATGATCAACCCCCTCGGTGAGACTTTGCTTTAAGTGTAAGCCAGCTGGCAGAACTCGCCTAGCAAACCCAGGTGGCGCTGTTGGGCTGGTCGAGGTGGCGCGTCAGGTAGTCGGCGAAGCGGGCGCGGCTGATGGCGCGGGCGCCAAGGCTGTGCAGGTGGTTGGTCGGCATCTGGCAGTCGATCAGCACGAAGCCGGCCTGGCGCAAATGTTCGACCAGCGTCACGAAACCGACCTTGGAGGCATTGTCGGCGCGGCTGAACATCGACTCGCCGAAGAACAGCTGGCCGATGGCCAGACCGTACAGGCCGCCGACCAGCTCGTTGCCCTCGCGCACTTCCACCGAGTGGGCGATACCGCGCCGGTGCAGCTCGCAGTAGGCATTGCGCATGGTGTCGGTGATCCAGGTGCCGTCGGCGTAGTCGCGTGGGGCCGCGCAGGCGGCAATCACCGCCGGGAAGTCAGTGTCGAAGCTGACCTGGTAGCGGCCCTGGCGCATCAGCTTGGCCAGCGAGCGCGAGACGTGCAACTCGTCCGGGAACAGCACCGTGCGCGGGTCGGGTGACCACCAGAGGATCGGCTGGCCGTCCTGGTACCAGGGGAAGCAGCCGTGTCGGTAGGCTTGCTCCAGGCGCTCGGGGCTCAGGTCGCCACCAGCGGCGAGCAGGCCGTTGGGGTCGTGCAGGGCCTTTTCCAGGGGCGGGAAGGTCAGCGAGTCGCGGGTTAGCCAGGTGAGCATGGTCTATCGTGCGGTGGGGGAGGGGAGAGGGCAGCATGGCGCGCAGGGCTTGCGGGGTCAATGCTGGCAGGGTCAAGAGTCATTGGCGGGCAGCAGAATGGGCAATTTCCTACACATTCATGAAAGCATAGGCACCATCCGCTACATTTGCTGTCACACCTGTGCAAAAACACAGCATAAGCCTTTGTCACAAAAGAAAATGCATGCTCAAATTGCACCTATACGAAAGTCGCCCCCACGCGAGAGCCATACGGCGTGCCGTCATGGCGGCTGGCGGGCAGTAATGTTAAAAGTAGTGGTTCATTGGCCAGACACCGGCCGATCACTACTGGACGCGCAGCACGCGCAGGAATAGACGCGTTTTGAAGAAATCCACCGCAACTCCAGCTCCCTTGCCCGTGCCCCTGTGGCGCCAGCAGCTGCATTACCGCCTCAAGGAAGGTGCGTTGATCGCTGTCGGCGCCCTGTGCCTGTACCTGTGGATGGCACTGCTGACCTACGACACGTCGGACCCGGGCTTCAGCCACACCAGCAACATCGACCAGGTGCAGAATGCCGCCGGGCGTGCCGGTGCGTACTTCGCCGACATCCTGTTCATGGTGCTGGGCTACTTCGCCTACATCTTCCCGCTGCTGCTGGCGATCAAGACCTGGCAGATCTTCCGCGAGCGCCATCAGCCGTGGCAGTGGAGTGGCTGGCTGTTCTCCTGGCGGCTGATCGGCCTGGTGTTCCTGGTGTTGTCGGGCGCGGCCTTGGCGCATATCCACTTCCATCCGCCGGCGAGCCTGCCGTTTTCCGCAGGCGGTGCGCTGGGCGAAAGCCTCGGCGACCTGGCGCGCAACCTGCTGAACGTGCAGGGCAGCACGCTGATGTTCATTGCCCTGTTCCTGTTCGGCCTGACCGTGTTCACCGACCTGTCGTGGTTCAAGGTGATGGACATGACCGGCAAGATCACCCTCGACCTGTTCGAGCTGGTGCAGGGCGCGGCCAGCCGCTGGTGGGAAGCACGCAACGAGCGCAAGCGCCTGGAAGCGCAACTGCGTGAAGTTGACGAGCCGGTGTTTGACCTGGGGCCGAAGGCCACCGACAAGCGCGAGCCGGCCAAGCCGGCACTGCGCGAGCGCATCTTCAAGCGCGAGGAAGCACCGGCCCAGCCCGTTGAACCACGCGAGCCGACCCTTGCCCGTGAACCTGTCGTGCGCAGTGAACCGACACTCGCCCGCGAACCTGTCGTGCGTAGTGAGCCGACCCTCGTCCGCGAGCCTGTCGTGCCGCGCGAGCAGCCGCCTGCAGCGACCCCGACCATCGTGCCACCGGCCGCGGCCAGGGCGCCGGAACCGAGCAAGCGGGTGATGAAGGAAAAACAGGCGCCGCTGTTCGTCGACAGCGCCGTGGAAGGTACCTTGCCGTCGATTTCCATCCTCGATCCGGCCGAAGAAAAAAAGATCGAGTACTCGCCAGAGTCCCTGGCCGGGGTCGGACAGCTGCTGGAAATCAAGCTCAAGGAATTCGGCGTGGAAGTCTCGGTGGACTCCATCCACCCGGGCCCGGTGATTACCCGTTACGAAATCCAGCCGGCTGCTGGCGTCAAGGTCAGCCGCATCGCCAACCTGGCCAAGGACCTGGCGCGATCGCTGGCGGTGACCAGTGTGCGGGTGGTCGAAGTGATCCCCGGCAAGACCACCGTGGGTATCGAGATTCCCAACGAAAACCGGCAGATGGTGCGCTTCTCGGAAGTGCTCGCCACGCCGCAGTACGACGAGCAGAAATCGCCGGTCACCCTGGCCCTGGGCCACGACATCGGCGGCAAGCCGGTGATCACCGACCTGGCCAAGATGCCGCACCTGCTGGTAGCCGGTACCACCGGTTCTGGTAAGTCGGTGGGTGTCAACGCGATGATCCTGTCGATCCTGTTCAAGTCCAGCCCGGAAGACGCGCGGCTGATCATGATCGACCCGAAAATGCTCGAACTGTCGATCTACGAGGGCATTCCGCACCTGCTGTGCCCGGTGGTCACCGACATGAAGGACGCCGCCAACGCCCTGCGCTGGAGCGTGGCCGAGATGGAGCGGCGCTACAAGCTGATGGCGGCCATGGGCGTGCGTAACCTGGCCGGCTTCAACCGCAAGATCAAGGACGCCCAGGAAGCCGGCGAGATCATCCATGACCCGCTGTACCGCCGCGAGAGCATGGACGACGAGCCGCCGGCGCTGAAGACCCTGCCGACCATCGTCGTGGTGGTCGACGAATTCGCCGACATGATGATGATCGTCGGCAAGAAGGTCGAAGAGCTGATCGCTCGTATCGCCCAGAAGGCGCGGGCCGCCGGTATCCACCTGATCCTCGCTACCCAGCGCCCGTCGGTGGACGTGATCACCGGCCTGATCAAGGCCAACATCCCGACCCGCATGGCGTTCCAGGTATCGAGCAAGATCGACTCGCGGACCATCATCGACCAGGGCGGCGCCGAGCAGTTGCTCGGCCACGGTGACATGCTGTACATGCCGCCGGGCACCAGCCTGCCGATCCGTGTCCACGGTGCATTCGTCTCCGACGATGAAGTGCACCGCACGGTCGAGGCGTGGAAGCTGCGTGGCGCGCCGGACTACAACGACGACATCCTCAATGGCGTCGAAGAGGCCGGCAGCGGCTTCGACGGCGGCGGCGGCGGTGGCGACGGTGACGATGCCGAAACCGATGCCCTGTATGATGAAGCCGTGCAGTTCGTGCTGGAAAGCCGCCGCGCGTCCATCTCGGCGGTGCAGCGCAAGCTGAAGATCGGCTACAACCGCGCCGCGCGGATGATCGAGTCGATGGAGATGGCCGGCGTGGTCACCCCGATGAACAGCAACGGCTCGCGGGAAGTGATTGCCCCGGGCGGCCCGCGCGACTGATGAACACCTTGCCGGGCGCCAACGGTGGCGCCCGGCCTTTTCAATGCTCAATGAGGATTCCCATGCGCGCGATTCGCATGCTGTTGGTTTCTGCCCTGACCCTGGGCTCGGTTACTGCTTATGCCGGTGAGCAAGACGTACAACGCCTGACCCAGCTGCTGGAAAAATCCCAGACCATCGAGGCCAATTTCTCCCAGCTGACCCTGGACGCCGGCGGCACCAGCCTGCAGGAAACGTCCGGCAAGATGACTGTGAAGCGCCCGGGGCTGTTCTACTGGCACACCAATGCGCCGCAGGAGCAGGTAGTGGTGTCCGACGGCAAGAACGTCACCCTGTGGGACCCGGACCTGGAACAGGCGACCATCAAGAAGCTCGACCAGCGCCTGAACCAGACCCCGGCACTGCTGCTGTCCGGTGACGTGTCGAAGATCAGCCAGAGCTTCGACATCACCTCCAAGCAGCAGGGCGACGTGATGGACTTCACCCTCAAGCCGAAGACCAAGGACACCTTGTTCGACTCGCTGCGCGTGTCGTTCCGCAAGGGCCTGATCAATGACATGCAGCTGATCGACAGCGTCGGCCAGCGCACCAACATCCTGTTCAATGGCGTCAAGGCCAACCAGGCGGTGCCGGACAGCCAGTTCAAGTTCGACATCCCCAAAGGCGCCGACGTCATCAAGGAGTAAGCAGAGCTCGCCATGGACCTGTTTCGAAGCGAACCCGTCGCCCAGCCTCTGGCAGCCCGCCTGCGCCCGTCCAACCTGGACGAATACGTCGGCCAGGAACACCTGCTGGCGCGCGGCAAACCGTTGCGCGAGGCGCTGGAGCAGGGTGCGCTGCACTCGATGATCTTCTGGGGCCCACCCGGGGTAGGCAAGACCACCCTGGCGCGGCTGCTGGCGCAGTTCTGCGATGCGCACTTCGAAACGGTGTCGGCGGTGTTGGCCGGGGTCAAGGAGATCCGCCAGGCCGTCGAAGTGGCCAAACAGCAGGCCGGCCAGTATGGCCGGCGCACCATCCTGTTCGTCGACGAAGTGCACCGCTTCAACAAGTCCCAGCAGGACGCCTTCCTGCCCTATGTGGAAGACGGTACGCTGCTGTTCATCGGAGCCACCACCGAGAACCCGTCGTTCGAACTGAACAACGCCTTGCTGTCGCGGGCGCGGGTCTATGTGCTCAAGAGCCTGGACGAAGCGGCGCTGCGCAAGTTGGTCAACCGTGCGCTGACCGAGGAGCGTGGGCTGGGCAAGCGCAACCTGCGCGTCGGTGACGACGCCTTCAAGATGCTCATGGCCGCCGCCGATGGCGATGGCCGGCGCATGCTCAACTTTCTCGAGAATGCCTCGGACCTTGCCGAAGATGGCAGCGAGATCGACGTCGAGATGCTGCAAAGCCTGCTCGGCGACAGCCGTCGGCGCTTCGACAAGGGCGGCGAGGCGTTCTACGACCAGATCTCCGCGCTGCACAAGTCGGTGCGCGGCTCCAACCCCGATGGCGCCCTGTACTGGTTTGCACGCATGCTCGACGGCGGCTGCGACCCGCTGTACATCGCCCGCCGCGTGGTGCGCATGGCCAGCGAAGACATCGGCAACGCCGACCCGCGCGCCCTGAGCCTGTGCCTGGCCGCCTGGGACGTGCAGGAGCGCCTGGGCAGCCCCGAGGGCGAGCTGGCGGTGGCCCAGGCCATCACCTACATCGCCTGCGCGCCGAAGAGCAATGCCGTGTACGTGGGCTTCAAGACCGCGTTGCGCGAGGCTGCCGAACATGGCTCTCTGGAAGTGCCGCTGCACCTGCGCAATGCCCCGACCAAGCTGATGAAGCAACTGGGCTACGGCGAAGAATACCGCTACGCCCACGACGAGCCCGATGCCTATGCCGCCGGCGAAGATTACTTCCCTGAAGAGCTCGAGCCGCGCCAGTATTACCAGCCCGTGCCGCGAGGCCTGGAGCTGAAGATCGGCGAGAAGCTGCGCCACCTGGCCGACCTCGACCGCAATAGCCCCCGCCAACGGAGAAAACCGTGATTGCACTGATTGCCGCCGTCAGCGCGGGCGGTATTGCCGGTACCTTGATGCGCTTCGCCACTACCAACTGGGTCGCGGCCCACTGGCCACGGCACTTCTATCTCGGTACGCTGGCGGTCAACCTGATCGGCTGCCTGCTGATCGGCCTGCTCTATGGCCTGTTCCTGCACAAACCGCTGGTGCCGGTCGAACTGCGTGCAGGCCTGATCGTCGGCTTCCTTGGCGGCCTGACGACCTTTTCCTCCTTCTCGCTCGATACCGTGCGCCTGATCGAAAGTGGGCAAGTGCCCCTCGCCTTGGGCTATACCAGTATCAGCGTGGTGGGCGGGCTCCTGGCCACCTGGGCCGGCCTGTCCCTGACCCGATTCTGAACCAACACCTACCTATAACGAGAGAACGATATGCTCGATTCCAAACTGTTACGCGGCCAACTTCAGGAAGTGGCGGATCGCCTGGCCTCCCGTGGCTTCAGCCTGGATGTCGCGCGCATCGAATCACTGGAAGAGCGGCGCAAGGCGGTGCAGACCCGCACCGAGCAGCTGCAGGCCGAGCGTAACGCCCGTTCCAAGTCGATCGGCCAGGCCAAGGCCAAGGGCGAGGACATCGCCCCGCTGATGGCGGACGTCGAGCGCATGGCCAATGAACTGGCTGCTGGCAAGAGCGAACTGGACGGTATCCAGGCTGAGCTGGACGGCATCCTGTTGACCATCCCCAACCTGCCGGACGCCAGCGTACCGGTCGGTGCCAGCGAAGACGACAACGTCGAAGTGCGCCGTTGGGGCACCCCGACCGCCTTCGATTTCGAGATCAAGGACCACGTCGCTTTGGGCGAAGTCAGCGGTGGCCTGGACTTCGAAGCCGCGGCCAAGCTGTCCGGCGCACGCTTTGCCGTGCTGCGTGGGCCGATCGCCCGCCTGCACCGCGCCCTGGCGCAGTTCATGATCAACCTGCACACCGGCGAGCACGGCTACGAGGAGCACTACACCCCGTACCTGGTCCAGGCCCCGGCTCTGCAGGGCACCGGCCAGCTGCCGAAGTTCGAGGAAGACCTGTTCAAGATCACCCGCGAAGGTGAAGCCGACTTCTACCTGATCCCGACGGCCGAAGTGTCGTTGACCAACCTGGTCGCCGAGCAGATCCTCGACGCCAAGCAGCTGCCGTTGAAACTGGTTGCCCATACCCCGTGCTTCCGCAGCGAAGCCGGTGCGTCCGGCCGTGACACCCGTGGCATGATCCGCCAGCACCAGTTCGACAAGGTCGAGATGGTCCAGGTGGTCGAGCCGTCGAAGTCGATGGAAGCCCTGGAAGGCCTGACCGCCAACGCCGAACGCGTACTGCAGCTGCTGGAGCTGCCCTACCGCGTACTGGCCCTGTGCACCGGCGACATGGGCTTCGGCGCCGTGAAAACCTACGACCTGGAAGTGTGGGTGCCGAGCCAGGACAAGTACCGCGAAATCAGCTCTTGCTCCAACTGCGGTGACTTCCAGGCGCGCCGCATGCAGGCCCGCTGGCGCAACCCGGAAACCGGCAAGCCTGAGCTGGTGCACACCCTCAACGGTTCCGGCCTGGCTGTAGGCCGTACCCTGGTGGCCGTGCTGGAAAACTACCAGCAGGCCGACGGTTCGATCCGCGTACCGGACGTGCTGAAGCCGTACATGGGCGGTGTCGAGGTCATCCGCTAAATGGATTACCTGCCGCTGTTCCACAAGCTGCAGGGCGGCCGGGTTCTGGTCGTCGGCGGCGGTGAGATCGCCTTGCGCAAGGCGCGCCTGCTGGCTGATGCCGGCGCCGCGCTGCGCGTGGTGGCGCCGGATGTCGACGGCCAGCTGGCCGCGTTGGCCCGGGAAGGTGGCGGAGAGGTGCTGGTGCGTGGCTATCAGGCGGCCGACCTGGTCGGCTGCCGGCTGGTGATCGCGGCCACCGACGACCCTGGGCTCAACGCCCAGGTGTCGGCCGATGCGCAGGCGTTGAGCCTGCCGGTCAACGTGGTGGATGCGCCGGCCCTGTGCACGGTGATCTTCCCGGCCATCGTCGACCGTTCGCCGTTGGTGATTGCGGTGTCCAGTGGCGGTGATGCCCCGGTGCTGGCGCGGCTGATCCGCGCCAAGCTGGAGGCCTGGATTCCGTCGGCCTATGGCGAACTGGCCGGGCTGGCAGCGCGGTTCCGGCACAAGGTCAAATCCTTGTACCCGGACGTCAATCAGCGCCGTGGCTTCTGGGAAACCGTGTTCCAGGGCCCGATTGCCGAGCGCCAGCTGGCTGGGCAGGGCGCCGAGGCCGAGCGCCTGTTGCAGGCGATGGTCGACGGTGCACCGGTGCAGCAGGGTGGTGAGGTGTATCTGGTGGGGGCGGGGCCGGGTGATCCGGACTTGCTGACCTTCCGTGCATTGCGCCTGATGCAGCAGGCCGACGTGGTGCTGTACGACCGCCTGGTGGCACCTGCCATCATCGAGATGTGCCGGCGTGATGCCGAGCGTATCTATGTTGGCAAGCGCCGCGCTGACCATGCCGTGCCGCAGGACCAGATCAACCGCCTGCTGGTCGACCTCGCCCAGCAGGGCAAGCGTGTGTTGCGCCTGAAAGGCGGCGACCCGTTCATCTTCGGCCGGGGTGGCGAAGAGATCGAAGAGCTGGCCGAGCACGGCATCCCGTTCCAGGTGGTACCGGGGATTACCGCGGCCAGTGGTTGTTCCGCCTATGGCGGCATTCCGCTGACTCACCGTGACTATGCCCAGTCGGTGCGTTTCGTCACCGGGCACCTCAAGGATGGCACCAGCAACCTGCCGTGGGATGACCTGGTGGCGCCGGCCCAGACCCTGGTGTTCTACATGGGGTTGGTGGGGTTGCCGACCATCTGTGCCGAGCTGATTCGTCATGGGCGGGCGGCGAGTACGCCGGCGGCACTGGTGCAGCAGGGCACTACGCGCAATCAGCGGGTGTTCACCGGTACCTTGGCAGATCTGCCGGCGCTGGTGGCCCGGCATGAAGTGCATGCGCCGACCCTGGTGATTGTCGGGGAAGTGGTGCAACTGCGCGACAAGCTGGCCTGGTTTGAAGGTTCGCAGAACAGCTGAAGCCGTCGGGGCCGCTTTGCGGCCCTTTCCGACCGGTCCGGCGCCCCGGCAAGGCCGCTCCTACAGGAAACGCGTATCCCCTGTAGGAGCGGCCTTGCCGGGGCGCCGGACCGGTCGGAAAGGGCTGCAACGCAGCCCCAGCGATCTCAAGCCTGGTAGATCCCTTTCCCCACCAACCGCTCCCGATCATGGGGCAGGTTGAAGTCCTGCAATGGCCCCTTGGGCACGATCCCGTTCGGGTTGATGGTCTTGTGGCTCATGTAATAGTGCTTCTGGATATGCTCCATATCCACCGTCCCAGCCACCCCCGGCCACTGGTACAGCTCGCGCAGCCAGTTGGACAGGTTGTGGTAGTCGCTCAACCGTCGCAGGTTGCACTTGAAGTGCCCGTGGTAGACCGCATCGAAGCGCACCAGGGTAGTGAACAGGCGCACATCGGCCTCGGTCAGGTATTCGCCAGCCAGGTAGCGATTGCGGCCCAGCAGCGCTTCCAGATGATCCAGCTCGTCGAATACCTCATCGAACGCCGCCTCGTAGGCGTCCTGCGTGGTGGCGAAGCCTGCGCGGTATACACCGTTGTTTACCGCCGGGTAGATGCGTTCGTTCAACGCCTCGATGGTCGGGCGCAGCGGCTCGGGGTACAGGTCCAGGGTATTGCCGGTCAGCTCGTTGAACGCGCTGTTGAAGATGCGGATGATCTCCGACGACTCGTTGTTGACGATGCGCTTCTCTTGCTTGTCCCACAGCACGGGCACGGTCACGCGGCCAGTGTAGTGCGGGTCGTCCTGAGTGTAGCGCTGGTGCAGGTACTGCAGGGCATCGAGGTGGTCGCCGGTGGAGCCTTGCTGCCGGTCGAAGGTCCAGCCATGGTCTTGCATCAGCCAGCTGACCACCGATACGTCGATCAGCGGTTCCAGGCCTTTGAGGGCGCGGAAGATCAGGGTGCGATGGGCCCATGGGCAGGCCAGCGAGACGTACAGGTGATAACGGCCGGCTTCCGGGGCGGGCAACTGATTGCGGCGCTGGGCGTTTTCCCGTTTGAAGGTGCCGTCCTTGCCGTTTTCATACCACTGGTCATGCCAGCGGCCGTCGATCAAAAGGCCCATGGTGAGCTCCTCGGAAACAAAGTTGTTTGTCGTTGGAGCCCAGTCTAGGTGAAATCGTTCGAATAACTAGCGCAAAGACCGCACCCTTATTATCTAGATATCCGATTGGTTTCGTGCGGCCCAGTAACCACGTGCGGTGGCGAAAGCCTGTTCGCGATCCTGGCCAAGGCTACGCAGCGCCAGGGCCATGGTCGCTACAACGGCCATTTCGCCGTAGCTGTCCTCGGCTTCGCCACGCCACACCGCCAGCAGCTGCTCGGGCTGCAGGCTCGGTGGTTTTACATGGCGGCGTTCGCTCAGTGCCGGCCATTCCTCGTCCCAGGCTTCGCCTGCGCTGGTGCCGTAGAGGTGGCTGATGACATCGGGGTTGACCTCGATCTCGCCGCCGTCGCCCTTGATCACCACGGCATGGTCGCCGAGCAGGCGGCTGGCTTCGCGGTGCACCGCCTGGTAGCCGGGGTGGAAGATGCTCTGCAGGCCGCAGCGTGCACCTAGCGGATTCAACACCCGCGCCAGGGAGTGGATGGGCGAGCGCAGGCCAAGGGTGTTGCGCAGGTCGATCATCCGCTGCAACTGCGGTGCCCAGTCGTGCAGTGGGGCAAAGGCCAGGCGCTGTTGGTCGAGCGCCTGGCTGACCGCCGCCCAGTCACGGCACAGCGGGATCTCCAGCAGTGCCAGCAGCTGTTCGGTATACATGCGCCCGGCGGTGTGGGCGCCGCCGCCGTGCATGAGGATGCGCACGCCATTGGCGGCCAGGCACTTGGCGCTCAGCAGGTACCAGGGCAGGTGGCGCTTCTTGCCGGCGTAGGTTGGCCAGTCGATGTCCACGGCGATACGCGGCGCCTGCAGGTGGGCACGCAGGGCTTCGGTGAAGCCGGCAAGCTCTTCGGCGCTTTCTTCCTTGTGCCGCAGCAGCATCAGGAAGGCACCCAGCTGGGTGTCCTCGACCTTGCCTTCCAGCAGCAGGGTCATGGCGGCGCGGGCTTCCTCGCGGGTCAGGCCGCGGGCGCCGCGTTTGCCTTTGCCAAGGATGCGCACGAATTCGGCGAACGGGTGTTCGGCCGGGGTTTCCAGGGTCAGCGGGCGGGCGTCGGTCATATGCAATTGGTCGGCTTGGGCAGGCCCGCCAGCTTGGCGGCGAGTTTGGCGGGGGTGCCGTTGAACAGGCGGTTGAGGTGCGGGCTGTTGCCCTTTTCCGTGCCCAGCTTGAGCGCGGTGTACTTGATCAGCGGGCGGGTGGCCGGCGATAGCTGGTATTCGTCGTAGAACTGGCGCAGCAGTTCGAGGATTTCCCAGTGGTCGGCGGTCAGGGCAATGCTTTCGCGCTGGGCCAGCGCCTCGGCGACGGGGTGCGACCAGTCTTGCAGGTCGACCAGGAAGCCGTCCTTGTCCAGGGCGATGGCGCGATCGCCAACGTTCAGCGTACTCATAGCCAGCTGTTGACCTTGTCGTAGTGCAGCGAAAGCTCGACGAAGGCCTGGTAGTCCACGGCCTTGGCCAGCGTGCTGCTGATGCCACGGGCCTGCAGGTCTTCGTCGAGGGCGAACAGGCGTTGCGCCAAGTTGGCAGCCTGCAGCTGGCGTTGCGTGTCACTGCCGTCGCGCAGGGCGTAGACCGCATCGCCGCACAGCAGCACGCCATCGTCAGTGCCCAACAGGCGCAGGCAGCTGTCCAGGCGCTCGTCGCCGAACGGGGAGTGGGATAACACGTGCAGGGTTGGCATCAGAGCGTCACCACTTGGTCGAAACGGGCAATCAGGGCTTGCAGGGCTGTGTCGTCGAGCACTTCCACCGGTAGATCCAGGCCATCGGCGGCCAGGCCACGGCGCGCCAGGCTGTGCTGACAGGCAAACAGCTCTTCGACGCCGAACATCGGCAGCGCCTGCAGGTTGGCGGCGAGGTTCTTCTGCTCCACGGCGGCGGGTTGCTGGCCGGGCGCCAGCTGGAACACGCCGTCATCGAGGAACAGCATGGCCAGCGGCAGGTCGAAGGCGCCGCCGGCCAGGGCGATATCCAGCGCTTCGCGGGCGGATGGGCCGTTCCACGGCGCCTGGCGGCTGATGATCAACATGGACTTGGCCATTTCAGTCGCCTCCGAAGCAGACCAGGCGGTCGGCAGTTTGTGCAGCTTCATGCAGTTGGCCGAGGCCAGACAGCTCCCACGGCTTGGGCAGGTTCACCGCCGGGCGCTGGTAGCGGCTGGCTTCGGCTTCATCGAGCACGCCACGGCGCAGGGCGGCGGCGATGCACACCACGGCGTCGAGCCGGTTGATGTCGATGAAGGCCCGCCACTGCGCGGCGATGTCTTGTTCATCCTGGGGCGTGACCACGTTGGCCGAGGCGCTGTGCACCCCGTCCTGGTAGAAGAACAGCCGGGCAATCTCATGCCCGCCAGCCAGCAGCGTCTCGGCGAAGCGCAAGGCGCGGCGCGAGGAGGGCGCATGGGCCGGGGAAAAAACCGCGATTGCGAATTTCATGGGCAACTCGTGCAAAGGAATGCCGCCATGATAAAGCAAAAAGCCCGCGCAAGTGGGCGCGGGCTTTGTCGGCAGGGCAAGCGCGGATCAGGCGTTTTCCTTGCTCTCCGGCAGGAACCAGTTCAGCAGCAGGGCGCAGATGCCACCGGTGGCCACCCCCGATTCCAATACATGGCGGATCGCCGCTGGCATGTGCGCCAGGAACTCCGGCACCTGTGCCACGCCCAGGCCCAGCGCCAGCGAAACGGCGATGATCAGCAGGGCGCGACGGTCCAGGCGAGTACTGGCCAGGATGTTGATGCCCGACGCGGCAACCGCGCCGAACATGACCATGGCCGCGCCACCCAGCACCGGCTCAGGCACCGCCTGAATCACACCGGCCACGCTCGGGAACAGGCCCAGCAGCACCAGCATGACGGCAATCCAGATACCGATATGGCGGCTGGCAATACCGGTCAGCTGAATCACGCCGTTGTTCTGGGCGAAGACCGAGCTGGGGAAGGTATTGAACAGGCCGGCCAGCAGCGAGTTGGCACCGTTGACCAGCACGCCGCCCTTGATGCGCGACATCCACAGCGGGCCTTCGACCGGCTGGCGCGAGACCTTGCTGGTGGCGGTAACGTCACCAATCGCTTCCAGCGAAGTCACCAGGTAGATCACCAGCATCGGGATGAACAGCGCCCAGGAGAAGCCCAGGCCGAAATGCAGCGGCGTCGGCACCTGGAACAGCGCGGCTTCGTGCATGCCGGTGAAGTCCAGGCGGCCGAGGTAACCGGCCAGGGCATAGCCGACCGCCAGGGCAATGACGATCGCGCAGCTGCGCATCCACACCACCGGGATACGGTTTAGGATCACGATCACCGCCAGCACAGCGCCCGACAGCAGCAGGTTTTCGCCGTTGGCAAAGGTGCCATTGGCCATGGCGCCGAAGCCGCCACCCATGCTGATCAGGCCGACCTTGATCAGGGTCAGGCCGATCATCAGCACGACGATACCGGTTACCAGCGGAGTGATCAGGCGTTTGACGAACGGCAGGATGCGCGACACGCCCATCTCGACGAACGAGCCCGCAATCACCACACCGAAGATCGCCGCCATCACGCTTTCGACCGGCGTGCCCTGCTTGACCATCAGCGCGCCACCGGCAATCAGCGGCCCGACAAAGTTGAAGCTGGTGCCCTGCACAATCAGCAAACCGGCACCGAACGGGCCGAAACGCTTGCACTGGACGAAGGTGGCAATACCGGAGATCACCAGCGACATGGAGACGATGAGGTTGGTATCGCGAGCCGAAACGCCCAACGCCTGGCAGATCAGCAGGCCAGGGGTGACGATTGGCACGATGATCGCCAGCAGATGCTGCAGCGCTGCCAGCAGGCCGATCAACAGCCGTGGCTTGTCCTCAAGGCCAAGTACCAGTTCGTTGGCAGGCGCCGTGGCGCCCGGGCTGTGTTCGTGTGAGCTCATCGGTGAAGCTGCCCCGGTAGAAAAAAGGAGCGCATTCTACGGGCAGACGTGCGATTGCGGTAGGGGAATGCACGATACCGACAAGATCGGCGATCATTTGCATAACTATCTGACTTTTAAGTCAAAGAATGGGCGCAAAAAAGCCCGCCTAAGCGGGCTCTTCTGTAAAACCAACCCAATCAGTCGTCGCGGCCCATGATGCCGAACAGCTGCAGCAGGCTGATGAACAGGTTGTAGATCGATACATACAGGCTGATGGTCGCCATGATGTAGTTGCGCTCACCGCCATGAATGATCGCGCTGGTCTGGAACAGGATGCAGACCGACGAGAACAGCACGAAGCCAGCGCTGATTGCCAGTTGCAGGCCGCTGATCTGGAAGAAGAAGCTCGCAACCACGGCACCCAGCAGCACAAAGAAGCCAGCGGTGATGAAGCCGCTGAGGAAGCTCATGTCCTTGCGGGTGATCAGCACATAGGCCGACAGACCACCGAACACCAGCGCGGTCATGGCGAAGGCCGAGCTGACCACTTCGGCGCCACCGGCCATGCCCAGGTGACGGTTGAGGATCGGGCCGAGGATAAAGCCCATGAAGCCGGTGAGGGCGAAGGTGGACACCAGGCCCCAGACCGAATCACGCAGTTTGTTGGTCAGGAAGAAGAGACCGTAGAAGCCGATCAGCACGACAAACACGTTCGGGTAACCGACACGCATCTGCTGGGCGACGAAGGCCATGACACCGCTGAAGGCGAGGGTGAGTGCCAGCAGGCTGTACGTGTTGCGCAGGACTTTGCTGACCTCCTGCTGCTCGGCTTGCTGGCCGTGGTGTACGGCATAATCCTGTTCGCGCATGGCGACACTCCTTATGGATCCATGGTTTTGGACGTTCAGATGCAAGCAGTCTAACAGAGGCTCCACAACCCGCGACACAGAGAGTTTGACAGCGTGTTTCATTACGGTATTATGGCGGCCGCAAAACGAGCTGGAAGCGTGGCCGAGTGGTTTAAGGCAACGGTCTTGAAAACCGTCGATGGGCAACTATCCTAGAGTTCGAATCTCTACGCTTCCGCCACTAATTCTGATTAAGACCCTGATAATTCAGGGTTTTTTTATGCATCCAATATCTCAGCCCATCCTTTAGCAGAGCGACTCATCGCACCTGCTAATCTGTCAAGCGGAAGCTGTCTCGCTTCAGTCAGGTGTTTGCCAACCGAAAACCATGCACTCATAGCTGGATTTCGACCCTTTAAGCGACAGGCAGCGAAGTCTTAGGTTTTAACTGTGCTTTGGATGCTGGGCATTGGAAGAGATGCTCCTTGGTTCGGCGGATAGGACGGTTTGTCTCAGCGGTGCCCAGTCACCCACTACCGCGTTCTGCAAAGCCACCTTGAGGCGTTATGCGCCAGTTCAAATGGGCCTCAGCTACCGGCAGATTTTCGAGTGGCAGAAACCCGACCAACATTCAGCGAGCTGACCGGTTCCTCTACCTGCAGTAGCACGCATTCGGCGGCGAGGTCACCTGGCAGACGTTCGGCACCGCCACCACTGAGCCGGCTATCAATCTGCTGCGCTTTGAGGAGAATCTGTCCGCGGCATGGCAACGCCTCGTCGGCACCTATGTCGAAAATTTGTCCTGGCTCGCCTGTGCCGAGCGCTACGATCGACCACACCTTCTTCTTCATGCCCCCTTACTGGCAGACTACTGGCTATGGCATGGAGCAAGCTGGCGAGGCCATAGCGGCGTAGCTTTTCGCAAGCTTGTCGAAGCGGCTAGCGTTCCTGCGCTTCTCATTCAGCCGGCCAAGCATGCGCTCAAAGATGTTGCACTGCCGGTACTTGGGCCGATCAAACAGTCTGGGTAAGCCAGGTTTGGCTTTGCGCTTCATTGAGCGCAGCGGGATGACAGGCTGCATTCGATGTTGATCGCAGTAGCGGCGTAGCGCTTCGGTGTCGTAGCCCTTGTCAGCAAGCAACCATTTACAGCGTTTACGCGGGCGGCCACGTTGGCTTGAGGGAATGCTGACGTCGTCCAGCAAGTCTGGGCGTAGCTGATGTCACTGGCTTGACCGCCAGAGAGAAGGAAGCGCAACGGTGTCCCGTTGGCGTCGCAGAGCATATGGTTTTTGGTTGTAAGGCCGCCGCGACTGCGGCCTAGAGCGTGATCGGGAGGTTCGTCAGGCTCATTCAGTCGCAGGTGCAAGCGTTTGAGCATTTGATCGAATGTCCCGTGGTTTCGCCAACCCCGAAACCGTTGATAGGCCGTTGACTGCGGGCCAAAGCGATCAGGCATATCTCGCCATGCGTCACCCTGGCAGAGCACCCAGAGCACGCCATCGAGCATCAACCGGTCGCTTAGTCGGGGCTGCCCCCGACTATGGTTTTCGATGGAGAGATCAGAGACCACGTCCCAGGCCTCGTCCGAGAGTTCGTAACGCTTTGCCATACAGAATTCCTCTCCGTCGATGGCGGGGGGCTTTACAAAATCTCAGCGTTCGAGGGGCGGTGATTGGGTTTCTCGGGATTTCGTTCAGAGCCTAGAACGGCATCCGAGCCCTGAGCAAGCTGCTCATCAACTACCGAGGCTGAGACGGCATGACAGGCGTAGGCGGTAAGGGCATCGACACTGTGCTGGAGACCATCAACCGCTGGGCGCCGAGCAACGAGAACGACACCCAGTCCTATGCTGGCGGGGCCTTCGTGATCATTGAGGAGTGCGCTTGATGATGTATGCACAGATTGAAGGTGGTATGGTCGTAGAGCTTTTCGAGACGGATGAGAACATCACCGAGATGTTTCATCCCGATCTCAACCGGGTGCAGACATCCGGATGATGTCGGGGTCCGTGCGGATGGTCTCATGTTAGCGGAGGCTTCTCGCCCGCTACCTCGTTGCAACCTAGGGAATCGTTGGATGAAGCGCGTGGGCAGCTGAGCGCATTTGTTCAATTTGTTATGGATGCCGAGGCAACAACACGAGGTTATGACAGTATCATTTCTCTTGTACGTATGCCTCGAGCACAAACGAGGTCTTCCGCGCTGAGGGGCAGGCTTGGGTATGAGTTGGTAAATGATGTAAAGGATGGGCGCACTGTCCCTACTGAGGAGGAACTGTTGAGCATGTTGCTGGCCATTAATTGGCCTCCTGCGGCTTAAGGGTTCTAGTTTAAAGGCGGTTGATTCACCAGGAAATGGTTATGCAGGGGATTAGTAAAAGCGCTCAGCGAGTTTCAAGCCTCGATGGTATTCGAGGGTGGGCTGCGCTGTTTGTCGTCATGTATCATGTTTTCGTACAGAATTTTCCTAGTGGCTCTATCTCGTCGGACTTCCTTGGTAGGCTGCTGCCTTTTCGCGGCAACTCAGCGGTATTTGCTTTTTTCATTATCTCTGGATATGCATTGTCGATTGGCTATCTTCGGAGGAATGATTTTGGAGTTTTAGCTCGCATTGCTGTTGGTAGGTATTTCCGTCTAGTTGTTCCAGTCGCGCTTGGGTGCGCAGTCGTCTACCTCTTTGTTGCTTCTGGTTTGGTAATTACCCCAGCTCGTAGAGAAGCAGCAGGGGATATTTCTGTGGTTGCGCACTTTGCATTCATTGGAGCATTTTCGTTCGATCAGACTGCGGCAGTGAGGCCTATACCTCAGCTTTGGACTATGCCCTATGAACTTGTAGGTTCATTTTTGACATTGTGTTTTGTTTTCATGCTGTCTCGAAGAAGCTGGAGGTTCTACGGATACACTGCGGTTTTCCTGGCGCTGCTAGCTGTTCAGCCAATTTACGCGGCATTTGTCGCTGGAATAGTTTTGGCTGAATCTAGAACGCTGATTGGTGATGGTCGTGTCAATTTTAACTATTCCGGGCTTGCCTTTTTGGGTTCTGCATTATTGCTCGCTTTCATTCCGCAAGTTGAATATGTAGTGCTTGTTGTTTTGTTGTCCGTCGTGATTGTGTGGTCTGCTGTTTTCAATGAGGGTATCCAGGAGTTTCTGGATAACTCCGTTAGCCAGTTTTTTGGTGCGATTTCTTTCCCGTTGTATATCTTGCATGGGGTTGTTATTCACTCCCTCGGGGTTTGGTTGCATCAGGTGTCAGATGATTCGTTGCCGGTTTGGGTGGTTGTGAACAGTGTAATTGTATGTGCTTGTGTTGTGTTTGCTCGGGCATTTAAGTGGATTGACGTTATGGGTATAAAGTTTTCGCATTTTGTGACCAGAATAGTGCTTCCTCAAAAATTGCAGCGTGTAACTATTAGCTAGCGTTAAAACACCTTTGTGAGGCCCGCCCTGTGCGGGCTTTTTTTTTGCCTGGAGAAACACAGTGGAGCGGGCAGAGGCTGGTCGGGTCTCTGCAAAGCGTGATAGCGGAGACCGTCTGGCCGAGGTGATCGGCGAGCGCGGCGCTCGGCAGGAAAAACGACGCGCCACGGCGCAGGAGGAAGCGAGAGTCCATGGCCAGGAAGAGCGAACGACTGCTGATGCTGGCGCTGCTGACGCCAATGCTGTTGGCCAGTGACCGCGCAGTGACGCCACCCAGCTCGCTGCCGCCGTCAGTTGCCCCGGCATGGATACCGCCGCTGTCGCCAGAGGCGAAACAGCCAGCCGCGCCGCCATGGCGCTCCCCGACCTGCTAAGCCGGTCTGTCGAAACGAATCGAGACCTGGGGCAAGTTTATGACCGCGCCAGGATTGCTGGCCAACAGTGCGAGCGTGAGCACGATGCCCTGATTCCGTCAGCCTAGATCAGTCGGTAAACCAGTGGGTGATGTCTATCCTGTGGTTGCAGCGTAATCGGTTGCCTATCTGCTCCAGGCGGACGTGGGGGCCGTTGGCGCGCAGGGACTCGGCGGCTCTCCTAATTGATCTCAACCAGTTTCGTGATGTTGGCCTGGGCCTTTGGGTGTGGTTTCGTGTCGGCAGAACGCCGGAGGAGGGGTGGCTGTCTAAAACCGCGCTACAGCTTCTCGGTTTTACTGTGCGAAAAACGCCCAAACTTGCCAATGCATATTAGACAGGCTCGACGCACAGGCCGCTAACGGCGCGGCCTGAGGTCGATTTTCCACACTACTGCTGCGGTACTGGAAGGCTGGGTACTGGCCCCAGCCTGGCTGGCTCAAATGAAATGGACCTAGTTGCCGGAGCCGTGAACGACCATGCCGATCATCGAACAGCCAAAGATGATGGAACAGATAGCATTCGTGATGCCGCGCTTGTTACGAGGAACCGAGAGCAAGATGATATACCAGAGGACCGTCAAGGCTAAGATGACAAGGATGTACTTCATGAAAACTCCATTGCTGAGCACTGAACGCCGTTCGTTCAGCTCGTGCTCAAACTGCTAATCGACACGTTTCCCAGAAATCTTTACTCCGGATCGGAAAAACTTTCAGCTTGGCCGTCCGATGAGGAGTTGAGCTCTGGCGAATGCACTTGAAGTAGCTCCCGAAGCCTGAATTTTCGACTCCAAAACCGAAACCGACACTCTTGCAGTATGCGGCCTGTAGTCGTGCTGTTTCGTCTTTGTTTTGGAATCGATTCTGCCCTACAATGCGCGCCGCACAAGGGGTTATGGCACGGTCTTGAAAACCGTCGATGGGCAACTATCCTAGAGTTCGAATCTCTACGCTTCCGCCATATTCAAAGCCCTGATTATTCAGGGTTTTTTGCGTTTCTGGGGCATAGGAAAAACCTCCCGTGGGAACACACTTGGGAATGACTGTGATGATCGACCTACCGCTGCTCCTTGCCTTCATCGCCGCTGCCTCGGTTCTTGCTGTAACGCCGGGTGTCGATACCGCCATGGTACTCCGGGCTGCGGCGGTAGATGGGCGTCGTACGGCACTCCTGGCAGCCGTGGGTATCGCGCTCGGATGCCTGGCCTGGGGCGGCGCCGTCTCGCTGGGGCTGGGTGTGCTGCTGCAGCGTTCCGAGGTTGCCTATACCGTGCTGAAGTCGGCCGGTGCCGCATACCTCCTGTGGGTTGGGGGCAGGCTCCTGCTCAAGCCTCGTCAGTCCTTCCAGAGCAAAGTCGAGGGCGGTATCACAGCTTCAGGCTGGAGCGCTTTTGCTCGTGGTCTTCTGACCAATCTCCTGAACCCCAAGGTCGGTATCTTTTACGTGACCTTTCTACCCCAATTCATCCCGGCCGGTGTTGCACTGTCGACGTACTCGTTTTTCCTGGCGTCCATTCACGTGCTCCTGACCGTCGTCTGGTTCGGCCTGCTGATCGCGGCCACGATGCCGCTGAAAAATCTGCTGAGTCAGCCGTCAACGGTGAAAGCGCTGGATAGGGTCACTGGGGGTATCTTCATCGCATTCGGGCTGAAAATCGCGGCCTCGTCTGCTCGATAGCGTTCGCTTGTTCAAGGCCAATATCGGCCTCAAACCATAGCGGGCGTTCTTCCCTGAGATCTGGTGGCAAGTGGGTGAGCTGCCGTCACCCACAAGCGCAGGGCCGCGCTGGTTGTTTCCAATGCGCGTAGCGATGACCTCCTGCAACGGCGCGCTATTGCCCAAGCGTGCTATCTCACGAAACCGTCACAGCCACCTTGGCGGAAGCCTTTACGCTTCGGCGATAGGCCAGCAACAGGCCGATGTACCAGAACGGCATCACGTACAGCGCTGTTCGTGTATCAGCTTCCAATGCCAGCAAGCACAACACGAACATGAGGAACACCAGGGAGAGCACAGCGCTGAACCTGCCACCAGGAAGCTTGAAGGTCGAGCGCTGGTGGGCCTCTGGAGAAGTACGTCGGTAGGCCAGGTACGAGAGCAGGATCAACGACCAGGTCACAACCACCATGACCGCCGAGATGGTCGAGACCAAGGTGAAGATGCCCATGACATCCGGGATGACAAACAACAGCGTCAGGGCGATGGTCATGCACAGGCCAGAAAACATCAGGGCACGAATGGGCGTACCGGCCCGCGACAAGATGCCGAATGCGTGAGGCGCTTGCTTGTTGTGAGACAAGCCGAACAGCATGCGCGAGCCGGAGTAGATGCCGCTGTTGGCGGACGAGGCAGCGGACGTCATCACGACGAAGTTGATCATGCCAGCCGCTGCAGGCAGGCCACCGAGCAGGAACAGCTCAACGAAGGGGCTTCGGTTTGCCGGGACGTGGGCCCAGGAAATGACGCTGATGATGCAAGCGAGCGCAGCCACGTAGAACAGCAGGATGCGCAGCGGGATGGTGTTGATCGCTTTGGGCAGTGTCCTTTCAGGGTTGTGGGCTTCGGCTGCAGCGGTGCCGATGAGCTCGGTGCCCACGAACGAGAAGATGGCAATCTGGAATCCGGCCAGGAAGCCCAGCACACCGTGGGGCATCATTACACCCGGCTCGACCAGGTGGCTGAAGGAAGCCGTGATCCCGTCCGGAGAGGTGTAGGAGGTGGCCACCATGTACAGCCCTGTGAGCACCAAGGCAACGATGGCGAGAATCTTGATCAGCCCGAACCAGAACTCCACTTCACCAAATGCCTTGACCGCCAGCATGTTGAGCGCCACCAGCAGGAACATCGTGCCGAAGGCGGGTATCCAGGTAGGCAGGTCAGGGAACCAGAATTGAAGGAAGCCTGCGACAACTACGACATCGCCGACGGCAACAACGACCCAGCTTAGCCAGTAGGACCAGGCGAGGATAAAGCCAGCCCGAGGGCCCAGGTGGTGGTGGACGAGCTCTGCAAACGAGCCCATTTCCAGGTTGGCGAGGAGCATTTCGCCCATGGCTCGCATGATGCAGAAAACGAAGAAGCCGATGATGGCGTAGACGAGAAGAATTGAAGAACCGGACAAGGCGATCATTTTTCCAGACCCCATGAACAGGCCTGTCCCGATAGCACCACTGATAGCAATAAGCTGAATGTGGCGATTCTCGAGCCGGCGCTTCAACGCTTGGCCGTCGCCACGCTTCGCTTCTTGCAAGTTGCACGCTTGATGCATAGTTGACCTCTTATTCTTTTTTTATGAAGAAAGCCGCTCCCCGCCCTCAAACAGAAGGTGAAGTCTTGACTCGGGGTTCTAAATGTTAAGCCCACTCACAAAGTCGAATGTAGAGTGGTACAGATGCAGACGATAAAGGCGAATTCCAGTCGAGCGCCTTCATCAGGGTTATAAAGTTGTCGAGAATCTCACCACGCTAAGTGTTGCCCCTCTGCACGCATGCATCCTGATGGGCTGGAGTGGCCATTCTGCCAGCCATAGTTGCCAATCGGAACGCTACAAACTGATATCCCTGCGGGAGGGGTTTGGCAAAGTGAATAGTGTCTGTAGCAATGTGCCAAACGGCACTGGCAGGGCGAAATGTTGAGCCGTCCAGGCTACATCTTGAAGGTCGATAGCAGGATGCTGGTCTCGGTATTTTCGATGTGCTGAATGGAGCGGATGGTGTTGAGGGCCTTGTCGAAAGCTTCCAGGGTGTCTGCTCTGAGCTCTGCCATGAGGTCCCATCGACCGTTGGTGGTGTGGATCGCCACGACGTTCGGATGCCCCCGCAGCGCGTGCTTTACCTCGGCAGCGTGGTGCCCACTGATGCTGATGCTGGTGATCGCCCGCACCCCCCGCTCTATGGCATCGGACTGCAGGCGGATCGTATAGCCCATGATGATGCCTTGCTCCTCAAGCTTGGCGATGCGGTTTTGAACCGTGGCACGAGCAACCTTCAGCTTCTTGGCCAAGGTCATCACAGGCGTACGTGCATTGTCTCGCAGAAGCGCGATCAGCTCGCGATCGGTGTTGTCCATTTGCCTCGTCCTACCATATTGTTGTTTTGAGTGAGCAGATTGTCTAGAAAGCTGTTGAATCTGGCAACCTGTAGGCTTCAAATTGCTTCATTTCTTCATCAGAATTTTGCAGGCAGAACAATTTACAATAAGCGTCCCTTTCTCATGTCATGAGGGCGGACGCACTTGCAAGGTGCATAATAATGACGCATTTCATCGACGTGCCTACTATGTCCGATCTCGTGAGTGATATCGGTGTAGTTGATTTTCTGGGTGAACTTTCGGATGTAATACGCGATGACTTCAAACGCTGGCCTGAGTTTGACAAGTCAGCGCGAGTGGCGAGCCACTCCGATGTTGGGGTGATCGAGTTGATGCCTGTGGCAGACGCCCGCCAGTACGCGTTCAAGTACGTGAATGGGCACCCCTCCAATACCTTCAAGGACCTCCACACGGTGATGGCCTTCGGTGTATTGGCGGACGTCGACACCGGTTACCCGGTGCTGCTGTCCGAGCTGACTATCGCCACTGCGCTGCGGACCGCTGCGACCTCGCTGATGGCCGCCAAAGCGTTGGCCCGTCCGAATTCTCGGAAGATGGCGCTCATCGGCAACGGCGCTCAAAGCGAGTTTCAGGCACTGGCATTCCACAAGCATTTGGGCATCCAGGAGATCATGGCCTATGACGTCGATCCCCTGGCAACCGCCAAGCTGATCCGCAACCTGCAGGAATACACCGACCTGAAAATCACGCGTGCCCAGAGCGTTGCCGAGGCGGTTCGTGGTGCCGATGTCGTGACCACTGTCACTGCCGACAAGGCTTACGCCACCATCATCACCCCGGAAATGCTTGAACCAGGCATGCACCTGAATGCCGTGGGCGGCGACTGCCCTGGCAAGACCGAACTGCACGCTGATGTGCTGCGTAACGCTCGGGTGTTCGTGGAGTACGAGCCACAAACCCGTGTCGAAGGTGACATCCAGCAGCTCGAAGCCGACTCGCCTGTCGTTGACTTGTGGCGGGTGCTGACCGGTGAGCAGGAAGGGCGTCAGAGTGATGAGCAAGTTACCGTCTTTGACTCGGTAGGTTTCGCCCTGGAGGACTACTCGGTGCTGCGCTATGTCCTGGAACAGGCCCAGAAGCGCGGGGTTGGCAGCAAGATCGACCTTGTGCCGTGGGTTGAGGACGATCCAAAAGATCTGTTCAGCCATACCCGTGGCCGTTCTGCCAAGAAAGGCATCCGACGCGTTGCCTGACGCCAAGACCCGCATCCAACATCGGTATACCTGAATGGCATTCCCTACGCGTTCGATTCAAGCCCCTGCGGCCGTGGTCATGGTCAAGCCCCACGCCTTCACCCCTAACCCGGAAACCGCTGCGGATAACGCTTTCCAAAGCTCAAACCCCGACATCGCGGCGCAAACGCTTGCCGAGGTGGCTCGGGATGAGGTTACCCAAGCTGCCGAAAGGCTGGAGGCCGAGGGTGTTCGTGTGCATCTGTTCGAAGACTTCGGCGAGCACAACACGCCAGACTCCGTCTTCCCGAACAACTGGTTCTCCACCCACCCTGGTGGCCACGTCGCCATCTACTCGATGTACTCGCTCAACCGTCGGCGTGAGCGTCGTGCCGACGTGATTGAAATGCTCAAGCAGCAATACAGAGTTCAGGACGTCATCGATTACTCTGGCCTCGAGCAAGATGAACTGTTCCTGGAGGGCACCGGCGCGATGGTGTTCGACCACATGTCTCGCGTGGCCTACGTCGCCCGTTCCAACCGGGCTGACCCGATTGCTCTGGAGCGGTTCAGCACGCACTTCAACTTCGAGCCGATGGTGTTCGACACGGCAGACGAGAAGGGCGCGCCGATCTATCACACCAACGTCCTGATGTGCGTGGCCACCGAGTTTGCCCTTGTTGGTTTTGGCACCTTCACCAACCAGGCTCGGGCACAAGAGGTGCGCATGCGGCTGAAGGAGTCGGGGCGGGATGTCATTGACCTGACCAATCAGCAGATCGGCGAATTTGCTGGCAATGCCATCGAGCTGTCCGGGCGTGATGGCCGGGTCCTGGCCCTCTCTCGCCGGGCGTTCGACAGCCTGACGCAGGAGCAGAAACAGCGCATCGAGCGCTCCGCCAGGCTCGTGCCATTGGATGTACCAACTATCGAGATGGCAGGGGGCTCGGTGCGATGCATGATCGCCGGGATTCACCTCTCACCTCGTCAGTAGTTCGATAACATCCCCACCCTTTGAGGTGGGGATTTTTCGAAGCCCTGAAGCCTGTTCACCGCTGATCGGATCGCACGTCGTGAGCAAGCTGCAATAACGAGAAAAATCTGGTTTCCTGACACGCTCAAGCAAACCGTTTTTCGGATGCTGAGTAGCCACCAGGATTGAAATGAGAAAGTACCTCACCGTAGTAATGGCACTGCTGGCCCCGCTGATGCTCTCTGCCTGCTCCACAACGGGCACCGCAAAGCCGCCCAGCGAAACGGCAATCACAACGCCCAAATACCTGAAAAGTGACCTGTACGGCGTCTGGTACTCCAACGCCGATGACGGCACTTCCCAGGCGCTGGCACTGTTGCTACTCAAGGCAGACGGTTCAGCCACCGACTTCCTGATCCTCAGCGAAAAAGACTCGATGCAAAAAATCGTGCAACAGTCGTCATGGTCGTATGACGCTGAACGTAATGTCTTCGAGCAGACAGTCAGCGAGGTAACCGTCCAGAAGGGCAAAGCGCCCGCGCAGGTCACTCATCCGCATGAAGTCATCCGGGCGTCGGTCGAGCTGGTAAAGCTGGAGAACAAAGTGATGGGCATCAAGTTCAAGCGAGAAGATGGCGAGGTCACCGGTTACCTCAAAGGCAGCGCCGCCATGCTCGAGAAACTCAAGCACATCCAGTAAGCACTAGTCGAAAGCCCGCCGAAGCGGGCTGATTGCTTTCACGGCTCCATGGCCGGGCATTCCACTCGCAAGAAGGGGAAAAGCTCGTCTGGATTTCGGCATTCATCGTTCAGCTTCACGCGCGCCGCTTCTGCCAGCGATCGGGTCGAGTAGCTCGGCTTCAAGCGCAGTTTTTCTTGATTGTCGTAAATGTCGAAGCCACCTGAATGGGTTGTGGCGTAGAAGCGGGATCCTGATTGAAAGGATTCTTTTTCGATGGGTACAGCTGGAACAATAACAAATCGTGTTTGCATGATTCGCGCCTCCCCAGGCATTAACCTTAGTATTAGCCTGAGGTGTTAAGGCATCAATATGACTCATCGAGACGATTCAGTGGCGCGTCGTGTCAGTGCTGTCAGGCAACCGTTTGCGCCGCTGGCGGCGGTTCAACGTTGAGCTTTCTGCCGCTGCGAGCGCTGGATACGGTTGACTGCGATCTGCACGCAGGCGGCCACGACGCAGAGCAAACCGACTTTCCAGCTACCCTCAAGGCCAAAATGCTCGGCCAGTTTCCCCGCGATGATCACGCACACGAAGATGGCCACAGGTAGGATCAGTTTGTTCATCAGGTCTTCCGGGGAGGGGCAAAGAAAGGCCTCAGTCTACTTCACTGGGCTTGCCCCGTGACAACGTGCACCAATAAGCGCTTCCCCGTGGCCCAGCTTCAGGCATCATGCTCCCAGCCCCACTCGAAAACCGACCTCTGCCAATGACCGACAGCACCAAACCCAACCGCGCCATCTACGACCTGGACATGCTCCGCGCCGTGGTCATGGTGGCCGACTGTGGCAGCTTCACCACCGCCGCCGCACGCCTGCATTCCACCCAGTCCACGGTCAGCCAGAAAGTGCGCCGGCTGGAGGAAATGGTCGGCCACCAGCTGCTCGACCGCAGCAACCGCGAGGTGCATCCCACCGACGCCGGGGAAACCCTGCTGCGTTACGCACGGCATCTGCTTTCAGTGAGCAACCAGCTGAGCGAAGCGATGTCGGGCGGGGTTTCGGTCACCGTGCGCATCGGCCTGCCGGACGATTTTGTCGCAGGCAAGACGATGCAGGCCCTGGCAGCCTTCAACCGGCTCAACCCGACGGTCAAGCTGGAAATCACCGGTGGCCTGAGCCGTGACCTGATGAGCACCTATGACCGTGGTGAGCTGGACCTGGTGCTGGTCAAGCAGCGGCGTCACAGCCGCGAGGCCAATGCTTGCCAGCCGGAGCGCATCGATTGGATCGACAGCGCGCAGTATCCCAGCTTCGCCCAGGACCCGATCCCGCTGGTGACCTTTCCGCCGCGTGGTCTGTACCGCGATGACATGATCAGCGCGGTCGAGGCCATGGGCCGCAGTTGGCGCATCGGTTTTACCAGTTCGAGCCTGGCGGGTATTCAGGCGGCGGTGGCCAATGGATTGGGTGTCAGCCTGCTGCCGTCGCGGGTGGTAACGGATGGGCATCGGGTGCTGGGGGCGGAGGAGGGGTTCAAGCCGATTCGGGTGTTCGAGGCGGCGATCTTCCATCGGCCTACGGCGGACCCGATGGTCAAGGAACTGGCCGAGATTCTGATCGGCATCCTGCGGGCGGAGGCTGAATAGGGTCCATGCCTGGTTGTAGGAGCGGCCTTGTGTCGCGAAAGGGCTGCGCAGCAGCCCCGGGATTTCAGCGCAGATGCAAGAGTAGCCGGGGCTGCTGCGCAGCCCTTTCGCGACACAAGGCCGCTCCTACAAGGGACCGCGTCAACGACGATTAGCGACGCAGTTCAGTGGTGAACTGCGCAGCCTTCAGTTGCAACTGCGCAGGCCCGCCCCAGAACGCGCCGTGGCGCACGATCACCCGTTCATGGATGGCGGCAGCCACGGCTGCCGCCGCATTCGGCGCCTTGAACAAGATGAAGCTGGCTTCATTACCCACCTTCAACCCGTAGTCCTGCTTGCCCATCACCCCGGCACTGGCCACGGTCGCCATCTCCAGCGCGACCCGCAGTTCCTCGTCGGTATTGAACCCGGAGCGGTAGCTGACCAGCATCGCCCGTTGCAACATGTCGCCGTTGCCGTAGGGCCACCAGGCGTCCTGGATATTGTCGTTGCCGGTGAATACCCGCACGCCACCCGCGCGCAGGCGCAGTACGGGCGGGAAGGCGTGTTCGCCGGGGGCGTTGGTCATGATCGACACGCCAGCAGCAGCCAGCATCTCGGCAGTGCGGTCAACCACGGCGTCACTGACATCACCCAGGCCGTAGGCGTGGCTGACCGCCACCAGGCCCTGCATGCCCAGTGCCTGGGTACGGGCGGAAATGCGCTCGAGCTGGGCAATGCAGATGTCGCCCGGTTCGTGCAGGTGGATATCGACCTTCACACCGTGCCGGTCGGCAATGCCGAACACGATATCAAGCTGGGCTTCGGCGTCGCCGTCCAAGGTGGTCGGGTCGATGCCGCCAACCACCTGAACGCCTTCGCGCACGGCGGCTTCCAGCACTTCGGCAGTGCCAGGGCAGGTCACTACACCGGCTTGCGGGAAAGCCACCAGCTCGATGTCGATCAGGTCCTTCCACTTGTCGCGGGCTTCGAGGATGGCGCGCAGGTTGGTCAGGCCGGTGCTGGCGTCGACGTCGACATGGCAGCGCATGGCCAGGGTGCCGAACGAGGCGGCCTGGCGCATCAGCGCGTCGGCGCGCTCGACGATCGGCGGGGCGCTGGCGAGTTCGCGCTTCTCCACGGCCAGGCGTTCGCGCAGGCTGGCAACGGGCTGGTGCGGGCGCCAGCGGTCGCCGACGAAGCTCTTGTCCAGGTGGATGTGGCCATCGACGAAGCCGGGCAGCACCAGCAGGCCTTCGAGGTCGATGGTCTCACCGGCGGCGGTGCTGGCCCGCTGTGGGCCGATGTGGCTGATGCGGCCGTCGCGCACGGCGATATTCAGGGGTTGGCCATCGGCGTCGATGGCATTGATGAACTCACGGTCGTTCATGATGGGGCCTTTTTTCCGAGGCTTGAGTACCGCCATACGGTAGGGATGATCCAGGCCCCCCACAAATTAATTATCAGGATCCACCGCAGTGCATTTCTTGATGCAGGCAAGTGCCGTTGGCCTGCATTAAAAAGTCCACTGAAGTCGATTCCGATAATTAACTTTCAAAGCCTTCGAACTCGGCCCAGGATTGACCGCGTGACCGGCCCGGCCGCCTGATACGGCGCTTTCAGGGCTGCTCAACACCCACAATAAAAACAAATGCCGTGTCGGAGTCCTCCCATGATCAATGATTCCAAGCTGCTGCGTGCCGCCTTGATTTTCATTGCCTGTACTTCATTCATCGTCTGTGGCGTGCAACCCATTTTCATGGGTTTGGTCACCGAGCAACTGAGCCTGTCGCTCGACCAGCAGGGCTGGGTGGTGTCGGTCGAGATGATCGGCATGACCCTGGGCACCTTGCTGTGCCCGATCCTGATGAAGCGCCACGGTGGGCGCAGCTTGTGCCTGGTGGTTGGCGCGCTGTGCGTGGCCCTGAGCGTCGCCACTGCCTTCGCCAGCACCAACACGGTGTTGCTGGTCGTGCGCCTGGCGGCCGGCACCTGCGCCGGGCTGGTGTATGCCTATGCGGTGTCGACGCTGGGTCGCCTGCCCAACCAGGACCGTTCGTTCGGGTTGATGCTGCTGCTGCAGACGCCTGAGTACTCGCTGTTTTCCGCGGCCTTGCCGATGCTTGCCGCGCAGAGCGGGACGGTAACCGCCTTGTGCGCGTTCGGCCTGTGGTACTTGCTGATCTGTGGCGCCAGCCTGGTGCTGCCGCGTCGCCCGGCAGTATCGCTGGCAAGCGGAGAAGGCTCGCCCGCCCAGGGTGGTTCGGCGCGCACCGGGCGCACGGCGCTGGTGGGCATGCTGTTCATGCAGATCGCCATCTATTGCGTGTGGGGCTTTATCGATCAGTTGGCGCGTGACCAGGGCATCGACGCTGTCGATATCGGCTGGGCGTTCGGGCTGTCGGCCATCGGCGGCCTGCCAGGGGCAGGGCTACCAAGCCTGCTGGGGGCGCGGGTCAACCGTCAGCTGATGATCGCCGTGGGGCTGGTCGCGGTGTTCATCTCCATTGCCATGCTCACCGGCCACACCCGTACGCCGATGCAGCTGTTCGTCGCGCTGCTGCTGATCAACTTTGGCTGGGTGCTGTCGCTGTCGTACTACATGGCGCTGATTACCACCAATGACCCCACCGGCAAGCTCACGCCGTTGGTCAGCATCACCTTGATGGGCGCTGCGGCGGTGACCCCGGCGCTGATCGCCCTGCTGGTGGAGGGCTCCAACCAGCAACTGATCTTCCTGCTGGGCACTGCGGCGTTGCTGGTTGCCTTCGCGGTAACCTGCCTGGGGGCGGGGACCCGGGCGATGCGCAGCAAGGCAGCCATCTGAACCATCACGCGTCGGTAATGGTCATTCAATCGACACATTACCCCCCTACAGTCGGGACAGGAGCCTTGCACGGCTCCTGACCGATCAACCGAACGGGATCGCGCGCGCATGAAGGCAATGGACACGGCTACAGCCAGACGCAAGGGCATCAAGCTTCGCGCCACGGTGATCTACCGCAAGGATGGCGAGGTGCTGTTCGTACGCAAGCGCAACGCCAAATGGAACCTGCCTGGCGGTACGGTGGAACACGATGAAACGCCGTTGCAGGCGGCGCATCGCGAGATGGTCGAAGAGACCGGCCTGGCCTTCGACGAATTGCGCTACATCGCCGAGTTCAGGGAAGACAAGGTCATCCACTACCTGTTCGAGGCCCGAAAGAGCGCGTCCAAGCCGCGCCCCTGCAACGAGATCGAGGCCTGCCGCTGGATCAAGCCGAAGGCGGTATCGAAGCGCCGGGTGAGGCGCCCGATCAAGACCATTCTCAAGCGCTGTGCTTGAGCTGACGCACGTGCAACAACGCCCCGCGCTGATGGGGCGTTTGCTTTTTTACTGCAGTGTCAGAGGTTTGGCCGCCTCAGGCAGTGCAGCCACCACGGCTTCTATCCGCGAAATATCCCGTCCCAGCCGTGCGGCTTCCTGGTGCTTGCCCTCGGCTTTCAAGCGATCCCGCTCTCGGCGCAGGTTGAGTAAATTCTTCTGCAAGGCCAGGCCAGATTTATTGTATTGATCCATGTTTCTCTCGTGCCATTGGCATCCGTGCCGTTGTAGGAAAAATGGACCGTAGCAGTCATAAAATCCTGCGGAAACTGAGGTTTCATACAGGAAAATGCCGTAATCACGATTCTCCTTACATGGCAGAGGGGAAGCTTCCTACAAATATGCTTGTAAGCTGTTTCAACTCATGTACATCAAATACCCGCCGGATGCCTGAATTTGCTGAGGATTGCGCCACAGCTGCTGTTTCAAATGCATGGCTAAAGCAACCCCGGCGTTCTGGCTCTAGCCGAAACGTTATGTAGCAATTGTCGCCCGTTCGGGAGGCGATCGGCATCAAGCAGTAACTACCTCAAGGCGGCTTGGCCGCTGCGCTGTGATCTGAGCTTTGCGTATTGCAGAGGTCAACCATGGCAAATACCCCTATCGCTGAACACTCCATCGACGCGTTTATCGCCAGCCGCCTGCCGGGCTGGTTGAGCCAGGCGCCTGTCTCGCGTTTGCACGAGCTCAATCGCTGCCTGCAATTGCAGCAAGATGTCCAGCACCAGTTGCTGCCCTTGTTCCGCGGGTTGACGCCCCTGGATAACTTTGCCGAAGGGTTGCTGGCACCGGCACTGGCCGAACGCCTGAAACGGTCGGTGAGTGTCCGCCAGGCCACGTTCGATTTGCGCTGGCTGCAACGTTTTCCCGCAGACCGAGCGGAAATAGCAGGTACCGTGCGTGTCTACCATTTTCGTAACAGCCTGCTGGCTGCGGCTTTGCACAATTTCAGCCACGTCGAGACCTTGCCACTAGGGTTGGCCGAAGGCACACAAGTGCTGGACGAGCAGGGGCAGCCCTTGCCGCTGAAGGCCCGGGCTTTTGCCGAACTCTGCCGCACGCTGGATGTGGGAGGCCAGTACCTGGCCTACCTCAAACGTCAGCTGACTCCGCAGGGCGAAGCCGGCGCGGCCATCGCGGAGTTGCTGGAACGGGGCCAGCGCTATGCACTTGAGGCTGCAGTACGCCTGGCGGCGTTGCGCGGCGAGATCGACGAGCAGATTTTCCTGCAATGCCTTCCGGCCATCAGGACCGACGAGGGCGCGGCCGATGGCGTGCAGCCCATGGGCCTGCGTCTGTTGGGCAAGCGTGTCAACGGCGTGGTGGTCTTCGAGGTGAATGGCAAAAGCCAGTCGCCAGCGGTGCCATCTGGCGTACTGTGCTGGATTCCCGAAGACCCGCAGGGGGCTGTGAGCTGGCACGCTTCCTGGGCGGCGTTGTTCGACATGCTGGGCAGGCGCATGCGCTTGCCGGGTTACCGCGCGTTCTTTCAACGCTTCATCAGCGAACGTGACCGCGTGCCATTTTCCCGTGCCCTTGCCAGTGCCGTGCCGGCGAGTGATGGGCAGGCAGCGGCCGTGCTGGATGGCCGGCCGCAGGCGATCGGCGAACCGTTGTACCGGCATCTGCGCAAGCGCCAGCTGGATGTGCTGTTCGATGATGCCAAGGTGCTCGCTGTGTCGACCGAGGCCCTCGATGAAGCCGAGCGTGCCCAGCGCTTGCATTTCTACTTGGGTGCGGGTCTCGACTTGCTGGGGCTGGCGAGCTTTTTCGTGCCGGGGCTCGGTGTCGCCATTCTCAGCATCGCCGCCTTGCAAGTGGTGGATGACCTCTATGAAGGTTACAACGATTGGACGTTGGGTGATCGCCAGGGTGCGTTGGAGCATCTGCTGAGCGTGGCGGTCAATGTCACGCAGACGGTAGTCACCGCAGGTGCAGGTACAGTGGCGGCGCGGCTGTTGAAGCGTTCTGCATTCGTCGATGGGCTGGCCCCCGTGGTCACGACCAAGGGCCAGCGCAAATTGCTCGATCCCGATCTGGGGGCTTACGCGTTGGCGGAGAGCGAAACGGCCGTTGGCCAGCATGCGACGGTTGACGGCCAGGCACGCCTGGGGACCCATCAGGCGGTCTATCAGGTGGCGGGTGACCCGGCTGACGAATCACTGCACCTTCTTCACCCCCAGCATGATGATGCCTACTCGCCAACGTTGCGGCGCCTGGACGCCGGTCGCTGGCGGCACGAGTTCGAGCAGCCGCACACCTGGCAAGGGGGGGAACTGGTGCAGCGCCTGAGTAGCACACTGGCCGATGTCGACGAGCAGACCGCGCATGAGGTGATGCAGACCACAGGCATGAGTGCTGACCACCTGCGCCTGCTGCACCTGAACGAGGAAAGCGCCCCGGCACGCCTGCTCGATGCCGTGCAACGCCACCAGTTGCATGAGCGCTACCCACGTCTGCGTGGGGACGCGTTCGAGCAGCATGTCGCCGATCGGCAAGTGCAACCAGGGCCTGCGGCACAGCTGTTACGTCGTGATTTCCCTGGGCTGACGGTACGCAGCGCGCAGCAGATTGTCGATCAGGCGGACGAACTGTTGGTCGAGCGTCTGATCGGCGAGCAGCGTGTGCCGTTGCCGTTGGCCGAGCAGGCCTGGTGGTCGGTCCGTGAAAGCCGGCTGGACCGTGCCTGTGCCGGGCTGGGGCAGGCTGCGGCAATCAACGCCGACACCGAGAAGCTGGCGTTCGGATTACTCGGCCAATGGTTGCAATGGCCCGACTCGATGCGCCTGGACTTGCGTGAGGAACACTCGGCGACCGCGCTTGCGCAGATCGGCGGGCAAGCAGCCAGCGAGGTGCGAGTGATTGTCAAGGGCGCGGCGGGCTACCAGGCCCGGGGCAGCTCGGGGCAACCCCTGGCCAATGCCAGGCCTGACGACAGCTTGATGCAAGCCTTGTGGTTGCAGCTTGACGCAGCGCAGCGGCAGGCGCTTGGTGAGGCCGGTGCCAGCGCCGAGGCACTCAAGCCAGCGCTGGTACAGCGCGCTTGTGACCAACGCGAAGCGCTGGCCGGGTTGCTTGGCATGGCACCACCGGGTAGCCGTGTGCGTCTGCCCAGGCGCTTACTGGATGGGCGTTTGGGCTACCCGTTGAGCGGGCGCGGCGAAAGCAGTGCGGCATCCCTGCGCTATGCGTTGATGCGCTTGTTCCCCAGCTTCAGCGACACCCAGGTCGAGGAATTTCTCGCCTCGTCGAGCCGACACGGTATGACGCCCTGGAATCGATTCTTCTCGCTGCAGGATGAATTCCGCCATTTGCAGAACGCCCTGGACACTTGGCGGCGTGAATCTGGCAGCCGCACTCAGGCCCTGCGGCGTAGCTGGGTCGCGCGACGGATTCGCCAAGCCTGGCAACGCAGGGGCCGCGACCAGCATGGTGGTTATCAACTGCACATCAACGGCTGGCGGGTGGGCGCGCTGCCCAGGCTTCCGGAACGAGTCGATTTCAGTCACGTCACGCACTTGAGCTTGAATCACATGAGCCTGCTGCGCATCGAAGACAGCTTCCTGCAGCGCTTTACTGGCGTGCAGCACCTTGATTTGCAAGACAACGTGTTGAGCGCCTTGCCCAATGGCCTTGAGCGATTGCCTGAACTCAGGGAGCTGCAGCTGGGGCATAACCACATCTTGCTGACGCTCGGCGATGCCAGGCGAGTCAACACCCTGCAGCGCCTGCACACGCTTGGCCTGAACGGCAACCTGCTTAGCCGGGCGCCAGAGGTCAGTGCGTTGTGGCGCTTGCGCAACGTGCATCTGCGCGCAACGGGTTTGCGCGAGTTGCCGCAAGCACTGCTGGCATCACCCTCGGTGACGTTTATCGACCTACGGGAAAACCACATCAGCGAAGTGTCGGATGCTGCGCTCGAACTGCTGCGCCATGATCCGCGACGGGTGTACCTGCACGACAACCCGTTGTCGGGGCAAGCTGTCCGGCGAATCCGGGCCTTGCTGGAAGACGTGGAAAGCGACCTGCTGCCGGTGCGCGGGCATGAGCACGGCCTGGAAGATGAACGCCTGCGCTGGCTCGAGGGAGTGGACCGGGCAGAGCAGCCCCGGCGCCTGGCGCAATGGGACCGGCTGGCGGCCGAGGGCGGGGCGCAGGACCTGTTCCGTTTCTTTGCGGACTTTTCCCGCTCGCGTGACTTCACCCGCCAGCCGCGGGAAATGTGTCGCAGGGCATGGGCGGTGATGGAAGCCTGCGAACTGAACAGCGAAGTCCGCGAGGCCGTGTTTCAGCAAGCGGCCGGGCCGCGCAGCTGCGCCGATCAGATGTTGCTGATCTTCAGCGCCCTGGAAGTGAGGACGCTGGCTGCGCAGCGTACGGCAGGGCTGGAAGGTGAGTACGCGATGCGCCCGCTGTTGCGTCTGGGGCGCGAGCTGTTCCGCCTGGACCAGGTCGACCTCATTGCATCGCGGCATATCCAGCAGATGCGAGAAGGTGATCCTTACCTGCCGGTGGATGATGTCGAGGTGCACCTGGCTTATCGGGTTGGCCTGGCCAATAGCCTGGCGTTACCCGGGCAACCTTCGCAGATGAACTATGCGACGGTCAGTGGCGTGCACAGCACCGACCTTGAGGTTGCCGAGCATGAAGTCTGGCGCGCGGAGACGCGTGATGCGCTCAGCCGATCGCTGGCAGAGCGGGATTTCTGGCAAGGCTACCTGCGCAGGTTGCATGCCGAATGGTTCGAGAACATGGACGAGCCGTTTCATGCGCGCCTGGATGCCTTGTACGAGCAGCGCCAGCACATGAGCGACCAGGACTATCGCGCTGCCGTCGAGGTCGTGCAGGACGAGCGGATGCTGGCGGAGCGGGCGCTGGTGCTGCAGCTGACCCGGAAGGCCTATGATCGGCACCCGAGCTGAATGGCTGCTGGGAGCTATTTGAAGAACTGGCTCGGCGTGATGCCGAACTGGCGCTTGAACATGCTGGCAAAGGCGCTCGGGCTATCATAGCCCAGCGTGCCCGCCACATCGATGATGCGCTCGCCCAGGGCGATGCGCTCCAATGCCTGCATCAGCCGCGCCTGCTGGCGCCACTGGCCGAAGGTCATGCCGGTTTCCTTGCGGAACAGGCGCTGGATGGTCTTCTCGTCGATGCCCAGGTGGGCGCCCCAGTCGGCCACTGTCGAGGTGTCGTGGGGCCGCTCGTGCAGGGCCGAGCAGATGGCTCGCAGGCGTTTGTCGCTGGGGTGCAGCAGTTTCAGCGGCAGGGTCGGCAGCACGCAGATTTCGTCGAGGATCAGGCGCATGATCCGCGCCTCTCGCGAGTCCTCGACAAATGGCCCGGCAAAGTCTACCGAGGCCTTGATCAGTTCACTGAGCAGCGGCGAGATGCTGATGGCCTTGCTTTCCAGCGGCAGCCCGCACGCCGCATCGGGGCGCACGAACACGCTGCGCATCTTCACGTCACCGACGCAGCGAATGGCATGCACCTGCCCGCAAGGCATCCAGATGCCGCGGCTGGGTGGCACGGTCCAGCGCTCGGCCTCGGACTCGACCAGCATCAGGCCTTTGATGGCGTAGATCAGCTGGTGCTTGGCATGCGAGTGGGGGGCGATGTGCCAGTCCGATGGGTAGTCGGTTGCCCGGCTACCCACCTCCCAGGTCCAATCATCGACCTCCATCAGCAGTTCGTGCTGGGGTTTGACCATGATGCTCTCGTCCAGTCCAACAGGCGCGGCCATCTTAGCAGCAGCGGGTAGGCCTCGCCTTCGAACGGGTTGCCGGCAGCAGTGCGGTGGCCAGGCCCAGCAGCGGCAGGAACGAGATCACCTGGTACACCCACTCGATGCCATGCAGGTCGGCCAGCTCGCCAAGGCCCGCAGCACCTATTCCGCTGATGCCGAACATCAGGCCGAACATCACCCCCGACACCATGCCGACGCGGCCAGGCACGGCTTCCTGGGTGTACACCACCAGTGCGGCGAAGGCCGACGACATCACCAGGCCGATGGCCACCGCCAGCACCGCAGTCCAGGCCAGGTTGGCGTACGGCAGGGCGAGAGCGAACGGGGCCACGCCGAGGAACGAGATCCAGATCACCGCCTTGCGCCCGATACGGTCACCGACCGGCCCGCCGGCAAAGGTGCCCAGGGCCACGGCGGCGAGGAACACGAACAGGTACAGTTGGCTTTGCTGCACGCTCAGGCCGAAGTGCTCGATCAGGTAGAAGGTGAAGTAGTTGGTGAACGACGCGATGTAGACGAACTTGGCGAACATCAGCACGGCAATCACGCCCACGGCGCGCCACATGGCACCTTTCGAAAGCCCGGGCGCCTGTTGCCCGGCCAGGCCCTTGAGCTGGGTCTGGCCGTGGCGGATGGTCCAGCCGGTGACGCGCAGCAACACGAAGATGGCCAGGCCTGCCGCCAGCATGAACCAGGCGATGGCGGGCTGGCCATGGGGAATGACGATGGCGGCGGTCAGCAGCGGGCCGATCGCCGAGCCGGTGTTGCCGCCGACCTGGAAGGTCGACTGCGCGGTGCCGAAGCGCCCGCCGGAGGCCATGCGCGCGACCCGAGAAGCTTCGGGGTGGAAGGTCGCCGAACCGATACCCACCACGGCAGCGGCGAACAGCAGCATCTCGTAGCTGTTGGCGAAGGCGAGCAGGGCGATGCCGACCAGGGTGAACAGCATGCCGGTGGGCAGCAGGTAAGGCATGGGGCGCTTGTCGGTGTACATGCCGACCCAGGGCTGCAGCAGCGAGGCGGTGACCTGGTAGATCAGGGCGATCCAGCCGATCTGGGCGAAACTCAGCGAGAAGTCGCTCTTGAGCATCGGGTAGATCGACGGCAGCACGGCCTGGATCAGGTCGTTGAGCAAGTGGGCGAAGGCGGCGGCACCGACGATGCGGACCAAAAAGCCCTGGGGTTGGTCGGCGGCTGTGGCGGCTGGGGCCAAGGAAGCGGCAGGAGTCGTCATGGGCGAGGCTCTTTTTCGAGTGGTGGCAAGGCATTGCCCGACGGAGGTTATCCAGCCGGGCAATGCCTGTCTCACGCCGAACAGGCACTCACTGTCGCGATTCGGACATTCAGTCGGCCAGGGTGGCGTTGTCGATCACGAAGCGGTACTTCACATCGCCCTTGAGCATGCGCTCGTAGCTGTGGTTGATCTGGTCGGCGCGGATCAGCTCGATTTCGGCGACGATCCCATGCTCGGCACAGAAGTCGAGCATTTCCTGGGTTTCGGCGATGCCGCCGATCATCGACCCGGCAATCGCCCGGCGCTTCATGATCAGGTTGAACACGTTCGGCGAGGGGTGCGCCGTGGCGGGCGCGCCGACCAGGCCGAGGGTGCCGTCGCGTTTGAGCAGGACAAGGAAGGCATCCAGTTCGTGGGGCGCTGCCACGGTGTTGAGGATGAAGTCGAACGACAGCTGGTGCCTTGCCATCGCCTCGGCATCGCGTGATACCACGACTTCATCGGCGCCCAGCGCCAATGCCGCTTCGCGCTTGGACTCGGAGGTGGTGAAGGCGACCACGTGCGCGCCCATGGCATGGGCCAGCTTGATCCCCATGTGGCCAAGCCCGCCGATGCCGACCACGCCGACTTTCTTGCCCGGCCCGGCGCCCCAGTGGCGCAGGGGCGAATAGGTGGTGATGCCGGCGCACAGCAGTGGGGCCACCGCCGCCAGCTGGGCTTGCGGATGGCGCACGCGCAGGACGTAACGCTGGTGTACCACGATCTGCTGCGAGTAGCCGCCGAGGGTCCAGCCCGGTTCGTCTGGCGTGGGGAAGTTGTAGGTGCCGATCATGCCGTTGCAGTAGTTCTCAAGGCCTGCGTCGCAGTCGGCGCAGTGCTTGCAGCTGTCGACAATGCAGCCCACGCCGACCAGGTCGCCGGGCTTGAAGCCGAAGACCTGGGCGCCGACGGCCGTGACCCGGCCAACGATTTCGTGGCCTGGAACGCAGGGGAACTGGGTGCCCTCCCACTCGGAGCGCACCTGGTGCAGGTCGGAATGGCAGATACCGCAGTAGTCGATGGCGATCTGCACATCCTCGGCACCTGGGGCGCGGCGGGTGATGCGGATGGGTTCAAGGGGCTGGTCGCTGGCGTGGGCACCATAGGCAATCACGTGCATGGGAGAGTCCTCGTGTGCGGGGGCAGGGTGTGCAGCATGTCCGACCGCTTCCGCTCAGGGGTAACTCGATCCGGCCGACGGATTGCCTGATTCTGCAGTTGCCTGTACCGGCCTCTTCGCGCCGAACCGCCGCGAAGAGGCCGGTACAGATTCCGATAATCAGTCAGGCAATCGGTTGTTCATCCTGCTATGCCTAAACATGGCGCATTCACCCGCCCCAGGCCCCGGCGCCCCCGGGGCGGGTGTCTGGCACAGGTGCCGAGCAACTGGGAGGTGCCATATGCTTTTCATCATTCAATGGAGCATTGCCCCGGAAAACCGCAACGCCGTCATGGCCCGCTTCGCCGAGACCGGCGGCAAGCCGCCCGCCGAGCTCAAGGTCCATGGCCGTTGGCATGCGGTAGGCGAGCTGCAGGGTTTTGCCGTGGTCGAAAGCAATGACCTGCAGCCGGTATTGCACTGGACGATGGACTGGAGTGACCTGGCGCACATGCAGGTCAGCCCGGCGATGACCGATACAGAGCTGGCTCCGATACTGGTGGCCGCAGTGAGCAAGATGACCCGCTGAGCAACGTCATCAGGATGGCTGGGGTGTTGTGCCTTCCCTGGCCATCCACTTCAACAGCGTAGCGATCGGTACGCGGCGATGCACCTCGTGACGCTGGGCATCGCCACCGTTGCCGTAACGTTCCCGATAACGGCTGACAATCAGCTCGCGCCCATCCTCCGAGACGCGGGCTTCGAGCTCGTGCAACAGCACCGGTTGCTCGGTCCCGCACTCCACGCGGCGGAACAGTGACACCGCATCATTCACCGGCAGGCCCTCCCTGGCACTGGCCCGGGCGCTTGCCGGGCGCGCCGAGCTGGCCCTCGACCACCCGGTTGGCGCGCTGTTGCGCGGTGAAATCGCGCACGGCCTGGTAGTAATCCGGCTGAGTGCGCAGTTTGTCGGTCACCGGTAACGCCTGCGCCCGGCCATCCACCATGCCGCCGGCCAGGGCCACGGTGCCCAGGGTTTCGACCGTATCGCTGTTGTCGCCGAACGGGTCCAGTGCCAGGCCCAGTACTCGGCCAGTCGCATCGCGCAGGTTGTGCGAGCCCAGCAGCGGCAACTCGACGATCGGGCCATCGGCGATGTTCCACACGCCGAAGGTCTGGCCGAAGTCCGACTCATGGCGGGCTAGCCCCATCTTGCCGGACACATCGATCAGGCCGGCCACGCCAAGGGTGGTGTTGAAGATGAAGCGGCTCAGGCTGGTCATCGCCCGCTCGCCGTTGCCTTGCAGCAGGTCGTTGACGAACACCTTTGGCTCACCGAAGTTGGCGGCAAAGTTGTGTACGCCTTGCTGGGCGAAGTTCGGCAAGGCGGTATAGCCGCGGGCGACCGGCGCCAGCACGTAGTCGTCGGCGCTGCGGTTGAAGGCGAACACGGCGCGGTTGGCAGGTTCGGCCGGGTCGCTGAGTTGGTAGGCGACCGGTCCGCAGGCAGTGGCCGGCGGGCGCTGGCTGCAGCCGCTGGCGGCGAGCAGGGACAAGGCCAGGACCGTGTTGCGGGCAGATAACCAGGCAGCGGAAGGGGTAGGCATGGGCACATTCCTGTGAAGAAGTGGCGCCGATGCTGCGGGGGATTGATTGCCTGGGAATGTCCGGATTATCTCGTGCCTGACACTTTGTTTCCGGGTTGAAATATATGACGGCAACCCGGTGATGGCCTTACAGTACACGGTAATTGCCTTTGTTTTCGGTGCCTGTTTTGAGCCATTTGCTGATTGTCGACGATGATGTCGAAGTACTCGATCTGCTGCAGAAGTTTCTCCGCCAGCATGGCTACGAGGTCGATGTGGCCCGCGATGGCAAAGGGCTTTGGCAAGCCTTGGAGCGGCGGGTGCCGGACCTGGTCATTCTCGACGTGATGCTGCCGGGCGACAGTGGCCTGGTGCTTTGCCAACGACTGCGTGCCGAGCACAAGGTAGCGGTGATCATGCTCACGGCCATGGCCGAGCTGAGCGATCGCGTGGTCGGCCTGGAACTGGGCGCCGACGATTACCTGACCAAGCCATTCGCTGCCCGCGAACTGCTGGCGCGGGTGCGGGCGGTGTTGCGCCGGGCAGGCGAAGCAGCGGACGGCGCGGCTGACAACCCGCGCACGCTGCTGGAGTTTTCCGGCTGGCAACTGGATGTGGTGCGGCGTGAGCTGCGTTCGCCGGAGCAGGTGATGATCCCGCTTTCCAACGGTGAATTCGAGCTGCTGCTGGTGTTCGCCGAGCATCCCCGGCGAGTGCTCAGCCGCCAGCAGTTGCTCGATCTGGCCCGAGGGGAGTCCTATGAGGCCTATGACCGCAGCATCGACGTGCAGGTCAGTCGGCTGCGGCGCAAGCTGGAGAGCGAAGCGGGCACCGAACCGCTGATCCGCACTCTGCGCAATGTCGGTTACCTGTTCACTGCCACCGTGGTCCGGCGATGAGCCTGTTGGCCAAGCTGCGCAAGGCCCTGCCGCGGCCACGCATCACCATCGCCCGCTGGATTGCCCTGACCACCCTGACGGCGATGTTCATCCTGCTGCTGCTCAAAGGACTGTTCAGCCTGTTGCTGAGCGTGTGGGCGCAGCCACCGTTGCTGGAAAGCGGGGTGATCGAGAAGGTCGCCACCGTCACCCGCATCCTGGATTCCGCGCCCGTGGCGCAGCGCGCCAGCATTGCCAGCGCGGCTGGGGATGGCTCTTACTCCGTGCAGTGGCTGCGCAGCCATGACCAAGCCGGTGTGCCTGAGCTGGTCGATGCCGAGTTTCGCAAGGGCACGCCAACCCTGCGTGCCTTGTTGAAGCGGCCTGATGCGCGGATCCAGGCCTTCGAGCCGTCCGACCTGCTGGAGTACGAACCGGCGCGCGGCTACGCGCTGATGATCGAATTGAGTGACAAGAGCTGGGTGCTGTACCGCGCCACGGACCGCAGCTGGGGCCTGGACGAACTGCCACGCAACCTGATCATCCTTACCTTGATGCTGCTTTCCAGCCTGGTGGTCGCGCTGTTCGCCACACGCTATCTGGCCCGTCCGCTGGAACGCTTCGCCGAAGGTGCTCGGCGATTTGGCAAGGATTTCAATGCCCCGCCGATCCCGGTGGTCGGCCCCCATGACCTGCGCCAGGCCATTCTCGCCTTCAATGCCACCCAGGCGCAGCTCAAGCACTTCGTGAATGATCGCACGCAGATGCTGGCGGCGATTTCCCACGACCTGCGCGCGCCATTGACGCGCATGCGCCTGCGCGGCGAGTTCATCGAGGACGCTGAACTGCAAGCCAAGCTGTTCAAGGATGTCGATGAAATGCAGGCGATGGTGGATGCCGCACTGGAGTTCTTCCGCGACGATGCGCGGCTTGAGCAGACCACGGCGTTCGACCTGGCCGAGATGCTGCAAACGGTGGTGGACGACTTCAAGGACGCCGGTATCAAGGTTGCCCTCGATGCGCCGCGGCGCTGCGTCTACGTCGGGCGGCCGGTGGGCATCAAGCGGGTACTGGTGAACCTGGTCGATAACGCCGTCAAGTATGGCCTGGCGCCTGAGATGCGGCTGGTGGTCACTGCCGAGCAACTGGAAATCACCGTGCTGGATCGCGGGCCGGGCATCGCGCCTGAATTGCAGGAGAGTGTGTTCGCGCCCTTTTTCCGCATCGAGGGTTCGCGCAATCGCGACACCGGTGGTGTCGGGCTCGGCTTGCCGGCGGTGCGCGCGATCGTGTTGGAGCAAGGCGGCAGCGTGACCCTGGCCAATCGCCTGGGGGGCGGGCTGGAGGTCAAGGTCAGCTTGCCCGTGGGCTGATCAGAGCCCCAGGTCGCTCAAGCCCGGATGATCATCCGGGCGCCGGCCCAGCGGCCAATGGAACTTGCGCTCCGCTTCGCTGATAGGGTGTTCATTGATGCTGGAAAAGCGGTTTTGCATCAGGCCATCTTCGGCGAATTCCCAGTTCTCGTTGCCATAGGCACGGAACCACTGGCCGCTGTCGTCGTGGTATTCGTAGGCATAGCGCACGGCGATGCGGTTACCGGTGAAGGCCCACAGCTCTTTGATCAGGCGGTATTCCAGTTCGTGGTTCCACTTGCGGGTCAGAAACGCTTCGACCTCGGCGCGGCCACGGGGGAATTCGACGCGGTTGCGCCAGGCGGTATCGACGGTGTAGGCCAGTGCCACTTTGGCAGCGTCGCGGCTGTTCCAGCCGTCTTCGGCGAGGCGGACCTTCTGGATGGCGGTTTCACGGGTGAACGGGGGCAGTGGAGGGCGGGACATCGGGTGGCTCCTCGGGAGTGGTTGGCAGGGAGTAGCGTAGTACTCGCTGGCTTGGCCGAGAATCCGTGCGGTTGGCATTTCATTGTTGCGCTTGGTGGAATAGTGGTCGGCGCTCGACCACATAGGCGACGCTAGCCTGAAGTCAGTCCCTTAACGCAACCGCAATTCCTCATCCAGCCCTCCCAGCATCACCCTGAAAAACGGATTCGAAGTCGCCCGCGAAAAGTTCCCCGCATCCACGATCAGCGCCCCACGCTCCCCGCGCATGTTCACGTTGCCCAGGTTCACCCCGTAATTTTCCTGGTCATCAGGGTGTTGCCCATACAGTGAATCGTCGATGGGGAATGGCAGTGCCACATGGGACAGCGAGATCAGGCTGGGCGGATACACCGCATCCAGCATCTGCTCGTCAGCCGTGGTTGCCAGGGCCGCGAAGCGTGTCGACTTGAGCTGCGCACTGCCCGGGCCTCGGGTCGCAATCAAGGTCCGCGCATAGGGGCGGGCCTGGGGTGTGAACATCCTGTCGCGCAGGGCCGCCACCGACGGCCTGAGCATGTCGTCGATACCCAGCGAGCCGGCAAAGCGGGCGTAGCGGCTGACGCCGATCATGGGCGAGATCAGCACCAGATGGGTGGGCCTGGCCAGGTGCGGGTCTTCCAGCGCGTCGAGGCTGTATTTGACAGCCAGTGCGCCGCCATTGGAGAAGCCGACGATGTACAACGGGCTGCCTGCGGGGGTGCGGCGGGTCGCTTCGCGCACGGCCAGGCGGGTGACGGCCATCCAGTCCTCCCAGTGGGCAGCGGTGAGGCCGGCCGGGACCGTGCCATGCCCGGGCAGGCGCGGGGCGAACACCACATAGCCCAGGTCCTGAAAGTGCCGGGCGAAGTGGCGCAGGCTGTACGGCGAGTCGGTCAAGCCGTGCAGCAGCACCACCGAGCCCTTGGCGGTCTGCCTGGGTTCGGCGATATAGGAGCGGTTCCAGTCATGGCTGAGATTGCCCGGAAACACCCGGCTGCTGGCCACGAAGCGGTTGTAGGCGGACGGCTGCTCGTTGACCAGCTGCTCGCGCATTTCCCGGTTGACCTGGTTGAACACGCGTTGCTCGGCAGCGAGGTAGTCGCCCCAGCTGGCGTGGTCGATGTCGCTGGCCGGCATCTTGTCCGGCACGTAGGTGTGCCACGGCTCCAGCTGGACATCGGCAATTGCGGTGATACGCAAGGCGAACAGCGCAGTGACCAGCAGGGCCAGTACCACCAGTACCATAGCCACCAGCAAACGGCGTATCGGCATCATTCCTCCCTGGACTGTTCCTATGGCGCTATCGGGCTGGCCCGGCTAGTGTCACTGGATTGTCCAGCGAGGCATCGAGCATGAACAGGACGTCAATTGCAGCGATCGGGCTGCTGGCAGTGAGTCTGGCCGTAATTGCCGAAGAAGGCGAGCGCGAGGGGGATTATTGGTACGTACAGACCAGTGCCTATACCAAGCACTGGACCCACGACCCGGAGCACAACAACCACCAGGAACTGATCGGCATCGAGCGCATCTACACCGACGGCCTGCTGTGGGGCGCGGCGACTTTCAAGAACTCGTTCTCCCAGCGCTCCTACTACGCCTACCTGGGCAAGGTCTGGGAGCACGAGCGCTATCCCGTGTATGCCAAGCTGAGCGCGGGGTTGATCGAAGGCTACAAGGGCGAGTATGACGACAAGATCCCGTTGAACCATTTCGGCGTTGCGCCGGTGATCATTCCGTCGTTCGGCGTGCATTGGGGGCCGGTGGGGGCCGAGTTCGTGGTGCTGGGAGGGGCGGCGGGGATGATCAACGTAGGACTGAGGTTCTGAAGGGGAGCAAGGGGGCTGCAAGGCAGCCCCCGGTGCCAATGCCTCAGTCCCAGGCCGGTGCCAGGTTTGCCGGGCTGACTTCGCGGCCATTGCGTTCGAGCGTGGCAATGCGCGCCATGTCATCGGCATCCAGGCGCAGGCTCTGGGCAAGCAGGTTGCTGGCCAGGTTCTCACGCTTGGTCGAAGACGGGATCACTGCGTAACCCAGTTGCAGGGCCCAGGCCAAGGCAACCTGGGCGACCGTGGCCTTGTGCTTGTTGGCAATCTCGGTCAGTACCGGGTCTTTCAGGACCTTGCCATAGGCCAGGGTCATGTAGGAAGTGACGGTGATGCCCTGCTCCTTGAGGAACGCCGTCAGTTTGCTGTTCTGCAGGTACGGGCTGAGCTCGATCTGGTTGGTGGCGATTTCGCCTTTGCCGACCACGGCGATGGCCTGGCGGGTCAGTTCGATGTTGAAGTTGGACACGCCAATCTGACGGGTCAGGCCCAGCTTCTTGGCCTCAGCCAAGGCTCTCATGTATTCGGCCAGTTCAACGCCGTTGCCCGGGGCCGGCCAGTGGATCAGCAGCAGGTCGACATGGTCGGTGCGCAGTTTCTGCAGGCTGTCGCGCAGGCTCGGGATCAGCTTGTCCGCGGCGTAGTTATCAACCCAGACCTTGGTGGTGATGAACAGCTTGCCGCGTGGCACGCCGCTCTCGGCGATGGCCTGGCCGACCTCGGCTTCGTTCTGGTAGATCTGTGCGGTGTCGATGACCCGGTAGCCCAGTTCCAGGGCCGACTTGACTGAATCGATGACAGTTTGGCCGGTCAGGCGGAAGGTGCCGAGGCCGAAGGGTGGGATGCTCATGGATCTGCTCCTGGTAAGTGAAAGACGAACCGACTGAGCCTAGTCGCTCAGCATCGCTCGATCTTCGAATGGGAACAGTGTGCGGGTTTGCCGAGGATTGATTAAGACCGGGCAGGGCCAAGGTCATTTGTCCTGGAGTCACGAATGGGTGGGGCGACCGTGATTCAGGTAAAAACAATGACGCAAACGAAACGGCCCGCCAAAAGGCGGGCCGTCGGGCATTGCAGGTGACAATCAGCGGCGGCGGAACAGCGGCAGCGGCTCGTCGGTGGCGCCCTGGTAGGTCACCGAGAAGTCCTTCAGGCTCTGCAGCGCGTCTTCCGGGTCCTTGTCGGCACGGATGGCGAACGCGTCGAAGCCGCAGCGGGCCATGAAGAACAACTGGTCGCGCAGCACGTCGCCGATGGCGCGCAGCTCGCCCTTGTAGCCGTAGCGGTCACGCAGCAGGCGCGCATTCGAATAGCTGCGCCCGTCGGTGAAGGCCGGGAAGTTCAGGGCGATGACCTGGAAGTGCTGCACGTCGTCGCCGATTTCTTCCGCTTCCTGGTCGCTGTCCAGCCACACACCCAGGCCGCCGTCACGGGCCTTGAGCACGTGGGCATGGTCGCGCCACATCTGCAGCGGGACGATGTAATCGTCGCAGTTGCTCAGCTCGTCGAACGAGAAGTCCTTGGGCAGCAGGTGCCAGGTTTCGTCGACGATCTGGTTGTTCTTAATGATTCGCTGCATAGACGCGTTCCTTGAAGGGGTCGATGCCGATACGCTGGTAGGTGTCGATGAAACGCTCTTCCTCGGTACGTTGTTCGACGTACACGGCGATCAGCTTTTCGATCACATCGGCCATGTCATCCTGGGCAAAGGACGGGCCGAGGATCTTGCCCAGGCTTGCGTCGCGCGCGGCGTTGCCGCCCAGCGATACCTGGTAGAACTCCTCGCCCTTCTTGTCCACCCCGAGGATGCCGATGTGGCCGACGTGGTGGTGGCCGCAGGCGTTCATGCAGCCAGAGATGTTCAGGTCGATCTCGCCGATGTCGAACAGGTAATCCAGGTCGTCGAAACGGCGCTGGATGGATTCGGCGATCGGGATCGACTTGGCGTTGGCCAGCGAGCAGTAGTCACCGCCCGGGCAGCAGATGATGTCGGTCAGCAGGCCGATGTTCGGCGTGGCGAAGCCGCCCTCGCGCAGTTCCATCCACAGCGCGTGCAGCTGGCGCTGCTCGACGTCGGCGAGGATGATGTTCTGCTCGTGGGAGGTGCGCAGGAAGCCGAAGCTGTAGCGCTCGGCGAGGTCCGCCACGGCGTCCAGCTGCTTGTCGGTCAGGTCGCCAGGGGCAACGCCGGTCGGCTTGAGCGACAGGGTCACAGCCACGTAGCCAGGGCGCTTGTGGGCGCGGGTGTTGCGCGAGCGCCAGCGGGCGAAACCTGGGAATTCGGCGTCCTGGGCGCTGTAGTCGACGTTGTCGAGGGCCAGGTACTCAGGGTCGACGAAGTGGCGCGAGACGCGCTGGACTTCGGCTTCGGTCAGGGTGGTGCTGCCGCCGCGCAGGTGGGCCATTTCGGCCTCGACCTTCTCGGCGAACACTTCCGGGGTCAGTGCCTTGACCAGGATCTTGATCCGCGCCTTGTACTTGTTGTCACGGCGACCGTAACGGTTGTACACGCGCAGGATGGCGTCGAGGTAGCTGATCAGGTCCTGCCACGGCAGGAACTCGTTGATGAACGAGCCGACCACCGGGGTACGGCCCAGGCCACCACCGACCAGCACGCGGAAGCCCAGCTCGCCAGCGGCATTGCGCACCGGCTCCAGGCCGATGTCGTGCACTTCGATGGCGGCGCGGTCTTCCTTCGAGCCGTTGATGGCAATCTTGAACTTGCGCGGCAGGTAGGCGAATTCCGGGTGGAAGGTGGTCCACTGGCGGACAATTTCGCACCATGGGCGCGGGTCGACCAGTTCATCCGCGGCAACACCGGCGAACTGGTCGGTGGTGGTGTTGCGCAGGCAGTTGCCGCTGGTCTGGATCGCGTGCATCTGCACGGTGGCCAGCTCGGCGAGGATGTCCGGGATGTCTTCCAGTGCCGGCCAGTTGTACTGCACGTTCTGGCGGGTGGAAATGTGGGCATAGCCCTTGTCGTAGTCGCGGGCGATCTTGGCCAGGGTGCGAACCTGGTTGGCGTTCAGCTGGCCGTACGGCACGGCGACACGCAGCATCGGCGCGAAACGTTGGATATAGAGGCCGTTCTGCAGGCGCAGAGGGCGGAATTCTTCTTCGCTCAGCTCACCGGCCAGGTAGCGGCGGGTCTGATCCCGAAACTGCTTGACGCGGTCCTCGATGATCCGCTGATCGTACTCGTCGTATACGTACATAAAAGTCCTGTCTCAGGCTGCATGCAGCTATTCGCGCGCACGGCCGCGCACTCCGGTTCGGAGCCGGGGAACGATAGCAGGTTGGGTTTATGCGCTAAAGTGATGTTTTTGCATATGAAAAGAACCAAAAGAACTAAGTGAGACTGACTGCCATTTGTTACCCCTGCGTGCGACAGGTTTATACTCGGCGGTTTGTTTCAACGGGTGTATCCGCATGCTCAAGGCGCTTTGCCAAAGCTTGTGCCTGGGCCTGCCACTGGCAGCCTCCGCTCAGGCCGCCTCGGTGGTGTTTCTCAATCCTGGCCTGTCGGACGAGACGTTCTGGACCAGCTACTCGCGTTTCATGCAGGCTGCCGCTGATGAGCTGGGCATGACCCTGCGCGTGGAGTACAGCGAGCGCGATGCTGCGCTGGCGATGAGCCAGGCGCGGGCGATTCTCAAGGGCCCGCAGCGGCCCGACTACCTGGTGCTGGTGAATGAGCAGTACGTCGCGCCAGAGATCATCCGCCTATCCCAGGGCACCGGGGTCAAGCTGTTCCTGGTCAACAACGGCCTCACCGCGACCCAGGCCAGAAGCATCCAGGCCCAGCCCGACCGGTACGGGCAGATACTCGGCACCTTGACTGCCAATGACGAGCAGGCGGGCTTTCGGATGTTGCACGAGATGGTCGCCTTGCTGCCGCGTGACAATGAGCCGATCGACCTGGTGGCTTTTGCCGGAGTCAAGACCACTCCGGCTTCACAATTGCGAGAAGCGGGCATGCGCCGGGCACTGGCCGACTTTCCCCAGGTGCGCCTGCGTCAGGTGGTGTACGGCGGCTGGAACCGTGAGCGCGCCTACGAGCAGGCGCAGCAATTGCTGCAGCGCTACCCGAAGACCCGGCTGGTGTGGGCGGCCAACGACCAGATGGCCCTTGGTGCGATGCAGGCGTTCGAGCAGGCCGGGCGCAAGCCTGGGCGCGATGTGGTGTTCGCCGCCGTCAACAGTTCGCCGGAAGCCTTGCGCGCCCGTATCGATGGGCGCCTGGGCGTGCTGATGGGCGGGCACTCCACGCTGGGTGGCTGGGCCATGGTGATGCTGCACGACGATGCCCAGGGCCTGGAGGTGAATCGCGACGGCAAGCGTGAGCACACGCTGCCGGTGCTGCAGTCGATCGACCAGGCCAAGGCGCGGCGATGGCTGAAGCTGCTGGAACGGGACGACTACGGCGTCGATTTTCAGCATTACAGCGCCGAAGGGCGTTCGCCGAGCTACCAGTACCCGTTTCTGACGTCACCCGTCGACTATTGAAAGACCTTGCTTGAGAGAAGGGCATTGCTCGTCTTAACTGCTGGTGGTGAAGTGCATTCCCATAACCACTACAAGAGGCAATGCAATGGGAAACTCTACCAAGGTCCGCAAAGCTGACAGCAGTGTCGATGCCTGGGCGATCCTCTGCCTGATCGTCCTGGTGGTGGTCACTGCCGTTTATTGGGTCAGCCACCAGTGACTTGAAACTCAAGACCGTGATACCGCCAGAACGCCTGCGGGAGGGATACCCGCAGGCGTTTTCGTTTTTGTAGAGCGCTCAGTGGGCCGTGAGGTGCAGGGCCAGTTGCACCAGGCCGATCAGCACAGCGATGAACACCAGGGTGAACAGGGTGCCCATCACGATGAAGTGGCTGGCTTTGCCGTGGGTGAAGTCGCGGGCGCGGTTCTTGCCGCTCTGCACGCCGAAGGCGGCGGCGAGGATGCTGTGCAGCATCTGCCAGAAGGTTGGGGGCTTGCCCTGGCTGGAATCGTCCATGGTGGCTCCTTGGGGTATCGGAGGCAATCAGGGACAGTGTAGGCAATGGGTGAGAGGTTGCCTGTGCCGGCCTCTTCGCGGGCACGCCCGCTCCCACAGGTACAGCGCAAGCCGTAAGAACGGTGCGGTCCCTGTGGGAGCGGGCTCATCGGGGCGCCGAACCGCCGCGAAGAAGCCAGTGCGGTCTTAGCTGTCGTACCCGAGGTTAGGCGCCAACCAGCGTTCGCTCACGCTGATGTCCTGCCCTTTGCGCGCGCTGTAACGCTCGATCTGGTCCTTGTCGACCTTGCCCACGGCAAAGTACTGCGCCTGCGGGTGGGCGAAGTACCAGCCGCTGACCGCCGCCGCCGGGAACATCGCGAAGTGCTCGGTCAGGAACACGCCACTCGGCCCGGTTTCGCCGATGGCGGTGCCATCGAGCAGGCGGAACAGGGTTTCCTTCTCAGTGTGGTCAGGGCAGGCCGGGTAGCCCGGGGCAGGGCGGATGCCGCTGTACTGCTCCTTGATCAGCGCCTCGTTGTCCAGCTGCTCGTCGCGGGCATAGCCCCAGTGCTCCTTGCGCACCTGCTCGTGCAGCCACTCGGCACAGGCCTCGGCCAGGCGATCGGCGAGGGCCTTGACCATGATCGAGCTGTAGTCGTCGCCCTTGTCCTGGTAAGCCTTGGCCACTTCCTCGGCACCGATGCCGGCGGTGGTGATGAAGCCGCCGACGTAGTCGGTGACGCCACTGGCCTTTGGCGCGACGAAGTCGGCCAGGGACAGGTTCGGCTTGCCATCGGGCTTGATGGTCTGCTGGCGCAGGTGGTGCAGGGTGGCCAGGGCCTGGCCGTCTTCGCCGTAGACTTCGATGTCGTCATCGGCGACCTGGTTGGCCGGCCAGAAGCCGAACACCGCGCGGGCGCTGATCAGCTGCTCGTCGATCAGCTTGTCGAGCATCTCGCGGGCGTCCTTGTACAACGCGGTGGCCGCTTCGCCGACCACTTCGTCGGTGAGGATGCGCGGGAACTTGCCGGCCAGGTCCCAGGAGATGAAGAACGGGGTCCAGTCGATGTACTCGGCCAGGGTGCGCAGGTCGATGTTTTCCAGCACCTTGACGCCGGTGAAGGAGGGCACTGCTGGCTGGTAGCCGGCCCAGTCGTACTGTGGCTTGGCGGCGATGGCCTGGGCGTAGCTCAGGCGCTCGGTGCGGGCGCTGCGGTTGGCGGTGCGCTCGCGCACTTCGACGTAGTCCTGGCGGGTCTTCTCGACGAAGCCGGGCTTGAGTTCCTTGGACAGCAACTGGGTGGCCACACCCACCGCACGCGAAGCGTCGGTAACGTAGACCACGGCGTCGTTGCTGTACTTGGGTTCGATCTTGACCGCAGTGTGTGCCTTGGAGGTGGTGGCACCACCGATCATCAGCGGCAGGTGGAAGTCCTGGCGCTGCATTTCGCGGGCGACGTGGACCATCTCGTCCAGCGACGGGGTGATCAGGCCGGACAGGCCGATGATGTCGCACTTCTGTTCGCGGGCGGTCTGCAGGATCTTCTCGGCTGGCACCATCACGCCAAGGTCGACGATGTCGTAGCCGTTGCAGCCCAGTACCACGCCGACGATGTTCTTGCCGATGTCGTGCACGTCACCCTTGACCGTGGCCATGAGGATCTTGCCCTTGGCTTCCGGCTTGTCGCCTTTCTCGGCTTCGATGAACGGGATCAGGTGCGCCACGGCCTGCTTCATCACCCGGGCCGACTTGACCACTTGCGGCAGGAACATCTTGCCGGCGCCGAACAGGTCGCCGACCACGTTCATGCCGTTCATCAGCGGGCCTTCGATGACTTCGATCGGGCGTGCGCACTGCTGGCGGCATTCTTCGGTGTCTTCGACGATGAAGGCGGTGATGCCCTTGACCAGCGCGTGCTCCAGGCGCTTTTCAACGGGCAGCGAACGCCACTCTTCGTTTTCCACTTCCTTGGTTGCGCCGCCGCCCTTGTAGTCGTCGGCAATCGCCAGCAGGGCGTCAGTGCCGTGCGGGGTGCGGTTGAGCACCACGTCCTCGACCTTCTCGCGCAGCGCGGCAGGGATCTCGTCGTAAATCTCCAGCTGGCCGGCGTTGACGATACCCATGGTCAGGCCGTTCTGGATCGCATGGTAGAGGAAGACCGAGTGGATCGCCTCGCGCACCGGGTTGTTGCCGCGGAACGAGAACGACACGTTGGACACGCCGCCCGAGCTCAGCGCGTGGGGCAGGTGATCGCGGATGTAGGCACAGGCCTCGATGAAATCGACGGCGTAGTTGTTGTGCTCTTCGATGCCGGTGGCGACGGCGAAGATGTTCGGGTCGAAGATGATGTCTTCCGGCGGGAAGCCCACTTCATTGACCAGGATGTCGTAGCTGCGCTGGCAGATTTCCTTCTTGCGCGCGGCGGTGTCGGCCTGGCCGACCTCGTCGAAGGCCATCACCACCACGGCGGCGCCATAGCGCTTGCACAGGCGGGCGTGGTGCTTGAACTGCTCGACGCCTTCCTTCATGGAGATCGAGTTGACGATGCCCTTGCCCTGGATGCACTTCAGGCCCGCTTCGATCACTTCCCACTTGGAAGAGTCGATCATGATCGGCACGCGGGAGATGTCCGGCTCACCAGCGATCAGGTTGAGGAAGCGGACCATGGCGGCCTGGGAATCGAGCATCCCTTCGTCCATGTTGATGTCGATCACCTGGGCGCCGGCCTCGACCTGCTGCAGGGCGACTTCCAGGGCTTCGGTGTAGTTTTCTTCACGGATCAGCCGGGCGAACTTGGCGGAGCCGGTGATGTTGGTGCGTTCGCCGACGTTGACGAACAGCGACTGGCGGTCGATGGTGAACGGCTCCAGGCCCGACAGGCGGCAAGCCTTGGCGATTTCCGGGATCTCGCGCGGCTTGTACTTGGCCACGGCTTCGGCGATGGCCTGGATGTGGCCCGGGGTGGTGCCGCAGCAACCGCCGATGATGTTGAGGAAGCCGCTGGCGGCAAATTCCTCGACCACCGCCGCCATCTCGGCCGGGGTTTCGTCGTATTCACCGAAGGCATTCGGCAGGCCGGCGTTGGGGTGGGCGGACACGTGGGTGTCGGCCTTGGTCGCCAGTTCTTCCAGGTACGGGCGCAGGTCCTTGGCGCCGAGGGCACAGTTCAGGCCCACGGAAATCGGCTTGGCGTGGCGCACCGAGTTCCAGAACGCTTCGGTGGTCTGGCCCGACAGGGTCCGGCCGGAGGCATCGGTGATGGTGCCAGAAATCATGATCGGCAGTTCGATGCCATCGGCCTCGAAGACCTGTTGCACGGCGAAGATCGCCGCCTTGGCGTTGAGGGTGTCGAAGATGGTCTCGATCAGCAGCAGGTCGGCGCCGCCCTCGATCAGGCCGCGGGTGGCCTCGATGTAGTTTTCCACCAGCTCGTCGAAGGTGACGTTGCGGTAGCCGGGGTCGTTGACGTCCGGGGAGATCGAGCAGGTGCGGCTGGTCGGGCCGAGCACGCCAGCGACGAAGCGCGGCTTGTCCGGGGTTTCCAGGGTCTTGGCATCGGCCACCTGGCGGGCGATGCGCGCACCTTCGACGTTCAGCTCGTAGACCAGCGATTCCATGCCGTAGTCGGCCTGGGAGATCTGCGTGGCGTTGAAGGTGTTGGTTTCGAGGATATCGGCACCGGCATCCAGGTAGGCTTTCTCGATCGCGGCGATCACGTCCGGGCGGCTGAGCAGCAGCAGGTCGTTGTTGCCTTTCACGTCGCTTGGCCAATCGGCGAAGCGCGTGCCACGATAGTCGTGTTCCTCGAGGCGGTAGCTTTGGATCATAGTACCCATGCCGCCGTCGAGGATCAGGATGCGCTCTTTGAGTGCGTGCTGGAGTGCTTGAAGACGAGCGCTGCGGTCGGACATAGGAACTACCTGGTCGGGCAAATATCAGAAGGTGCCGAATCATAACAAAGCTGCGCGGTTTTTAGGCGCATTGCCCATTTGCATGAATTCTGTTCATGTTGGGCGGGCGTCAGGCAAGTTATGCAAACAGAGCACCCAAGGACGACCAGGCAAATCGTGATGGCTTTCAAAAACCAGGACTTTCCGCACATGGTGCATCGTATCCTTGTCAGCGTCTTCGCTCTGCTCATCAGCAGCGTGGCGTTCGGACAGGCCCCCCAATCGAGCCCGGCCATTTCCTACACCCGGGACATCCAGCCGATCTTCACCGAGAAATGCGTGGCCTGCCACGCCTGCAACGACGCCGCTTGCCAGCTCAAGCTGGAAAGCCCTGAAGGCGCGGTGCGCGGTGCCACCAAGGTGCCGGTGTACCAGGGCGAACGCAGCAAGGCCGTGCCCCCTACACGGTTGTTCTACGACGCCCACAGTGAAGATGAATGGCGCAAGAAGGGCTTCTATTCGGTGCTCGACAACCAGGGCAGCCAGGCGGCGCTGATGGCGCGCATGCTCGAACTGGGGCACAAGACCCCGCTCACGCCCAACGCCAAGCTGCCCGAGGAGATTGTCCTGGGGCTCAACCGCAACAACATGTGCCCGCTGCCCGAAGAGTTCGACGCCTATGCCGGCGCCCACCCCAAGGAGGGCATGCCACTGGCAGTCACTGGCCTGACCGACAAGGAATACCACACGATGCGCCGCTGGCTGGCCGCCGGCGCGCCGGTCGAGTACCAGCCGATCCAGCCCAGTGCGGCCGAGGCCAGGCAGATCGCCGACTGGGAAGAGCTGCTCAATCGTCCGGGTTCCACCGAGGCGCTGGTCGCCCGCTGGCTGTACGAGCACCTGTTCCTGGCGCACATCTACTTCGTCGGCGGCGAGCAGGGCCACTTCTTCCAGTGGGTACGCTCGCGGACGCCAAGCGGCAAGCCGGTCGACATCATCGCCACGCGCCGCCCCAACGACCCGCCGGGCACCGACTTCTATTACCGGCTGATCCCGGTGCAGGGCGTGATCGTGCACAAGACCCACATCACCTACCCGATGGGGCCGCAGAAGCTCAAGCGCGTGAAGCAGCTGTTCTACGCCGGCGACTGGCATGCCAGCGCGCTGCCGGGCTACGGCCCACGCCACCGGGCCAACCCGTTCGAAACCTTCGAGGCGATCCCGGCGGTGGCGCGCTACCAGTTCATGCTGGATAACGCCGAGTACTTCGTGCGCACCTTCATTCGGGGGCCGGTGTGCCGCGGGCAGATCGCCACCGATGTGATCCGCGACAATTTCTGGGCGCTGTTCCAGGAACCGGCCCATGACCGCTACATCACCGATGCCAAGTACCGCGGCGAAGCCACGCCGCTGCTGGCCATGCCGGGGCAGATCGATGACGTCGGCAGCGTGCTGAACCTGTGGCATGCCTACCGTGACAAGCGCAACGATTACGAAAAACTGCGCCGCGAGGCCTATGCCGAAATGCCGGCGCCGGGCTGGGCAACCCTGTGGGCCGGTAACGACAACGCACTGCTGAGTATTTTCCGCCACTTCGACAGCGCTTCGGTGACAAAAGGCCTGATTGGCGACGTGCCGCTGACCGTGTGGCTGTTCGACTACCCGCTGTTCGAGCGAACCTATTACCAGTTGGCGGTCAACTTCGATGTGTACGGCAACGTCTCGCACCAGTTGCAGACGCGCCTGTACTTCGACCTTATCCGCAACGGCGCCGAGGTCAACTTCCTGCGCCTGATGCCGGCCGACCAGCGTGGCAAGATCCTCGGCAGCTGGTACCAGAACAGCGGCAAGGTGAAGATGTGGCTGGACTACGAAGACATCGATACCGACACGCCAAGCGGCATCAAGCTCGACCCACGCGACCCCAAGCGCGACTTCGGCCTGAAACTGCTGCAACGCACCGGTAGCCTGAACGCCGCGCCGGACCCGATCAACCGCTGCACCGGCGCCTATTGCTCGCGGCCGCAGATGAGCGAGGAATTCCGCAACGTCGAGCAGTCGCTCAGTCGCCTGGTGTCGCGCCCGGCCGCCGGCCTGAAGGTGATCGGCCAGCTGCCCGAGGCGACCATGCTGCGCATCGAAGGCGAGGGCGGCCAGCGGCAGGTCTACAGCCTGCTGCGCAACCGCGCGCACAGCAACGTGGCGTTCCTGCTCGGTGAGGCGTACCGCTACCAGCCGGGGCTGGACACCCTGACCCTGTACCCGGGCGTGCTCAGCAGCTACCCGAACTTCATCTTCAACATCCCGGCCAAGGATGTGCCGGAGTTCGTCGAGGACATGGAGTACGCCAAGGATGACCCGGCGAAGTTCGAGCGCATCGTCATGCGCTGGGGCGTGCGCCGCAGCCACCCGCAGTTCTGGCGCTACTTCCATGACCTCAGCAGCTACATCAAGGAAACCGATCCGGTGGAGGACGGGGTGCTGGACATGAACCGCTACGAGAACCTCTGATCGGGTGGGCTGACCTTTCCGAATACGCTGCGGTCGGAATCGGTAGGTGGCCCGGGGGCTGTTATAGCCTCCGGGCCTCAATGCACCGGCAATCGCAGGTATTCCATGCTGTATTCGCTTCAGGCACTGCGGGCGTTCGCCGCCTGGGTGGTGGTCTGCCACCACTTCATGCAGATCTTCTTCGACTTCCATGCCACCGGCCCCATTGGCCAGCTGCTCACCGACCGCGGCGCCGTAGGCGTCGACATCTTCTTCGTCATCAGCGGGCTGGTGATCTACCTGTCGACCCGCGACAAACCCATCGAACCGCGCCAGTTCCTGCTCAATCGGGCCCTGCGCATCGTCCCCGCCTACTGGTTCTACACCGCGCTGATGGCGGCGCTGCTGCTGGCGTTCAGCCAGTGGATGCCGCACCAGGCCTTCAACTGGCATCACCTGCTGCTGTCGCTACTGTTCATCCCGGCGGAAAACCCCGGCGGTTACGGTTTGTACCCGACACTGAACGTGGGCTGGACGCTGAATTTCGAGATGTTCTTCTACCTGTTGTTCGGCCTGGCCTTCCTGGTGCGCCAGCGCCACCACCTGCTGCTGGTGACGGCTGCGTTGCTGCTGGTCAGTGAAGTGCTCGTCCGCATGGGCGTGCTCAGCCGCTTCTACAGCAACGACATCATCTATGAGTTCCTGCTGGGCATCGGCCTGGGCGTGATCCAGCGCCGCGGCCTGATCCGCCAAGGCCTGTGGCTGCCACTGGCGGTGCTGGGCGTGGCGGGCTACGCGATCTATCACCTGGACGCTTCGCAACGCCTGCTGCACTGGGGCGTGCCAAGCGCCATGATCGTGCTGGCGTTCATCGCCCTGGAGCCGTACTTCAAGGGAAACCGCTTGCTCAAGGCACTGGGTGACTGCTCCTACTCGGTGTACCTGATCCACGTGCTGGTGCTGTATGCCGGCTGGTTCGCCAGCCAGCGCCTGCACCTGAACCCGTACCTGGTATTCGCCGTGTGCGTGCCGTCCATTGGACTAATGTCGTGGTTCAGCTATCAGTGGCTGGAGCGCGGCCTGTACCGGCGGATGCAGGCCTGGCTGGCGGCGCCACGGGAGCAAACTCAGGAATTTGCGCTTTCCCGAGTCAAATACTAGGACTTTGTACAAAGGCCAGGTTGGCGTACACTTGGCCGCAAGTCTGTGAGGAACTTCCATGAGCGCTATAACCATTACTGACGCCGCCCATGATTACCTGGCCGATCTGCTCTCCAAGCAGAACACGCCTGGCATTGGCATCCGTATTTTCATCACCCAGCCGGGCACCCAGTACGCCGAGACCTGCATCGCCTACTGCAAGCCGGGCGAAGAGAAGCCCGACGACGAGCCGGTCGGCCTGAAGAGTTTCACCGCCTACCTCGATGCGGTCAGCGTGCCGTTCCTGGAAGATGCGCTGGTCGACTACGCCACCGACCGCATGGGTGGCCAGCTGACCATCAAGGCGCCGAACGCCAAGGTGCCGATGGTCAACGAAGACAGCCCGATCAACGAGCGTATCAACTACTACCTGCAGACCGAGATCAACCCGGGCCTGGCCAGCCACGGCGGTCAGGTGAGCCTGGTGGACGTGGTCGACGACGGCATCGCAGTGCTGCAGTTCGGTGGCGGCTGCCAGGGCTGCGGCCAGGCCGACGTGACCCTCAAGGAAGGCATCGAGCGCACCCTGCTCGAGCGCATTCCGGAGCTCAAGGGTGTGCGTGACGTGACTGACCACACCCAGAAAGAGAACGCCTACTACTGATCTTTCCTGGTCAAGGCCTAGCAACAAAGTGTTACGGTTTCAACCCCTGCGACAACAGGCCGCAGCCCGTGTTTAAAGGGCTGCGGGCCATCACCGCCTTGGTCGGGTAGAAGCCCACCGGGTGTCATGCCAGAATGCCCCGGTTTTCGACCGGCCCGTCCCGAGGGCCGGCACCTTCCCTGTAAAGGATGGTTCAATGAAAGATCAGTTTACCCGGCGCGCGGTTGTCGCCGGGATGGGCGTTCTCGGGCTCGGCCTGCTGGCAGGCTGCAACCCGGCCCGGGGGCTCGAGTTCAAGTACGGCAAGAACATGAGCAACGAGATCCTAGGGCGCAAGTTCAGCCTCAAGGACCCCCAGGGCAATGTCCGCACCCTGTCGAGCTTCTATGGCAGCATGCCGATGATCTTCTTCGGTTTCACCCAGTGCCCGGCCGTCTGCCCGACCACCCTGGCGCGTGCGGCACAGATCAAGAAGCTGCTCAGGGGCCGCGACCGCGAGATCTTCCAGGTGGTGTTCATCACCCTGGACCCGGAGCGCGACACCCCGGAAGTGCTCGATGCCTACGTCAAGGCCTTCGACCCGTCGTTTACCGCCCTGACCGGCACCCCGGAAGAAATCGCTGCGGTGGCCAAGGAGTTCAAGGTGTTCTACGAAAAGGTCCCGGCCGGTGACACCTACACCATCTCTCACTCGTCCACCAGCTACGTCTACGATACACGTGGCACCCTGCGCCTGAGCCTGGGCCATTCGCTGAATGCCAAGGAATGCGCCGAAGACCTGGCAACCCTGATGGAGATCTGCTGAATGTCGATGCAACCAATCAAGCGCGGCCTGGCCGCCCTGGTACTGATGGGCCTGGCCCTGCCAGCCCTGGCGCAGACCACCGTGAGCGACGCCTGGGTACGCGCCAGCGTGCCGCACCAGCCGTCCACTGGCGCCTTCATGACCCTGACCGCCAGCACTGACAGCAAGCTGGTTGGCGTGGCTTCGCCAGTGGCCAAGACCGTGCAGGTGCACGAGATGACCATGAACGGTGACGTGATGGGCATGAAAGAAGTGAAGGCCGTGGAACTGCCTGCGGGCAAGCCGGTGAGCCTGGACCCCAATGGCTACCACGTGATGTTGATGGGCCTGACCCAGCAGGTTAAGGAAGGCGAGAAGGTACCGCTGACCCTGACCATCGAAGATGCCAAGGGTGCCAAGGAAACCGTCGAGGTTCAGGCAGAAGTACGCCCGCTGAACGCCGATGCTGGCGGCGGGCATGACCACATGCACATGAACCACTGACCAACGAAAGGGCCGCAACAGCGGCCCTTTTTCATTGTGCTGCGCGCTTCAGCTACGGAAGCGTGGCAGCGGCCTTTCGAGGGTCAGCGAGGTCAGCGTCTTGCGGACCTGGGCTTCATCGGCCTCCAGCGCTTTCAGGCTGGCGCGGATCTTGCCCGCAGCGGGCACATCGCCCTGGCGGTCGATCCAGTCGGCAATTTCCTTGCAGGCACTGCTCAGGCAGGCTTGGCGCTGGTTCATCAGCGATATCAGGGTGGTGAGCTCTCTTTCGGACATGACAGATCCTCCGTTCTGCTCTGTCAGTGTAGCAGTGGCTGGCCGGCTTGCCTGAGGCCTGGCGTCGCAGGCGCTAGCTGTGCAGGCAGGCGCTGCGATAGGCGCCCGGCGTCACGCCAAAGGCCTGCTTGAACTGCCGACTCAAGTGGCTCTGGTCGGCAAAACCCAGGGTAAAGGCCACGTCAGAGGCCGCCAGGCCGCTTTTCAGAAATTCCCGTGCCCGCGCCAGGCGCCTTTGCTTCAGCCAGGCATGGGGCGGCAAGCCCGTGGCCTGGCGGAACACCCGGGCAAAGTGGAAAGGCGATAGATTGACCGCAGCGGCCAGGGCTTCCAGCGACGGCGGGTCGACCAATTGGCTTTCCAGCAGCTCCCGCGCACGCGCTACCGCCAGCGGTTCGTTGCCGGGGGAGGTGGGTTCCGGGCAGTGGCCGTGGCGCTGTACCAGTGCCAGCACCGCCTGGCGCCAGGCGGTCTGTTGCTCCAGGGCGCTAGCGCCGGCTTCCGACAGCTGATGCAGCTGGCTGAAGGCCCTCGCCAGGGCCGGGTCCTGAATCACGCTGTCCTTGAAGCGCGGCATGCCGTGCCGGCCCAGTTCCAGCTCGTCCAGCACGCCAGTAACCCGTTCATGCTCCGGATAGAAACCCCGGTAGCGCCAGCCGGCTTCGTGGGCGGTGGCGCCGGTGTGCAGTTCGTCCGGGTTGATCAGCACCATGCTGCCGACCGGTGCCAGGTGCTCGCTGCCGCGGTGCCAGAAGCGTTGCGCGCCCGACTCGATCACGGTGAACACATAGCCTTCATGCACATGCGGGGCGAAGCGCTGTTGAAAGTAACGCGCGTGCAGCATCTCGACGTCGCCGAGGGCCGGCGCCTGCCAGAGGTGGGTCTGTTCGCGCAGGGGCGTGCTCATGCCAGCCAGCTGCGTAGCAGGAAGAAGATCAACATGCTCACCAGCATGCTCAGCAATACGCTGCGGGTCAACAACACCAGCGCAATGGCCACCAGCGCACCGAGCAGGTAGGGGTTGAGCGGGCTCAGGTCGAGCTGGTGGCCGGGCAGGAAGATGATCGGCCCGCAGATTGCCGTGAGCATGCCGGGTACGGCAAAGCCGAGGAACTGCCGGGCGTTGGAGCTCAGGCGCAGGGGCAGGCGCGGTTCCAGGAAGGCGTAGCGGTTGAGGAATACCACGGCGCCCATGGCGAAGATCAGCAGCCAGATCATGGGCGGCCTCCGGTGAATTTCTGACAGACGAAGCCGGCAGCCATGCCCAGCAGGCCGGCGGCGACCAAGGCGGTTTCCCAGTGCCAGTAACTGAACAGCACCGAGCAGAACAGCGACACCGCCACGCACACCACGGTGGCGAGGTTGCGCACCAATGGCGCGATCAGCGCGACGAAGGTGGCGACGATGGAGAAGTCCAGGCCGAGCTGGTCGAGGTGCGGGATGTTCTGGCCCAGCACGATGCCGGCCAGGGTGAACAGGTTCCAGGCGACATAGAACGTCAGGCCCACGCCCAGGGCGTACCAGCGGTTGAACTGCTGCTGGTCGTAGTGGCTGGTGAGGGCGAAGAATTCGTCGGTGAGCAGGAAGCCCAGGCCCAGTCGCCAGCGTACCGGCTGGTTGGACAGCACCGGGCGCATGGACAGGCCATAGAGCAGGTGCTGGGAGGTCAGCAGCAGGGTGGTGAGCAGGATCGACAGCAGGCTGGCGCCGCTCTTGAGCATGCCGATGGCGACCAGTTGCGCGGCGCCGGCGAAGACGATCGCCGACAGTCCCTGGCCTTGCCAGGCACTGAGGTTGGCTTCGATGGCCATGGAACCGGCGAGCAAGCCCCAGGGGGCGACGGCCAGGGACAGCGGCAGGATGGCGACGGCGCCGTGCAGGAATGCTTGGCGGGGGATGGGGGGACTACTGGGCATGATGGCTGCGACACATTTTGCTAGGCAGGGCAGCATGACAGAGCGGTGGGGCGGGTGGCTTGAACGATCTTGCTTGTTTGCTGCCTGTGCCGGCCTCTTCGCGGCTAAAGCCGCTCCTACAGGTTTAGCGCCGGGGCAGGTAATTATCGCTTGGTCAGCCGATGTTGCGCCGCCACGCAGCCATTGATGTCCACGGCCTTCTGCAGCAGTGCCTGGCGGTGCTGTGGATCGAGATCGCCCAGCAACCGGTAGACCTCGGCCTGGTAGTCGCGCTGGCGCCCCCACTGCATCTGCAAGCCCTGCGGGTGGCTGCGGCTGCAGGCCAGGCGGGCGGCTGGTTGCGGATAGTAAGGCGCGTACAAGGTCGCCATGCTGGGGATCGCTTCGAGGGCTTCGCGGTAGGCCGGGCTGGCATTGTAGGGTGGGCACCAGGTAGCAATTGCAGTTGCCGGCGGTGCAAAGCCTTGTTTCAGGCTGGCTTCCAGCAGCGGGCAGGCGGCATCGGCGATCTGCGCTGCTGGCAGGTAGGTGGTGTAGTACAGCGCCAGGCGATATTGCGCCACCGGGTGGCCAAGCTCCACCGATTTTTTCAGCAGGGCCACGGCCGTCGGCAGGGTATGTGCCATCGCCCGGCCTTGGCGATTGAGCTCCGGGTCGACGCCCATGGCGGTGCGCAGGGTGCCGTTGTCATCTGGCGTGTCGGCTTGCTCCAGCAGCGGCAGTGCCTGGCGGTAAAGCAGGTCGGCGTGCGGGTCGATACGGACATCGAGCGCATTTGCAGCCATCGGAGCCAGTGCGATGAACAGCGCCGATGCCAGAGCGACGCGGCTCACAGGCGTGCCTCGCGCAATGAGCGGGGCCGGCAGGCTGCCAGGTACGGGAGGGCGGCTTGATGAATGATCACAACTTCGCGTACGCCTCGGGCGAATCGGAACGACGGGGTATTCTAGCCAAGCGTGGGCCGAAACCGAAACCCCGTCGCTCGCCTGTCAGACGAGCTTGATCGGTGTGGCCTTGCGCTGGGCGTGTCGCTCCTGGGCCAGCCCCAGCTTGGCGGTGATCACTTTGGCCAGGGCATTGTTGCCCAGGTCGTTCAGGTGCAGGCGGTCGACAAACAGGTCGGCACCGAACACCGGCGAGCTGCTGAGCATGCTGTTCATGTCGTAGCAGGGCACGGGGTCCGCCTGGCTCTTGATGCGACGGAAGAACGCCATGTGCAGCTGGCTGTCGAATGCACCGTCGAGCAGGCGATCGAAATTCCTCGGTTGTTGCTTGAGGGCGGCCAGCATCGCCTGTTCACCCGCCGGCAGGGTTTCCCGGCACCAGGGCAGCAGGGGCTGGAGGATGAAGGTCAGGGTTGCGTGGCTGTCAGCCAGCATCCGCTCCCATTGGCGCAACGTGCGGCCGATGCTGTCGGCCGCCCGTGCCAGGCGTTTTTCCGGGGCGGACAGCGACCAGTTGGGGACAGGTTGCTGGCGCCGTGGTGCCAGTGCCTGGCCCAGGCGCTGCCACAACGACTCGCGGCGAGCCTGGCCAACGGGCGGCATGCCCTCGTTGAAACTGTTCAGGTAAGCCTGGTGAGCCTTGGCCTGTAGTGGGTCGTGCGGGCCGGCCAGGACTTCACCGAGGGCTTCATGGGCCAAGGTGTTGAGGCCGCTGAGCAGCACCACATGGCCCACTTCGCCCAAGCGATGCTGGTGAGTCAGGAACAGCAACAGTTCCTGGCTGGCATTGAGCCCACAGCCAGCCAGGCTTAGCCATGCCTCACCGGTGAGCATCGACAGGTGTGAGGCCACTGTATGTTCATCGGAGCTGGCGCCGATGCCCAGGGCAGTCGAACCGCCAACCAGCAGGTTGATGCGCGGTGCGCTGCCGCGTTCGGCAGCCGAGTAGCGCTTGCCGGCGCAATGGCTGTAGCGCAGGCCAAAGGCATCGGTGTTGATGGTGCCGGAGCGGTAACCGCTCTCGTGCACATGCAGGGTGTGCGGTGCGCGGCGGTTACCCAGCAGCAGGAAACGCTGGTAGTCCTGATGCAGCGGCGAAGCGAGGCCCGAGACATGTGTGGTGGTGACGGACGTTGTCATGGGCGCTCCTTCTCGGCTGGCGTTGCGGCGGTGCAGGGCGTTCAGCCCGCCAGCTCCTTGAGGTTATAGGCCAGGCCACCGGCGGCGATCAGCAGCAGGACGACCCCCGAGGCCAGGGAAATCAGGCGGTTGCTGCGCTGCGAGGTGATTTTGCCGATGGCGAAGATGTACAGGCTGAGCACGGCGAAATCGATCAGCACCCACAACAGCGACAGCACCACCATGCTCTTGCCGAACGACTCGGTGATCTGGATGAACTGCGGGAAGAAGGCGATGAAGAAAATGATGTCCTTCGGGTTGGAAATGCCCACCATGAAGCCCTGCCACAAGCCGCCGCGGCCGGGCTTGGCCGGCTGCAGCTCGGCCTCGTCGGCGACAGGCGCCTGCAGGCACTCGCGCAAGGTGCCCACGGCGATGTAGCCGATGAACAGGCAACCCAGCAGGCTCATGCCACTGAGCCAGGCCTTGTCGATGGCTGCGCTGGTGAGGATGACCCAGGCAGCGGCGCCGATCAGCACCAGTGACGCCCAGTTGGTGCCGACGGCGGTGAACATGGCCTTGCGCGAGCCGGAGGCCGCAGCGGTGTTGACGATCAGTGCCACCACCGGGCCGGGGGTGGCGATCAGCAGCAGGACGGTGAGTGCATAAGTCAGAGTCAGGGCGGTATTCACGGTCAGTTCTCGATCAGAGTGTCGGGTGTCGCACGGGCATGAGCATGAAAGGGGCAGCGCGACGGATTGAGCGAGCCTGCTTCCTGCAGTTGGTACTGCTTCCATTCGAAGTTGTCGTCCTGGCCAAAGAAGCCCAGGGTTTCGGGCATGACCCCGTCGTTGTAATGGCGTACGCGATCACGAATGCGGGCACGAATGCGTTGCCCGCTTTCGGTGCTGGCGTTGGCCACTTCGTCGAAGTTCTCCCGCGGGTTGATGACGAAGGTGATGTGCGGGCCGAGATTGCGGCTTTTCATCTGCTGATGGCCGGGGAAGTTCATGTTGATGAACAGCGGCATGCCGGCGTAGCAGAACGACCAGGCGTTGTCGTGCGGGTCGGTGGGAACTGCTTGAGGCCACGGATGCGGGTCACGGGCGTGGACCCCACGCAGTACTTTCCAGGCCAGCGCCTGTTGCTCGGCCAAGGTGCTGTCGGCAGCCGTCTCGAGAAACACCACCAGCGGGCTGCCGATGCGTTGCTTGATCGGCACAGGCGTTATGGTGCGTATATAGTCGGCCAGGCCATGAGCGATATCATCGGCCAGTTGTTCGGCACGGGCGAAGAGGATGTGGCAGGATGCACCGGCAACGGCTTTGCGCCCGAACAGGCACGGAAAGTCGGGGTTGGCGAGTACACTGCGAAAATGTTGCAGGGTTTGCCGCGTCCAGTGCTGAGTGTTCCGTACATGTTCATCGGCCAGCTCTAGCGCATCCAGGCGATAGCAGTTTCCATAAACCGTAAACATGATTTCCCCAGGAGATTGAAGTAAGAGAGAGTTCCACTCATATGCAGGCAGGTTGGTTACTTATCTTTGTTATTTACCTGCATTTTCTGAGACGCTCTTCACGTTGTAAAACGCGTGGAACTATGACCTACTATTAGTCTCACTCATGCTTCGAGGGCATCATGTCGGAACGGATTCAAGCACTGCACGCCTTGCGTGCCTTCGAGGTTGCCTCGCGCTACGGCTCGTTCACCCGGGCCGCCGAAGAGCTGGCGCTGACCCAGGGGGCGGTCAGCCATCACATCAAGACGCTCGAATCCATGTTCGGCTGCGACCTGTTCGAGCGCCGCGGCCCCAAGTTGAGCCTCACCGAGCATGGGCGGTTGCTGGCCCAGGAGCTCAAGGTCGGTTTCAAGATCATCGAAAACGCTTGTGCGCTGCTGCGCCAGGACCGCTATGGGCTGCGTCTGAAAGCCCCTTCGACGCTGACCGTGCGCTGGCTGCTGCGGGCACTGGACGGTTTCAAGAAGCTTGAAGACAACTGCAGTGTGCAGCTTTCGAGCGTGTGGATGGACATCGATTCGGTGGACTTCTACTCCGAACCCTACGACTGCGCCATCCTCCTGGCCAACGGCCGTTTCCCGGCCGACGTCGAGAGCGTCAAGTTGTTCGATGAGTGGCTGATCCCGGTGTGCCACCCAGACTACATGGCACAGGCGCAACCCGAACTGGCCGACCTGCGCCAATGTGAGTTCCTCCACCCGTCACCAGACCGCCGCGACTGGCGGCGCTGGCTGGCGCGCATGGATGCGCTGGACATCAGCATCGACCAGGGCCAAGTGTTCGACACGCTCGATCAGGGCATCTCCGCCGCGCAGCAGGGGCTGGGCATTTCGGTGGTCGACCTGGTGCTGGCCAGTGCCGACCTCGCGGCCGGGCGCCTGGTGACGCCGTTCAAGCATGCGGTGTCGACCGGTGACGGCTACTACATGACCTGGCTCAAGAGCAGCCCCAAGGCGCGGCAAATGCACAAGCTGCGTGACTACCTGCTCGGCCAGGTGCCGCCGCTGAGCTACAAGGACATCAACTACCTGTACGGCTGAACACGCGCTCCAGCATGAAGTCGATGAACACCCGCAGCTTGGGCGGCATGTGGCGCCCGGACGGCCACAGCAGGTAGAAACTGCCGCGCCGTTCGATGAAGTCGTCGAGCACGCTCACCAGTGACCCGGCGGCCAGTTCGCGGCGCACGCTGAAGTCCGGCAGGCAGGTGATGCCACGGTGGTTGAGGGCGAAGCAGATACGCGTCTCGACATGGTTGCAGACCATCGAGATGGGGATGTCGTAGCCCTGTTCCGGGTGCTCCTGGCGCAGCGGCCAGATTTCCAGTTTGCCATTGCTGGGGAAGCGGTAGTGCAGGCAGGTGTGTGCGCTGAGTTCGCGCGGGTGCAGCGGCGTGCCACGCGCCTGCAGGTACTCGGGCGAGGCCACCAGGCAATGCTGAAAGTGCCCGAGAAACTTGGCGTTGAGCCGCGAGTCCAGCGGCTGGCCGCCGCGCATCACCACATCGAAACCTTCACCGACGATGTCGACCATGCGGTCGGTGAACTCCAGGTCCAGCTCCACCTGCGGGTAGCGTTCCATGAACTCGGCCAGGGCCGGCATCACCAGCCCGGTCACTTGCGGCAGGCTCACACGCAGGCGACCGCGCGGTGTTTCACTGGCCTGTGACAGTGCCTGTTCGGTGGCCTCGATCTCGGCCAGGATGCGCCGGCTGCGCTCAAGAAACAGCGTGCCCTCGGCGGTCAGGGTGATACTGCGTGTGCTGCGGTGAAACAGGCGCACGCCCAGGCGGCTCTCCAGGCGCGCCACACGCTTGCCTACGGCCGAGGCGCTGATGCCCAGCGACTGGCCGGCGGCGACGAAGCTGCGGGTTTCGGCGACCCGGTTGAAGACCACGAAGCCGCTGAGGCTGTCCATCCTGTGCTCCAGATTACGGACATCCACGTCCTGAGTGAGCGGCATTGTAACCGCCTTTTTCCGTAATACGGAGCCTTGCAGACTGTCGGCCTTGATCGAAACCACAAGGCATCCTGCAATGTCCCAGACATCGACTGTTCCCCTGACCCGCGTCGAGCGCCTGCCCGTGAGCGGCCTGCTGGCACTGGCCATGACCGGCTTCATCGCCATCCTCAGCGAAACCCTGCCAGCGGGCCTGCTCGACCAGATCGCCGATGGCATGCACATCAGCCAGGCCATGGCCGGGCAATGGGTGACGGCCTATGCGCTTGGCTCATTGCTGACGGCCATCCCGTTGGTGACCCTGACCCAGGGTTGGTACCGGCGTCGGGCGCTGTTGCTGGCAATAGTCGGTTTCGTGCTGTTCAACGGCCTGACCGCGGTGTCGCTCTCCAACCACCTGACCCTGTTGCTGCGCTTTCTCACCGGCGCCGCTGCGGGCCTGGCCTGGGGCCTGATCGCCGGGCATGCCCGGCGCATGGTGCCGGCGGCCCTGCAGGGGCGGGCGATGGCCGTGGCCATGCTCGGTCAGCCGATTGCCTTGTCGCTGGGCTTGCCGATCGCGACCTGGCTGGGCGCCGGGTTGGGCTGGCGCGCCACCTTTGCCGTGGTCACGCTGGTGGCGCTGCTGCTGGTGTTCTGGGTGCTCAGGGCGGTGCCGGACTATCCGGGGCAGGCGGGCGGCCAGCGCCCGTCGGCGGCGCAGGTGTTGCGCACGCCGGGCGTGGCCCTGGTGCTGCTGGTGATCCTCGCCTGGGTCCTGGGCCACAACATCCTCTACACCTACATCGTGCCGCTGTTGGCGGCAGCGGGCATGACGGCCAAAGTCGGCCAGGTGCTGATGTTGTTCGGGCTCTCGGCGCTGGCCGGGATCGGCTTGGTCGGGCTGATGGTCGATCGGCACCTGCGCAAGCTGGTCGTGCTGAGCCTGGCAGGGTTTGCCCTGGCCACCCTGTTGCTGGGGCAGGCCGCGCCTTGGGCCATCTACCTGAGCGTCGCGCTGTGGGGCCTGACCTATGGCGGTGCGCCGACCCTGTTGCAGACCGCCTGCGCCGATGCGGCGGGTGAGGGCGGCGATGTCGCGCAGTCGATGCTGGTGACGGTATGGAACAGCGCCATCGCCCTGGGCGGGATCGTCGGTGGCGTGTTGCTCGCCGGCGTGGGCGTCGAGGCATTTGGCAGCGTGGTGCTGGCGCTGATCGCAATGGCCTTGCTGGCGGTACTGGCAGCGCGCAGAAGCGGCTTCGTGGCGGGGCCACGCTAGCGTAGAATCGTCCTTTTCAGCAGAGGTCGACGCGGTGGAGTTGCAGCAGGGCTTTGTCCTCACCCGGCATTGGCATGACACGCCCGAGGGCACCTGCGTGGAATTCTGGCTGGCCACCGATGCCGGGCCACGGCTGTTGCGCCTGGCCCCCCAGGAATCGGTGGCTTTCATCCCGCAGGCGCAGGCCGAGCACGCCCGGGTGTTGCTGGCCAAGGAGCAAGGCGTGCAACTCAAGCCGCTGCGCCTGAAGGACTTCGACCAGCGCCCCATGCTCGGCCTCTACACCCGCCAGCACCGCCAGCTGATGCAACTGGAGCAGCGCCTGCGCACGGCCGGTATCGACGTCTTCGAGGCCGATATCCGCCCGCCGGAGCGCTACCTGATGGAGCGCTTCATCACCGCCCCGGTGCAGTTCACTGGCCAGTGCGACGAGCAGGGCGTGTACTGCGAGGCCCAGCTCAAGCCGTTGCAGGGCTACCGCCCGACGTTGCGCCTGGCATCGCTGGACATCGAGACCAGCGAGCGCGGCGAGCTGTACAGCATCGCCCTGGAGGGCTGTGGGCAGCGCCAGGTGTACATGCTCGGGCCGGCCAATGGTGATGCCGATGGCGTCGATTTCGACCTGCATTACTGTGCTGACCGCGCCGAGTTGCTGACATGCCTCAACCAGTGGATGGCCGAGCATGACCCGGACGCAATCATCGGCTGGAACCTGATCCAGTTCGACCTGCGCCTGCTGCACGAGCACGCCAAGGCGCTGCAGGTGCCGCTGGCGCTGGGGCGCAACGGCGCGCCGATGACCCTGCGTACCCATGCCGGCGGCGGCCACGTGTTCGCCGATGCCCCCGGGCGGTTGCTGATCGACGGCATCGAGGCGTTGCGCTCGGCGACCTGGAATTTCCCTTCGTTCAGCTTGGAAAACGTCGCCCAGACCTTGCTCGGCGAAGGCAAGGACAGTGACACGCCTTACCAGCGCATGGACGAGATCAACCGCCGCTTCGCCGAGGACAAGCCCGCGCTCGCGCGCTACAACCTCAAGGACTGCGAGCTGGTCACCCGCATCTTTGCCCATACCCGGCTACTCGACTTCCTGCTGGAGCGCTCGTCGGTCACCGGCCTGGCGGTAGACCGCAGTGGCGGCTCGGTCGCCGCATTCTGCCACCTGTACATCCCGCACATGCACCGCCTGGGCTTTGTCGCGCCCAGCCTCGGCAGCCGCCCGGACGAGGCCAGCCCCGGTGGCTTCGTCATGGATTCACGTCCGGGGCTGTACGATTCGGTGCTGGTGCTGGACTACAAGAGCCTGTACCCGTCGATCATTCGCACCTTCCTGATCGACCCGGTGGGCCTGGTGGAGGGCTTGCGTCTGCCCGATGACGAGCACTCGGTGGAAGGCTTTCGCGGTGGGCGGTTTTCGCGCAGCGAACATTGCCTGCCGGCCATCGTCGAGCGCGTATGGCAGGGCCGCGAAGCGGCCAAGCGGGAGGGCAACGCACCGCTGTCGCAAGCGCTGAAGATCATCATGAATGCCTTCTACGGCGTGCTTGGCTCCAGCGGTTGCCGCTTTTTCGACCCGCGCCTGGCCTCGTCGATCACCATGCGTGGCCACCAGATCATGCGCCAGACCCGAGCCCTGATCGAGGCGCAGGGTTATGAGGTGATTTACGGGGACACCGACTCCACCTTCGTCTGGCTCAAGGGCGCCCATGGCGAAGAGGCCGCGGCGCGGATTGGTCGTGACCTGGTGGCGCAGGTCAACGCATGGTGGCGCGAGCACCTGCAGACGACCTTGAAGCTGGACAGCGCGCTGGAGTTGCAGTTCGAGGTGCACTACCGGCGTTTCCTGATGCCGACCATCCGCGGCACCGACGAGGGCAGCAAGAAGCGCTATGCCGGCCTGGTGCAGCGAGCCGATGGCCGCGAAGACGTGGTCTACAAGGGCCTGGAGTCGGTGCGCACCGACTGGTCGCCACTGGCCCAGCGCTTTCAGCAGGAGTTGTACGGGCGGATCTTCCGCGGCCAGCCGTATCGCGAGTACCTGCGCGAGTACGTGCGTCAGACCCTGGCGGGCGAACTCGATGAGCTGCTGGTGTATCGCAAGCGCCTGCGTCGGCCGCTGGCCGATTACCAGCGCAATGTGCCGCCGCACGTGCGCGCCGCGCGCCTGGCGGATGACTACAACAGCCGCGTCGGGCGCCCCAGGCAGTATCAGCGCGGCGGCTGGATCAGCTACCTGATCACCACCGCAGGCCCTGAGCCGTTGGAAAACCTGCAGGCCCCGATCGACTACGAGCACTACCTGAGCCGCCAGCTGCAACCGGTGGCCGATGCCATCCTGCCTTTTGTCGGTGATGACTTCGCTGCCTTGACCGATCGCCAGCTGCTGTTGTTCTGACCGCGTGGTAGCTATCTAGCCCTTGGCGCTCAAGGCCCGCGATTAGCGTCGCACCTCCAGACATTCGGAGGTGCGCCATGCACGTCAGTGATAGCCAGCCACATAGACGCACAGCCAACCAGACGGCGGAGCAGGGGTTTCAGGATGGCCTGATTGCCGCTCGCCTGCCGGCCTGGATACGCAACCTGCACATCGTCAGCGACACGCCTGGCCAGCAACCGATACGTGAGTCTTTGACGGCAGAACAGCTCAGCCACGTGCTCGAAGCGCTCAAGGCGAGTTACGCCTGCCGTCAACGCCTGAGCCGCGACATTGGCCGTATTCAGGGCATCCGCCAATACTGCGGGCCATTGTTGCAGCGCGAGCTGAGCAAAAGCCTGTATGCGTCGGTCGACAGTGAGGCGTTGTTCCTGCGCCACTTCTATTTCAGCGTTGCCCCCGAGCCTGAGCTCGCAACGGGTCGCCAGCCACAGCAGGAAAAGAACAGCTACGACATTCCATTGCTCGATGCGGCACTGGCCAACTTTACCGAAGACGAAGCCGGGCAGGGTGGACTACCGCGCAGCGACTGCGTGGTGGCGCGCGATGGCAGCACGTTCAAGCCGATGAGCGCTTCGGCGTTTGTCAGTGGCTGCCGCCAACTGGACCTGGGACAGCGCTATCAGGAGCACCTGGACTCGATCCTGCTTGCCCCGGCCGTGGAGGGCCACAGTTTCATGGCCTCGTACAAGACCTTGCAGGCTGCCTCGATGTTGCTCGAAGCCTGCAAGGCCAAGACCGAGGGCATATTGACGGCGGATGAGCTGGCACTGGTCATCGCAATCTGCCAGGGCGCGAAGTCAGCCACGTTGCAAGGCAAACCGGTCATTGCCAGGCAGCTGAGCGCTTATGGGTGCAAGATCGAACAGTTGGTCGTGTTCGACCAGACCACGTCGTCGCTGGGTGTCAGCGCCAGCCAGCGCGTGCTGGTGTACATCCCTGGTGACCCGGTCAGCCCCTGGAGCGCCGCCCGGGATCTGGATACGTTCATCCGGCGAATCCTGGGTAAGCGGTTGGCAGATGAAGCCTATCAGCGCTTTTTCAGCCGGTTCATCCGTCGCCGCGATAGCGCCGCGTTCTTTGCCAAGGTTGCCAGTGAGCTGATGGATGTCGCCATTTGGGCGTCGCGGGACATGGACCAGCACATGGCGGCCTACCCATTGCCATTGTTCGACCACCTGGCTCGGGGGTACATCGACCATATCAAGGATGATGCGGCGCTCATTGCGGTGCCCGTGCAGGCCATCGACGACCGTCAGCGCCAGGCCAGGCACGATCGCCTGATCTCGGCAGCCTGGACCGTGGCCAACCTGGCGGGTCTGTTTGTGCCCGGCATCGGCGTCATGCTCGGCGCGGTGATGGTCTGGGACATGCTCAAGGATGTTTTTCATGCCGTCGAGGACTGGCGTGAGGGCGATACCCGGGCGGCGCTGGAACATCTGGTGAGGATTGCCGAAACCGTGGCCATGATTGGTGTCACTTCAGCGATCGCGGGGGCAGTAGCGCGGGAGTGGCATCTGGTTGACGGCTTGGCAACGGCCCGCCTCGAGGACGGCAGCGAGAAACTGTGGCGCTTCGACTTGACACCTTTTCGCAGCGCGCCACCGCCTCTGCAAGCCCTTGCCGATGCCAACGGGGTCTACCGCCTGAAAGGCCGTTGCTGGGTGACCATGGACGGCTATTTCTACGAAGTGATGCAGCAAGGCGACGAGCAGTGGCAGATCGTGCCAAAGCAAGGGCATGGCCCGCAATTACGGCACAACGGTGCTGGCGCTTGGCGTGTCTGGTGCGAACAGCCAATCGAATGGGACGAGCCGCACCGCCTGTTTCGGCGCCTGGGCAATGACTTCAGCCAGCTTGAGGGTGAGCAGATCGATCAGCTACTGGTCATCCATGGCCTGGACGCCAACCATTTGCGGGGGCTGCATATCTGTGGCCAGGCGCCGGAGGCATGCATGGTCGATTCGGTCAGCCGCGTCGCGCTGGTTACCCAGGTCCAGGCGCTGGTCAGGCAACTGCGCACGGGCAGCCAGGTGGCGGACGCCGTGTTGCTGGCCAGGGTACGTCGATGGCAGGGCGCTGATTCGATGTCCGATGCCCACCTGGCCGAGCTGGTTGAAACCAGGCGACGGTCATTGGTGGGGCAGCTTTACTATGAGCAATATCCCGTGACGGCTGCTACCCAGGCACTGCAACGGGACTTTGTCAGCCTGCATCGCCTCGGGGCCGAAGCACTGCTGGATTCCGTGGGCGAGGATGACCTGGGCTTGGCAGCAGCAGCGCTGGTCAGGCGCATTCGCTGCGTTCGGGTGCATGAGGCGTTGCTGTTCGATACGCCGCAAACCCTGGACCTTGCCCGTGTGGCGCTCAAGTTGCTCGAGGCAATGCCGGGGGCCGTTACGGGCCCGCAATGGCAACTGTTCGATGGCGACCTGGCGGAGCCTCTGTTGAGCAGCCGCGGACGCGGAGGCACCCTGGGTCTTCGTTATCGGGCCGGAGCGTTTGAACGCTGTGACGAGCAGGGACAGGCGCTCGGAGAGCCAGGCGAACTGTTTCAACAGTTGGCTGCCGGGTATGCCAATGGGCAACGCGATGCACTGGGCATCGGTGAACCCTTTGCCTGGCAGCTGCGAACGCAGATGGCAAGCCGGGTCGCACAGCGGCGGGAGGTGATCGCCGAGTTGCTCGGCATCGCACAACCAGCTGACATCTTCAATCCGCCACAGCGCCTGGCCAACGGCCGGATCGGCTATCCGTTGAGTGGTTGGCGGCAGCGTTTCCACCGTGGTCGGGGCGCGGTGAGAAACCTGGCTGCAGAACTGCGCGATCTCTATCCAGGCTTCGATGATGACGACGTTGAACTGTGGTTGACCCACCTTCGCCAAGCGCAGCGTGATCCCGGAGCCGAGCTGGGGGAGCTGAAGCGTCAGCTCAACACCCTGCGCAAGTCCCTTGGCGTCTGGCGCCTTTCGACGCTCAAGGGCTGGCACTGGAAAGCACGCAGGGAGTTTGCGCAAGGCCTGATCGCGTGTTGGCGGTATCTGGTACCCAGGCAACTGGGGGCGGTGGAAGAGGGTGCGGGTTATCTCCTGAGCACCTACCGCAGCAACCTGGACGAGTTGCCTGACATTCCGCAGGGCGTGCGGTTTTCCCATGTGTCGGATCTGGCGCTGCGCTCGGTGCAGATAGCCCGTGTGCCTCAGAGTTTCCTGCACGCGTTTGATGCGCTTGAGTCCCTGAGCATGACCAACTGCCGCCTGACCCGCTTGCCGCTGACACCGGCGATGGCGCAGCGCCTGCGCATCCTGGACTTGTCTGGCAACCAGGTGAGCCTGAATGATTTTGGGGTCGACCTGCTCGCCAGCTGCCAGCGGTTGATCTACCTGAATCTTTCGCACAACCCGCTGCAGCGGGTGATTTCCATAGCCCAGATGCCCAGCCTGAATGCCTTGATGCTGCGCAATACCCAACTGACCGCCATCCCCGTTGGCGTGATGGGGGCCGGGAGCCTGCACACGCTTGATGTAGGCGATAACGCGATCCGCACGTTGCCATTCGGCTTTTATCGGTCTGCGCTGTGGCGCTCCGGCAGGGTCAGGTTATCCGATAACCCGTTGCAGGGGGGGCAGGATGCCTGGAGTGAAATGCTCGATACCCAGGTACCCGTCAAGCAGCGCTGGCTCGACCGGGTGGCGGACGGTCAGCGTGATCACCTGGCCAATCTGTGGGGCAAGATGCATGGCAATCAGGCCTCTCGGCACTTCTTTCATTTGCTGGATCGCCTGACTTCTTCGGCGGATTTCCAGAGCGAGTTTCTGTCTCGCTACCTGGCACTGCGCGTGCTGCGCATGCTCGACTACATGAGCGAACGGCCCGCGCTGCGAGCCGAACTGTATGAACATGCACTGACGGAACACTGCCAGGACAACGCCACGTTGCGTTTCAGCGACCTTGAAGTGCGTGTGCGGGTATGGAAAGCCCTCAACCGAGAATTGCCGGGCAATCAGCAGCGGGCATTGCTGGCCTTGGGTGGGCAATGCTGGCGCCTGGACATGCTCGATGAAGTGGCAGGGCTGCATGCCATTCGGGTAGGCAGGCCCAAGGAGTCGCTCGAGTTCGCCCTGTCTTATCGCCTGGAACTGGCTGACAACCTCGATTTGCCCATCGAGCACGACGAGATGCTCAACCCCGGCGTGGCCAACCTGTCGCGCGCGGACCTGCGCGCTGCCGCACACATTGTCAGAAATGCTCAGTCCCGGGAGGCGCTGGTGGATTATCTGGCGACGACACGCTTCTGGCGTGACTACCTGGCGCACAAGCATCCCGCACGCTTTCAGGTGCCGCAGGCCTTGCACGATGAACGCGAGGCAATGGAGGCGCGCAATGCCACAGCGGATGAATTCAATGGTCTGCAATACCGTGTGCAGCAGCGGGAACTCAACCTGTACAGGCAGCTCACCTGGGAAGCACTGGACCAGCACTTGACGGCAGTGATGATTGCGACAATCGCACCCTGGCACTAGGACCCACGTTGTGAGTGAGGGGTGCGGTAGTAGCCTGTTAGGCGCTGCTGCTTGCAGCCCGAAGGTAGCCTCGAGCATTCCATCCCGCAGAGGCTTCAGCCATGAACATTTCGCAAGATCAATACACGCTGATCGAGCAAGCGGGCCAGGACCAGATCATCGCCAGACGCTTGCCGGGCTGGCTCTGCTCGGCACGCCCCGAGCACCTGACCGCCTTGCGCCAGGCGCTGAATGGCAGCCTGGACTGTCGGTATCGCCTCGCTGGCCTGCTGGCGCTGGGTTGCCCCTTGCAACAGATCGTCGTGCTCGATGTGCGCGACGAGACCTTTGCGCCGATCTACACCTCCACCCAGCGTGTACTGGTGTACATCCCAGGTGATCCGCATGGGCCCTGGAGCGCGCATGAAAGTTTGCAGCACTTTGCCCGCAAAGTGCTCGGGCAGCGCTTGCGTAACGTCGATTACCGCCAGTTCTTTGCGCGTTTCGTGCGCCATCGCGACAGCCACGCGTTCTTTTCCCAGGTGGTTGCCGGGTACGACGACCTGGCAGGTTGGGCCAACATCGACCTGGGCGAGCATATGGAGCCGCTGGGGGTATCTGTTCAAGGACCTGGCCGCCATGCGCGTCAATCAGATCAAGGATGACGCGGCAATGGTTGCCGCCCCCGTGGCCAATCTGGATCGTGCCATTCAGCAGGCTCATGATCAGCGCCTGGAGACCCTGGGCTTGTCGCTGCTCACGGCTGCGAGCTTCTACCTGCCTGCCCTTGGCGTTGCGCTGTTGGCCCTGAGTGCATGGCATTGGCTTGGGGATATATTCGAGGCCGTCGAGGCGTGGCAGGAGGGGGACACGCTTCAGGCCCTGGACCACGTCGGCCATGTGGCGGCCGACCTCGCGGTCATCGCGGGCACGGCTGCCGGTGTCACGGCAGCACAACGATTGTGGGCACGCTCCGCGCTGGTCGACAGCCTGTCGGTGGCGCGTCGGGAGGATGGCACCGAACGTCTGTGGATAGGGGACCTGGCGCCTTACCGCAGTGAGCCGCCACCGGCAGGAGCGATGGTTGATGACGCGGGGGTCTGGCGCTACGAGCAAAAGGCCTGGATTGCGATGGACGGCCATCATTACCCGGTGGTCCAGCGCAGTACCGATGACCATTGGCAGTTGCAGCCCCGTGACGGGCATGGCCCGTTGCTGATGCATAACGGCGCAGGGGCTTGGCGCCTGTGGAGTGAGCAACCGATGCAATGGCGCGGTAATCACTACCTGTGCAGGCGCCTGGGTGGGCCGTTGGCTCAGCTCGATGATCAGCAGATCGACCAGCTATTGGCCATTCATGATGTGCAGGAGGAGCATCTGCGTGCCATTCACGTCCTGGGGCGCGCGCCCGAGGCCGGCTTGCTCGACAGTGCGCAGCGGGTGCTGCTCAATCGGCGTATACGGTCACTGGTGAACCGCTTGCGCAACGGCCAGCCGGTCGAAGATGTGCAGGCATTCGAGCTATTGCACGGGCTACCCGAGGCCCTGGGGCTCTCTGGCCAGGCGCTTGCCGAGCTGGCCTGGAACCAGAGGCGGGTGTTGCTGCAACGCCTTAATCGCATTCAGGAGTGGCAGGGCAGCGAGGCGGAAGCCGCGTTGCTGCGGGTTTTCCCGAGTTTGAACAGGCGTGTGGCCCAGTCGTTGCTGGCCAAGGCCTGCGCTGCAGAGCGTGACCGGCTGCTCGCAACCGGACGGCTACAGCTAGGCTTGGCCGAAGCCGCGAGGGGCATGCTCTTGCCGGTGCGTATGGCACGTGTCTACGAGGCACTGTACTGGGACACACCGCAAGGTCTGGACCTGGCGCGAGTGGCACTGAGGATGCTGGAGCACCTGTCCTCGGCCGCCAGTGGCATACGCTGGCGCCTGTTCGACGGAGTCATCGGCGAAGTGCCGCTGGCGTCCATGGGCGACGGTGAAACGGTCTGCAACCTGGTCTACCAGGACGGCGTTTTCCAGCGCTTCGACGTTCAGGCCCAGCCCGTCGGCAAGGCCGGTGAGTTGTTCGAAGTCATGAGCAGTGCCTATGGTAACGAACAGCGCGAGCTGTGGGATGCTTTCTGCAGTGTCCACGCCCGAAGAGGAAAGCACCACGCTGGTGTCGGCGCGGCTGCGCTGGATGGATGCTGCAGGTGCCGAATTGCGCACTGAACTCGGTAGCCATTGGCAGGCGCTGCAGGCTCCACCAGTGTCCACGGAGTTTTTCCATCTGCTCGTGCGGTTGGTGGAAACCGCGGATTTTCAGAGCCTCACGGGGGGCGCGTTACCTGGCCAGTCGGGTGCTTGAGATGCTACGTGCCTTGGTGGCGTCGGCTGAGCTGCGTGAATCAATTTTCAGCAATGCCGCGGCCTTGACGTGCCAGGACAGCGTAGCCCTGCGCTTCAGTGACCTTGAGTTGCGCATGATGGTGTGGCGTGCCGAGGCCGAAGCCATGGCGGGCGATCAGGAGCAGGCATTGCTACGCCTGGGGCGCCAGCTGTGGCGACTGGATGAACTGGACCGGGTTGCGCTGCAAGACATCCAGGCGTGCCGGCTCGATGGCGGCGATCCCGATCAGGTGGAAGTCGCGCTTGCCTACCGCCTGGCCTTGCGTGCAGACCTGGACTTGCCCGTGCGTACCCAGGGGATGGCGTTTCGGCCGGTCGCGGGGGTTGATGCAAGCCGCATCGCTCAAGCCCGGCAAGCGGTGCTGAGCAGCGAAAGTGGTGAGCGGCTGGCCGAATCACTGATCGAGCGAGGATTCTGGCAGACGCATTTGCGCAATGCTCACCGCGAGCGCTTCGAGGCGCTCGATGCACCGTTTCATGCGCAACTGGAAGATCTGCAGAACGACTCGATCCTGCCGGAAGGGCAACGCCTGATGGAAATCGACAGGATTGCCAGTCAGCGGCGGCACGCAGAGCGCGCGCTGATGCGGGCGTTGACGTTGAATGCGCTGGATGTGCGCAGCGAACGAGAGGTGATTGACCTGCGTTGAGTACGCGGGGCGCTCGATGGACTATGCTCAGGTCGGGGCCTGGCACTTTCTCGGGTGCCCTTTACCCAGGGGGAGACATGCGAAGTTACCTTTGTGTGAGCGATGTGGCTGATCAGTTGGTTTAGTCTCGAACGTCGGATCTTTCTCCATGATCTGTAGTCTTTGGTTTATCGAGAGAATAAGGAGATGTGCATGCTCGTCCGGTCACTGACCCTCGCCACCTTGCTCGCTGTTGCCGGCCCGCTGCTTGCGGCCGACAGTGACGCGCCGTTGGCCAAGGAACTGGGCAAGGCCAGGCCATTGGTGGTCATCGCTCCAAGCAGTGCCGACCCCACCTTGCGAGGGTTGAACGAGGCCCTCAAGGACCCCGCTACCCAGGCGGGATTCAAGGAGCGCAACCTGGTGCTGTTCAGCGTCGCCCAGATGATGGGCAAGCGTGAAGACAAGAACCTTGAGCAACAGACCACGATGGCCTTGATTCGCGAACTCAAGCTGGGCGCCAGCAAGGGCACCAAGGTGATCCTGGTGGGCCTGGACGGTGAGCGTCATGTGCTCAAGGATGATGAGTCAGGCGACAAGATCGACCCACAGGTGATCTTCAAGGCGGTCGACGAGCTACCCGCGACTGAAAAGGCAGCGACGGCACCAGAGCCCGTAGCGGCTGCTGCACCCGAACCCAAGGCCAAGGACAGTAAATCCGCGAAACCTGCGAAACCCGCCAAACCTGCGGCCCCTCCAAAGCCGTTGGATGATTGAGCGGCGCCAACCGCTGCGAGTGGTTGGTGGGTCCTACATGAATAGCCGAATCCGGCGATATCGCCCAAGCCTTCAGCACGGTTGAATAGCTCCACTTCCTGACCAGAGTGGAGCTTCACCATGACTCATACCCGTAACAAACTCGGACTGCTCGGTGCTGCGTTCATCGGCAGCATGGCCATTGGCAGCCAGGCGTTCGCTGTCGAACCGCTTGCCCAAGGCTACCAGCTGGCTGCGGCCAAGGCCCAAGGTGAGGGCAAGTGCGGCGAGGGCAAGTGCGGTGGCAGCGGCAAGGCCGTACAGGGCGAAGGCAAATGCGGCGAAGGCAAGTGTGGCGGCAGTGACAAGGCCGGCCAGAGCGAAGGCAAGTGCGGAGAAGGCAAGTGCGGTGGCAGTGATAGCCATGGCAAGAGCCAGTCCTGATTCAAATACCTGAGAAATGTGACAACGCCCCGTCTGCTGGCCAGACGGGGCGTTGTGCTTGTTATGGAGACGCAAAGATGAACATCACGCCCATGCACGCCGGCCTTGGCCTGCGTCGTAGTCTGATGCCCGACTTGCTCACACTGGACCCAGGTGCAGTGGATTTTCTGGAATGCGCCCCGGAAAACTGGATCGGTGTCGGTGGTGCATTCGGCCGGGACCTGGCGCAGTTGGCCGAGCGCTTTCCCTTGGTCTGTCATGGTTTGTCGCTGTCGCTGGGCGGCAGCTTGCCCCTGGATCGTGAGTTGCTCGAGCAGATACGGCAGTTCCTTGACCGCCATCAGGTACGCCATTACAGCGAGCACCTGAGTTACTGCAGCGATGATGGTTACCTCTATGATCTGCTGCCGTTGCCATTCACCGAAGCGGCCGTGCGGCAGGTCAGTGCGCGTATTCGCCAGGTGCAGGATGCACTGCAGCGCCGCATCGCCATCGAGAACATCAGCTACTACGCCGCGCCTTACCAGGCGATGAGCGAGCTGGAGTTCATCCGGGCGGTGCTCGACGAAGCAGACTGCGAGTTGCTGCTGGACGTCAACAATGTCTACGTCAATGCCTGCAACCATGGGTACGACGCGATGGCATTTCTGCAGGGGCTTCCCGTGATGCGGGTTACCGGCATGCATCTGGCGGGGCACCATGACGAGGCACCCGATCTCAAGGTCGACACGCATGGAGCAGCGGTCAAGCCACAGGTCTGGTCGCTGTTCGCCAGCGCTTGCGAGCGTTTCGGCATCCAGCCGACGGTGCTCGAACGCGACTTCAACTACCCGACCATGGGCGAGCTGCTGGCAGAAGTCGCGCATATTCGCACCGTGCAGCAGGAGGTGGTGCATGCACGCTGTATTGCGTGAGCAGCAATTCTGCCTGGCCCGTCACCTGCGGGACCCTGAACGCCATGCGCCACCGGAAGGGCTCGAGGATCGGCGCCTGAGGCTGTACAGGGAATTGTTCTACGGAGGCATCGAGGCTCTGTTGGCGGGAAATTTCCCGGTGCTGCGCAAGACACTGGGCGATCAGCTTTGGCATGCGCGGGTGCATGATTTCTATGCCAGCTACCGCTGCCGCTCGCCGTTGTTTACCAGGGTCGCGGAAGCCTTCGTCGACTATCTGCAGGGTACCGAGCCTGATACCCCCTGGCAGCGGGAGTTGGCCCATTACGAGCTGATCGAGTCGCAGCTCTACCTGAGCGATGCTCAGGACCCTGACCATGATCCGCAAGGTGACCTGCTGCAAGGCGAGCCAGTGTTGTCAGGCACGGCCAGCGTTGTAGCCTACCGCTGGCCAGTGGAGCGTATCGGTCCGGCGTTCCAGCCGCTTGAGGCGCCTGCATTGCCCACTCTGCTGCTGGTCTACCGCGATGCTGCATTGCAGGTGCGTTTCGCCCGGCTTTCGCCCATGGCCTACTGCTTGCTGACGCAGGTTCAGGGCAATGGGCGGGAGCGGTTGCAAGCGCTGGCTGCGGATCAGCAGGAGGGCCTGGCATTGCTCGAAAACCTGCGTGATCTGGGTGTCGTCATCGGTACGCGATAACGGCCGAAGGGGGCTGCCTGGCAGCCCCCTGATCTTTACCTCAGTACGCGGTTCCTGATCCAGTGGTCCAGGCTCAAGCGCCCCGAACCTTTGAGCAGCAGCGGCAGCAGGGCGACCAGATAGATGAGCGGCAGTTTGAAGTTGCCGAAGCCCTGGTCGGTGATGGCATAACCCTGGGCCAGTTCTGCCAGGCTCGACCAGTGGCTTGGCCAATGCACTGCCGCGATCGCCACCACGGTCACCACCATCAGCCCGGCCGATGCCAGCCGTGTGCCCAGGCCAAGCAACAGCAGCAGGGGGAGCAGCAGCTCCGCCCACATCGACAATTGCCAGTTGAGCTCCGCTGGCAGCACATTGAACGGGAACGGAAAGTTCGACTGCAGATCGCCGAACCAGTTGCTGCCGTTGAATTTCTCCCAGCCGGACTCGAAAAATTCCCAGGCCAGGAACAGCCGCAACGGCAAGTCGGCACTCCAGCTGCCAAAGCGATCGAAGGTGGTGAAGGTACGTGTCAGTGCGGTCATGGTGATCATCTCGTTTCAGGAAAGGGCAGAGGCGGTACGGCGTTGCTGTTGAGCCAGCTTGGCGATGAGCTTGAAAGCGATGGCACTGAAGATCAGGGCGAAGGCCAGCGGGTACCCGCCGCCCATGGGGATGCGGTTGTAGAACGACAGGCAGAACACCCCGGCCAGCACCCACATGCCGCTACTGTGCAGAGCTTTCCAGGCGCGGCCACCCAGCAGGCGCATCGGCGCCTTGAACGAGGTCAGGGTGAGCAACAGCAGGAACAGGTAGCCGATGCTTCCCGGCAGGCTCGAGGTGACTGTCCGCCCGGCCCAGAACAGCTCCGGGAATTGCTGCGCGTAGCGGTAGATCAGCAGCCCATGAACGGTGTGCGAAAAGGCGAAGGCCAGGCCCAGGTAGCGTCGCTCGCGGAGCAGGCGACGGCTGCCGCTGCCGGGCAGGAGCGTGACGAGTGACGAGGCCAGGAAGGCCAGCAGGAACAATGCGAAAGAACTGCGTGCGGTGGCGCGGATGGCGCTGCGCAGGCCATCTGCACCGGGCGGGTAGCTGAGCAGGACTGCGGCGGTCATGAGCAAGGTCAGGGCAGCAAGGGCGGCGAACAGCTTCCAGCCGGAGGGAAGGGTGAGCGGCTTCATGGGTGAGGTCTCCCGGAGTGTCGTTGTGTGACCGGGAGTGTGTGCGGAGCGGGTATCTGCAGTGTGTCGGTGAAAGCAGCATTGTGTATCGGACTGTAGCCCTGGGAGCTGTAGGGTGGCCCGAGCGGGCCACCGTTTCAGTCGTTACAGCTCAATCTGGGCGCACAACCCGCCGCTTTTGCGGTTGCTCAAGGTCAGCCTGCCGCCCATGGCCTGGGTCAGTTGCTGGGCGATGGCAAGCCCCAGGCCAGTGCCTCCGGTGCTGCGATTGCGCGAGCTCTCTACCCGGTAGAACGGCTTGAGGACCTCGTCCAGTTCTTCGGCGGGGATCCCCGGGCCTTCATCGAGGACCCGAATCAATGTCTTGCCCTGTTCGCGGCTGACCTCAAGTTGAGCTTTGCCGGCAAACTTCAGGGCGTTATCCACCAGGTTCACCAGCACTCGGCGCAATGCATGCGGGCGGGTCTCCAGCAGGCTGCCGGTATTGCCGTGGCGCTCCACCTGGGCGCCGCTGTCCTGGTAGTCGAACACCACGCTGTCGAGGAAGGCGTCGAGGTTGATCCGGCATGACGCCTCGGTGTTTATGTCCATGCTGCGGGCATAGGCCACGCCTTCGCGGACCAGATGCTCCATGGCGTCCAGGTCATGCCAGAGCTTGTCCTTCTCGACGCCATCATCCATGACCTCGACCCGCAGTTTCATGCGCGTGATCGGTGTTTGCAGGTCGTGGGAAATGGCAGCAAGCAGTTGCATGCGCTCTTTAAGGTAAGCGGCTATACGTGCCTGCAGGGCATTGAATGCCACCGCGGCGTACTTGACCTCGCGTGGGCCGCTTTCGTCCAGCAGTACGCCGGGCTTGTCCGGGTCGAGGTCGTCCACGGCCTGGGCCAGGCGGGTCAGAGGCCCGATGGCCAGGCGCACCGCCAGCCAGGTGCAGAACAACAGCACACCGAGCTGGATCAGTAGCACCAGTGGCAGCCAGCCCGCCACCGGTACTGGCGTTGGGGTGACATCGATGGTCAGCGGTGTGCCGTCAGACAGGTGCAGGTGAACCTGGAAGTGCTGTTTCGGCCCAGGAATATCCTTGAATTTCAGCTGATAGTGCTCGCCGATGGCCTTGATGATCGATTCAGCAGCCATGGGCGGTTGGTCGCTGGCCATCGGCGTGCCCGCCTGGCCCTGGTCCAGGCGGTAGCGGTAGGTATGGCGTTCCAGGCGCGGCAGCCAGCTGGCGCGCTCGGCTGCGGGCAGGCGCTCCAGGATCGCCATGGAGGTGGCGACATCCTGCTCCAGATGGCTGAGCATCATCGAGCGGCTGCTGACATAGCGCTCATAGGCTTGCAGGCTGAACGACAGCCCATAGGCAAGCACCAGCCCGGTGATGAAGATCAGCGCCAGACGCGAGGCGAGGGTGCGCGGCCATTTCATGCCGGTGACTCGAGCAGTTGCACGGCCAGCGAGAACACATAGCCCTCACTGCGCACGGTCTTGATGCAGCTTGGTTCACGGGCATCATCGCCCAGGCGTTGGCGCAGGCGGCTGACCAGCAGGTCGATGGAGCGGTCGAAGATATCGGCCTCGCGACCCTGGGTCAGGTTCAGCAACTGCTCGCGGCTGAGCACCCGCTGCGGATGGTCGAGGAATACACGCAGCAGGCGGTACTCGGCACCACTGAGCGCGACCAGGGTGCCTTCGGTGTCAAGCAGGTGCCGGGCGGTGGTGTCCAGGCGCCATTGGCCGAAGGCGAGCAGTCGGCTGCTTTCGCTGATGGTCAGGTTCGGTGGCAGCATGCGCGTGCGGCGCAACACGGCATTGATGCGTGCCAGCAGTTCGCGTGCGGAGAACGGCTTGGTCAGGTAGTCGTCGGCGCCCATTTCCAGGCCGATGATACGGTCGGTCTCGTCATTACGCGCTGTCAGCATCAATACCGGCGTGTTGCGGTGCTTGCCGGCGCGCAGTTCGCGGCACAGCAACAGGCCGTCGTCGCCGGGCATCATGATGTCGAGGACGATCAGGTCGACGCTGTTGGCTTCGAGGAAGGCGCGCATCTGCCGGCCGTCGGCGACGATGCTGGTGCGCAAACCGTTCTTTTTCAGGTAGTTGCCGACCAGTTCGCGGATCTCACGGTCGTCGTCGACGATCAGGATGTGATCGACATGTTCCATTCGCGGCGTTCCTGTTCAAGGGGGAGTGGGCGCAGTGTACCGAGCGCGTGGGGGCTTGCCTGTGGCGTTTTGTATTGCAGTGTATCTGGCTTGGGTTCAGATACAGGAAGAAGCAGATCACAGGCCGAGGCGACACATGCGAGATACCTGGCAGCGGTGGAATGGCTCTCGACCGGGGAGCACAGATCCCCATCCCTGAAAGTGATGCCAAGGAGAGATGCCATGAACTTCAAGACTATCGCCAGTGCCAGCCTGTTCGCCGTGCTCAGCCTCGGTGCCGTTGCCGCCAATGCCAGCTCCACCTCGATGAACGACGCCAGCGTCATGCAGTACCGCTACGGCGACCATCTGGATGTGAAGAAAGTGCTATCGGTGAAAGATGACCAGAGCAATGCCTGCGGTCCGGTCAAGACTCGCATGGACTACCTCGACTCCAAAGGCCAGCGCGAGAGCGTCGAATACCGCACCTACGCCACGAGCGGTTGCCATGACAACTGATCGCCGACTGCTGTTGAAAGTGGGGGGCGTGGCCTTGGCGCTGCTTGGCCTTGGCCTCGCGGGTGGGCAACTGATGGCTCGCGATAACTACGGCGCCATGCCGTCACTGGCTGGCGCCAGCCAATGGCTCAACTCACCGCCATTGGACGCCCCGGCGCTCAAGGGCAAGGTGGTGCTGGTGGACTTCTGGACCTGGGACTGCATCAATTGCCAGCGCAGCCTGCCGCACGTCAACGACTGGGCGCGGCGCTATGCCGACCAGGGCCTGGTGGTGGTGGGGGTGCACACGCCGGAATACGATTACGAGCATGATGTGGGGCAGTTGAAGAGCAAGGTGGCCAGCTTGGGTATCGCTTACCCGGTGGCGGTGGACAATGACTATCAGGTGTGGAATGCCTGGGGTAACCAGTTCTGGCCAGCACATTACTTTGTCGATCGGCAGGGGCAGGTGCGGCATGTGCACTTTGGTGAAGGTGATTATGCCGGGCAGGAGAATGTGATAAAGGCGTTGCTGGATGAGAAAGGGTAGGCCTGTGCCGGCCTCTTCGCGGGTAAACCCGCTCCCACAGGTACGGCGCCAACCTCAATGGCTGCGCTGTATCTGTGGGAGCGGGCGTGCCCGCGAAGAGGGCGGTGCGGTCTGTCAGGTAAAGCTGGCGAAATGCGCCTGCATCCGCTCGGCATCGGCCTGTTTGCCACTGAACAGCTCGAACGCCTTCACCGCCTGAAACACTGCCATGTTACTGCCATCCAGCGTGCGGCAACCCAGCGCCCTTGCGGCTTTCAGCAGTTCGGTCTCCAGCGGGAAATAGATGATTTCAGCCACCCACAAGCGCCGGTGCAACAGCGCCACGGGCAGTGGCGTACCGGGCAACTTGGCCATGCCCACCGGCGTGGTGTTGACCAGGCCATCGGCCTCGGCCACCTCGACCGCAAGGTCCGTTCCCAGCACCGCCCGGCCTGCGCCGAAATGGCCATTGAGGTTGTCGACCAGCGCCTGGGCGCGCGCCGCATCCACCTCGAACAGCACCAGTTGCTCGACCCCTTCGCTCAGCAGCGCATGGGCCACCGCCGAACCCGCGCCGCCAGCACCCATCTGCACCACGCGGCGCCGCGACACATCCGGCAGGCCACGGCGCAGGCCTTCGGCGAAGCCCAGGCAGTCGGTGTTGTGGCCGACCCGCTTGCCATCCTTGAGCACCACGGTGTTCACCGCGCCAATGCCGCGCGCCTCGTCTGACAGCTCATCGAGCAATGGCAGGATCGCTTGCTTGAACGGGTAGGTGATGTTGAGCCCGGTGAAGCCGGTGTGCTGGGCAGCATCGAGCAACTGCGCCAGGGCGCTGTCCTCAAGCTTGAGCTGGTCGGCATCGATCAGGCGATAGAGGTAACGCAGGTGCTGGGCGTCACCTTCATGCTCGTGCAGGGCAGGGGTGCGCGACAGCTGGATGCCACGCCCGATCAGGCCGGCAAGGATGGCGGGCTGGCTCATGTGCGTGGCTCCTGGAGCAGCTCGGCAAAGTGGCTCAGGGCCAGGCGGTAGCCGTGGCTGCCCAGGCCGCAGATCACGCCCACGGCAATTGACGAGACGAACGACAGGTGGCGGAACGGCTCGCGCTTGTGGACGTTGGACAGGTGCACTTCGATGACCGGGAGTTCGCTGGCCACCAGGGCGTCGCGGATGGCTACGGAGGTGTGGGTCCAGGCGCCGGGGTTGATCACGATACCGGCGCAGCGGCCGCGGGCGGCGTGGATCCAGTCGATCAGTTCGCCTTCGTGGTTGGTCTGGCGGAATTCGATCTCCAGGCCGTGGGCATGGGCAGTGTCGGCGCAACCCTGGGCCAGGTCGGCGAGGGTTTCATGGCCATACTGGGTGGGCTCACGGGTCCCCAGCATGTTCAGGTTGGGGCCGTTGAGCACGAGAATAAGGGGCTTCATGGCGGGCATCGCTTTGTTGTTGTTGAATGCCTCTATGTTTGTACCGGGTGGTTAATTTCGTCAATTGGATCAGGTGTCGCAGGTCGGCAAAGTGGGCGATTATCGGACTTGTTCAGGCAGGTCGCCGGATTACGGAATTGTAATGTTCGCGCCACCGCCTCGATAACCAGCCCTCCTTACAGTCCCTCGCCAATGCTTGCCGACGAGGACTTCCGAAGTGCCCATCCCCCGCAAGATCGCCTTGCTCAGCCTGTTGCTGGTCGCCGCCACCAGCGCCCAGGCCGGGCCAGGCATGAGCCTGCCCGAGGCGCTGAGCGCCGCCTTCGCCAACAACCCTGAGCTGGCCGCTGCCGGTCGCGAAATCGGCATTGCCGAGGGCGAGCGGCGCCAGGCCGGTTTGATCCCCAACCCTGAACTGGCCTGGGAAATGGAAGACACCCGCCGCGATACCCGCACCAGCACCGTCACCCTCAGCCAGCCACTGGAACTGGGCGGCAAGCGCGGTGCGCGCATCGCGGTGGCCGGTGCCGGCCAGGCCATTGCCCAACTGGACCTCGAACGCCAGCGCAACGGCCTGCGCGCCGATGTGGTCCAGGCGTATCACGCCGCCCTGCGCGCGCAGACTGGCGTGGAACTGGCACAGCAGTCGCAGGCGCTGACCGAACGTGGTCTGCGGGTAGCGCAGGGCCGGGTCACGGCCGGCCAGTCGTCACCGGTGGAAGCCACCCGTGCCCAGGTGCAACTGGCCCAGGCCCAGGCTGAGGTGCGCCGCGCCGAAACCCAGCGCACGGTGGCCTACCAGGCCCTGGCGCGGCTGACCGGTAGCCCGCTGGCGACCTTCGACACGTTGTCGGCGGCCAGTCTGTCACCTGGCGCTGCACCGTCAGCCGATGCCTTGCTCGGTCAGGTCGAGCGCACCGCCGAATGGCGCCTGGCAGCCGCCCAGGTCGAGCGCGGCGAAGCATCGCTGGGCTCGGAAAAGGCCCTGCGCATTCCCAACCTCACCGTCAGCGTCGGCAGCCAGTACAGCCGCGAGGACCGCGAGCGGGTCAACGTGGTCGGGTTGTCGATGCCCTTGCCGTTGTTCGATCGCAACCAGGGCAACGTGCTGGCCGCCGCCCGCCGCGCCGACCAGGCCCGCGACCTGCGCAATGCAGTCGAACTGCGCCTGCGCAGCGAAACCCGCAGCGCCGTCGATCAATGGCGCACGGCGATGCAGGAAGTGCAGGCATACGACCGCACCATCCTGCCGTCGGCGCAGCAGGCGGTGGACACCGCCACCCGTGGCTTCGAAATGGGCAAGTTCGCCTTTCTCGATGTGCTCGACGCCCAGCGCACCTTGATCGACGCGCGCGGGCTGTACCTCGAGGCCCTGGCGGCGGCAACCGATGCCAGGGCGCAGGTCGAGCGGATCTACGGCGACCTTGATGGTTTGAGCAAAAAATCGAGCAGCAGGAGCAACAATGACTAACCCCCGCAAACTCGCTCTCCTGATCGCTGCCCTTGCCGTTCTCGGCGCGGGTGGCCTGGTCTGGACCGGTAACCTGGGCCAGGCCAGCAATAGCGAGGCCCGCCATGACGATCATGGCGAAGACAGCCACGGTCACGCTGAGGAGGCTGGAGAAGAACATCAGGAAACGGAAGGCGCGCTGCACCTGTCGATCGCCCAGATCGAGTCGGCCGGTATCCAGCTAGCCGCAGCCACCCCACGCGAACTGGGCACTGCCATCAGTTTCCCCGGCGAGATCCGTTTCGACGAGGACCGTACGGCCCATGTGGTGCCGCGGGTGCCGGGGGTGGTCGAGGCGGTGCAGGCCGAGCTTGGCCAGTCGGTCAAGCGCGGCCAGGTGCTGGCGGTGATCGCCAGTCAGCAGATCTCCGACCTGCGCAGCGAGCAGCAGGCCGCCCAGCGTCGCCTTGAACTGGCGCGCCTGACCTTCCAGCGCGAGCAGCAACTGTGGCAGGAGCGCATCAGCGCCGAGCAGGACTACCTGCAGGCGCGCCAGGCCTTGCAAGAGGCCGAGATCGCCCTGGCCAATGCCCGGCAGAAGGTGGCTGCAGTCGGCCCGGCCGGTGCCGGTAACCGCTACGAACTGCGCGCCCCCTTCGATGCCGTGGTGGTGGAAAAGCACCTGACCGTGGGCGAAGTGGTCGACGAGACCAGCAATGCCTTCACCCTGTCCGACTTGAGCCGGGTCTGGGCCACCTTCGCCGTCGCCCCCCGCGACCTGGCCCGGGTCACCAGCGGGCGCAGCGTGACCGTCAGCGCACCGGACCTCGGCGCCGAAGTCGAGGGCAAGGTCAACTACGTCGGCAGCCTGCTCGGCGAGCAGAACCGCGCCGCCACCGTGCGCGCCACCCTGGCCAACCCCAACGGTGCCTGGCGCCCCGGGCTGTTCGTCAACATCGCGGTCAATGTCGAGCGCTTCAATGCAGCCGTCGTCGTGCCCGAGAGCGCGCTGCAGATGTGGGAGGAGCAGACCGTGGTGTTCGCCCGCACCGACGAAGGTTTCGAGGCCCGCCCGGTGAAGACCGGCCGCCGCGACGCTGGCCAGGTGGAAATCACCGCAGGCCTGGCAGCCGGCACCCAGGTGGCTGCCGCCGGCAGCTTCGTCCTCAAGTCCGAGCTCGGCAAGGCTTCTGCCGAGCACAGCCATTGATCGCGGGGACGCTTGCATGTTCGAACGCCTGATCCAATTCGCCATCGAGCAGCGCCTGGTGGTGATGCTCGCCGTGGTGCTGATGGCTGCCGTGGGCATCCACAGCTACCAGAAACTGCCGATCGACGCGGTGCCGGATATCACCAACGTCCAGGTGCAGATCAACACCGCCGCGCCGGGCTATACGCCACTGGAGACCGAGCAGCGCATCACCTTCGCCATCGAGACCGCCATGGCCGGCCTGCCGGGCCTGAAACAGACCCGTTCGCTGTCGCGCTCGGGGCTGTCGCAGGTGACGGTGATCTTCGACGATGGCACCGATATTTTCTTCGCCCGGCAACTGGTCAACGAGCGCCTGCAGGTAGCCCGCGAGCAGTTGCCCGAAGGCATCGAGGCCGGCATGGGCCCGATCTCCACGGGCCTGGGGGAAATCTTCCTGTGGACCGTGGAGGCCGAGCGGGGCGCGCTCAAGGACGACGGCACGCCTTACACGGCGACCGACCTGCGGGTGATCCAGGACTGGATCATCAAGCCGCAGTTGCGCAATGTGCCCGGCGTCGCCGAGGTCAACAGCATCGGCGGCCACGCCAAGCAGTACCTGATCGCCCCCGAGCCCAAGCGCCTGGCGGCCTACAAGCTCACCCTCAACGACCTGATCGCGGCGCTGGAGCGCAACAACGCCAACGTCGGCGCCGGCTACATCGAGCGCAACGGCGAACAGTTGCTGATCCGCGCGCCGGGGCAGGTAGCCTCGGCCGAGGACATCGCCAACATTGTCATCTCCAGCGTCGATGGCACGCCGATCCGCGTCAGCCATGTCGCCCAGGTCGGCCTGGGCGAAGAGCTGCGCTCCGGCGCGGCCACCGAGAATGGCCGTGAAGTGGTGCTGGGCACGGTGTTCATGCTGATTGGCGAGAACAGCCGCACGGTGTCCCAGGCCGTGGCGGCCAAGCTCGCCGAGATCAACCGCAACTTGCCCGAGGGCGTGGTCGCAGTGACGGTTTACGACCGCACCCACCTGGTGGAAAAAGCCATTGCCACGGTGAAGAAGAACCTGGTCGAAGGCGCGATCCTGGTGATTGCCGTGCTGTTCCTGTTCCTCGGCAACATCCGCGCCGCGCTGATTACGGCCATGGTCATCCCGCTGTCGATGCTGTTCACCTTCACCGGCATGTTCAGCAACAAGGTCAGTGCCAACCTGATGAGCCTCGGCGCCCTGGACTTCGGCATCATCGTCGATGGCGCGGTGGTGATCGTCGAAAACGCCATCCGCCGCCTGGCCCATGCCCAGCAGCGCCATGGCCGCATGCTGACCCGTGCCGAACGCTTCCACGAGGTGTTCGCTGCCGCCCGCGAGGCGCGCCGGCCGTTGATCTACGGGCAGTTGATCATCATGGTGGTGTACCTGCCGATCTTTGCCCTGACCGGGGTCGAGGGCAAGATGTTCCACCCGATGGCCTTCACCGTGGTGATGGCACTGCTGGGCGCCATGATCCTTTCGGTGACCTTCGTGCCGGCGGCCATCGCGCTGTTCGTCACCGGCAAGGTCAAGGAAGAAGAGGGCGTGGTCATGCGCACCGCTCGCCAGCGTTATGCGCCGGTGCTCGATTGGGTGCTGGGAAGGCGCAAGCTGGCGTTCGCCGCCGCCGCGGGCCTGGTGCTGCTGTCCGGGGTGGTGGCCAGCCGAATGGGCAGCGAGTTCATCCCCAGCCTCAGCGAGGGCGACTTTGCCTTGCAGGCGCTGCGGGTGCCAGGCACCAGCCTGTCGCAATCGGTGGACATGCAACAGCGCCTGGAGCAGGCGATCATCGCCCAGGTGCCGGAAGTGGAGCGGGTGTTTGCCCGCACCGGCACCGCCGAGATCGCCTCCGACCCCATGCCACCGAACATCTCCGATGCCTACGTGATGCTGCGCCCGCGCGAGCAATGGGTCGACCCCGGCAAGCCCCGCGAGGAGCTGATTGCCGAAGTCCAGCGTGCCGCTGCCAGCGTGCCGGGCAGCAACTACGAGCTGTCGCAGCCGATCCAGTTGCGTTTCAACGAATTGATTTCCGGTGTGCGTAGCGACGTGGCGGTGAAGGTGTTCGGTGATGACATGGACGTGCTCAACCGCACCGCCGCGCAGATCGCCAGCAGCTTGCAACAGGTGCCAGGCGCCTCGGAAGTGAAGGTCGAACAGACCACCGGCCTGCCGGTGCTGACCATCGACATCGACCGCGACAAGGCTGCACGCCATGGCCTGAATGTGGGTGACGTGCAGGACGCCATTGCCATTGCCGTCGGTGGGCGCACGGCGGGCACCTTGTATGAGGGCGATCGTCGCTTCGACATGGTGGTGCGCCTGTCCGAAACCCTGCGTACCGATGTCGATGGCCTGGGCAGCCTGCTGATTCCGGTACCCGCCAGCGCTGCCGCCGGCACAGCACAGATCGGCTTCATCCCGCTGTCGCAGGTGGCCACGTTGAACCTGCAACTGGGGCCGAACCAGGTCAGCCGCGAGGATGGCAAGCGCGTGGTGGTGGTCAGCGCCAACGTGCGTGGGCGCGACCTGGGTTCGTTCGTCGAACAGGCCGAGCAGGCCTTGCGCGAACAGGTGCAGATCCCGCCGGGTTACTGGACCCGCTGGGGCGGCCAGTTCGAGCAGCTGCAGTCGGCGGCCGAGCGCCTGCGGGTGGTGGTGCCGGTAGCGCTGCTGCTGGTGATGGCGTTGCTGCTGATGATGTTCAACAACCTCAAGGACGGCCTGCTGGTGTTCACCGGGATTCCGTTTGCCTTGACCGGCGGGGTGCTGGCGCTGTGGCTGCGGGATATCCCGCTGTCGATTTCCGCAGGGGTGGGCTTCATTGCCTTGTCGGGTGTGGCGGTGCTCAATGGCCTGGTGATGATTGCCTTCATCCGCAACCTGCGAGAGGAAGGGCGCGGTTTGCGTGCGGCGGTCGAGGAAGGGGCGTTGACGCGCTTGCGGCCGGTGCTGATGACCGCGTTGGTGGCGTCGCTTGGGTTCATTCCAATGGCGCTGGCCACCGGCACCGGGGCTGAAGTGCAGCGGCCGCTGGCGACGGTGGTGATTGGCGGGATTCTATCTTCGACTGCGCTGACCTTGTTGGTGTTGCCGGCCTTGTATCAATGGGCATACAGGCGCGAAGAGGATTGAGATCGCCGGGGCCGCTTTGCGGCCCTTTCGCGACACAAGGCCGCTCCCACAGGATCGCGCAGTCCCTGTGGGAGCGGCCTTGTGTCGCGAAAGGGCTGCGAAGCAGCCCCACGGGCCTTAAGTCGAAGTGCGGACCTGAGGGCTCGCATCATTACCGGCTTCATCATGCAACGATATCCGCGATGTCTCCGGCAAAGCCAACCCGCCCACCAAGGCCACCAACGCAATCACCACCAGGTAGAACGCCGGCGCCAGGCTGCTGCCGGTCTGCCCGATCAGCCAGGTCGCCACCAGCGGCGCAGTACCGCCAAACAGGGTGTAGGCCACGTTGTAGGTAATCGCCGAAGCGGTATAGCGGGTCCGGGTCGGGAAACTCTCCGACAGCAATGCCGCCGTCACCACGCCACTGCACAGCGCCCCCACCGCCAGCAGGATCACTCCCAGCAGCGCCCCCGACATCGACCCGGAACTGGCCAGCCAGTAAGCGGGGAATACACAGACCATCACCCACAGGCAGGTGAAGCCAATGGTCTTGCGCCGCCCGACCCGGTCGGAGAAGGCCCCGGCCAACGGGCAACCGACGGCGGCGAACAGCAACGCCACGGTGGTCACCAGCAGCGACTGGGCGCGGGTCAGGTTGCCGACCAGTTGCAGGTAGGTGGCGAAGTAGGTGGTGAACATGTAGAACGACAGCGCTGTCAGCGAGATGAACATGCCCAGGTTGCGAATCGCCCGGCCGTGGTTGCGCAGGGTCTCCTTGAGCGGCGAATGTTCATGTTCCTTGCCTTGGGCGATAGCCTCACGAAATGCCGGGGTTTCTTCCATGCGCCAGCGCAGGTACAGGCCCACCAGCCCCAGCGGCGCGGCCACCAGGAACGGGATGCGCCAGCCCCAGGCGGCCATGGCCTCGGTCGACAGGCTGGCCTCCAGGCCATAGGCGATCACCGCCGCACAGGCAAAGGCAGAGAAGGTCGAGACCGGCACGAAGCTGCCATAGAACGCACGCTTGTTCCGTGGCGCATGCTCCATCAGGTAGGCACAGGCGCCGGCGTATTCACCGCCGGCAGAGAAACCCTGCAGGCACCGCGCCAGGGTCAGCAGCGCAGGTGCCGCAAGGCCGATGCTGGCATAGGTCGGCAGCAGGCCGATCGAGGTGGTGGAGCCGGCCATCAGCAGGATGGTCAGCGACAGGATGCGCTTGCGCCCAAGGCGGTCGCCGAGCGCGCCGAACACGATGCCGCCGAGCGGGCGCAAGGCGAATGCCACGGCAAACACGGCGAAGGTCTTGAGCAGGGCGACGCTGGCATCTTCGCTAGTGAAGAACTGGCTGGCGATCAGCGTGGCGAGGAAGCCATAGACCGCGAAGTCGAACCATTCGACGAAGTTGCCGATGGCCGAGGCGGCGATGACCCTGCGCAGGGTGGCGGGGGATACCTCATGCGATGCAGACATACGGAAGCTCTCCGGTTTCCATAGGCAGCCTGGATGAATGTGGCGCGCTCAAGGCGCGCCATCGTTGTTATCAGGGCCAGTAGACCGGGTAGCGCAGTGAGGGGCTTCATTCAGTGCGACATCGGGATATCCGATATCACCGACAATGGCTACGGTCGGCCCACTCGCCAAGGTGCGTATTCCATTTTGCTGGACCCCTTGGCCACCCCATGCATATCTGGCGAAAAACCCGGCATGCGGCTCAGGTCCAGTGCCATGCAGCGATTGTTGAGTCGAGCTTGCAATTGGCCATCAAGGCGAAAGTCATCCGGCCGTAGGGGATGTTGATAGAGCTGCACCAGGCAACCTTCGACCTTACCCTGGGCATTGGCCTGGTAGTACACCGCTGCATTACCGATGCTGGTCACCGGCTCATCGCGCAACAGGTGCTGCCAGAGGTACTCGCGCTGTGCGTTTGCCACCCAGCGCGCACTGCCAGGCGCCTGCGCGGCCGGTAGATTGACGATCAGCGGCGCGACGATCTCCACAGTATTGTTTTCGTCATACAGGGCGTCGGGCACGATGGGGTAGATGGTCACCCAGCATTGCGCCTCAACCAAGCTGGCCAGTGCCTTGAAGTCCGAGCGGGGTATGTCGGCAGGCAGCGACAGGTCGTGGCTGGGGGGCGCCCTGAGGGCTTTGCAAGCGATGGGGGCGGAGTGCCTGTCTAAGGTGACCCGCAGCCTGACAACCCCGACCTGCTTGCCGGTGTTGGCGGTGGCAATACTGTAACTGAGGGCTTGTTGCATGTCGTAAATGAAGGTTTTAGGGACCTCAGGCGGCGCTGGTTTGGTCTGGCATCCTGCCAAGGCGACCAAGGTGGCGGTGAGAAGTGGGGGGGCTAACAATTTGAACACGAAACGTCCTTGCAGATGCTTGAGCCAGTGCTTCATGGGCTGGCGTGAAGGAGGATGCACATTATCAACCATGGTGGACCAAGAACGTGGCTGGTGGGGCTGTGGGAAACTTCCCAAAGTCTGTGCCGGCGTGGAGGCCGGCACAGACTTTGGCGTCAGAAGCGCACGTCCAGCGCCACTTCGAACGTGCGCGGTGCTCCCATGTAGTACTGCAGCCCGTAAGCCTGCTTGGCATACACCTCGTCGGTCAGGTTGCGCACCCGCCCGGTGATCGTGGTGTGTTCATCCAGCCGATAGCGGGCAAAGGTGCCGAACAAGGTATAGGCCGGCGCCTTGAGGGTGTTGGCGTTGTCGGCGTACACCGAGCCGACATAGCGCGCATCCACCCCCGCCGACCAGGCCGAGGTGAAGCTGTAGGTCAGCCACAGGTTGGCGACATTGGCCGGCACATTGACCGGGGCATTGCCCTTGCGTGACACCGATACGCCGTTGACCGCTTCGTTGAACTCGTCGTACTGCGCATCGACATAGGCGTAGTTGCCCTCTGCCAGCAACTTGGGCGTGACCTGCAGCCGCCCGGACAGCTCGATGCCACGTGACGTCTGTTGCCCGGCCTGGACCGTCAGGTTGGGGTTGCTCGAATCGCGCACGGCAAAGTCCTTGCGCACGATCTGGTACAAGGCCACGGTCGCCGCGCCTCGCCCTTCGAGGAAGTCGAACTTGCTGCCCACTTCCCATTGCTCGCCCTTGGACAGGTCGAAGGTGCCGACGTTGGCGTAGGTGGCCGCCGCCAGCGAACCGGCTGGCAGGTCGGCGGCGGTGCTGTATTGGGCGTAAAGGCTGGCCGACGGAGTCAGTTCGTAGGTCAGGCCGACGCGCCCGGACAGCGGTTCCCAGCGCCGCTCGAAGAATGCCGGCGAGCTCGGCGTCACCGCGCCGTAGTTGGTCACCTCCATGTCCAGGTAGTCGTAACGCAGGGCCGTGAGCAAGGCCAGGCGTTCGGTCAGTTGCAGGCGGTTCTCGGCGAACATGGCGCGGTTGCTGGTGACATGCCGGCGTTGCTTGGTCAGCCCGGCGTTCACCCCGGGGATGTCGTAGAAACTGCCCGGGTCGAAGTGATCCGGGTCGACCACATCGGTCCAGCTCCCGGACGTCGGGTACACGGTCTGGCGCATGTGCGAGTAGTCCAGGCCCAGCGACCACTGGCTGGCCAGGCCGAACAGCTGGTTGTCGTGGCGCAGTTCGATGCGGTCGCCCAGCACGCTCTGTTCATGGCGCTGCAGGTAAGGGCTGCCACGTTGCACATTGCCGTCGCTGGTATAGCTGTAGCGCTCGACGTTGCGGTAATCGCGCTGGGCGCTGTAGTGGTACAGGGTGTTGTGCACGCTGGTGCTGTCGTTGACCTGGTAATCGAGCATCGAGCGCAGCCAGCGCACCCGCTGCTCGTAGCGGCCGTCGGCGACGTTGTAGTTCTCGAAGCGGCGGCTGTTGTCGATCTTCATGGTGCTGCGCCCCGGCAGGATCGGCGCACCCCAGTAGGGGCTGTCTTCGCGGTCCTCCTGGTATTCCAGCGCCAGGGTGTGGGTGAGGTCGGGCGTCAGGTCGCTGAGCAGGGAAAACGCCAGGCTGTCGGTCTTGCGCTGGTTGCGGTCGATGTAGCCATTGCTACCGGTGTGGCTGAAATCCAGGCGCATGAAATGGCGGGCATCGGCCGGGTTGCTGGCCAGTGCCTGGTTGATGCCGAAGGCCACTTCCGAGTCGTCGTAGCTGCCGTAGCGCACGCGACCATCGATGATCTGCTGGTCGCGGCTGGCGGTCTTGGTGATGTAGTTGATCGAGCCGCCCACGGCGCCTGCACCATGCAGGAAGGACGACGGCCCGCCGAGCAGCTCGACGCGGTCCAGCACCCAGGCATCCACCGGCCGGGTGGCGCTGCTGTAGCCGAGGTTGATGCCGTTGTAGAGCTGGGTCACCTGGTTCTGGGTGAAGCCGCGGTAGCTGACGAAACCGCCGTAGCCGGGGTTGGCCGACGCGTTCACGCCCGTCATGGCGTTGATCACATCCTGGCTGTCCTTGGCGCCGCGTTCTTCGATGATGCGCCGGTCCGATACGCTGACCGAGGCGGGGGTTTCCCGCGCGGTGAGGCCCAGCCGCGAGCCGGTGCTGATGGGCACGTCCAGTTGCACGCCGGAGGGCGCATCGCGCTCGCCATCGATGGTAGTGGCGTTGAGTTCGACGGCGGCATCGTCCGCCCAGGCAAAGGTGCAGGTGCCCATGAGGAGCACCAGGGAGGTATTGCGGAGCATGTTGTTATGTCTTCCACGCAAAGGTCATGGCTGACGGCGAGCGCGCAGGCAGGCGCGCCCGGCTGAAGTCAGGCGATATGAGTAATGGCTGCGGAGAAGACGGCAGGGGGAGCGCGGGGCGTGAGGGCAGGGCGTTGGTAACGGGGCGGCGGTTGCGCCCAGCTGCGCACCACAATGGGCGAGGTGGCAGTGGCCTGTGCAGGGCTGAACGACCAGCCGCTGCTGGCCAGCGGCACGGCCAGGCCGAACGAGCAGCACACCGGGCAGTCGAGCTGGGCCATGTGCTGGTCGCCACCGGCGCCGTCGAGGTCGATGGCCACGCCATGCTCGCTGTTGATCGAGCAGAAACCGCCTTCCAGGCCGGCCAGGCGCAGGCCGCCCATCTGGCCGTGATGCAGGCCACACAGCAACAGGCTGAACAGGACGCTGGCATAGAGCGTCCAGGCAGTCAGCGTGCGGGTGTGCCGGGTGATTTTCATGGCGGCGAATCTATCACCCGGACGAACGGCAGGGTAGTGCCTGGCTGTGGCGTGTTGTCGCAGCTCAGGCGGCGCGTTCGAGCACGTCCAGCAGCTCGACGAACTCCTGCGCCAGCTTGTGGCGTGGCGCCATGTGCACCAGAGGCACCGAAACCTGGTGCGATTCGCGCATCTTGATAGAGCTGCTCAGGTACACCGGCAGCACCGGCATGCCTTCGCTGCGCAGCTGCTCGACCAGGGTCTGGTGCAGCGCGGTGCGCCCGGCGAACTGGTTGACCACCACGCCCTCTACCTGCAGCGACGGGTTGTGGTCCTGGCGCAGCTCCTCGACTTCGGCCATGACACTGAGCAGCGCCTGACGCGAGAAGCTGTCGCAGTCGAACGGGATCAGCAGGCGCTCGGCGGCCACCAGGGCGCTGAAGGTATAGAAGTTCAGCGCTGGCGGGGTGTCGATGTAGATCCGCTCGTAGTCCTCGCCCAGCTCCACCAGCAGCTTGCGCAGCTTGTTGATCTTGTACTTGCTCTCCAGCTTGCTCTGCAGGTCGCTGAGGTCGGGGCTGGCCGTCACCAGGTGCAGGTTGTCGTAGCGGGTTTCGGTGATCGCCACGCGGTGCTTCTTGCCGGAGGCGGTGACCGGCGAGAGGGTCTGGCGGAAGAAGTCGGCGATGCCGGCGGGAATGGCGTCGTCGGTCAGCCCGGTGAGGTAGTAGGTGGCATTGGCCTGCGGGTCGAGGTCGACCAGTAACGTGCGATAGCCTTCAGCGGCGCTGGCCGCAGCGAGATTGCAGGCGATACTCGATTTGCCCACGCCACCTTTCTGATTGAAAACCACACGACGCATGAGACGTTCATCCATGAAGAGAGAAAATGTCAGGTTGGGGTCAATCCTATGACTGAAACACGACAGATTTATGACAAGTCTTGAAACAATAGTTAAGTTCATCTTTGTCGAACCGCAAGCGCTCTGTTGCGGTGTTTTCACCGGGTCAATCAGGCGCCTGGTTTCTCCAGTTCCTCCAGCTCCTGCTCGACCTGCTGCATGCGCTGTTTGGCCAACGCCTGGACCTTTGCATCCTGCGCTGTCTCGCGCATCAGGCCGGTGAGCTTGTCGCTCAGGCGCTTGCCTTCCTCGGTGTCCTCCAGCGCCTTGGCCTTGGCCGGGTCCTGGGTGGCGGCGACGATGGTGGCGAATTCGGCGTCGCTGAAGTTCTTCTCGCTGTAGAGCTTGAACAGATCCTGACGCTGGTCCTCGACGGTGAGGTGCTTGCGCAGGACACCGCTGATGGTGGCTGCATCCAGCTGTGGGTGGGTGCGGGTGAGCAGTGCAGCCATGCGCTCGATGTTGTGGTCGTAGGCCTCCTGCAGCGGCAGGTTGGCCAGGATCTGCTCTTCGCGGGTGGGCTTCTGGTCGCAGGCGGCGAGGGCGGCGGTGAACAGCAGTGGCAACAGCAACTTCTGGATGCGGGGCATGGGGTGGCCTTGGGCGCGTATTGCAGAGGGGGGATTATAGCGGTGTCGGGTTGCCAGCCATCAGTCCCTGAGGTAGAAAACCCTTCGTTCAGACCACGTTTCCACGCCCATGACCCACTGGATCATCCAACCGCCCAGTCACGAGCGCATCAGCGAAGTCGTGGCCTTCATCGACAGCGCCCGTCGCGGGCTGTTCCCGATGCTGGCCGGGTCGCCATTGCCCAAGGACCTGGCCCATTTTGCCGAGACTTACCTGGACGGCCAGGGCCACTTTCTGGAAGCCCGCGATCAAGACCGGCTGATCGCAGGCATCGGTTATCTGCCTTACGATCATCGCTTCTCCCAGCTCGACTATCACGGCAGGCGCGTGGTCGAGGTGGTGCGCCTGTTCGTGCTACCCGAGTACCGCCGTCATGGCCTGGCGGCGGCATTGTTCGCCGCCTTGCGCGAGCACGCCGGTGCCGCTGCGGTCGAATGCCTGTACCTGCATACTCACCCGTTTTTGCCCGGCGCGATCCGCTTCTGGGAGCGCCAGGGCTTTGCGCTGACCGATGTGGAAGACGACCCGCTGTGGCACACGACGCATATGGAGCACTGGCTCGCCAGGTAGGACCATTCCTACTTCCTGCGGCTGACCGTCACCACCTCGTTCATTTCAATTGCCGGGCGATTTGCTTACCGTCGTCTCCTTCACGATGAAAGAGGAAGGATGCCCATGGCACATCTCGCGCTGTACAAACTCGACCTGCTCGACGCGTTCGAGAACCGCAGGGACGACTGGACCTATGTCGAATTCGAAAAACTGCTGACCAAGGTCAGGCCGTCAGCCAACTACCAGGAGGTCAAGGGCATCATCATTGCGGCGCACAAGGATGGCAGCTGGCCGAAGACCGTGAAGCGCTACCTGCTGAGCAGTTATCGTGTGCACCAGAATGTCAGCTCCGAGTTCAACGAGGTCTTTGCAGCCGTCGTGGCGTCTCTGACCGAGCAGGAGAAGCAGGTCTGGGGATTGTCAGAAACTGCCTGACAACGGCCATTCCACCGCCAGGCGGATCTGGTCGCCATCCAGCTCTGCCTGCGCCGTGTTGCCTCGGTGCACATTGTGCCGCAGCGAGAACGTGGTGCCCTTGGCTTTGCCACTCTGCACCACATAGCGCGCCTCGAGGTCCCGCTCCCAGTGCTTGCCACCCTTGCCATAACCCAGGTACGCATAGCCGCCGTTGGGGTCGACGTGGGTGCCGTCGATATCGAAGCCGCGCACATACAGGGCGGTCAGGTTCAGCCCCGGAATGCCATAACCGCCCATGTCCAGGTCATAGCGCGCCTGCCATGATTTTTCGTTCGGTGCGTTGAAGTCGGACATCTGCACGGCGTTGGCAATGTAGATGGCCCCGCGGGTGACGTAGTCGAACGGCGTGTTGCCATCCACCTGCTGCCAGCCGAGGCTGACGCTGTGCGGGCCCTGGCTGTAGCGCGAGACCAGGCTCCAGGTGGTGTTGTCGATGCGCCCGGACAGCGCCTTGCCGGTGTCGGTGGTGCGGTACAGGTTGAGGTCCAGGCTCAGGCTGCGGCGGTCGTCCAGGGCGTGGGTGAGGGTGCTGCCGAGGTAGTGCTGGTTCCAGGTGTCTTCGTAGCGTGAGGTGTACAGGCTGCCGCTGAAGGCGGTGCCGGGGTTCCACACCAGGCCGGCGAGGTCGAAGCGGTTGCCCTGACGGCCGTCGGAGTAGTTCACCACGAAGCCCTGGTTGTGGCTGGACGCGTTGCGATCGGTGCTTTCGTTGAAGTGGCCGGCGACCAGCTTGAGCGTGTCGATTTCGCTGCTGGTCAGGAAGAAGCCGGTGGCCGTTTCGGGCAGCAGGCAGCTGTCCGAAGAGCTGAACACCGGCGTCTTCACCCGCTGCTCGCCCCAGGACAGCACGGTATTGGATACCCGCAGCTTCAGCGCCGCGCCGCCACGGCTGTATTCGTTCTTCGGGTGGCCGTCGTTGTCCACGCCCAGCAGGCGCGCCTTGCCCGCACGGCCGCCGCCGCTGTCGAGCTGCACGCCCTGATAGGCGTGGGCATCGACGCCGACGCCGATCAGGCCCTGGGTGAAACCGGACTGGAAGGTGCCCATCAGGCCGTAGGCCCATTCCTCGGCCAGGCCGTTGCGCTCGTTGCGTGGCTTGTAGGCGTTGCGTGCGCTGCTGTTACGCCCGCCGTGCTTGTAGTCACGCTGGTCGTAGACGGTGCGGTTGAGGATGTTCCAGCTGCTGTCTTCGATGAAACCGCTGCCTTGCGATTGAGCCGAGTCCGCGAGGGCGAACGGGGTCAGGCCTGCCAGTGGCAGGGATAAAAGCACAGCAGCGGGGCGCAGCAACATGCGGGAACTTCCTGTCATTCAAGGGGCACGAAAACGCAGGATGCGCGCGCCGTCGAAGGGGTCGGTGAGGTAGTGGGCGTGCACGCCGAAGGTGCTCAGCAGGCGTTCGGGGGTGAGCACCTCCAACGGTTTGCCGAGGGCCACCAGGTGGCCCTTGTCGAGCACCGCCACACGGTCGCAGGTCAGCGCCTGGTTGAGGTCGTGCAGGGCCACCAGGGTGGTCACCGGCAGTGCCTGGACCTGTTGCAACAGGCTTAGCTGGTGCTGGATGTCGAGGTGGTTGGTCGGCTCGTCGAGCAGCAGCACCTGCGGGCGTTGGGCCAGGGCGCGGGCAATATGTACGCGCTGGCGCTCGCCGCCGGACAACGAGCTCCAGATCCGTTCACGCAGGTGCGTGGCGTCGAGGTCGGCCAGGGCCTGTTCGACGATGGCACGATCCTCCCGGGAAAACGGTGCCAGCGCCGACAGCCAGGGCGTGCGCCCCAGGGCAACGGCATCGAACACATTGATTGCATCGAGGGTGTCGGCCTGCTGCTCGACCAGTGCCAGCGCCTGGGCGACACGCCGGCGCGGCAGGCGCGCCAGCGGGTCGCCGAGCAGTTGCACACTGCCGGTGCCCGGCGTGCGCAGCCCGGCCAGCAACTTGAGCAGGGACGATTTGCCCGAGCCATTGGGGCCGACGATGCCCAGGGTTTCACCGGCCACCACGTTGAGGTCGATGTTGCACAGCACGGTGTTGCCCGACAATTGCAGGCCAAGCCCCCGGCAGGCGAGTGGAGCGACGTGCACGGTATTCATGACGGTCATGGACGCCCCCGGCGGCTGACCAGGATCAGCGCGAACACCGGTGCGCCGATCAAGGCGGTGACCACGCCGACCGGAATCACCTGGCCGCTGATCAAGGTGCGCGACAGCACATCGGCGGCAATCAGGAACAGCGCGCCGCCCAGGGCGCTGGCCGGCAGCAGGCGGCCATGGCCGGGGCCGAGCAGCAGGCGCAGGGCGTGGGGGATGACCAGGCCGACGAAACCGATGGCGCCGACGATCGACACCATCACGGCTGTTACCAGTGCTGCGCAACTGATCAGCAGCCACTGCGTGCGGCGCACGGCGATGCCCAGCGAGGCCGCCGAGTCGGCGCCGAAGGTGAAGGCATCCAGCGCCCGGCGGTGCCACAGGCACACCACCAGCCCGAACAGCGCCACCGGTAACGCCATCCACACCGACGGCCAGCGCACGCCGCTGAGGTTGCCCAGCAGCCAGAACAGAATGCCGCGCGCCTGCTCGGCGGTGGCCGACTTGGTGATGAGGAAGGCGGTGAGGGCAGTGAACAGTTGCGAGCCGGCGATACCCGCGAGGATCACCTGGGTGTTGTGACTGCTCGGCCCGGCCGCTCGGGCCAGCACCAGCACCAGGGCAAAGGCCGCCAGGGCGCCGACGAAGGCACCGCCGGACATGCTCAGGGCGACGCTGCCTAGGCCCAGCAGGCCGACCAGCACCGCACCGGTCGAAGCGCCGGCGGACAGCCCGAGCAGGTAGGGCTCGGCCAGCGGGTTGCGCAGCAGCGCCTGGAGGATCACCCCACAGGTCGCCAGCCCTGCACCGCAGGCGGCGGCGATCAGGGCGCGGGTCAGGCGGTAGTTCCAGACGATGCCGGCGTCGATCGGGTCGACCGGGTAGCCGGCCTGCCACAGGTGGTTGGCCAGCACCTGGTAGACCAACTGTGGCGACAGGCTGGTTTCGCCGATGGCGGTACCGGCCAGCACGGCCGCGAGCAGGGCCAGCATGGCCAGGGCGGTGAAGGGCAGGGCTTTCATCACTGCGCCGCTTTACCGCTGGCGAAGGCTGCAGACAAGGTCTGCAGGCCACGGAACAGGCGGATGCCGGCCTGCATGGCGTCGGCGTCGAGGATGATGATGCGGTTGTTCTTTACCGCGTCCATGTTCTTCGTCACCGGGTCGCTATGGAGGAATTCGAGCTTCTTCTGGTAGTCATCGGCGGGGAAGCGGCGGCGGTCCATGCGCGCGATGATCAGCCAGGTCGGGTTGGCCTTGGCCAGGGTCTCCCAGCCCACGGTCGGCCATTCTTCGGTGGATTCGACCACGTTGCGCACGCCCAGGGTGCGCAGCATGAAGTCGGCCACGCCCTGGCGACCGGCGACGTAGGGGTCGATGCCGAGGTCGGCGCTGGAGAACCAGAACAGTGCCGAGGTATTGCTCAGGTCCTTGCCGCTCAGTTGCTGTTGCGCACTGTCCAGGCGTGCCTTGAGGTTGGCATTGAGTGCGACGCCACGATCCTGCACGTCGAAGATCTCGGCCAGCTGGCTGACGCTCTTGTAGATGCTCTCGACTTTAAACGCCTGCAGGCGGGTGCCGTCGGCACCGACCAGGTTGTTCTTGCCTTCGCAGTCCGAGGGCAGCAGGTAGGTTGGAATGTTCAGCTCGCTGAACTGTTCACGGGTAGCGACCGCGCCTTGGGCGCCGACCATCCACTCGAACTGCACCGCCACCAGTTGCGGGCGCTTGGCGACCACGGCTTCGAAGCTGGGCTCGTTGTCGGCCAGGCGGGGCACCTTGTCGTTCAGTGCCTGGTATTCGGGCAATACGTTGTTGAACCACAACGAGGTGCCGGCCAGCTTCTCACCCAGGCCCAGGGCATAGAGCATCTCGGTACCGGCCTGGCCGATGGTGACCGCGCGCTCGGGCACCTGGGCGAAGGTCTGCGGCGCGCCGCAGTTGTCGACGGTCAGCGGGTAGTGGGTGGCAGCGGCCTGGGCCAGGCCGGTGAGGCTCAGGCCGGCGAGCAAGGTGGCGATACGGGGCAGCATGCTGGGCGATCTCCTGTCGGACAGTTCTGGTGAGGAACGCACGGACAGGCATCGCCAAGCCCCTGCACGCGCAGGGGCAACACGGATGGCCATCCCGGACACCCCGCCGGTTGGTGAATGTTGGCCGGCAGGTCTCCTGACTGGTGCGTCCTCGCCCGGCTCCGGCCTTCCCGGATGATGATCCAGTGGCATCGATGGAGCAGGCTCGGCACCTACAGTTGCGGGGGCAGTTCCGATTGGCACGCCTTGCTGGGCGGGCCTGGGATTCCCTATTAATTCCGTGGTGGAAACCGGCGGCCGGCATGGTAGACCATCCGGCCGCTGGGTGAAACGCAAAATCAGAAGTACTTCAGCCAGCGGATGTCGCGCCGGCGCGCCTTGAGCCGGGCAAACCCGCGCACCGGCAGGTACAGCGCCGCCGCCAGCAGCAGCGCGGCAAGCCACACCGCGCCGATGCCGTCGAAGCCGAAGTAGTCGCCATGGTTGAGGCCGAATAGCGCCACGCAGGCCAGGTACAGCAGCTTGAGCACGTACAGGTGCAGCAGGTAGAAGAACATCGGCGCCGCGCCGAACACCGCCAAGGTGCTGATCCAGCGGGCCAGCCCGGCGCGCTCGAAGGCGCGCAGCATCAGCAGGCCGCAACCCAGGGTCAGGGCCAGGAACAGCAGTGAAGGTGGGTACTTGGTGATGTTGAAGAAGCTCATCAGGGTCTGGGTGACGGTCGGGTAGCCGCTCCACGGCGCCTCGCCGTAGCCGTTGTAGATGCGCAGCACCATGAAGCCGAGCAGGGCGATGACGCCGGCCATCAGCAGGCGGTGCTGGCGCTCACCGGCGTCGCTGCCACGGGCGAACCACGGGCCGAGGCCGTAGCCCAGGGCGATCACGCCGACCCACGGCAGCACCGGGTAGGAAGTGCGCAGGCGCAGGTTCTCCGAGACCTCCAGCCAGCCACGGTCGTGCAGGATCGCCCACGGCACATGCAGGGCCGATTCCACGCCGAAGTGCAGGCCATCGAGCAGGTTGTGCCCGGCGATGATCAGCGCGCCCAGGGCGAGCAAGGCAGGACGCGGCAGCCACACCAGCAGCGACAGCGCGATCATGCTCACGCCGATGGCCCAGATCACCTGCATGTAGACCACGCTCGGTGGCAGCTGGAAGGTCCAGGCGAAATTGACCAGGGTGAACTCCAGCACCACCAGGAACAGCCCGCGCTTGAACAGGAACGCCGACACATCGCTGCGGCCCTGGTACTTCTCGCCATACAGCCAGGCTGACAGACCGGTGAGCAGGACGAACACCGGGGCGCACAGGTGGGCCAGGGTGCGGCTGGCGAACAGCGACGGGTCGGTGGCATCGATGGTCATCGGGTCGCTGACCTGGCGGTGCAGGAAGAAGGTTTCGCGTACGTGGTCGAGCAGCATGAACAGAATCACCAGGCCGCGCAGGGCGTCGATGCTCTGCAGGCGCTGGGTGAGCTGGGTGGGGAGGGCTGAGGCGCTGGTCATGGAAGGCGGTCGCAGGCAGGAATGATTGTCAAATGAAACGTTATCTTATAACTATTCCTTTTACACTTGATAGCAGTTTTTGTGTTGCCTGACCCGGCCTCTTCGCGGGCAAGCCCGCTCCCACAGGTTCACTACCCTTTTCAAGTGAGTGGAAATCCTGTGGGAGCGGGCTTGCCCGCGAAGAGGCCCTCAAGTCAGAAGGTGTAATCCACGGTAGCGAAGTACGACCTTGGCGCGCCCATCACCCACTGCTCGCCACTGAACACTGACGCCACATATTCCCGGTCGAACAGGTTGTTCACCTGCAACCCCAGGCGCACATCGGGCAGCACCTGCCAGCCGATGTTGGCATCGACCACGGTGTACCCCGGCGCACTCTGGCTATTGGCCGTGTCGGCATAACGTTCATCCACATACCGTGCGCCAATCCCGGCTTCCACCTGCTGGCCGAAGCCCTTCGTCAACCACAGGTTGGCCGTGCGCCGTGGCACATTCGCCGGGCGGTTGCCGGCACGGTCCAGGGCCACGCCATCGACCACCTCGTCGAAATCATCGTACTTCGCCCGCACCAGAGCGGCATTGGCCGACACCTGCCACTGCTGCCCCAGGGCCAGTTCCAGCGACGCCTCCAGGCCGTCGGAGGTCTGCTGCCCGGCCTGCTGGGCCTCGTGGGTGATCGGGTCATCCACCAGCAGCTTCTTCTTGACGATATGGAACGCCGCCAGCGTCCACTCGCCACGGCCCTCCCAGAAGCGCTGCTTGAGGCCCAGCTCGGTCTGCTTCGCCTCGGTCAGGTCGTAGTGCATCTGCGACGGGCTGAGGCTGACCAGGTTGTCCACGCCGTCCTCGCTGGTGGAGTACTGGCCATACAGCGACAGGTCGTCGGTGACGGCGAACACCAGCCCGGCGCGCCAGTTGCCGCCCTGCAGGCTGCGGTCGCTGCGGCTGCCATCGACCAGGTTGTCGCGGTCGATGTGGTTCTGGTCGCGGCGCACGCCGGTGACCAGCGACAGGCGCTCGCTGAGCTGCAGGCGGTTCTCGGCGAACAGGGCGAAGGTGTGGGTGGTGGACAGCGTCTGTGGGCGGGTTGGCGAGTCGCTGTGGAACCAGCCCGGGGTCGGCTGCCATGGGTCGATGTAGTCGCCGCCCACGTCGTTGTACGGCCGGTTGCTATCGACGTTGAAACGCACCTTGTTGTATTCGACGCCGACCAGCGTCTTGCTGGCCAGGCCGAACAGGCTGTGGTCGAAGGTGAAGGTCTGGCGGTCGCCGATCTGCTCCTGGTTGTGCTTGATCTCCAGGTAGCTCTGGCGCTCCAGCAGCGCGCGATCGGCGTCCCAGCTGTAGTTCTCGGCATTGCGCCAGTGGCGGCGGCTCTTGATGTAGTAGAGCTGGTTGCTGGCACTGAGCTGATCGTTGATCGTCCAGTCGGTGGTGAAGCGGGTCCACTCGTCGTGGTAGCGCTGCTCATCGTTCTGGACGTTGTAGTTCTTCTTGCGCAGGCTGCTGCGGTAATGGCCGTCGATCAGCGGCGTGCCGTAGTAGTTGGCGGGCTGGGCGTCGCCGCGTTCGTGGGCGAGGGTGAAGCTCAGGTCGTCGCTGGCATCGAAACGCAGCGCGGCACTGAGCGCCAGGCTGCGCGAGTCGGTGCGGTCGACCCAGCCGTTGCCGGCCTGCTGGTTCAGGGTCAGGCGATAGCTCAGGCGCTCGCTGAGGCTGCCGCCGCTGTCCAGGCCCAGTTGCTGGCGGTCCCAGGAACCGTAGCCCAGGCGCAGGCGGTTGTGGATGTCGCCAGCGAAGGGTTTTTTCGGGATCACGTTGATCACCGCGCCGGTCGCGCCTTCGCCATACAGCACCGAAGCCGGGCCGCGGATGACGTCGATCTGCTCGACCATCCACGGGTCGACCGGGAAGGTCTGGGTGCCGGCCCCGGTGTACAGGCGCGCGCCGTCGAACAGGGTCATCACCGAGCCATGGCCGGTGAAACCGCGCGCCGAAAGGCCAGTGCCGCCATCGCCCGGGTTGCCGATGAAAGTGATGCCGGGCGAGCGGGTCACGGCGTCCTGCACGGTGAGGTTGTTGCGCTGCTCGATCTGTTCGGCCGTGATGCTGCTGGTGCTGGCCGGGGTTTCCAGGGCAGTGAGGTTGAGCCGTGAACCGGCCTCGGTGGGCGTGGCCAGGTCGACGTGTTGCGGGTCACGGCTATCGGTGATGGCCGTGGAAGGGAGGTTCAGCACAGGTTCGTCGGCCAGGGCTGGCAGCGTGACGGCCAGGCAGGCCGCCAGGGGGTGAAGCTTGATGAATCGGGACATGTCGTTCCACTACTGCAGGAATGAATGGATCCCGGTGGAAAACACGCAAAGGCACACCACGCATGCAGGGGCGCACGCGGATACCGGCCTGCGCCCGCCCACCGCGGGTTGCCAAGTGAGGCTTCAGGCCGGTCTCCGGGCTTGCGAGGGGCGTGAGGCCTTCACCTTCCCATGCTGGCGCACAGTGGTGTGTCGAAGGCATCGCTCGCTTACCGTTGCGGGGGCAGCGCCGGACTTGTCGTGAACCACGACGCACCGGCTTCCCGTTTCACCCTGCGCACGGCGGCGCAGGACACCTGAAACTGGCGCGCATCTGACCATCGAATGGCCAGCACGTCAAATGCGCGTGTCAGCGCCCGCGGCGGCGCGACACCCGTGCTTCGATGTTCTTGCGCCCGATCAGCAGGGGAGGCTTCTCCACCACCGGCTCATCGGCCAGCCACTTGTACATCACCAGGCAGTCGACCAACCCCAGGCGGGCATGGCGATAGGCTTTGGGCAGGCGGCCGACGGTCTCGAAGCCCAGCTTGGTCCACAACGCCACTGCCACTTCGTTGCTCGCCACCACCGAATTGAACTGCAACGCCAAAAAGCCTTCCTGGCGCGCCAGCTTCTGCGAGTGCTCGCACATCAGCCGGGCCACGCCACGGCCACGGGCGGCGTCGCAGACCATGTAGCCGCAGTTGCCGACATGGGCGCCAGGGCCGGCGGCGTTGGCCTTGAGGTAGTAGGAGCCGAGCAGCTCGCCATCGGCTTCGGCCACCAGGGTATGCAGTGGCAGTTGCAGCCACAGCTGGCGTGCCTGCTCGACGTCCAGTTCGGGGTCGAAGGCGTAGGTTTCGCGGGCCTGGACGATGGCCTGGAAGGTCGGCCAGAAACGCTCGAAGTCATCGGGCGTCATGGGGCGGATGTGGATCATGGCGGTTCCTGCAGTGGCTAGGCCGCCAAGTCTGGGTGGCGCGGCGCCGTCGCGCAAGGGCGGCGACGCCGTCGGGCTTCAGCCGTTGGCCTTGCCCACCGCATCCATGGCGCGGGCCGAGTAGACCAGTGCGGCCCCGGCATTCATCGCCACGGCCACACCCAGCGCCTCGGCGATCTCTTCGCGGGTGGCGCCGTGCTTGACGGCTTGCTGTGAGTGCACGGCGATGCAGCCGTCGCAGCGGGTGGTGACAGCCACGGCCAGGGAGATCAGCTCGCGGGTCTTGGCGTCCAGGTGGTTGGTCTTGGCACCCGCGCCGCTGGCGGTCATGTAGCCGGCCACGGTGTCGGGGGACAATTGCTTGAGATCGCCGATGCCGGCCATCAACTGCTTACGGTAGGCGTCCCAGTCCATCATGCTCATCGTCTTCACCTTGGGAAGGTTGCGGGAGGAACTTCAGGCTAGTCGAAATTGCGCCTATCGCCGGTTGCCGGCGATAGGCTGCAGGAGGGGCGTCAGATGTAGACGAATACCAGTACCAGGGCCGCGACCACCAGCCACTTCTCCAGGTAGTAGCGCATGCGGTTGCGCTTCTTCAGCGCCTTGCCACGCTCGCGGATCTTGTAGATGCGGGTGAACAGGCGGTTGATGCCACCGGTCTTGTCGCCGGCGTCGTTGGGCGCTGCGGCGGCGGCCATGACGTTGCGGCTGAACCAGCGGTTGAACGCGGTGGCCCAGCGGTACTTCAGCGGGCGCTCGATGTCGCAGAACAGGATGATGCGGTTGTGCTCGGTGGTGTTGGCCGCGTAGTGGATGTAGGTCTCGTCGAAGACCACGCCCTCGCCATCGCGCCAGGAGTATTTCTCGCCGTCCACATCGATGTAGCAACCGTCATCGTTCGGCGTGTCCAGGCCGAGGTGGAAGCGGTAGGAGCCTGCGTACGGGTCACGGTGGCGGACCAGCTTGGCGCCGGGTGGCAGGGTGGCGAACATCGCCGCCTTGACCGTGCCAATGCCTTGCAGCAGCTCGGTGGTACGCGGGCACAGGGCCATGGCCGACGGGTGGCTTTCGCCGTACCACTTCAGGTAGAAGCGCTTCCAGCCGGTCTTGAAGAACGAATTGAAACCGACGTCGTCATAATTGTCGGACTTCTTGATCTCGCCCACATGCAGCAGCTGCTGGCCTTCGGCACGGATCTCCTGCCAATGGTCCATGAGCGGCTGCAGTTCGGGGAACGCCTCGACCGGCAGATAGGGCTTGGCCGGGTGCTTGGAGAACAGGTACAGGAAGCTGTTTACCGGGGCCAGGAAGCTGGAGTGGTCCCCCAGCTGGCGGGTCAGCTTGTGGCGTACCCGACCGCGCAGGTGAACATAGGCGATCGAGAGGACGAAGATCAGTACGAGTGCAATTTTCATGGACGTTTACTTGTCGAGAAATGGCCATGCGCCATGGCATAAGCTCGCCAGCATAAACAATCATGGGGGCAGTTTGTACTTATTGTTACGTTAATGCGGGGCGACATTGGTGTAATGCCCTATAGCGTGCAAAAACGTTTCACGTGATGGAGTTCACATGATTCAGGACATTCGCCCGAGTGGCACCCCGTTCAAAAGGCTGTTTTTCGCCTTGCCGGTCAGCGACGCCCAACGCCGTGCGATCAGCCAGTGGCGGCGCGGCCTGAATCTGCGCAGCGGCAAGCCGGTGCCGAGCGAAAACTTCCACCTGACCTTGCTGTTTCTCGGTGATGTGGATGCGGCGCAGGTGCCGGCCATCTGTGCCGCGGTGGACAACCTGGCGCGGCCGGGCGCGCCGTTGCGCCTGCTGCTGGATCAGCTGAAGACCTGGCAGCGCGCCAATGTGCTGGTGCTGGAGCCGCTGGAAACGCCTGTCGCCTTGCGCCAGCTGGTCTATGGCTTGCAGCAGGCGTTGTTGCCAATGGGGTTCGAAGAACAGGCCCGCGAGTACCGCCCGCACCTCACCCTGTCACGGGACTTTCGCGGCCAGGCCCCGGAGGCGGCCGCGGCGCCCGAGTTCCATCTCGGCGCCCGGCATTTCACCTTGTACGAATCGCGCAAGGGCCGTTATTGGCCGCTGGCGCAATGGCCGCTGACCGACTAGCGCCGCTCAGGCGATCTGGCTGCGGGCCGGCGTGAACAGCTGCTCGCCCAGGGCGCGGGCAGTACGCAGGTGCAGGGCGGCATCCGGCCCTTCGCTGTCATCCAGCAGGGTCGAACTGAGCACCTCGGCGCCGCAATAGTCGAAGATGCCGTGCTCGATCTGCACGCGCATCGCCTCGCCGTAGCCATGGCGCTCGAAGCTGCCGGCATCGGCACCCGCCACACCGACCAGGTGCACCTTCATGCCACGCAGTTTCTTGGTGGTGACGCCGCCCTGGTAGTCGAACGCCCAGCCATTGCTGAACACCCGCTCGACCCAGCCTTTGAGCAGGGCCGGCAGCGACCACCAGTAGATCGGGTAGACCAGCACCAGGGTATCGGCGCGGTCGATGCGGGCCTGCTCCAGCAGCACGTCGGCCGGTGGTGCGGCCAGGCCCCGGTGCACGGCGTGGTCAGCCAGGCCGAAACGGGGGTCGAAGCCTTCGCGGGCCAGGTCGGCGATTTCGCTACCGTGGCCGACGCTGGCCAGGCCTTCGGCAATCTGCCGGGCAAGGGCATGGGTCAGGGACTCGGGGTCGTGATGGCCGATGACGATCAAGGCTTGCATGGTGGTCTCTCCAGTGTGAAGGTGCGTTGCTGCCTTGAGCGCTATATACTCAAGGTAAGTTACGTTTAGTAAGTTACTTTTGGTAGGTAATTGATGTCAAGCGATGACAAGGCTCAGCCACGCAAGCGACTTTCCCGCGAAGAGCGGCGGCGCCAGCTACTCGACGTGGCCTGGCAACTGGTGCGCGAGGAAGGCACCGAAGCCCTGAGCCTCGGTCGCCTGGCGGAGCAGGCCGGGGTCACCAAACCAGTGGTGTATGACCATTTCGAGACCCGCACCGGGCTGCTGGCGGCGTTGTACCAGGATTACGATGCACGCCAGTCGGTAATGCTCGCGCAGGCGCTGGACGGCTGTGAGGCGACCTTGCCGGGGCGTGCCGGGGTCATTGCCGCTGCGTATGTCGATTGCGTCATGAGCCAGGGGCGGGAGATGCCTGGGGTGTCGGCGGCGCTGGCCGGGTCGCCGGAGCTTGAGACGTTGAAGCGGGCCTATGAACAGCCGTTTCTCGACAAGTGCCGCGCAGCGCTGGGCGATTTTTCCCCCCGTGGTGCGATTGGCGCGGCGGGCATGCGCCTGCTGGTGGGCGCGGCCGAGGCGCTGTCGCAGGCGGCTGCGGCAGGGGAATTGGAGGCGGGGCAGGCCAAGGCCGAGTTGCAGGCTGCGATCATTGCCATGGTCGAGCGGCAGTGACCCGGGCCAGGGTCAGACCGGCAGGCTCTGGTAGGGCAGCTCATCCCCCGGGCTGCGGGCAAACTGGCGCTTGTACTCGCGGCTGAACTGCGAGGTGCTCTGGTAGCCCACCCGATGCGCCGCCTGCGCCACCCCCAGCCCTTCACCGATCAGCATCTGCTGCGCCTTGAGCAGGCGCAGGCGCTTGAGGTACTGCATCGGTGCCATGTCGGTGCAGCGCTTGAAGTGCTCGTGGAAGGTCGACACGCTCATGTTGGCGCAGGCCGCCAGCGCCTCGACACTCAGCGGCTCGGTGTAATGCTCGCGCAAGTGCATGAGCGCCGCGCCGATGCGGGCGAAGTGCCCCTGTTGCTCCACCAGCGCCCGCAGCACCCCGGCCTGGGGGCCGCGCAGGGCGGTATACAGCACCTCGCGAATGCGCGCCGGGCCCAGCACCTTGGCGTCGACCGGGTCCTGCAGGCAGTGCAGCAGGCGTTCTACCGACTCACGCATCGGTGCATCGAGCGCCGCCGAGGTCATCGACTGTGGCGTTTGCGCCTGTACCGCCGGGTCGGGCGCCAGGTCCATGCTCTGCACCAGTTCACCCAGCACACCACGGTCGATGTCCACCGCCACGCCCAGGAGTGGCTCGTCGGCGGTGGCAAAGGTTTCGCACATGAATGGCACCGACAGCGCCTGCACCAGGTAATGGCCGGCACCGTACTCCAGGGTACGCGGGCCCAGGCGCGCCAGTTTGCTGCCCTGGGCCAGGATCATCAGGCTCGGCTCGTAGATTTGCGGGCTGCTGGCCACGTAGTGGTCCCAGCTCAGTACCTGCACCTGGGGCAGGTGCGTGGGTACGAAACCCGGGCGGGTGGCCAGGCTGCGGATCAGCGAACACAGCGGGGCGTTGGCGTCGACGTGGCGGGTCAGTTGCATGATGAACCAGGGCAGAGAATCAGACAGTTTCATGATCGCAGATTGGCTGGCCAGCGCCAGATGGCCGCCGACAGGTTCGGAGAATCAGGCATGGATGCCGGAGAATCAGCCGTGGGCCGGGAGGAGGATGGCGAGCAGAATGCGCGCCCTGAATCGTTTCACTTCCCTGTGAGGTCCCGCATGTACACCGCCATCGGTTACGCCGCCCAAACCCCGACCAGCCCTTTGGCCCCCATGACCTTCGAGCGCCGCGCACCGCGCCCGGACGATGTCGCCATCGACATCCTCTACTGTGGCGTGTGCCACTCCGACATCCACCAGGCACGCAACGAGTGGGGCATCGCCGTCTACCCGCTGATGCCCGGCCACGAGATCATCGGCCGGGTCACCGCCGTGGGTGACAAGGTCACCTTGCACAAGGTCGGCGACCTGGTCGGCGTCGGTTGCATGGTCGACTCCTGCCGCCACTGCGAGGCCTGCGCCAAGGACCTGGAGCAATACTGCCTGGAAGGCCCGACCATGACCTACGCCACCCCGGACCGGGTCGATGGCAGCAACACGATGGGTGGTTACTCCAGCAGCATCGTGGTCAGCGAGCATTTCGTGGTGCGCATCCCGGCCGGCATGGACCTGCCCAGCGCGGCGCCGATCCTCTGCGCGGGCATCACCACCTACTCGCCGCTCAAGCACCATGGCGTCGGCCCCGGCCACAAGATCGGCATCCTCGGCATGGGCGGGCTGGGCCACATGGGCATCAAGCTGGCCAAGGCCCTGGGCGCCGAAGTGACCCTGTTCACCCGCTCCCAGGCCAAGGCCGAGGAAGCCCGCCGCCAGGGCGCCGACCACGTGATCGTGTCCACCGATGCCGAGCAGATGCGTGCCGCCGCCGGCCGTTTCGACTTCCTGCTCGACACCATTCCGGTGCAGCACGACCTCAACCCGTACCTGGAGACCCTGAAGTTCGACGGCGTACACATCCTGGTTGGCCTGATCGAGCCGATCGACCCGGCCGTGCATGCCGCCAACCTGGTGATGAAGCGTCGGGTGCTGGCCGGTTCGCTGATTGGCGGCATCGCCGAAACCCAGGAAGTGCTGGACTTCTGTGCCGCCCATGACATCCGTTGCGACATCGAGATGCTCGACATCCGCAACATCAACCAGGCCTATGAGCGCATGATCGCGGGCGATGTGAAGTACCGCTTCGTGATCGACATGGCGACCCTGCAGGGCTGATCGCTGGCGGTACCGGCGCTAGCGCAGCAGTGCGCTGGCCCACTCCTGCCATAACAGCGCGTGCCGCACTTCGTCATCTTTGGCATGCGCCCGTAAGCTAACGTAGGCATTACCTTGGGTACAGCCGTCTTGGATGTGGCTGTCACCGTCGACCCGTGCCTGTTCGCTGCCGGTGGCAATCTCGCCGATCACCTCAAGCTGTTCGTTCAGCACCAGGTGCGGGCTGTTGTGTTCGCCGACCACGATCAGCCGGCCATCGGGCGACACGGCGCCGTGCGCCATCGACAGCCCCAAGGCGATATCGTCCGGGTCGGTGCCTGTCGCCAGTGCTTCGAGAATCTGCACCTGGCGTGGCAACAGGCGCGTGGCTCCTTTGCTGGCGAGCACGAAGATACCTTCGGCGCTGACCAGCAGCACCCGCTGCCCATCAGGGAAGGGGACCAGCGTGGTCGGTGTTGGCGGCAGGTCGAAAGGCTCGAACGGGTAACCCTTTGGCAGGCCCTCCAGCCCGTTCGGCCAGCGCAGCTTCGCCACCTGCGGGCCACCCCAGCCATCGGTCACCCGTACCCCATCGGCATTGGCCAGGGCGAAGTAACGGCGTTGCGGGCAGCGGCCGAAATGCGCGAGGCCGATGACGGGAACCACCCCGTGGTGATCGATACGCAGCACCTGGCCTGTTTCGCCGGGCATGCCGATGCGCGCCAGCAGGCTGCCGTCGTCCAGCAGCAACACGCTGCTGACGCATTGCCGGGAGGGCTGCTTGTCCATGGGCGGATGACTCCTTGTTCCGCAGTGCCGTACACATGAAGCGCGCATGGTACTCCCAATGCTGCCATGGTTGTGAGGCCCCGGCGTGACGCGTACCATGCGGGCAATCCATCCAATAACAAACCCGTGCCTCAGCGCGGCCGATACTTGGCCCCTGACGCGCGTCCTTTCGCTTTGCCTGTGGAGAACAGATTCCAGCCCATGAACGGACCCATCCCCACCCACTTGCCCCCGACCGCGGGTGGCGGCAGCTGGCTGAGCGTGATTGCCCTGGCCCTGGCGGCCTTCATCTTCAACACCACCGAGTTCGTCCCGGTGGCGTTGCTCAGCGACATCGGCAGCAGCTTCGACATGACCACCGCGCAGGTCGGCCTGATGCTGACCATCTATGCCTGGGTGGTGGCGCTGGCTTCGCTGCCGATGATGCTGCTCACCCGCAACATCGAGCGCCGGCGCCTGCTGCTGTTCGTGTTCCTGGTGTTCATCCTCAGCCACCTGCTGTCGTGGTTGTCGCAGAGCTTTGCCATGCTGCTGGTCAGCCGCATCGGCATCGCCCTGGCCCACGCCGTGTTCTGGGCCATTACCGCGTCGCTGGCCGTGCGCGTGGCACCGCCAGGGCAGCAGGCCAAGGCACTGGGGTTGCTGGCGACGGGCACGACTCTGGCGATGGTGCTTGGCATTCCACTGGGGCGGGTGGTGGGCGAGGCACTGGGCTGGCGCATCACCTTCCTCAGCATTGCTGGGGTAGCGTTGGTGACCATGCTGTGCCTGATGAATTCGCTGCCGTTGCTGCCGAGCCAGAACTCCGGTTCGCTGCGCAGCCTGCCGATTTTGTTCAAGCGCCCGGCGCTGGTGATTACCTACCTGCTGGTGACGCTGGTGATCACCGCGCAATTCACCGCCTACAGCTATATCGAGCCATTCGCCCTGCACGTGGCGCAGATCGGCGGCGAGCGCACCACGCTGTTGCTGCTGTTGTTCGGTGGCGCTGGCGTGTTCGGCTCGCTGCTGTTCAGCCGGTACAGCGAGCGCTTCCCCCATGGCTTCCTGGTGGGGGCGATCGGGGTGCTGGCGGCTTGCCTGCTGTTGCTGCTGCCGCTGTCGGGCAATTTCTATGTGTTCGCGGTGTTGAGCATGTTCTGGGGCGTGGCGATCCTCAGCTTCAGCTTGTCGCTGCAGTCCAAGACCCTGAAGCTGGCGTCCGATGCCACCGACGTGGCCATGGCGCTGTTCTCCGGCATCTACAACATCGGCATCGGTGGCGGGGCGTTGCTGGGCAGTATCGTCAGCAGCCAGATGGGCGTGGCGGACATCGGCATGGTTGGCGGTAGCGTGGCGGTGGTCGGTCTGCTGCTGGCCGTGGCCAGTACCCGGCGGTTCCGTGAGGCCCTGAACCACTGATTGCCTGCACCGGCCTCTTCGCGGGTAAACCCGCTCCCACAGGGACTGCATAGACCTTGAAAGCTGTGCAATTCCTGTGGGAGTGGGTTTACCTGCGAAGAGGCCAGTACAGGAAACCTCGAGATTCAACTCAAGACCGCAGCCCAGGCCGACACCAGCAGCAACCCCGCCAACCCCCGGTTGAACCACAGCAACCGCCCCGGCGCCTGCAACCAGCGCGCACTACCTGCCCCCAGAATTGCCCACACCGCCATGCACGGCACGGCAATCAGCAGGAACACCAGCGCCAACTGCCACACCGGCAGCGTCGGCGCGGCAAACACGCCAATGACGGCCACCGCCATCATCCACACCTTCGGGTTGACCACCTGCAAAGACGCTGCGCTGATCGCGCCGAACGGCTTACCGCCTGCACTCTCCAGCGGCTCGCCGGCACTGCACAACATGCGCCAGGCCAGCCAGCTCAACCACAGCACTCCAGCCCAGCACATCGCCTGCTGGGCCAACGGATGGCGCACCAGCGCTTCACCCAGACCCAGGCCGACCAGCCACACGATTGCCGCTGCCGCACCGCAGGCTGCCAGCAGCGGTGCCAGGCTTGCGCGCAGGCCTTGCCGGGCACCGTGGGCAAGGATCAGCAGGTTGGTCGGCCCCGGGCTGATGCTCGAGACCAGGGCGAAAAGGATGAAGGGCAACAACGATTGTGACATGGCAAGCGACTCCGATTGATCAGAGCCCCATGCTCGCAGCGGAGCTGGCGTCAGTCTGGAAGGTTTGAGCAGCGGCGGCGGTAATCGGCCGGGGTCAGCTGATAAGCACGCCGGAACCAGCGCCCCAGGTGGCTCTGGTCGGCAAAACCCAGTGCCATGGCCACCTCGGCAGGTGTCTGGCCCTGGGCGAGCAGGCGACGTGCGCGGGCCAGCCGCAGCTGGATCAGGTAGGCATGGGGCGCCAGGCCGAAGGCGGCCTTGAAGGCCCGGGTCAGGCGGAAGCGGTCGACTCCGCAGGCTTGGGCAACCTGCTCTAGGCTGATGTCCTGGTCGAAATGGGCATGCAGGAAATCACGCGCCCGCTGTGCGGATAGTGGCAGGCGCGGGTCGGGGTTGAGGCGCTTGCGCCAGTGCAGGTGGCTGGTCAAGGTGGTCAGCAGCATGTCCATGGCCGTCTGGCGCACGATGCGCAGCGCCTGGCCATGCACCGCCTGGAACGCCAGGGCGGTGGCGTGGGCCAGGCGTTCGTCGTGGCACAAGGTGTCGGCGAAACGCGGCAGGCTGTCGCCAGGAGCCTGTTCGAACAGCGCCCGCAACTCGCTGTCCAGCCAGTTCGCTTCAAGGTACAGGGTCGAATAGGTGAAGCCTTCGGCGGTCGGCGCGTGGCCGTCGTGAAGGTCGCCGGGTTCGAGCAGGAAGACCTGGCCTGCGGTGCTCTGGTGGCGCACCCGGCGGCAGTTGAACTGCTGCACACCCTGCTCGGTGAAGCCGACCAGAAAGCTGTCATGCCAGTGCGGGTCGTAGGCGTGGCCGACAAAATGCGCACGGACCGACTCGATGCCGGTGTCGGCGTCTTGCTTGAGGTCGATCCAGTTGCTCATGGCGCTGCGCTGCTGACGGGTAGGGCAGTTCACCTTACTCCAGATGCGTCAGCCGGTTTAGAACAATTGTGCAGGCTGCAGCGCGGCAAAACGCTCGCGCAGCCACAGGTGCAGTTGCGTCACCGCAGGCGACAGCTGCTTGCGGTGCGGGCACACCAGCGTTACCGGCGTGGCTTCGCCCTGATACTCCGGCAACAGGATTTCCAGCTCGCCGGCGGCGATGTTGGCGCTGACGTCCAGCCACGACTTGTAGACGATGCCTTCGCCCTCCAGCGCCCAGCGCCGCACCACGTCGGCATCGTCGCTGACCAGCGGCCCGCGTACCTGCACGGTGCGGTTGCCAAGCTGCCACTTGTCGTACACGCGGTTGTGCTGCAGGTACAGCAGGCAGTCATGCTGCTGCAGGTCATCGGGCGTGCGGGGGCGGCCGTGGCGGGCCAGGTAGCCGGGAGAGGCCACCACCACCCGGCGGTTCCAGGGGGCCAGCGGCAGGGCGATGTAGTTGGCGTCCTGGTTGAGGCCATAGCGGATGGCAATGTCCACCGGGTCACGGCTGAAATCGGCCATCTGGTCGGAGAGGAAGAAGCGCAGGCTCAGCGCCGGGTGCTCGCGGCGAAAGGCACTGAGCCATGGCAGCAAGAGGTTGCGGCCGATGTCGGAAGGTGCGGACACCTGCAACACCCCGCGCAAGGTGCTGTGGCTGGCGTGAAGCTGCTCGTGGCCCTGGCGCAGGGTGTCCAGTACACGCTGGGCGGTGGGCAGGTACAGCTCGCCCTCGGCGGTCAGGCGCAGGCTGCGGGTGGTGCGGGCGAACAGGCGCACGTCGAGGTCGCGCTCCAGGCGTTTGATCGCGGCGGCCACTTGCCCGGGCAGCAGGTCGGCTTCATGGGCGGCAGCGGTGAAGCTGCCCAGGGCGCTGCTGCGCACGAACAGTTCGAGGTCGGTGAAACGGAGCATTTTCACTCCAAGGGTGAAAGTGTTGCTGCATTCTGCCGCTTTTTTCGGTTTGCAGGAAAGATAAGATGCGCGACAAATCCCGTTTCGTTGATTGGAGTTGCAGCATGGATACCGTCTCCCTGGCCAAGCGCCGTTACACCACCAAGGCCTACGATGCCGCCCGCAAGATTCCCCAGGCCACGGTCGATGCGCTGCTCGAACAGCTGCGCCACAGCCCATCCTCGGTCAACTCGCAGCCTTGGCATTTCATCGTCGCCGACAGCGCCGAAGGCAAGGCCCGCCTGGCCAAGGCCACCGACGGCCGTTTTGCCTACAACTCGCCGAAGATCCTTGATGCTTCGCATGTGATCGTATTCTGCACCCGCACCGAGATGACCGAGGTGCACCTGAATGCGGTACTCGACCAGGAACAGGCCGATGGCCGCTTCCGCGACGAGCAGGCACGGGCAGGGCAGAACCAGAGCCGTCGCGGCTATGTGGACCTGCACCGTTTCGATCAGAAAGACCTGCAGCACTGGATGGAGAAGCAGACCTACCTGGCGTTGGGCACCGCGCTGCTCGGTGCAGCGGCCCATGGCCTGGATGCCACGCCGATCGAAGGGTTCGACAGCAAGGTGATGGATGCCGAGCTGGGGCTGCGTGAGCAGGGCTACAGCAGCGTCGTGGTATTGAGCCTGGGCTATCGCAGCGAGACGGACTTCAATGCAGGCCTGAGCAAGTCGCGCCTACCGGCGTCGACAGTGTTCACCTTCCTGTAAATGCGTTATGGGCAGTGCCGGCCTCTTCGCGTCGAACCGCCGCGAAGAGGCCAGCACTGCCGACACATTCGTCATGCATGAACGATACTGAGAAGCCCACTGACCGCTTCTGGATCTTGCCATGCCTGACCTGACCCCCAGCGAACAGATCGACGCCCGCATCGCCGCCTTGGACGACTGGCGCGGCCCGGCCCTCGCACGCCTGCGAGCCCTGATCCACCAGGCCGACCCCGACGTGCTGGAGGAAGTGAAATGGCGTGGCGTCCCGGTCTGGTCCCACGCCGGCATCCTGTGCACCGGTGAAAGCTACAAGGACAAGCTCAAGCTGACCTTCGCCAAAGGCGCACATCTGGCCGACCCGACCGGGCTGTTCAATGCCAGTCTCGACGGCAATACGCGCCGTGCCATCGACGTGTTCGAAGGGCATGCAATCGACGAGCAGGCATTCATCAGCCTGGTCCGGGCAGCCGTGGCACTCAACGCGAACAAGGCCTGAGCGGCAGCTACCAAAGCGCAGCCGAAGCTGCCGTCAAGACCCGTCCGAACACCGCGATCGCCGTGTCCACCTCGGCCTCGCTGGTAAACCGCCCGATACTCACGCGCACACTCTTGCGTGCCCGCGCTTCATCCAGCCCCAGCGCCAGCAGCACATGCGAGGCGGCGTTGCTCGCCGAGTTGCAAGCCGAGGTGGTCGACAGCGCCAGTTCACTGGCCAAGGCCATGCTGTTGAAGCCGTTGGCTTCGATGCACAGGTTCAGGGTGTGAGGGATCCGCTGCAGGGCGCAGCCATTGAGGCTGACCCCCGGCAATGCCAGCAACCCTTCACGCAGGCGCTTGGCCAAGTGTTCGATACGCTGGTGCTCGCTGTCACCCGGCTCACCGGCCAGGGCGAAGGCACTGCCCATGCCGACGATCTGGTGCGTCGGCAAGGTACCCGAGCGCAGCCCTTGCTCGTGCCCGCCACCGTGGATCTGCGCACACATCAGCTCACGGGCGCGAGGCCCGACATACAGCGCGCCGATGCCTTTGGGCCCATAGACCTTGTGCGCCGAGAACGACATCAGGTCCACCGCCATTGCCTGCAGGTCGATGGCCAGCTTGCCGACCGCCTGCGCTGCATCCACATGCAGCAGGGCGCCATGGGCGCGAACCCGTTCGCCAATGGCAGCGAAATCGGTAATGGTGCCCAGCTCATTGTTGACGGCCATCAGCGATACCAGGCGGGTGTCCGCGCGCAGTGCTGCCTGCACGGCGTAGGGCTGGATCAGGCCGCTGGCGTCCGGCGCCAGGCGGGTGATGGCCCAGCCCTGGCGCTCCAGCTCCTTGACCGTGTCGAGCACGGCCTTGTGCTCCAGCTGGCTGGTGATCAAGTGGCCCGGCTGGGCCATGCCCTGGGCGATGCCCTTGAGTGCCAGGTTGTTGGACTCGGTGGCGCCCGATGTCCAGACAATGTCGTCGGCGCGGGCGCCAACCCGCTCGGCCACTTGCCGGCGGGCCTGCTCGACCACTACGCGTGCGGCCTGGCCGTAGGCATGGCCACTGGAAGCGGGGTTGCCGAAGTTAACCTGGCGACCGAGGCAGGTGAGCATGGTTTCGATGACTCGGTCATCGACCGGAGTGGTGGCGGCGTAGTCGAAATAGAGCGGGGCGCTAGGCATGGGGTGGATCCGTGCAATGTTGCCGTGGTGTCGGCAATCGTTGCATCAAGCCTAAGCGCTGGGGAGAAAATGATTTTGCTTTTTATGCTGCAGTTCACCGGTTAATGGAGAATGTTTTTCTCTATTGATAGACCAATTAGAAATGGTTTTCTCTCTGTGGGCCCCAGGCGAGCCCACAGGGCCATGAGTGCTTCAAGCAGGCTCCAGCGCCCGTTCTTCTTCGGCCACCACGCGCTCGCACAATTCGATGATTTGCTCGCGCATCCAGCGGTTGGCCGGGTCCTGGTCGGTGCTTTCGTGCCAGTACAGGTGAGTCTCCAGCGCTGGCACCTCCACCGGCAGCGGCTGGAAACGCAGCTGGTGACGGCGGGCGAAGCGCTCGGGTACGGTCATGGCCATGTCGGTCTGCTGCAACACCTGCGAAGCCATCAGGTAATGCTGGGAGCGCAGCGCGACCTTGCGTTGCACGCCCATCTTGCCCAGTGCCAGGTCGACGTAGCCCAGGCCGTTGCGGCGGCTGGAGATATGGATGTGGGTCATGCCCAGGTAATTGTCGAGGGTCAGCTTGGTATCGGCCAGCGGGTGGCCCTGGCGCAGCGCGCAGACGTAGCGGTCCTGCATCAGCTTGACGTGGCGCACCTGCGGGTCGGTGTTCAGCGGGGCATCGACGGCGAAGTCCAGGCGCCCGGCGGCCAGTTCCTTGGTGGTCTCGCGGCGCTTGCACAGGAAGCTTTCGATCAGCACTGCCGGGGCCAGGCGGCGCAGGCGCTGGAACAGCGGCGGCAGGATCACCGCCTCGGTGAGGTCGGTCATGCTGATACGGAAGGTCTTGTTGGCCTGCTGCGCGTTGAAGATGCGGCTTTCCTGCACCGAGGTGCGCAGCAGCGCCAGGGCGTTGCGCACCGGGCCGATGATGTTCTGCGCCATGGGCGTGGGCACCATGCCCTGGGCGGTACGTACGAACAGCGGATCGTTGAAGGTTTCGCGCAGCCGTGACAGGGCGTTGGACACCGCCGGCTGGGTGATGCCGACGATCTGCCCGGCGCGGGTCAGGTTGGCTTCGGTGTAGATCGCGTCGAAGACGATGAACAGGTTGAGGTCGACCTTGCTGAGGTTCATGGCGCCGCTCTTTGTTGGAATTATTGGCCGATCATATATCGGTTATGAATGTTTATACACGCGGAAAATAGACTAGGTAGATCGAGGCTGGCTGCTCTAGGCTCTGCCCATGTACTTCGAACCGTGAAGGTAACCCCGATGGATTTCGCCTATTCGCCCAAGGTCCAGGCACTGCGAGAGCGCGTCAGCGCCTTCATGGATGCTTACGTCTATCCCGCCGAACCGGTATTCGAGCGCCAGGTCGCCGAGGGCGACCGCTGGCAACCCACTGCGATCATGGAAGAGCTCAAGGCCAAGGCCCGGGCCGAGGGTTTGTGGAACCTGTTCCTCCCGGAGTCGGAATATGGCGCTGGTCTGAGCAATCTGGAATACGCACCGTTGGCCGAGATCATGGGCCGTTCGCTGCTGGGCCCGGAGCCGTTCAACTGCTCGGCACCGGACACCGGCAACATGGAAGTGCTGGTGCGTTACGGCAGCGAGGCGCAGAAGCGCCAGTGGCTGGAGCCGCTGCTGCGGGGTGACATCCGCTCGGCATTCGCCATGACCGAACCGGATGTGGCTTCTTCGGACGCAACCAACATGGCCGCCACCGCAGTGCGTGACGGTGACGAGTGGGTGATCAATGGCCGCAAATGGTGGACGTCCGGTGCCTGCGACCCGCGCTGCAAGGTGATGATCTTCATGGGCCTGTCGAACCCCGATGGTCCGCGCCATCAGCAGCATTCGATGGTGCTGGTGCCGACCGATGCGCCGGGGGTGAAGATCGTCCGCCCATTGCCGGTATTCGGTTATGACGATGCACCCCATGGCCATGCCGAGGTGCTGTTCGAGAACGTGCGGGTGCCGTATGAAAACGTGGTCCTCGGCGAGGGGCGTGGTTTCGAGATTGCCCAGGGCCGCCTTGGCCCAGGCCGTATCCACCATTGCATGCGTTCGATCGGCATGGCCGAGCGGGCGCTGGAGCTGATGTGCAAGCGCTCGGTCGAGCGCACGGCCTTCGGCCGGCCATTGGCGCGCCTGGGTGGCAACGTCGACAAGATCGCCGACTCGCGCATGGAGATCGACATGGCGCGCCTGCTGACGCTGAAGGCGGCGTACATGATGGACACCGTCGGCAACAAGGTCGCACGCAGCGAGATCGCGCAGATCAAGGTGGTGGCGCCGAACGTGGCGTTGAAGGTGATTGATCGGGCGATCCAGATGCATGGTGGGGCAGGGGTGAGCGGCGACTTCCCGCTGGCCTACATGTATGCCATGCAACGCACCCTGCGGTTGGCCGATGGACCGGATGAGGTGCACCGGGCGGCGATCGGCAAATACGAGATCGGCAAGTATGTGCCGGTGGAGATGCTGCGCGGCGAGCGTTGAAAGGGAGCTGCTCGAGAGAGCAGCTCATTTATTTATGCGTGATGGATCTTGTTATGTTACTTGTTGCAGTCCTTGATCCATGTACAAATTTTCTGAACCTGCTGATTAAGGTCAAGTATGCTGAAGTCCGGCGAATATGACTTCACGTAGTGGTCAGCCACCTTGACTTTGTTGGCTGTACGGTCGATGCGGCCCTTGAATTTACGGTATTTCAGGAGATTGGCCCATTGCCCCTTTGATGTGAGACGGTGTGCTGACCGGTGTACTGCCTTTATGCAGGCAGTGAGAGCATCTTCGTCAAGATAGTTTTCGACCTCGCGTCCTTTTGTTACCCACGCGATACGTGATGACTTAGCGGTGAACTGCTTGATGAGGCGTCGCTTGGTTGTGTTCAGGTGCTTGCCTGGCGAATCTTTATCGCTGTCTATAAGGATGGCGGCATGGCGATTGAGTCGAGTGAGATCAATCAGGTCGTTGAGGTTTCCGTCATCGTCGCCTGCCAGATGGGAAAGAAGGCGTCCTCCGTAGAACATGATTGAGTAGTGCTGCCCTTCTACAAGGTCAGATGCTTGATGGGTGATCCAATGGTTGAGGTAAAGCCGATCGGAGGGCCCTTCGACCCAGATGATGCAATTGCTTTGTAAAAGATCAGAGGCCAGATAGCCCATTCTGTCGAGCGTATCACCGATATCCGGACGACACTCAATCGACGTTCCACTGGTTTGGAATATTTTCAGCTTGTGTTTGGCTGCTATATTGATGAGCGATGCGGAATGCGTGGTGAGAAATAGCTGATGCTCTCGTTCCTCGGTAACATTCATTATTGCTTCAAGTAATGCACGGGCCAGCATGGGATGGAGATGGTTCTCAGGCTCTTCGATAAGGCAGATAGAGTTATGAGGCAGTTGTTTTAACCAGGAGATGATATGCGCGCACGACTTCCAGCCGGAAGGTAACCAATCACTATGTAAAAGGTTTGACATGGCATGGTCGTCGTCTAGCCAAAGTCCAATGCGACCTTCTGGTGTCTCGTGGAAGGACTGGCTTGTGAACAGCTTTTTTCCTGTGGGTGATTTGTCTTTAATGGCTAGTCCCAATAATTTTTCCCGAAAATTATTGAGTTCTGCTATAAAAGCGCTGTCAACTTGGTAACTGCCACTGCCGGGGTGCAGGTAGTGTATGTTGGAGTGAGTTTTGACGCGGGGCCAAGGCGTATTGAGGTTAGCCTTGTAGAGCATGGCATCCATAATGCTCAAGGCCCTAAACCCTGGGAACTCGCTAGGTTCATCAATGTGCTGTTCGCAGGCCCAGTAGTAAAGAGGGTCTATTCCGTGCGGCACATCAGCGCTCTGACTGAAACGGTACCCCCATTTTGCACCATCCGCGAACTCGATGAGCATGCAGGGATGTGTTTGTTTTGGAGGGTTTTCTCTTGGAAGAGAGACTAAGACTTCGGGATAACGGATTGCCCTGATCGTGTCAATGACGGTGGACTTTCCGGAGCCGTTGGCTCCCAGGAAAACATTGATCGCGCCGAATTCGATCGATGGACGTTTTTGGAAAGCCTTGAAATGGCTCAGTGCTGGGAGTGGGGAGTTATCATGGTCTTCAGGGGAATTTAATGTGCGTATTCCCGAAAGCCATATTCTATTGATTTTCATGGGTGTCGAAAGTTGGAATGGGTATGAAGTTGATCTCGTTTTCAGGGTGAATGCAAGTGGTCAGTCTTGTTACGCGTCTTGATCAACGAAACCACCACCCCACCCAGCAACAACCCGAACGTCACCCCCAACGACAGCAACGCCGGCACCTTGCCCACCATGCCGTGGTAGAAGATCTTGCAGCCAATGAAGATCAACACCAGCGCCAACGCATACTTGAGGTAGACGAACCGGTGCATCAGTGCCGACAAGGCAAAGTACAGCGAGCGCAAGCCGAGGATGGCGAAGATGTTCGAGGTATAGACGATGAACGGGTCCTGGGTGATGGCGAAGATCGCCGGCACGCTGTCGACGGCGAATACCAGGTCGGCCAGTTCGATCAGCACCAAGGCCAGGAACAGCGGTGTGGCATAACGCAGGGCCTTGCTTTCGCCGGGCGGGGTCAGGCGCACGAAGAAGTGCGAGCCGTGGATCTGGTCGGTCACACGCATGTGCCGGCGGACGAATTTCAAGATCGGGTTATTGGCAAGGTCCGGGTGGCTGTCCTCCTTCGACAGGGCCATCTTCACCCCGGTGAACAGCAGGAAGGCGCCGAAGATATAGAGTACCCAGGCAAAGTTCTGCACCAGCGCCGCCCCTACGCCGATCATGATCGCACGCAGGAACACCACGCCCAGAATGCCCCAGAACAGTACGCGGTGCTGGTAGCGGCGGGGAATGGCGAAAAAGCCGAAGATCATCGCCATGACGAACACGTTGTCCATCGACAACGATTGCTCGACCAGGAAGCCGGTGTAGAACTCCAGCGCCGACTGCGCGCCCAGCTCATGCCAGACCCACATGCCGAACAGCACGCCGACGCTGAAATAGCCCGAATACAGCAACAGGCTTTCGCGCATTTCGATCTCGCGATCCTGGCGATGCAGCACACCCAGGTCGAGTACCAGCAAACCGATGACGATGGCCATGAACACCAGCCACAACCAGGTGCTGGTGCCCAGAAACGGGGAAGTGAGGAATGTCTGCAGAGCCGTCATGAGCCCCTCCTTGAATGTCGACGTTGCCAGGTGAAGAGCGCAACAGTGATCCGACATCACGGCTCGGCAGCCGTCAGAGGGGCCCGGTATCACATGACCTTGAGCCTAGACCCGTTTCCCGGTGAAGCCGAATGGTGAGCTGTTACATTTCTTTGCCTGTCAGTACACCCAGACTTCAACACGACGGTTACGCAAGCGGCCTTGTTCCATGTCATTGCCGGCGATTGGCAATTCATCGCCCATGCCGGTCACCTCCAGCACCTCGACGCCACCTCGTGCCAGTTCGCGGCGTACGGCCTGGGCCCGCAGGCGCGAGAGCAACGCTGCACGGCCGGGCGTTTCCTTAGGGTCGCCGAAACCTACCAGCACCGCCTTGCTTTGCAGCTTGCCAGCCTGGCGCAGGTATTCGGCAACCCGCTGCACATCGCGCAGGGCCTTGTTGTCGAGGCTGGCGCTGCCTTCCTGGAAGCGGAAATTGACGCTCAAGCGTTGCGCCTGCTGGGCCAGGCTGCGATAGCGCGGCGGCATGTCGGCCTGCGCCGCTACCGGTTGCGCCTTGACCTGCTGCGAGACGAAGCCCTGTTCGGCGACAATGGCCTGGCCGGCCGGGGTCTGGGCGAAGTCGGCCAGCGCCCGGGCCTGGGGTTTGGCATTGGCTGGCAGGTAGAAGTACAGCCGCCGCGACAACGGGTAGTCCTCGCTGGCGACCAGTGGGCGGTCAGGCAGCATGGCCGGTGCATCGCCCTCGGCCACTGCCAGCACCTTGGCCCCGTGCACCGCAGCCAGGCTGCTGAAACCGATGGCGTGACGATCAGCGCCGACCCGCTCGGCCAGTGCTTCGCTGGACTCGAAACGCTGCGCCTGCCTGGCCAGCGCGCCATGGTGCGGTTCCAGTACCAGTGCCTTGAAGGTTTCATAGGTCCCGGAGCGATCATCGCGGGCATACAGGTGAATGGCCCCACCCGCCACGCCCAGTTGCTCCCAGCGCTGGATCTGCCCGGAGAAGATCTGCGCCAGTTGCTGGGTGGTCAGTTGTGGCAGCGGGTTGTCGGGGTGGACGATGACGGCCACGCCATCCAGGCCGATGACCTGTTCGGCGCTGGCCGAGCGCAGGTCGCCCAGGGCCTTGAGCTGGTCCACTTCGGCATCGCTGATGGGACGCGAGGCCGCCGCCAGGTCTGCCTGGCCCTGGCCGAGGGCGGCAAAACCGGTGCTCGAGCCGTGGGCGGCAATGTCGATACGCAAGGGCTGGCCTTGTGCATCGCGGGCCCTGATCACGGTTTCGTTGGCCACCGCGCCTGGCTGTTGCTCGATGTCCGTCGCTTGCTGCGCACGCAGCTGCGCTTGCACCAAGGCTGGCAGCAACGCCGCGCCAATGGTGTTGGAGCCCTGTACACGCAAAGGCGCAGGTTCGGCCTGGGCCGTCAGGGTCAGCAGGAGAAGCAGCAGGAGCAGCGGGCGGCGCATGCCGGGCAACCTTTGGCATAGAGTTGCCCGGCAGATTACGACGGTGTCGTGACCGAAATGTGACAGTCAGGCGGCATCCAGTGCATCGACGATGGCCTGGCCGACCGCCTGGGTCGAGCGGCTGCCGCCCATGTCAGGCGTGGTCGCACCGCTGGCGATGACGGCTTCGATGGCCAGCAGGATTTCATCGTGTGCGGCCTGATAACGGGCGTCTGCGGTTTCCTTGCCAAGGAACTCGAGCATCAATGCACCCGACCAGATCATGCCGATCGGGTTGGCGATGTTCTTGCCGAAGATGTCCGGCGCCGAGCCATGCACCGGCTCGAACAACGACGGGAACTTGCGCTCGGGGTTGAGGTTGGCCGACGGCGCGATGCCGATGGTGCCGGTGCAGGCCGGCCCGAGGTCGGAGAGGATGTCGCCGAACAGGTTGGAGGCCACCACCACGTCGAAGCGCTCCGGTTGCAGCACGAAGCGTGCGCAAAGGATGTCGATGTGCTGCTTGTCCCAGGTGATCTCCGGGTAGTGCGCGGCCACGGCGGCGGTGCGCTCGTCCCAGTACGGCATGCTCACGGCCATGCCGTTGGACTTGGTGGCCGAAGTCACATGCTGGCGCGGGCGATTGTGGGCGAGTTCGAACGCGTATTCGAGGATGCGGTCGACGCCACGGCGGGTGAACACCGATTCCTGCAGGACGAATTCGTTGGCAGTGCCTTCGAACATGCGCCCACCCAGCGACGAGTATTCGCCTTCGGTGTTTTCCCGCACCACCACGAAGTCGATATCGCCAGGCTGCTTGCCGGCCAGCGGGCAGGGCACGCCGGGGAACAGGCGCACCGGGCGAATGTTCACGTACTGGTCGAAGTCGCGGCGGAACTTGAGCAGCGAGCCCCACAGGGAAATGTGGTCAGGTACCTTGTCGGGCCAGCCGACGGCACCGAAGTACAAGGCGTCGAAGCCCTTGAGCTGGTCGAACCAGTCGTCCGGCATCATCTTGCCGTGGGCCAGGTAGTAGTCGCAGCTAGCCCATTCGAAAAACTCGAATTGCAGGTCCAGGCCATGCTTGCGGGCGGCGGCTTCGAGCACGCGGATACCTTCCGGGAGTACTTCATTGCCGATGCCATCGCCGGGAATGGCTGCGATCTTGAAAGTCTTGGTCTTGGTCATGGCCACACCTTGTGTCTGGGGAACGGATGTGGGCCATGCTATAAGGGATCTTTACATAGATAATCGGCCAGTTCATGCATTCTTGGTGCACGTATCGTGAATAATCTGCCAAACCTCGACGACCTCGATATCTTTCTTCAGGTAGCCCGCCGTGCGAGCTTTGCGGCGGTGGCCGAAGCGCGCGGCATGTCGGCCGCGTTCGTCAGCAAGCGCATCCGCCTGCTCGAAGCGGACCTCGGCGTGCGCCTGCTGCACCGCACCACCCGGCGGGTGACGGTGAGCGAGGAGGGCGAGCGGGTCTATCAATGGGCGCAGCAGATCTTCGAGGCACTGCAGCGCATGGGCGATGACCTGGACGCCGGACAGCGTGAGCCGGCCGGGCAGTTACGCATCGCCAGCAGCCTGGGCCTGGGCCGGCGGATGGTGGCGCCGGCGTTGTCGGCGCTGGCGGCGCGCTACCCACGGCTGGACATCCGCCTGGACGTGCATGACCGCCTGGTGGACCTGGTGGCCGAGGGTGTCGATCTGGATATCCGCGTGGGTGACCAGATTGCCCCGAACCTGATCGCCAAGCGCCTGGCACGCAACTGGCGGGTGCTGTGTGCGGCGCCGGACTATCTTGCCCGTCGCGGCACGCCGAAGAGCCTGGCGGATCTGGCCAGCCATGACTGCCTGGTGATCAAGGAGCGCGACCATCCCTTCGGGCTCTGGCACCTGGAGGGGCCCGCTGGCGAGGAAAGTGTGCGGGTCACCGGCGCGTTGTCGAGCAACCATGGCGAAGTGGTGCACCAATGGTGCCTGGACGGGCGCGGCATCGTGTTGCGGTCGTGGTGGGATGTGCACGACAGCCTGGCGGATGGCCGGCTGGTGCAGGTGCTGGAGGGGTATCGGCAGAGTGCCGATATCTGGGCGGTGTACACCGCGCCGCTGGCCGGGTCGGCCAAGGTGCGGGTGGCGGTGGAGTTTTTCCGGGAATACTTTGCCGACAGGTTTCAGATTCCGGGTTGACAGTGCCGGCCTCTTCGCGGGTAAACCCGCTCCCACAGGGACTGCACCGTACTCAAGGTTGATGCGGTCCCTGTGGGTGCGGGCTTGCCCGCGAAGAGGCCGGTACAGCCACTAACCCACTGGGATCAATGCGCCCCGGCCGACTTGCTCAGGTCACTCTCGGCCCACTCGGTATAGATGCAGGCATCCGCCACCGCCCAGCGTACTTTCACGGTATCCCCCGGCTGCATCGGCATCCCGGCGGCAGACAGCGCCTTCACCGTCAGCTCGGTGCCGCCCGCTGTCACCACATGGCAGGTCTGGCTCTCACCCAGGAACAGCACCTCACCGACCTTGGCACTGACCTCGTTCCAGCCCGCAGGCAATGGCTCGCGTGCGGCCTGTTCGGCAGTCAGGGCCAGGGCTTTCTCCGGCCGCACCATGATCAGTGCATCCTGCTGTGCGCTGAGGCCCGGGGTCAGGCGAATCGCCACCGGCTGGCCTTCGAAGCTGCCCGCGCCATTGCTGCTGGCCTTGATCCGCAGGAAGTTGGAATTGCCCAGGAACGACGCGACAAAGGCATTCGGCGGGTTCTGATAAAGGTCGTATCCGGTACCCAGGCCGACGATCTTGCCGTGGCTGAAGATGGCGATGCGCTGTGACAGGCGCATGGCTTCTTCCTGGTCGTGGGTCACGTAGACGATGGTGATGCCCAGCCGGCGGTGCAGTTGGCGCAGTTCGTCCTGCAGGTCTTCACGCAGCTTCTTGTCCAGCGCCCCGAGCGGTTCGTCCATCAGCAGGATGCGGGGCTCGTACACCAGCGCCCGGGCAATCGCCACGCGCTGCTGCTGGCCACCGGACATCTGCGAAGGCTTGCGGTGGGCGAATTTCTCCAGCTGCACCAGCTTGAGCATGGCATCGACGCGCTTGGTGGTTTCAGTGGCGCTGAGCTTGCGGATGGCCAGCGGGAAGCCGATGTTGTCGCGCACGTTCAAGTGCGGGAACAGCGAATAGCGCTGAAACACCATGCCGATATCACGCTTGTGCGGCGGCACGTTGACCAGCGACTGGCCCTCGACCAGGATCTCGCCGCTGCTCGGCGTTTCGAAGCCGGCCAGCATCGACAGCGTGGTGGACTTGCCCGAGCCGCTGGAGCCGAGGAAGGTCAGGAATTCGCCGTCCTGGATCTCCAGGTCGAGGTTGTCCACGGCGGTGAAGTCGCCGTAGTGCTTGTTCAGGCCACGCAGGCTGACCAGGGTCTTGCCGTGGGCGTTGTCTTTGATGACTGCACTCATTGTTGTTTTCTCCGCACGCTCAGGCGTTGACTTCGGTGCGCCGGCGCAAGGCGGCGGCAATGAACATGACAAGCAGCGACAGGCCGATCAGCAGGGTCGAGGCCACGGCGATCACCGGGCTCAGGTCCTGGCGCAGGGTGGTCCACATCTTCACCGGCAGGGTTTGCAGGTCGGGGCTGGCCATCATCACGCTCAGCACCACTTCATCCCACGACACCAGGAAGGCGAACAGGCCACCGGCGATCATGCCCGGGCGAATCGCCGGGAAGGTCACCTTGAAGATCGCCTGCAGGCGCGAGGCACCGCAGATCACCGCGGCATCCTCGATCGACTGGTCGAACAGCTTCAGCGAGTTGATGATCGAGATGATGGTGAAGGGCAGGGCGACGATCACATGGCTGACCACGAAGGCGAACAGCGTGCCGGTGTAGCCAAGCTTGAGGAACAGCGCGTACACCGCCACGGCGATGATCACCAGCGGCACGATCATCGGCATGGTGAACAGCCCGTAGAGCATTTCACGGCCGGGGAAGCGCCCACGCACCAGGGCGAAGGCGGTGGGCAGGCCCAGCAGCACGGCAGCGATGGTGGTCAGCACGGCGACCTTGAGGCTGGCAAGGGCGGCGTCCATCCACTCCGGGTTGGAGAAGAACTGGCCGTACCACTTGAAGGTCCAGCCCGGTGGCGGGAACACCAGCCACTGGGACGAGCCGAACGACAGCAGCACGATGAACACCACCGGCAGCAGCAGGAAGGCCGCGATGACCCCGGTGGTCAGGTACAGGCCCGTACGCAGCGGGCGGCCCATGGCATTGGGAGACAGGAGCATGGCGGTTTACCTCGCGTTGCCAACCGGGGATTCCGGCTGCAGCTTCAGGTACAGGTAGAAGAGCACCAGGGTGATCACCACCAGCAGTGCGGCGGCGGCGCTGGCCAGGCCCCAGTTGAGGAACGACTGCACCTGCTGGATGATGAATTCAGGCAGCATCATGTTCTGCGCACCGCCGAGCAGCGCCGGGGTGACGTAGTAACCGAGCGACATCACGAACACCATCAGCGCCCCCGAGAACAGCCCCGAGCGGCACAGCGGCAGGAACACCTTCCAGAAGTTGGTCCACGGGCTGGCGCCGCAGATGGAACCTGCCTGCAGCACCATCGGGTCGATGGCGTGCATGGTCGCCTGCAGCGGCAGCACGATGAACGGGATCATGATGTAGCTCATGCCGATCACCACGCCAGTGAGGTTGTGCACCATCTCCAGCGGGGTGTCGATGATGCCCATGGCCATCAACGCCTTGTTGATCACCCCCGAGCTTTGCAGCAGCACCAGCCACGAGTAGGTGCGCGCCAGCAGGCTGGTCCACATCGACAGCAGCACGATGTTCAGCAGCCAGCGGCCCCAGCCCTGGGGCACCAGGGTGATCGCCCAGGCCAGCGGGAAGCCCAGCAGCACGCTGATCAGGGTGACCACGCCGGCCACCGAGAAGGTGTTGAACAGCACCCGTGCATAGGCCGAGTTGGCGAACAGCTGCTCGTAGTTGCCCAGCCCTGGCGTTGGCTCCAGCACCCCGCGCAGCAACAGGCCGACCAGCGGGGCGAAGAAGAACAGGCCGAGGAACAACAGGGCCGGCAGCAGGTTGCGGCTGCCTTTCCAGCGCTGGCCCAGGCTCACGCGGCGAGGGGCCGTTCCCGGGGCGCCGGTGCCCGTGGGGGCACCTTGCGCGTTCTGCAGGGCGTTGATGGCGACTTTCATTTGACCAACCACTCATTCCAGCGGGCTGCAATGGCCTGGCCGTTTTTCGCCCAGTAGGCGAAGTCCAGGGTGACCTGGTCCTGGGCGTAGGCGGTCGGCAGGTTCGGGGCGAGGTCTTTGTCGAGCTTGGCCACGCTGTCGACGTTCACCGGGGCGTAGGCGGTCTTGTTGGCGAACGCGGCCTGGCCTTCGGCGCTGCTGGCATTGGCCAGGAACTTCATGGCCGCGTCCTTGTTCTTCGAGCCTTTCGGGATGACCAGGAAATCGGCCATGACCAGGTTCTGCTTCCAGCTCACGCCCACCGGTGCACCGTCTTGCTGCAGGGCATAGACGCGGCCGTTCCAGAACTGGCCGAGCGACGCTTCACCCGAGGCCAGCAGCTGCTGCGACTGGGCACCACCGCCCCACCAGACGATGTCTTTCTTGATGGTGTCGAGCTTCTTGAAGGCGCGGTCCAGGTCCAGCGGGTAGAGGTCCTTGGGCGCTACGCCGTCGGCCAGCAGGGCCAGTTCCAGCACGCCGGGGCTCGGCCATTTGTACAGGGCGCGTTTGCCTGGGTAGGTCTTGGTGTCGAACAGCGCGGTCCAGTCGACCGGCTTGTTGGCACCGAGCTTGCCTTCGTTGTAGCCGAGCACGAAGGAGAAGAAGAACGAGCCGACGCCGTGGTCGGAGACAAACCGCGGGTCGATCTTGTCGCGTTTGATCTGGTTGAAATCGAGGGGTTCGAGCAGGCCTTCGCTGGCGGCGCGCAGGGCGAAGTCGGCTTCGACGTCGACCACGTCCCATTGCACGTTACCGCTCTCGACCATGGCCTTGAGCTTGCCGTAGTCGGTCGGGCCGTCCTGGACGACTTTGATGTCGGTGCTTTTGCTGAAGGGTACGGCCCATGCTTCTTTCTGGGCGTCCTGGGTGGTCCCGCCCCAGCTGACGAAGTTCAGGCTGTCAGCGGCCTGGGCGGCCTGACAGGCCAGGGTCAGCAGGCTGGCGGACAGCACTGCGGTTACACGTTTGCTCAACAGCATGGTTTACGCCCTCGTTGCTTTTGTTATTCGAGGCGGGGCTTCTGGTGCGCCCGCCAACAGTGTTCGGGGAGCAGCTAAAACAAGGTGTCTGGTGGCCGTTTGTAATTGTAGGTGCCGGCCTGCAGATTCAAGGTCTACGGGATATCATATTATGGTATTCCAAGCTTTTGGCAAGAGGTATGAGGCTACCGGCCATCACTCCGTCCTTGCAGAAACACCTGGGGCCCTGTGGGAGCGGGTTCACCCGCGAATGCGTCGGTTGCTTCAGCATCGCATTCGCGGGTAAACCCGCTCCCACAGGGCCCTGCCAAGTCAGTTGCTCAAGTGTTCTCAGCCAACCATCCCGGGCTCGAAGGGAATGCTCTGCACCACTTCCAGCTCATACCCGGCTAGCCCCGCATACTTCAGCGGCGGCCCCAGGTGACGCAGCTTGCCCACACCCAGGTCCTGCAGAATCTGCGCCCCGGTACCCACCTCCGAGTACACCTTGGACTGCCCACGCTGGTAAGGCCGCACTGGCTGGGTCAGCTGCGGTACGCGTTCGAGCAACGCCTGGGAAGATTCGTGGTTGGCGAGAATCACCACCACCCCGGCACCTTCCTCGGCCACCTTCTGCAGCGCTGCCCACAGCGTCCAGTTGGCGGGGCCGGCGTACTCGGCGCCGACCAGGTCGCGCAGCGGGTCGATCACATGCACCCGCACCAGGGTCGGCTGCTCACGGCGGATATCGCCCATGACCATGGCCATATGCACGCCGCCTTCGATGCGGTCCTCGTAGGTCACCAGGCGGAACGTGCCGTGCACGGTCGGCAGTTCGCGTTCGCCGATGCGCTTGATGGTCTGCTCGTTGCTCAGGCGGTAGTGGATCAGGTCGGCGATGGTGCCGATCTTGATGCCGTGCTGCGCGGCGAACACTTCCAGGTCCGGGCGGCGGGCCATGGTGCCGTCATCGTTGAGCACCTCGACGATCACCGAGGCCGGGGTGAAACCGGCCAGGCGGGCCAGGTCGCAACCGGCTTCGGTGTGCCCGGCACGGGTCAGCACGCCGCCTTCGCGGGCGCGCAGGGGGAAGATGTGGCCAGGCTGCACCAGGTCTTCGGGGCGGGCATCGGGCGCCATGGCCGCAGCCACGGTGCGCGCCCGGTCGGCGGCGGATATGCCGGTGGTGACGCCGCTGGCGGCTTCGATCGACACGGTGAAGGCGGTGCTGAACACGCTGCCGTTGGCCGGTACCATCTGTTCAAGGCCCAGGCGCTGGCAGTGGTCGTCGGTCAGGGTCAGGCAGATCAGCCCGCGCGCTTCGCGGGCCATGAAGTTGATGGCCTGGGCGTCACAGCGCTCGGCGGCGATCAGCAGGTCGCCTTCGTTTTCCCGGTCCTCGTCGTCCACCAGCAGGACCATCTTGCCTTGCCGGTAGTCCTCGAGGAGTTCCTCGATGGTGTTGAAAGCCATGTTGCACGCTCACTGTGGTGGGGTGATTTTTATGGTATACCATCATACACAAATATCGTTGTAACAGGAGAGCAGCGGATGAAGGCCTATTGGATCGCCCACGTCGACGTGACCGACCCCGAGCAATACCAGCAGTACACCCAGCGCGCTCCCGCTGCCTTCAAGGCATTCGGCGGCCGCTTCCTGGCCCGTGGCGGGCGCAGCGAGGCGATGGAAGGGCGACCCACTCCACAGCGTAGCGTGGTGATCGAGTTCGATTCGTATGAACAGGCGGTGGCGTGCTACCGGTCGGAGTTGTATCAGGAGGCGTGCAGCCATCGTCAGGGCGTGGCGAAGGCTGAGGTGATCATCGTTGAAGGCTTCGAGCCGTGAGTCTTTGCTGATGGCCCTTTCGCGGGCACGCCCGCTCCCACAGGTACTGCACAGTTTTCAGAATCTGTGCGGTACCTGTGGGAGCGGGTTTACCCGCGAAGAGGCCGGTCCTGCTTATGGCATGCCAGGCAACTCATGGGGCCGCAGGTCGAACACCAGCACCTCGGCATCCACCCCGTTACCCAACTCCAACAGCTGTTCATGCCTTACCCGCACCCCATCCCCCTCATTCAGCATCTGGCCATTGAGCTCGATGCTGCCGCGAGCCACATGCACATAGGCATGGCGGTTCTCCGGCAAGGTCAGCGTCGCGCGTTCCGCGCCATCGAACAGCCCGGCATACACCCGCGCGTTCTGCCGCACCTGCAATGACCCCTCGGCACCATCTGGCGAGATGATCAGGCGCAACCTGCCGCGCTTCTGCTCGGCACTGAAGTGCTGCTGCTGATAACGCGGCGTCGCCCCTTTCACATTGGGCACGATCCAGATCTGCAGGAAGTGCACCGGCTGCGCCTGGCTGTGGTTGAACTCGCTGTGCGCCACGCCATGACCGGCGCTCATCAGTTGCACGTCACCCGGCCGGATCACCGAGCCGGTGCCCAGGGTGTCCTTGTGCTCCAGCGCGCCTTCGAGCACGTAGGAGAAGATTTCCATATCGCGGTGCGGGTGCTCGCCAAAGCCCTTGCCAGGGATGACACGGTCGTCGTTGATTACCAGCAGGTCGGAGAAACCTTGCTCGTCGGGGTTGCGGTAATGGCCGAAGGAGAAGGTGTGGAAGGATTTCAGCCAGCCGTGGAAGGCCAGGCCGCGGTCTTGGGCGTTACGGACGGTGAGCATGACGAATCTCCAGTAAGGGCAGGGCACCTGGGCCCTGCCACGCGGTTGGCTGGCGTTATTGCAAATGCACGTTCAGTTCGTTTGCGGCCTGGCGCATCGCCGCTTTGACCGCCGGCACCTGGCTCAGCGGGTTGAGCAAGCCATAGTCATGGATCATGCCGTTGTAGCGCACCGAGGTTACCGTCACGCCCGCCGCATTCAGCTTGCGTGCATAGGCCTCACCTTCATCCCGCAGCACATCGAACTCGGCGGTCTGCACCAGTGCCGGTGGCAGGCCCTTGAGCTGTTCACTGCTGGCACGCAGCGGTGAGGCGTAGATCTGCTCCCGTGCCTTGGCATCGGTGGTGTAGTTGTCCCAGAACCACTTCATCATCCCGGTGGTGAGGAAGTGCCCCTCGGCGAACTGTTTGTACGACGCCGTCTCGAAACTGGCATCGGTCACCGGCCACAGCAGCAGCTGGAAGCGCAGGGCCGGGGTGCCGGCCTCCTTGGCCTTGAGTGCGACCACCGCCGCCATGTTGCCGCCGACGCTATTGCCGGCCACAGCCAGGCGCTTACCGTCGACACCAATTTCCTTGCCGTGCTCGGCGACCCACTGGGTCGCGGCATAGGCCTGGTTGATCGCCGTCGGGTAGTGCGCCTCGGGTGACGGGGTGTAGTCCACATAGACCGCTACCGCGCCGGAGCCGACCACCAGGTCGCGGATCAGCCGCTGGTGGGTCGGGAAGTCGCCCAGCACCCAGCCGCCGCCATGGAAGAACATGAACACGGGCAGCTCACCTTTGACATTGGCCGGGCGCATCACCTGCAGCTTGATCGACTGGCCGTTGGCCTGGATGGTGCGTTCCTTGACCTCGATACCGGACAGGTCGACCTTCACCGAAGCCTGGGCGCCGGTCAGTACGGCGCGGGCGTCTTTCGGGCTGAGCTGTTCGAGCGGCTTGCCGCCACCGTGTTCCAGCGCTTCGAGGAAGGCCTGGGTGTGCTGTTCGACGCCTGGGCTGCCGGCGGCGAACGCGCTGGAGACGGACAGGGCGAGTAGGGAGGCGGTGAGGGTCTTGTGGACAATGTTCATGAGCGAATCCTTTTCCATTTAAGTGCTGGTAATGGGCGTCTTGCCTGGCTTTCAGGGCCATCGCTGCGACCTGTGTGTAGATTAGGGAGATGCGCTGGCGGGAAAAAGCCGCTATAAAGCGTTTGACTGTCACCAAGAGCGAGACAATGAACCCCTACGAAGACATGCGCATCTTTGCCCAGGTCATGGAGGCCGGCAGTTTCACCGCCGCTGCCGAGCGCCTGGGCATGTCCAAGCAATCGGTCAGTCGCCGCCTGATGCAGCTCGAAGAGCGCCTCGGCGTGCGCCTGCTCAACCGCTCCACCCGCCGCCTGGACGCCACGCCGCTGGGCCAGCACTACTACCAGTCGGCGTTGCGCCTGCTGGGCGAGGTGCAACAGGTGGAACACGACATCAGCGGCCAGGCCCAGGCCTTGCGCGGCACCTTGCGCCTGAGTGCGCCGCTGTCGTTCGCCATGGCTCACCTGGGCTGCCTGCTGACCGAGTTTCTGCAACTGCATCCGCAGGTGGATGTGGAGGTGGACCTCAGCGACCGCCCTGTGGACCTGATCGGCGAGGGCTATGACCTGGCGCTGCGTATCGGCGCGCTGGAGGATTCCAGCCTGATTGCCCGGCGCATTGCCGATGTCGAGCGGGTGTATTGCGCGAGCCCGGCGTACCTTGAAGCCCGTGGCGTTCCGGTCAGGCCGGAAGAACTGGCCGAGCATGATTGCCTGCCCTATGGGCACTCGCGGCAGGTGCAGTGGCAGTTCCGCCAAGGCGGCAAGGCCCAGGTTATTCAGGTGACTGGGCGGATGCGGGCGAACAACGGCGAGCTGCTCAGGGATGCGGCGATTGCCGGGATGGGGGTGACCTATTTGCCGACCTTCATCGTCGGCCAGGCGCTTACGGACGGGCGGCTGGTGACAGTGCTCGATGAGTGGGTGCCGCCGGCGCTGCAGTTGTCGGCGGTGTATCCGCAGCACCGGCAAGTGGCGCGGCCGGTGCAGGGGTTTGTGAGCTTCCTGCGTGAGCGGCTGACACAGCTCTGAAAGCGCGTTGGCCCCTTCGCGGGCACGCCCGCTCCCACAGGATCACCACAA
>NZ_JAGIBG010000040.1 GCF_017744435.1 Pseudomonas sp.
AGTCAGTCATGCCCTGGGTGTATAGGGCGAACAGGACGTGGCCGCCGACCGACAGGTTCGACTCCTCCATCAGCTTGGTCAGGTGCTCCGCCCCGGTCCTGGTGAAGTCGAGGAACGTCGTCGATCATGACCTTGCCCAGCCACCCGCTGACTGGGTAGGCGCCGGACACGGGGTGGAAGAAGCCCCATCCCTTGCCGGTCTTGGCGTTGTAGGTGCCGTTCACTTCGAACAGCAGGTTGTCGATGGCGGCGCTATCCGGAAGCTCCGAGCTAGCCAGGCTCAGGACCGCTGGGCTGCCGTCCGGTTTCTTGTCGATGAAGTGCATCACTGCGTGGCGAATGGGCATGGGTGATCCTCCGTGGCCGTCTGGCGGCATGGTGGCAATTTGGTTGCGGATGGGGTATTGGTGGCATCCTTCAAACTGAGTCATGCAAGGACGCTGTAATGGGTGATGAACCAGACGTCAAAAAAAGCTTTCTCAAACGCTCTAAAAAAACTCTTTCCGGACTGGAAGTGCAAAAAGAGGCTGAGCTTCACGCTTCGGCAGCTATCAGCGACTTGGCCGCCTGGAAGGCGATTTACAAGTTGTGCCTGGATTTGAGGAATTTTGAGATTCAGCAGTTGGTCCAACGGAACAATTTTTTCATGATCTTTCAGGGGGTGCTGCTGGCTGGCGTTTGTCAATCCGCTGGTCAAATACCTGTAGTGAGTTTTTTGATTTGTTTAGTTGGTTTCGGTACATCCCTGTTGCAGACAGCAATGGCTGCTGGCGCAAAGTATTGGCAGGTTCACTGGGAGATAAACACCCAGCGCTCCGAGAAAGCAATGACAAAAATTACCCAGTACCATAGGGTGTTGCGAGGACAGCTCAGTAAACGGGGCGTTTCGATCGACAAGGATTTAGAATCTAAACTCGAAAATCGTATGCTCATGGTTCACCTATTTGAAGAGGATTCAAATAAGGATGCTATTGAAAAAAGCTTGTGGAGTAGTAGGCCATACGCTCACTTTACAAATCGTTTTATTATGAGAAAATTTTCATCAAGTAGAATTCCAATTTATGCTGGAATCTTTTTATCTGTGATCTGGTTTCTATTGATGATGTGCACTGTCAGATTTGATGGGCTTGATTGGGGTGTGCTCGATTTTATTACTGGCTTCCCAAGAAAGTCGTAAGCTCAATTTTTCGCCGTTCGCTCCACATACTAAGCCGCTGGGCGGCAGATTGATGTGCTGCTGGCGCCGGCCGTGCCGGACGCGTGCGGTGATGCGTTTCATTTCCGGGTGCGAACCTTCGGGAAGTCGATGCTGTTGCGCTCGATGATGGCGGTGAGCGTGGCGTAGGCGATGTTGACCTGTTTGGCCACCTGGGCGCGGTTCAGGCCGATATCCCGCATCGCGCAGATTCGCTCGACAAGCTTCAGCTCTTCGATGCGCTTCTGATTACGCTGGATCTGTCGCTGCACTTCGCGCTTGTCCACGCCTGGGCTCTTGCGCTCTTCTCGGCGGAACACGAAGTTGCCTTCGCGTGCAGCCCGGAATAGAGCCTGCCTTGAGTAGCCGGTTGCTTCGTGCACTTGCTGGCAGGTCATCGTCTTGGCCATCTTGCGGATCTCGGCCAGCAGGGAAAGGCGTTTGACCACTCTCGGGTCTTCAGCCTTCACCGGCGCGGCACGGATCACTTCGTCATCACGGCGCTGTCGGTGCGGAACGTATTGGAAGCCGTCGAGCACGATGATGCTGCCTCCAAAGGCAAGGAAGGCCGCTTGTGCGGCGTCCAGGTCAATTGACTGGTTCATGCCGACCTCACTTGATGCGAATCGAGCTCTCGCCGCGCTCAAGGTGCGCCCAGCCAGGCTCGGGAATGAGTTCGTGTTCGCAGTCTTCGCCGGCGTCCATCCGCTTGCGCACTGCCTCGTTGTGCTCGCGGTGGGCCTTGAGCTTGGTGGCGATCGCCTTCTTATCCGGGTCTTGGATCACCTGCACCCGGACCAGGTCGTCGGGCAGCTCGTCCAGCTTGTCGACGATCACCTTCTCAGGCGCAGCCGCCAGGGTGATGGTGAACAACGGGCGCTTGATCGACTTGAGATTGGCGGCCTCCATGTTGCGGCGCAGGTAGTCGCCTATCTGCGTGATCGCGTTCTTCTTGATGCGCTTGAGCTCGGTCAGGCGCTCGATCTCGGCGTCGATGGCCAGGACCTCACCTTCGATGTTGCGGCGCAGCATGGCGATGCTTTCTGCCTTGTCGCCAAACTCTCCTGCGATGCCATCCATAGTGTCTTGGATGGCCCGCTTAAGACCCTCGTCGTCGGTGTCGGCCATGGCGGCCAACTCCATCATCTGCTTAGTAAGCGGGTAGAGGCTGCTCACGCTACTTTCTCCTTGGCGAACTTGGGAGATAAATCGGCAAGCTCTTTGGCCACTCGCTGAACACCGCTGGAGTCATTTCGATTGCCGAGCCTGCGGACTGCGGAGTCATGGATCTTCTTGAGCTCGTACAGGCTTTGCGCTCCCTTCATCGTCTCGATGGTTGCTTTGATGAAGTCCAAACGCTCTTGCTTCTGACGTTCGATCTCTGCCTCTCTGTCTTCGGCCTGTTCAATGGCTTGCTCGGCCTGAAGTTGCTGGACATAGCTCTGGTCATCGAACATGCCCAGGAACACGTCGGCGCTGAAGCCCAGCATCGACAGGGACTTCTTGATGGCGTCGGTGAGGGACTTCTTCGGCGCCTCGCCATCGGTGGTCATACCGTACTTGGTCTTGTACTGGTACCGGGTGCATCCGTACTGCTCGACCTCGCCGCGCTGGCCGTCCTGCATGAACCACAGCTGGATTTTGACGGTATGGCCGATCTCCCGGCCCAGGCAAATTCGCTTGTCGCCTTCACCGGCGAACACCTCGTGGCCGTCGTCGAATCGCTCTTCCAGAACCTTCCAGCCCCAGCCGATACCGACCGGGCCGAACATCTCGGTCGCCTTCATGACCATCGCGGTGCCGTTCAGGCTGGTGATCTTCTGGCCGCCGACCTCGGCGTTCTTGGTGTAGCGGGTATCGGTGGTCTGCACCTGCTCCCAGATGCGCATGTTGGTAGTGGACATTAGAAAACCTCGCGCCAGGCCGGCGCCGTCAGTTGGAATAGGGAAATGCTAGGTCACGCCCGTGATGTAAGGCCGAACGCCCTGGCTGCCGGTGATGGTTGCGCGCTCTTGCCGGCTTACGCTCCCTTGCGGGTACGGTTATCCCCGAAGGGCCCGCCGTGCTCGGGGTCTTGCGTCAGGAGGTAATGCAGCCGGCCCAGGCGCTAGCGAGCATCCAGGCGGTGCAGAAGAAGATGGCGATGAAGCTGCCGCGCCAGGTTGCGATGCGGCGGGCGCGCTGGTAGCTGGTCATGACCGAGGCCTCACGGCAATGCGCCCTGCCTTGATGGCAGCCACAAGCTTCGGCGGCAGGTTCGCGACAGGCAGCTCGCGGGGAATGCCCGCACCGATGATGGTCAGGCTGCGCTCGATCTGCTCAAGCTGCTCGTCGATCAGAGATTTAACCGGTGCAGTGCTCATGCAACCTCCTTGCGCCCATCAACGATCTTGTTGAGGCGCCCACAGTAGTGGTTGAACTCTTCGATGGTGATGCGCTGGTCGGCCAGCATCTCGGTGAGCTGCTTCTGGATCATCGCGGACCAGCTCACCGGAGTAGATGGCTCTGCCAAGGCATCTAGCTCGTTGTCGAGCAGAACGTGTGGGCTCATGGCTCGTTCGCCAGATCAGCGTCGTGCTGCACGCCTTGCTCGGCGTACCCTTCAAGCATTGACTCGGCGATTTCGAAGAGCTTGCCGCCGACGTGGTCGCTTGGGCCGAGGATGTCCGGGACCATGCTCTTCACCGGCCCGCCGGCCTGTGCTTGAAGCAGGAGCAGGGCCAGGGCGTTGATGTCGTCCTGCTCGGCCTCCTGCAGGGCGCGAAGGTGTTCGGCCAGCTTGGCTACGAACTGGTCTTGGCGTACGCCGACCGGCCCACCGAAGCGCTGTGGGATTAGAACGTCGCAGCCGCCAACAAGGCTTTCAGCGTTGCTCTCGATCCACTGCTGCGCAGCTTCCTGATAGGCTGAGTTGTCTGCCGGCTCGGCGTTGTCGTACTGCCATTGTGCTGCTCGAAGTGCGCCCATGGCGTCCTCCTGGTGGTTGTGCGGCCGCATTGGCCAGACGTCAGGCGCGGGCGACCAAACCCACCGTGAAAGGTGGCCTGGCGCCTGCCGATGCGGTCGATAAGTAGAGAAAATGCAGGCGCTTGAGACAGCCTGAGGGGGCATGGCTGGTGAGTTGTCGCTTTCCAGCCCGCGATGCGATATCCGCTGTATTGCTAACAGCGGATTGGGCAGGACTTACTGCTTGGTGAGGGCCGCTTCGTTCGATGTTCCATAGCCGTTACAGACCCTGGAGGCAGTGTTTGAACTTTTGAGGGTCATAGTGCAGTCCACCGCGCCGTCGTGGATCTGATAGGGAAGAGTTTTACCTGAAGAGGATCCGGTCCCTGAGCTGTTAGTCGTAGACATGAAAGCTTTCTGGACTTGGTCAATTTGATAGCGATTTGCACCAATCGAAGTAATCTTGACGGTGTATGTCTGAGAAAAACCTAGGCTGTTTCGACCTGACCCCGTCCATGTGCCTTCGAAGTCATTAACACCAGAGATTTGCGAGCGATCCCTACCATCTGCTGCGCCCTTATTTGTGTCGACACGTGCGCAGACTTGGCAGGACCGGTAGGTGACGGATTTCTGTGTAATGGGACTGGTGCCAAAAAGGCTTTCTGGTTCCTGGCTTTTGTTCACCAGTACCGTCTGGTACGGAGTTCCATCCACGTAATACTCGACTTTCGAGCAGATTTTTTCGGAGCTGTGAACGACGATTTCCGCACCGTAGCTTGGCTTCGAACCATAGCCTTTTACAAAATCAATCGCACCGCTGCACTGCCCAATGATTTTCTGGCAATCACATTGCTCTGCAAGTGCCACAGGGGATGCGGCCAGTATTAAGAGGAGGGATATTCGCACGTTGATGCTCCAGTAATGGGATTAGAGGAACTATCAGCAATTGTAGATAACGATGGCACTTGTGCTCCGTCAGCTCTATTCGCCCAGCTCGTCCTACTTTCCCGTCTGGCCCCATAGCCAGGGCCAGCCAGTGAAATCGTCATGCTGCAAACAACACTTGCTGCTGAGGCTCTGGCATCAGGTAAGCGACCAGCTTCTCGGTCGGCCATTCCGTGACGTCGGTCCAATCGGGATGCATGACCTTGAACACGATCGGATGCAGCCACTGGCCCTGCCTCTTGTCCGGGCTGATGCAGAACTTGAAGCCCTGGTCTTTAAGGTGCATTTCGTGTTCCTCCAGTGGATTCCCAAAGCACCAGGTCACCCAGGTGCTTCAGTGAATCGCAGGCATGAAAAAGCCCGCATAGAGCGGGCTGTGTGTCGAGACTCGCAAGTTCAGAGAGCTATCTCGAGATTTACCATGCGCCGAACCAAATTCCGGTTCCGTGCACGGCCGCGACCGGGAAGAAGATCGCGCCAGCAATCAGGAATCCCCAGCTTGCAGTCTTGAAACAGACAACAACATGGGTAAGCCAAGAGGCGATCAGCCAGAGCACAAACGCAATGGTAGGTATGCCTTTCATGTGTATTCCTTATGCAAAAACCGCCAATTATATCATTTTAATTTCAAGACTGTGGGCCGTTCAGGATCTCTCCCAAGCAATGCTTAAGAGGTGATTTCCCTGATACCCCTCGCGAGAAGGGCATCGAGGAAATCTGCCGCGACCCGCTACTGGCGTCGGTCGCTGGCAATCTTCGAGTTGGTGACTCCAGCCGCGGGCCTTTCGGCTTGTTCTCCCGCTGGATAACTGAACTCGGCGCTTTACGCTGCGCGCCCGGGGCAGTTGCCACCCCTCTGGACTGTTGAGGCCTGTCCATCGCTGCCTTCGAATCTGGGCCGGTGTCGATCCGGCAAGGTGTGTCGCTAAAGAGCGGTGAGGCTTGAGGGCCTCCCGAGGGGGCTGTGTAGCGCCTCGATGGATTAAAATTACCGTACGGTAATAATTAAGGTCAACACCTTTTGGTAATAAATTTCAGCGACCCACAAAAAAGCCCGCACAAGGCGGGCAAAGGAGGGAATCTAAAATCAGTCTTCGGCGGGTACGGTCCAGGCTAGGTGTACTGAGCCGTCGTCTCGATGCGCCACGGTCACGTTGTCGTTCTCGGCCACCTCATCCAGGATGCGCTCCCAGTCATAGGTGGCTTCGTGTTCTTCTTTGGCGATGACTGCCGACTTGGCCTTCTGCGCCGCTGGTGAATTGATGATTTTCTGAATGCGTGCTCCCATCATCTCGTAGGGCGTAGGCGGGGCAGGGGCTTTCGATTTCCGCTGTTTGGCCATAGCGTGATGCCTCATTTGCTGTATGCATGAACAGTATTTTGTCCATGGGTAAATGGCAATATTGGATGGAGCACATTTGTGCTCTTTTGGCGTGTAGGCATAAAAAAGCCCGCAAGGAGCGGGCAAGGAGGGGTTCGGCAGATCATTCTTTGTTGGTCTTTCGACCTGCAGAGAGGAGCCGTATCAATCCTCTGGGTCAGTTGTCTCTTCAGGCGCCTGCCTGGCGATCAAATCAGCCATCAGCTCTGCAATGGCATCGCTGTTGTCCACCAATACCTCCAGGTGCTCGCTGATTCGTTCGTATGATTCTGTAGCGCCTCTCTGGTCGAGCCAGGCCCCTACTTCTTCGATGGCGGCACCGAGTGCGTTGATGTTCTGGTTTAGCCGGAGAAGCAGGGCGGCAGTTGGATCGTCGGGAAGGTTGGTCATAGCGACTCCTCCAAGTGATGAGGAAATCGTAGCAGGCAATAAAGAACCGCCGAGGCGGGATTTTGAGAATGACGGAGCAGTCAGCGACTTCGGTCTTCAGTGCGACTCGTGGCGCCGGTACAAGGTTAGGCCAAGTGCAAGCATCCCTAACATCCCCGCGCAACTGCGGTTGATCCACTGCATCACCCGTGATGAGAACTTACGCATGGCATGGCGCCCGCCAATAGCGTAAATGCTCATCATCACGCAGTCGATCAATGCACTGGTTACAGCCAGGATCACATACTGCAGGGCGAGTGGTTCTGAAGGCTGGATGAATTGCGGAAGGAAAGCCGAGAAGAACAATAAGCCCTTTGGATTGGACAGCCCGACGAATAGAGCTCGCCGGAAAGCTGCTCGCCCCGTTGCGGCACTCTGCGTCCCCGCTTCGGACAGCGGGTGAGTGGGGGCACGCCAGAGAACCCAAGCCAAGTAGAGCAAATACGCAGCACCCATCCACTTAACCAGAGAGAACAACTGCTCCGAGGCTTGGAGCAGGGCGCCCAGACCGCATCCGACGGCACCAATAAGGATTAGGTCAGACAGAGCTGCACCTGCCATCCCGAAGGAAGCTACACGCATCCCGTTGGAGGCTCCGTTACTGAGCGCCAGGAGCATCGATGGTCCGGGCGTGATCATCACTGCGCTGACCGCAATGACGTAGAGAAAGAGCGTCGAGGCGTCCATCCAATAAATGCTCCTGCGGTCATGTGAGTGCTTGCAAGACCGGCAATTTAACCTGGCGCTGACTCGGCGGGCAACGCTGCCGGGGCGAGGTCGCACCTCAATCGTTCATCAGCGTTGCAACGCCGCGGGTGATGAACTCCAGGTTGTCATCCAGCTTGGCCAGTGACTGGCGAATCTTGATCGACCCGTCGGCCGGCCCGTGAATCTGCTCGATCCATTTGGAAAGCTCTTCGACGGCTTCAGCGATGGCGAGCTGGTTCTCGTTGAGCTTGTAGATGAGAGAAGGAATAAGGTCGTTGGTAGGCATGACGCGATCCTCCATGTGGCAAGGAAAGCGTAGCAGGGACAAAAAAGCCCGCCGAGGCGGGCTAATACCGAGCGCTGATATGGAGGGAGGAGCGCTCGGTGGGATCAGTGCAGCCTGGTCTGGAAGTCCGAGTTGCTGCCGGCGCTCAAGCGGTCAATCTCAACCAGGGCTGCTTCAATTTGCTCCAGCGCCTCTGCAACTCTTTGAAGCGACCCTTCAGGGTATCCCTGAGACACTGGGGTTATCCCTTTCATGGAAGTGGCCAGCGCCAATTGAGCATCAGCCATTCGCGAAAGCAGAGATAAGGTTAGCTTGTCGGTGACCATGGCTGGATCCTCCAGAGGTCATGACAGGATAGCAGGCAGCAAAAAGCCCAGTTCTAGGCCTGGCTCTCTGTAGATTGTGCCAAATCCATTTGGCTTTGCCATATTGGTCGGGCTGCGTTACGGCAGTGTGAAAGGCATGAAAAAGCCCGCAGTGGCGGGCTTGTGGTTAGGATGCGACATCAAGTGTGTCATGCAAAGCTTTCACTACGTATAGTATCGGCTTGCCATCTACCGTCTCTACCTGCACATCTACGATAAAAGCTTTGTGGTAGATGTTCGTTTCGTTGATCACCATGCGGTTTTTCAGATCGTCAGTGCCGAAAAGAACTTTGACCGGATCAGGGGATATGCTTTCGATCCGAGCCTTGTCGCCGGTTTTATTCTTTAGTTCATTGCGAGTTTGGAACCACTTCAGCGCAACAAAATGGTGGTCGCCTGTCATCGTTTCCTTTGGCTGTGGAGTCATGTGTCGATGCAGGAAATTCTGGGCTGCGTTGGCTTCCATCGCGCCCATCGAGATATTGACTGTTACGCCCTGGTGAAAATTCATCACGCCAATGTTCATTTGGGCCCCCTGATCCTTAGCTGTCGGCTCCATGATCTTGACGATATTTTTTAGCGTATTCTGCTCATCGGCAAGCGTGGGTTTTGAGCCGAGTTTACCTAAAGACCAGTCAAATATCGCCTTAAGATAATCCGCGTACTCGCCGATTGACTTCGCCACATCGAGCAAGGGAAGAATTCCGACGGCATACGGCACAAGCTCGTTGATTATGCTTCCGCTACGAATTTCTTGGACATACATTTGTGTTGCTGCACTGTCCTCTGGGGACTCGAATGCCGCCAAGTACAACCTGTACTCGCGGGCCAAGGCCTGCAGGCTTTCTGTGTAGTCATCTACGGCAACTGGGAGGACATTTTTCAGCTCGAAATGCAGCCTATTCTCTGGCGTGACATCCATGTACTCTGCTTCCTTTTATGTGGAAAATAACGTGCGCCACACACTGGCAGCGCTAGATTACTCGCATCCTCTCCGCTCAATCCGCCCCACCTTCACCTCACCCCCATACCCCGCCAACCGATCCAGCCAGCCTGCATCACCTGGCAGATCCTGATCACTGCGCCCGATACAAGTGGTTCAGTATGATCAGCTCAATCACAACTACAAGGACGCAGATTGCGATGAACCCTGGGCTGAAGACCCGCTTTCGATTGGATGAACCTGCGCCCAGGCTAGACACGTCCGCGCCATCGGATACCGCTACGAGGAGTGCCAACAAGGCATAGATCCACGCTTTACCCCAGAAACCACGCTCTCGCCACTGAGTCATCCGTAACCGTCCACCGTCCTAATTCAGAGTCTTCTATGGCTTAGCTTTGATGGTTAGTCTTGGCTGGGCTTGGTTAGGGGCATAGCTAGAAGCTCCGGCCAGTCCACCAGTAAATGATCTGCGCCAGGACTGTGATGTCGGTCTCACGACCACCTGGCACCTCGATCGGCGGATACTGTCCGTTGTCCGAGATGATCGTCAGGCCGTCCAGGCCGCGCTGGATGCGCTTGATCTGTAGCTTCCCACGCATCAGGAAGAAGTAGATTGCATCGTCCTCAACTGAGGTGATCCCAGCGTCCACCAGAACAGCATCCCCGCTACGGATCGTCGGAGCCATGCTGTCACCTCGTCCGGAGATCAGCTTGAGGTTCTCTAGCTTGGTGTAGGTGAGGTTCTGACGTACCCAGTTCGCATCCAGGCTCATATGCTCAACAACCATGTTGATATCAGGCGGCACCGAGCCAGGGCCCATCGAGCCCTCAACGTCGTAGCGCGGAACGTCAACCAGGCTGCGGTAGCTTTTGATCTTTTGGGCTAGCGGGGCGGGTAGGCCTTCGATGCTGACTGTGTCGGAAGTCAACTCGAGAGGCGCATCTAGCCCATACCGCGGCACGCCGAATGCCTCTTCAATCTCCCTTGCAAAGCTCTCGCCTATTGTCTTCGATCCCGGGCTTTCAGGGGATGCGAGGCAGCGGGATATGAAATTCTGTGGCTTCCCTAGCTTAATTGCCAGGCGCGACTGAGCCCCACGGATGCCAGCGCCGTACTCCCGATCCATCAACTTCTGCAGGTTGTGCCTGCGCACGTCACGTAATTCCATTGCGCGATTCTCTATGGGCATTACTTTCCGGTAAATGACCATGTGGTATTGATAAAAAGTTACCGAGCGGTAATACTCGGTGCATCACAGAGGAGATTCGTGATGCGAACCAAGCACACCAAGCTGTTGGAGTGGCTGAAAACCGCCTCGGACGCGGACGTTAAGAAAACCGGCACTACCCGTGGCTACCTAAAGCAGATTGCCTACGGTAATAAACAAGCGTCGGCGATGCTTGCTTCTGCCCTTGAGCGCGTGAGCTACGGGCTTCTGACCCGTAAATCTCTGCGCCCAGAGGACTGGGACGTGATCTGGCCTGAGCTGCAGTGGGTGGCCTGATCATGTCTGAGAGCCAATTAAGCCTCAGCGAAGGCGATATCGCCCGAGAGATCGAGACCCTGATCTTGCATCGGGTTGCACAGGTCAGCCAAAAGCGCATTGCCCTGGAAACGGGTTGCAGTGAGTCGACCGTATCGCGCTGGAATGATGGCGAGTACCAGCGCTGGGCGAAGGTCCAGGCCATGCTGGGCTTGCGGGTAGTTCCACAGACTGCTGTGGTCGTGACCGCCGAGTATCTGTCCGCACTTGAAACCATGGCCCGGATCGGCCTCAAGGCCGAGAAGAAGCGGCCCGGCCCGTTGGGGTGGGACTGACATGCAGTTCACCGTCACGATCAACCAGGCGAAGGCGCTCGACTGGGGTTTGAACGCCCAGCAGGCGCTGCTGTTCGCGTTCGTCTACGAGTGCCCAAGCTGGGCCAAGTTGGTCAAGACGGACAAAGGCGATTTCTACGCCTTGAGCAAGGCGAAGATTGTCGAGGAACTGCCGCTGCTCACCGACAAGCCGGATACTGCGTATCGCCTGCTGAAGGCGATTGCAGGCGCCGGCCTGATCAACCTTTCCAGCACCAACAACATCACCCTGGTGCAGCTAACTGCCAAGGGCAAGGAGTGGAACAAGAAGCTCGACGGGTCGGAAAAATATCCGACCAAGAAAGATAAGGTCGGAAAAAAATCCGAGCCTGTACCTCGGGAAAAAATCCGATCAGGGTCGGAAAAATCTCCGAGCAAGGTCGGAAAAAAATCCGAGCCTGGGTCGGAAAAATCTCCGACAAATCAGGATACCAGTAATCAGGATACCAATCAGGGTACCAGTCACAGTGTGCAGGACGTCCCGGCTGCGCCGTCGCAACCTGCCGGGCTGACCTTGGTTTCGTCCGATGCGCCGCGCTGCGAAATCCCAGCCGACATGCCAGGGCCGAAAGATCCATCCTGCAAAACCTTCAAGGCCTGGGCCAACTACGCCATGGCCTACCGCAGCCGCCATGGGGCATGGCCAGTTTGGAACGCGAAGGCTGGCGGCCAGATCGGCCAGTTAGTGGACCGCCTCGGTATCGACGTTGCCCACCACGTCGCCGCGTACTTCGTCCGGATCAACGACAGCAAGCTGGTCAACCGCCTGCATAGCCTTGGCGACCTGCTCCAGAACGCCGAGGCCTACCACACCCAGTGGGTCACCAATCGCCAGATGACTGGCACCACTGCCCGCCAGATCGAGCAAACCCAAGCCAACTACAGCGCCGCCGAGCAGGCCTTGGAAGCGCTTCGAGCCAAGAGGGCTGCAACCCATGCTGAGTGAAGACCAGCAAGACCAACTGCTGCTTTCCTTGTTCGCCACCGCTGAGGTGATGGGCCAGCAGCTCACCCAGGGCGCTGCGCTGCTGATGGTCGAGGACCTGCGCGAGTACAGCGAAGGCGTGCTGACTGATGCGCTCCGCACTTGTCGGCGTGAAGGTGGTCGTCTGACCGTAGCCGCGATTCTCAAGCACGCTCAGGCCGCTGATGGACACCCCGGCAAGGACGAAGCCTGGGCTATCGCGCTATCGGCCAGCGATGAAAGCGAAACGGTGGTGATGACTGCCGAGATATGTCAAGCCATGACCGCGTCAAGCCCTGTGCTCGAGGCTGGCGACAAGGTTGGCGCCCGCATGGCCTTCATGAGCGCCTATGAGCGCTTAGTTGTCGCCGCCAGGGCTGAGGCGCTCACGGCCAAGTGGGAAGTTTCTCTGGGCTATGACCCGGCCCGCCGAGTCACCGCTATCGAGTCTGCGGTGCGCTCGAAGCTGATCAGCCAGGAGGCGGGAGCCAAGCATCTGGCTCACCTGAGAATTGCTCCTGCCACTGAGGATGGCCACGCCATAGCAGGCCTGATCACTGGTGAGGTGCGAACCAAGACCAGCCCCAAGGTCCGCGAAAAGCTCGCCGAGGTCCGCTGCATCATCAAGGCCGCCCAGGCCAAGAAAGATCGCAAGCGCACCAAGGAAGCGCAGCGCCACCGAGTCGATACCTACCTGCGTAAGCGGCAGACACGCGCCGCCATCGCTCAGTTGAACATCAAGCGCGCCGGGCAGTCAGCCGGGGAGGGTGTGTGATGAATTCCCTGTGGCTGGCCTTCGTCTTTGCGCTTGGCGTGCTCGGCGGATGGGTTGGCGCTCCCGATAGCATCAAGAACGACTGCGACCGTATCGACGGCTTCTACATCGGCAACACGACCTACAACTGCACCATCGGGAGGGCCAGGCCATGACCGAGAAGATCAGCGTGAACTGCCAGGCCAAGCTGTCCGAGGCTGTCACCATGCTCACCGGCATGTTCCGCGAGAAGAGATTTGTCGTGGTGAGCATGCGCCCGGGCAAGGACCGAACCCTGGACCAAAATGCTCTGTGGTTCGCATTCTACAAGCGCATCTCCGAGATGACCCAGATAGGCGACGCATCGGACGCTCGCAAGTACTGCAAGCTGCACCACGGCGTGCAGATCCTGCTGAACGAGGATCAGGACTTCCAGGCGGCCTGGTACCGCGTCATGCGCCACCTCTCCTACGAGGAGAAGCTGGACATGATGGGCGACTGCAAGCTGTTCGGCCCGGACGGCATGCCGGTGACTAGCCTGTTCAATCGTACCCAGGGCATTGCCTACACCGAGCGGGTGGTGGCGGACTTCTCGGCCCGTGGCGTTGTGTTCAGCGATCTGCTTGGGGAGGTTGCGGCGTGACACTGTCCAAGGAGATCAAGCCGAAGAAGTGCAAGGCGCCCGGCTGCGGCCAGCGCTTCAAGCCGTCCATGATCACGCAGAAGGTGTGCAGCGTCGCCTGTGCGTTGGCCATGTCGAAAGATTCGAAGGTGCAGAAGGTCGCCGCCCAAGCCATCACCAAGCAGGCCCGGGAAGACCTCAAGGAGCGCCGAGAGAAGCTGAAGACCCGTCGCGAGCACATGGCCGAGGCCCAAGCTGCGTTCAACGCCTACATCCGCGAGCGTGACGCCGGCCTGCCGTGCATCAGCTGTGACTCGAATCCGAGCGACCACGACCTCATCACCGGCAGCCGTTGGGATGCTGGGCATTACCGGTCGGTTGGCGCCTGCCCGGAACTGCGCTTCGAGCCGCTCAACGTCCACCGGCAGTGTGTGAAGTGCAACCGGAACCTGTCGGGCAATGCCGTCGAGTACCGCATCCGTCTGGTGGAGCGCATCGGAACCGACAATGTGGATTGGTTGGAAGGCCCTCATCAGGCCCGCAAGCACACCATCGATGATCTCAAGGCCATTAAGGCCGAGTACAGAGCAAAGATAAAGGAATTGGAGGGGCAAGCAGCATGATCTATACGAGCATCCTGGCGGCTGTCGTTTCGGCCCTTGCAGCGGAGGCGATCGACAATACCAGCAAACAGGCCTGGCAGAAGCTTTATGTACCTGGCAGCGATGACGGGCACGACCTGGCCACTCTTAGCGGTTCAGTGGATCGCGGTGAGATCAGCAGAATGGATGCCGACTGCTGGGTGTTTGCCCGGCTGCGTAGTCAGCTCAAACCACGGCACTGGGATGTACTGGTGGCCAAGTACAGCACGCACAAGGGCCGCAAAGCCCAGTCGATTGGCCGTATCTGCCCCTTGGTTGCATCTCATGCGCCGAAGCTGTTCGTGACCAGCGCTGTCACGGCCTGGGCCATTCCGAAGCTGAAAGGCGCAGAGGGTAAGCGCTCGAGCGACATGATCGTGTTGCCGTCTCAGTTCTACGACATTAACCGCTGGGATCCGGATGCCCGGCCAGAGCGCACGCGCCGTCGCTGGAAGAAGGGCGTCGAGGATGTGTTGGAGGAGATGATAGATGAGGCCTTGAAGGCAGCGGCAGAGGTACTGAATTTCGAGGGGTTGCTTATGTTGTCGGCGGCATAGTGCTCAATTTATCGGCGATGGCTATTTAATGGCTTAGCGTTCAGAATGTAGCCCTTTTTTGCCAGATCGCCATGGGGAGCGATATGAGTGGTGTGGTTGCACAACGAAAGCGTAGTGTTGAATTTCTCTTGGGGCTTGGCGTTTTCTTCATTCCTGTCATTTTCTCTTGGTTCCTTTTGAGAAAAGGGCATTCCACGATTGCTAGAATTCTGGGTTTTGCGTGGTTGGCTGCTGGGCTTCTCATCCTGGTCCCGGCGGCCTACCGGGCGATTCTAGCCTTGAACATTGATGCACCTGCTGAGCCCCGGAAAACCTATCTCTCCTCCCAAATTGCGGCCAGCTATGACGAGAACACTGCTGCAGCGGACATGACGTTCAAGGAACAGCGAGTACAGGTGAGCGGCAAGGTAACGGATGTCAACACTGATTTCCTGGGTTACCCCTACTTGGAAATGGCCGGAACAAACCCATCCTTTGGTCCACAGTTCAAATTCGCCAAGTCTGATGCCCAGGCCGTGGCGGCGGTGAGGAAGGAATTGACAGTCCATGTGATTTGCACGGGACAAGGCGAGATCGCCGAAACGCCAATGTTTGACGATTGCAAGATCTTGAAAACCTATCATTCCTTTCAGATTGCTGCCAGCTATGACGAGGACATCGCTAGAGCGGACATGAGGTTTAAGGGAAAGCGAGTAATGGTCAGCGGCGAGGTTACGGATAACAACACTGATTTCCTCGGCTACCCTTATTTGGAGATGGTTGGAACAACCCCAGACTTTGGCCCGCAGTTCAAATTCGCCAAGTCTGATGCTCTGGTCGTCGCAGCGGTTAAGAAGGGATCGACAGTCCGATTGATGTGTACCGGACGAGGGAATATCGCCGAAACGCCAATTTTTGAAGACTGCAAGATAGCCAAGCGATTTCCGGCTTCTTCAAATTGACACTTGACATCAAATGGCCGCATGGCCGATTATTTTTACATCCTGTCATTCCTGCGCGTGTTGAGGAGTGACGAAAAGAGCCCGGCCACTGTGCCGGGTTTTTTATTGGCCCGAGAGGGCCTCAAGAGTCCCGGCCACGAGCCGGGATTTTCGTTCTTGGAGATCGGCATGAAAAGCAAGTACCGCTGCCTTGTCGAGGATATCCTCAGCTGCGAACAGAAGCTGAGGGAGGCGAAGTCAATTCAGCGTGATGCGCAAGAAAAGCTGACCAAAGCTGACGGCTATGTGACCTACCAGGAGGCCAGCCTACGCGAGAGCGAGCGCAAGCTGGCCGAGATCGAAGCTATCTTGTTTGGTTCAGAAACCCAGGCACTTCGCTAAGGTGTTGGGGTATTTGACATCCCCTTTGATCGCCTTCACTCGGTTATCCAGGTCGATTACGACCATCTGATCTTTAGACTCCATGAATCCGGTCTTGTAATAGAGCGTGTCCCGGATGCTTTCCGCTGTTCCTGGCGCCTCAATTGCGTAGAAGGAAGATGTCTCCTCCCATTTCGAGGTGGCGATTTCCGTCACCTTTTTGGTGAACGAGTCATACCTCTCTTGGTAGCTGTCGTCGTACTCGAAGCGAAACGTAATTACGAAGTGCCCCATGGCTCAGTCCTTTGCTGCGATTGTTGGGATTGTGAACATAGCATGTGGCCATCTTTTCATCTCTTTGAACTTGCCTGAGTCCTGCTGAGGGGCTCAGTCGGGCCTTTTATTCTAGGAACCACTCATGGCCGAACCAACAAGCACTGCCGCCAGCGTAGTGCTGGGCAAGTACGGGGTGGTGATGGCTGCATTCATCGGCTCGATCCTCTCCCTGGGCTTCCTGAAGGATCTGACCCGGTTCCAGGCCGCAACTGCTGTTGCTACCGGCTTCGGTTTCTCGGTCTACCTGACCCAGCCAGTCACTGCGTGGCTCGCCCCCAAGCTTGAGCTTGCGGTCACCGATGACCTGCTGTGCGGAGTCGCCTTCGTGCTGGGCCTGACTGCCATGAACATCATCCCGGGGCTCAAGGCGGCTGTGGGGTCGTTCGTAGCGGCGCGAGGTGCATGACATGGACAGAATCCTTGTTTCGGCGCTGACCGCCCTGGACGTGTTCCTGTGCGTGTTGGTGGTGGTGGCTGCGTGCGACTACCTGCGCAAGGTTCGGCCCGCCGATCAGCCACTGCTGAGCATCGCCTTCTACCTGGTGGCCATTGGCGGGTTCGGCGCATTCATCACCGCCCTACAAGGGCATTGGGTTAACCCATTCGGTGCGATGCTTCACGCCGGGGTGGTTGCCTATGCCTGGGCGAGACGCGGTCACGTCTTCAGCTGATCCGCACCACAAAATCGAGAAGCGCCGTTTCGTGGCGCGACCACCAGAGGATCCACCATGGACAACCAACACAAGAAGATCACCGGCTACCGCGACCTCACCCAAAGCGAGATCGACGGGATGAACTCGATCAAGGCCCTGGAGGCTGACGCTGGCGAACTATTCAAGCAAATCGGCCAGATCGAAGGCGTTGACCAGCGCACCTTGGCCTTGTCCAAGACCAATCTGCAGCAGGGCTTCATGTGGTTTGTGCGCGCGATCGCAAAACCTGCCGACCCCTTCGCCTGACCATCCCCGCAAGGAGGCCTGAATGGGCAACGTGACACGCCTGCGCCACGTCTTGCCGCTACCGGCTGACGTGGTAACCGCCACCAATGATCTGGACTCGGCGTTGATCAGGGCGATTGACGCAGCCAAGGAAGCCGGGCTTCCTCAAGGGCTGCTCGTTGCCATTCTGCATGGGCACGCTCATGCAGAGACGCACAGGATGGTGGTCACGTAAGGATGCGCTATTGGCTAAGTGCGCCTTTCGCAAAATCGACGGCAGCAGTAATAGCTGCCCTTGCTTGAGGGCTATTTCTCCAGCAGGTCGATCCCAATGCGGCAGATGCTCGCGCCAAGATGTCGGTAACATCGGCTCTGCCCAGTTCGGCCAATGAGTCGATACCCATCTGCTCAAGTCTGGCGATGACGGTTGGGCCTACGCCCTTGAGCTCCAATAGTGCAGCACGTTCCTTCGGTGGAAATGGCATCAGTGAAATCCCTATCTGATCAATGGTGCTTAGTAAGATTGCCTCATGTGGGTGGTCGGTGCCACAAGTGACTGGAGGCTAAGCACTTTGAGGAGACCATTTCCACCGGCAGACCTGCTCGAATCGTTGTGGCTCACGCTGCGTCCAGCTACCGGTGTGTGGGATTGGGTGCAGAGCGAGATACTTGCCGACGCTGGCAGCATTCACAACCCAGAGCATGCCCACCTGATAGACGCCAACGTCGGCGTGCTCTGGGCATCGACGGGATTCGCGAAGCAGGGGCGGGTCGTCCTTGGCCAGGCCGAGCAGGTGATGTTCCGTGCAGGTGGATGGTAGAAGGCCCGGCAAGAGCAGCAGATGCGGGATTGGTTCGGCGAGGAGCCGGACTACCTCATCACTCTGGCCGCCGACTACTGCGCACAGTGCACCGACGCTGAGTTCTGCGCCCTGGTTGAGCACGAGCTTTACCACATCGCACAGGCGACCGATGAGTACGGCGCTCCCAAGTTCACCCAGGAGGGGCTGCCCAAGCTCTACCTGCGCGGTCATGACGTCGAAGAGTTCGTCGGGGTGGTGAGGCGCTACGGTGCCAGCGAAGACGTACAGCAACTGATCGACGCTGCAAGCCGGCCGCCCGAGGTGGCCAAGATCAACATTTCGAGGGCCTGCGGAACCTGTCTGCTCAAGTCTGCCTGACCCCTGACAGACCCACGACGGATGAAAACCTATGGCGGCCCTGAGCAACGAGGTGAAAGCCTTTATCGTTCAGGCCCTGGCCTGTTTCGATACCCCCTCGCAAGTCGCGGCAGCCGTCCGAGAAGAATTCGGCCTTGAGGTGACGCGGCAGAAGTGCGAGGCGCACGATCCGACCAAGCGTGCGGGGCGTGACCTGGCCAAGCGCTGGGTGACCCTCTTCGAGGACACCCGTAAGCGATTCCGCGAGGAGACGGCAGAGATTCCGATAGCCAACCGCGCGTTCCGGCTCCGCGCGCTGGGTCGCATGGCGGAGAAAGCCGAGAGCATGAAGAACATGACCCTGACTGCCCAGCTACTGGAGCAGGCGGCCAAAGAGGTCGGCGATGTCTACGTGAACCGCCAGACCAAGAACGAGAATTCCCACGACAACGTGCCGCCCACCCGGGTGCAGGTCGACGTGGTGGATGCGAGGAAGCCTGATGCCGTCACTTAACGTGCCCCAGGCCAGCTTCCTGCGCATGGAAAACAAGTTTCGCGGATTCGTGGCCGGGTTTGGGTCGGGCAAGACCTGGGTTGGCTGCGCCGCGCTGTGCAAGCACGTCTGGGAGTGGCCACGGATCGACTCCGGCTACTTCGCCCCGACTTACCCGCAGATCCGCGACATCTTCTTCCCGACCATCGAAGAGGTCGCCTACGACTGGGGCCTTAAGGTCAAGACGAAGGAGAGCGACAAAGAGGTCGAGTTCTACAGCGGCGGCCAGTACCGCAGCACGACCATCTGCCGCTCGATGGAGAAGCCGCAGACCATTGTCGGCTTCAAGATCGGCCACGCCCTGGTCGACGAGCTCGATGTTCTGCCCGCGCAGAAGGCTGAGCACGCCTGGCGCAAGATCATTGCCCGGATGCGCTACAACGTGCCCGGGCTGAAGAACGGCGTGGACGTGACCACGACCCCCGAGGGGTTCAAGTTCGTCTATCAGCAGTTCGTGAAGCAGCTGCGCGAGAAGCCAGCACTGCAAGGCATGTATGGCCTGGTGCAGGCCAGCACGTTCGACAACGAGCTGAACCTACCACCTGACTACATCCCGTCGTTGATGGAGTCATACCCGGCCCAGCTGATCCTGGCCTACCTGAATGGCCAGTTCGTCAACCTTAATGCCGGGTCGATCTATCACGCCTACGATCGCAAGCTGAATTCCTGCTTCGACACGGTCGAGCCGGGCGAGCCCTTATTCATCGGCATGGACTTCAACGTCGGCAAAATGGCGGCGATCACGCACGTCAAGCGCGCTGACGGAAAGCCCAGGGCGGTGGATGAGCTGATCGACGGCTTCGACACCCCGGACATGATCCGGCGCATCAAGGAGCGCTACTGGCGGCACAATGGCCGCGAATACGAGAAGACCTGCGAGATCAGGATCTACCCGGACGCATCGGGCGGGTCCCGCAAGTCGGTGAACGCCAGTGAGACGGACATCGCCATCCTGCGCCAGGCTGGCTTTGCTGTGATCGCTCCCGACGCCAACCCTCCGGTTAAGGACCGGATCAACGCCATGAATGCCATGTTCTGCAACGCGAATGGCGAGCGGCGCTACCTGATCAACCCATTGCGCTGCCCGACCTATGCGGACGGACTGGAGCAGCAGGTGTGGGCTGCCAATGGCGAGCCTGACAAGAAATCTGGCGTGGACCACGCGAACGACGCGGGCGGGTACTTCATCCACCACGACTACCCGATCAGCAGGCCGGTTACCCACGTACCAATCACGTTCACTTTCTGAGGCCACCCATGCCGAACTTCACTCCCCGGGCAGAGTACTCGGAGGCCTTGCCCGGCTGGCAGCTGGTAAAGCGCTGCGTGGCCGGCGCCCGAGAGGTGCGCAAGCACGACGAATACCTGCCGATGCCGGACCCGGAGAACAAGTCCCCGGAGAACCTGGCGCGCTACAAGCAGTACAAGAAGCGGGCGATGTTCCTCAACGTCACCGGGCGAACGCGCACCGGCCTGCTTGGTGCGGTTTTCCGCAAGACTGCCGAGCTGCAACTACCGACCGGTGTCGAGTACCTGAAAGAGAACGCGAGCGGCGACGGTACCAGCCTTGAGCAGCTGTCCAAGGATGCCGTTGGCGAGTGCCTGGATGCAGGGCGCGGCGGCTTCCTGGTGGATTTCCCTGCAGTTGAGGGCGTGTCATCGATGGCTGACATGCAGGGCCGTGCCGCGCTGATTCACCACTACGGCGCCGAGTCGATCATCGACTGGGATGAGCAGGTGATCGATGGCGTGAAGCGCCTGGTCTACGTCTGCCTGCTGGAGTGCGTGTCTCAATTCAGCTCGGATAGCCTTGAGCGGACCACGGACACCCAGTATCGGGTGCTTCTGCTGGTCGATGGTCGCTACGTGCAGCGGGTGTACGGCAAGGACGGCCAGTCCTACAGCGAGATCCAGCCGCTCGACAAGAATGGGCGGGCCTTCGATCACATCCTGTTCAGCTTCTACGGCGCCCAAAACAACGACGCCAGCGTCGACAAGTCGCCTCTCGAGGATCTGGCCGACGTGAACATTCTCCACTATGGCAATAGCGCCACGGTGGAAGAGAGTGGGTTCATTAGTAGTCAGCCGACCTTGTTCATCACCACAGACATCAGTGCCGACGAGTTCGCCAAGGTGAACCCGAACGGCATGCACATCGGCTCGACCCGAGGCTACAACCTTGGCAAGAGCGGTACCGCGACCCTCGTCCAGGCAACCGAGAGCCAGTTGGCTCGCACGCTGCTGAAGGACAAGGAAGAGCAGATGCTGATGATCGGCGCCCGCATCGTCCAGAAGGCCGGCGGCGCTGAGACAGCAGAGGCAGTGCGCATTCGCTACAGCTCGGACAACAGCGTACTGGGTACCATCGCCGGTAACGTGTCTGAGGCCCTGAAGCGGGCCATCCTCGACGCCGAGCGCTTCATGATGGGCGAACCGGACGAAGCGGGCACGGTATTCTGGCTCAACCAATCGTTCTTCGATGAGGCGATGACCGCCCAGGACATCCTGGCCCAGGTTCAGCTGTGGCAGCAGGGTCTGATTGCGAAGTCCGACCTGCGCACCAACCTACGTCAGGGCGGCGTGCTCGAGGCTGACCGCACCGATGACCTGATCGATGATGAATTGGCTGAGCAGTCGCCGGTGACCGGCAGCGACACCGGAGCAGGCAATGAGCAGTGACGGCTACCTGTCCGACGCAGCGACTCGCCACCAGGTGCATGTGCAGCGCTACGCCGGTGGCAGCCTCAAGCGCCTGGCCAAGTTCATCACCAAGGCCATCAGCACCGCAAAATCGCGCGTATCCGACGGGTTGAGCCGGTACGGAACCCAACGGTACGAGAAGCAGATTCAGGAGCTCCAGGGCGAGCTTGCGGGCGTATACGGCGAGATGAAGCAGCAGGCTGTGCTCGACCTCACCGAGTTCGGTGGCTACGAGGCCGAGTTCAACATGACGCTGCTGGGCAAGGTCGTGAAGGCGGTCGTCCAGCTGAATACGCCCAGCATCGAGCAAGTGGCCGCTGCGGCCCTGGCTGATCCTCTCGACCTGGAGGTCGGCAAAGGTCGGCAGCGCATCAGTATCGCCGGCGCGCTTGACCAGTACGGCACTAAGAAGAGCGCCGAGATCATCAGCGAGATTCGCATGGGGTCGGCACTGGGCGAGACGACCGGGCAGATCAGTCGGCGGCTCACATCGCTCGGCGTGCAGCAGCGCGACCAGGCTGGCGCACTGGTTCGGACAATGACCAACCACATCGCCAGTTCAGCCCGGCAGCAGGTCATGGTCGACAACGACGACATCCTGAAGGGAAAGCGCCGTGTGGCCACCCTGGATGGCAGAACAACGCCGCTATGCCGAGCTCTGGACGGCACAGTGGTGCCCATGACCGCGCCTTCGCCGCCATTCCACTGGAACTGCCGGACCACCGAGATACCAGTGCTCAAGGATGAGTTTGCCCGGGAGATCCCCGGGTCAACCCGGCCAGCAGTAGGCCCGGACGGAGCCGAGCAGGTAAGCAGCAAGAACACCTACGGCGAATGGCTCGCCAGGCAGCCGGCTGCGTTCCAACAGGATGTGCTCGGTCCGGCGCGCTACAAGCTGTTCAGCAAAGGCGAGTTGTCCATCGACCGGTTCGTCGATGACGACGGAAAGACCCTGACCCTCAAAGATCTGCGTGACCGTGAACCGATGGCATTCGATCGTGCTGGACTGATAATGTAGTGTCATGAACATTTTTGGTAAGGATGACCAAGTGCTGAGCAACCTACATACACAAGAGTTAATCAAAATTTTCAATGGTTTTTGGCTGGCGATCCTAAACCCTGACTTGCCCATCGTAGTTGCAACTGCTCGGCACGATGTTGATACCGCAATGAACATTGCCTTTGGTGCAGGACGCCTGACTGATCAAGATCTCATCCTGATTTTCGATCTGTTTGTGGCAAACAAATTCCTCAGAGATTCTGCTCAATCTCAGCCAGGTATGCTCTCAACTACCATTAATACCACGTACGAACATAGGCCCTACACGCAGGGAGATCTAACGGTCCTGCATGCTCGGTTGATCTGAAGCAACCATTTTCTATAACCCGCCTCGGCGGGTTTTTTTATGCCCTCAGGCAGGGCCTGCTCAAAGTCTCTGGGAGACAGCAATGACCTTGAAATTCCAACTGGACAGCCTTGATGGCGTCGATGAATCGGTAGCAGCCCTGTATGTCGAGAAGGACGGCAAGTTCGTCTTGGGTATCGAAGGCCTGCCGCAGCAGGAAGACGTATCCGGCCTGAAGTCGAAGGTGCAGGAACTGCTCGACGAGAAGAAGGCGGCCGATAAGGCCCGCAAGGACGCCGAAGAGCAGGCGCGCCTGGAGCGCGAAGAAGCCCTACGCAAGTCGGGCAACATCGAAGAGCTCGAAAAGTCCTGGTCCGAGAAGTACGACCGCCGCGAAGCTGAGCTGACTGGCACCCTCGAAAGCGAGCGCGCCACCCTGCAAGGCCAGATCCGGGATCTGACGGTAGGTCGCACCGCCACCGAGATCGCGACTGTTCTGGCTGTTCCAGGCAGCGCCAAAGCATTGCTTCCCCACATCGAACGCCGGCTGAGCGTCGAGCAGCGCGACGGTAAACCCACCGTTGTCGTGCTCGACGCGGCCGGCAAGCTCTCGGCGGCAACGCTGGACGAGCTGAAAGCAGAATTCACCAACGATCCGGCATTCGCGCCGCTGATCGCTGGTAGCAAGGCATCTGGCGGCGGGGCCGGCGGACACCAAAAAGGCGGCGGGGCCGCACTGCAACGCTCCGAAATGACCTCTGTCCAGAAGCGCGAATACATCGAAGCGCATGGGCAAGAGGCGTATCTCAAATTGCCAAAATAGGAAGTGACACATGCCCACTACCGTCAACTCGGACATGATCATCTACAACGATCTTGCCCAAACCGCCTACCTCGAGCGTCTGCAGGACGTTCTGGATGTCTTCAATGCCTCATCTGGTGGCGCACTCATTCTGCGCAACGAACTGATCGAGGGCGACCTGCGTAAGCGTGCCTTCTACAAGATCGGCGGCACCCTCGCACACCGTAACGTCAACTCCGACGCAACCGTGGCCGGCACCAAGATCGGTGCTGACGAAGCCGTAGGCGTCAAAACCCCATGGAAGTACGGCCCGTACGAAACCACCGAAGAGGCCTTCAAGCGTCGTGCGCGCAGTCCGGAGGAGTTCTCCATGCTGGTTGGCCAGGACATGGCCGATGCGGCACTGGATTACTACATCCAGACCGCTTTTGCCGCTCTCGGGGCCGCTATTGGTGCGAACTCCAACATGGTCGCCACTGGCTCCTTCGCGGTAGATCACAAGAAGGTACTGACCAAAGGCATGCGGAAGTTCGGTGATCGCTTCAACCGCATCGCGCTCTTCGCCATGGACTCTGCCACCTACTTCGACCTGGTTGACGATGCCATCGACCAGAAGATCTACGAAGAGGCGGGCGTGGTTATCTACGGCGGCTCGCCGGGCACCATGGGCAAGCCAGTACTCGTGTCCGACAAGGTCACCGAGGAGCGCATCTTCGGCCTGCAAGTGGGGGCTGTGTCGGTTACTGAGTCTCAGGCCCCAGGCGTGCGTTCCTACCCGGTCAATACCCAAGAGAACTTGGCGATCGGCTATCGCGCGGAAGGCGCTTTCAACGTCGACATCATGGGTTACTCCTGGAGGGACACTGCAGGCGTGAACCCGAATCTCGCAGCCCTCGGTACCGGTGCGAACTGGCGTAAGCACGCGACCAGCGACAAGGCCACGGCCGGTGTGCTGATCGATCTGTCGACCCCACCTGGCCCGTAAGCAAGGGCGGCTCTCCCATGAGCCGCCATGGAGACCTCCATGGAACTGATCTACACAACCCAGCGTGACGGCTTCGAGCCGGGCCGGACTTATCGCAATCCTCGACACTTCGACCAGGCTGAGCCTGGCGTCGAGTCGGTGATGGTCATTGGTGACTGGCCAAAAGTGGTGGATGCCTACGAGCAATCCGGGGCCGAGGTAACTGTCGTCGACGTGCCGAAGCGCGTGACTGTTATCGACGGTCCGGATCCTGCGGTGTTTGACCGACTGGTTGCTGAGTTGGCTTCCATAGGCGCCATCGTCGAGTCGTTTACCGCGCAGCGTCTGGAGCGTCCAGCAGGCGAGTTGGGCGATACCGCTGACCGACTGTTCCAGGCGCTGGAGGCGATCAATGCCGGTGTCGCCAGCCTCCAGCGTGAGCGCGACAGCGAAACGCAGAAGGTCTCCAGCCTGGAGCAGGAGAAGGCCGACCTGCTCAAGCAGATCGAAGCGCTCAAACGGCCTCAGGTCGATCCTGAAGTTGAGGCACTGAAAGCCAAGCTCGACGCGGCGCAAGTCACCTACCGTGCCAACGCCTCGAAAGAGTCGCTGCAGAAACAGGTCGACGAGCTCGACAAGAAATAACACTGGGGCTACGGCCCCACTCATTAAAGCGGAGGCCTGATGGCTACCTACATCACCGTGGCCGACGTGGATAGCATCCTTGGGGCTGGCTGGGCGGCTGACGACCTCAAGGATGAGGCGGTGTTCGAGGCGAATGCCTACCTGACCGCGCTCAACCTGGTCGGCATCGACATGGACGACATTCCTGACGACGTGAAGCAGGCCGGTGCCAGACTTGCCAAGTGCGCGTCTCAGGGGAAGCTATACCAGCAGCAGACCGAGGGGACGCTTGAGGCGAAGACCGTCAAGGCCGGGTCGGTGTCGACCAGTAAGACCTTCGGCTCGATCGACAAGACCAGCACGGCAGCCCAGCCTGCGTGTGTGCAGCTGGCACTGGCCCTACTGACCCCATGGCGCAGCAATCCATTCGCATTCCGCGTGTCGAGGGGGTAGGGCATGGGCCTACGCGACGATATCCAGGCCGATCTGGCCGAAGCATTCGACGATGATCTGGCAGATGCCGTGCAGGACTTCACCGGCTCCTACATGGGCCCGGGCGTATGGGATCCGGTCAGCGAGACTACTACGGCCCAGTCGGTGACCTACACCGGGCGCGGAGTTCTCGACAGCTACGAGAGCAAGCGAATCGACGGCCTGAACATTCTGATTGGAGACGTGCTGCTGATCTGTCTGGCCAACGAGGTCACGGACAAGCCTGCGGTTGGCCACCAGCTCACTACCACCGACCTGATCACTGGCCTGCAGGCGACGTACAGGATTGTCAGCCCAGGCATCGACCCGGCCCAGGCCCACTACGAGATTCAGCTGAGGAAATAGCCATGGCCAAACGAGGCTGGAGTACACCGCCAAGCCTTTTCGCTGGCGTGGTGGAGGAACAACTGAGCCAGCGCGTGCGAGTCATCGCCATGGCGCTGCTCAACGAGATTGTTCTGCGCTCTCCGGTTGATACCGGGCGTTTCCGAGGCAACAACATCGTCAGCGTTGGAGCGCCTGTCTATACCAGCACCGTGAACGTCGATCCAGCTGGCGCTGAAACCATCCAGAACGGGGTCCGGGCCATAACCGGCCTGGAGCCCTACACGCAGGTCTTCATCCAGAATAACTTACCGTATGCAGGGCCATTGGAAGACGGTCACTCCAAACAGGCTTCGGCTGGCATTTACGCGGTGTCCTTCAGCGGCGTTTCTCAGGCCTATAGCTCATGACCTTCGAACAGATCCGCGCCGTGATTATCGGCCGCATGCAGCAGTGGGCTGGCATTCCCGCTGACGCCATCGACTACCCGAACAATCCGCAGGGCCCATTCAGTCCTGCTGGGAGATCCATCTGGGCCAGGCTGACGGACATCCCTGGCCTGTCCAGCACCCCAGAGATCGGCAACGGTCCGAGCGTGCGGCGAACCGGGATCATCGTCATTCAGCTGTTCGTGCCGAGCAACAAGGGCACACTGGCGATCGCCAAGGCCGCCGACACGCTGGTCCAGCACTTCGAGTACTACAGCGCGCCAGAAGGGCCGCTGGACTTCTTCGCCGCGTCGCCAAGCGTGATCGGTGACGACGGGCACGGCTGGTACCAGGTCAACCTCTCGCTTCCATACCGGGCCTACTGAGCCCGCCGGTTTCTGCCGCAAGGCAACCCTACACGCAGCCTAGGCCCGTACAGCCGAAAGGTGGATGTTCGCTCATCCGTCCGCCCCGGCTGCGTATCTATTCGCCTGATGAACGAGGTGTCACAGATGATCGAGAGCAACGTCATTCCGTTTCACTACCAAGGCCAGTCCGTTCGCTTCAACAGCGATGGCTGGATCAATGCTACAGATGTAGCCAAGCGCTACGGCAAGAAGCCTGCAGAATGGCTGCGCCTGCCCGAGTCGCTCAAGTACATGGACGCGCTGGCCCGACACTTAAATGTGGGGGAATCCCACCTTTTAGTCCGAAGCGCAAAGGGCCGAAGTGGCGGGACCTGGCTTCACCCAAAGCTGGCCGTCTCATTCGCCCGCTGGCTGGACGTGGACTTTGCTGTCTGGTGCGATCTTCACATCGATGCACTCCTGCGCGGGGAGCTCAACGAGAAGCAGCAGTTCGACCGCGCTTGCCTAGCTCTTGATGACGCGAAGGCCGTTGCAAGCCTGAGCGGTCGTGAGCTGGCCCGCTGGCGCAACAAGAAGCCGGGACTGGAGCATCAGGTCGAATACTGGCGCGACCAGTTGCAGATGACCCTGGGTCTCGACGCGGCCTGATTCGAACATGACCAATGCACCGCCACATGGCGGTTTTTTTTTACGCCTATCGATAGGAGAAACACCCCATGTCCAGTGGTGCAAAGCGCTCGACCGCGTGGATTCGCGAAGTCACCCCGGGTATCACCCCACCGGGCAACTGGAACGTGCTTACTCGTGTCAGTTTCGGCCTGGTCCCCACCTACAACTCGGAAGAGAACAACGAGATCGGCGAGGATCGCATGGCCCAGGGTACCGCCCAGACCACCGTGGATGTTGGCGGTGACATCGAAACCAAGTTCCGCTACGGCGCGCTGGACGAATTCCTGGCCTCCTGCTTCGGCAACGACTGGGTCGGCAACGTTCTGACCATGGGCAACGACCGCATTTCGTTCTCCATCGGCGCATATGACGCCGACGTCGGTGTCGCGGCAATCGCCCGCGGCGCGCAGGTCGCGACCCTAAATATCGAAGTCCCGAACGACAACGAGATCACCGTCACCACCACTTTCGCGGCGATCGCCTGGGACGACAAGGCCGACAACACGTCGTTCATCGTCAGCCCTCAGCCTGAGGCCAACCAGCGCCGCTACGGCTTCAAGGACGTAACCGGCCTGAAGATCAACGGCGTGCAGTTGGGCGAGGACAACGCCTGCGTCGACAGCTTCAACCTTCAGTTCGACAACAACGTGCAGACCCAGCGCTGCATCGGCAATGGCAACCCGTTCCCTGGCAACATCATTCCGACCACCTTCACCCCGTCTGGCTCGATCACCGTGAGTTGGTCCAAGACCGCCTACCAGTACTGGAAGGCGCAGCAGACCGGCGGCGCGTTGAGCTTCGAGTTCACGCTGAACAACGCAGACGGTGGCTATACCTTCTTCATCCCTGAGATGGAGGTCAGTGGCGACTGGCCGGACGGCGGCGCCACCGACATCATCCAGGTCGAGCTCAGCTATACCGCCCGCCGCGTGCCGCCGACCATCATCCGCTTGCCGGCGCCGATCGCTATTGCAGCGGTCACCGTGACCCCAGCAACTCTGAGCCTGGCAGTTGGTGAGTCCGCCGACCTCGAGGCAGTAGTGACGCCGATTGGGGCGAGCCAGCTCGTCAACTGGGTCTCGTCCGACCAGGTCGTCGCGAGCGTCAGTGCAACCGGCCTGGTGAGTGCAATGACCGACGGCATTGCGACCATCACCGCAACCAGCGTCGCAGATGGCACCAAGACCGACACCTGCGCTGTCACCGTTACCGCTTAATCCTTTGCCCGGCGCTCCCTGCGGTGTGCGTCGGGCCTTTTACCGCAGAGGAATATCATGGGCATCACCATTGCAAGAAAGCCTGAACTGGATATCAACGGCGAGCGCTGGGTGCACTTCAAGGTCGGCCCAGATGGTCTGGCCGTGAAATGCGAGAAGGGGTCGGACACTGCATCGATCCTCGTAGCGTCAATTGCCAACCCGATCTACAAGTCGCACCAGGCCGTGATCCGCCGGCACCTGGCGGCACTGAATCAGCAGGCAGGCGTGGGCACTGCCGGATTTACAGTTGACGCCATCCCCGACGTCGAACTCGAAACCGACGACGACCTGTTCATCGACCTGGCCACCAGGCACTTGATCAAGGACTGGCAGGGTATCGACATCGAAGAGCGTCCCGGAGAGCCAGCTGCGTACACACCCCAGCTATGCAAAGCACTGATCGAGCAGATGCCAGGCGTTTACTTCCTGGCTCTGCGCACCGGCCTGGACATCGCCAAGCGCATTGAGGAGCAGGTCCAGGCCACCGTGGAAAAGCAGTAGCGGCATATCGCTGGGGTAGGGACTGGGCTGGGCCGGAGAACGAGAAGAAGCGTTGGAAGCATGAGCGGCTTGGCGTGCCGATTCCTGATCCGCCAGAGATCGACGGTGTAACCGCCGAGATCCTTGAGGCCTATGGTCAGATCAGCAGGTCGAGGCAGTACGTGGGCATGGCCGGCGCCCCTGCGCCGATCTCGCCATCGGCCATCACTGAACACCTTGCGCGCTACCCCTCAGCGATATGCCGCGAAGAGTTCGATGCTGCGATCTTCGCAATGGATGACGAGTTTCGGCGCCATTGGGATGAGCAGCAGGAAAAAGAACAGAGCAAGGCCGCGCCGAATACGCAAGCCGAACTGACGGGGCCAGGCCGCAGGAGAAAAACATGAATGAAAAACAGGTTGAAATACTGAGTGAGCGGGTGATTCTGGAAACCTTCGCTTAAGTTTTCATGCCGGAGCGCAGTGGGCGCGACGATGGATTGAAGGCCGCGCTGAGCGAAAAGCTTACCGAGGAGGAGCTTTCTCAGCGCCTGGATCAGCGATCCGGATCAGCGCCGAGAAGCTCGCCAGCATCATCCCTAAGGCTTGAGCTTCTCCTCAATCGCAACGATGCGCTGGTCCAACTGAGAGAATGCGTTGACGATCATTTCGAATGCTTCGGCCTGGGCTTAAGAGTCAGCGTCAGACCTGCCGGCAACTCTGAGAGCCTGTTCTGCGCAAGTGGTGGCCCGGTTCAGCATTTTGATAAGTTCAAGGTTGTTGCTCAAAGAAACCTCCGGTGTCATCAGTGTCCCAGTCCATGGGCTTTACGGCAACAGACCGGGGCGGTTCGCTGGAGGCGCAACGCTACTATGCAGCTGGAGTGACGCAGTACTGGTATATCATCCACGCTGGATGCTTGGACAGGCTACTGCTCAGCCCTCTGGTGGGGTGATACCGCACACAAATTCATTCGAGCCAAGGCGGTGAGAGCCGTACTCCACAACGTAGCCATCACCGCGGCGTTCCGCTTCCGCCTTGGCTGTTTTCTGATCGTCATAGACGTCGACAAAATGCCATGGATGTTTATCCCGGAGGACGCCCCACCCAAGTACCCAGCCTTCCTTGTCAGGATCTGGAGGCAGGTTTTTCGCCAAACTGCGAATGGTCATGTGTCACTCCTTAAAAGGGGGGGCAGCTGCAACCTACTACGACCGCAGGCGGGCCAGCTACTGCGCTTCCGTCCAGGGTGGATGGGTGGACAGTGTGAGGTGCAGTTAAGTCATCGTAGCGACTGTTTCAGTTCGACTACTCTGGTAGCTGATGGGTGTTATCAGCTATGAGGGGGTTGGAGAATGATAAAAAAAGACGGGATTGACTACTTTAACTCCATACTTGATGCGGTGAAGGGCGTTGCAATGCTGGTTTTTGGAGCCGTGGCGTTGCTTTATTTTGTATTTCCAAGTTTTGAGGTTGTGGTTAGAGACCGGGTTCTCGGTGAGAGTAGTTGTTTTTATTTTGGTGTTTGGAATGGGAAATCTATCAGGGACTCTCTTTTTCAATTGCACGCTGCAGATTTTGACCCCAAGACTGGCCTGATTTATCAAGATAGGACTATCTATGCGTTAGGCGAGTTTGTCGGAAGGGAGGAGTGCGGAACCGATTCGCGTAGAATTGAATACTCAGGCAAAGGTGGGGACTGCCTGCAGGTGTTGGGAAGCACATATGGAGGAAAGATAGATAGTGGGGAAACCTCGATCTGGGTTCGAGCGCTTCCCGGATCTTGTAACCATGCAAATTAGAAAGGCAGCACGAGATAACCTGATGATGCAGGAATTTAGCCCAGCGCTGGGCTTTTTGCATCTTCCTCATTTCCGGTGCTTCCCGGCGTGATGCTTCCCCAGAGCGCTGGCGTGGAAAGCACGCGAGAGGTGCAATTTCTCAAGTTGCTCCACCTGGGCAATGGCCTCGGCCTGCTCCCGGGTTCGCAAGTCCTCAAGCATCATAGCCCAGTGCTCCAGCGCCTCGGCAAATCGCTGCTTCTCATCTTCGGGCATCTCGGCACCCTTCGCGTGAGTGGTTGGCAGCGGTAAGGGTAGACCAGATGGAGGCCGACTTCACTTGTCTGCTGGCGCCGGAATCGGCATGGCTGTGGTAGATTCAGGCCATCTTTATGGAGGAAGCCATGAATCGATTGTTGCTGATTGCTGCTATTGTGCTGCTGCCTGCAGGTGTCTCGTTTGCGAAGGCGCCAGAGCAATGTCAGAAGATATCCGACTTGGCGGCAGAGGCGATGAAGGCCCGCCAAGATGGTGATCTACTGAAGGACGCCGTCAGATCAGTGGGTGATGGTAGTAAGTTCTCGGAAGGAATGGTGATGAAGGCCTACAAAGTCCGAGTATTCGAGGACTCGAAAGAGCGGGCCACTGCCATATCTGAGTTTCAGAATGCCGCGTACCGAGAGTGCTACGACGCTCACAACTGATTATGGAAAAAATAAAGACCCGCGCTAAGCGGGTTTTTTTATGCCTGGAGAATGACATGGCGCAGGAATCCCGCCTGGCGGTAACTATCGACTCACGGGGCGCCAAGCGCAACGCTGACGACCTGTCTGGATCCCTTGAGCGCATGGAGCGTGCCGGTGAGGGAGCCACATCAAGCGCGGACGGACTGTCTTCGAGCCTTGACGACCAGCGCAAAGAACTGTCGCAGTTGCTCGGAAGCATAAACCCGACGATTGCCGCCCTTGGGCGCTTGGACGACATGCAAGAGCGGTTGGCCAAGTTCAAAGGCACCAAGCTCCTCGATGCGGATACCTTTTCCGAGTACAGCGATCGCATCAACACTCTGCGCCAAGGGATCGGCGAGTCGGCTGAGGGCATGAATAAGGCAGGCATGTCGGCAAAGGCATATCAGGCTGCGCTGCGAGGCGTGCCGGCTCAGTTCACTGACATCGCTGTAAGCCTGCAGGGCGGCCAAGCCCCGCTCACTGTGTTTCTTCAGCAGGGCGGCCAGCTCAAGGACATGTTCGGCGGGATTGCTCCTGCGGCTAAGGCCTTGGGCGGATACATCCTTGGCCTAGTAAACCCCTTCACCATCGCAGCAACTGCCGCCGGCGCACTCGCCTTGTCCTACTACAAAGGCTCCGAGCAGTCGGATGCCCTGCGCGACAGCCTGATCCTGACCGGTAACTTCTCGAAGGCATCCGAAGCTCAGCTAATCAGCTTGGCAGAATCAGCAGACCAGGTGACTGGCACGTTTGGCCAAGCCGCCGGGGCGCTAGCGCAGCTTACTGCGGCCAGCGTGAATACCACCGGCAACTTGAAGCTGATCACCACGACAGCCGTCGAGATGCAGCGTGTAACTGGCAAGGCAGTAGAAGACACGGTTGCCGAGTTCATCAAGCTCGGCAAGGATCCTGTCGCCGGCATTGTTGAGCTCGATGAGAAATACCGGTTCCTGACTGCGTCGGTTTACTCTCAGATCAAGGCCCTGTTGGATCAGGGTAACGCCGTGGCGGCCGCCGACCTCGCAGAGCGTACTTACGCAGAAGCCATGGGGCAGCGCACCTCAAAGATTCGCGAGAATCTTGGGCTCATTGAGCGCGGCTGGCTCAACATCAAGGACGCCACCAACGAGGTCCTTGATGCCTTTGCAAGCATCGGCCGGAAGAGCGTCGAGAGCGAAGACAAAGCCATCACAAGGCTTCAGCAAAAGATTGCCTTTCTGCAGAGCACGCTTGGCACTGAAATTGAGGACAACGACGCCAAGGAAAGTATTTCCAGTCTACAGGCTGAGCTCAAGCAGCGTCAGGGCATCCAGCAAACCAACGCGAAGACTTTGGAAGAGGAAGAGAAGCGGCGGCGCATCCAGGAAGAGGGTCGCAAGGGCCTGCAGGATCTGGATACGACCTACAAAAGCTCGCTGACCCAGATGCAGCGGCTGAACAATGAGCTGACAGACCTCGACAAGGCGCGAGCCAAGGCACTGGCCGCTGGCGTATTCAGCGCGTCCGAGGAGGCTAAGTACACCCAGTCGCGCAAGAACATCGAGAAAGAAATCTCCGACATCAAGGAACGTGAGGCGAAGAAGAATACCCCGAAGGGGGCGAGCAAGGGCGTGTCGGAGGCGGAAACTACCTTTGCCCGCTTGTACAACCAGTACGACCCGGCAGCCCAGGCCGCACGCGCACTCACCAAGGAGCAAACTCAGCTCCAGCTGGCCTTGGACAAGGGAAAGATCAGCCAAGAAGAGTACGGCAAGGCGCTAGCCCAGGCGTCGATCAACTACGCAGCCGCCATCAAGGGGGCTCGAGGACTGACCCAGGCAGAGCAATACCGTGCGCAGCTTGATCGACAGCTTGAAACTCAGCGTGCGCAGTACGACACCGAGGCGGCAGCGGTAGGCATGGGCGGTCTTCAATCCGAGCGCATGCAGCAGCGCATCCGCCTGGAGCAGGACACGAACGATCGAATCCTGCAGTTGCGCACGGAGCTGGCCAACGCTACTACCGAGAAGCAGCGCCAGGATTTGCAGGCTCAGATCGATCTGACTACCGAATATCTGCCTAAGCAACTCCAGGCTATGCAAGTTGGATGGGGCCAGATTGATCAGCAGCTGCTCAATTCAGCTAATGGCTGGACTGCAGCGCTTCAAAACTTCCAGAACAGCGCCAACGACATTGCCGGGCAGACCCAGGCCATGTTCTCCAATGCCTTCAACGGCATCAGTGTTGACGCAGGTCGAGCGTTCGAAAGCATGATCTTCGACGGCATGACGTTCGGGGACGCGATGAGCATGATCACGGAGAACATGGTTCGCGGCGTGGTAAGTGCGCTGGGCGAAATGGCGGCCCGATGGGCCGTGAATGCTGCCCTGAACGCCACTCTCGGCGCCTCGGCTGCTGCCACGAACATTGCCCTTGCGGGAACCACGGCGAGTGCATGGGCTCCTGCTGCGGCCATGGCGTCCTTGGCAACCATGGGTGCTAACGCCGTCCCTGCCGCTGCCGCATTGGCCTCAACCACTACCTTGGCTGCAGGTCTAGCTGTTGTGCCTGGCTTTGCTACCGGCGGCTACGTATCGGGTGCTGGCAGTGGAACGTCAGACAGCATTACCGCGCGCCTCAGTAACGGCGAGTTCGTCGTGAACGCCGAGGCCACTAAACGCAACCGTTCGCTCCTCGAAGCCATCAACTCCAACGAGCGAGTATCGGTGAGTGGTGGCGGAGGGCGAACCATTGTCCAATCTGGCAATGGTCGTGGGGGCGAGCGAGACAAGCCAGTCCGCGGCGATATCAGCTTCAACTTCAATGTTTCTGTGCAGGCACAGCCAGGCATGAGCGATGCCGAGGCGCGGCGCCAAGGCCAGCTGGCGGGTGAAGGCGTCCGAGATATCGTTCGGCAAGTCATACAGGACGAGCAGCGCCCAGGCGGCATGCTCTCATAGGAAACCCCATGGAAACGCTACCTGATGTTGGGCTCAGTCCAGATTACGGCCTGACCGCCGGCGGCACCTTTTCGCGGGATGTGGCGAACTTTGGTGACGGATACGAGCTCCGCCGTTCGGCAGGCCTTCAGCCGTTTCGTCGTGAGTGGGGTGTGAGGTGGTCGTTGCTCTCTGAAGATAAGCGGAACACCCTTCGCGATTTTTTGAATGCGCGGCGTGGCGTGGAAGCTTTCCAGTGCTCGATCCCGGGTGAGGGCGATCTGCGAGTTATTTGCGCCGAGCCGCCCAGCGTCATTCACCTGTCCTACAACCTGTACACCCTGACCGCCACCTTTACCGAGGACCTGAACCCATGACGCCTGCAATCATCGCGACGGACATGCAGCGCCTCGAGCAGGATGCGATCGTGCAGATGTTCGAGATCGACGCCACCCAGTACGGCGGCGAGGTGATGCACTTTGCCACGGCGGCAGTGGATGGTCATCCGATCAGCTTCAGTGGCGTGCAGTACCTGCCGTTCCCGATCCAGGCCGAGGGCTTCGAATGGAACGGGCAGGGCACCTTGCCGCGACCAACCTTGCTGCTGGCGGCTCAGGACCTGGCCTTCCTGTCGCTCGTAATGTCGGCCAACGACCTGGTGGGCGCACCGGTGCGCCGCAAGCGCACTTACCGCAAGCACTTGGACGATGGCAGCGATCCGGATCCCGACGCCTTGTTCCCGGTCGACTACTACGTGATCGAGCGCAAGGCCCGGCAGAACCGCACGCAGATCCAGTTCGAACTGTCGCTGCAGATGGACCAGGAGGGCCGGATGATCCCGGCCCGCCAGGTGCTGCGCGACACTTGCACGCACCGGTACCGGTGGTGGGACGGCACCCGGTACCGCTATGAGGGTGTGACCTGCCCCTATGCCGGCACCGGTGAATGGACGGAGAGCGGTGCGAGTGCGGATCGCGGGGCTGACCGGTGCGGCAAGCGCTTGTCTGACTGCAAGCTGCGCTTTGGCGTGTCCGGCAAACTTCCGTTCTACGGATTCCCAGGCGTGGCGAGGTATCGGTGATGTTCGAACAGTACACGGAGCAATTGCAGCGTGAGGCCATTGCGGCCTATCCGCAGGAAGCGGTCTGGCTGATCACCCCGGGCGAGTGCCGGCGGGTGAAGAACATCGCCGCCGAGCCCAGCAAGACGTTCCAGGTCGACAAGCGCACGATGGCGGCTGCCGTGGCGCGCGGTCTGCTGGCGGTGGTGCACAGCCATCCCGACTATCCGGCGTGCCCGAGCGCTGCCGACATGCGCGGCCAGGCGGCCAGCGGTGTGCCGTGGGGCATCGTGGCCACGGATGGTGAGCGAGCCACAGAAACGACCTGGTTTGGTGATCAGGTCGAACGCGCTCCACTGATTGGCCGTGGCTTCCGCCATGGCGTCACCGACTGCTACGCCCTGATCCGTGATTACTACCGGCTGCAACTGGGTATCGATCTGGTCGAGTTCCCGCGGGACTGGGAATGGTGGTTGAGCGGCGGTGATCTGTACCAGGACGGCATTGCGCCGGCGGGCTTTCGTCGCATCGAGCAAGCTGAGGCCCTGCCCGGTGACATGTGGATCGCCCAGCTGCGCTCTCCGGTGCCGAACCACGGTGGCGTGCTGCTCGAGCACGGCCTGGCGCTGCATCACCCCAGCGGCTCTGACCCCGTAGACGATACCCAGCTCTCTCGGCGCGAGCCGATCGGGCGTTGGCTGCCCCACATCACTCTCTGGTTGAGGCATGAATCACGATGAAGACCATCCATCTGCACGGCGCACTGGGCTCCCAATTCGGGGGCCCTTTTCGTTTGGACGTGCGCGATCCGGCCGAGGCGGTGCGGGCGCTGCTGGTGCAGCTGCCAGGCTTCCGCGAAGCGCTGGAGGCCGGCCACTGGCACGTCCTACGCGGCTCACTGGAGCAGGCAGACGCGCTGGGCGAGGAGGGGCTGGTGGTCGCCCTCGGCGCTGCCGAAGAGTTGCACATCCTGCCCGCCATTGAGGGCGCGGGCGGTGTGATGAACATCGTCTCCGGCATCACCATGGTGGTCTGGGGGGCCATGACCGGCAACTACGGCATGATCAAGAAGGGTTTCAACAAGACCACGGGCGGCGTCACCAGCCTGTTCAGCCAAACCCCGAAGAGCAACGACTATGCCGGCCGCGAATCTGCGGATGAGCGTCCCTCGTTCCTGTTTGATGGGCCGACCAACACCAGCACCCAGGGTTTGCCGGTGCCAGTGATCTATGGCCGGGTTAGGACCGGTTCGATTGTTGTCAGTGCAGGGCTGACAGCGGAGGAGGCGTGATGAGTGAGTTGATTCGCGGGGCCAAGGGCGGCGGCAAAGGCGGTGGCGGTAGTGGCGGCTCGTCGCGGACACCAGTCGAAGCGCCGAACACCCTGCAGTCCGCCGCTACGGCGCGGATCATTGACCTGCTGGGAGAGGGACCTATCGTTGGCCTGGTCAATGGATTGAAGTCCGTCTTCCTGGATGACACGCCGCTTCAAAGTAGCAATGGCAGCTACAACTTCGCCGGGGTGACGGTTACCGAGCGAACCGGAGAGGCAATCCAGCAGCCAATTTCAGGATTCCCTGCGGTGGAGAATGAGGTCGACGTATCGACCCAAGTGAAGATCAGCCTACCCATCGTCCGCACTGTTTCAAACCTCGATACCGATGCCGTGCGGGTGAAGATTCGTATCCCAGCATTGACCTCCCAGGACACCAGCACCGGCGATATTTCGGGGTCATATGTAGCGGTGGGGGTTGATGTCCAGGCCAGTGGCAGCTCATGGGTGCGAATGGCCACTGTGGAGATCAATGGCAAGACAACCTCGCCGTACGAGCGCGCCATCCGGGTAGGGCTGACAGGGGTAGGCCCATGGAACGTTCGTGTTCTTCGACTGAATGCGGATAGCACGGGCTCGACCGTCCAGAACGACACGTACTGGTCCAGTTATACGGAAATCACCGACGTCAGGTTGACGTATCCCGACAGCGCGATCATTGGCCTGCAGGTCGATGCGCGCCAGTTCGGCACCGAAATCCCGTCGCGCTCGTACGATGTGAAGGGGCGGATTATCCGCGTCCCAACGAACTACAACCCCAGTACCAGGGCATATACCGGGCTGTGGAACGGCACGTTCAAGCTGGCCTGGACGGATAACCCGGCCTGGATCTATCTGGACCTGGCCACCCATCCTCGGTACGGGGCTGGCCTGGATAACGTCGACAAGTGGTCGCTCTACCAGATTGCCCAGTACTGCGATGAATTGGTGCCCAATGGTTACGGCGCGATGGAGCCGCGCTTCACCGTGAACACGGTTCTGGCCGAGCAGGTGGAGGCCATCAAGGCGCTCAATCAGCTGGCCTCCGCCTTCCGGGGCATGACCTACTGGGGCAGCAACTCGGCGGTGGCTGCGGCTGACATGCCGAGCGATCCCGTGAAGCTGGTATCACCGGCCAACGTGATCAACGGCGAGTTCGAGCGATCCGGTACCGGCCTGCGCGAGCGCCATTCGGTTGCTTTGGTGACCTGGAACGACCCAGCCGATGGTTACAAGAAGCAGGTCGAGGTGGTTGAAGACGCCGACGCTGTTCGGCTGTTTGGGTGGCGCCAGGTCGATGTGACGGCATTCGGTTGCACCTCACGTGGGCAGGCGCACCGCCTGGGCCGGTGGCTGCTGTACAGCGAGCGCGCCGAGACCGATACCATCACCTACACCGCGGGCGTTGACCATGCAGACCTCCGTCCGGGCGACATCATTGCGCTGCACGACCCATCCCAGGCCGGCGCTCGGCTTGCCGGACGCGTGCATATTCCAGGGCTGACAGGGCTGGAACTGGACAAGGTGCCGGCCGAGGTAACTGGCTTCGACTGGTTCCTTGATGTGATGCTGCCAGCTGGTGTCATCGAGCGCCGGAAGGTGCAGGCATTCATGGGCAACTTCGTCACGTTGACCGAGCCCCTGAGCGATGTTCCGGTGGTCGCGGCGATGTGGGTGCTGTCCAGCCTGTCGGTTGAACCAGAACTGTTCCGCGTCGTGAGCGTGTCGGAGAAGGAAGGCGCGCAGTATCAGGTCATGGCCGTTGAGCACGACCCAGACAAGTATGCCCGCGTCGAGCTGGGCCTGAACTTGCCTGAGCGCGACACATCGCTTATCCCGACGGGGCCGCTACCTGCACCGCTCAATATCACCGTGGACGAGTACCTGTATCGTGCGGGAGTAGCTGTTCGCTCGGGCGCGTCGATCTCCGTCACGCCACCATCCGACCCGCGCATCGCACTGTACGAGTTCCAGGTTTGGCGCCCCAATGAAAGCGACTACGGGCCACTGAGCACGCAGTCGGATGTGACGGCGAATCTGCAAGACACCAGTCCTGGTGAGTACAAGATCAGGGTGAGAGCGCTGACGGTGACCGGCCTGCGTTCGCCCTGGAGCATGCTTGTTGTCGCCCTGCAGGGCCTGCTTCGTCCGCCGGCTGACATTACCGACCTGCGCTTGACGGTTAATGCTGGCCAGCTGACGCTGTGGTGGCCACCGGTTCCAGACCTGGACCTGGACCACTACGAGGTTCGCTACAGTCCAGCATTGTCTGGCGCCACCTGGACCAGTTCTCAGGTTGTGCTGGATCGGGTATCTGGTGGCGTCAATACCGCCATGCTGCCTGCGCGCCGCGGGACTTACCTGGTCCGCGCGGTCGATACCAGCGGGATCTACAGCCTCAACGCGATTTCAGCTACCTCCGAAATCGCCGATCTGGACAGCTATAACGCGGTAGAGGTGGTGGATGAAGGGCCGGCCTGGGCTGGTGTACGCGACAGCGTAAGCGAGGTTGTCGGCCAGCTGCAGCTGGACAGCGCTGAAAACATGGCCGATTGGGTGGCTCTGTCGGATGTCATCACTCTGGCGTATGGCACGAAAGGCCTGGCCGAGGAGGGCTGGTACTACGCGGCCGAAGTGGTCGATATGGGGCATATCTACACCGCCAGGCTGACCAGCGAGATTCTAGCCTTCGGCTACGAAACGCTTGGTGCGATGGCTGGCTGGGTGACGCTGGCCGCCGTAGACCGCCTGTCTGATGTCGATCCAGGCCAATGGGGGTTGACGCTGGAAATGTCGCAGAGCAGTACGGCACAGCCGGCCGAGCCGACCGACTGGACGCCGTGGGTGCCGCTGACGATTGGGGAGCACACCGCACGGGCGTTCCGCTTCCGCCTGCATCTGCAGAGCTTTGCACCTGCCATTACGCCGAGCGTGAGCCAAATGCGCGTCACCATCGATATGCCTGACCGCGTGGCTGGCGGACAGGACCTCATGTGTCCAGCTGGTGGCATCCGGGTCAACTTCGACCCAGCGTTCATGGTGCGCCCTTCGCTTGCAGTGGACGCGCAGGGGCTGGAGGTCGGTGATCGCAAGAGCGTCACCAGCATCGACGCCCGCGGCTTCAACCTTGAGTTCTTCAACAGCGCCGGCAGCAGTGTGGCGCGCAGCTTCGATTACCTCGCCAAAGGCTATGGCCGGCGGATCCAGGAGACGACATGAGTCAATATGACTTCGGTACCATCAACCCGAACGAGAAGTCGGGGTCGCAACTGGCCCTTGATCTGAACGGGTTTCGTGATGCAGTAAACAGCGGGCACAAAGGCGCAGAACGTCCGACCTATGCCCATGCCGGCATGCAGTGGATTCGTGAGGTGTCGACGGAGCGCTGGGACTTGATGCTGTTCAACGGTGGGGAAGACACCGTGCTGCGCAGCATCAACCCGGAGACAAGCGAGCTGATCAAGCTCCTCACCTCCGACGTGGATGGACTCGACGACCTGCTGGCGTTAACTGTCCGCAAAGATGCAGCCGGAAGTACAGGGGCAGCCATCCTTCCGGGCGGCTCGCCCGCCCAGCGTCCATCAACGCCCGTCAATGGCATGATCCGCTACAACAGCACTACCGGTCAGTTCGAGGGCTATCGCGGTGGTGCCTGGGGGCCGATCAGTTCGGAGCCTGCGACTGCGGCTGACCTGTGGGCCTTCCAGCCAATCGGCGTGCCTATCCCAGTGTTCACTCACCTCGCCGGGGTAGTTGAACCGCCGAAGGACAAAAGCTATCGGTATGTGAAGCTCACGGCGGCAGATGCCTACAACACGGGCATCCTGACGTCGGAGAGCGTGGTCGGCTCTGCGCCCTTGGTGCAAGCCAACGCAGTGATCAGCTTAGCTGGCAGCCCCATCAATGGGCTGACCATCAGCCTGATCAATACCGAGCGCCGTTCTTTGCGAGCCGGCAACAGTGGCGCCCTGGAGAATGACCAATTCCAGGGTTTCTTGATCGGCGACGGGTCGAACCTGCTCAGCCGACTCACGTCCATCACGTATAGCGCAGGCGGCACGGCTACCGCCCACATCGGTGGCGCAAGCCCACTTACCCGCATGAATGACGGCGCCAACGGCGCGCCTCGGGCGGGCGACGAAACGCGAGCCAAGAACATCGGCGCCACCTACTACATGAGGATCAAATAATGCCGTTCGCCGCCAATGGAAAGATCTCGACGGATGCCTTCGAAGGGGCTGTCGAGATCACCGATGACCAATATATGCGAGCCCTGGAGGGCATGCTGGCCGGTTATTCGGTGGTGATTGATGACGGGTTCCAAGTGTTGCCGCCGCCAGAGCCGCCAGAGCCTGAGCAACCCAAGCCGCCGACTCTTGATGAGCTCAAGGCTCAAGCTCTGGCCCAGCGAGATGGGCTGCTTGCATTAGCCGCGCTGCGCATCGCCCCCCTGCAAGACGCCGTGGATCTTGATGACGCAACTGCTGACGAAACTGCGCTGTTGAAAAAGTGGAAGCAGTACCGGGTTCTGCTGAATCGTGTGTCCGACCAAGCATCCTTCCCTGAAACCATCGACTGGCCAGCTCCTCCGGCCTGATCCGTAGAGAGCCCATCGACCGCCGCCTGGCGGTATTTTTTTGCCTGGAGAAAACCCAATGGCTCGACTGAAAGAGGTACAGGCGAGCGGAGCCAATGTGCTCCGCTTCCTGGACCTGATTGCATTCTCGGAAGGCACCTCGACCGTCAGTGGTAGCGATGACGGCTACAACGTCCTGTACGGGGGCGGCCTGTTCGCCGGCTACCAGGATCACCCCCGGCGGAAGCTGACCTTCCCCATTAACGGCAAGCCAGTGACCAGCACTGCAGCTGGCCGGTACCAACTGCTGGCGCGCTACTGGGACGCCTACCGCATTAGCCTGGCCCTGGCGGGAGGCTTCACGCCGGAGAATCAGGATCGAGTCGCCCTGCAGCAGATCCGCGAGCGCCGTGCCTTGGATGATATCAAGGCCGGCCGCATTGCCGATGCGATCGCCAAGTGCTCGAGCATCTGGGCCAGCTTCCCGGGCAACGACTACGGCCAGAACCCGCACCGCATGGACAAGCTGCTGGCGCAGTGGGTGAAGCTCGGCGGGGTGCTGGCATGACGGCCTGGGCGGCCAGGTCGCTGGTGATGCTGGTGCTCCTCGCGTCCTACTGGTTTGTCTACCAGCACGGTCGGTCGGTGGAGGGTGCCCAGTGTGCTGCGGCCTCGTCGAATCGGGACAGCGGCGACCGCCTGGCCGAGGTAATCGGCGAGCGCGGCGCCCGCCAGGAAGAACAACGACGCGCCCAGGCGCAGGAGGAGGCGAGAGCCCATGCCCAGGAAGAACGAACCATTGCTGATACTGGTGCTGCTGGCGCCGATGCTGCTGGCAAGCGGCTGCAGCACGAAGGCGCCAAGCTTGTCGCCACCGTCAGTGGCCCCGGCACGGATACCGCCGCTATCGCCAGAGGCCAGGCAGCCACCCGCGCCGCCATGGTGCTCTCCGAACTGCGCGACCGGGCTGATGCTCGAGCGGGAGAGCTGGCGAAAGCTTATGACCGAGCCCGAATAGCTGGGCGGCAGTGCGAGGCGGAGTATGATGGTCTTAGCCAGGAGTTCAGGCGACTAAAAGCAGTGAAGCAGCCGTGACACACGCTGGGCTAATTAGGGGGCGAGCACTGTATGAGCGTTGGCGTTAAGCTAAAGCACTTTCGGCGCGCAAGCCCCAGCATTAAAACTCCAATGAAGAACACCAGTGCTAGCTGAGCGCGCTCAGCTAGCGACAGATCACTCCATCCAGTCCGCTTGGTTTGGTTTTCCGCAATCGGACTCCCACTCGGCTATTTGGTCGGATCTGATCAGTGCATCCTCGCCATTGCTGCTGCGGAATTTCTTAATCAGAGCTTCCACGCACTGGTCCGTATTGGCATTCGCAATCTGGTTTTCTGAAGGTGCTGGCTCAAATTTGTCTTCCACGATGACATTGCGATCATAGATCTGATGTGAGACAAGAGTGCCGTCAGGGGTCCATTTCTTGCTTTCACCAGTCCAGGCGCCATGATCGAAAGTGATCAGCTTCGTCATATTACCGGTGTTGGCATCCCACTCATAAGCCACACCATGAGGAACCCCGTCGTCGTAAGGTACTTGTGAAAGCCGTTTACCATCTGCACTGAAGCTTTCAGCTGTACCGACGATATAGCCAGCCTTCGCTTCTGCCCTATATGTCGTCTGTGCAGTGTTTTCATCGTAATTCTCAAGCAGTCCTTCCGACTTGCCGTTACGGGCGTTCCGGAGATAGATTAACTTTCCAGTATTAGGACTCCAGATCTGTGTCGCTCCATCGACTTGATCTTGTATAAACGACGTTTTTGCAAGCAGAGTTTTCCCGTCGATTGCAAAAATCTGCAAGACACCGTTCATGTTTCCGCTCTTGTATTCGGCGCTGTACCGCATTGTCCTGGATCTGGGTTGGTAGCAGGAAACGCTCCCGGAGATGAAGCCGTCCTCAACCTGTGCGTCGCACACAAAGGGTCGACCCATGTACATATTTTTTTCAGATTTGATCTTCTTGAGGGTCTGATTTAGGTTGAAAAGTGTGTCCATGTAGCCGCTATTGGTGCGCAGGAAGGTTTCTGGCAAATTCGTGACTAGCCCTGTGAAAGGTTTGTTCTCCGAGTTTGCGTAGATCAGGCCATTGTTGACCTGGGCATTGCGGTAATCTAGCTGGCTTTCCGAACATCCAGCGAGAGACAGTAAAGCGGCTGTTCCGGCAATGATTTTTCGAACCTTCACGGTATGTCCTTATGGTGGTTTATCTAACCTTATCGCCGGCATGCGAGAAAGCTTGAGCAGAAATGACCTTCGCTCTGCTGGAGCAGCTTTGTAGGCCACCGTTTTCGGCATGATGAGTGTGCTCGGCAGGTGGGGGCCTAAATACGACAAAGCCCGGCACAATCACCGGGCTTGTGTAGGTGGGGGCTCTGGTCAGTCCCGGTAGAGGAATCGGTTCAACCGCGATAGCGTCCCGGCTTGTGCCAGCGGATCAGCACCAGGTTCATTGCGACGGTGCCCACCGCTGACCAAGCCATTTTGTCGGCGGGCAGGTAGAAGGCCGCGACTAGAAAAAGCGCTGCATCGCAAACAAGTTGCGCCACGCCTGCGTTGATGCCGAATTTCCGTTGGAACCAGAGAACCATCGAGCCGGTGCCGCCCATGGACGCGTTGTGCCTGGCCAGGCAGAGAATCCCCATTCCCAGGAGCGTGCCGCCGATCGCCCACCCAACCGCAGGGGCGATGCCGGCCGCGTTCAGCGCCGGGGTAACCAGCTTGACTCCCAGGCCTAGGGCGAAGCTGACTAGGATGCTTTTGAGGGTGAAGTTTCGGCCCATAGTGAACAGGGCAAACAGCAGGAAGGGGACGTTTATGGCCGGCACCAGGGCTGACGGTGGGTATGGGGTGACGAACGACGCCAGCAGGGCCATTCCAGCAATGCCCCCGGTGATTAGGCCGCTTTTGCCAAGGATCGCGATTCCGGTCGCGGCCAGGGCAATGCCAGTGAACAGGCCATATGCGTCATCCAGAGCGCTATGTCGCGGGTAGGCCGCAGTATCACAGCTCATACGGTGCCTCCAATAGGACGGTACCGCGTTGGCGCAGGCCTTCAACGGGGGTGATGCGAGCAACCTCAATGCCGTGGCGGACAATAACCACCTCAGTTCCATAGATCACTTGTTCAAGGATGAACTCAAGGCTCGATTGAGCCTCTGACAGGTCATATTTCACCTGGTGCACGAAGGTTTTCCTTTTGGGATTGTTGTTACCGGAGCGAGGCGGATACGCCTCAGGCTGCGCGGCCGGGTTGGCGCAACGCTCGGCAATATGATGATGCTCCCAAGCAGAAAAGTGCTTGCGAAATATGCTTGATTTTATGTCATGCGCGAATAAATTCTCCGTAGGATTCAATCAAAAAGAATAAATTATGTTCGCATGCGCTAACGGCGACCTCGCCCAGGATGCGGACAGCGCAGCCGAGCCTATAATGGCTTTATCGGTCAAGGATGAAGTGGGTGATGAGTTGTCATTCCTTGGGCGTCCACATTCACGATTTCGCGTTCTTTGTTGATGGGGCACGGTTGTGGAGAAGCGTACTTTCATCGGAATGATTGAGGCGGGAGAGCCGCTCATGAAAGAGGCCCTGGACGCCATGCGGGCTTATCACCAGGCGCAGGATGAAGGGAAGCCCGCTGAAGAAGTTGAGCGGCTGCACCTGCTGGCGGAGTCGCTATTCCAAGTGGTCAGCGATTACCAACTGCGGGTGGTAGCCAAAGCGCGGGGTCAGAAGCTGCCACCACTTCACTGACGCAGCCGGCCTTCGCAGAACCGATAGCCTAGAGGTTAAGGTGCGCGCGCTGCTGGCCGAACGTCGGCAGCGGATCGAGTACGAAAGGCAACTACGAGCCAGCGTTGACGCTTGCAACGATGTATTGGAGTGAGGGCCACTTACTCGGTGCTGTGCTTCTTGTCCTCTGCCTCGCGGCGGGCGATGGCTTCCGGAGAATAGACCGCATCGTATAAGCGAATTTCCCTGTCTATATCAAAATTAAATCCGCGACGTGTGTTATGCATCCACAGGCCTACTATTGCCTCAGCTGCTCCTCGAGGGATATCCAACTCATGCAGCCCCTGGAGCATCCGGACCACCATCTCTGCCTCAACGGTTTTACGTGATTTGGCGAATCGACGATATCTGATCCACGTAAAAGGCACTATTGGAATTACACCGGCAGCAATCCCGGCAACACCAAAGGGAAACCACAGGGCCGCTGCCATCATTGCGCCAATCAGCACTGGGCGAACTGCGAAGGCAAGGATGGGTACTCGGTATAAGCTGGCTATGCTATTTGATGCTTCCTGTATAGTCGCTTGGTCAGTGATTAAGTCATTGATATTTGGAACGGAAAACACAGAGTAAATCCTTGGTTTAGCTGAATAAACCACTAAATGAGATTACTCCCAGCGATCGTGGCGAGAGTATCCCAGAAGGTAATTGGGCATCAGGTGTTCTATGGTACCTTGACTGATTGCCAAGATGTTATCGATGAATCGGACCAAGGAAGGGATGATTGAGGCAGGCGAGCCCCTGATTCAGGAGGCTATCGACTCGCTCCGTCGATACCACGAAGCCAAGGACTTTGGCGCTGATCCGGCAGAGGTTGAGCGCCTGCGACTCATCGCAGAGTCGGTCTACCAGGCGGTGACCGACTACCAGCTCTACGCGCTCGGCCATCAGCCGCTGAAGCGTCACTGATCGCAATTTGCTTGGGTCATCGTCGGTGGATGGCCGCGTTGCTACTCCCGCGGCCTTACGGATTACAAGCTCCCGGATCCTTGTATGTTTCGCACCATGCGGTCTTCAGAATGGCTCTGCATTCGGCGTCGTATTTTTCACGTAGTTTGGCAGTGCTCGCTGGCGTAGTC
>NZ_JAGIBG010000041.1 GCF_017744435.1 Pseudomonas sp.
GCCGGCAAGCGCGGCTCCCACAGGGGCATGCGCAGCAATCAGGGGTGTTGGGGATCGTGCCCCAACGATTGCAGGAACAGTGAAAACAGCTCTGGCTGTGAAGAGATATCCAGCTTGGCATACAGGTGGCGACGATGAACCTTGATCGTCTCAGGTGAAATCGCCAGGCGCTCGGCCATGGCCTTCGAGGAAAACCCGCGCAAGATCAACCGGGCAATCTCCAGCTCGCGTTCGGACAACACACCCGCGCCGAACTGGCTCAGGGCATCGCGCACCTGCACCGCCACCGGTTCGTCCTGCGCCAGCACGCGCTTGCTACCGGCCTGCCAGTGTTGCTGCATCAGCGCCAGCACCCACGGGCAGAGCATCGCCAGCAGGCCGCACTGCTCGGCATCGAAGGCCTCCCCCCGCCCCAGCGACAGGCTCAGCGCGCCCTGGCCCGGGAGCTGCAGGATGAACTGCACCTCATCCGCCAGCACATGGGCCTGGAACCAGCTGATGTAGTACTCGCTCTGGTGAAACTGGTCCGGCGCCACCTCGTCGAGCCGATACAAGCCACTGCCCACACCGTCCTGGCACGCGAGGTAGAACGGGTCGAGCTGATACAGCCCGCTCAGGTACAACGACATCGCCACCGGCCCTGCCTGCGGCGTTGCATCGTGCTCTTCCAGCACCACCGGGGTACCGCTGCCGGGGTAGTACGCCGCCAGGGCGTTATCGAACGGCAACCAGCGATGCAGCAACAGGATCAGTTGCTTCCAGAAGCGTGGCTGACCGATCTGTTCGATGGTGCGGCCAAGATTGGCATGCATGCCGACTTCATGAAAAACGTTGTGCACCGTGCCGGCTCCCCTGAAAAGGTGATGCGATTTCCCTCCTTTGCAGCGCCCACGTCAAGGGGCGTAACCCCAAATGGTAATTGGCCGGCCACTGCGCCAGGCCTAGATTGCAGCCCATGCAGCACCCCATCCGCAGGGTGTTCGCGCCCTTCGTCACTGCCTCAACCCCCAATAACAATTCGAGGAAAACGACATGCACGACAGTGCGCTAAAGCCCAGCCTGGGCATGCTCGATGTGGTTGCGATCACCGTTTCGGCGGTGACCCCGGCCAGTTCCGTGTTCGTCATTGCGCCATTCGCCATTGCCCAGGCCGGCAGCGGCGCGGTGCTGGCTTTCGTGCTGGCGGCAGTGCTGGCGCTGATGTTCGCCTGGTGCTATGCCGAGCTGGGCCGGGCCCACAGTTCTGCTGGCGGCGAGTATGTGTATGCCAAGCGCGTGTTCGGCGGCCTGGCCGGCTACGCCACCTTCCTCACGGTGCTGGTCTCGCTGCTGTTCATTCCACCGGTGCTGGCCACCGGGGCCGCCACCTACCTGAACAGCGCCCTGGGCACGGCCTTCGATACCCAGACCGTGGCCCTGGCGATCGTCGCCGGCAGTTACGCCCTCGGCATCCTCAACATCCGCCTCAACGCCTGGGTCACGGGCGTGTTCCTGTTGTGCGAAATGGCGGCAGTGCTGGTCATCGTGGCGCTGGGCCTGGGTAACGTGAGCCAGCCGCTGAGCGTGTTGATTACGCCCCAGCACATGGACCACGGCCTGCTGAGCGCCGCCCCCTGGACGCTGGTATTCGCCTCGATCGGCACGGCACTGTTCGCCTACAACGGCTTCGGCGCCGCCGTGGTGCTGGCCGAAGACATGAAGGACGGTGGCCGCAGCACCCATCGGGCAGTGCTCTGGTCCCTGGCGCTGGTGGTGGCCATCGAACTGGTGCCCATTTGCGCGCTGTTGCTGGGCGCGCCATCGCTGGAGGCGCTGCTGGCCAGCAGCGACCCGATCGGCTACCTGCTCACCGCCCACGGCAACCCGACGCTGTCACGGCTGGTGAGCGCGGGCATTTTCCTCTCGGTGTTCAATGCCATCATCGCCATCGTCATCCAGTCCGGCCGGGTGATCTTCAGCAGTGGCCGCGATCAACTGTGGACGCCTACCTTGAACCGCCTGTTCACCCGCATCCACCCTCGCTGGGATTCGCCCTGGCTGGCCACCCTGCTGCTGGCCATACCGTCTGCCGCCCTGAGCTTCAGCTCCGATCTGGAAGAGATGACCTCCTTCACCGTGCTGCTGCTCCTGATGGTGTACCTGGCGGTCGCGCTGTGCGCGCTGTTCAGCCGCGTGCTGCGCAGCGACCGCGAACACCCCTATCGCATGCCCTTGTGGCCGTTGCCAGCGTTGCTGGCGGTGGTCGGCGCGGGTTATCTGCTGCTCAGCGGCCTGCTTGGCGCGCCCCTTCGCGACATCCTCATCATTCTTGCGTTGCTGGCCGTCTCGGTGATGCTCTACAGCACCTACGGCAAGTTCAGCCCAGCCTTCCAGAAACTCTGACCCACAACGCTCTGACCCACAGGAGTCCCTATGCGCGCTCGTCAACTTGGTATCACCCTGGGCCATGGCTTGCCCGGTCAATTCAACGCCATCACCGATGTACCCGGCATCCGAGTCGGCCACAGCACCTTGATGGCCGACAGTGCCGACAAACAGGTCCGCACCGGCGTGACGGTGATTCAGCCACGCCCGGCAGCGGCCCGCCTGGCGCCTTGCTTTGCCGGGGTCCACGTACTCAACGGCAACGGCGATGCCACGGGCCTTGAGTGGATCCGCGAAGCCGGCCTGCTCACCACCCCGATTGCCATCACCAACACCCACAGTGTCGGGGTGGTGCGCGACGCGCTGATCGCCGCAGAACGCGACACCCTGGCCGACCCGTCGGTGTACTGGTGCATGCCCGTGGTGCTGGAGACCTACGATGGCCTGCTCAACGATATCTGGGGCCAACACGTAGGGCCCGACCAGGTGAACGAAGCGCTGGCCCGCGCCGAGTCCGGGCCGGTTGCCGAAGGTGCGGTGGGCGGCGGCACCGGTATGATCTGCCATGAGTTCAAGGGCGGTATCGGCACGGCTTCACGGCGCCTGCCACCTGACCAGGGGGGCTGGACGGTGGGCGTGCTGCTGCAGGCCAACCACGGCCAGCGGCAGGAGCTGCGGGTCGATGGCTACCCGGTCGGCCGGGTGCTCGACGATATCCCCTCACCCTTCGCCGAACGGGGTGAGCCGGGCATGGGCTCGATCGTGGTGATCATTGCCACCGATGCACCGTTGCTGCCCCACCAGTGCCAGCGTCTGGCGCAGCGGGCCTCGATCGGCATCGCCCGGACCGGGGGCGGTACCGAAGATGCCAGCGGCGATCTGTTCGTGGCGTTTTCCACTGCCGACCAGCAACTGCCGCCTGCGGCCTATGGGCGCAAGGGGGTGCCATTCAGTCAGCCGGTGCAGATGCTCGCCAACGACCATATCACGCCGCTTTTCATGGCGGCGGCGGAGGCGGTGGAGGAAGCCATCGTCAACGCGCTGGTAGCAGGCGAAGACATGCTTACAGCGGATGGCGTGTTGGTGCCGGGGCTGGGTGGGCAACGCTTGCTGAGCGCGATGCGCCAGGTGGGCTGGCGCATCGGCGAGTAACCTGCGCCCCACAGGCGCGCTAGCGTCTGTGGGGGCGGCTCAAGGCTCAGCGATAACGTTCGAGCCAGTGCGCATAGGGTGCCGGCAAGGTCCAGGAGGCCTTGTCCACGCCCAGCTCCTTGGCTGCGAAGTACGCCCAGTGCGGGTCGGCCAGGTGCGCACGGCCAACCGATACCAGGTCCAGCTGACGTGACTGCAGTGCTTCCTCGGCGAGTTGCGGTGTACCAAAGCCCCACGCCGAAGTCACCGGCAGCCCTGCCTCACGACGAACGCGCTCGGCAATCGGGCCCATGAATGCAGGGCCCCATGGAATGTTGGTTTCGGGAATGGTGAAACCGACACTGACGCTCAGCAGGTCCAGCCCGCCCGCTTTGAAGCGGCGCGCCAGCTCGATCGATTCTTCCAGGGTCTGCTCATCGCGACCGTCATATTCCAGCACCCCAAAGCGCGCGGTCAGCGGCAGGTTCTCCGGCCAGACTTCACGCACGGCGGCCAGGGTTTCGAGCAGGAAACGGCTGCGGTTGTCGAAGCTGCCCCCATAGGCATCGGTGCGCTGGTTGGAGTGCTCGGAGAAGAAGCTCTGCCCCAGGTAGCCGTGGGCGAAGTGCAGCTCGATCCACTCGAAGCCGGCATCACGCGCACGGCGCGCGGCGTCGACGAAATCCTGCTTGACCCGGGCGATGTCGCCCAGGGTCATCTCGCGCGGTACTTTCGGCAGGTGTGCGCCAAAGGCGATGGCCGACGGCGCGATAGTGTCCCAGCCGCGGGCATCGTCGCCGGCGATGTGGTCGTCACCTTCCCACGGGCGGTTGGCGCTGGCCTTGCGCCCGGCGTGGGCAATCTGGATACCCGGCACCGAGCCGGCAGCCTTGATCGCCTGCACCACCGGCACGAAAGCCTGGGCATGGGCGTCGCTCCAGATCCCGGCGCAACCGGGGGTAATGCGCCCTTCCGGCGCCACCGCGGTGGCCTCGACCACCAGCAGGCCGGCACCGCCCCGGGCCAGGCCGGCCAGGTGCACATGGTGCCAGTCGTTGATCATGCCGTCCTCGGCCATGTACTGGCACATCGGCGGGATGGCGATGCGGTTGCGCAAAGTGACATCTTTGAGGGTGTAAGGTTGGAACAGGGCAGACATGGGCAGCTCCGGATCATCTGGATACGATTGTTCGATCATAATCGAACTATGGCAATTGATGAAACCCCCGTTATCATGTCGGCCATGCGAGCCTACCAACACCCCAACCCTGAAGACCTGATTCTCGAGCGCGTGCTCTACGCACTGAGCGACCCGGTGCGCCTGGGCATCGTCCGCCACCTGGCCGGCGTGGCCGAGGCCAGCTGCGGCGAGCTCGATGGCGGGCGGCCGAAGTCGAGCATGTCGCACCATTTCCGCGTGTTGCGTGATGCGGGGTTGGTGCATACCCGCAATGTCGGGACCACCCACATGAATTCGCTGCGCAGCGAAATGCTGGGCGAGCGGTTTCCCGGGTTGCTGGACTGCATTCTGAAACAGATCTGATTTCGGCCTGTGCCGGCCTCTTCGCGGGCACGCCCGCTCCCACAGGTACGGCGTCGCCCGCAGGCTTGGTGCTATCCCTGTGGGAGCGGGCGTGCCCGCGAATGGGCCGGTACAGGCAACCTCAATGCTGATCCTTGCGCAGTGCAAAGCGGCACACCTGCCCTCCCCTGAGCATGCACTCCTCATGGCTGACTTCAGCGCCGCCGAGCGTGCCGATCAAGGCCAGGTCCAGCTCACACACCACCGGATGCGCCTTGGCCAGATGATGGAACACGCAATTGTGCGCCACGATCTGCGGCTCGCCTGAAGAACGGAAGAACACTTCGGCCTCATACCCTGCCGCATTCATGTGCTCGACGATCCGCCCCTCATCCACCACCTCAGCCTCCAGGTCCGTCGCCAGCTTGCGCCCCAACTGCCGCATCAGCGCCAGCAACGCCTCCTGCCCCATCAAGCCCGCCACTTCACCAATCAGCAAATTGGCCAGCAGTGGATACTGCCGAGGGAACAGTTCGCGGCCATGCTCGGTCAGCTGGTGCAGTTGCTCCGGCCGACGCCCGGTGGGACGGGTAGCGCCGCGCTTGACCAGGCCGTCACGTTCCAGCGCGGCCAGGTGCTGGCGCACTGCCGTACGGGTAACGGCCAGGGCCTGCGCCAGTTCGTCGATGCTCATGCCGGCCGGCTGATGCAGCAACGCGTGGAGCAGGTCCTGTTGGGTACGGCCAAGGCCTTCGAGCATCAGAACTTGTCCGGGAACTGCTTGACCAACGCCGCCGTGAGGGCGTCGGACAAAGTCAGGATATGCTCGCGCATCATCGCCCAGGTGCGCGCCTCACCCGCGTAGTCACCGGCCGCCAGCTGGTCGATCTGCGCCACGTGATGGCCACCGTGGGCGCTGAGCAAGGTCAGCAAGGTCTGCTCCGGCAGGTTCGGGTTGGCCTTGGCCAGGAACGCGGCGATGGCCTTGGCATTGCTGCCCAGGTCGTTGACGGCGGCTTGCTGCCCCTTCTTGTCCTTGGCCACGGTGGCATCGCTGTAGTGCTTGATCGCGCCCCAGTGGCCGGCGAGCAGCTTGAGCAGCTGATCGGCGGCGGGCTGGCCATACAGCGGGGCGATGCTATTGGCGATTTTGGTGGCGTCGGTCACCACCTCATTGGCCGCGACTGCGGCTTGCTTGGCGTTGCCGGCCTGGTTGGCGACGGCATAGTTGCGAACCCAGAAAATGTGCTCGACCCACAGGTCGCGCAAAGCCATGCGCGTGGTCATTGCACCGGATTCGGCGGGTTTGGCGGCGGGGGTTGCAGAGGAGTAGGAGTAGCTTTGGCTCCATGCCGGCTGGGCGCACAGGGCGAGCAGCAACAAGGCGGCAATCTTGATGTTCATGACGGCACCCTCCTGGAGGGGATCGGCTGACAAGATTAATTTAAGCATCAAAATATGTTTTTATTCGGCCGCCGTCGGAATTCCGATCAATGGTTTGCCCATTGAAAACAGCAGCCACGGGAGGCTTCCCGTGGCTTATGCGCCCGGCGCTGCAAGGTCAGGCGCTGATGGCGTCCAGGCTGCGGATGGGCGTGGGGACCGCGCAGAACAGCGGGAACTCTTCCTCGATGATCCACGGCTCCTTCATGACCAGGTAAACATCGAGAAAGTCGGAGAAACCCGGCCAGATGCACAGGTCATTGGCCTCGGCAACCGCCCGCGACAGCACGCCCACGCCGCCGAAACTCTTGATCATCGATACGCTGACGATCTCGCTGCCGGAATGGAACACGGTTGCCGCGTCCAGCATGCCTGGCCGGCGCTCGGCGAAGCGGGTAAAGATCGAATGATACGGGCATTCAGGCAAAGGCTTGATCACCGCGCAGGGCGCTGAGCGGTCATTGCTGGTTGACGAGGCAACGACTTCGATACGCAAGCCCTTCAGCGGCACCGAATGATAGTTTTCGCCGATGCTGTCGCCGAGCACCACCACCATGTCCGCTTCGTCCTTGGCCAGCTTGACCAGGTTGTCGGGCGACTCCGAGCAACTGAAGATCGGGTTGTAGCCGGACAACTTGCTGACCACGGCGCCCATGATCTGCTGGTTGATTTCCATCGACAGCGTGCTGTTCAAGGCAACCCGCAACGGCAGGCGCTGGTTGCGGCTCTGGCGCAACTGGTTGATCTTCAGCTGCATGCGCTCGGATGAACGCACGATTTCCAGGACATGCGGCAGGATGCCCATGCCCTCCTGGGTCAGCGATACCCCTTTGTTGGTCCGGTCGAACAATTTGAAGCCGCAATGATCTTCGAGCTTTTTCAACTGAGCAGCCAAGGCCTGGACCGTGACGTGTACCTGTTCGGCCGCATCGGTGATCGAGCCCGTGCGGGCTACGGTCACGATGTTTTTAAGCACCTTGATGTCCATTCACTTCCCCTCCCCGTTCCGTTGACGCAGGCCGTCAACGAAAGGCATGAGGATATCGCACAACCGCCGGCACTGTCTGCCCGATAACGGTGCATGCCGTCTGGGTAGCAAGCAACGGTTGAGGCACGTCAAAAAAAAGTGAAGTTTCGGCGGACGATTCAACTGTTAGATTTTTGTCAGCGTTTACATAAAAAGAGATTTGCCATGCTGACACTGAATAGAAATATCGATACTGCCCTGCGGCAAAACAAGACGGTCAATGTCATGGGCAGTGATTATGCGTTGAACGGCGGCTTCAAAGAGTTTGTCGAGTTTTCCAAAAGTTGGGAAACCATGGGCGTCGACCGCTATTACGGCCAAGCCGACAAGGGCACGCGGTACCGCCGTTACAGTGACTTCGACTTCAACCCGGTCACCGGCGAACTGTGCCAACTCAATCACCGCGCCTACGAACAGTCCGAGGCGCACAACAACTATGTCGGCGGCATGGCGCGTCATTTCGAAGACATCAGTGCCGATGTGTTCAACTCACCGATTCTGCGCGCGTTGATTCGCCTGGATTTCGACGTGTACAAGGCGGTATTGCCTGAAGAACTGCACACGGTCACCTGGCAGTGCCAGGTGCACCAGATTCGTATCGAAATCAAACCGGGGGCGCAGATCGAGATAACCCCTGAAGGTATTCACTGCGACGGTTATCCGTTCAGCGGCGTGCACTTCTGGGGCCGTCACAACGTCGAGGGTGCTACCAGCAACATCTACGACAAACAGTCGAATGTGATCGACTCCGGCACCTACCTGAACATTCTCGACACCACGTACTTCCTCGACCGCGAACTGCAACACTATGTCACTCCGGCGATCAACCCAAGCCCTTCGGAAATGGGCTATCGGCAGATCATTGCAATTTCCTTCTCTCGACCGGGCAGCGAGCATGACATTATCGACTAGTTACATCGGCCCGGCGCCGAAGTTGTTTCCGCGCGAACACATCAACGGCCTGAGCATCAAGAAAGCCACGCCCTTCCATGCCCGCAAGATCGTCGATTTCTTCCGTCGCTTCGAGGAGACCTCGTTCTGCGACTGGCAGGACGAAGGGCTGCTCAAAGGCTTGCTCGGCTCGGAGCATACCTATTGCTACATGGCCGAAAACAACACCGGCACCATCGTCGGCGCGGTTGCGGGAGGCTTGATGGGCACACGCGGCACCATCAATCACATGGCGGTGGCGCCGGACTATCGGCAGAGCCGGATCGGCACTTCACTGGCCAATTCGATCCTCAGCGATTTCCGCCAGCATGGCATTCGCCGGGTGTTTCTGTTCGTTGAGCATGACAACGCCAACGCACTGAGCTTCTGGAAGAAACAAGGCTTCCTGCAAACCCGCGGTGAAATCACCTGCGAGGTCGACCTGTGACCTCGTCGGTGCTGCTAACCACCTCGCGCAAGGAAAGCCTGGTCGATGCCCTGCCGATCGTCACCGGCTACTTCGTCGTCAGCTTCGTGTTCGGCGTCATGTGCATCAATGCCGGCCTGCCCTTGTGGCTGCCGGCTGCCATGTGCCTGTTCGTCTATGCCGGGGCGGCGCAGTTCGCCGCACTGGCACTGATGACCAGCAGCGCGCCGCTGATCACCATTGCGTTGTCGACATTGCTGATCAATTCACGGCACATGCTGATGGCGATGTACATGTCCAAACGCAGCGCGCAACTGCCGATCAGCAAGCCGCAGAAGTTGCTGTACGCATTCGGCCTGACCGATGAGTCCTTTGCCTTTCACAGCCAACGCCTGGAGAACGGCAGGCCGACCTCGCCTGGCTATCTGCTGCAGTTCAATACCTACTGCCATGCCAGCTGGATCGCCGGTGCGGTGTTTGGCGCGGTGGCATCGGATGCCTTGAACCGGTTTTCCCAGTTCAAGTTGGACTATGCCCTGACGGCCATGATGATCTTCGTGCTGATATCGCTGTGCAGCACCTTCACCAAAGCCGTCATCGCCCTGGTGGTGATCGTCACCACCTGCCTGTTGAACCTGTATGCGCCCTCGCCCTTGAACGTATTCATCGCAACCGCCGTTGGCTGTGGAGCAGGGTTATGCCTGAAAAGAACTACCTGATCGCAGCGGTGATGCTGATGGCTGCCATCACCTACCTGACCCGCGCGACACCGTTTCTGCTGAAGATGGAGAAGTCCCCCAAGTGGTTCAATGACGTCATTGAATACCTGCCGGTGGCAATCATCGCCAGCATCACCGTACCCGCCCTGCTGGTGGCCAAGGACGGCTCGCTGCTGGGCCTGAATGCCGACCTGCTGGCAGCGATTCCGGTGGTCATTGTCGCGTACTGGTCGCGCAGCCTGATCTACAGCGTATGTGCCGGTGTCGCCGGGCACGTGGCGATCACGCTGCTGGCTTGAGGCCCGGATCTGAGAAGGAAACCGCTATGAGCCTTGCCCGCCGGAAAATCACCCTGACCAACCTGAGTGAGTTTTCCCGCCTGATGCCCCAGGTTCCACGTGACCGGGTGATCGACGAAATGGCTGACCTGTCGCTGGAATGCTCGCTGGCCTATGCCTTGAGCAAGACGTTTCTGCGCGATGGCTGGATTGCCGAGTATCGCCACCTGCATGCGGCTGCACACTTGAGCCCGGGCAACGACCTGCTGCTGTTCGCCACCTCGGGCAGCTTGAAGCTGGAAATGGCCGATGGCTCGGAACTGCACGTCATGCACGGCGACCAAGTGGTGCTCAGGGCCGCCACCGAGGCGAAGATGTTTCCCGTCAGTGACGAGGGAGACGTGAGTTTCCTGGCGCTGGCGGTGGACCTCGACCTGAGCGAGGTGTTGCAGGAGTTTGCCTTCGACAGCGAGCTGCCGAAACAGCAATAAAAAAGCCACGGGGGTTACCCGTGGCTTTCTCGAACCCACATCGCCTGGTTACAGCGCCATGTCGTTCTCTGGCTTGCTTTCAACCGGCTTGCTCGGCGCCACGGTGGTGCCGACGCTGTCGTCGATCACCGGTGGCTTCTCCAGCTGCAGCACTTCAGCGGTGTAGTTCCACTCTTTCTGGGTGGCCGCCGCCGAGTCGTTCAGCTTGGTACCGTAGCTCGGTACGATTTCCTTGATCTTGGCCTGCCACTCAGGGGTAGCGACCTTTTCCTTGAACACGGTTTCCAGCACGTTCAGCATGATCGGCGCGGCGGTCGAAGCACCTGGCGAGGCGCCCAGCAGGCCGGCGATGGTGCGGTCCTGGGAGGCCACCACTTCGGTGCCCAGCTTCAGCACGCCGCCCTTCTCTTCGTCACGCTTGATGATCTGCACGCGCTGGCCAGCCTGCCACAGTTTCCAGTCTTCCTTCTTGGCGTTCGGGAAGTAGGTGCGCAGGGCTTCGAAGCGATCGTCATCCGACAGCATCAGCTGGCCGGCGAGGTACTCGACCAGCGGGTACTGGTCGATACCGACCTTGGTCATCGGCCACACGTTGTGGGTGGTGGTGCTGCTCAGCAAGTCCAGGTACGAACCGTTCTTCAGGAACTTGGTCGAGAAGGTGGCGAATGGGCCGAACAGGATCACGCGCTTGCCGTCCAGCACGCGGGTGTCCAGGTGCGGTACCGACATAGGTGGCGCGCCGGTCGAGGCGATGCCGTAGGCCTTGGCCATGTGCTGCATGGCAATGGTCGGGTTTTCGGTTACCAGGAACGAACCGCCCACCGGGAAGCCTGCATATTCCTTGGCTTCAGGAATGCCCGACTTCTGCAGCAGCTTCAGCGCGCCGCCGCCGGCACCGATGAACAGGAACTTGGCGTCGGTGGCCGACTCGGTACCGTCCTTGAGGTTCTTGTACTCGACGTGCCAGGAGCCGTCTTTGTTGCGGGTGATGTCCTGCACTTCGCTGGACAGCTTCAGGTCGAAGCCTTTCTGGGTCTGCAGGTGGCCAACGAACTGGCGGGTGATTTCGCCGAAGTTGACGTCGGTGCCGATCGGCGTCCAGGTGACCGCGAGCTTCTGGTTCGGGTCACGGCCTTCCATCATCAGCGGGACCCACTTGGCGATCTGCGCGTGGTCCTCGGAGTACTGCATCGGGCGGAACAGCGGGCTTGCCTGCAGCGCGTCGTAACGTTTCTTGAGGAACTTGATGTTGTCATCGCCCCAGACGAAGCTCATGTGCGGGGTAGTGTTGATGAACGAGTGCGGGTTCTTCAGCACGCCCTGGCGAACCTGCCACGACCAGAACTGGCGGGAGATCTGGAAGGCTTCGTTGATTTCGATGGCCTTGGAGATGTTGACGTTGCCGTCTTTGTCTTCAGGGGTGTAGTTCAGTTCGGCCAGCGCGGAGTGGCCGGTACCGGCGTTGTTCCAGCCGTTGGAGCTTTCTTCGGCGACGCCGTCCAGGCGCTCGACCATTTCCATCGACCAGCTTGGCTCCAGCTCGTGCAGCCACACGGCCAGGGTGGAGCTCATGATGCCGCCGCCGACCAGCAGCACATCGACTTTCTTGGTTTCTGCGGCGTGCGCTTGCATGAAGCTCGCAGCGACAGCCAGACCCAGCAAGGTCTTGCCAGCTTTCTTGAACATTGATCAATTCCAGTCAGTAGAACGGAGGGTGGGCCTGTGGCTGGCCCAGCGTATTCCTTGTTCTTCAGCGCAGGCTTGTTGTAGATGATTGTTCAGCAGCCAGAGAACCAGAAAACGACCCAGGCTTTTGTCGAATTGACCGACAAGGCTGAATCGTTTCGCCGATTGTAACCGAAATGCCAGCACAAACAAATTGCTGGGCGGGGGTCAACGCGGCGGGTTGTCTCAGTTTGTTTCTCCATTCAGAAAGCCGATCACCCGATCGGAATTATTCGCCTTACAGCCCCGCCCAGCCCCTTTATCCTGCGCCCCAGACCCCGCTCAAACACCACAATAGAGGGCCGCCCCGCATGTCATTCAAACGCACTATCCACGCCGTCGACACCCACGCCGGCACGCCCATGCGCGTGATCACCGGCGGGGTGCCGCACATCCCCGGCGACAGCGTGCACACCAAGATGAAGTGGCTTGAAGCCAACGACGACCAGCTGCGCAAGCTGATGCTGCGCGAACCCCGCGGCTACCCGGCGCACTGCTGCAATATCATCGTCCCGCCCAGCCACCCCGAGGCCGACGCCGGTTACATCATCATGGAACAGATCGAGTACCCAGTGATGTCCGGCGGCAATACCATCTCGGTGGTCACCGTGTTGCTGGAAATGGGCATGCTGCCAATGCGCGAGCCCCTCACCGAACTGGTGCTGGAGGCGCCAGCCGGGCTGATCCGCATCCAGGCGCAATGCGAAGGCGGCAAGGTCAAGGCAGTCACCTTCCAGAACGTGCCGGCGTTCGCAGCCCATATCGACGCCGAAATCGATGTGCCGCACCTGGGCAAGGTACGCGTGGACGTGGGCTGGGGCGGCATGTTCTACGTGATCGCCGACGTGCGCCAGTTCAAGGGCTTGCAACTGATCCCCGAGCACGGTGGCGAGATTGCCCGGGTATCGTCGATGATCCGCCAGGCCGCCATCGAGCAGTTGCCGGTTGCCCACCCTGACTACCCTGGCATTGGCATCACCATTTCCCAGTTGTCCGGCCCCAGCGAAGACCCCAACGCCGACTGGAAGAATGCCGTGACCATGGCCAGCGGCGCGTTTTCCTGGGACGACCCGAGCACCTGGACCGGGGCCCTGGACCGCTGCCCCTGTGGCACCGGCACCTCGGCAAAAATGGCCACGCTGCACGCCAAGGGCGAACTGCCGCTGCACCGCGACTTCCGCCACCAGGGGCTGCTGGGCAATGTCTACACCGGCCGCCTGATCGACGAAACCCGTATTGGCGACAACAAGGCGGTGGTGCCGACCATCACCGGCAAGAGCTGGATCTACGGCCTGAACACCTTCGTCCTCGACCACGACGACCCGTTCCCGGAAGGCTTCACCATCGGCGACATCTGGGCCTGAGTGCAGCTAGTATCGGCGAGTCGGGCCAGCCGGCTCGCCCTCTGACGACGGTCGCATTTTCATGAACATCGAGCACCTGCGAGCTTTCATCGAAGTGGCCGCCAGCGGCAGCTTTCACAAGGCCGCCGAACGCCTGCATATCACCCAGTCTTCGGTCAGCGCACGGATCAAGGCCCTCGAAGATCGCCTCAATCGCCCGCTGTTCAGCCGCAGCCGCCACGGCGTCACCCTGACCTCCGGCGGCAATCTGTTCTACCGCCATGCGGTGTCGGTGATCAGTGCCTGGGAGCGCGCCCAGCATGACGTGGCCTTGCCGACCGATGTACGCAGCTCGGTCAGCCTGGGGTTACCGATGAACCACTGGGGCAACATCACGGCCGACTGGGTGGCGTGGATGGAGCGGCACCAGCCACGTGTCGCCACCCAGGTGCAGTCGGATTACTCGATCCTGCTGATGAACGAACTGCGCGAAGGCTTGCTGGACCTGGCGATCCTTTACGAACCGCACCACTGGCCAGACGTGGTCCTCGAACCCTTCCTCGAAGAACCGCTGCAACTGGTGTCGACTCAGGCCGACACCGTGTTCGAGGGCCATGGCGAGGGGTACGTGTATATCAGTTGGGGCCGCTCGTTCACCGACCAGCACAATGCGGCCTTCCCCGGAGCCAGGCGTCATCGCCTGTCGATCACCCAGGAAACCATTGCCCGCGACTACATCCTCAGGCACGGCGGTTCGGCGTATTTCTCGCAGTTCATGGTCAAGGACCTGCTCGCCGAGGGGCGCCTGCACGTGGTGGCCGCTGCGCCGGAGCTCAGTGTGCGTACCTACCTGGCGTTCTCCACCTTGCGTGAACGGTCGCCGGAAACGCTGAAAGCGGTCGAGGGACTGCAATCGATCCCCTTCTACACCCAGGGCAAGCGCTTCAGTTAACAAAAACCCCCGGCCATTTGCATGACCGGGGGCTTCGGATCAGGCCGCTAGCGACGAGATCTGGGGTTCACCAGGGTTACTGCTGCTGAGGCAGCTTATCGATCGGGCCGCAGCCACCGATGACCTTGGAGATGGAAACCGAAGGGTGGAACAGGTAGTCGTACGAGCAGTTTTTCTGCTGGTTGTAGACTTGGCCAGTGCAACCCGACAGCAGGGCAACGCCGGATACTACAGCAACGGCGACAGTGGCCTTGAACAGCTTTTTCATACTAAGTCCTTTAAATGCTTCATCTTCGGCCATCTTTCTGATGGCGGCGGGATGATACAGAACTCAGGCATTGGATCCAAGTCGCAATAAGCCATCGACTACATTCGCCGGCCCCGTGAACTGCCTCACAGCGGCGGGCCACCCACGTATTGAAAACGTGAACTCCTCAGCGCGGTGGGTTTGCCATGAACTGCCAGGCCTCTATACCTGAATGCGCAACATGCCATTTCGGCACCCACTCAGTTTCAAGGAGAATTTGCATGGAAGCCTATTTCGCACTGACCACCGCTGATCACGCACCGGAGTTCATCTTCAGGCTGACCAACCCGGAACGCATCGAGGAGGCACGCCGCATCCTGTCCGGCGAGGAGAAGAACAAGATTCACGTTCATGGCCGTCTGATCAAACGCCCGCAGCCCTACAACCCGCGCTGGAGCTTCTACCTGGACCCGGACACCATCAACTTCTTTGAAGTGGCGATCGAGGTGTGTGATGCCACTACTCAATATGTGGAGGATCACCTCGACGAAGCTGGCGGCGCGTTCCTGCCGGGTGGCCACTGGTGCCCCTGGTCTTCGCGCCTTGTCCGCGAGATCAAGGAATAACCTGCCGAGCCTGTAATTGGGGCCGCTGTGCGGCCCCAATGTTTTTACCGACAATGCAAAGCGCGATAGTCTACGAGCCTGCCTTCGCACTGACCAACAGGAGTTCCCCATGCTCGGTGTCACCGACTACGGCGCGTTCGTCATCGCCTTCATCATCGTCCTGGCCATCCCCGGCCCGGGCAACTTCGCCCTGATCACCGCCACCGGCAAGGGCGGTATCAAGGCCGGCATGGCGGCAACCTTCGGGGTGATCCTCGGTGACCAGGTGCTGTTGTGGCTGGCCGTGGCCGGCGTCGCCACCCTGCTGGCCGCCTACCCCGCCGCCTTCCACGTGGTGCAGTGGGCCGGCGCCGCCTACCTGGCCTACCTGGGCCTGCGCATGCTGCTGAGCAAACCCGGCGGCGCTCCCCGCGCCAGCCGCATGGACAACGGCCACTACCTGCGCCAGACCATGATGATCACCCTGCTCAACCCCAAGGCGATCATGTTCTACATGGCTTTCTTCCCGTTGTTCGTCGACCCGGTGAAGCACCAGGGGCTGCTGACCTTCGGTTTCCTTGCCGCCACCGTGGCAGTGGTGACCTTCCTGTATGGGCTGATCGCTGTGGTGTTGACGCATTTGCTGGCGGAGCGCATGCGGGCCAATCCGCGGATCGCCAACATGTTCGAGCGGGTGGCCGGTGCTTGCCTGGTCGGGTTCGGTATCAAGCTGGCAGCGATGCGCTGAGAGCAGCCGTTCATTTACCGATTCAAAGGACAGTCAAGGGTTCGGATACGCAAGTTGTGGCACAATGCCACCACTGAGAAGTGGAATCTTCTCATCTGCGCATTCAACCCATCGAAAGGACTGTCCATGCTCACCCGCTTGAAGATGCTCGCCGTTGCCGCCGGTTTTGCTGTTATGACTGGCTGCGCATCCGTACCCATGGAGTCGGCCGAAGCTGATGCCGCGCTCAAGACCTTCGCCGCACCGCCTGCCGACCAGGCCGGGCTGTACATCTACCGCGACAGTTTCGCCGGCAAAGGCCTGAAGAAATCCGTCACGGTGGACGGCAAGGTGATTGGCGAAACGGCGAACAAAGTCTACTTCCACAAACTGATCACCCCGGGCAGCCACAAGATCGGCACCGAATCGGAGTTCAGCGACAACGTGATCGACCTGATGGCCGTAGGTGGCAAGAACTACTACGTGCGCCAGTCGATCAAGGTGGGCGTGTTCGTCGGTGGCGCGAAGCTGGAGGTGGTCCCGGAAGCCGAAGGCCAGGCCGACCTGCAGAAGTGCACGCTGGCAACCTCGCTGTAAACAAGACAGCAGACAGAGCCCCTGGAAACTGATGGTTTCCAGGGGCTTTTTATTGCGAAAAACTTCCTTGGAGATCCACTGCGTTCAGGCCCCGATTGGCCACGCACCCACCACCCAATTCTGGCGTTGCGCCCCCACAACTGGGTTGCCCATTTCGTGAACACTTGAGTTGTTAATACATTTTTTACAATTGGTAACAGTTTTCCGGGGCTCGCCATTCCAACCTGGCACTGGCACAACACGTGCTTTGACCGTTATGGCTCAAGGAAGTCCCTCTCGCGACCATGTCCGGAACCGGCCAGTACATCGCCGCTCGAGATCGATGGAATTCCCGTAATTCGGTATTCCAGGTCGAGCCGTTTATTCGATATCCGTATCGCTCCGTAGTTATTGCACAGGCCTTTGTGCAATACGAGCCCTGTGTCGGTAGGTCGAATGCTTGCAACGAGGCTGGCAGCATTTCGGAGACCATTATGAGCATACCTGCAGGATTCAAAACTTCAGCAGCAGTCCCCGCTCAAACGCAGCTCAGCACGCGCTTCGTCCGCCCGGCGCTGCTTGCCGGGGCAGCCGTCGCCGCACTGGCGTTGAGTATTGCCGGGCCTGGCGATGCCTGGGCCAAGGGCGGCACCGACAAGCCGGTCAAGGGGACGCCATCACCTTTCACAACGCCTACCTTACCCGACCCGATCTTCGTCAACCCATTGGCCATTCACGGCTTCGACATCACTGGTTTCATTCAGGACATGACCGTCGACAGCAGCAACAGCAACTGCCCGAATACCAGTAACCCGAACCGCCTGGGCGGTACTGTAGTGGTCAACGGCACAACAATTACCGTGCCCTGCAACTCAGTCATCCAGATGCCCGCCAATACACTCACCTGGGCGGAGTTCGTACAGGGCGGCCCCCTTGGCCTTAAACAACTACCGGCCACTTACCCTTCATTTGAAGTGCATGTTGTCGGCAACACGGTCGCCGGCAAACAGATTGCCGGGCTGATCTTTGTCTCACAGCAATCGGCCCAGGTCGGCAGTGGCTACATTAGCAGGATTGACCAGACCACTGGGAACATAGAAGTGACCAGTACCAACTCGCCGCAACCGACCGTCTTGCAGATCAACGACCCCAACGGGCGTTTCGGCCGGGCCCAGAGCCCCGATGCGCGCTTCTCGGTGGATGACGCCAACCCGACCATTCACGCGGCCACGGGCTACCCGATGTGCGTCCCGCGTACCGGTGACGACCCGCTTTGCCCACAGAAAAACCGGCCTAAAGTGGTGACACCGACCACGACCAACAACTGCCGCAATTTTGCCCAGGCCGGCGTGGCACTGCCTGCGTCTGGTGAATTGACACCGCCGAAGGCAGGCCAGCTGTATTGCAGCCAGTTCGTCATGAAACGCTTCAGTGACCCGACCCGGAGCGCAACCGACCCGGACCCGACGCAACAAGTACCCTTTGAAGTCGGCGACTTCATCAGCTACTCCGGCACGCTGTTCAAATCGACCACGGCCGGTGTGCCGGACTTCATTTCCGCCCATACCATCGAGGCCAACCTCGGCATCTACACCCAGCCGGGCAGCCAGCCCAGCTACCTGGCCATTGGCGAGTTCGGCGTCGGCACTGCTGACCCGGCTGCAACAGCGGTAAACGGTGCAGCCCAGGAAACCCAGGACCGGATCTTCCTCGAAGCCGAGACTACCGACGTAAAGACCCCGGTGGACATCTACCTGATCGATGTCGACCCAGCCACCGGTGTGCAGCGCAACCGCTGGATCACGCCGTTTGAAATGACCGGCGAATGTGACCCTGCCAGCGTGCTGGCGGCTACCTGTGCCGGCGCTTCCGGCGGAATCACCACGCAAAACGTTGGCCCCCAGCCACAGCGCGCACGGTTGCGTGCGTCCAAGGCACCGACCGGCCTGCTCAGCCAGCCAAGCCGTACCTTGCGGGTGGTCGCTCGCTCACTGTGCGTGCCCACCAACACCCTGCCGCAACCTGGCGTCGATAGCTGCCTGCAGAACGCCGGCCGCCTGACCGTGGCCAACGGGCTGACTGCCGGCCAGTACGTGGCACCGGTGTTCGAGTTCATCTTCCCGGAAAACGTCAAGCCAGGGGACGAGATTGTGCCCAATGACTTCTGGCACCTGCCGTTCCTGCGCAATGGCGAAGGCAGCACCACCCCTACCGGGGTCGGCGCGCTGGAACCAACGCCTTGGTGAGTTGAATCGAAGATAAAACGCCAGAAACGAAAAAGCCCCGCAGACGTTAATCTGCGGGGCTTCATCTTGTATGGCGGAGAGATAGGGATTTGAACCCTAGGTACTGTTGCCAGTACAACGGATTTCGAATCCGTCCCGTTCGACCACTCCGGCATCTCTCCAATGCCGCGCATCATACCAGCGTTTTCTTGAAACGCAAACTTTTTTTCAAAAAAAATCGCGTGGTATCAGGCGCTTGCGTGAACGTGCGCCTTACAGCGGCACGCCCAGGCGCTTGGCAACTTCTTCGTAGGCTTCGATCACGTCGCCCAGACCCTGGCGGAAGCGGTCCTTGTCCATCTTCTTGCGGGTTTCCTTGTCCCACAGGCGGCAGCCGTCCGGGCTGAACTCGTCACCCAGGACGATCTGGCCGTGGAAGACACCGAATTCCAGCTTGAAGTCGACCAGCAGCAGGCCGGCGTCATCGAACAGCTTGCTCAGCACTTCGTTGACCTTCAGCGACAGCTTCTTCATCTCGACCAACTGCTCGGCGGTGCCCCAGCCGAAGGCGACAACGTGGGATTCGTTGATGAACGGGTCACCCTTCTCGTCGTTCTTCAGGAACAGCTCGAAGGTGGACGGCTCCAGCTTGATGCCCTCCTCCACGCCCAGGCGCTTGACCAGGCTGCCGGCGGCGTAGTTGCGCACCACGCACTCGACCGGGATCATGTCCAGCTTCTTCACCAGGCACTCGTTGTCGCCCAGCAGCTTGTCGAACTGGGTCGGCACGCCGGCTTCTTCGAGCTTCTGCATGATGAAGGCGTTGAACTTGTTGTTCACCATGCCTTTACGGTCGAGCTGTTCGATGCGCTTGCCGTCGAACGCCGAAGTGTCGTTACGGAACAGCAGGATCAAGCGGTCGGCGTCGTCGGTCTTGTAAACCGATTTGGCCTTGCCGCGGTAGAGTTCGTCGCGTTTTTCCATGATTGGGCTCCGCTTGCTGAGGTGTTGGGCTAGGCGATTTCGCGCCAGTCGAGCCCGTGTTCCTGATTCGCCACCTGGAGCCAGTCCGGGTCGCACCCGAGGGTGTCGACGAAGCACTGGCGGGCCAAGTGTGGCAGGTTGTTCTTGCTGCTGAGGTGGGCCAGCACCAGGTGCTGCAGGTTGTTCCAGCCCAACTCTTGCACCAGGCGCGCGGCCTGGTGGTTGTTCAAATGTCCTTGCATGCCACCCACCCGCTGCTTGAGGAAAGCCGGGTAGTGGCCGCGTGCGAGCAGGTCGCGGCAGTGGTTGGCTTCGATCAGCAGTGCGTCCAGGCCCTGGTAGCGCTCGAGCAGCAGCGCATCGTACGAACCCAGGTCGGTGAGCATGCCGAAACGCCGCTTGCCGTCGCTGAACACGTACTGCAGCGGCTCGTAGGCGTCGTGTTCGACCCGCGCCGCGCTCACTTCCAGGCCGCCAATCTGCAGCCGCTCGCCACAAGCGAGAAAACCGGCCACCTCCACCGGCTTGCGCATGCCGCGCAATGTGCCTTGGCTGAGGTAGACCGGTACATTGTAGCGCCGCGACAGCAACCCCACCCCATGCACGTGGTCGGCATGTTCGTGGGTGACCAGCACGGCGCTCAGTTGTGACGCCGACACCCCGAGCAGCGCCAGGCGCCGCTCGGTTTCACGCAGGGAAAAGCCGCAATCGACCAGGATGAACGTGTCACCACTGGCGATCAGCGTGCCATTTCCCTGGCTGCCGCTTCCGAGTACCGCGAAGCGCACTTAGCCCAGGTGGTCCTGAATGGCGCTCAGCACGCGGCGGGCGACATCGGCCGGGGCCACGGTGTTGATGTTCTTCTCGACGGTAACCTGCACGCTCTCGCCGACCTTGCTCAGGCGTACCTGATAACGCTCGGCACGGGCTTCACGCTCTTCCTTGGTCGGTTCGCTGCCGAACATACGGCCGAAGAAACCAGGCTCGTTGTGCTTGTCTTCAGGCTTTTCCGACAGGTTGATGTAGTACAGGCCCAGGCTGCGGTTGATGTCCTCGACACGCCACTGGCCGCTCTGCTCCAGCGCACGGCCCACGCCGGACCAGGCACGGTCCAGGTCCGAGCCGAGGAACAGCACCGGGTTGCCGCTGCCGTCTTCGCTCAGGCTGACACGGCTAGGGGCGTCGAAGTCACGCGCAGCCAACAGCGATACCGAACCGCCTTTCTCGGCGCTGCGGCTCATGCTGGCCAGCATTTCGTCGACCAGCAGCGCGTCGGCGCCGGTGTTGGCCGAAGTGGACGGGAACGCCGTGTCGGCAGTGCTGCCGGCCGGGCGCTCGACGCTGACGATGTACACCTCGGAAGTGTTGCGCTGCACGCCGGGCTCGATGCGCACACGCACACGCACTTCGCTGTCGCCACTGCTGGCAGTGCTCGACAGACGCTGGCCGAGCGATGCCGACAGTTCGTCGAAGCGCTGCCAGGTGGTGTTGAATTCACCGGTCTGCGGGCGTTCTTCAGCGATGCGGAAGCCGTTGTCCTCGAAGAACTGGTGCGCCACCGGCCACACTTCGGCCGGCGAGTGCTGGGCCAGTACCCAGCGGCTGCTGCCACTGCGCTGCAGGGTGTAGTCGCTGGCTTCGGCGCCGGCAGTCAGGGGTTGCGGGCGCGGCACCTGGAACTCGCCAGTGGCGTGATCGTCGGCGACGTTGCGCGGGATCGGCAGCAACGGGTCAAGGCGCTTGGCCTTGCCGGCGTCCGGCGGCAGCTGCATCGGCGCAGTCGGGTGCGCCTGCAGGTAATCGCTGCCGCGGTCGCGGAAATAGCCATCCTCGCCCCACAGCCAGCCACACCCACTGGTGCTGGAAATGATCAGGGCGAGCGCGGAAAGACCAGCCAGTCGCTTCATGCGGTGTACTTCCTCTTAAACCAGTACGCCGGACTGGCGCAAGGCAGTACGGACTTTTTCGTGGCAACCTTCGCTCAGCCAGGTCAGTGGCAGGCGAATGCCTTTGTGCATCAGGCCCATTTCCACCAGCGCCCACTTCACGGGGATCGGGTTGGCTTCGCAGAACAGGTCTTTGTGCAGCGGCATCAGTTTTTCGTTGATTGCGCGGGCCTTCTCGGCATTGCCCTCAAGGGCGGCCTCGCACAGGTCGGCCATTTCGCGCGGGGCGACGTTGGCGGTGACGGAGATGTTGCCCTTGCCGCCCATCAGGATCAGCTCGACGGCAGTCGGGTCGTCGCCGGACATGACGATGAAGTCCTTGCTGACGCCATCGAGGATCGCCTTGGCACGGACCAGGTCGCCAGTGGCTTCCTTGATGCCGATGATGTTCGGCACGGTCGACAGGCGGATCACGGTCTCGGCCTGCATGTCGCAGGACGTACGGCCCGGCACGTTGTAGAGGATCTGCGGAATGTCGACGGCTTCGGCGATGTGCTTGAAGTGCTGGTACAGGCCTTCCTGGGTCGGCTTGTTGTAGTACGGCACCACCAGCAGGCAGGCATCGGCGCCGGCATTCTTGGCGTTCTGGGTCAGGTGCACGGCTTCGGCGGTGGAGTTGGCACCGGTGCCGGCGATGACCGGGATCGGCTTCTTGCTGTGCTTGACGCGCTCGACCACATGCTTGATGACCAGGATGTGTTCTTCGACATCCAGCGTGGCCGACTCACCGGTGGTGCCGACAGCGACGATCGCGTGGGTGCCGTTTTCCAGGTGGAAGTCTACAAGTTTGTCGAGGCTGTCCCAGTCCAGACGCCCTTGTGCATCCATGGGTGTGACCAACGCCACCATACTGCCCGCAATCATGTAACTGCTCCTGCCGGAAAAAGAGAGCGGTAATGGTACTGGGGGCATCGGCCTTGCACAAGCGAAGCAGGCGGGCGGAGCATTCCCCTCGGCGCCTTATTTCGCTACCCTTGATCCTTTGATCGGTGCAGCGCGGCCCGCCGGGCCGTCGACCCTGCTCCCCGGCCAGCGTCCACGTCCTCGCATGCGAGCCCCGGGCCCTGCCGACAGGAGGCTTTCGCCCGTCCTGCACCGACCGCTCATCGCTTTAGGAATGCTGCATGTCCACCCCCACCGTCCGCGAACAATTCCTTGTCATCAGCGCCCTGGGCCCCAACCCCATGGAGCTGGCCAACGTCCTCAGCCGCGCCGCCTTCGAAAACCGCTGCGCGGTGGTCACCTCGCGCCTGAGCCGCCACGGCGAGACCAGCGCCCTGGTGCTGCAGGTAGGCGGCAGCTGGGATGCCCTGGCGCGCCTCGAAGCCATGCTGCCGGGCCTGGGCAAGAAACACGGCCTGACCCTCGACGTGGTGCGCAGCGCCGACCAGGAAGTGCGCCCGCAGGCCCTGCCCTACGTGGCATACGTCAGCGCCGCCTATCGCCCGGACATCATCAACGAACTGTGCCAGTTCTTCCTCGACCACCGCGTCGAGCTAGAAGCCATGACCTGCGACACCTACCTGGCGCCGCAGACCGGCAGCAGCATGCTCAACGCCCAGTTCACCGTGATCCTGCCGGCCGGCACGCAGATCAGCTGGCTGCGCGACCAGTTCCTGGACTTCGCCGATGCCCTGAACCTCGATGCCCTGATCGAGCCGTGGCGTCCACAGAACCCCATGTAAGGAAACCGACCATGGCAGTAGCACTCGACCAACCCGTCGCCGATTTCCAGGCCCAGGCCACCAGCGGCCAGACCGTCAGCCTGGCCGAGCTCAAGGGCCAGCAGGTGGTGGTGTACTTCTACCCGAAGGACAGCACCCCGGGCTGCACCACCGAAGGTCAGGGTTTCCGCGACCAGCATGATGCCTTTGCCGCCGCCAACACCGTGGTGTTTGGCGTGTCGCGCGACGGCATCAAGTCGCACGAGAACTTCAAGGCCAAGCAAGGCTTCCCGTTCGAGCTGATCAGCGACAAGGACGAGGCCCTGTGCCAGCTGTTCGACGTGATCAAGCTGAAGAAGCTGTATGGCAAGGAATACATGGGCGTCGACCGCAGCACCTTCCTGATCGACAAGGACGGTGTGCTGCGCCAGGAATGGCGTGGGGTGAAGGTGCCTGGGCATGTGGATGCCGTACTGGCAGCGGCCCAGGCCTTGAATAAAGGCTGAATTTGATTGGGGCTGCTTTGCAGCCCTTCGCGGGCACGCCCGCTCCCACAAGGACCTGCACGATTCCTGTGGGAGCGGGCGTGCCCGCGAAGGGCCGCAAAGCGGCCCCAATTACATTCACAACATCGGTGAGACGCTCGGCTCCTGCCGCGGCCAGGCATCCAGCACGGCCTTGATCAAGGTCGCCAGCGGGATCGCGAAGAAGATCCCCCAGAATCCCCAAAGCCCGCCAAACAGCAACACCGCACAGATGATCGCCACCGGGTGCAGGCTCACTGCCTCGGAGAACAGCAACGGCACCAGCACGTTGCCATCCAGCCCCTGGATGATCGCGTAGACCGTCATCAGGTAGATGAACTGGTCGCCCCAGCCCCACTGGAACAGCGCAATCAGCGTTACCGGCACGGTCACCACCACAGCGCCCACATAGGGCACCACCACCGACAACCCTACCAGCAGCGCCAGCAGCGCGGCGTAATTGAGCCCCAGGCTGATGAAGGCGATGTAAGTAGCAATCCCGCAGATCAGGATTTCGATGCCCTTGCCGCGAATGTAGTTGGCGATCTGCCGGTTCATCTCGCTACCCACCCGGTTCAGCAAGGTGCGCTGACGCGGCAGGTAACTGCTGACCCAGCGCCCGATCAGTACCCGGTCCTTGAGGAAGAAGAACACCAGGATCGGCACCAGCACCAGGTAGATCATGGCATTGACCAGCAGCGGCAAACTCGACAGTGAGAAGGTCAGCGCCCATTGGCCGAACTTGCCGATCTCGCCTCGCACCGACTCGATCGCATGCAACACCTGCTCGTCCGACACCAGGTGCGGATAACGCTCAGGCAGCAGCAGGAGCAGCGACTGCCACTTGCCGAGCATCCCCGGCAGCTCGTTGAACAGGGTAATCAGCTGGTGCCAGAGCAGCGGCACCAGCACCAGCAGGAACACTGCCAGCGCCCCCATGAACAGGGCGAACACCAGCGTCACCGCAACACGGGTCGGCACGCGCAGGCGCTCCAGGGCATTGACCAGGCCCTGCATCAGGAACGCCAGGACCATGCCCGCCAGCACCGGCGCGAGCATGCCTCCGAGGGTGAGTACCGCGGTAAAGGCGAGGAACAGCAGGACCGCCAACACCACCGCTTCCTCATCGGAGAAGTAGCGCTCTATCCAGTCGCGAAGCACTTTGAACATTGACGATCCTTGGGTTAACTCAGGCCTTGCGTAGCCAGTAGGTGTAGATACCGGCCTCGGCCGTTTCCTGCAGCAGGGTATGACCGGCAAGCTGGGCGAAAGTGCGGAAGTCGCGCTGCGAACCTGCATCGGTGGCGATGACTTTCAGTATCGCCCCGCTGGCCAGGCGGTTGAGTTCCATCTTCGCCTTGAGCAGCGGCAGCGGGCAGTTCAACCCGCTGGCGTCGAGTTCAGCGTCGCAGGTCAGGGTGTCACTCATCGGGCGCGTCTCCAGGGCGGGGCGGATAGTCTTGGGTAAAGCTCGGTAGCATACCGCCACTGGTCGGCTCCGCGCGACCCGGCTACAGTAAGGCTTTTTGATCGACGCGAGCTTCTGCATGAATCTACTGCGCCCCACCCTGCTGGCGCTGGCCTGCCTGATGGCCCTTCCCGGCCATGCCGACGACCTGCCGTCACTGGGCGACGCCAGCTCCGCAATCGTCTCGCCGAAACAGGAGCACGACCTCGGCCGCGCCTGGCTGAGCCTGCTGCGCGGCCAGGTCAACCAGCTCAATGACCCACAGCTCAAGGATTACGTCGAAACCACCGTGTACCGGCTGGCCGAAACCAGCCAGCTGCAGGACCGGCGCCTGGAATTCATCCTCATCGACAGCCGCGAGCTCAACGCCTTTGCCGCACCTGGCGGCATCGTCGGGGTCAACGGTGGCCTGTTCCTCAACGCCCAGACCGAAGGCGAGTACGCCTCGGTACTGGCGCACGAACTGGCGCACTTGTCGCAACGCCACTTCGCCCGCGGCGTCGAGGCCCAGCAGCGCATGCAGCTGCCGATGATGGCGGCACTGCTGGCCGGCATCGTGCTGGCGGCAGGGGGTGCTGGCGATGCCGGCATCGGCATGATCGCCGGCACCCAGGCGGCGGCGATCCAGGAGCAACGGCGCTTCTCGCGGCAAAACGAGCAGGAAGCCGACCGCGTCGGCATCCAGAACCTGGAAAGGGCCGGCTACGATCCGCGCAACATGCCGACCATGTTCGAACGCCTGGCGCGCCAGTACCGCTATGACGCCAAGCCGCCAGAGTTCCTGTTGACTCACCCGGTAACCGAATCGCGTATCGCCGACACCCGCAACCGCGCCGAACAGGCGCCCAAGGGCGGCATCGAGGACAGCCAGCGCTACCAACTGATCCGCGCCCGTGTGGCACTCACGTACGAGGGCACCCCAGGCCTGGCAGCCAAGCGCTTCCGCGCCCAGCTCGACGAAGACCCGAAACTGGACGCTGCGCGCTATGGCCTGGCCCTGGCGCAGATCAAGGGTGGCCAGTTGAACGATGCGCGGGAAAGCCTCAAGCCGCTGCTGGCCAAGGCCCCCAACGACATCACCTACAACCTGGCGCAGATCGACCTGGACATCACCAACAACCGCCTGGCCGACGCACAGCAACGTGCGGAGCGCATGCAGGGGCTGTACCCGGGTAACTATCCGCTGAAACAGGTGCGTGCCGACCTGCTGGTCAAGCAGAACAAGCCGGCTGAGGCAGAGAAGGTGCTGGACGACCTGCTCAAGAGCCGGCCGGATGACCCGGACGTCTGGTACGACATGGCTGAAGTGCGCGGACTGTCGGGCAACACCATCGGCTTGCATCGCGCGCGTGCCGAATACTTCACGTTGGTGGGGGATTTCGACCAGGCGGTACAGCAGCTGGATTACGCCAAGCGTCGGGCAGGCAGCAACTTCCCGCTGGCCTCGCAGATCGACCAGCGCCAGCGCGAGATCATGGAACAGAAGCGCATGGTTCAGGAAATGATGGGCCGCTAAGCGTTACCTGTTCAGGCCCATTCGCGGGGCAAGCCCGCTCCCACAGATATTCCATCAGCCCCTCGGCCTATGCAGTACCTGTGGGAGCGGGCTTGTCCCGCGAAAGGGCCGCAGAGCGGCCCCAGCAATCTCAGGCGTTACCGGAGAGCTTCAGGCGAGCCGCCTGGGTAAAGTCCAGCATGCGGTTCAGCGGCTTGATCGCCTTCGGCACCAGCGCCGGATCAACGAAAATCTCGTCCCCGCCGTTGCGCAAGCAATGCAGCACCCGCTCCAGGGTATTCATCGCCATCCACGGGCAGTGCGCGCAGCTGCGGCACGCCGCGCCGTTACCGGCGGTCGGCGCTTCGACGAATTCCTTGTCCGGGCACAGCTGCTGCATCTTGTAGAAGATGCCGCGGTCAGTGGCGACGATGAAGGTCTTGTTCGGCAGGGTCTGCGCCGCCTTGATCAGTTGGCTGGTGGAGCCCACCGCGTCGGCCAGCTCGATCACCGCTTCCGGCGACTCCGGGTGTACCAGGATGGCGGCATCCGGATACAGCGCCTTCATGTCGGCCAACTGGCGCGACTTGAACTCTTCGTGAACGATACAGGCACCGTCCCACAGCAGCATGTCGGCACCGGTCTGCTTCTGGATGTAGCGGCCCAGGTGCTGGTCCGGGCCCCAGATGATGGTCTCGCCGTTGTCCATCAGGCTTTCGACGATTTCCAGCGCACAGCTCGACGTCACCACCCAGTCGGCCCGTGCCTTCACCGCAGCGGAGGTGTTGGCATAAACCACCACGGTGCGCTCAGGATGCTGGTCGCAGAAGGCCGAGAACTCTTCGACCGGGCAACCCAGGTCAAGCGAGCAGGTAGCCTCCAGGGTCGGCATCAGCACGCGCTTTTCCGGGGTGAGGATCTTGGCGGTTTCGCCCATGAAGCGCACACCGGCGACGATCACCGTCTCGGCCGGGTGATTCTTGCCGAAACGGGCCATTTCCAGCGAGTCGGACACGCAGCCGCCGGTTTCTTCGGCCAGCGCCTGGATGACCGGGTCGCAGTAATAGTGGGCTACCAGCACGGCATTCTGCGCTTTCAGCTCAGCAGCAATGGCCGCACGGTATTCGGCCTCCTGCTCGGCGGTCAGCGGGTTGGGCTGCTTGGCGTCAAGGTGGGCCTGAACCAACAGGCGTTCGGAAATCTGGGTCATGATCGCTGGACCTGCAGGCGCGCGTGCGCGTCAAATCGAGTGTATCACCCGGCCCTGGCAGATCGGCTAGGGGTGCCGGACGGCAGGCGTGCCGCCACGGCCCTCTGCGGGCGCGGATTATTATCGGACGCCGAAGGCTACAGACAATCAGGGGAATTCTAAAGTGGTTTTTGTGGTGCCTAGGCCGGCCTCTTCGCGACTGAAGCCGCGAAGAGGCCGGCTCAGGTCAACCCATCAACCCTGCGGCTGCATCGCGGCAAAGTGCGCCGCCAGCAGCATGGCGAACGCTTCAACAGTCATCTTCTTGCCGTTGAAGTCGACCATGCCGTCGGCGTAATGAAGGCTCGACACTACGTCGTTGCCCTGCACGGTGGCCATGCCGCTCTGCACCGCCATCATGCCGACCATCTCCCCAGCCTGGCTCGACTGCGAAGCAATCGCCTGGGCATCGGTCTGCCCTTCAAGCAGCGCCTGCAAGGTCGCCAGGTCGCCGATCATCGGCTTGGACAACGACAGCTTGCTCTTCACCTCGGTGATCAGTTGCTTGCTCAACTGGTCAGGCGGCAGGTCGAACGAGGCCGGGTTGGAGAAATCCATCGACAGGTCGAAACGGCTCTCGCCATTGGCGGTGCGGAATGCCAGGTTCTCGATGGCCAGCTTGGGCTTGGAGGCCAGCAACTGTTGCAGGTCGCCGTGGAACCTGGCCTTTTCCGCCTCATCCATCTGGATTTCCGGCACCGGTTGGCCGGCAGCCTGGGCTGCTTCGAACTCCGGCAGGTGGGCCTGATACCACTTCGACAGCGACTGCAACGCCGGGGCATTGAGCGACTTGAGGGTCACAGCCATCTGCGCGTTACCGACCGCGCGGCCATCCCAGGTGATGTCCGCTACCCGGTAATCCACGCGGCCACCCACGGTGTCCGGGCCATCCAGGGTTTGCAGGAGGTTCTGCTCAAGGCCCTTGAGCACCAGCACCTGCTGCTTGTCACCCAAGGTCGCCTTGGCCTCGGCCAGCAGCAGGTCGACATTGCCGACGTACACGGCGTCATGCTTGCTGGCCGCCAGGTTGCCACCCACCTTCAACCCCGAGAGCTCGAGGGTGGCCGGCGGATGATCTTCGCCGACCAGCTTCATCACGAAGTGATCCGCGCTGCCATGGAACTTCGAAGCCTTGCCTTCCTGGTCACCGCTGACCTCCAGCGTCATCCCCGAGAAGTCCAGGCTGCTGCCGTCGGCCTCGGTGCGCTTGAGCGGTGCCACGGTGATGTTGCTGTCGACGTTGCCCGAGAAGCCCAGGCTGGTGTGTGCACTGATCGGCGACTGCTCGCCTGCGGCAGCGAACCACGGCGCGGTGAGGTCATCCTTCTGCAGGCTGCTGCTGCTCGCGGCCAACACCGGCACCAGCTTCAGTGCCTTGACCCGCGACCATGGGAACGGGCCATGCTCGATCTGATCGGTCATGCCGAGGTCGAAACTGACCACTTCGCCGTGGCCAAGGTTGATGTCCTTGGCCTTGAGCCGGTACTGCGCAGTGCTGCTGAAGAAATGCTGATCGAGCGAGACCAGTTCGACGGTCATGCTGCCGCCGTAGTTGGTCAGGGCCTTCTTGAGCTGTTCGTTGCTGCGGCTGACGGCGTTGTCCAGCTCCCCGGGCAGCTGTTTGCCGGTGTACCAGGCGCCAGCGGTGGTCACGACGGCGATGGCGATGGCCAGGCCGGAAAGGATGCCTACTGATTTCTTCATGAATAGAACCGATCGATGTCCATATGGGCAGGGTGCCAAAGGATATCACTGCGGTGACAGGCGGGTGACGACGCCTGGGCAGAAATGGCGGATTTGGGAAATGTCCGACAATCCAGCAGATCGTTAATTTTTACGAACATTCAAGTCGATCGAAACCGCAAAAAAACGCGCAAAAACCGAACATTCAGGCCGTTTAACCGATAAATATTTCAATTTCGCAACATCTTGTCATGTTTAACTTGACGCCTTCCTATCAATCGTTTTTTATTTTCACCACCTCGCCCAGCGCCCGATCCACGAAGAAGAAAAAGTCGCGCCGTCATGATGCTCGGATGCCCCTGCCCGCACGCTTCAACCTCCTCGCCAAGGCACTGCCAGCCTGACGTCGGCGCCTAGCACGCGCCTATCTCTGCTCCAAACAAAAAGGTGAACAACATGGAGCCACATCAGCATGCAGCCTGACCACAACGCCACCGGCAACGGCCAATTCCGTAAATCCCTGCGCCTCTGGCACGTGGTCATCATCGGTCTGGCGTACCTCACGCCCATGACCGTGTTCGACACTTTCGGCATCGTGTCCGGCGTGACCAACGGCCACGTTCCCAGCGCCTACCTGCTGGCCCTGGCCGGCGTTCTGTTCACTGCGGTGAGCTACGGCACGCTGGTCCGCCGCTTCCCCCAGTCCGGCTCCGCCTACACCTACACCCAACGCGCCATCAACCCGCACGTGGGCTTCCTGGTCGGCTGGTCTTCGCTGCTGGATTACCTCTTGCTGCCCATGGTCAACGCGCTGCTGGCCAAGCTCTACCTCTCGGCCATGTTCCCTGAAGTGCCAGCGTGGATGTGGGTGGCCGGCTTTGTCACCCTGATCAGCCTGATCAACATGCGCAGTATCAACCTGGTCGCGCATTTCAACCTGCTGTTCGTGGTCGTGCAGCTGATGATCATGTCTGTGTTCATCTACCTCTGCGTTCGTGGCCTGGACCAGGGCGAAGGGCTGGGAACCACCTGGAGCCTGCTGCCGTTCGCCGACTCGCATACGCAACTCAGCGCCCTGGCTGCCGGCGCAACCATCCTGTGCTTCTCGTTCCTGGGCTTCGACGCCGTCACCTGCCTGTCCGAAGAAACCAAGGACCCGGGCAAGATCATCCCGCGAGCGATCTTCCTCACTGCCCTGATCGGCGGCGTGGTGTTCATCGCTGTGTCGTATTTCATGCAGGCGTACTTCCCGACCAATGCACGCTTCCAGGACCCGGAAGCGGCTTTGCCTGAAATTGCCCTGTATGTCGGTGGCAAGCTGTTCCAATCGATCTTCATTGCCTGCACGGTGATCAACACCATCGCCTCGGGCCTGGCTTCGCAGACCAGCGTGTCGCGCCTGCTGTACGTGATGGGCCGTGACAATGTGATCCCGAGCAGCGTGTTCGCCCGCCTGCACCCGCGCTACAAGACCCCGATCGTGAACATTGCCGTGGTTGGCGTCATCGCCCTTTCGGCAATCTTCTTCGACCTGGTCACCGCCACCTCGATCATCAACTTCGGCGCGCTGGTCGCGTTCAGCTTCGTCAACCTGTCGGTGATCAACCACTGCTACCTGCGCGAAGGCAATCGCCAGGGGCTGGCCAACAAGATGAAGTACCTGGTCCTGCCGACCATCGGCTTCTGCATCATCGCCAAGCTCTGGCTCGACCTCAACGAGAACTCGTTGATCTTCGGCGGCCTCTGGGCAATGGCAGGGCTGCTGCATCTGGCCTGGCTGACCAAGGCCTTCCGGGTCTCGCCACCCAACTACGTCGCTGATTGACTCCAGCCACCGACAACGCCCGCGCCTGAACGCGGGCGTTGTTGTTGAACGATAAGGAAAGTCCTCATGCTGCTGCGTCGCCTGTCCATCCAGTGGAAGATCACCCTGCTCACCGGCCTCTGCCTGCTGGTCATCGTCGCCTTGCTGGTCGCCAGCTCACTGACCCAGTCGCGACGTAGCGCGGTGCTGGTCAACCAGGCCAGTACCGAAATGCTCGAACACAGCGCGCGCCTGCGCCTGCAGGCCCACGCCGAAACCCAGGCGCTACGCATCCAGCGCTACTTCATGGACGCCTACCAGTACGGCAACGGCTTCGCCCGCCTGGTACAGGTGCTCAAGGCCAAGGGCGGCAGCGACCTGCGCGCCGAATTGACCCGCCAGGCCCACGCCAGCCTGGCCGGCAACCCGGACGTGATCGGCCTGTACCTGGTGTTCCAGCCCAATGCGCTCGACCACCTGGATAACCAGTTCATCGGCCAGGAGACCAGTGGCAGCAACGAAAGCGGGCGCTTCTCGCTGTATTGGTCGCAACCTCGTCCAGGCACCCTGGACCTTGAGGCGATGCCCGAATCGATGCTGAACGACAACAGCCCTGGCACCAATGGCCTGGCCAAGAACCGCTGGTTGACCTGCCCGCAGGAAACCGCGAGGGCCTGCGTGCTCGAGCCTTACCTCGACGACGTCAATGGCCATCAGGTACTGATGACCAGCATCGCCCTGCCCCTGCTGGAAAACGGCAAGGTGGTCGGCGTGGTCGGCCTGGACATCGGCCTGGACAACCTCCAGCAACTGAGCCTGGATGGCCGCCAGGAACTGTTCGACGGCCAGGGCCAGGTCAGCATCGTCAGCGCTGCCGGCCTGCTTGCCGGGCACAGCCGTGACGCCAGCAAGCTGGGCCAGCCGCTGGACAAGGAGGTGGATCAGGGCCTGCTGCGCGTGACACGGCCGTTCGCGCCGATCCCTGACGCCACCCCCTGGCAGGTGCAACTGGAACTGCCAGAGGCGGTACTGCAAGCGCCAGCCCTGGCCCTCAACCAGCGCCTGGACAGCCATAACCAGAGCGCCAACCTGACCAGCCTGCTGATCGGCCTGGGCGCAGCCATCATTGGCCTGCTGCTGGTCTGGCTGACCGCGCGTGGCGTTACCCGGCCGATCCTGGCCGTGGCCGCCCGCCTGGAAGACATCGCCAGCGGCGAAGGCGACCTGACCCGCCGCCTGGACTATGCCCGCCAGGACGAACTGGGCCAGTTGACGGGCTGGTTCAACCGCTTCCTCGACAAGCTGCAGCCGGTGATCGCCCAGGTCAAAGGTTCGCTGCTCGAAGCCCGCGGCACTGCCGACCAGTCCGCCGCCATCGCCAGCCAGACCAGCAATGGCATGCAACAGCAGCAACGGGAAATCGAACAGGTTGCCACCGCCGCCAACGAAATGAGCGCCACCGCCCAGGATGTCGCCCACAACGCCGCCCAGGCAGCCCAGGCAGCACGCGGTGCCGATCAGGCCAGCCGTGAGGGCTTGCAACTGATTGCCAGCACCCGCCAGACCATCGACCAGCTGGCCACCGGCATGGACACCGCCATGGACGAGGCCCGTGCACTGGAGCAGCGCAGCGAGCAGATCGGCTCGGTGCTCGAGGTGATCCGCGCGATTGCCGAGCAGACCAACCTGCTGGCCCTCAACGCCGCCATCGAAGCCGCACGCGCAGGCGAGGCCGGGCGTGGTTTTGCCGTGGTCGCCGACGAGGTGCGCAGCCTGGCCCAGCGCACCCAGGTGTCGGTGGAAGAAATTCGCCAGGTGATCGAAGGGCTGCAGCAAGGCACCCAGGACGTGGTCGGCGCCATGCATGAAGGACAGCGCCAGGCCCAGGCCAGCGCCACGCGCATGGAGCAGGCACTGCCGGCGCTGGAGCGCATTGGCGAGGCCGTGGCGGTGATCAGCGACATGAACCTGCAGATTGCCTCGGCGGCCGAGGAACAGAGTGCCGTGGCCGAGGAAGTGAACCGCAATGTGGCCGGGATACGCGACGTGACCGAATCGCTGTCGGGCCAGGCCGATGAATCGGCACGCATCAGCCAGGCGCTCAATCGTCTGGCCAACCAGCAACAGGCGCTGATGGAGCAGTTTCGCGTCTAGCCTGTAAGGGCCTGTTCGCGGGCAAGCCCGCTCCCATAGGAATAACGCAAGCCTTGTGTATTGCGCTACCCCTGTGGGAGCGGGTTTACCCGCGAAGAGGCCGGCACAGCCAACACAGCAACATCGTTATTGACCGAGCAAAGCACATGCAAACCGCAACCCGATCTTCTTTCTTCGACATCACAAGCGAACAGGGCCTGTTACGCACCTCGATCGCCGTCACCCTGTTCATCGCCACCATCGGCATCGGCTTCGGCCTGGCCTCCGGCTCGTTCTCGATCGTCTTCGACGGCGTCTACTCGCTGGTCGATGCCAGCATGAGTGGCCTCTCGCTGGTGGTAGTCAAATTGATCACCTCCCACGCCACCAGCCTGCAACTCTCGCGCAAGCTGCGCGAGCGCTTCACCATGGGCTTCTGGCACCTGGAGCCGATGGTCCTGGCACTCAATGGCATCCTGCTCAGCGGCGTCGCCATTTACGCGCTGATCAACGCGGTCAGCAGCCTGCTGCAAGGCGGTCGCCACCTGGAGTTCGGCATCGCGATGGTCTATGCGCTGCTGACCGTGGTCGCCTGCGCGACCATCGCCGTGGTCGAAAACCGCGCCAACCGCAAGCTGAAGTCGGACTTCGTGCGCATGGACGTCAAAGGCTGGGTGATGTCGGCCAGCATCACCGCCGCGCTGTTGATCGCCTTCTGCTTCGGCTACGCAGTGCAAGGTACTCAGTGGGAGTGGGTATCGCCGTACATCGACCCGGCGGTACTGGCATTAGTGTGCCTGGTGATCATTCCGCTACCGCTGTCGGTCGTGCGCCAGGCACTGTCGGAGATCTTCCTGGTGACACCGGGCGACCTGAAGTTGCACGTGGACGAGGTGGCGCGCGCATTCGTGGCGCGGCACGGCCTGCAGTCGTACAGAGCCTATGTGGCCAAGGTCGGGCGCTCGCGGGAGATCGAGCTGTACTTCATCGTGCCGAAGACCATGGCGGCGAAGACCATCGATGAATGGGATGCGTGGCGCAATGAGATCGGCGATGCGGTAGGCGGCGAAGGGCCGGATCGCTGGATTACCGTGGTGTTCACCGGGGACCCAGAGTGGGCTGAGTAACCAGGAGGGGCGCCCTGCGCCCCGCACCGGCCAGCCATGAACGACAAAGCCCGCGACCATGACTGGTTGCGGGCTTTGTCTTACTGCATATGGTGGGTCGTGTAGGATTCGAACCTACGACCAATTGGTTAAAAGCCAACTGCTCTACCAACTGAGCTAACGACCCGCTGGATGGCGCGTATAATACTGATTTCTAACGGGAAATCAATACCTGAGCCAACCTTTTGTCAGAAGTAGCGAGTCGGGTCTGCTACACCCGCCGCCTTGAAACCATCAGCGCGCAGGCGGCAACTGTCGCACTTGCCACACGCCTGGCCTTCATCGTTGGCCTGATAGCAGGAAACTGTCAGGCTGTAGTCCACGCCACGGGCAATACCCGCCTGCACGATCTGCGCCTTGCTCATGTTCTGCAGCGGCGCCTGGATGCGGAAGCCCTGCCCTTCGACTCCCGCCTTGGTGGCCAGGTTGGCCATGCGCTCGAACGCTTCGACGAACTCCGGGCGGCAATCCGGGTAACCGGAATAATCCACGGCATTGACGCCGATGAAGATGTCGCGCGCCTCCAGCACTTCCGCCCAACCCAGCGCCAGCGACAGGAACACGGTGTTGCGGGCCGGCACATAGGTCACCGGAATACCCTCGCCCGGGGTCTCCGGTACATCGATGCTGCTGTCGGTCAGGGCCGAGCCGCCGATACCATCGAGGTTGAGGCCAATGACCTTGTGCTCGACCACGCCCAGGTCACGGGCGACGCGGGCAGCGGCATTGAGCTCGGCACGATGGCGCTGGCCATAGTCGAAGCTCATGGTGTAGCAGCTGTAGCCTTCGGCCTTGGCCATGGCCACGACCGTGGCTGAATCGAGGCCGCCAGACAGCAGGATTACCGCGCGTTTCTCAGTCATCTCTTTTACTCCTCAATCAACGTCCGGGTTCGTCGTTCCACAGCAGCTTGTGCAGCTGCATCTGGAAGCGCACGGGCAGGTTGTCGGCGACGATCCAGTCGGCCAGGTCAGTAGCGCTCACCTGGTGGTGGCTAGGCGAGAACAGCACTTCGCCCGCACGTTCGGCCAGGTTGTACTGGATCAGCTTGGACACCGCCCAGTCATAGTCCTCGCGGGAGCAGATGACGAACTTGACCTGGTCGTTGCGGGTCAGTTGTTCGATGTTCTCGTAGCGGTTGCGGTGCGACTCTTCCGACCCTGGGGTCTTGAGGTCGACCACACGGCTGACGCGCACATCGGTGCCGGAGATATCGAGGGCACCGCTGGTTTCCAGCGAGACCTCGTAACCGGCATCGCACAGGCGCTGCAGCAGCGGCAAGGCATTCGGCTGGGCCAACGGCTCGCCGCCGGTGACGCAGACGTAACGCGGCTTGAAGCCGGCCACCTGCTCAAGGATCGAATCGAGGGTGCGAATGGTGCCGCCGGTGAAGGCGTAGGCACTGTCGCAGTACTGGCAGCGCAGGGGGCAACCGGTCAGGCGCACGAATACCGTGGGCAGCCCAGCCGTTCGTGTTTCACCCTGCAAAGAGTAAAAGACTTCGGTGATGCGTAATGTGTCTTGCATGCTCGCCACGGGCGTGACAGCTAAACAGGCTGTCCGCCTCCGTCAGGCACTGTCGCGGACTCGACATGGCGTTATCCGCTACAGCGTGTTTATAAAAAAAGGGCAGTGATTCTAACGAAAAAACCCGCGACAGGCGCGGGTTTCTTGCAAAGGTGCAACTTAGAGCTTCTGCAGGTCGCGTTGCGCCAGCTGCGCGGCGGAAGTGCCGGGGTACTGGGTGATGACCTGCTGCAGGATGCCCTTGACCTTGTCGGTGTGGCCCATGCGGCGCTCGACGTCAGCCAGTTTGTACAGCGAATCTGGCACCTTGCTGTGCTTGGGGTACTTCTGACTGACCTGGGCGAAGGCCTGGCTGGCCGCTGGCAGGTCGCCCTTGGCCAGGTTCACCTCACCCAACCAGTACTGCGCGTTGCCGGCGTACTGGCTGTTCGGATACTTGCGCAGGAAGGCGTTGAACGCCTGGCTGGCCTTGTCGAAGTCCTTTTGCTTGATCAGGTCGAAAGCGGCGTCGTAGTAGAGCTTTTCTTTCGCCGGATCACCGGGCTCGCTGCTGGCGGCCGGCTGTTGTGCAGCTGCGCCAGCGGCGCCTGCTGCTGCACCGACGGCGGCATTGGATGCACCACCGGTGGAGGAATTGTCGGGGGTCGCGGCAGGCGCGCCACCACTGTTGATGCGACGATCAAGATCCTGGTAACGCTCCAGGTTTTCCTGCTTCATGCGCGACACATCGTTTTGCAGCTCTTCGATGATGCCTTGCTGACGGGAAAGTTGATCCTGCATCTGTTGCAGCTGCATGAACAGCTGGCCCTGTGCCGAGGCAGGGGTCGAAGCCCCTGCGCCGGCATAGGCGCCGCTCGTGCCATAACCGGAAGGTGGGTAAGCACCCCCGTTGTCATCAACTACAGGAACCGCAGCCCACGCCGAAAGCGGCAGGCTGAGTGCGAGGACGGTTACAGCACGACGGCACATACGCATAAGAACTTACTTACGCAGTTCTACGCGACGGTTCTGAGCCCAGGACTGCTCGTCGTTGCCGGTGGCAACTGGACGCTCTTCGCCGTAGGAGACCAGTTCCAGCTGAGCAGGGGAAACGCCCTGCAGAACCAGGTAGCGCTGAACGGCTTTCGCACGACGCTCACCCAGAGCCATGTTGTACTCGCGGGTGCCGCGCTCGTCGGTGTTGCCTTCCAGGACAACGCGGTTGCCGTTGGCTTTCAGGTCCTTGGCGTGAACGTCCAGAGCGCGCATGGCTTCTGGCTTCAGGTCCGAGCTGTCGTATTCGAAGTAGAAGGTGGTGATTGCGCGCAGGGCGGCTTCTTCGCTCAGGGAACCGTCAACAGCGCCAGTGTTGGCACCGTAGCCAGCGTTCGGATCAACAGCGCCTTCACCAGCGTTGTCACCGCCTTTCGAGGAGCAACCTACAGCTACGGCCATGGCCAGAGCCAGCGCAGCAAATTTACCAAACTTCAGCATTTCCATCGTGAAACTCCTAATGAAACCCCAGTGTGTTAAGCAAAAACGTATTACGCCGCAATCAGTTCAGGTAAGGGGACCAGGACGGTTCTCTGACTTCGCCTTGAGCGGTAGGAAGTGGGAGCCTCACACGGCCGTTAAGCGACACGAGCATCAAGACTCCCCGGCCCTGCTGGCGGGTGGCGTAGATTAGCATGGTGCCGTTAGGCGCGACAGTGGGCGACTCATCAAGACTCGTTTCCGAGAGAATCTTTACACTTCCGCGTTGCAAGTCCTGTGCCGCCACCTTGAAGTTGGTGAAGCCCTGCTGACGGTGGATCATGACCAGGGTCTTTTCGTCCGCCGACAGTTTCGGGTTGGCGTTGTAGTTACCCACGAATGTCACACGCTCGGCACCACCGCCACTGACCGACTGCTTGTAGATCTGTGGCTTGCCGCCACGGTCGGAGGTGAAGTACAGGGTGTTGCCATCCTTGCCCCAGAACGGTTCGGTGTTGATGCCGGGGCCGGCGGTAACGCGGCTGATCTGGCGCGAGGCCACGTTCATCACGTAGATGTCCGGGTTGCCGTCCTTGGACAGCACGAACGCCAGGCGCGAACCATCAGGCGACCAGGCTGGCGCGCCGTTCAGGCCTTCGAAGTTGGTCACCTGCTCGCGGCGGCCGGTATCGATGTTCTGCACGAAGATGCGCGGGCGCTTCTGCTCGAACGAAACATAGGCGATACGCTTGCCATCCGGCGCGAAGCGTGGCGACAGGATCGGCTCGCGCGACTGCAACAGGGTCACCGCACGGGCACCGTCGTAGTCCGAACGCTGCAGGGTGTAGCGGGTGTTGTTGACCGAGAAGCGCTCGGCAGTCACGTACAGCATGCGGGTAGAGAACGCACCCTTGATGCCGGTGAGCTTTTCGAACGACTGGTCGGCAATGTAATGCGCCATGTCGCGTAGCTGGTCGGTGCTGCCCGCCACGCTACCGGTCAGCACTTGCTGCTCGGTGGCGACGTTGAACAGCGCGTACTGCACCTGCAGGCGACCGCCCGACGGCACGATGCTGCCAACCATCACGTACTGGGCACCCAGCGCTTTCCAGTCACGGAAGATGACTTCGCTGGCCTGGGTAGGCTGACTGATCATGTTCTGACGCGGAATCGGCGAGTAGTAGCCCGAGTTGCGCAGGTCGTTGCCGATGATGTCGGCCATGTCTTCTGGCAGCACACTGCCACCCTGCAGACCGAACGGCACTACCGCGATGGGCGTGGCCCGATCGCTGCCGCTGGTGACCAGGATGTTCTTTTCCTCTGCCATGGCCATGCCAGCCACGCAGCAGAGCATGACCAGCATTCCTCGAAGGAGTTTAATCACAACGCTAGATCCTCAGGAGTAAATGTCATCTTGAACGAACGATAACGATTGAAATCGCTCGGCTTCATACCCTGCATCTCGGTCAAACGACCGATATTCTTCACTGCCGCCACCGCCGAACTGTCGAACGGACCGTCGCCACTGGACTTGATCACGCTGACACCGGTGACGGTACCGTCCGGCAACATGTTGACCTGCAGGGTCACCGTCATGCCCTTACGCGCGGAAGGCGGACGTGCCCAACCCTCGGCTGCGCGCATGCGGATCAGGTCGTCGAAGTCGCCGGCCACCTGGTCACCCTGCTCGTCAGCCAGGGCCTGCTGCCGCTCGGTGGTGTCGGACAACAGCTCGGCCAGGGCCTGGGCTTTCTTGTCTTCCGCCGACTTGCGGGCCGCTTCCTGTGCCTTCTTCTTCTGAGCATCTGCAGCGGCCTTTTTCTTGGCCTCTTCAGCTGCCTTCTTCTTCGCTTCCTCGGCCACCGCTTTCTTCTTGGCGTCCTCGGCTGCTTTCTTCTTCGCGTCCTCGGCGGCCTGCTTCTTGGCCTCCTCGGCTGCCTTTTTCTTGGCCTCTTCCTCAGCCTGCTTCTTCGCCTCTTCCTCGGCCTTCTTCTTGGCGATGTCGGCCTGCTGCTTCTCGGCGGCCTTCTTCGCCTCTTCGGCTTTCTTGGACTCGGCGGCTTTCTTGGCTTCAGCAGCTTTCGCAGCTTCCTCGGCCTTCTTGGCTTCGGCGGCTTCGCGTGCTTCTTCAGCCTTTTGAGCGGCGTCGGCTTTCTTTTGTTCCGCGGCCTTGATGGCCTCCTGCTCGACCTTCTTCTGCTCCAGCTGCTCGACTTCGGTCTGGCGCGAGGCGGTTTTCTTCGCTTCCCCGGCAATCTTCTGATTGGTCTGGGTAGTCGCCTGGCTCTTGGACTTGAGCTGATACAGGGTAGCCTGAACGATCGGCTTGGAAGGCGGCAGTTCAGGCGTCATGGCAAAGCTGACGAACAGCAGGGCGAACACCAGCACATGCAGGCCGACGGCCCAGACACTGGGCCAGAAGTAGCTTTCCGAGGCGGATGGCTCTCGCTGTTGCATCAGGGCGCCTCGGTAATCAGGCCAACGTTACCGACACCGGCCTTCTGCAACCCGCCCATGGCGCCCATGACGGCGCCGTAGTCGACAGCCTTGTCGCCACGAATGAAGACCTGGGTCTGCTTGCCCTGGTCGCGACCGGCGGCAATGATCTTGGTCACTGCGCTGGTCATGTCCGGCAAGGTCATGGCCTTGTCCATCTGCTTGTCGGTGTCGACTTCGCTACCGAGGTTCCAGTAGTAGGTCTTGTCGGCCTTGATGGAGATGGTGAGGATCTGGACGTTGTTGTCCTGCGGCAAGGCTTCGCTGGAAACCTTGGGCAGGTCGACCTTCACGCCCTGGTTGAGCATGGGCGCCGTCACCATGAAGATGACCAGCAGCACCAGCATCACGTCGATGTAGGGCACCACGTTCATCTCGGCGACGGGCTTGCGTTTGTGGCGAACTCGGGCCATGGGCTTCTACCTGATTACTCTTCGCTGGTGTGCACTTTGCGGTGCAGGATCGCCTGGAACTCGTCGGCGAAGGTGTAGTAACGGCCGATCAGCACTTCGCTGCGCGCCGCGAAACGGTTGTAGGCGATAACCGCCGGAATGGCCGCGAACAGGCCGATGGCAGTGGCGACCAGCGCTTCGGCGATACCCGGGGCCACGGTGGCCAGGGTGGCCTGCTGGGCACTGGCCAGGCCGCGGAACGAGTTCATGATGCCCCACACGGTACCGAACAGGCCGATGTACGGGCTGGTCGAACCGACGGTGGCGAGGAACGGCAGGCTCTGCTCGAGCTTTTCTTCTTCACGGGAGATGGCCACGCGCATGGCACGCGCCACGCCTTCCATGACCGCGTCCGGGTCAACGCCCTGCTGCTGGCGCAGGCGCGAGAACTCCTTGAAGCCGGCACGGAACACCTGCTCCACACCGGAATCCGGGTCCGGGTTGCTGCCTGCCTGACGATACAGCTTGGACAGGTCGATGCCCGACCAGAAGCGCTCCTCGAAGGCATCCAGCGCACGACGACCGGCGCGCAGCATGGTGCTGCGCTGGAAGATCATGATCCATGAGGTGACCGAGGCGGCCACCAGGGTCAGCATTACCAGCTGTACCACCACGCTGGCATTGCTGACCAGACTCCACATGGAGGTATGGTCGACGACGTTAGCTTCCACGCTTATTCTCCTGCGTTCGATTGATTACCCGAGCCGTCCGCCACAAAGGCGTCGCGCAGCTGGGGGGGTATGGCTCGGGGTTTGAAAGTGTCGGCGCGCACGGCGGCCACCAGGAACTGCCCTTCGCAGAGCAGCGTTTCATCTTTTTCCCGCCAGACCTGCTGCACGAAGCGCAGGCTGGCGCGATTGAGTTCAAGTACTTGCGCTGTGACCCTGAGCTCGTCGTCCAGGCGTGCCGGCGCGTGATAGCGGGCTTCGCTGGAATGAACCACGAACAGCAGGTTGTCCTCGGCCAGCTGCGACTGGGAAAAACCCAGATGCCGCAGGCGCTCGGTGCGCGCGCGCTCCATGAATTTCAGGTAATTGACGTAATACACCACGCCACCGGCATCGGTATCCTCGTAATAGACGCGACAACGGTGTGCGAACGGTTCCAGGCCATTTTGCGCGCGCATACTCTAGTGCTTACTCCTCAGCTTGCCAATCCGCTGCGGCAACTGTTTTTTCTTCATTAATGTCGAATTGCCAGCGCGCCATCGGCATGCCAGCGGTAGGACCACGAAAAGCCGGTTTTGATCTGTCATTCATCGCCTGGCTCGGAAAATTCACCTGCGCCTCCCAGGCTGCCAGGCACATTCAAGCCAAAGTGCAGGTAGGCATGCCGGGTGACCACACGGCCGCGCGGCGTGCGCATGATGTAGCCCTGCTGGATCAGGTAGGGCTCGAGCACATCCTCGATGGTGTGGCGCTCCTCGCTGATGGCTGCCGCCAGGTTGTCCACGCCCACCGGGCCACCGTCGAACTTCTCGATCATGGTCAGCAGCAGGCGGCGGTCGGAGTGATCGAAACCGCGCTCGTCGACGTCCAGCAGGTTCAGCGCCATGTCGGCCACGGCCTTGGTGATCTGGCCCTTGCCGCGCACCTCGGCATAGTCGCGCACGCGGCGCAGCAGGCGATTGGCAATCCGTGGCGTGCCGCGGGCGCGACGAGCGATCTCGTAGGCGCCGTGATCCTCGATGGCCAGGCCAAGGATGTTGGCCGAGCGGCTGACGATGGTTGCCAGGTCCTTGTCGCTGTAGAACTCCAGGCGCTGGACGATACCGAAGCGATCACGCAACGGATTGGTGAGCATGCCGGCGCGGGTGGTGGCGCCGACCAGGGTGAACGGTGGCAGGTCGAGCTTGATCGACCGGGCCGCGGGGCCTTCGCCGATCATGATGTCGAGCTGGAAGTCCTCCATTGCCGGATACAGCACTTCCTCGACCACCGGTGACAGACGGTGAATTTCATCGATAAACAGCACATCGTGCGGCTCGAGGTTGGTCAGCATCGCCGCCAGATCGCCCGGCCGTTCGAGGATCGGCCCCGAAGTGCTCTTGACCGAAACGCCCATCTCCTGGGCGATGATGTTGGCCAGGGTGGTCTTGCCCAGCCCGGGCGGACCGAAGATCAGCGTGTGGTCGAGCGACTCGCCGCGCCCGCGCGCAGCCTGGATGAACAGCGCCATCTGCTCGCGCACCACCGGCTGGCCGATGTACTCGTCCAGGCGCAACGGGCGGATCGCACGGTCCTGGACTTCTTCTCGGTCGCGGCCACTGGCGGCAATCAGGCGGTCGGCTTCGATCACTTGGTAATCATCCCTTTAAGGCTGCGACGAATGAGTTCTTCGCTGCTCAGGCCGGCCTTGTCCTTGATCGCGGCAATGGCCTTGCTCGCCTCCTGCGGCTTGTACCCCAGGGACACCAGGGCGCTGACCGCGTCAGCCTCGGCAGAAGACTCGCTGGCCACCGGCAGCGGGCCATCGGAGACCAGGGTGAACATGGCTGGAGAGGTTTCCCAGGCCTTGAAGCGGTCCTTCAACTCGACCAGCAGGCGCTCGGCGGTTTTCTTGCCGACACCAGGCACGCGCACCAGCACCGAGGCGTCCTGGGCCTGCACGCAGCGCACCAGTTCGTCCACTTCCAGGCCGGACATCAGTGCCAGTGCCAGTTTGGGACCCACGCCATTCAGGCGGATCAGTTCACGGAACAGCTCGCGCTCGCGCTTCTCAGCAAAACCATAGAGCAGGTGGGCGTCTTCGCGCACCACCAGATGGGTATGCACGGTCACCGGCTCGCCGACCTTGGGCAGGCGGTACAGGGTGGTCATCGGCACTTCCAGCTCGTAGCCCACGCCGTTGACATCGATAATCAGGTGCGGCGGCTGTTTCTCCGCCAGGGTGCCGCGCAAACGTCCAATCACGTTCCGATCCTTTCTCTCGGGGAGCCGGTCGAAGACCGCTCAACCCTATCAGCAAATGCACCGGGCGAACGTTTCACCCGAACAAAATGTGTATCAGCGCATGAAGCGCTCAAAGACGCAAGCGCCCGCCACGCCGCCGCGCCGTGGCCAGGCCGTGGGGCACCAGGCTGGAACGGGTATGGGCATGGCACAGGGCGATGGCCAGGGCGTCCGAGGCATCGATCTGTGGCTTCTGGGTCAACTTGAGCAGGTGCATGACCATCAACATCACCTGTTCCTTATTTGCCCCACCGCTGCCGGCGACGGCCTGCTTGACCTGGCTGGCACTGTATTCGGCGATTTCCAGGCCGGCTTCAGCGGCAGCAACGATGGCGGCGCCGCGAGCCTGGCCCAGCTTGAGCGCAGAATCGGCGTTGCGTGCCATGAACACCCGCTCGATGCCCATGGTCACCGGGCCATGCTGGGCGATGATCTCGCTGACGCCGCGAAAAACAATCTGCAACCGCTCAGGCAGCTCGCCGCTGCCGGTACGGATGCAGCCCGACGCCACATACTCGCAACCACGGGCGGTCTGGCGGACCACACCATAACCGGTGATGCGCGAGCCGGGGTCGATACCAAGAATCAGAGTCATAGCGCCTGCATGTTCAAAATGTACCGGCCTATTCGCGGGCAAGCCCGCTCCCACAGGGACCGCACCAAACCCAAGCCTGATGCAATACCTGTGGGAGCGGGCTTGCCCGCGAATAGGCCGGTACATTTTGAACAAGAACCTTAGCCGAGTTTTTCCATGATCTCGTCGGAGATCTGCGCATTGGAGTAGACGTTCTGCACGTCGTCCAGGTCTTCGAGCATGTCGATCAGCTTGAGTACCTTCTCGGCGCCTTCCTGGTCCAGTTCGGCGCTGGTGGTCGGCTGCATGACGATTTCCGCGTCGGCAGCCTTGAAGCCTGCCTCTTCCAGCGCGTTACGCACGGCGTAGAAGCTGTTGAACGAGGTGAACACCTCGAACGAACCATCGTCGTTGGCCACCACGTCGTCGGCATCGGCCTCCATCGCGGCTTCCATCAGGGCATCTTCATCGACGCCCGGGGCGAAGCTGATCTGCCCCTTGCGCTCGAACAGATAGGCCACCGAGCCGTCGGTGCCAAGGTTGCCGCCACACTTGGTGAAGGCATGGCGCACGGCGGCGGCAGTCCGGTTGCGGTTGTCGGTCATGGCCTCGACCATGATCGCCACGCCACCCGGGCCGTAGCCTTCGTAGCTGAGCTCTTCGACGTTGTCGCTTTCGTTGGTGCCAGCACCACGGGCCACGGCGCGATCGATGATGTCACGGCTCATGTTGGCGCCCAGGGCCTTGTCCAACGCCAGGCGCAGGCGCGGGTTGGAGCCTGGGTCGGCACCACCCTGCTTGGCCGCGACGGTCAGCTCACGGATCCACTTGGTGAAGATCTTGCCTCTCTTGGCATCCTGGCGCTCTTTGCGGTGCTTGATGTTCGCCCACTTGGAATGACCAGCCATAACGACTCCGAATCCTTGAAACAGAAACAGGTTCCGCCCCGAAGGGCGGAACGTGGGAATACTGCGCCGAAGCGCCGGGGCGCACCCGCCGGGATGCGCCCGGGGCCGATTACTCGACCTTGGTCTGCTCGCGCAGACGGATGTGCAGCTCGCGCAGGGCCTTGGCGTCGACCATGCCAGGGGCCTGGGTCATGACGCACGCGGCGCTCTGGGTTTTCGGGAAGGCGATCACTTCACGGATCGACTGGGCGCCGGTCATCAGCATGACCAGGCGGTCCAGGCCGAAGGCCAGGCCACCGTGCGGCGGTGCACCGAACTTCAGGGCGTCGAGCAGGAACCCGAACTTCTCTTCCTGTTCTTCTGCCTCGATGCCCAGCAGGCGGAATACCGCTTGCTGCATCTCTTTGCGGTGGATACGGATCGAACCGCCACCCAGCTCGGTACCGTTCAGGACCATGTCGTAGGCACGGGACAGCGCGGTGGCCGGGTTGGCCTCGAGCTCTTCCGGGGTGCACTTCGGCGCGGTGAACGGGTGGTGCAGCGCGGTGAAGCTGCCGTCTTCGTTCTCTTCGAACATCGGGAAGTCGACGACCCACATCGGCGCCCACTCGCAGGTCAGCAGCTCGAAGTCGTGACCCAGACGGATACGCAGCGCGCCCAGGGCCTCGCTGACGACCTTGAACTTGTCGGCACCGAAGAACACGATGTCACCGTCGACAGCACCAACGCGGTCGAGGATGTTGTTGAGGTTGACCTCAGGGATGTTCTTGACGATCGGCGACTGCAGGCCTTCGACGCCTTTGGCGCGCTCGTTGACCTTGATGTAGGCCAGGCCCTTGGCACCGTAGATGCCGACGAACTTGGTGTACTCGTCGATCTTGCTGCGCGGCATGCTGGCGCCGCCTGGCAGGCGCAGGGCGGTGACGCGGCACTTCGGATCGTTGGCCGGGCCGGCGAAGACCTTGAAGTCGACATCCTTCAGCTGGTCGGCAACGTCGACCAGTTCCAGCGGGATTCGCAGGTCAGGCTTGTCGGAACCGTAGCGGCGCATGGCCTCTTCGAAGGTCATGTGCGGGAATTCGCCGAATTCCAGGTCCAGCACTTCCTTGAACAGCTTGCGGATCATGCTCTCGGTGAGGCCCATGATCTCGGCTTCGTCGAGGAAGCTGGTCTCGATGTCGATCTGGGTGAATTCCGGCTGGCGGTCAGCACGCAGGTCTTCGTCGCGGAAGCACTTGGCGATCTGGTAGTAGCGGTCGAAACCGGCAACCATCAGCAGCTGCTTGAACAGCTGAGGCGACTGCGGCAAGGCGAAGAAGCTGCCGGCGTGGGTACGGCTCGGCACCAGGTAGTCACGCGCGCCTTCTGGAGTGGCACGGGTGAGGATCGGGGTTTCGACGTCGAGGAAGCCGTTTTCATCGAGGAATCGACGGATGCTGCTGGTAATGCGCGAACGCAGGCGCAGCTTGTCGGCCATTTCCGGGCGACGCAGGTCGATGAAGCGGTAGCGCAGGCGGGTTTCCTCGCCGACGTCGGAGTATTCGTTCAGCGGGAACGGTGGGGTTTCCGCTTCGTTCAGCACGTTCAGCTGGTAGCCGAGGATCTCGATGGCACCGGACGCCATGTTGGCGTTCACTGCGCCGTCCGGGCGCTTGCGCACCTTGCCGGTGATCTGCACGACGTATTCGCTGCGCACGCGGTCAGCGGCGGCGAAGGTTTCGGCGCGATCCGGGTCGAACACGACCTGGGCCATGCCTTCGCGGTCACGGATGTCGAGGAAGATCACCCCGCCGTGGTCGCGGCGACGATGGACCCAGCCGCAAAGGGTGACTTCCTGGCCGTCCAGGCTCTCGTTCAGTTGGCCGCAATAATGGCTGCGCATCATGATGGTGGTTTCGCTTCTCGTGATTCGTGTATTCGTTGGAGGCCTTGGCCGCCCGGAGGGCTAATACTGCAAGACCCGGCTACTGCAATTCAACTCAGTCGGCCTTGTCGCCGCCTGCCAGGTTCTTTTTCGCCCCGGTCTTGAAGTCGGTTTCGTACCAGCCATTGCCGCTCAGGCGAAAACCGGGGACCGACAGCAGTTTCTTCAATGCCGGCGCCTGACAGGCCGGGCAGTCGGTCAGCGGCGCGGCGCTGATCTTCTGCAGCGCCTCCATCCGGTGATCGCAGGAAGCACATTGATAGTCATAAAGGGGCATGAACGTCTCTCGTCAACCACAACGCTGGCTGCCGGGGCAGCAAAAAGCGGGATTATATATGGTTAACCGACACTGCGCAGCCCGCCGGGCGATCAGCGTGCACTTGGCGGATCGCGCAACCAGGCAACACAGATAACCCGGATCAGCCCGCTGAAGTTGCGCACCCCGCCCTGGCGCAAGTGCACCTCGCGATCGACATAGGACAGCACGGCGCTGACCGAGCACTGGTTCGCTACGGCAATCTGCTCGAGGATACTCCAATACACCGCCTCCAGGCGCAGGCAGGTGGAAAAACCGTTCAACCGCACCGATCGCGATACAGGCTGAGTCTGCAACATATCGAAATCGGCCTTGAACGGGTCGATGCACTGCTTGCCAGGCCAGTGCCCCACCCTCACCGCACGCTTGATTGCTTGCATCGCGCCACTTCCTCAGTTCATTCAACTGGGGCTCAATGAAGCGCTGAGCGAGGCGCCCAAAGCAGCGGCAAAGCCTTCCTGCACAGACGAAAAGGCCCGGCTGGAATGGATTCAGCCGGGCCCTCGGACAAGTCTTACACGACTAGCCGATCAGTTACCGTCGAGCAGTACTCGCAGCATCCAGGCTGTCTTTTCATGCACCTGCATGCGTTGGGTCAGCAGATCAGCGGTCGGCTCATCGCTGACTTTGTCCACCACCGGGAAGATGCTGCGGGCAGTACGCACCACGGCCTCTTGCCCCTGCACCAGCTGGCGGATCATTTCATCGGCATGAGGTACACCCTCTTCCTCCTTGATCGAGGAGTGTCGCGCATAAAAGGCATACGAGCCTGGTGCCGGGAAGCCCAGCGCGCGGATCCGCTCGGCGATCGAGTCGACCGCCAGTGCCAGTTCGTTGTACTGCTCCTCGAACATCAGGTGCAGGGTGCGAAACGACGGACCTGTGACGTTCCAGTGGAAGTTATGGGTTTTCAGATACAGCACGTAGGTATCCGACAACAGGCGGGAAAGCCCTTCGACGATGGACTTGCGATCTTCTTCACTGATACCGATATCGATTGCCATGAAGTTCCCCTTTCCATAAGGCTTGATGATCAAGCGGGCCCGACACACTGTATCAATACTTGGCGCAACGTGCCCGTGACACAGGGCAAGCCATCGGCACCTGCCGCCTGCGGTTTGAGAAGCCCCCGCCTTTGCTGTTAAATAGGCACGGTGCCACCCGTGCGGACTGTCATTGCCGGGTGCATAGGCTGGCCTCCACGTGTTCGCGCTTTACACCTCATGCGCACCGTGCCGCCAGCTCTTCCTGTGATCGGCCTTATCAACTGTGAGCCAACCCATGTTCAAGATCGTCCATCTGGTGACGGGCGTTGCGGCTTTGCTGCTATCGCTCATGCCCAGCCTCAAACCCGACGCAACACCCTTCCTGCAGCAACCCGACGCGGTCTATCTGACCCTGCTCGGCCTGCTCAACCTGCTGCTGGCCCCGGTTGTTCCGCTGTATTACCGCGGTGCGCGGCAACAACTGCAATACCTGGCCTGCGCCCTGCTGGTGGTGGCGGTGGTCCTGCAGACCCTGACCCTGCTGGCGCGCCCGGAAATGGGCAACCTGGCGGCACTGGTCTGCGCCGCGCTGGCCGTCGCCCTGCACCTGGTGGCCGGCTTTGCCCGCAGTGGCAAGAAGGCCCGCGCCAGCCAAGGTGCGCCACTGGAAGCCGGCAAGCGTGATACCGGCACCGTGAAGTGGTTCAACACCTCCAAGGGCTTCGGTTTCATTTCCCGTGATTCGGGCGACGACATCTTCGTCCACTTCCGCGCGATCCGCGGCGAGGGCCACCGCATTCTGGTCGAAGGCCAGCGCGTGGAGTTCTCGGTGATGCACCGCGACAAAGGCCTGCAGGCCGAAGACGTGGTCGCGGTGAACCGCCGTTGACCCTGCGCCGCCCTGGGGCAAGCCCAGGGCGGCGACTTGTCAATAATGAGGTGGCGGCGCCTCTTCCCCTTCACTGCTGTACTGCCCGACCATCTCTTCATAACGCTTGATCAGCTCGGCCACCTGCAGTTGCAGGCGTTCGATGACCCGCCCCTGCTCGACCACCACATCATTCAGCGCCTGGATTGTGTCGTCCTGGAATGCCTGACGGGTTTCCAGTTCGATGATGCGCGACTCCGCTGACATGTCAGGCCTCCTGGTAGTCATGAGTCAGCAGCGCACGCAGACGCTGACGAATGGCACCTATCTGCTCCGGCGCATACCCGACGGCCGGCACTTTGCCCCAGACCGGCGCTGGCCAGGCTGCATCGCCGTGGTGGCGAACGATCACATGCATGTGCATCTGGCTGACCACGTTACCCAGTGTGGCAACGTTCATCTTGTCTGCCGCGAACTCGCGCTTGAGCGCTTCAGCCAGGTAGGTGGTTTCTTTCCACAACTGCGCCTGGTCTTCCTGGCTCAGGTCGAACAGCTCACTGACACCTGCGCGCCTGGGCACCAGGATGAACCACGGGTAATTGGCATCCTTGCTGAGCAGCAAACGGCACAGCGGAAAGTCACCCAGCACCAGGGAGTCCTGCTGCAAACGCGAATCCATATCAAACACGATCAATCTCCAACAATAACCATATGCGCCAAGGATACCCTGCTTCGCCCCCGCCAGCATGCGCCAGACGCGCGGCTGCACGCCTTAAGCTCATGAATCTCCACGAGTTGCACAAAGGCGGTAACACAGCGCTACTTTTCGCACCAAAATGAGGCCACAAAAGTGTGCGGCACTACACTTTTACCCACATCAATGACTCAGGATCAACAGTTGTCGGTAACACATTGACTTTTATGGCAGCTTTTTCTTTTAGCCTGCCCATTGAAGTTGGCACACCATCAGACAACTCTCACCCCGTGTTTTCGGCACTTTCCGACCTTTGGCAGCAGGCTTTGTGAAAATTTCATGAAGCGTTGTTAATTTTGAGCACGCTTGTTGCATTCCTTTCACGCCAAGTCGGCACGACACCTGCATTGACCGGGTGACGCGACAAATAACAACAGCGAGATTGGGTACACCAGGGAGTTTCCCCAGCCGGAATCTGTAGTTACAAAACCGTTACGGCAATGGAACAGCGCTGGCGTTGTACGACCCGGTTAATCGGGACGTGATTTGCGACATGGAAATACCTAAAAGCGACATGACAATAAAGTTCCCGAAAGGATGATTTTTGCCATATCGCCAACAACAGTCAGCGTGCTATACATTTCCGCCGACATAACAAGAAAGAGCTGCTCCATATAACTAAAAGACTTGGACGCAGCGGTACTCTTCCTAAAAACCAAAGGAGCAAATCACGATGCGCGTGATGAAGTGGAGCATGATCGCCCTGGCCGTTGCGGCAGGGACCTCGCAGATGGCAGTGGCCTCGTCCCAGGACGATTCCAAGGGTTTCCTCGAAGACAGCAAGCTGAACGTCAAGACTCGCATGCTGTACTTCAGCCGCGACTTCCGTAACAACGAGCCAGGCACCCAGAGCCGCGTTGAAGAAACCGGCCTCGGCTTCCTCGGCACTTACGAGTCGGGCTTTACCCAGGGCGTGATCGGCGTGGGCGTCGATGCCATCGGCATGCTCGGCGTTAAGCTGGACAGCGGCAAAGGTCGCCACAGCACCGGCCAGTTCCCGACTGACTCCGACGGCCGCGCGCAGGACGAGTTCTCCGAAGCCGGCGGCGCGGTCAAACTGCGCATCTCCGATACCGTGCTGAAGTTCGGCGACCAGTTCACTGCCCTGCCAGTACTCGCAACCGATGACAGCCGCCTGCTGCCAGAAGTGGCCCAAGGCACGCTGATCACCAGCAACGAAATCAAGGGCCTGACCCTGAACGCCGGTCACTTCACCGCGCTGAACGCTCAGTCCGAGACCTTCCACGACAGCCTGCACCTGAAGCAGGCCGACGTTGTCGGTGGCACCTACGCCTTCACCGACAACCTGTCCACCAGCCTGTACTACTCCAAGGTCGAAGACTACTGGCGCAAGTACTACGCCAACCTGAACTGGGCGCTGCCGCTCTCGGACAAACAGGGCCTGGTGTTCGACTTCAACATCTATGACACCAAGAGCGATGGCCAAGGCCTGCAGCGCGCCGAGAAAGATGGCGTGACCAAGCTCGACAACCAGGCCTACAGCCTGTCGGGCGCCTACAACATCGGCGCACACACCTTCACCCTGGCCTACCAGAAAGTCCACGGTGACGGCGACTACGGCTACGGCGTGGACGGTGGCGGTACCATCTTCCTGGCCAACTCCGTGGCCCGTTCCGACTTCAACGCTGAAGACGAGAAATCCTGGCAGGCTCGCTACGACCTGAACTTCGCCGAGTTCGGCGTACCAGGCCTGACCTTCATGACCCGTTACGTGCGTGGTAGCGATGCCAACACCGGTTCCACCAGCAATGGCAAGGAATGGGAACGCGACGTGGACGTGAAGTACGTACTGCAGGAAGGCCCGGCCAAAGACCTGAGCTTCCGCGTTCGTCAGGCCACCTACCGCTCCAGCGATGGCGTCTACTACGGTTCGAGCTCGATCGACGAACTGCGCCTGATCGTCGAGTACCCGCTGAGCATCCTGTAAGCCTGGCTTGCAGCGCCCCGCACCTGAAAAAGCCCGGCACACTTGCCGGGCTTTTTCTTGGCTGACAACTGCCACGCCCTGGGGCATTCTGTACGCCTTCGTTTCGCCCCCGTACAATGCGGGGCTATTTCAACGTCTTAGGCAATCGACACGGCTAACCATGCGCACCAGTCAATATTTGCTCGCCACCCAGAAAGAAACCCCTGCCGACGCAGTGGTCATCAGCCATCAGCTCATGCTGCGTGCCGGCATGATCCGCAAACTGGCCTCCGGCCTGTACACCTGGCTGCCGATGGGCCTGCGGGTGATGCGCAAGGTCGAAAACGTTGTGCGCGAGGAAATGAACGCCGCCGGCGCCCTGGAAGTGCTGATGCCAAGCATCCAGCCTGCCGAGCTGTGGCAGGAATCCGGCCGCTGGGAACAATACGGCCCTGAGCTGCTGCGCCTGAAAGACCGCCACCAGCGCGATTTCTGCGTCGGCCCAACTCACGAAGAAGTGATCACCGACCTGGCCCGCAACGAGCTGTCCAGCTATAAACAGCTGCCGCTCAACATGTACCAGATCCAGACCAAATTCCGTGACGAGATTCGCCCACGCTTCGGCCTGATGCGCGGCCGCGAATTCATCATGAAGGACGCCTACTCCTTCCATGCCGACCAGGCTTCCCTGCAGGAAACCTACGACCGCATGCACCAGGCGTACACCAACGTCTTCACCCGCCTGGGCCTGGACTTCCGCCCAGTGCAGGCCGACACCGGCTCCATCGGTGGCAGCTACTCCCACGAATTCCACGTCCTGGCCGAGTCGGGCGAAGACGACGTGATCTTCAGCGACAGCTCCGACTACGCCGCCAACATCGAGAAGGCCGAAGCCATCCCGCGTGAAACCGTGCGCCCTGCTCCTACCGAGGAACTGCGCCTGGTCGACACCCCGGAAGCCAAGACCATCGCCCAGCTGGTGGAAAACCACGGCCTGGCGATCGAAAAGACCGTCAAGACCCTGATCGTGCGCGGCGCCGAAGAAGGCAAGCTGGTCGCCCTGATCGTCCGTGGCGACCACGAGCTCAACGAAATCAAGGCCGCCAAGCTGGAACAGGTTGCCGACCCGCTGGTCATGGCCACCGACGCCGAACTGCGCGAGGCCATTGGTGCCGGTGCCGGTTCGCTCGGCCCGCTGAACCTGCCACTGGAAATCGTGATCGACCGCTCGGTCGCCCTGATGAGCGACTTCGGCATCGGCGCCAACATCGACGACAAGCACTACTTCGGCGTGAACTGGGAACGTGACCTGCCCGTTCCACAGGTTGCCGACCTGCGCAATGTCGTCGAAGGCGACCCAAGCCCGGATGGCCAGGGTACCCTGGTGATCAAGCGCGGCATCGAAGTCGGCCATATCTTCCAGCTCGGCACCAAATATAGCGAGGCACTCAAGTGCCAGGTCCTGGGTGAGAACGGCAAGCCGGTAACCCTGTCCATGGGCTGCTACGGCATTGGTGTGTCCCGCGTGGTCGCCGCCGCCATCGAGCAGAGCTACGACGACAAGGGCATCATCTGGAACGACGCCCTGGCACCATTCCAGATCGCTCTGGTACCACTGCGTTACGAAACCGAGGTGGTGCGCGAGGCAACCGACAAGCTGTACGCCGAACTGACCGCAGCCGGCTACGAGGTGCTGCTGGACGACCGAGACAAGAAGACCAGCCCCGGCATCAAGTTCGCCGACATGGAGCTGATCGGCATTCCACACCGCATCGTCGTCAGCGACCGCGGCCTGGCCGACGGCAACCTGGAGTACAAGCACCGCACCGAGTCGGAAGCCCAACAGCTGCCGCTCAATGAAGTGCTGACCTTCCTGCAGGCCCGCGTTCGCCGCTGATAATCAATGCACGAGTAATCATGTCCAAGCGAAGTACCTATACCCTGGGGGGCGCCGCACTGTGCGGCGCCCTGCTCGCCAGCGGTTGCGCCAACCAGATGTCCCAGCGCAGCGATCATGAGGAGCGCGTCGAGCGAAAACTGCTCGAACACACCCTGCAGATCGATGTCGGCGAGCCGAAGGTGATGGAGCTTCCGCAACGGCGTGTGCGCATTCATGAGCAGAAGCGTTTCGAGGTCACCGAATACGAGGTCACCCGCCGCTACGACCGCTATACCCCGTACCAACCGTGGCGGGAGATCTACGAGATCCCGCTCGGCGCGGTAGCCGTGGTGGCCGGTATCGGTGCCAACGTGGTCAACGTGTTCGCCCTCGGCAACCTGCCGCAGAGCATGACCCACGACTGGCTCAGCTATGGCGTGGATGGCCTCAATCCATTCATGAATACGCCGTCCAATGGCCGTGCCCAGCAGAACCTGGCGGGCATCAGCGAAGTGCAGAAGGACAAGCGCGAAGAGTTCACCAGCGTGCCCTGGAGCGAACGCCTGGTCGAAGTCAAAGCAGGCAAGATGACCCACGAACTGACTACCGACAGGAACGGCGTGTTGCGCCTGAACCTGCTGGACAGCCCGTTCTCGGAGCAGCACCTGAACCACGTCGGCACCTTGCACCTGCAGGTGGTCGATGAGGACAACGCGATCCGTGGCGATGCCAGCCTGCTGGTCAGCGCCACCTTGCGCAACAAGCTGCGCGAGGCCCATGAGCTGATCTTCGATGACCTCGAGGATGACGATGTCGGCCAGTGGGTACACCGGGTCAAGCGCTTGTCCGAGCTGGGTCTTGAAGAAGAAGCCAGCGAGATGGAGCAGAGCCTGATCGAGCTGACACGCAACGATCCGGAGCTGCAACAGGAATTCCTCGCAGCACTGACCAAGGCCACTGGCCGATTGGTCGCTGATCCCGGCGTGCAGTAACTATAAAGAAGGGGCCGTTTTTACGGCCCCTTTTCAATTCCCTGGGAACAGCTCCAACTGCTCATGTGCCCCGCGCAAATCCCGCAGCCTCACCCCTACCCCGAGCAAGCGCACCGGCTTGCTACCCCGGGCGAACGCCTGGCGCAACAACTGACGGTAGCTTTCCAAGTCCCTGCCCGCCCCGGCTTGCTCCATGGTGGTCTGGCTGAAGTCGTGGAACTTGACCTTGACGAACGGCTTGTCCGGCCGATAACTGCTGTCCATCCGGGCAATCCGCTCATTAAGGCTTTCGAGCAGTTCAGGCAACCGTTCGAGACAACTGGCCAAATCCGGCAGGTCGTTGTCATAGGTGTTTTCAACGCTGACCGACTGCCTGCGGCTATCGTTGTGAACCGCACGCTCGTCAATCCCTCGGGCCAACCCCCAAAGCCGCTCACCAAAGCTGCCGAACTCGCGCGCCAACGCCAGCCGCGACCACTCCCGCAAGTCAAGGCAGGTATCGATCCCCAGGCGGTTCAACTTGTCTGCGGTCACCTTGCCCACACCATGCAGCTTGGCCACCGGCAAGGCAGCAACGAAAGCCTCGACCTGCTCCGGGGTGATCACGAAGATGCCATTGGGCTTACGCCAGTCGCTGGCGATCTTGGCCAGAAACTTGTTCGGCGCCACCCCTGCAGATACCGTGATATGCAGGGTGCGGGCGACCCGCCGGCGAATGTCCTCGGCGATTCGCGTCGCACTTCCGGCATACCACTGGCTTTCACTGACATCCAGATACGCCTCATCCAATGACAACGGCTCGATCAACTCGGTGTAGTCACGAAAAATGGCGTGAATCTCGCGCGAAGCCTCCCGGTAAGCCTCGAAGCGCGGCTTGACGATTTCCAGGTCAGGGCAAAGCTTGAGGGCATGCCGGGACGACATGGCTGAACGCACGCCATAGGCACGCGCTTCATAATTGCAGGTGGCGATTACCCCGCGCCGGTCCGGAGAACCACCGACTGCCATGGGGCGGCCGGCCAGGCGCGGGTCGTCACGCATCTCGATGGCGGCGTAAAAACAATCGCAGTCGATGTGGATGATCTTGCGCAAAGACATTGATGACGGCCACCACTGTAAATTCATACAGATAGTAGCGCATGCCACTGACACTGAAACAGCCTGCTTCGATAATCGGCTCGCAAGCCCCGTCGCGCCTGAGGCGCAGCCAGGCATAGATGCTAAGGGATTGAACGAAAAAGGGTTTTCTACAATATTGCTTGACATGAGCAAGGAAACCCGTAGAATTCGATCTCACAGGCGCGGGATGGAGCAGCCTGGTAGCTCGTCGGGCTCATAACCCGAAGGTCGTCGG
>NZ_JAGIBG010000042.1 GCF_017744435.1 Pseudomonas sp.
GTGCATCGGAGGTTGACTGTGGTCATTGTGTAAATCTCCCTGAAATCTCTATTGCCTGGTCTGGCCTCTTCGCGGGCACGCCCGCTCCCACAGGGGATCGCGCATCCATGTGGGAGCGGGCGTGCCCGCGAAGAGGCCAGACCAGCCAGCACATCACCTGAGCCTTAGTGCAAAGTCCGAGGCCCAGTGGGCATCTGCACCTGGATCAGCGCCGATTCGAGCAAAGCCCGCAGCGCCTCCATTTCATGCATCGAGGTCATCATCAGGATCGACGCCGGTGACTTGGGCCGCAGCAGCAACGCCTGATGCACCACGGTCGACGCGCACAACGCGTAGTCCGTCGCCTGGATCAGGGTGTCTTCAAGGGAATGAATATCGTGGGGTGGATCGGGGTAGCCAGAAATGAAAAAAGACCCCGAAGGGCCTTCTTTCTTGTCTTGCCGGCGCCTCTTTTGTCCGAGAAATGGAGCGCACTTTTTAAGAGGCGTCCCTATCCCTCCTACTCAGCCTTGAAGCAATACACCGCCAGCTTGTTGCCATCCAGATCACGGACATACGCGGCATAGGCGTTCTCTGCCCAGCCACGCGGCCCGGCAGCCCCTTCATCCTTGCCGCCAGCGCCAACGGCCGCGTCGTGGAAGGCATTGATCTGCGCCCGGTTCGAAGCCTGGAAGCTGACAGTCACGCCATTGCCGACACTGGCGGGTTGCCCGTTGGCAGGCTTGAGCACGAAGAACGAAGGCTGGTCCACGCCCCAGATCGAGCCATTGTCACCCAGGTCGGCCAAGCGCTTGAAGCCGAGCTTGCCGAGTGTTTCGTCATAGAATTTGCGCGCCTTGGACAGGTCGTTGGTGCCAACGGTGACGTGCGTGAAGATCGACATGGAAGTCTCCTTTTTGTTGTTGAGAGTTACTGCTCAGAAATGGATGACCGTGCGGATACTCTTGCCTTCATGCATCAGTTCGAAGGCCTGGTTGATCCGCCCCAGCTCCAGGGTATGGGTGATGAATGTGTCGAGCGGGATGTCGCCCTTCTCGGCCAAGGCAACGTAGCTGGGCAGCTCGGAGCGCCCTTTCACGCCACCGAAAGCACTGCCGCGCCACACACGCCCGGTGACCAGCTGGAATGGCCGGGTGCTGATTTCTGCGCCCGCTGGCGCCACGCCGATGATGGTCGCCTCGCCCCAGCCCTTGTGGCAGGCCTCCAGGGCTGCGCGCATCAGTTGCACGTTGCCGATGCACTCGAACGAATAGTCCACGCCGCCATCGGTCATTTCGACGATCACGTCCTGAATCGGCCTGTCGTGATCCAGCGGGTTGACGCAGTCGCTGGCCCCCAGCGCCTGGGCGATGGCGAACTTGGCCGGGTTGATGTCGATGGCGATGATCCGCGCGGCCTTGGCCATCCGGGCACCGATGATCGCGGCCAGGCCAATGCCACCCAGGCCGAAGATGGCCACGCTGGCGCCCGCCTGCACCTTGGCGGTGTTGAGCACGGCACCAATGCCGGTGGTGACGCCACACCCCAGCAGACAGACTTGCTCCAGTGGGGCGCTCACGGGGATTTTCGCCAGGGATATCTCCGGCAGAACGGTGTACTCGGAGAACGTCGAGCAGCCCATGTAGTGGTAGATCGGCTCACCGTTGTAGGAAAACCGCGTGGTGCCATCAGGCATCAACCCCTTGCCCTGGGTGGCGCGCACCGCTTGGCAGAGGTTGGTCCTGCCAGAGGTGCAGAACTTGCAGACCCCGCATTCTGCGGTGTACAGCGGAATCACATGATCCCCCACCTGCAGCGACGTCACGCCCTCGCCCACCGCTTCAACGACCCCACCCCCCTCATGGCCGAGGATGCAGGGGAAGACCCCTTCCGAGTCCTGCCCAGACAAGGTGTAGGCATCGGTGTGGCAGACGCCGCTCGCGACGATCCGTACCAGTACCTCCCCCGCCTTGGGAGGCTGCACATCGACTTCGACGATTTCCAGCGGTTGGTTGGGCCCGAAGGCCACCGCCGCGCGTGACTTGATCATGACAATGAATACCTATCGTGGTTGTTATCAGGTAATTGGGGCGGCACTGGCCCGTCCCGCCACTTTCAGGTGGCGGGATGAGCCGTATCAGGCGTTCAGGCTTGCTGCAGCAGGGTTACTCGACGGACTGCGAATGGGCCGGCTGGCGTACCCGCTGCCAAGCCTGCCGCTGCGTTCACATCACTCATTGCGTGCTCCTGCTCTGATGGCTGCTGACGAACTGCCGGAAGCGTTCGGTCGGCAGGCCTTCAAACAACTGCGCAGGCGTGCCCTGCGCATCGACGCGCCCGCCGTGCATGAAGACCACCCGGTTGGACACATGGCGGGCGAAGCCCATCTCGTGGGTCACCACCAGCATGGTGCGCCCCTCTTCGGCGAGCGAGCGCATCACCTTGAGCACCTCGCCCACCAACTCTGGGTCCAGCGCCGAGGTGGGCTCATCGAACAGCATGACCTGGGGGTTCATCGCCAGGGCGCGGGCGATTGCCACGCGCTGCTGCTGGCCGCCCGACAGATGAGCGGGGTAGTAGTGGCGACGCTCGTACAGCCCGACCTTCTGCAACAGATGCTCGGCCTCCTCGATGCATTCGGCCCGAGAGCGCTTGAGTACCTGCAAAGGCCCCTCCATGACGTTCTCCAGTGCCGTCCGGTGCGACCACAGGTTGAAGCCTTGGAACACCATGCCCAGGCGGCTACGGACCCGCTCCACCTGACGCCCATCGCGCGGCGCCAGGCGACCGTCGCGCAGACGCTTCATCTCGATGGTTTCGCCATCGAGGCAGATGCTGCCCTCATCGGGGGTTTCCAGCAGGTTGATGCAACGCAGGAAAGTACTCTTCCCCGAGCCACTGGCGCCCAGGATCGAGACGACATCCCCGCGCCGGGCCTCCAGGGAAATCCCCTGGAGTACACGTAAGCTTGCGTAGGATTTCTGGATATTGGTCACTGACAACGCAACCGCTGACTGAGCGTTCATACCGAACCCCGCTGAATGTTCGAATGGTGGATGTCCCCGTTCCCGCTGCCAGCGGCTGGTTCATGCATGGGACGCTCGCGCAGATGCGGCGTCAGCCGATGCTCCAGCCAGCCAATGGCGCGCACGATGAGGTAGTTGATGACCAGGTAGATCAGCGCCGCGCAGGCGAACACCTCGACGACACGATAGGTACGCTGGATGATCTGCTGGGCGACGCCAGTGACGTCCCACACGGTGATGAGGCTGGCCAACGCCGTGGCCTTGAGCATCAGCACCGCTTCGGTGGAGTACGCCGGCAACATCTGGCGCAAGGTGATCGGCGCGATGACCCGTCGAAGCAGCAGCCAGCGCGACATCCCGCAGGCCAGCCCGGCCTCGACCTGGCCATGGGGCACACTGAGCAACCCGCCGCGAATGATCTCGGCGGTATAACCTGCCGTGCACAGCGCCAGAGAGATGATCGCGCACCCGTAGGGCGAGCGCAGCACCGGCCAGGCAAAGCTTTCGCGGATGGCCGGGAACTGCCCCAGCCCGTAGTAGATCAGGTACATCTGGATGAGCAGCGGCGTGCCACGAAAAACCCAGATGTAGCCACGCGCAGGCAGGCTCAACAGCGGCGAACGGCTGACCCGCAGGCTGACGATGCCCAGCGCCAGCAGCAGCCCCAGCGAAAGCGAAGTGCAAAACAGCGTCAACGTGGTAGGCAGCGCCGCCAGCAACTTGAGCAAGGTGTCGAAGAGAAACTGGAAATCGATCATTTTTCGGCTCGCCTGCTTCAGTGAGGGATGGGGGGACGCTGCCGCGTGCGATTCACGCGCGCTTCGGCATGGTTGAACACCCGCCCCGACAGCCCGGTCAGCAGCAGGTAACCGATGCCACCGATCAGGTAGAACGTGAAGTACTGGTGGGTTGACCCAGCGGCCATGAGGCTGGCACGCATCAGTTCCACCAGGCCGATGACCGAGATCAGCGACGAGTCCTTCAGGGTCATCTGCCAGACATTGCCCAGGCCCGGCAGCGCGTGGCCCAGGACCTGCGGCAGCAGCACCCGCCGCAAGCGGGTGAAGGGGCTCATGCCGATGGCCAGCGCGGCTTCCAGTTGCCCCCGTGGGATGGCCAGGAAGGCGCCGCGATAGACCTCCGCCTGGTAGGCCCCCGAGAGCAGCCCGACCGCGAGCGCGCCCACCCAGAACGGCGGCATGTCGACATAGCCCTCTTTGCCCAGCCAGTGCCCAAGTGCGGATACCAGCGTGGCGCCGCCGAAATAGAACAGGTAGATGACCAGCAATTCAGGGATGCCACGTACCAGGACCAGGTAGGTGTTGCCCACCCAACGCAGGCTTGGCCGGCGCGACAGCTTGGCCGCCGCCACCAGGCTGCCGACGACTGCGCCGCCCATGAGCGACACCAAGGTCAGCGCCAGGGTCGTGCCGATCGCCGCCAGTAACGTCAGCCCCCAGCCGCCCTCGCCAACGCTGAGCAAATGTAAGGTTTCCATGTACGTCTCCTCGTATTGACCGGCTTGTCGCTGCCGACCGGCCGTTGGGCGGGCCGACGACGTCGCGCCGATGAAGGTGCCAATGGTCCAGGCCGGTTCACGGCGTGATGTCGGCCTTGAACCATTTCTCGGAGAGTCGCTTCACGGTGCCATCGGCAAGCGCCGCGCCCAGCGCCTCATCGAACCTGGCCTTGAGCTCGGGCGCGTCCTGGCGGAATGCCAGGGCCTCGCCCGGCCCCCAGATCGGGCCACCGATCTTGAAGCCGACCATGGTCACGCGGTCAGGCACGTCTGCGGTCGAGAGGAAGAACGTGACATCGTCGAAGGCGAAGTCGATGCGGCCGGCCTGCAGGTCCAGCACATGCTCCCCGGACTTTTTGTATTCGCGGATGCTGGCGATGTCCTTGAAATTGTCTTCGACGAATTGCGTGTAGGCGGTACCGGACTGAATACCGATGGTCTTGCCATCGAGCAGGCTGCGCAGCTTGTCGATGTAGGGTTTGTCCGCCTGGGCATCGCCGCTGAGCTTGACCATCTCGGTGGCAAGCCCCGCCTTGGCGATCAAGGCCGGGTCGGCTGCGGCAAGTACACCCTGGGTCGCGGCATAGGGGCGCGAGAAGGCGATCACCTTTTCACGCTCGGGGGTAATGACGATGGCGTCCATCAGGACATCGAACTTGCCCGCCTGCAGGCCGGGGATCATCCCGTCCCAATCCTGGGAGTGAAGCGTGCATTGCATCTTCATCCGCGCGCACAGGTCGGCCAGCAGCTCAGGCTCGAAGCCGCCGATCTGGCCATTGGGCAGGGTCAGGTTCCAAGGGGCATACGCCGCCTCCGTGGCGATGGTGACGGCGGTCCAGTCCTTGGCCTGGGCTGCCGACAGGAACAACCAGGCGGCACCGACGAGGGTGAGCGTGGCGGCTTTCTTTAACGCGTTGTTTCTTGTTGTTGTCATATGCGTCCCCGTTGCACGGTTACGGGATAGGTCTGGCGCCTCCAGCGGTTGCGGAGGGCGCCTGTATTGGGCCCTGCGAGCGCTGGCGGCACTACTCAGCTGGCACGGCCATAGAACCCCATGCTCTCCTCTTCGCTGAACACCACGTCCTGTTTCTCGTAATAGGAGAAAATGGAAATCAGCCGCTCTTGCGGCCCTTGCACAGGCGTTACCCGGTGCAGGGCGTTAACGCCCCGGAACACGTTGAGGGTGCCGGCTTCCAGGGTCATGGTCTTGATCTGCGGGTCGCGCCCGTCCAGTACGTCGGCGATGCCATCGTAGTTGGGGTCCTGCGGCGAGCGAAGGTTGCTGCGGTACTGGAACTTGCCGCCTTCGAGCGGCTCCTGCAGCAGCAGTGTGGTGGTGAATTCGCTTCGGTCGAAATGCCAGTTCAACGCTTCACCGTCGCGATAGCCCATGACGTTCACGCGGGCCAGCGGGTCTTTCATCATGTGCAGTGACGGCTTGCCCATGACCGCCGCGATGAACCGCAGCAACGGCGGGTACTCGTAGATGCTCAGGACGATGCTCTTTTCCAGCTGGTCGGCGCACAGGGTGTGGTTGGTCGACTCCACTTCGCGCAACGCCGGGTGGTCAGGCGCAACACCCATGAAGTCCGGCAGGAAGTAGATGTTGTGCCGACGAGAATGCGTGTGCGACTGGGTGTCCATCTTTGGCTGCAACTGGGCCACGGCCTGCTTGATCGCCTCAGGTCGCATCAGCTGCTTCAGGTTGAACATGCCAGTCTCCTGCAGCTCTGCCGCCGCACGCTCGACGGCGGCCTGCCACTGCGGGGAACCTTCCCGGTCCAGCGGATAGCGGTCCAAATCCAGGATGTCTTTCATCAGTGCCTCCCATGTTGGTGAGACATGAACGTACCCTGAGAAAAACTTTGCCACAACGGCATTAATTGTTAGCTTAGCGTTAGAAAATCTTATGAAGGACACTCCATGGATCGGCTTCCCCCGCTCAACGCCGTCAAGGCATTCGAAGTGGCTGCGCGCATGGGCAGTTTCGTCCTGGCCGCGGCCGAACTGGGCGTTTCGGCTGCGGCGGTCAGCCAGCAGGTCAAGCACCTGGAGCAGTTTCTGGAGCGCCAGCTGTTCGTGCGCACCGGCAATCGCATCTCCCTCACCGACGCCGGGCACGCGATCTACCCGCAGACCTCCCGCGCCCTGAACGACATCGCGACCATGACCAGCCGCATCCTCGAAGGCGACCTGCATTCGCGACGGCTGGTGGTCAGTGTGCCCTTCTCGCTGGCCGAGCCCTGGCTGGCCCCCAAGTTGTCGGCGCTGCAGGAGGCGTACCCGCACCTGGCGGTCGACATCCGCGTGGAGGACGACCCGGTGGACCTGGTCCGCCATGACATCGATATCCGGGTCAGCTATGGCGATTACCATTACCCGGGGCTGGACGCCATCCACCTGGTGCGCGATGAAGTGATGCCGGTCTGTACACCGACGTTCTGGTCGACCCACGGCAACGATACCTTCGACCTGACGCAGCTGCAGCAGAACCTGTTCATCCATACCCACTGGGGCGCCAGCTATGCCTCCGGGCCCACCTGGCATGCCTGGTTCTCGCTGATCTCCAGCAACTACTACCCCGACCCCAAGCAAGGTGTACGCTGCGGCCTGTCGAGCCTGTCGGTCTCGCTGGCCCGCCTGGGGCTTGGCGTTGCCCTCGGGCACCGGCTCATCGCCCGAGCCGACCTTGAAGCCGGGCGCCTGATCGCGCTCTCCCCGGTGACACTGCCACTGGGGCATTTCTACTGCGCATTCGTGCCGGCAGCGAAGCAGAGCCGCAAGGACATCGTCCGCATGATGGAGCTGTTGAAGGAGTAGTTCAGCGTGCGCCCTTGACCTGCGCTTGCTCGATCAGCCAGTTGATGAGCAGCGCAACGTCCGGGCGCAAACGGGTTTCTTCGTTGCAGATGCAGAAGTAGTCCATGCCTGTGGGCACCTTCAGCTCAAAGGGCTGCACCAGGCGGCCCTCGTCCAGGTCCCGCGCCGAATTGATCTCGTCGCTGAGGGCCACACCATACCCATCACGCGCGGCCTGCAGGGCAATGCCGAAGTCTTCCAGGTGTACGTCGGCATCGCCGGGGTAAGGCAAGCGCGCCTCGCGCAACCAGTGGCGCCATTGGCTGCCATCGTCTTCATGCAGCAAACGATGATGCATCAGGTCCGATGGCTGCCTGAGTGCGTGAGGGCCACGCAGAAGCTGCGGGCAACAGACCGGAAACATGTGCAGGACCTGCAAGGGCCGCCACCAGAAGCCCTCCCAGTTCGGGGCATCGTAAAGCACTGCGATGTCCGCCCGCCGCCAGTCCACCGCAGACATATGGTCAGCCGTGATCACACGCAACCGAATGTGCGGATACAGCGTGCGAAACGCAAAAAGCTTGGGTATCAGCCAGGTGGCACCGAAGACCGGCTCTGTCGACAAGGTCAAGATCGTCACGGCCGGGCTGTGAAAGGCCACGTCACAGGCTTGCCGCACCCCCTCGGTGATTTCACGCAGGCCTTGCGCAACCGCACGCTGCAACGCCAGCCCCCGCTCCGTCAGCACCAGGTGGCGCCCCTGCTTGTGGAACAGCTCGACACCCAGGCTGCTTTGCAGCGACCGGATCTGCTGACTGACAGCGCCTGTGGTGACGTGCAGTTCCGCAGCGGCCGCACCGACATGGCCAAGCCTGGCTACACATTCGAATACGCGAAAAGCATGAAGCGGAGGCAATGCCATTGACGTCAACCGTTTAGTTTTTTTACCGTTAAAAAGCTCAATTTATATAGATTGATTGCACGCTGGGCAACCTGAAGAATGCGCGGGAGCACAACGAAAACAACAACTCCAAAAGGAGGCTCCATGAAGGTTGATTGGCTGGATCTGCCTGGGTTGTCCAAGACGCTTCAAACGGCCTCGCTGGTGGCCCTTGTGACCCTGACCGGTCAGGCGATGGCAAACGAACGTGCGGTGCGCCTTTATGCCTGGGCCGAATATGTCAGCCCCGACACCCTGAAAAGGTTCGAGACCGAAACGGGCATCCGGGTGCAGTACGACACGTTCGAAAGCGCTGAAGTACTGGAAACCAAGATGCTGACCGGCAAGAGCGGCTACGACGTCGTCGTCCCCAGCATCGCCATGCTGGACAGGCTCATTCGGGCCAGGGCGCTCCAGCCTGTCGAGCTGGCACGCATGCCTGGCCATGCCGACTTCGACCCTCAGTTGCTGGCCCAACTGCGCCAGGTAGACCCTGACAATCTCTTTGCCGTGCCCTACACCTGGGGCACCGTCGGGCTGGCGCTCAATCTCCAGCAGGTGCAGGAACGTATCCCTGCCCCGCCACTGGACAGCCTGGACCTGCTGTTCAAACCCAAGTACGCCAGCAAGTTGAAGGACTGCGGCATCTCGATCATCGATTCGCCCCAGGAAGTCATGAACGTCACCTTGAACTACCTGGGCAAGAACCCCTCAAGCTCGGACACCGCCGACCTTCAAGCGGCAAAGGACCTGCTCGCCACATTGCGCCCGTCAGTGCGCTACATATCGACCGGCACGCAAATGACCGACCTGGCCAATGGCAACCTCTGCATGGCCCTGACCTACAGTGGCGATGCGGTGCTGGCCAACAGCCAGGCAATGATGGCGAACAAACCCTACACCATCGACTACGCAGTCCCCCGGGAAGGAACCCTCACCTGGATCGACACCCTGGCCATACCGGCAGATGCGCCGCATCCAGCAGAAGCAAAGGCCTTGATCGAATTCATTACCCGACCGGACTCAATGGCCGACCTTACCGGCAAGATGTTCTTCGCCAATGCCAACCTGGCCGCCACTGCGCTCCTGGCCCCAAGCATTGCCGGCAATACCGCCATCTACCCCCCGGAAAACGTGCGTCACACGCTGTTCGGCGAGCCCCCCTTGCCGCTGCGCACCTTGCGCGAACGCACACGCACCTGGACGTCCTTCCGCAACCAGCAATGAGCATCTGCCATGACTGACACTTCCTCCATCATCGACCAGGCCATCACCCGTGAAAGCCTCTATGGCACCTTGGCCGAGCCCACCTACGGCGGTATCACCAGCTTCATGCGCCGCCGCTACACCCGTGACCTGCGGGGCGTGGACCTGGTCATCAGCGGTGTGCCATTCGACACGGCCACCAGCAACCGCCCAGGGAGCCGGTTCGGGCCGCGCGCCATTCGCGAAGCGTCGGTGCAGTCCGCCTGGACACGCCACTGGCCTTGGGAGTTCGACCCGTTCGAGCTGCTGGCCTGCGTCGACTATGGCGACTGCCCTTTCGACTACGGCACACCCGAGCAGACACCGGCCGCCATCAGGGCACACGCCCGGAAGATTCTCGACACCGGTGCCGCGATGCTGACGCTGGGCGGGGATCACTTCATCAGCTACCCCCTGCTGCAGGCCCATGCGGCCAAGCATGGGCCACTTTCGTTGATCCATTTCGATGCGCACCACGACCTGGAATGCGATGGCGAAGACAAACGCATCGACCATGGCTCGATGTTCTATCACGCCGTTCGTGAGGGGCTGATCGACCCTGCTCGCTCGATACAGATTGGCCAACGCACCACCATCGAAGATGTCATGGGACTGCAGGTGCTCAATGCCAATGAGGTGCATGACCGCTCTGCGCGGGAGCTGGCGGAAGTCATCCATGGCCGTGTAGGCGATAGCCCTGTCTATCTGACTTTCGACATCGATTGCCTGGACCCGGCCTATGCCCCCGGCACTGGCACCCCGGTTTGCGGCGGCCTCTCGACACACCAGGCGCTGCGGATTCTGCGGCAGCTGCGCGGCATCAACCTGGTGGGGATGGACGTCGTCGAGGTCGCCCCCGCCTACGATCATGCAGAAATCACATCGCTTGCCGCCGCGGCATTGGCCATGGAGATGATCTGCCTGTATGCAGCCCGGCATAAGCTGACCGGCGGCCGCTGAAGACCCAGGCGGCGAAAGGCGACCCATCGCCTTTTTTCGCCGGAAACGAAAAAAGGCCCCGAAGGGCCTTCTTTCTTGCCTTACCGAAATACTTCGTTAAGGCCAATTTGGAGCGGGAAACGAGACTCGAACTCGCGACCCCGACCTTGGCAAGGTCGTGCTCTACCAACTGAGCTATTCCCGCGTCGTGATGGGTGCCATTCTAGCGATATCTGAAACGGCGTCAACCCCTTGATTCAAAAAAGTTTTATTTCTGCTCGGAGCCTTCGCGCAGGTGCGGCCAGGCGGCCAGCAGATAGTGCACCATCGACCACAGGGTCAGTGCCGCCGCCACCAGCAGCAGGCCGTAGCCCAGCACCACCCAGAAGCTCACCACCGGCGGGTTGGCCAGCAGGATCACCAGCGCCAGCATCTGCGCCGCGGTCTTCCACTTGCCGAGGCTGGACACCGCCACATGCGCCCTCGCCCCCAGTTCGGCCATCCACTCGCGCAGCGCCGAAACGACGATTTCACGGCCGATGATCACCGCCGCCGGCAGGGTCAGCCAGAAGTTGGCGTGCACCTGCACCAGCAGTACCAGGGCAACGGCCACCATCAGCTTGTCGGCCACAGGGTCGAGGAAGGCGCCGAACGGTGTGCTCTGCTGCAGGCGACGCGCCAGGTAGCCGTCCAGCCAGTCGGTGGCGGCGGCGATGGCGAACACCGTGCTGGCGGCCATGTAGCTCCAGTGATAGGGCACATAGAACAGCAGGATGAAGATCGGGATGAGCAGGACGCGTAGAACGGTGAGCAGGTTTGGAATATTCATCGGTACGACTGGCTGCGGGTTGAGCCCGGCATTCTACTCGCTATGCAGGCTGGCATAAATCGACTCGGCAAGCTTTTTACTGATGCCGGGGGCTTTGGCAATTTCATCGATGCTGGCGCGGTTGAGCTCCTGCAGGCCGCCGAAGTGTTTCAGCAGGTCGCGGCGGCGCTTGGGCCCTACCCCGGCGACGTCTTCCAGGCTCGAGGTACGGCGAGCCTTGCCGCGCCGGGCACGGTGGCCGGTGATGGCAAAACGGTGAGCTTCGTCGCGGATCTGCTGGATCAGGTGCAGCGCCGGGTTGTCGCCCTTGAGGGTGAACTCGTGGGCCACGTCGTTGAGGTACAGGGTTTCGAAGCCGGCCTTGCGGGTCACGCCCTTGGCCACGCCGAGCAGGGTCAGGTCGGTGAAGGCCAGTTCCTGCATCACTTCGCGGGCCATGTTCAGCTGGCCCTTGCCGCCGTCCACCAGCAGCACGTCGGGCAATTTGCCCTCGCCGTCCTTGATCCGCCCGTAACGGCGGGTCAGGGCCTGGTGCATGGCGGCATAGTCGTCGCCGCCGGTGACGCCCTCGATGTTGAAGCGTCGGTAATCCGACTTGATCGGGCCCTCCGGGCCGAACACCACGCAGCTGGCCACCGTGGCTTCGCCGCTGGAGTGGCTGATGTCATAGCATTCCAGGCGCTGTGGCACTTCATCCAGGCCCAGCACTTCGGCCAGGGCCTCGAAGCGCGCGGCCATGTGCTGGCGGTTGGCCAGGCGGGCATTGAGCGCCTGCTCGGCGTTGGTCACCGCCAGTTGCTGCCAGCGCGCACGGGTGCCGCGCACGCGGTGGCTGATGGTCAGCTCGCGACCGCGCAGGCTCTGCACGGCTTCGGTGATGGCCGCGAAGTCTTCGTGCACCACGTTGACGATCAGCTCGCCAGGCAGCTCGCGCTCGGCATTGCCCAGGTAGTACTGCGACAGGAACGCGGCCATGACTTCGGCCACCTCCTCCTCGATGCCCACCTGCGGGAAGAAGTTCTTGCTGCCCAGCACCCGGCCGCCGCGCACGCTGATCAGGTGCACACAGGCACCGCCCGGGTTGACGAAGGCGGCCACCACATCGACATCGCCGGAGCCGCCTTCGATGTACTGCTGGTCCTGGACCCGGCGCAGCAAGGCAATCTGGTCGCGCAGTTCGGCGGCCTTCTCGAAGTTGAGGGCCATCGCCGCCTTTTCCATGGCCTCGTTGAGCTCGTTGCCCAACTGCTGGCTGCGCCCTTCGAGGAACATCACCGAGTGACGCACGTCCTCGGCATACTCCTCGGCCGTGACCAGCTGGGTGCACGGGCCTTTGCAGCGCTTGATCTGGTACTGCAGGCACGGGCGCGTGCGGTTGGCGAAGTAGCTGTCTTCGCACTGGCGCACGGAAAAGGCTTTCTGCAGCAGGCTGAGGCTTTCGCGAATGGCACCCGCACTGGGGTATGGCCCGAAATAGCGCCCCTTGGCTTTCTTCGCCCCACGATGAATGCCCAGTCGCGGGAATTCGCCGTCCGACAGGAACACGTACGGATAGGACTTATCGTCGCGCAACAGAATGTTGTACGGCGGGCGCCACTGCTTGATCAGGTTCTGCTCGAGCAGCAGCGCCTCGGTCTCGTTGGCGGTGATGGTGGTTTCGACCTGGGCGATGCGCCCCACCAGCGCGGCGGTTTTCGGCGCCAGGCCGGTCTTGCGGAAATAGCTGGCCAGGCGCTTCTTGAGGTTCTTGGCCTTGCCCACATAGAGCAGCCTCGCCTCGGCGTCGAACATCCGGTAAACGCCCGGGCGACCACTGCAGGTCGCCAGGAACGCGCTGGCATCAAAGACTTGTGACATGAAGGTTTACAGGCTTGCGTCAACCATACCGTGGCGAACGGCCAGCAAGGTCAGTTCGACGTCGCTGGTGACCGAGAGTTTTTCGAAGATCCGATAACGGTAAGTATTGACGGTCTTGGGTGACAGGCACAACTTGTCGGAGATGATCTGCACTTTCTGGCAGCCGACGATCATCAGGGCGATCTGGATTTCCCGTTCCGACAGCGCATCGAACGGCGACGCTTGCGGCTGGAACGACTTGAGCGCCAGCTGCTGGGCGATCTGCGGGCTGATATAGCGTTGGCCGGCAAACGCCAGGCGGATGGCCTGGACCATTTCGTCCAGCCCGGCGCCCTTGGTCAGGTAACCGGCGGCGCCGGCCTGCATCAGCCGGGTGGGAAACGGGTCTTCTTCACACACGGTAACCGCTACCACCTTGATGTCGGGGTGGCTGCGCAGCAGCTTGCGGGTGGCTTCCAGGCCGCCGATCCCAGGCATCTTCACGTCCATCAGCACGACGTCTGGCTTCAGTTCCCGGGCGAGTTTCAGTGCCGACTCGCCCGAATCCGCCTCACCCACCACCTGCAGGCCGTCGATATCGGCCAGCATGCGGGTAATACCGGTTCGAACCAGATCGTGATCGTCGACCACTAGGACCCTAATCAAGCAGACACCTCGTCAACAGGGCGATTGGATCCCGCCACCTTAACAAAATTTTTCATGGCGGACCTAGCGTAAAACTTCCTTCAGAAACGTCTGACGCTCATGACGCGGTTGCCGTGCCAGTTCACCGCCGCTGCCCTCACCCACCAGACGGCCCAACAGGTGCCACAAAGCCGCCTTGTCGGCCGCTGGCAAACGCCGAAACACGCCCAGCAGACCGCTTTCATCCGCCGTCAGGCTTTCCAGCGGTGCCGGCGTGCGCTCACCGCTGAGCACATACAGCGCATCCACACCGCGGATCGCCAGTGCCGCCAGGTAGTCCGCCCGCGGCGTGCGCTCACCGCTTTCGTACTTGCCCTGGGCATTGGGCTCGACACCACCGATGTCACCAAACACCCGCTGGGTCATGCCCAGCCGTTCACGTTCTTCCCGCAGACGTGGACCGAGTCCTTTCATATGACGTTTCTCCTGGTTCCTTTGCCGTCATGGGTTCCGCTCACAATCCTGTAAGCAGTTGCAGACTGTGCAGTCACTATGCCCATCGCCAGCCAGCGTCGCAAGCCAGTATTGCGCCACCAGCGCGTCCTGCGAGGCCTTGATTTACAGGGATTTGATACGTCCCGTCGGGGCACGCCAGGCCGCACAACGGGAGAGGAAACCGGCAAGGCGCCACGGCTTTGGCGTCACTTTATTGCCACCTACAGCGATATCATTTTTTTGACGCCCAACTAACAACAACTTTAAGTCATTGATTTATAAAGGTTTTTAAACTTTCACAGAGAACATGTAAGTTATTTTCAAACAAGCAGATATCAAAGCTTGCAATAAAAATAAGAACGCCTTTAGGCTGTAAAAAGACCACTAAGAAACAGCCTGCAACGCCACTTCTGAGCGCGGCTTACTTCTGCGCGTCTGCCATTTCGACAACTTCATGAACGATGTATCTCGGCCGGCTTTGCCGTGCCCCAGGGAGAGGGACCTATGAACATCAGCATCTTTGGACTTGGCTATGTTGGCGCTGTTTGCGCGGGATGCCTGTCGGCCCGCGGCCACAATGTGCTGGGGGTGGACATTTCCCCGGCGAAAATCGAACTGATCAACCAGGGCAAGTCGCCCATCGTCGAGCCGGGCCTGGAGCAACTGCTGCAGGACGGTGTCAGCAAGGGCCGCCTGCGCGGTACCACCGACGTGCAGGCGGCGATTCTCGCCACTGACCTGTCGCTGCTGTGCGTCGGCACCCCGAGCAAGAAGAACGGCGACCTGGACCTGGTGTACATGGAAGCGGTCTGCCGGGAAATCGGCACCGCCCTGCGCGACAAGGGCAGCCGCCACACCGTGGTGGTGCGCAGTACCGTGCTGCCAGGCACGGTGAAGAACGTGGTGGTGCCGATCCTCGAGCAGTACTCGGGCAAACGGGCCGGCGTCGACTTCGGCGTGGCGGTCAACCCGGAATTCCTGCGCGAAAGCACCGCGATCCAGGACTACGATTTCCCGGCCATGACCGTGATCGGTGAACTGGACAGCCAGTCGGGCGACCTGCTCGCGTCGCTGTACAGCGAACTCGACGCACCGGTCATCCGCAAGCCGATCGAAGTCGCCGAGATGATCAAGTACACCTGCAACGTCTGGCACGCGACCAAGGTCACTTTCGCCAACGAGATCGGCAACATCGCCAAGGCCGCCGGCGTCGATGGCCGCGAGGTGATGGATGTGGTCTGCCAGGACCACAAGCTCAACCTGTCGCGCTACTACCTGCGCCCGGGCTTCGCCTTCGGCGGCTCGTGCCTGCCCAAGGACGTGCGCGCCCTCACCTACCGCGCCGCCAGCCTGGACGTGAAGGCGCCGCTGCTCGACTCGCTGATGGCCAGCAACGTCTCGCAGGTGCAGAACGCCTTCGACCTCATCGAGCGCCAGGACAAACGCAAGGTCGCCCTGCTCGGCCTGGCCTTCAAGGCCGGCACCGACGACCTGCGCGAAAGCCCCCTGGTGGAGCTGGCCGAGCGCCTGATCGGCAAGGGCTACCAGCTGAACATCTTCGACGAGAACGTCGAATACGCCCGCATGCACGGGGCCAACAAGGAATACATCGAAGCGAAGATCCCGCATGTTTCGTCGCTGCTGCACAGCGACCTGCAACAGGTGATCGATGACGCCGAGGTGATCGTCCTGGGCAACAACGACCCGCGCTTCGCCAGCGCCCTGCAAGCCGGCCACGGCAAGCAGGTGATCGACCTGGTCGGCTTCATGCCCGGCCTGAGCGACAGCCGCACCCAAGGCATCTGCTGGTAACCGACCCGGCACCTACCGCGCGCCACCTGCCACAGGCTCACGCCTGGGGGTGGCGCGCGGGCACCGCAAAAACAGGAGTCAAGGCGACATGGATCGACAGCAACCACCCTTCGTGGCACCCGGCTACCTGCGCGCAGCCGCCAGCTTCTTCGGCTGGGCGTGCCTCGCCGGGCTGATCGCGCTGGCCTCGGAGATGGTCGCGCCGCAGTACCTGGACCCGAACCACCACCTGTTCATCTTCATCATCGGCACGCTGGGCATGTGGCGCTATGGCAACGCCATCGTCCACTACCTGCGCGGCATGTACTTCCTGCACTGGAAGTTCCCGCGCATGCGCCGGCAGGTCGACCGCCTGGGCGATGCCGCACTGCCCTCGCACATGTTCATGGTGGTGACCAGCTTCCGAATCCCCACCACGACCACGTTCAAGGTCTACCAGTCGGTGTTCCAGGAAGTGCAGCGGCTGAACGTGCCGTGCACGGTGATCGCCTCGATCGTCGAGAAAGGCGACGAGACCTTCATCAAGGAGATCATGCGCAACGAGGTCAAGGACCGCGACGACATCAAGCTGGTGATCGTTCGCGCCCGTGGCACTGGCAAGCGTGACGGCCTGGCCCATGCCTTCCGTGCGCTGTCGCGGCAGATGCCGCTGAATGACGCGGTCGTCGGCGTGGTCGACGGCGACACCATGATGCTGCCCGGTTGTGTCGAGCGTGCGGTCAAGCTGTTCGCCGTGCTGCCGGACGTGGGCGGCCTGACCACCAACGAATTCTGCGAAGTCGAAGGCAGCCGCTGGATGCGCCAGTGGCACTCGATGCGCTTTGTCCAGCGCCACATCAACATGTGCTCGATGGCCCTGTCGCACCGGGTGCTGACCCTGACCGGGCGGCTGTCGTTCTTCCGCGCCGAAGTGATGACCGACCCCGAATTCATCCGCGATGTCGAGGCCGACTTCCTCGAACACTGGCGCCTGGGCCGCTTCCAGTTCCTCACCGGTGACGACAAGTCGAGCTGGCTGAGCCTGATGCGTGCCGGCTGGAACACTTTCTACGTGCCCGACAGCCACACCCTGACCGTCGAGCACCCGCCCAGCGACAGCTTCCTGACCGCCACCCGCCAGCTGATGTTCCGCTGGTACGGCAACTCGCTGCGGCAGAACTTCCGCGCCACCGCCCTGCTCGGTCGCGCCCGCCTGGGGCTGTTCACCTTGTACGTGCTGCTCGACCAGCGCGTGTCGATGTGGACCTGCCTGATGGGCCTGACCGCCTCGGTGGTGGCCGGCCTGGTGTTCGGCATCCAGTACCTGCTGGTGTACCTGTTCTGGGTGCTGATCTCGCGCAGCCTGGTAACGGTGCTGTTCGTCTTCGCCGGCCACCCGGTCAGCCCGATGTACCCCTTCGTTCTTTATTACAACCAGATCGTCGGTTCGCTGATGAAGGTCTACGCGATGTTCCACATGGACCAGCAAAGCTGGACGCGGCAGAAGACCACCCTGGCCACTGGCAGCGTCGACTTCGACGCCAGCCTCAACCGCTGGTCCTCGAAGGCGATGCTGTGCTCGTCGATCGCCATCTTCTTCGGGGTCATCACCGTTCTTTTAGAACTCTCGCAACGTTAAGGAAAGGCGCCTGCACATGAGTACCACGAACATTCCCGCGGCCCCGGGCAAGACAGCGGCCAACATCGTCCACGAAGCGGTCGACGAGCGCCAGTACGTGCGCACCCGGATGAACGCGCGGGTGCGCCTGGCCAGTGCCGGGCAGGCCCCGTTCGAAGTGGCCCTGCAGGACATTTCGCTGGGTGGCCTGGGCCTGACCCACGACGCGCCGCTGAAAGTCGGCACGCTGTACGACGCCTCGATCCGCCTGCGCCTGAACCAGGTGGACCTGAACATCGACAGCAAGATCCGCATCGTCTCCCAGCGTGGCAGCGAAGTGGGCGCGCAGTTCGTCGAGCTCGATGCGCAGAAGCGCGACATCCTGCGCTACCTGATCAGTGCCTACATGTCCGGCGAGATCGCCGACATCAATGGCCTGTTCAATGTCATGCAGCGCGAGAACTACATCAAGGAACGCAAGCACAAGTACGCCAGCGCACGCACCCCGGGCGCCCGCCTCAAGGCCCTGACCGGCACCTTGCTGTACACCGCCGCCGGCGTCGCCGCGCTGGCCTTCGTCGGCTACAAGGGCTACCTGCTGTTCTTCCGCATCCCGGCGCTGCAGGCCCAGGTGGCGACCAACGCCCAGGTCATCAGCATGCCCGACAACGGCTATGTGAAGTACCTGCTGCCCGCCGGCGCCACCGAAGTGCAGGCCGGCCAGCCGCTGGCCAGCATTTCCACGCAGCTGGCCACCAGCTTCACCAGCCCGGCCGACATGAAGGCGGTTGCCGACCTGTCGCCTGGCGACCTGCAGACCCTGCTCGGCCGCGCCACCATCGAGACGGTGATCAACAGCCCGTGCGACTGCACGGTCTACTACCCGAACCAGCGCCTGGACGGCTACGGCTACAAGGAAGCCCCGCTGATGCACCTGCTGCCCAAGGACCAGGGCCTGTTCGTGCGCGCCAACGTGCCGTTCGACAAGCTCGCCGATGTCGACCGGGTGAAGTCGGTGGACATGCAGGTGTTCGGCCTCGATCAGCACTACAGCGGCAAAGTGGTCGACGCCCGGGTCGACGAGGTCAACCGCAACCTGGCACTGACCATCCAGCCTGACAGCCCGCTGCCGGCCGCTGCCTACCAGAAAGCGGTGGCGGTCGACCTGTTCATGGGCCTGCCGTTCGGCGCAGCGCGCTAAGCGGCCGAGGACGATGACGCCATGACCGCCAATATGCCTCCCCGCCTGCTGCTGGCCGGCCTGGCCCTGGCCTGCGCCACCACGGCCAGTGCCGGGCAGAGCCTGGAACAGATCCGCTACGCGCTGTACAAGGACCCGTCGGCCGAGGTCACCACCGACCTGCGCGAACTGGCAGCCCGTGGCGACCTGGCCAGTACCCTGCTGCTTGGCGATGTGCTGGCCGGCCGCGAAGACGCCAGCCGCGCAGAAGTGGTGGCGCTGTACCAGAAGGCCTTTGCCGACGGCCATGGCATGGTCCCGGCACTGGCTTCGCTGGCTCGCCTGATCGACCGCACGCCGAGCCTGCGCGAGGCGCAGCGCCCCTGGATGGCGCAGGCACTGACGCGCTACCCGGCCAACCTCGACCCGCGCAACACCAGTACCACGCTGGAAGTGTTCCTGACTTACCCGGAGTTGGTCGACACCGCCCAGGCGACTCAACTGCTGGCGCTGTACGAGCAGGCCTGCCTGCTCAACTGCCGCCCCGAGCTGTACCACGCCGTGCTCGCCGAGCGCCAGGGCGACCGTGCCGGCGCCGAGCGCTGGTATCGCCAGGCGGTGCGCGTGGACGCGCGCGCCGTCGACCGCTACTACGCCTTCCTCGGCGAGCAGCAGGACCGCCTGTTCCCGCCGTTCGCTGACCAGCTCGAACCTGAGCGCGAGCAGTTGCCGGTGGAGATCGTCCACCGCGTCGCTGCGCTGCTCGACAGCATCACCAGCGTGCAGCGCGCCGAACAGGAAGCCGACCGCTACGAGAACCAGGCCAGCGCGTCCGGTGCTGAAAAGCTGCCGCCAACCCCGGAGCAACTGGCCCGCGAAAAAGCCCAGGGCGATGCGCTGAACCTCGCCACCGCCCGGGTCCAGCGCTGGCGCAATGTGGCCGTGGCCCGCGGCTTCGTGCCGGCCATGGTGTCCAAGGCCAACTACATGATTTCCAACCCGACCGAGCACAACGCCGAGGAAACCCAGGCGATGATCGATCAGGTGCGCGAGCGCGAGCCGACCCGGGCCAAGGCCCTGCAGGCGCAGTTCTACATGGTCAACAACTGGCTGACCCTGGACCCGGACAAGGCCCGCGCACTGATCGACGAACTGCGTGCCAGCGGCTACCCCGGTGCCGGCCTGCTGCTGGGCGAGTACTACAGCAAAGGTGTCGAGGACCAGCCCGACCAGGAGAAGGCCCTGGCGCTGTTCCAGGCCGAAGCCGACAAGGGCAACACCGCCGCCTGGTACCGCATGGCCACCCTGCACGCCTACGGCCGTGCCCTGTGCCACGACCCGGTCAAGGCCTACACCTACGCCCGCGTCGCCCTCGACCTGGGTGAACGCAGCGCGCGCAGCCTGATCAAGCGCCTGGAAAAGACCCTGCCAAAGGATGACATCGAGCGTGCCCTGGCCGCTCGCAACGGGCTGTTCAAGGAGGCCACCCTGTGAAAGCGCATCACCCCCTGTTCGGCGCCCTGCTGGCCCTGGCACCGTTGCCAGCGGCCTTCGCCGCAGAAGAAATCACCGGCCCCGAAGCCGACAGCAACGAACCGGTGCGCGTCGCCGCGCTGGATGGCAGCGAGCCGGTGATTACCTCGGAAGTGTTCAACAAGCTCACCGTGCAAACCGGCTACGGCCCCGAAGACTCCCAGGTCGGCAGCGACCGCGAGATGTTCTACAGCCTGCGTTACGAGCCATCGTTCGCCTGGTACTCGCCGGAAAAACGCTGGGCCAAATGGATGGTCTACGGCCGCCTGTGGTTGAACTACGACTCCAGCCAGTCGAGCAACCTGACCAACGAAGCGTCCAACGCCAACGAACGCGAGCAGCCCGAAGGCTGGTACGCCGAACTGCGCGAGCTGTACGTCAAGCGCAACCTGATCGGCGACGACCCGCGCTTCTCTGCCTCGTTCGGCCGCCAGCGCTTCTATGACGACTACGGCATCTGGTGGGACGACAGCCTCGAATCGCTGCGTTTCAATTACCAGGACACCTTCAGCGAGGCGTTCTTTGCCGTCGGCCAGAAGTTCCACAACTACAACACCGACGTCAACCGCCTGGCCGACAGCGAGGAGCGCACCACCTACCTGATGGGCCAGTACGCCTACCGCTGGAGCCAGAACAACCAGGTCGGTGTGCGCCTGATGCACGAGAACGACCACAGCGGCCACGACGCCGACGACCGCTACGACTTCAAGGGCATGCGCTACGGGCTGTTCTTCAAGGGCGACAACCTCGCCTACCCGGTGCTCAGCGACTACCACCTGGAACTGGCGGCGCTGGACGGCAAGATGGACAACACCGACGGCAACGGCGTCACCACCACCGGCCACAGCAGCAAGGGCTGGGCGGTGCTGGGCGAAGTCGGCAAGCGCTTCGACAGCCTGGCGTGGACCCCGCGCGTGGCACTGCGAGGCGGCCTGACCGACAAGCCCAGCGACGAGAACGACGGCTTCCGCCTGAACGCCATCCAGTCCGACCGCATCACCCGCACCGGCTCCTACAGCACGCGCCTGACCAGCTCGTTCGTCGCCCTCGACCTGCGCAACCTGAGCTACTACGGCTTTGCCGTGGAGACCCGCCCCACCCCGCGCAGCGCGCTGGACCTGCGGGTGACCCAGCTCGACCTGCGCGATGCCGACGGCACCCTGCCGATCCGCATGAACGGCGATCAACGCGCCGAGCGCAACCGCGCCATTACCCAAGGCAGCAATGGCAACGGGCGCAATGTCGGGCAGATGGTCGACCTCAACTACTACTGGAAGATGTTTCCGGTGGCTATCGATGGCAAGCACCTGGACGTCAACGCGCTGGTCAGCGCCAGTTACCTCAATGCCGGCAGTGCATTGGAAACCGGCGATGACTACCAGCTGAGCGTCGGCGTGGTAATCAGTTACTAAGGAAGGGCCGTGCCATGATCTTCGCCTCCAATGTGTTCCTGTTCCTCTACCTGCCGCTGTTCCTGGCCGTATACTTCCTGGCCAAGGCACAGTGGCGCTCCACGGTGATCGTGGCTGCCAGCTATATCTTCTATGCCTGGTGGCGCCCGGACTTCCTGCTGCTGTTCGTGGGCATCACCTACTGGAACTACTGGTTCGGCCTGCGCATCAAGGCACGCCTGGACGCCGGCGACAAAGTCATGGCCCTGCGCCTGCTGTGGATCGGCATCGCCGGCAACCTGTCGACCCTGGGCTACTTCAAGTACGCCAACTTCGGCGCCGAGGTGCTGGCCCTGCTGCTGGCGCCGCTGGGCATCAACACCTGGACGCTGGAGAACATCTTCCTGCCGCTGGGCATTTCGTTCTACGTGTTCCATGCCCTGAGCTACATCGTCGACATCTACCGCAAGGACGCCACGCCGACGCGCAACTTCATCGACTTCGCCGCCTTCGTCGCGCTGTTCCCGCACCTGGTGGCCGGGCCGATCCTGCGCTACAGCCAGCTGGCGCCGCAGCTGCGCGAACGTACCCATTCGCTGGAGCTGTTCTCGCTGGGCGTGTGCCGCTTCATGCTCGGTTTCATCATGAAGGTGCTGATCGCCGACCGCCTGGCGCCGATCAACGTGCTGTTCGTCAGCGAAGGCACGCTGCAGTTCGCCGATGCCTGGTTCGGCCTGGTGATCTCGACCCTGCAGCTGTACTTCGACTTTGCCGGCTACAGCCACATGGCCCTGGGCCTGGCGCTGATGATGGGCTTCCGCTTCCCGGAAAACTTCAACCAGCCGTATGTCTCGCAGAGCATCACCGAGTTCTGGGCACGCTGGCACATGACCCTGGCGCACTTCCTGCGCGACTACGTGTACATGCCACTGGTGCGCAAGCGCGTGGCCGGTGCCCTGCCGGCCCTGATCTGGACCATGCTGCTGTCGGGCCTGTGGCACGGGGCGAGCTTCGCCTTCATCTGCTGGGGCCTGTTCTTTGGCGTCGGCATGGTGATCGAGCGCAAGTTCAACCTGGCGACCAAGGTCAGCACGCCCTACCACCTGGGCCGTAACCTGCGCACCGGGGGGCTGATCCTGCTGAGCATGCCGCTGTTCTTCACCATGGACCTGCGCCACAGCATCGACATCTACCAGGCGCTGTTCGGCCTCAACGGCTTCGGTTCGCTGGAACTGTACGTGCTCGGCGCCTCGAAGATGGCCATGGCCTTCGCCCTGGTGGCGCTGGCCTGGCTGGTACTGGCCGGGATCAACAACGTGCGGTTCTACGCCGGCAACAAGGACGGCTACTTCATGCGCCATGTCGGCGCGCTGCACAGCGTGCTGCTGTGGGGCGGCTTCCTGCTGGCGCTGAGCAGCCTGGCGGCCAACTCGTTTTCGCCCTTCCTGTATTTCCAGTTCTAGGAGACGGCCATGTACCCGGTGATGAATTCGGCCAGCAAGGCCAATGGCATTCTGTTCGTGGTGGTGTTGGCGGCGATGTTCGTCTATTCGCTGCCACCGGTGTTCAGCTTTGCCCGCACCTCGACCGATACCTGGAACCTGTTCGTCGACGGCAAGCTGCTGCGCAAGTTCGAGCAGGCCTACGACAAGCGTTTCTTCCTGCGTGACCCGTCGGTGGAGCTGTGGGCCGATGCCCAGTTCCACCTGTTCGGCGAAGGTACCAAGGGTGTGGTGCTGGGCAAGGATGGCTGGCTCTATACCAACCAGGAATACCGTGTACCCAACGACCTTGAGGCCAACCTGGCAAGCCAGCTGGAGCAGATCGCCAAGGTCCGCACGCAGCTGGCCGAGCACGGCAAGCAGCTGGTGATCCTGCCGCTGCCGATGAAGCTGGACGTGTACGCGGCCCATGCCCAGCATGCCTTCGACCCACGGGTGACCAGCCTCTACGACCACTTCGTTGGCGAGTTGCAAAACCGCCAGCTGGACGTGGTGCCGCTGCGCGGGGCGTTCCTCGCCAACCTCGACGGCCCGCAGCTGTTCCTCAAGTCCGACACCCACTGGAGCCCGGAAGGCGCACGGCTGTCGGCCTACGAACTGGCGCGCCAGCGCCCGCAACTGTTGGGTGACCAGGTGTACGTGTCGCGCAAGGCCGGCGAGAAGAGCGTCAAGGGCGACCTGATGAACTACATCCAGTTCGACCACGCGCGCCTGGCGCCACAGTTCGGCCCCAACCCGATCGCCCTGTACGAAACCCTGAAGGCCACGCAAGGCGCCGACGACCTGTTCGCCGAAGAAAACCAGAGCCTGCTGCTGGTCGGCACCAGCTACAGCAAGATCGACGACTGGAACTTCGTCGGCTTCCTCAAGGAAGCACTCAACCGCGACCTGCTGAGCATCGCCGTGGAAGCCCGCGGCCCGTTCGAGGCGATGAACCAGTTCCTGGCCAGCGACCAGCTGGCCAACACGCAGATCGACACCGTGGTCTGGGAATTCCCCCTGCGCACCCTGCTCGCCCACCGCCCCGGCTCGCTCAGCCGCAGCGCTGCGCCCCAGCATTTCTGACGATTCAAGGAGAGCCTGATGAAACTTACCCAGCTGTTCACCGCCATCGCCCTGGCCGCTGCCAGCCATGCCGCCCTGGCCGCCGAAGGCAACGCCGACCTGTACGATGCCGTGGCCCCGGCCGACTCGGCGTTTGTCCGCGTGCTGAACCTGTCCGACAGCAACATCGACGTGACCCTCAGCGGCAAGGTCAACCCGCAGCGGGTCGCCGCCGGCCAGCTCAGCGGTTACCGCTTCACCCCTGCCGGCCCGCACAAGATCGCCGTCGGCGGCAAGTCGATCGAGCCGCAGCTCAAGGCCAATGCCGCCAGCACCGTGGTCTACGACGGCAAGCAGCTGAAGCTGATCAGCGACAAGTACGTCAACGAGCCGAAGAAGGCGCAGATCGCCTTCTACAACCTGACCGCCAACCAGGCCACGCTGAAAACCTCCGATGGCAAGCATGACGTGGTCGAGGCCATTGGCAACGGCGAGACCGGCACGCGCATGGTCAACGAGATCAAGATCGACTTCGCCGCCTACCAGCAGGACACCAAGGTCGCCAGCTTCGACGAGCAGTTCCTCAAGAAGGGCCGCTCGTACAGCTATGTGCTGCTGCCCGGCAATCGCAGCATGACCCTGGCCAACAGCATCGACCCGACCGAGTGATGAATGCCCTGCAAGGATGAATGGCACATGAAGACCCTTGTACCTTTTGGCCTGAGCGCTGCCCTGGCCTTGTTCAGCCTGCCCGGCCTGGCTGCGCAGCCGGCCCAGGCTGCCCAAGTGGCCGGGGCCGGCTGCGAGAACCTGCAGTGCATGGTTTGCCCGGCCTTGAGCGACCCGCAACGCTACGCCGAAGGGCGCATGAAACTGATGCGCGAGATCGTGCCTGGCAAGGACCGCTGGCTGTTCCGCTCGGCCGTCGACCTGACCAATGACTTTGGCATCCCCGCGCCGATGCGCCCGGAGTTCGCCCGCCTGATGCAGGCGTTCGAGCGCCAGGGCATCCATGTGGCCATGGCGATCCAGCCGACCCGCGGGCTGATGCACCGCGACAAGCTGTTCGCCGACCAGCTGCACGGCTTCGACTATGCCCGCGCCAGCAACAGCCTTGCCGCCTATCTCGGCCAGTTGCGCCAGGGCGGCGCGGTGGTGGCGCCGATGATGCAGCTGGTGCAGCAACCGCCGCAGGGCGAGTACTTCTTCCGCCGCGACCACCACTGGACACCCACCGGCGCCGAAGCCACGGCGAAACTGATGGCCGAGGAAATCCGCCGCCAGCCGTTCTATGCCGGGCTGACCAAGAAGGCGTACCGCACCGAGCCGGGCGTGATGGTGCCCAAGGATGGCACCATGAACCTGGCGATGAGCAGCATCTGCGGCAACAACTACGGTTTCCAGTACGTACGTGGTTACCAGACCATCCCGGTGGCCGCAGGCGCCGACGCGCTGTTCGACGAGGCACCGGACCCGGAAGTGATCCTGGTCGGCGACAGTAACGCCGCGGCCCGTGAGGACGAGAGCAAACAGTACAACTTCGACGGCTACCTGAAGCAGTACCTGAATGTCGACATCCTCAACTACGCCCTGCCCGGGGTGGGTGAAGATGGCTCGCTGCTGGAGTACCTGTTGTCCAGCGACTACAAGCCCAAGGCGCCGCCCAAGCTGATCGTCTGGGAGCTGCCGGCCAACTACCGGCTCGATTCGCCGCTGATGTATCGCCAGCTGGTGCCGGCGGTCCAGGGTGGGTGCTCGGCAAACAGGGAAGTACTTGGCTCGAAACTGCAGCGCCCGGCGTTGCAGGTGGGCGAGCGCATCGAACTGCTGAGCAATGCCGGCAGTGGCCGCCAGGCGCTGTCCAAAGGGTTCCTCGACATTCGCCTGAGCGACAAGAACGTCAAGGACTTCTACATCATCGTCTACTACGACAACGGTGCGCGGGACAAGGTGTGGTTCCGCCGTGAGGCGGCGGTGACCGGTGGCCAGTACTACCTGGAGCTGAGCAAGGCACCGGAGTATGCCGGGGCCAACCTGCTGTCGGTGTTCATGGAGCCGACCAAGGCCGGGACTGTGGCGACCGATGTGGAGACCCGGCTATGCCTGTAATACCGCTGATTGGGGCCGCGTTGCGGCCCTTCGCGGGCACGCCCGCTCCCACACCTACCACCTCAGCCTCACAAATCCCTGTGGGAGCGGGCATGCCCGCGAAGGGCTGCAAAGCAGCCCCAGTCCTGCTCATGATGTTTCTGATGAGCCCACTGACACAGGCGGCGCAATCCATCTGGCCCGCCCACAGCACCCCGCAGTCGGCCATGATCGCCGACTACCGCACCCTCTCCTGCACCAGGGAACCGCCCGCGCCCTACACCGGCAGCTTGCGCCTGGAAAGCAAGTACGACCAGCGCGACGCCAGCAAGTCGACCCTGCGCAGCAGCCCCGACGCCAACAGCGAGCAGGTCGCCAAGCAGGTCAAGCAGTTCGTCGGTGGCCTGATCTACGCCAGCAAACGCTTCCAGGCCGCCAAGAAACCCCAGGACGCCAACATGGCCCTGGCCTGCCAGGACCAGTGGCTGCAACACTGGGCCGAAGCCGGCGCCCTGCTCAACCCGGATGCCAGCGGCACCGGCATGGCCGCGCGCAAATGGGCGCTGGCGGCCATGGCCGGTGCCGTGCTGCTGACCCAGTCGGCCGCCGACGGCAAGCTGCAACTGAACGAAACGCAGCGCAGCTGGTTCACCCGCCTCGGCGAGCAGGTGATCCGTGAGTACGACCCGCGCCGCAGCACCAGCGGTGTGTACTTCAACAACCACGACTACTGGGCAGCCTGGGCCGTGGCCGCCACCGGCATGCTGGTCGGCCGCGACGACTTCATCCAGTGGGCCGACGGCAACCTGCGCCGCGCCCTGGCCCAGGCCGTGCGCGCCAACAACGGTAACTACGCCTATCTGCCGCTGGAAGTGGCGCGCAGCAAGCTGGCGGCCAACTACAGCCAGTACGCCCTGGTGCCGCTGGTGCTGCTGGCCGAGTCGGCACGTGCCAATAACCTGCCGTGGAGCCACGACGACCAGCAGACCCTCGACCAGCTGGCCAGCTTCGCTGCCCGTACGGTGCTTGCCCCGGGCGAGCTGCCCGAACTCAAGGGCCAGCCCCAGGCGGACGTGGCACCGTACAAACTGGCCTGGCTGATCCCGTTCCTGCAACGCAACCCCGGCCATGCGCTGGCGCGCCAGCTGTACGACAGCGAAGACGGCGAGGTGGACAACTACAGCCAGCTCGGTGGCCCGATCAAAGCGTTCTACCCCCCATTGCCCGGATCAAGGAGCTGACCCATGGCTGCCCTCGCCCGCTTTTCCCTTACCTGCCTGGCCGCCCTGTGCCTGGCAGGCGCCGCCCAGGCTGCCAGCCAATCGCTGCCGGTCAAGCAGACCGTGGACACCCTGCCCCGCGAGCAACGCCAGCTCAAGGTCGAGCAACTGCGCCAGCAGGTGCGTCAGGCCGTGGCCTTCCAGCAGGCCGAACGGCAACGCCCGGCCGGGCGCGCCAGCGTCAGCCTGCAGCCGATGTTCTCGTCCCAGGCCGGCAGCTGGCCGTTCGAGCCGTTCGTCAACAACGGCCTGTTCCGCGCCATCGCCGGCTACCAGGCGCACCACCCGCAGGTGGTGATGCTGCGCGGTGGCAGCATCACCCTGGCGCAGTTGCACGACGCCCTGAACGAACCACGCATTCTCAAGCGCTACAAGGATGGCTACCTGCTCAGCTACCCGCTGATGATCGCCAGCGACGCCGGGCTGGTACTGGAAGGCACCAGCCTGTACCTGTCGAGCTTCTCCGGCACGGCACTGATCAACCAGGGCTGGCTCGGGCTCAACCAGTCCAGCCTGGAGAGCATGGCTGGCGACAAGCCGGGCAGCACCGACCGGGCCTGGCGGCCGTTCGTGGTGGCCTGGGCCGGCAGCCATACCCAGGTGATCGGCTCGACGCTCAAGCGCCTGGGCTACAACGCCAACCTCTCTCGTGGCCTGACCACTGCCTTGAGCACCCAGCAGGCCGCCAGCACGCGCCCGGCCACGGTGATCATCCGCGACAGCCAGTTCAGCGAGATGTCCAGCGCGGTGGAGCTGCAACACAGCCAGGCGACCATTACCGGCAGCCAATTCGAGCAGTCGCAGCAATACGCCATCGATGTGCAGAACAGCCAGGTCAAGCTGCAGGGCAACCAGCTGCGCGGCATCGACAACAACAGCGGCGTGCGCCTGCGTGGCCAGACCCGTGCCCTGGTCGAAGGCAACCTGATCCTCGGTGCGACCAAGGCCGCCATCGAAGTCAGCGAGCAACAGGGCGCAGTGCTGCTGGCCGGCAACCGCATCGGCGACAGCCGTGGCAACGGCATCCAGCTGCGCAACCTGGCACCCACTGCAACGGCTCCGCTGGTGATCGACGACAACCTGCTGGCCAGCAGCCAGGGCAGCGCGGTGGATGCCAGCGAGGTGAGCGCCGTGGCGCTGCTCGACAACCACATCGGCAACACGGCGGAATATGCCATCAGCCTGCGCAATGCCACGCCACTGGCCGGGCCGCTGGTACTCAGCGGCAACCGCCTGGGCCGGGTCGGCAAGGCGCTGGTGCGGGTGGAGGGTGTGCGGGATGTGGTGCTGGGGGGCAACAGCTTCGATGGCAAGCCGTTGCTGCAGAACCTGTTGATCGGCGACCTGTTGCCAGTGCAGGGGCAGTTGCTCGAGGCCACGGTTCGCCAGGGTGAGACAGTGCGGGTCAGGCAGCAATGATCCAGCATCTGCTGTAACTGCACCGGCCTCCTCGCGGGCACGCCCGCTCCCACAGGTACTCCACAGCATTCAGAATTGTGGTGATCCTGTGGGAGCGGGCGAGCCCGCGAAGAGGCCGGCGCAGGTCAACCAATGACCCGCTGCATCCTCACAAAGCAATCATCCTCACCCATCTCGACAAACCCATGGCGCAGGTACAACTGCCGCGCCGGGTTGCTCTTGAACACCATCAACCTCAAGAGTGGCAAACGCCGCTGCGCCGCCCAGCCGGCCAGTGTTTCCAGCACCTGGCTGCCCACCCCGCGCCCACGCTGCTCCGGCACCAGGTGCAACTCACGAATGAACAATGCCTGCCGGTCCTGGCTGAGGCTGCAGAAACCCAGCACGTCCTCCCCTTCCATCACCAGCCATTGCTCGCGCCAGCCCCAGGCTTCGTCGAAAGCCTCCTCGATCCACAACAGGTCGAACTCGCGGTAATACGGCAACATCGCCCGGCGCGTGAGGTCGCGGGCAAACGTGCACCAGGCATCGCTCGCGGCGATCAGCTCAACGGGCATAGCATACCGGCGAGCTGCCTGGGCCGCGCCGCTCCAGTTCGTCTTCCAGCCAGGCCGCCAGCACCTGGGCGTTGTTGTGCGCGGTGTCCTTGCCGGCATACAGCAAGGTCAGGTTGCCTTTGGCGGCGAGGTCCAGCAGCGGATACCAGTGTTCCGGGTGCGCCGCCAGTTCCTGCTGATAGCGCTGGGTGAACCCGGCAAAATCCACCTCGCCCTGGTGAAACGCCTTGCGCAAATCAGTGGATGGCGCCACTTCGCGCAGCCACTCGCCATGCAGTTGGTCCTTGCGTTTATTGCGCGGCCACAGGCGGTCGACCAGCACGCGCCGGCCATCTTCCTTCTCTGGCGCGTCGTAGACGCGCTTGCAGCGAATCATGGGGTTCTCCTGCTTTTACCGTCTGTCTTGAGCCTAGGTAATTCATTGACCGAGGTCACGTCCAGTCGAGGAATTGTTTCTATGCTCAGAGCCACCCTCGCCGACGCCAATCGGAGCCCCCATGGCAACCCCGTCCCTGGCCAGCCAGCCGCCACTGGCCCATAGCGATTCCCGCCCGCAGCTTTCGCACAAACCCGGGCGCGCCACCCTCGTGCTGTTCTTCGGCCTGCTGTTGGCCGGCATCGCCTACACCGCCTGGAACCTCAAGCAGGACGTGACCGCCAGCGGCACGGTGATCACCACCGTCACGCCCTTCCTGCTGCTGGGCCTGGCGCTGCTGATCGCCCTGGGCTTCGAATTCGTCAACGGCTTCCATGACACCGCCAACGCGGTGGCCACGGTGATCTATACCCACTCGCTGCCGGCGCCGGTGGCGGTGGTCTGGTCCGGGTTGTGCAACTTCCTCGGTGTGCTGCTTTCCAGTGGCGCAGTGGCGTTCGGCATTATCGCCCTGTTGCCGGTGGAGCTGATTCTACAGGTCGGTTCCTCGGCGGGCTTCGCCATGGTGTTCGCCTTGCTGCTGGCGGCGATCATCTGGAACCTCGGCACCTGGTGGTTGGGGCTGCCGGCGTCGTCTTCGCATACGCTGATCGGCTCGATCATCGGCGTCGGTGTGGCCAACGCGTTGATGCACGGGCGCGACGGCACCAGCGGGGTCGATTGGAGCCAGGCCAGCAAGGTGGGTTATGCCCTGCTGTTCTCGCCGCTGATCGGCTTTGCCTGTGCAGCCTTGTTGCTGCTGGCGCTGCGCGCACTGGTCAAGCGCAAGGAGCTGTATCAGGCACCAGAAGGCCGCACGCCGCCACCGTGGTGGATCCGCGGCATCCTGATCCTGACCTGCACCGGCGTGTCGTTCGCCCACGGCTCCAACGACGGGCAGAAAGGCATGGGCCTGATCATGCTGATCCTGGTCGGCACCCTGCCGATGGCCTACGCCCTGAACAAGACCATGCCCAGCGAGCAGGCGCTGCAGTTCTCTGCCGTTGCCGAAGTGACCCGCCAAGCATTGGTGCGCACCGACCCCGGGCCGGCCCCCACCGATCCGCGCCAGGCGCTGACGGCGTTCATCGCCGAGCCCAAGGCCAGCCCGCAGCTGGTGCCGGCACTGGCCGCGCTCACCGGCATGATCGGTGACCAGGTCAAAGGCTACGGTTCGCTGCAACGGGTGCCGGCCGAAGCCATGGCCAACGTGCGCAACGACATGTACCTGACCAGCGAAGCCATCCGCCTGATCGAGAAGCAGCAGCTGGTGGCGTTCGACGCCGATACCCGCAGCCATGTGCTGTTGCTCAAGAACCAGCTGGACGATGCCACCCGCTACATCCCGCTGTGGGTGAAGGTCGCCGTGGCCATCGCCTTGGGCCTGGGCACCATGGTCGGCTGGCGGCGTATCGTGGTGACGGTGGGCGAGAAAATCGGCAAGACCCACCTGAGCTATGCCCAGGGCGCTTCGGCGGAAGTGGTCGCCATGTGCACCATTGGTGCGGCGGACATGTTCGGCCTGCCGGTGTCGACCACCCACGTGCTGAGCTCGGGGGTGGCCGGGGCCATGGTCGCCAACGGCTCGGGGATTCAGAAGCGCACGCTGATCAACCTGCTGATGGCCTGGGTGCTGACGCTGCCGGCGGCGATGCTGTTGGCCGGTAGCTTGTACTGGCTGCTGAACCAGATTTTCTGATCTGGAATGAACGCTTTTTTTGTGGGAGCGGCCTTGCGTCGCGAAAGGGGCGCGAAGCGGCCCCAAGATTTCTGCGCCATTACATATCGCTGGGGGCTGCTTCGCAGCCCTTTCGCGACGCAAGGCCGCTCCCACAAAGGCCGCACCTGCAGGAAGTGGCGTGAGCTGATCAGGCAGGGATTTTCAGGCCGCGCTGCACGGCTGGCCGCTCGAGGAATTTCGCCAGCACCCGCTGCACTTCCTTGAATTCATCGAAGCCCACCAGTTCCCGTGCGTTGTAGCGCTCCACCAGGTTGCGCACCCAGGGGAAGATGGCGATGTCGGCGATGCTGTATTCGTCGACCATCCACTCGCGCCCTTTCAGGTGCCGGTCCAGCACACCCAGCAGGCGCTTCGATTCGTTGACGTAACGGTCGCGCGGGCGCTTGTCTTCGTATTCCTTGCCGGCAAAGAAATGGAAGAAGCCGACCTGGCCGAACATCGGCCCGATGCCGCCCATCTGGAACATCAGCCACTGCAGGGTCTGGTAACGCTGGGTCGGGTCCTGGCTCAGCAACTGCCCGCTCTTTTCCGCCAGGTACTGCAGGATCGCCCCCGACTCGAACAGCGCCAGCGCCTGGCCGCCCGGGCCGTTGGGGTCGAGAATCGCCGGGATCTTGTTGTTGGCGCTGAGCGAGATGAATTCGGGGCTCAGTTGGTCATCGTTGTCGAAGCTGACCTTGTGCGGCTCGTAGGCCAGGCCGATCTCCTCCAGCATGATCGACACCTTGACGCCGTTGGGCGTGGGCAGCGAGTAAAGTTGCAGGCGCTCGGGATGCTTCGCGGGCCATTTACGGGTGATGGGGAAAGCGCTCAGATCGGTCATGGTCAACCTTGGCCTTGGGAATGGACTTGTCACTCTAGAGACATCCCGCGCGGCTGACCATCACCTGCCGTTGATCAGCTGGCCTGGCCGTGCGCCTTGAGCTTGAGCTTCTCGGTGTCCACCCGCACGAACACCGAGTCGGCGCTGACCGTCAGTACATCACCCGCCCAGACCTCGCAGATGACCCGGGTCTTGCGCCCGACTTCACCTTCCACGCGCGCCTTGAGCAGCAACTCCACGCCCATCGGGGTGGGCTTGAGGTAATTCAGCCCGAGGCTGCCGGTGACACAATCGATGCGCGGCAAGCTGCCCGCTTCGCGGCCTTCGGCGCGGTAGTGGTAGGCCATGGCGGTCCAGTTCGAATGGCAGTCGACCAGCATGGCCAGCAAGCCGCCATAGACCAGGCCGGGCCAGCCGATATAAGTGCTGTCGGGTGAGTGTCGGCACAACAGGTGGATGCCATCGGCATCCCAGTGACTTTGCAGGTGCAGGCCGGAGGGGTGGGAACAGCCGCAGCCGAAGCAGGTGCCTTCGGGGGCGGCCAGGGCCTGGAGAGAGGGAATCGGGTTGTTCATACGCTGCCTGTGGTTGTTGAAATGGGGGCGCGAAACGCCCCCATTAAAGCAGAAACCTCAAGCCGGCTGGGCAACCACCTTGCCGCCCTTCTGGGTCAGCGACACCAGCAGGATGAACAGGGTCACGCCAGCGGTCATCAGCGTCTCGTAGCGGTAGGCATCGCTGAACAGCATGTAGCCCAGGACCATGACGATGGTGCCGATCACCAGCCAGGTCAGCCACGGGAACAGCCACATTTTCAGCTCCAGCGCCCGCCCCTCACGCTCGGCACGGGCACGCATGCGCAGTTGCGACACGGCGATCACCAGGTACACCAGCAAGGCGATGGCGCCGGTGGTGGACAGCAGGAAACCGAAGACCTTGCCCGGCAGCACATAGTTGACGAAGCAACCGACGAAGCCGGCCAGGGTCGAGAGAATCACCGCCACGGTCGGCACGCCAGCACCGGAAATGCGCTTGGTCATGCTCAGCGCCTGGCCGCGGGCACCCAGCGAATAGAGCATCCGCGAAGCCGTGTACAGGCCAGAGTTCATGCAGCTGGTCACAGCCACCAGCACCACCAGGTCGACCAGCAACTTGGCGCCCGGCACGTTGAGCACTTCCAGCACGCGCTGGAACGAACCCACCGCTTTCAGGCTTGGGTCGTTCCAGGCCACCAGCGACACCACCAGGAAGATCGACGCCAGGTAGAAGATCGCGATGCGGTACACCACCAGGTTGGTGGCACGGCGGATCTTGTCTTTCGGGTTGGCGGTCTCGTCGGCGGCGATGGTGACGATCTCGGCGCCGAAGAACGAGAAGATGGTGATCAGCACACCACCGAGCACGGTACCGAAACCGTTGGGCATGAACCCGCCGTTGTCCCACAGGCGGCTGATGCCGGACACCTCGGCCAGCGGCCAGAAGCCGAACACGGCCAGGCTGCAGACCCCGATGAAGGCGATGATCGCGACCACCTTGACCAGCGCGAACCAATATTCGAACGCACCGAAGTTCTTCACGCTGACCAGGTTGCTGCCCGACAGCACGACCATGATCAGGAAGGCGAACAGCCAGGACGGTACGCCCGGGAAGTAGGCATGCAGGATGTCCGCGCCGGCGATGGCCTCGACCGGGATGATCAGCACCCAGAACCACCAGTACAGCCAACCGATGGTAAAGCCTGCCCAGGGGCCGATGGCCTCCGAGGCGTAGGTGGAGAACGAGCCGCTGTTGGGGTTGGCGATGGCCATTTCGCCCAGCATGCGCATCACCAGCAGCACCAGCAGGCCGGTCATGGCGTAGGAGATGAGAATGGCCGGGCCTGCCGTCGCGATGGCGTTGGAAGAACCGATGAACAGACCGGCACCGATGATGCCGGCAATGGAAATCATGGACACCTGACGCGAGGTCAGGCCGTGCTGCAAGGAACGCTGTTTGTTGTTGTGTAGCGAAGCCATGAAGAACCCTCGAATGGGTCGGCCGGCGTGCGGCGGTCATGCCGTCGACGGCTGAAAAGTTGGAGCAGATTTCGGGTAGGTCGTGTTGCTGTTTTTTGTTGTTTTAAGTCGCCGGTCGCGCAATTACCTCCTCTTCGCCATACCGGTTGTAATCATTGATCGAGGTCAGTATTAATCTATAGGGCGAGGTCAACAAACGACCTTTTCGAAGCACATGATTCCATTGCGGAATGAACTTCTTCCTTTTTTGCTCGGTATGCGCCTGCCATGTCCAAACGCCTGATGCCCTCGACCACCGCCCTGCAGTGCTTCGAAGCCGCCGCCCGGCACCTGAGCTTCACCCGTGCGGCACAGGAGCTGCACCTGACCCAGAGCGCCGTCAGCAAGCAGGTCGCGCAGCTCGAGGACATGCTGTCGCATTCGCTGTTCCAGCGTATTCGCCGGCGCCTGCACCTGACCCCGGCTGGCGCGCTGTACCTCACCGAAGTGAACAAGATCCTCACCCAGATCGACATCTCCAGCCGCTACATCCTCAGCTACGGCGACGAGACCGAGGTGCTGCGCATCGCCACCCAGCCAACCTTCGGCGCACGCTGGCTGGTGCCCAGGCTCAAGGGCTTCGGCGACCGTCACCCTCGCATCCACCTGGACATCCGCAACGAGCTGGAGCCGTTCGACCTGGTGCAGGCCAAGGCCGATATCGCCTTCTTCTTCGGCCAGGGCACCTGGCCCGGGGCGACCTGCATCGCGCTGTTCAGCGAAGAGGTGGTGCCGGTGTGCGCACCCGAGCTGCTGGCCCGGCACCGTTTCGACAGCGCCGAGGCGCTCACCGAACACCGCCTGCTGCAGTGCGCATCACGGCCGGAGGCCTGGCACGAGTGGTTCCTGGGGTTGGGCCTGCATAGCCAGAACAGCTACCACGGGCCGCGCTTCGACACGTTCTACCTGTGCATCCGCGCGGCCATCGCCGGCTGTGGCATTGCCCTGATTCCGCGCTACCTGGTGGCTGAGGAACTGAGCGAAGGCAAGCTGGTGGTGGCCTGGGACCACCCGGTGGCGAGCAATGGCCGGCACTTCATCGCCCATGCCGAACACGCCGCGGAAGTGCCCAAGGTCAAGGCCTTCGTGCAGTGGATTCGTGAGCGGGTGGCCGAAGGTGATCGGTAAAGTTCGCGAATCCAGGGAATGATCGCAATCGAATAATTCGTTTGCGGAATAATACTGCGGCGCGCTTGGATATTAAGAAACTCGAACAAGGTCCGCGTGCCCATGAATCTGGAAAGTATCAGTCAATCCATTGCCATCGTTCATCCGATCACACTTTCCCATGGCCGTAATGCCGAAGTCTGGGATACCGACGGCAAACGTTACATCGACTTTGTCGGCGGTATCGGCGTACTCAACCTGGGCCACTGCAACCCGGCCGTGGTCGAGGCGATCCAGGCCCAGGCCAGCCGCCTGACCCACTACGCCTTCAACGCCGCCCCCCATGGCCCTTACCTCGAGCTGATGGAGCGCCTGCGCCAGTTCGTCCCGGTCAGCTACCCACTGGCCGGCATGCTCACCAACAGCGGTGCGGAAGCGGCGGAAAACGCCCTGAAAGTCGCCCGCGGCGCTACCGGCAAACGCGCCATCATTGCCTTCGACGGCGGCTTCCACGGCCGCACCCTGGCCACCCTGAACCTCAACGGCAAGGTCGCGCCGTACAAGCAAAAGGTCGGCGAACTGCCGGGGCCGGTGTACCACCTGCCCTACCCCAGCGCCGATACCGGCGTGACCTGCGAGCAGGCGCTCAAGGCCATGGACCGCTTGTTCAGCGTCGAGTTGGCGGTGGAGGACGTGGCGGCGTTCATCTTCGAGCCGGTGCAAGGCGAAGGCGGCTTCCTCGCCCTTGACCCAGGGTTTGCCCAGGCGCTGCGGCGCTTCTGCGACGAGCGCGGGATCCTGATCATCATCGACGAGATCCAGTCCGGTTTCGGCCGTACCGGCCAGCGTTTTGCCTTCCCACGTCTGGGCATCGAGCCGGACCTGCTGCTGCTGGCCAAGAGCATCGCTGGCGGCATGCCGCTGGGCGCAGTGGTCGGGCGTCAGGACTTGATGGCGGCACTGCCCAAGGGCGGCCTGGGGGGCACCTATTCGGGCAACCCGATCGCCTGCGCGGCGGCGCTGGCGAGCCTGGCACAGATGACCGACGAGAACGTCGCCACCTGGGGTGAGCGCCAGGAACAGGCGATCGTTGGCCGCCACGCCCGCTGGAAGGCCTCGAACCTGAGCCCGTACATCGGCCGCCTGACCGGTACCGGCGCCATGCGCGGCATCGAGTTCGTCAATGCCGACGGCAGCCCGGCGCCAGCCCAGTTGGCCAAGGTGATGGAAGCGGCGCGGGCCAAGGGGCTGTTACTGATGCCCAGCGGCAAAGCGCGGCACATCATTCGCCTGCTGGCACCGCTGACCATCGAGGCCGAGGTGCTCGAGGAAGGGCTGGATATCCTCGAGCAGTGCCTGGCTGAACTGAGCTGAGCCTTACAGGCCCAGTTCTTCAGGGGTGAGCATGTCGGATTCGAAGGCGATCCAGCCGCCTTCGAGTTCGGCGTGGCCGTTGACGATCGGGCCGTAGTAGGTCAGGCCGTTCTCCAGGGTCACGCAGATGTGCGTGGCGGACTTCTCGGGGGCCGCGAGCGTACCGACGAAATGCACCTTCTTCAGGGTTTCGGTTACCGCTTCCAGACCGACGCGCATGCCCGGGTTTTCCGAGGCTTCGGTGTCACCGCCACGGTCTTCGGCGCTGATGGTCACGGTGGCGGTGTAGGGGTACTTGGTGCTCAAGCGGGGTTACCTCAAAAGGGTGTCTGGGTATATGGGCGCGTAGAGTACGGCAGGTGGCCCTTGTTGTCTCTACTGGCCTCTTCGCGGGCTCGCCCGCTCCCACAGGTACCGCACAGTATTCAAAAGCTGTGCGGTACCTGTGGGAGCGGGTTTACCCGCGAAGAGGCCGGGCCTGCAAAAGACGTCCCGATCTGTTAGGGTGCCCGCCGATGCACGCCACACCACACGAGGACACCTGAGTGAGCGCCGAAGAACCCCTGATCGCCGACCTGTTCGAGGTCGACAAACGCCTGACCCTCAAGCCCGTCGTGGATTTCAACAGCTACCTGCGCAACGCCTTTGGCGAAGGCCCATGCCGCTGCCACCGCTGCGCTGAAGGCAGCGACGAAAGCACCTACAGCCACGCACACAACTTCACCTTCGAGGGCCGCCCGTGGCACCGCCGCTTTGCCAGCACCGCCGGCAGCGACGTCGCCCAGGTGCTGAAAAAGGCCTGGCTGTCGTACACCAAGGCCGATCTCAGCCTGATCGGCGCGCTGGACCTGACCACCCTCAAGACCTTCACCGAAGCCGCCCTGCACGAGCGCCTGCTGGCCCTGCTGCCGGCCAGCGGCCTGGCCCGCGAAATCGACGGCCAGTGGATGCTGCAAGCCCAGGCTGACTGACGGCCCGGCGGTCAGGCAGGATTCCCCCGCTCTGCTACCGTGGGGGAATCCGCCCATCCGCAGGTAGTCCGCCATGGCCCGTACAACGCCCATCGAGCTGTACCGCAATATCGGCATCGTCGCCCACGTGGACGCTGGCAAGACCACGACCACCGAGCGCATCCTGTTCTACACCGGGGTCAACCACAAGATGGGCGAGGTGCACGATGGCGCCGCGACCATGGACTGGATGGCCCAGGAACAGGAACGCGGCATCACCATCACCTCGGCGGCGACCACGGCCTTCTGGCAAGGCTCGACCAAGCAGTTCGCCGACAAGTACCGCTTCAACATCATCGACACCCCCGGCCACGTCGACTTCACCATCGAGGTGGAGCGCTCGCTGCGCGTGCTCGATGGCGCGGTGGTGGTGTTCAGCGGCGCCGACGGCGTCGAACCGCAATCTGAGACGGTCTGGCGCCAGGCCAACAAGTACCATGTGCCGCGCCTCGCCTACATCAACAAGATGGACCGCCAGGGGGCTGACTTCCTGCGGGTGGTCAAGCAGATCGACCAGCGCCTGGGCCACCACCCGGTGCCGATCCAGCTGGCCATCGGCAGCGAGGAGAACTTCATCGGCCAGATCGACCTGGTGAAGATGAAGGCGATCTACTGGAACGACAACGACCAGGGCACCAGCTACCGCGAAGAAGCCATTCCCGCCGAACTGCAGGCGCTGGCCGACGAATGGCGAGCGCACATGATCGAGGCCGCCGCCGAAGCCAACGATGAGCTGACCATGAAGTTTCTCGAAGGCGAGGAGCTGAGCGTCGATGAAATCAAGGCTGCCTTGCGCCAGCGCACCATCGCCAATGAAATCGTCCCGACCATTCTCGGCTCGTCGTTCAAGAACAAGGGTGTACCGCTGATGCTCGACGCGGTGATCGACTACCTGCCCGCCCCTTCGGAAATCCCGGCGATCAAGGGCACCGACCCGGACGACGAAGAAAAACATCTGGAACGTCACGCAGACGACAAGGAACCTTTCTCCGCCCTGGCCTTCAAGATCGCCACCGACCCCTTCGTCGGCACCCTGACCTTCGCCCGGGTGTATTCCGGCGTGCTCAGCTCAGGCAACGCCGTGCTCAATTCGGTGAAAGGCAAGAAGGAGCGCATCGGCCGCATGGTGCAGATGCACGCCAACCAGCGCGCCGAGATCAAGGACGTGTGTGCCGGCGACATCGCCGCACTGATAGGCATGAAGGACGTCACCACCGGCGATACCCTGTGCGACATGGACAAGCCGATCATTCTCGAACGCATGGACTTCCCCGACCCGGTGATCTCGGTGGCGGTGGAACCGAAGACCAAGGGCGACCAGGAGAAGATGGGCATCGCCCTGGGCAAGCTGGCCCAGGAGGACCCGTCGTTCCGCGTGCGCACCGATGAAGAAACCGGCCAGACCATCATCTCCGGCATGGGCGAACTGCACCTGGACATCATCGTCGACCGCATGAAACGCGAGTTCAACGTCGACGCCAACATCGGCAAGCCGCAGGTGGCCTACCGCGAGAAGATCCGCAACACCTGCGAGATCGAGGGCCGCTTCGTTCGCCAGTCGGGCGGGCGCGGCCAGTATGGCCACTGCTGGATCCGCTTCGCCCCCGGCGATGAAGGCAAGGAAGGCCTGGAGTTCGTCAACGAGATCGTCGGCGGCGTGGTGCCACGCGAGTACATCCCGGCGATCCAGAAAGGCATCGAGGAGCAGATGAAGAACGGCGTGCTGGCCGGTTACCCGCTGATCAATCTGAAGGCGGCGGTATTCGACGGCTCGTACCACGACGTCGACTCCAACGAGATGGCCTACAAGATCGCGGCCTCCATGGCCACCAAGCAGCTGTCGCAGAAAGGCGGCGCAGTGTTGCTGGAACCGGTGATGAAGGTCGAGGTGGTAACGCCCGAGGAGTATCAGGGCGATATCCTCGGCGACTTGAGCCGGCGTCGGGGGATGATCCAGGATGGCGACGAGACACCGGCGGGCAAGGTGATCCGCGCCGAGGTGCCGTTGGGCGAGATGTTCGGCTATGCCACCTCGATGCGCTCGATGACCCAGGGGCGGGCGAGCTTCTCGATGGAGTTCACCCGCTATGCCGAGGCACCGGCGAGCATTGCCGATGCCATCGTGAAAAAGAACCGCGGGGAGTAAGCGCTTCTCCTGCACCGCCCCCTTCGCGGGCACGCCCGCTCCCACAGGGAATATGCGATTCCTGTGGGAGCGGGCGTGCCCGCGAAGGGGGCGGTGCAGGAGAAGCGCTTACTCCCCGCGGTTCTTTTTCACGATGGCATCGGCAA
>NZ_JAGIBG010000043.1 GCF_017744435.1 Pseudomonas sp.
AGCACCATCGTCATCACCATCGTCGACGACGTGCCGCAAGCCCACAGCGATTACACCAGCGTGTACAAGGGCGACGAGGTGCGCGGCAATGTGCTGTACAACGATGTGGTCGGTGCCGACGTGCGCAGCGACGGCAACTATGTGGTCGGCGTGCGTGCCGGCAGTGATACCTCCACGTCTGCCATCGGCCAGCTGAACACCCAGGTGAACGGCCAGTACGGCTACCTGACCATCGACGAAAAGGGCAACGCGGTCTACCACTCCAACCCGGACGTGGTGTCGCCGCGGGATGCCGTCGACACCTTCGTCTACACCATCCGCGATGCCGATGGCGACGAAAGCACCACGACGATCACCATCAATGTGCATGACCCGCGCATCGAAGTGTGCATGGATGGCCAAGCTGCGGTGTTCGAGAAAGCCCTGGACATGAGCAAGGATGGCAGCGATCTGGCCGCAGGTACGGTCACCGGCAGCGATCCGACATCGCCCCTCGAAACCGCCTCTGGCAGCCTGGCCGGCTTGGCCAGTGGTGGCATAGGCGCCTTGTCCTACAGCCTTATCAGCAATGCTGTCGGCCAATATGGCCAGATTCACCTGAATGCCGACGGCAGCTACACCTATACCCTGACCTCGCCGGCCAACTCACCCACCCATGCCAACGATGGCGCCAACACCGTCACTGAATCCTTTACCTATCAGGTTCAGGACGCTTACGGTCACTCGGCCACCAGCACCATTGTCATCAGCATTGTCGACGACGTGCCCCAGGCCCATTGCGATGCTGTCAGCGTCTACAAGGGCGACGAGGTGAGCGGCAATGTGCTGTACAACGATGTGGTGGGTGCCGACGTGCGCGGCGATGGCAACTACGTGGTCGGCGTGCGTGCCGGCAGTGATACCTCCACGTCTGCCATCGGCCAGTTGAACAGCCAGGTGAACGGCCAGTACGGCTACCTGACCATCGACGAGAAGGGCAACGCGGTCTACCACTCCAACCCCGACGTGGCGTCGCCACGGGATGCCGTCGACCGCTTCGTCTACACCATCCGCGATGCCGATGGCGACGAAAGCACCACTACCCTGACCATCAACGTGCACGACGCAAGGCTCGTGGCCTGCGAGGACCGCGATGTCACGGTGTTCGAGAAAGCCCTGGACCTGCACAAGGATGGCAACGACCTGGCGGCAGGCAGCGCCATCGGCAGTGACCCGAACTCGACCGGCGAAACGGCGTCCGGCTCGCTGGTGGGCTCGGTGTCCGGTGGCGTGGGGGCGCTGACCTACAGCCTGGTGGGCAACGCTGTCGGCCAGTATGGTCAGATCAGCATCAACCCTGACGGCAGCTATACCTACACGCTGACCTCGCCCGCCAATACGCCGGGTGCCGATTCGACAGTCGAATACTTCACTTACAAGGCCACCGATTCGCTGGGCCACAGCATCACCAGCAACATCGCCATCACCATCGTCGACGATGTACCCAATGCGGTCTGCGCCGAGCGCAGCATCACGCCGGGCCAGGTGGACTCCAACATCCTGCTGGTGATCGATGTGTCCGGCAGCATGGACTCTGCTTCAGGCATACCTGGCCTGACCCGCATGGAGGCGGCCAAGCAGGCGATCGCTGCGCTGCTCGACAAGTACGACGACATGGGCGACATCAAGGTGCAGATCGTCACCTTCAGTGGTGGCGCGCAGATCCAGGCGGCCGAGTGGGTCAGCGTTGACGTCGCCAAGTCGATCGTCAACGGCCTGCACGCGGGTGGTTCGACCTACTACGACAGCGCGGCCACGGCTGCCCAGACGGCCTTTGCCCAAAATGGCAAACTGGCCGGCGCGCAGAACGTCAGCTACTTCTTCTCCGATGGCGAGCCCAGCTCCGGGCATGCCATCACCGCTTCCAGCGAATCCATCTGGGAAACGTTCCTCGACAGCAATGGCATCAAGTCATACGCCATTGGCCTGGGCAAGGATATCAATGCCGGCAACCTGAACCCGTTGGCCTACGACGGCAGCAGCCATACCGACACCAACGCGGTAATCGTCACCGACTTCAACCAACTCTATGGTGTGCTGTCAGGCACCGTTCAGGGTTCGCCGATTACCGGCAGCCTGCTCAGCGATGGCACCTTTGGCGCCGATGGCGGTTTCATCAAGGCACTGCTGGTGGACGGCACCACCTACACGTACGACCCGAAAGCCAACGCGGGGCAGGGCGGATACCTGGCCAGCGGTGGCGCAGACAACGCCAGCTTCGATACCACCGGTAATACGCTCACCATCAAGACCAGCCTGGGTGGCAGCCTGCTGGTGAACATGGACAGCGGCGAGTTCACCTACACGCCGCCCAAGGGCGCTGACTACTTGCAGTCCGAACGCTTCGGCTTCATGGTCAGTGACAATGACGGCGATACCAGCAGCGCCGACTTGCTGGTGCTGATCAATGGCAATCATGCGCCGGTGGCAGGCGCGGACCATGTGATTACCAATATCACCGGTGCCAGTATCACCGTGCCGTCCGAAGCGCTGCTGGCCAACGACAGCGACGCCGACAACGACCGTCTCAGTGCGGCGCCGATCACCGTCGACACGAACTTTGCCAGCAAGGGGGCAGGCTTCACCCTCGGCAACAGCGTTTCGAGCATCTCCTTCGATGGCCATGGCAACACGCTCGACAACCAGTTCAAAGCCCTGGAGCGCAGCGCCTTCACCACGGCGTCCGGCAGCATGACTGCGGCGCTGGTGGTACTCGGCTACCTCGGCAACATCAACAGCAGCAACGCCAACGGCGAGGATGTGATCACCGTCAGCCTGCGCAAGGGCGAGACCCTGCAACTTGACCATGACCGGCCAGACGGCAACGTCAGCCTGGAGTGGAAGGATGCCAACGGCAGCTACCAGCCCATTGCCGACGGCGGCAGCTTCACCGCCAGCCATGACGGTGTGTACAGCATCCATGTGGTCAATCAGATCAACCCGTCGGACCACAGCAAGGCTGCCGAGAGTTACAAACTGAGCCTGGTGGTCGACTACAGCAACGCCGTGAACGACGTGCACCAGGCCAGCTACACGGTCAGCGATGGCCATGGCGGCAGTGCTACCGGTGCGGTGGATATCACCTACCAGGCCGGGACAACCCTGAATGGCACGGCCGGTGATGATGTGTTGATGGCAAGCAACGCCGACACCCTTCTCAACGGGGGTGACGGCCATGATGTGCTGGTGGGGGGCGCTGGCAATGACATTCTGCACGGTGGCAACGGCAATGACCTGTTGATCGGCGGCCTCGGCAACGACCTGCTCGATGGCGGGGCGGGCAACGATACCGCCAGCTATGCCTCTGCCACTGGCGGGGTGACGGTCGACCTGAGCCATATTGGCCCGCAGAATACCGGTGCCGCCGGCATCGATACCTTGACCGGCATCGAGAACCTGATCGGCTCCGACTACAACGACACCTTGATCGGTGATGCCGGCGACAACCTGCTCAACGGCGGCCTGGGCAACGATGTACTCAAGGGCGGCGATGGCAACGACATCCTCATCGGCGGGCCGGGCAACGACGTCATGACCGGCGGCAATGGCAACGACACCTTCGTCTGGCAGAAGGGCGACACCGGGCATGACACGGTCACCGACTTCACCCCGGGCAGCGACCACCTGGACCTGTCGCAGCTGCTGCAGGGCGAGAATGCCACGGCGGCGTCGCTGGATGACTACTTGCACTTCAAGGTCAGTGGCAGCGGCAGCAATGTGGTCTCGACCATCGAGGTCAGCAGCGTGGCGGGGGCGGCGCCGACCCAGACCATCGAGCTGGCTGGCGTCGACCTGGCCCAGCACTATGGCGTGACGGCAGGGGCGGGCGGAGTGATTTCGGCGGGGCAGGATACGGCGACCATCATCAACGGGATGATCAATGACCATTCGTTGAAGGTGGATACGGTGTAAGCAGGTCCGGCCTCTTCGCGGGGCAAGCCCGCTCCTACACAGGCCATCGCATACCTGTAGGAGCGGGCTTGCCCCGCGAAGAGGCCGGAACAGGCGATAGCAGGGCTCAGCCTGAGCGACGCAAGGTCTTCTGCTTGAGGATGTAGGCAGTCACCAGCACCGCACTGGTGAGCATGAAGGTCCTGGCCCAGAACAACGGCACCAGGTAGCAGGACAAGCCGATGCTCGCCCACATCAGCCCGATGGCGTAGACCTTGCCCTTGAGCGGAATGCCCTCGCCACTCAGGTAGTCACGTATCCACGGGCCAAGCTTGGGATGGTTGACCAGCCAATCGTGAAAGCGCGGTGAGCTGCGGGCGAAGCATGCCGCCGCCAGCAGCAGAAACGGGGTGGTGGGCAACACCGGCAGGAAGATCCCCAGCACCCCCAGCGCAACACTGAGCCAGCCGATGGCCAGCAGCAGGTAGCGCACGGCCGACTCAGTGGTGGCGTGGCTTGAGCAGCGCCGGCTTCTCGTCTGGAGCGTGCAGCAGCAGGAACAGCGCGCTCAGTGCTTCCGGGATCTGCACGATCATGTCGTCCTGCAGGTTGGCGTTGCTGGCGATGTCGGCGAACTCGGGTTGTTCGTCGAACAGGCCGGAACCGACCATGATCGGCAGCAGCATTTCGCTGACTTCTTCCTCGGCGTTCTCGAACCAGGCCTCTTCACGCAGGAACACGCCTTCCATGAAGCCGATGCACCAGCCACGCAGGTCGGAATCGTCCGGCTCGTCGGTCAGGTCCAGCTCGCATGGCAGGTCGAATTCTTCGTCGCTGGCCAGCTGGCGGGCGATGTGGCCTTTGAGGGCCACCAGCGTCGCTTCGATCTCGGTGCGCTGGGCATCGCTGGCGTAATGAGGTTCTTCGGCGAACAGCGCGTCGATCCATTCACGCTCGGGGACGTCCTCGGAGCAGATCGACAGCGCGGTCAGGTAGCCGTGTGCGGCGACGTAGTCCAGCGCTTCTTCGTGCAGCTCGTCGGCGTCGAGGAAGGCTTGCAGGCGGGTCAGTTGCTCGGCGAAGGACATTACAGGGCTACCTTGGGGAATAAACGATAGTGAATTCTAGCACCTTGCGGCGGCAGCGGGGCAAAGGGAACGTCCGTCACCGGGCATCCTGTGCGGGCCGTCACTACGGTATACTCCGCCGTTTTTCATCCAGGGGCGGGTTTTCCCGACCCTCTGGCAAAAGCCGCTTACGCTTTTGGCGTGTGCGGGGCGGGTTTTTCGTCCAGCCTGTGTCCAGGATGGTACGGCGATTTGTGGAGTTGCACATGCTCGAACAGGCTCAGCGCGTTCTCAAGGATATCTTCGGTTACGACAGTTTCCGTGGGCGCCAGGCAGCGATCATCGAATGCGTGGCCAATGGCGGCGATGCCTTGGTGCTGATGCCTACCGGTGGCGGCAAGTCCCTGTGCTTCCAGGTGCCTGGCTTGTTGCGCCCGGGCCTGACGGTGGTGGTGTCGCCGCTGATCGCGCTGATGGACGACCAGGTCGCCACCCTCGACGAACTCGGCGTCGCTGCGGCGGCGCTGAATTCCACCCTGAGCCCGGAGCAGCAGCGTGACCTGGCCGGGCGCCTGCGCCGGGGCGAGGTGAAGATGCTCTACCTGGCGCCTGAGCGCCTGGTGCAGCCGCGCATGCTGGACTTCCTGCGTGACCTCGACATCTCGCTGTTCGCCATCGACGAAGCTCACTGTGTCTCGCAGTGGGGCCATGACTTCCGCCCCGAGTACCTGCAACTGGGGCAACTGGCCGAACTGTTCCCCCATGTGCCGCGGATCGCCCTGACAGCCACCGCCGACATGCGAACCCGCGAGGAGATCGTCCAGCGCCTGCACTTGCAGGGGGCCGAGCGCTTCCTGTCGAGTTTCGACCGGCCGAACATCTTCTACCGCATCGTGCCCAAGGAGGCGCCACGCAAGCAGCTGATGGCCTTCCTCGGCGAGCGCCGCGGCAACGCTGGCATCGTGTACTGCCTGTCGCGCAAGAAGGTCGATGAGACCGCTGCGTTCCTCTGCGAGCAAGGTTTCCCGGCCTTGCCATACCACGCCGGCCTTGCCGCCGAGACGCGCGCGGCCAACCAGCACCGCTTCCTCAACGAGGAAGGGCTGATCATGGTCGCCACCATTGCCTTCGGCATGGGCATCGACAAGCCCAACGTGCGCTTCGTTGCCCACCTCGACCTGCCCAAGTCGCTCGAGGCCTATTACCAGGAAACCGGCCGTGCCGGCCGTGACGGCCTGCCGTCGGATGCCTGGATGGCCTACGGCCTGCAGGACATGGTGATGCTCAAGCAGATGCTGCAGAACTCCGAAGGTGACGAGCGCCACAAACGCATCGAGCAGCACAAGCTCGACGCCATGCTGGCCCTGTGCGAAGAAACCCGCTGCCGCCGTCAGTCGCTGCTGGCCTATTTCGACGAAACCCTCGAACAGCCGTGCGGCCACTGCGACAATTGCGTCGACCAGATCCAGACCTGGGACGCCACCGAGCCGGCCCGTCAGGCCCTGTCGGCGGTGTTCCGCACCGGCCAGCGCTACGGCGTTGGCCACCTGGTCGACGTGCTGCTGGGCAAGGACACCGAGAAGGTGCGCAACTTCGGCCACGAGAAGCTTTCGGTGTTCGGGGTCGGCAAGGGCCTGGCCGAGGCCGAGTGGCGTTCGTTGTTCCGCCAGCTGGTGGCGCGCGGCCTGGTCGACATCGACCTGGAAGGCTACGGTGGCTTGCGCCTGTCCGACAGCTGCCGGCCGCTGCTGCGCGGCGAGGTGAACCTGCAGCTGCGCCGCGACCTCAAGCCACAGACCGTGGCCAAGACGTCCTCCAGCGGCGGCAGCCCGGCCAGCCAGCTGGTGCGCGCCGAGGAGCGCGAGCTGTGGGAGGCGCTGCGCACCCTGCGGCGCAAGTTGGCCGAAGAGCACAGCGTGCCGCCCTACGTCATCTTTCCCGATTCCACCTTGCTGGAAATGCTCCGCAGCCAGCCGACCAGCCTCAGCGACATGGCCCAGGTCAGCGGCGTGGGTGCGCGCAAGCTGGAGCGCTATGGCCAGGCCTTCCTCGAAGTACTCAATGGTGCCGGTGGCACCGAGGAGGCGCCGAAGGTGGTGCTCGACCTGCGCCACGAACTGGTCAGCCTGGCCCGCGCCGGCATGACCCCGGCGCAGATCGCCGGGCAGCTCAACTGCAGCGAGAAGAACGTCTACAGCCTGCTGGCCGAAGCCCTTGGCCGCCAGGAGCTGAGCCTGGAGCAGGCACTGGACCTGCCGGAAGACCTGATGATGGAAGTGCAGGATGCCTTCCTCGATGGCGAGGGCGAGTTGCCGCCGGTATCGGCGATTGCCCCCTTGTTCGGTGCACGGGTGCCGGAAGGCGTGCTGTACTGTGTGCGTGCGGCGCTGGCGGCGGAGTTCGAACTCTGATGGGCGGCATTTCAGTCAACTGCTGATGTTTGTCATCCTTTTTGACGATTATCGGACGTTTCCGGGGCGGGCAGCCTTGCCTGATGTCCCGGAGCATGGTTAGCTGACTAATAATTAGTTCTAGTCTATGAGTTGCTTATGCCCCTGACCGACAACCAACACCGCTTCGGCATGCAGCTGGCGCAGATGTCCCGTGGCTGGCGTGCCGAGCTGGATCGCCGCCTGGCCGGGCTCAATCTGTCCCAGGCGCGCTGGTTGGTGTTGTTGCACCTGGCCCGTTTCGAAGAGGCGCCCACCCAGCGCGAGCTGGCGCAGAGCGTGGGCGTTGAGGGCCCGACGCTGGCACGACTGCTCGACAGCCTGGAAGGCCAGGGGCTGGTGCGTCGCCAGGCGGTGATGGAGGATCGGCGGGCGAAGAAGATCCAGCTGTGCCCACCGGCCAAGCCGCTGATCGAGCAGATCGAGACCATCGCCAATGCCTTGCGCCTGGAGCTGTTCACGGGCGTGGATGAAGCCGATCTGGAAGTGTGCATGCGGGTGCATGCCAAGATTCTCGCCAACCTCGAAAAATCCTGAGTCTTGTGGGGCTGCTTCGCAGCGACACGAGGCCGCTCCTACAGGGGATCGCATACTTCTGTAGGAGCGGCCTTGTGTCGCGAAGGGGCCGCAAAGCGGCCCTGATCATTTAGAAGGTATGCCCCAGGTTCAGGTACACCGCCTGCTCATTCGCCGTGTTGGCCCCATAACTCAGGTTCAACGGCCCAAGCGGCGTCTCCAGCCCCAGGAAGATGCTCGCCGCATTGATGTAGCCGCTGTCGAACGCATTGTCATTGTTCCACGCCCGCCCACGCTCAAGCGACCCACCGATATACAGCGGGAAGTCCAGCGGCAGATAGGCGCGCGGCGTCAGGCGCCGGTAGTACACCATCCGCAGCAGGCTGACGTTCTGCCCTGACACCGAGTCCTGGCGGAAGCCCGACAGCTCCCTCGCGCCACCCAGCACGAAGCTCGACGTCACCACCTCCGTTGGGTCCAGCGTGCGTCCATAGCGCCCACCCAGCACGAAGGTGTTCGGGCCGACGCTGAATGCCTTGTCCAGGTTCAGCAGCCACTGCCGGTAGTCCTCGTCCGAATCCAGCGACTTGTCGTACTTGCGAAAGGTCAGCCCGATGTCCTCACCCTGGTGCGGGAAGTACACGTTGTCGAGGGTGTCGAACGAGTATTTCAGCTCGTAGAAGCCTTCGTTGAAGCTGACGCTGGGCAGGTCCTGGTCGCCGACACGCACCTCGGCCTTGCCCCAGGCCTTGCCCACGCCCAGGCGCACCTCGCCGGAAGTGCCAATCTGGCGGCCGACGTTAAGGCCGAAACCATAGCGTTCAAGCCGGTACTCGGCGATCGGGTCGTTGTCCAGGGTCGCTTCGATGTTCTGCGAGCCGAGGTCAAGATAGGGCGCGACGAAGTAGCGCGAACCCACGTCCAGCGGCTGGTAGAACTCGCTGTACAACTCCTGCTGGTCACCAATCTGGGCACGGGTCAGCCATTCCGCGCCCAGTCGGTTGATGCCGTTCATGCGGTAGCTGGCGCCGAGGTTGAAGGCGCTGTCACCGCGCAGGTCGTCCGACAGGTTCAGGCCCAGGCGCAGGTAGTCGGTGCCGCCGCGCTTGCCGCGGGCGTTGATCACCAGGATGTTGTCGTCGCCCTTGTGCACCACGCGGTACTGCACCCGGTCGAAGTAGTCCAGGCCATACAGGGTGCCCATGTCGGTCTGCAGGCGGTCGAGTGCCAGTGGTTCGCCAATCGGCTGGCGAATGTAATAGCGGATCACGTCGTCGCTGACTTTCGAGTCGTTCTCAATCCTGATTGCGGTGATCACTGGCGTGCGCTGGCCTGGCGAGCGGGCCACGGCCAGGCTGGCGTCGCGCTCTGGTTGGCGCAGCGCGGCCAGGCGCGTGTCGAGCAGCCGGGTGGCGCGATAGCCGGCGTCGATCATGTCCTGGGCACGGCCGAAGTCGGTGACGCCGTAGGCGGCCAGCTGTGGCTGGATCAGGATGTCGTCGCGGTGCAGGCTGGCCAGCTGTTCCTCGGAATTGCGCCGGGTCATCAGGGTGATCGACTGGTTGAGCACGTCGACCACCGTGGTCAGTTGTTTGCGGTCGCGCAGCGGGGTGCCGATATCGACCACGATGGCCAGGTCGACGCCCATCTTCCGGGCCACGTCGAGCGGGATGTTGTCGGTCATGCCGCCATCCACCAGCAGGCGGCCATCCAGCTCGACCGGGGCGAACACGGCGGGGATCGACATGCTTGCGCGAATCACCTGCGGCAGGTGGCCACGGCTGAACACCACCTTCTCGCCGCTGGCGATGTCGGTGGCCACGGCGCGGAAGGGGATCGGCAGCTTGTCGAAGTCGCGGGTGTCGGCGGTGTGGGCCAGCTTGCTTTCCAGCAGCAGCGCCAGGTTCTGGCCCTGGATAACGCCCAGCGGCAAGCCAAGGCTGCCGTCGTCGCGGAAGCTTAGTTTCTGTTTGACCAGGAAGTCGCGGTCATCCTGCTTGCGCCGGAACGGTACGTCCTTGCGTGGCGGTGCATCGGACAGCGCCTGCTGCCAGTCCAGCGTGGTGGCGAGTTTTTCCAGTTCCTCGACACTGTAGCCGGAGGCATACAGCCCACCCACCACGGCGCCCATGCTGGTGCCGGCGATGGCATCGATGTGCACGCCCTGTTCCTCCAGGGCCTTGAGCACGCCAATATGGGCCAGGCCACGGGCGGCACCGCCAGACAACACCAGGCCGACCTTGGGGCGGGCAGGCTCGGCGGCGAATACGGTGAGGGCAGTGAGCATCAGCAGAAGGCATAACAGCAGGCGGCGCATCGTGAGTCTCAAACCGAAGGCTAAAGACCGCTAGTATAAGCGGCCCCTCACCTGGAGATGCCTCAGCATGGCCGACAACAAGCCGGAAATCGTCATCACATATTGCACGCAGTGCCAATGGCTGCTGCGCGCCGCCTGGTTAGCCCAGGAACTGCTCAGCACCTTCAGCGACGACCTTGCCCGGGTGGCGTTGGAGCCGGGTACCGGCGGCATCTTCCGCATCACCTGCGATGGCGTGCAGATCTGGGAGCGCAAGGCCGGCGGGGGCTTCCCCGAGGCCAAGGTACTCAAGCAGCGCGTGCGCGACCAGATCGACCCGCAGCGCGACCTGGGCCACAACGATCGCTGATCAGGTGCCCTCGGCCACGACCTTTTGCCGGGCTGGCTGTTCGGCGGCCATGCGGCTCGACAGCACGATGGCGAAGATGATCAGCACGCCGCCCAGCAGCATGCGCAGGGTTGGCGTTTCGGCAAATACCGCCCAGGCCACGGCGATGCCATAGACCGGCTCCATGGCGAACACCACGGCGGCTGTGCGCGCCTTGATCACCGCCAGGCTGGCCACGAACAGGCTGTGGGCGACGCCGGTGCAGAAGACCCCGAGCAAGGCGATCCACAACCAGTCCAGGCTGGCGACCTGGCTCAGCCCCGGACCCGCGAAGGGCAGCAGGCACAAGCCGACTACCAGGTTTTGCCACAGCGCCGCCTGCACGGCGGGCAAGCGCCCGGAGCCGGCACGGTTGGTCAGCGACAGCAGCGAGAACAGCAAGCCGGAGAGCAAGGCCCAGAGCAGGCCGCCGGTGGCCTGGCTGGCCAGGTCGAATGCCGGGGTGACCAGGATCAGGCCGATGCTGACCAGCACCACCAGCACGCCTTCGTTGCGACGGATGCGCTCGCGGAACAGCAGGCCTTCGAGGATCACCGTGAAAGCCGGGAAGCTGGCAAAGCCCAGGGTCGCGATGGCCACGCCGCCGACTTTCACGGCGATGAAGAAACTGACCCAATGGCCGGCCAGCAGCACGCCGCCGAGCAGCAGGCGGCGAATGTCCTGGCCGCTCAGGCGTCGCCAGCCGGGGCCGGTGAGGCTGGCAAACAGCGCCAGGGCCAGCACGGCGAAGGCGGCGCGGCCGAAGACGATGATTGCCGGGCTGGCGCTGGCGGCCAGTTTGCCGAAGACGCCGGTCAGGCCGAAGAACAACGCGCCGATGTGCAGGGCGCCGAGGGCAGTGCGGTGGTTCATTGCAAGTCCTTTGATTCTTTACTGGCTGTACCGGCCCTTTCGCGGGTAAACCCGCTCCCACAGGAATATCACTGCCCTTCAGAGCAACACTGTACCTGTGGGAGCGGGCGTGCCCGCGAAAGGGCCGGTGCAGCAAAGTGTAAAGCCACAGGCCAACACGTTCTGTCGCCATCCTGCCGTCAGTTGTCGCCAGGCTCTCGCCGCATGGCCAGCGGCGAGCAGCCAAACGCCCGCAGCATCGCCGCCGAAAACGCACTCTGCGAGCTGTACCCCACCCGCGCCGCAATCTCACCCATCGGCAGCAAGGTCTGGGTGACCAGCCGCCTGGCCTTGAGCAGGCGCCGCTGGCGGATGTAGTCCATCGGCGTCATGCCGCACTCGGCGCTAAACCGTGCATGCAGCCGGGTGCTGGATACACCGGCGATGCGCGCCAGGTCGGCCACCTGCAAGGGGTGCGCTGCGTGCTGTTCGATATGCGCATCGAATGCAGCATAGGGCAGGCGCTGGCTGGGTGTGACCTTGGCCGAGGCGCTGGGGTTGAGGCTGGCCAGCAACAGCACCGCGCCTTGCCGGGCGATCAGCGGGTCGTCCATGGGGCTCGCTGCCAGCCAGTCCACCAGTTGCTGCTGGCGATCATCCAGCCCCAGTGCGCCTGGCTGGTCGAGCAGGCGTCGGCTGGCATCGGCATGCGCCCCCAGTTGCTCGTGCAACCAGTGCTCTCCGGGCACATCCAGCACCAGGCAATCGCTGCCGACGTCGCTGCCGCAAGTGTGATGGGCGCCAGCGGGTACCACCATCAGCCCCTGGCGGGCCACCCTGGCGCCGTGGCCCTGCACCTCGAAATCCAGGCGGCCGTGCAGGCCGAACACCAATTGCGGGTGTTCGTGACTGTGGGCGATCAGCTCATCGCGGTAGTGGCGCAAGGAAAGTATCGGGCCGGCCATGGGGCATCCTCGTGGGGCTGTCAGCCATTGTGCCGCATTCCTGGCAGACCATCACTCGTCACATCCCTGCCACCAACCTGTCATCTGTGCCTGCCAGTCTCCAGCAAACAGCGCCGGAGCCTGCCCATGACCCATGTCGAACTCTCTCGCCCGTCACGCAAGCAGCGCGTGCGCACCTTGTGGATATCCGACGTGCACCTGGGCACTCGTGACTGCCAGGCCGAACACCTGTCGCAGTTCCTCAAGGGCTACCAGGCCGACCGCGTCTACCTGGTCGGCGATATCATCGATGGCTGGAAGCTGCGCAGCGGCATTTACTGGCCGCAGGCCCACACCAATGTCATCCGCCGCTTGCTGACCATGAGCAAGCGCGGCACCGAGGTGATCTACGTCACCGGTAACCATGACGAGTTCCTGCGGCGTTACTCGAAGCTGATGCTGGGCAACATCCAGCTGGTGGACGAGGCCGAGCACCTGACCGCCGACGGCCGTCGCCTGTTGGTGATCCATGGCGACCAGTTCGACGTGATCACCCGTTATCACCGCTGGCTGGCCTTCCTCGGCGACCGTGCCTACGAATTCACCCTGGTGCTCAACCGCTGGCTCAACCATTGGCGTGCGCGCTATGGGTATGGCTACTGGTCGCTGTCGGCGTACCTCAAGCACAAGGTCAAAGGCGCGGTGAACTTCATCAGCGACTTCGAGGATGCGATTGCCCATGAATGTACCCGTCGCGGTTTTCATGGTGTGGTCTGTGGGCACATCCACCATGCCGAGATTCGCCAGGTGGGGGAGGTGGAATACCTCAACTGCGGAGATTGGGTAGAGTCGTGCACGGCGTTGATCGAGCACTGGGATGGCAGTATCGAGCTGTATCGGCTGGCCGACGCACAGGCCCGCCAGGCCGAAGCCGCGACGGCCCTGCGCGAGCCGGCCTAGAGGCTGATCCTGCCGAGCAGGATGTCGCGGAACATGGCGAAATCGCCGACCAGGCTGTACCACGGATGCTTGAACGTCGCCGGTTTGTTCCGCTCGTAGAAGAAATGCCCGACCCAGGCGAAGCCGTACCCGCAAAACGGTACGGCCAGCAGCAGCAGCCACTTGCCGCTGCCGAGGGTATAGGCGAGCAAGGCAATCACCAGGCTGGTGCCGACGAAGTGCAGGCGTCGGCAGGTGGGGTTGCTGTGTTCCCCCAGGTAATACGGATAGAACTCGGCGAAACTGCGAAACTGCGCGGTGCTGGTCATGGGCAGTGCTCCGGGATTATCACTTTTGGACAGGATACACGGCGTGGAGCCTGAATCGAGTCTAGAGTCATTGGCGGTGCCGGCCAGTGACAATAGGCGCCAAATGAGTATCCTTGGGGTTCACCGCATGAAGCGGTCAGTATAAGAAGCCTGCCATGAGTGAAAGAACCACGTCAGCCAGCTGGGCATCAGGGATTGTCAAGGCGCTGGAGCTGGAAGGGCTCGATTGCCCGGCCATGTTCAAGCAGCTGGGGCTGGATTTTGCTGCACTCGACGACCCGGATGCACGCTTTCCGCAAGACGCCATGACCCGCCTCTGGCAGCTCGCGGTCGAACTCTCGGGCAACGAAGCCATTGGCCTGAACATGGCGCGGGTGGTGCGCCCGGCTTCGTTCCATGTGGTGGGCTATGCGTTGATGTCCAGCCGCACCCTGGCCGAAGGTTTCGAGCGGCTGGTGCGCTACCAGCGCATCATTGCCGAAAGCTCGGACCTGAGCTTCATCCTCGGCCCTGAAGGCTATTCGCTGATTCTGACCGTGCATGGCGATCACCTGCCACCCACCCGGCACAGCGCCGAAGCCTCGCTGGCTTGCGCGCTGGCCTTGTGCAAATGGCTCAGTGGCCGGCCGGTGCAGCCGCGACGGGTGCTGGTGCAGGGGCCGCAGCCGAAGGATATCGAGCCGTACAAGGTGGCATTCCATTCCCCGCTGATATTCGGTGCCCCGCACGATGCACTGGTGTTCGAGCGGGCCGACATGGAAGCGCCATTGCCCACCGCCAATGAAGCCATGGCCATCCTGCACGACCGCTTTGCCGGCGAATACCTCGCGCGTTTCTCGGAAAGCCGCGTGACTCACCGGGTGCGCCAGGTACTGTGCCGCATCCTGCCGCAAGGTGAACCCAAGCGCGAAACCCTGGCCCAGTCCCTGCACCTGTCTCAGCGCACCTTGCAGCGCCGTTTGCAGGAAGAGGGCACCAGCTTCCAGACGTTGCTCGACGACACCCGCCGCGAACTGGCCGAGCAATACCTGGCCCAGCCAGGCATGACCCTGCTGGAAACCGCCTACCTGCTGGGTTTTGCCGACCCGAGCAACTTCTATCGGGCGTTTCGCCGCTGGTTCGATGTGACCCCCAGCGAGTACCGCGCCCGGCTGGGTGCGGAGCCTGGCGAGGTCAGTGACGCCAGAACGCCGGCATACACAACACCAGCACCGTGATGATCTCCAGGCGGCCGAGCAGCATGCCGGTCGACAGCACCCATTTGGCGGCATCCGGCAGCGTCGAGTAGTTGCCCGAAGGGCCGACCACTTCGCCGAGGCCCGGGCCGACGCCCGACACGGTGCCGGCAGCGCCAGTCAGTGCGGTCATCCAGTCAACGCCCAGCAGCGACAGCAGCAGGGCCATCACGCAGATGGTGATGGCGAAGAAGAACGAGAAGGTCAGGATCGAGCGTACGATTTCTTCGTCCAGGCGATGGCCGTTGTACTTCTGTTTGATCACCGCGCGCGGGTGGATCAGCTGGTTGAGGCTGGCCTTGAGCAGGATGTAGGCCACCTGGAAGCGGAAGATCTTGATACCGCCGGCGGTGGAGCCGGAGCAGCCGCCAACGAAGCCCAGGTAGAAGAACAGCATCAGCGAGAAGTTGCCCCACAGGCTGTAGTCGCCCAGGGCGAAACCGGTGGTGGTGACCACCGAGGTCACGTTCAGTGCTACGTGGCGCAGGGCATCGAGCCAGTGCAGGTTGGTGGTGTACCAGTACCAGGTGCCGAGCACGATCCAGGTGACCACCAGCATGCCCAGCAAACCTTGAACCTGCTGGTCGCGGATAAGGGCCTTGCGGTTGCCACGCAAGGTCGCCACGTACAGCGTGAAGGGCAGGCTGCCCATGATCATCACCACCACCGCGACCCAGTGCACGGCGGGGATGTCCCATTTGGCCAGTGACTGGTCAGAGGTGGAGAACCCGCCAGTGGAGATCGCCGACATGGCGTGGTTGATGGCATCGAACGGGCTCATGCCGGCCCACCAGAAGGCCAGTGCTCCCAAGATCGAGAAGCCGACGTACACACCGACGATCGACTTGGCGACCATGTGCGAGCGCGGCATGACCTTTTCCGAGCGGTCTGATGACTCGGTCTGGAACAGGCGCATGCCACCGATGCGCAGCAGCGGCAAGATCGCTACCGCCATGGCGATGAAGCCGATGCCGCCGAGCCAGTGCAGCATCGAGCGCCACATCAGGATGCCCGGTGACATGGTGTCGAGCCCGCTGAGCACCGTGGCGCCGGTGGCGGTGATGCCGGACATGCTTTCGAAGAAGGCGTCGGTGTAGCTGATGTGCTGGGTCAGCAGGAAGGGCAAGGCGGCGAAGATGCACACCACCACCCAGCTGCTGACGGTCAGCAGGTACATGTCGCGCGGGCGCAGGTGGACGTGCTCGGGGCGGCCCTGCAGGACCATGGCCAGGCCGGCGATGAAGGTGATCAGGCTGGACCAGAGGAACGACGGCAGGTCGCCGGTACGTTCGAAGATCACCAGGGTGGCCATGGGCACGACCATGCTGACCGCCAGGGTGATCAGGAAGATGCCGATGATGAAACCAATGATCCTTAAGGTCGGCAACGCCATGTGATCTGCTCTGACTCGAAACGGAAGGGCGCCATTCTACCTATGGGTCTGGTGATGTAAACGCTAGAATGGCCGCACATTCACCTGCCAGGAGGGTAGCCGATGGAGGCTCTCGACGCATTGCTCAACCGTGTTTCCGTGCCGCGCCTGACCGAACCTGCGCCCAACGAGGCCCAGCGCGAGGCGCTGTTCCAGGCCGCCTTGCGTGCACCGGACCACGGCCAGTTGCGGCCGTGGCGCTTCCTGACCATCGAGGGTCAGGGCCGCGACAAGCTCGGTGAGCTGTTTGCCGAAGCGGTGCAGCACAAAGGCGACGCCAGCCAGGCTGCGCTGGACAAGGCACGCGCGATGCCGCTGCGTGCGCCGTTGCTGATCGTGGTGATCGCCAAGCTGCAGGACCACTTCAAGGTGCCCAAGTCCGAGCAGCGCCTGGCGGCGGGTTGCGCGGCCCATGGCATCCTGATTGCGGCGCATGCCCAGGGGATCGGCGCGGTGTGGCGTACGGGTGACATGGCCTTCGATGCCCATGTGCATAAAGGTTTGGGCTTGGCCGAGAACGAGGAGCTGATTGGCTACCTGTATGTCGGTACGCCGATGGCCGAACCGCGCACGGCGCCGATTCTCAATACGGCCGATTATGTCGCTACCTGGGGCGAGTAACGCGTTGGCTTCTTCGCGGGCAAGCCCGCTCCCACAGGGATCACCTCAGGCCTGAGGCCCGCGCCGAACCTGTGGGAGCGGGCTTGCCCGCGAAAGGGCCGGTGGCCCCAGCATCACGTTAACTGCCCGTCACTACCGCCAGCGGCAACTCCAACCGGGCCACGAATCCACCCTGCGGGTGATTCTCCAGCACCAGGCTCCCGCCATGCCGCTCCGCCGCCTTGCGCGCAATCGCCAGCCCCAGCCCATGCCCCGCCGCCTCCTGCCCCGGCGCCCGGAAGAACGGCTCGCCCAACTGCGCCAGGTGCTCCGGTGCCGCCCCGGGCCCATGGTCACGCACGCTCAGCACGATCTTGTCCTGCTCGCGCTGCGCGCTGATCTCGATCGGTTGCCCCTCCGGGCTGAAGCGCAGGGCATTGCGCACCAGGTTGTCCACGGCACGCTCGATCAGCGTCGGCCAGCCTTGCAGGGTCAGCCCCGGCTGCGCTTCCAGCTTCACTTCCTGCTCCGGCGCACTGAGCTGAGCGTCCTTGCGCACGCTGCCGAGCAGCGCGTTGAGGTCGACAGGCTCGGCATGGGCCTGCTCGGCATCGACCCGGGCCAAGGTCAAGATTTCGCTGATCAGGTCTTCCAGGCGGTCGCATTCACGGGTCAGGCGTGGCCACAGGGCCTGGCGCTGTTCGGTTTCGGCGCGCTCGGCCAGGGCCAGGGCAATGCGCAGGCGGGCCAGTGGTGAGCGCAGCTCGTGGGACACGTCGCGCAGCAGCTGGCGCTGGCTGCCGATCAGGCTCTGCAGGCGCGCGCCCATCTTGTTGAAGTCCTTGGCCAGCACGCCGAACTCGTCACGCCGGGCCGCCAGGCGGGCCAGGCTGTTCTGTTGGTAGCTGGCCTGGCCAAGGTCGTGCACGGCGCCGCGCAGGCGGCTGAGTGGGCGGGTGATCGACAGGGTCACCAGCAGGCTGAACAAGGTCAGCACCACCAGCGCGATGCCCAGGGCACTCAACGGCCAGAGCAGGCTCTCACGGTGCCAGGCGTCCAGCTCCGGGTGCGGGATGCGGTAGATCAACAGGTAGGTGTTGCCGCTGTCGGGGCTGGTGTATTCCTCGGTCAGGCGGCGCCACGGCAGGCGGCGCTCGTCATTGTGCTGGCGTGCCTCGAATGCCGCCGCGCGGCGCGGGAAGGTGCCAGGCACCACGGCATCGCCGCTGTCGTCGAGCACCTGCACATCGATCTTGTAGCGCTCCTTGCGTCGCTCCAGGAACGCTTGGGCAGACTCCAGGCCCTCCTGCTCGTAATGCTTGGCCCAGTGGCTGGCCATGGTCTTGAGGCCCGGGTGGCGGCTGAGGATCCAGGCGTCCTGGTTGAGCATGTGGCCGAGCAGGATCGACAGGCCCGCGACCAGGGTGATAGCCAGCCAGAAACTGGCCAGGATGCGCCAGAACAGAGAACGCAAGAGCACCTCCTGAAAACGGGAAAAGCCCGGCCCGCTTGAGGGCGGGCCGGGCATTGGGGTGACAGCTTACTGGGCCTTGCCAGCTTTTTCAGCTTTCCAGGCCTGGAACTCCTTCCATTCAGCCTTGCGTGCTTCGCGTTCCTTTTGCAGTTCGTCGAACTTCTTCTGCTGGTCGGGCTTGAGCAGCGCGCGGACCTGGCTGTCGGTCTTGTCGTGGCTGGCCTTGAGCTCGTCTTTCATGGCCTTCTGGTCGGCTGCCGGCAGCTTGTCCAGGTAGCGTTCGGTGATTTCGCGGCGGTGCTGCATCTGCTCGCCCATCAGTTTGCCGATCTGCTGGCGCTGGTCGCGGCTCAGGTCCAGTTGGGCGAAAGGCGCATCACCGCGATGATGCGGGCCGTCGTGACGCTGGCCGCCTTCAGGCATGGCCATGGCCACGGTTGGCAGGGCGGCGGCGAACATCAGGGCGATAAGGGTCTTGCGCATGGTGTCTCTCCTGTCATGGGCCGGTGTTTACCGGATGAGCTCAGTCTAGGGAGATCAAGGTCAAGCGCAGTCAGCGGACGGTAAAGGCAGGGTAAAGATGGGGCACAGGCGGCCCCATGCAGGTTTACAGGCTGTAGTAGTAACCGCGGCTACGCAGTGCCACGATTCGCGGCCGCCCATCGGGGTGTGGGCCGACTTTCTTGCGCAAGTTGCTGACGTGCATGTCCAGGCTGCGGTCATACAGGGTCAGCTTGCGCCCCAGGGCGATCTGCGCCAGTTCCTGTTTGTCCAGCGGCTCGCCCGGCTGGCGCAGCAGCGCCTCGAGGATGCGGCTCTCGGACAGCGTCAGGCTCATGTCGCGGCCATCGATGCTGACCACGCCGCGCACCGGGCTGAACGCCAGGTCGCCGATCTCCAGCTGGGTGGTGGTGGCAGTGGGGTGGCTGCGGCGCAACACGGCGCGCAGGCGGGCGGTGAGCTCACGAGGGTCGCAGGGCTTGGCCAGGTAATCGTCGGCGCCCAGCTCCAGGCCGAGGATGCGGTCCAGTGGTTCGCCACGGGCCGACAGCATCAGTACCGGCAGCTCGGCGTGTTCGCTGCGCAGCTGTTTGAGCAGCTCCAGGCCGCTGCCGTCGGGCAGCATCACATCCAGCACCACGGCCGCCGGGGCCTGCTCGGCCAACGCCTGTCGCGCGCTCTGGCCATCGTGGCAGGCGCGTACCGCAAACCCTTCCTGGGTCAGCCAGCTGCCGAGCAGCTCGCAGAGTTCCTGGTCATCATCAATCAGTAACAGCTCGCTCATGACTCACTCAATTCAAATCGACGGCGTCTGACGCGCTCGCCAGTGGCAAAGATACCGCAGACTGGGGACGACTGTGCAATTCGAGCGTGCAATTAGGAGGGGCAGACCGCGTCGCCAGCTTGATCGGCGACGCGGTGGCCGGTCAGGGCAGGACTTGCTTGAACGGCTTGACGATGACCTTGTCGTACACGCCCGCAGCGATGTACGGGTCGGCATCGGCCCAGGCCTGGGCGGCGGCCAGGGAGTCGAACTCGGCGACGATCAGGCTGCCGCTGAAGCCGGCTTCACCTGGGTCGTTGCTGTCGATGGCCGGGTGCGGGCCGGCCAGCACCACGCGGCCTTCGGCCTTGAGCTGTTGCAGGCGCTCGATGTGCGCCGGGCGTGCGGCCAGGCGTTTTTCCAGGGAGTTCGCGACGTCGCTGGCGATGATGGCGTAGAGCATGTCAATCCTTGGGTTTGGAGGTGGAAGGGTCGTCGTGCAGGTGACGCGACAGGTACACGCCCTGCGCCACCAGGAAGATCACGGTCATGCCCAGGCTGCCGAACACCTTGAAGTCCACCCAGAAGTCCTGGAAGGTGAAGGCCACGAACAGGTTGGCGGCGCCGCAGAACAGGAAGAAGGCGATCCAGGCCACGTTCAGGCGCGACCAGATGGCATCGGGCAGGGTCAGCGCGTGGCCCATGATGCGCTTGATCAGCACCCGGTCGCCGATGAAGTGGCTACCGGCGAAGCCCAGGGCAAACAGCCAGTTGACCACCGGCGCCTTCCACTTGAGGAAGGTTTCGCTGTGGAAGGTCAGGGTCAGGCCGCCGAACACCAGGCAGGCAATCAGGGTCAGCCACTGGCCCTTTTCCAGCTTGCGCTGGCGCAGGAACAGCGCGCCGTACACCACCAGCGAGCTGATGATCAGCATCGCCGTGGCGCTGTAGATGCCGCCGAATTCGAAGCTGTGGCCGGCGACGTCCAGCGGGCGCGGGTCGAGCTTGTAGACGATGAAGAACAGCAGCAGCGGGATGAAATCGATGAATTGTTTCACAATGGCAGCCAGAATCGGGATGTGACGGCATAATAACAAACATCGAATCCAGCGAAAGCGCTCCTCCATGAATGTTGATCTGCACTGTCACAGCACGGCCTCCGACGGCGCCCTGTCGCCCACGGACCTGGTCGCCCGGGCCCATGAGCACGGGGTGCAAACGCTGGCACTGACCGACCACGACACCCTCGAAGGGCTGCCCGAAGCGCGCCAGGCCTGCCACGCGCGTGGCATGCGCTGGGTCAGCGGGGTAGAGCTGTCGTGCACCTGGGGCGGCGCGACCATTCACGTGCTGGGCTACAACTTTCCGCTCGATGCGCCGCCCTTGCTCCAGGCCATCGAGGCCCTGCACCGTGGCCGCTGGTTGCGCGCCGAGGAAATCGACAAACGGTTGGCGGCCAAGGGCATGCCGGGCGCCCTCGACGGCGCGCGCGCCGTACAACAGGAACTGGGGGACAGCGGCAACGCCCCGGCGCGGCCGCACTTTGCCGAATTCATGGTGCGCGCCGGCCACGTCAAGGACCGCGCCGAGGCCTTCCGCAAGTGGCTGGGGGCCGGCAAGCTGGGTGACGTCAAGCAGCACTGGCCGACGCTCGAGGAAACTGTCGCGACCCTGCGCCAGTCCAACGCCTGGGTGAGCCTTGCGCATCCCATGCATTACGATCTGACCCGCAGCAAGCGCAGGCGGCTGATTGCCGACTATATTCAGGCAGGCGGGCAGGCACTTGAAGTGGTCAACGGGATGATGCCGGCCGAGCAGGTGGGCACGATGTCCATCCTTACCCGTGAGTTCGGCCTGCTGGCAAGCGCTGGCAGCGATTTCCACGGCCCCGGCACCTGGGGCGAGATCGGTGCCTACCGGCCATTGCCCGAGGACTTGCCACCTCTGTGGCGTCGATTCAGTCATGAACAGCCTATGGCGCTATGAACAGGACGACTTCGTGAGCCAATTTTTCCAGATTCATCCGGAGAACCCTCAGCCGCGCCTGATCCGCCAGGCGGTGGAGATCATCCGCAAGGGCGGCGTGGTGGTCTACCCGACCGACTCGGCCTATGCCCTGGGTTGCCAGATCGGCGACAAGGCGGCGATCGAGCGGGTGCGTCGCCTGCGCGGCCTGGACAAGACCCACAACTTCACCCTGATGTGTTGCGACATGTCGCAACTGGGGCTGTACGCCAAGGTCGACACCGGCACCTTCCGCCTGCTCAAGGCCCATGTACCCGGGCCCTACACCTTCATCCTCAACGGTACCCGCGAAGTGCCGCGCCTGCTGCTGCACGAAAAGCGCCGCACCATCGGCCTGCGCGTGCCGGACCACGCTATTACCTTGGCGCTGCTGGCCGAACTGGGTGAGCCGCTGATGAGCGTGAGCCTGATCCTGCCGGGCGACACCGAGCCGATGACCGACCCCTACGAGATCCGCGAGCGCCTGGAGCACCATGTCGACCTGGTGATCGACGGCGGCTTCGGCGACCTAAAGGCTTCGACCATCATCGACCTGTCCGGCGACGAGCCTGAACTGATCCGCGAAGGCTGCGGCGACCCCACGCCGTTCATGGTCAACGCGTGAGCCAGGTGGAAGCACCCGAGGCGCCGGCCGAACAGGTCGAGCCGTCGCCGCAGCAGTTGCAGCTGGCGCTGGTCTACGGCGAAGCGCTGACCGAAATGCCGGTGGACCTGTACATTCCGCCGGACGCCCTGGAAGTCATCCTCGAAGCCTTCGAGGGCCCGCTGGACCTCTTGCTGTACCTGATCCGCAAGCAGAACATCGACATCCTCGACATCCCGGTGGCGGAAATCACCCGCCAGTACATGGGCTACGTCGAGCTGATGAAGAGCGTGCGCCTGGAGCTGGCCGCCGAGTATCTGGTGATGGCCGCCATGCTCGCCGAGATCAAGTCGCGCATGCTGCTGCCGCGCTCGGCCGAGGTCGAGGAAGAGGAGGGCGACCCACGCGCCGAGCTGATCCGCCGCCTGCAGGAGTACGAGCGCTTCAAGGCCGCCGCCGAGGGCATCGACGAGCTGCCGCGGGTGGGGCGCGAAATCGTCGTGCCGCGTCTTGAGGCGCCCCAGGCCAAGGTGCGCAAGCTGCTGCCGCAGGTCAGCCTGGAGGAACTGCTGGTGTCCATGGCCGAGGTCATGCGCCGCAACGACCTGTTCGAAAGCCACCAGATCACCCGCGAGACGCTGTCCACCCGCGAGCGCATGAGTGACGTGCTGGAGCGCCTCAAGGGTGGCGCGTTCGTGCCGTTCGTCGAGCTGTTCACGCCCGAGGAAGGCAAGCTCGGTGTGGTGGTGACCTTCATGGCGATTCTCGAGCTGGTGAAGGAATCGCTGGTCGAACTGGTGCAGAATGAGCCCTTTGCGCCGATCCATGTGCGGCTGCGCCCCGAGTCTGTCGAAGAACCTGATGAATCTGAATGAACCCCGCGACCTGGCGTCGCTGATCGAAGCCTTCCTGCTCGCCTCGGGCAAGCCGCAGTCCCTCGAACGCCTCTACGAGCTGTTCGAGGAGGCCGAGCGCCCCGAGCCGAAGGTGTTCAAGAAGGCCCTGGAAGTGCTCGCCAAGTCCTGTGCCGGGCGGGCTTTCGAGCTCAAGGAAGTGGCCACCGGTTACCGCTTGCAGATTCGTGAAGATTTCGCGCCCTGGGTTGGCCGGCTGTGGGAGGAGCGCCCGCAACGGTATTCTCGTGCGCTGCTCGAAACGATGGCGCTGATCGCCTACCGCCAGCCCATCACCCGTGGCGAGATCGAGGATGTGCGCGGCGTGGCGGTCAACAGCAACATCATCAAGACACTGATGGAGCGCGAGTGGATTCGCGTGGTCGGCCACCGCGAGGTGCCCGGCCGCCCGGCGATGTTCGCCACCACCAAGGCGTTTCTCGATCATTTCAACCTCAAGAGCCTGGATGAGCTGCCAGCGCTGGCCGAACTGCGCGAGATGGAGCCGGAGCCGCTGCTCGATCCGGATGATGCCCCGGTTCCGGCGCACATACAGGCCTTGGCCGATGCCAGCCTGGGCGAAGAGGAAGCAGTCGGCGAGCCGAAGGAAGAGACCAGCTTCCGCAGCCTGTTGGTGGAGCTTGATGCCATGGAGGAGGGGCTGAAGACCGACTTCGACGACCTGCGGGAAGAAGAGCCCGAAGCCTCGGTGGAGGAAGAGGGCAAGTCCGAGCCTTGATGTTGCCTGTACCGGCCTCTTCGCGGGACAAGCCCGCTCCCACAGGTACTGCGCGCTTCCTGTGGGAGCGGGCTTGCCCCGCGAAGAGGCCAGCAATGCCTACGCATCACCATTAGGCAGAATTCACTCCCAAAGCCCACAAAACCCTCTACCCTGCAGTGCGTTCCCCCAGCGAACCGCGTATGATGCGCGGCCTTTTGGCGCGTTCGTCGCCAGAACCCTGTTTTCATTCCTACACCGGGAGGTGCCCAGATGAGTGAGCAAGACCTGCAAAATACCGAAATCACCCCGCCAGCCGGCGAAAAGCTGCAGAAAGTGCTGGCGCGCATTGGCGTCGGTTCGCGCCGTGACGTCGAAGCCTGGATCAGCCAGGGCCGCATCAAGGTCAACGGCGTCGAGGCCACCCTCGGCCTGCGCGTCGACCTGCACGACGCCATCACCGTCGACGGCAAGCTGATCAAGCGCGAAGAGGCTGCCGAGGCCACGCGCCGGGTGATCATGTACAACAAGCCCGATGGCGAGATCTGCACCCGTGACGACCCGGAAGGCCGCCCGACCGTGTTCGACCGCCTGCCGCGGCCGAAGGAAGGCCGCTGGATCAACATCGGCCGCCTGGATATCAACACTACTGGCCTGCTGCTGTTCACCACCGACGGCGAACTGGCCAACCGCCTGATGCACCCGTCCTACGAGATGGACCGCGAGTACGCCGTGCGCGTGCGGGGTGAGGTCGACGACGAGATGATCGATCGCCTGAAGGCGGGCGTGATGCTCGAAGACGGCCCGGCCAAGTTCACCGACATCCAGAAGGCGCCGGGTGGCGAAGGCTTCAACCACTGGTACCACTGCGTGGTGATGGAAGGCCGTAACCGCGAAGTACGCCGCCTGTGGGAATCCCAGGGCATGGTGGTCAGCCGCCTGAAGCGCGTGCGTTTCGGCCCGGTGTTCCTCAACTCCGACCTGCCGATGGGCCGCTGGCGCGAAATGACCCAAGGCGAAATCGACATCCTCGCCGCTGAAGTGGGCTTGCAGCCGGTGGCGCTGCCAACCCTGAACCTCAAGGCCAAGGACAAGATGGAGCGCCTGCAGCGCAAGTCGAGCCGGCCGATGGGGCGCAACGAGCGTGTGCGCAGCCTGCGCCCGGCCCATGAAGGCGGTGTTGCAGCTGCTGAGCGCCCGGCACGTCAGCCGCGCGATACCTCGGGCGAGCGCCCTGCACGTCAGTCGCGTGACGAAGCGCCGCGCAAAGGCAGCCGTGGCAGCGCCGTGGCCGAACGCCCGAGCGAAATGCGCAAGCGCCCAGGCAAGCCTGACGGTGACAAGCCAGCCGGCCGTGGTCGCGGCAAGCCGCGTGGTTGATTGCTCTGTGCAGCCATGAGAAACCAGCCTTCGGGCTGGTTTTTTTATGCCTGCGAGAATCTGGGCTGCTTTGCAGTCCACAGGGATGTCGCCAATTTGAGCTTGAGGTAATCCTTTGTGGGAGCCGCGCTTGCCGGCGATGGGCCGCAAAGCGGCCCCAAGATATTGAAGAAAAAGAAATTTTCGGACGACTGGCAAGTTTCCAAACCACCCTGTAAAGAAATTTATACGCAGTTGCCCGAATTCAGCCTGCAATTCGGTTTTTTCCTGTTCGTGTAAACAGAACTTGCCACGCCGCCCGCCGCAAAGCCCCTGCCTCCACCCCGCCCAGTCTTGCCCAAACCCCCGTACCACGGTGATATAGCGCTCATTGCCGTGTGCAAAAGCCCGTCCACAGAGCCGGGCCAACAGAACAACAAATGGAGGCGCCATGTACGCCGATCACTTCGCCTTTTCAGGCTCCTACCACAGGATCGCTGCGTTTTTTCCCGAGGAAACGATGCAACGCGTTGACGTCTGCGCGTTTGCAGGGGTATACAGTGCGCCGCGTTTTACCTGTGACCCTCTTGCGTACCGCGCACTCTTGCCCCTACCTGGCTGATCCGCCCCGGCGGCACCCAATGGCAAGAAACCCAAGGTAACCACCTTGCCCATTCCGCTGCGCCACGAGCGCGGTGGGTCCGATTCCGTCACAGATAAAAACAATGCAGGTGACTTCGTTCATGAGTGGACAAAACATGCATTCAGGCGAGCTCAAGCGGGGCCTGAAGAACCGCCACATCCAGTTGATTGCCCTCGGCGGCGCGATTGGTACCGGCCTGTTCCTCGGCTCGGCAGGCGTGATGAAATCCGCCGGCCCGTCGATGATCCTTGGTTACGCCATCTGCGGCTTCATCGCCTTCATGATCATGCGCCAGCTCGGCGAGATGATCGTCGAAGAGCCGGTGGCCGGTTCGTTCAGCCACTTTGCGCACACCTACTGGGGCGGCTTCGCCGGCTTCCTGTCGGGCTGGAACTGCTGGGTGCTGTACATCCTGGTGGGCATGTCGGAACTGTCGGCGGTGGGCAAGTACGTGCACTACTGGTGGCCGGAGATCCCGACCTGGGTCACGGCGGCAGCGTTCTTCGTGCTGATCAACGCCATCAACCTGATGAACGTGAAGTTCTTCGGTGAGGCCGAATTCTGGTTCGCCATCATCAAGGTCGTGGCCATCGTTAGCATGATCGGCCTGGGCGCCTACCTGCTGACCAGCGGCAACGGCGGCCCGGACGCCTCGGTGAGCAACCTGTGGAGCCACGGTGGCTTCTTCCCGCATGGGGTTAGTGGCCTGGTGATGGCCCTGGCGTTCATCATGTTCTCGTTCGGTGGCCTGGAAATGCTCGGTTTCACCGCTGCCGAGGCCGACAAACCGAAGACCGTGATCCCGAAGGCGATCAATCAGGTCATCTACCGCATTCTGATCTTCTATGTTGGTGCCCTGATCGTGCTGCTGTCGCTGACCCCATGGGACAACCTGGTCGCCAGCATCGACGCGTCCGGCGGCAGCTACGGCAGCAGCCCGTTCGTCCAGGTGTTCTCGCTGCTGGGCAGCGACGTGGCCGCCAACCTGCTGAACTTCGTGGTCCTGACTGCAGCGCTGTCGGTGTACAACAGTGGCACATACTGCAACGCCCGCATGCTGCTGGGCATGGCTGAGCAGGGTGATGCTCCGGCCTCGCTGGCCAAGGTCGACAAACGTGGCGTGCCGGTGCGTTCGATCCTGGTGTCGGCGGCCGTGACCCTGATCGCCGTGCTGCTCAACTACCTGATGCCGCAGAATGCGCTGGAGCTGCTGATGTCGCTGGTGGTCGCGACCCTGGTGATCAACTGGGCAATGATCAGCTACTCGCACCTGAAGTTCCGCCAGCACCTTGACCGTGTTGGTCAGAAGCCGCTGTTCAAGGCGCTGTGGTACCCGTACGGTAACTACGTGGTGCTGGCCTTCGTGGTGCTGATCCTGGGTATCATGCTGATGATTCCGGGCATCCAGGTGTCGGTGTACGCGATCCCGGTGTGGCTGGCGGCGATGCTGCTGGCGTACCTGGCCAAGGGCCGTCGTCGGCCGCAGGCCAATGGCACCGCTGGTACCGTGGCCAAGTAAATCTTTGGCTGTTTGAAGAAAACCCGATGTCAGGTGACTGGCATCGGGTTTTTTGTTGTCTCTGCCGGCCTCTTCGCGGGCGCGCCCGCTCCCACAGGATCACCACAGTTCTGAGGCTTGTGGGGTACCTGTGGGAGCGGGCGTGCCCGCGAAGAGGCCGGAACAGAATTCAGATCTGTTCCAGCAACCAGCTGCGAAATGCCCTTAGGGAAGGCAAGGCTTCATTGCGCGGCGGATAGATCAGGTAATAACTGCGCTGGCTGGCAAACGCCGCCCCGGGGCTGAACAGTTCACCCTTGGCCAATTCTTCCGCCACCAGGATCCTCGGCACCAGGCCGATGCCGATCCCGGCCCGAACTGCCTGGATCAGGTGCGAGGTCAGCTCGAAACTCGGCCCCAGGCGCATCGCCCGGTGCGGCAGGCCGTGGTGGGAAAACCACTCGCCCCAGGCGTGCGGGTTGTTGGCCACGTTCAACAGCACCTCTTCACTGATTCGCGCCGGGCCCCAGCCATGGGCATCGCCACCCGCTTCAGGCGGCAGGATCACCACCAGTTCCTCGGCATGCAGCCGGTGGCAGATCAGGCCTGGCAAGTCATGGCTGGCCACGCCGATGGCGGCGTCGATCTCGCTGGTGTCGAAGTTGATCGCTTCGATGCGTGAATGAATGTGCACCAGCATGCCCGGGTGGGCGTTGTAGAACGCATGCAGGCGCGGCAGCAGCCACTTCGAGCCGAAGGTGGGCAGGGTGGCGAGGCGCAGGGTGCCGACCCCGGACTGGTAGGCCAGCGCCTGCAAGGTGGCGCTGCGGATGCGCCCCAGTGCTTCGCTCAACTCGCGCTGGTACAGCCGGCCAACGTCGGTCAACTGCACCTGGCGGCCCTCGCGGCGGAACAGGGTCAGGCCCAGTTGCTGCTCCAGCGACTGCACCTGGCGGCTGACCGCACTCTGGGTCAGCGACAGTTCGGCGGCGGCGCGGGTGTAGCTTTCATGCCGGGCGGCGGCCTCGAAAGCCAGCAGCAGCGACATGGACGGTGTCAGGTGGCGGTAATTCATTCATAAAAGTCATTGATAGCGGCAGGATTATCCGTTTGCCCCTGAAGCGAAACTACAGGAACATTGGCCTATACGTCACCCCTGCATGAAGCAATGCATGCAGGTACGACAGGATTCCCGTGAATTAGCCCATATCAAGAGGCCATCCTTCGATGATCGCCCAGCTGTCGACCCTTGCGCCGAGCGCCAACTACCCCGAATTCCTCGAAGCCCTGCGCAACAGCGGCTTCCGTGGCCAGATCAGTGCCGACTACGGCACCCGCACGGTGCTGGCCACCGACAACTCGATCTACCAGCGCTTGCCCCAGGCGGCGGTGTTCCCGCTGGACGCCGATGACGTGGCGCGCATTGCCACGCTGATGGGCGAGCCGCGTTTCCAGCAGGTCAAGCTGACCCCGCGTGGCGGCGGTACCGGCACCAACGGCCAGTCGCTGACTGACGGTATCGTCGTCGACCTGTCGCGGCACATGAACCAGATTCTCGAAATCAACGTCGAGGAGCGCTGGGTGCGGGTCCAGGCCGGTACCGTCAAGGACCAGCTCAACGCTGCGCTCAAGCCCCACGGCCTGTTCTTCGCCCCTGAGCTGTCCACCTCCAACCGCGCCACTGTCGGCGGCATGATCAACACCGACGCCAGCGGCCAGGGCAGCTGCACCTACGGCAAGACCCGCGACCACGTGCTGGAGCTGCACAGCGTGCTGCTCGGCGGCGAGCGCCTGCACAGCCTGCCGATCGACGACGCCGCGCTGGCGCAGGCCTGCGCCGCGCCCGGCCGGGTCGGCGAGGTGTACCGTATGGCCCGGGAGATCCAGGAAACCCAGGCCGATCTGATCGAAAGCACGTTCCCCAAGCTCAACCGTTGCCTGACCGGCTATGACCTCGCGCACCTGCGCGACGAGCAGGGCCGCTTCAACCTCAACAGCGTGCTGTGCGGTGCCGAGGGTTCGCTGGGCTATGTGGTCGAAGCCAAGCTCAATGTGCTGCCGATTCCGAAATATGCCGTTCTGGTCAACGTGCGCTACACCAGCTTCATGGACGCCCTGCGTGACGCCAACGCGCTGATGGCGCTCAAGCCGCTGTCGATCGAAACGGTCGACTCCAAGGTGCTGATGCTGGCGATGAAGGACATCGTCTGGCACAGCGTCGCCGAATACTTCCCGGCCGACCCTGAGCGCCCAACCCTGGGCATCAACCTGGTGGAGTTCTGCGGCGACGAGCCGGCCGAGGTCAACGCCCAGGTCCAGGCGTTCATCGACCACCTGCAGAGCGACACCAGCGTCGAGCGCCTGGGCCACACCCTGGCCGAGGGCGCCGAGGCGGTGACCCGCGTCTACACCATGCGCAAGCGCTCGGTGGGCCTGCTCGGCAACGTCGAAGGCGAAGTGCGCCCGCAGCCGTTCGTGGAAGACACGGCCGTACCGCCGGAGCAACTGGCCGATTACATCGCCGACTTCCGTGCGCTGCTCGATGGCTACGGCGTGGCCTACGGCATGTTCGGCCACGTCGATGCCGGCGTGCTGCACGTGCGCCCGGCGCTGGATATGAAAGACCCGGCCCAGGCCGCACTGGTCAAGCCGATTTCCGATGCAGTGGCGGCGCTGACCAAAAGCTACGGCGGCCTGCTGTGGGGTGAGCACGGCAAGGGCCTGCGTTCGGAATACGTGCCGGAGTACTTCGGTGAGTTGTACCCGGCGCTGCAGCGTCTGAAGGGCGCCTTCGACCCGCACAACCAGCTGAACCCGGGCAAGATCTGCACTCCGCCAGACAGCACCGAAGGCCTGACCCCGGTGGATGGCGTGACCCTGCGCGGCGACCTCGATCGCACCATCGATGAACGCGTGTGGCAGGACTTCCCCAGCGCCGTGCACTGCAACGGCAACGGCGCCTGCTACAACTACGACCCCAACGACGCCATGTGCCCGTCGTGGAAGGCCACCCGTGAACGCCAGCATTCGCCCAAGGGCCGTGCCTCGCTGATGCGCGAATGGCTGCGCCTGCAGGGCGAGGCCAACATCGACGTGCTGGCGGCGGCGCGCAACAAGGTGTCGTGGCTCAAGGGCCTGCCGGCGCGGCTGCGCAACAACCGCGCCCGCAACCAGGGCCAGGAAGACTTTTCCCATGAGGTGTACGACGCCATGGCCGGTTGCCTGGCGTGCAAGTCGTGCGCCGGGCAGTGCCCGATCAAGGTCAACGTGCCGGACTTCCGCTCGCGTTTCCTCGAGCTGTACCACGGCCGCTACCAGCGCCCGCTGCGTGACTACCTGATCGGCTCGCTGGAATTCACCATCCCTTATCTGGCCCATGCACCTGGCCTGTACAACGCGGTGATGGGCTCGAAGTGGGTCAGCAAGCTGCTGGCGGACAAGGTCGGTATGGTCGACAGCCCGCTGATCAGTCGCTTCAATTTCCAGTCGACCCTGACCCGTTGCCGTGTTGGCGTGGCCAGCGTGCCAGCCCTGCGCGAGCTGACCCCGGCCCAGCGCGAGCGCAGCATCGTGCTGGTGCAGGATGCTTTCACCCGCTACTTCGAGACGCCGCTGCTGGCTGCGTTCATCGAGTTGGCCCATCGCCTGGGTCACCGGGTGTTCCTGGCGCCCTACAGTGCCAACGGCAAGCCGCTGCACGTGCAGGGCTTCCTCGGTGCCTTCGCCAAGGCGGCGATCCGCAATGCGACCCAACTCAAGGCCCTGGCTGACTGCGGTGTGCCGCTGGTGGGCCTGGACCCGGCGATGACCCTGGTCTACCGCCAGGAGTACCAGAAGGTGCCGGGGCTGGACGAGTGCCCGAATGTCCTGTTGCCGCAGGAGTGGCTGATGGATGTGCTGCCGGAGCAGGCGTCTACCGCGCCGGGTAATTTCCGCCTGATGGCGCACTGCACCGAGAAGACCAACGTGCCGGCCAGCACCAAGCAGTGGGAGCAGGTGTTTGCCTGCCTGGGGCTGAAGCTGGTGACCGAGGCGACCGGCTGCTGTGGCATGTCCGGTACCTACGGGCACGAGGCCCGCAATCAGGAGACTTCGCGGACCATCTTCGAGCAGTCGTGGGCGACCAAGCTGGACAAGGAGGGCGAGGCGCTGGCCACCGGCTACTCGTGCCGCAGCCAGGTGAAGCGCATGACCGAGCGGCAGATGCGCCACCCGCTGGAAGTGGTGTTGCAGTACGCCAAGCGCTGACTTTCAGGGCCCTGGGGGCTGCTACGCAGCCCTTTCGCGACACAAGGCCGCTCCTACAAGAGAATGCGATTTCCTGTAGGAGCGGCCTCGTGTCGCGAAAGGAGCGCAAAGCGCTCCCAGCTTTATTGGCCGCGCCCCAGCCGAGCCTGGCGATACAGATAAAGGCTCAACACCAGCCCGCAGCAAGCCGCCGCCGCGGCAAACAGAAACATCGAAGCAAACCCGAACCCCGATGCCACCGCACCCACCAGCGGCCCGGTAATCCCCAGCGACAGATCGATGAACAGCGAGTACGCACCCACCGCCGCCCCGCGGTTGGCCGCCGACACCTGGTTCACCGCCTCCACGCCCAGCGCCGGGAACACCAGCGAGAAGCCGAACCCGCTCAGCGCTGCCCCTGCCAGTGCCATCTCGGCATTGGGCGCCATCCACAGCATCAACAGCCCCAGTGTTTCCACCGAAAGGCAAACGATTGCCACCCTGAACCCACCGATCCGGTTGATCAGGTTGCCGAACAGCAACCGCGCGCAGATGAAGCTGGCGCCGAACAGGCTCAGGGTCAGTGCCGCATTGGCCCAGCCGCGGCTGGCGTAATACAGGGTGATGAAGGTGGCGATGGTGCCGAACCCGATCGAGCCCAGCGCCAGGCCGGAGCCATGGGGGAACACCTTGCCCAGCACCTGCATGAACGGCAGGCGTTTGCCGCTGACAACAGGCGCTGCACGTTTCGGCCAGGCCAGCAGCAGGCCCAGGGCGCACAGCAGGATGATGCTCACTCCCATGCTCCACAGCCCCAGGCTCTTGACCATCAACACGCCCATTGGCGCACCGACGGCCAGCGCACCGTAGCTGGCAATGCCGTTCCAGGAAATGACCTTGGCCGTATGCTCGGCCCCGACCCGGCCGATACCCCAGCCGATCGAGCCGGAGCCCACCAGGCTTTCCGCGCTGCCCAGCACCAGGCGGCCGACCAGCAGGCAGCCCAGGCTGACCCAGGGCAGGTCGGTGAGGAAGGCGCAGGCCAGCATGAACACGCCGCTCAGGCCGCAACCGGCCAGGCCATACATGACCGCCTTCTTGCTGCCGAGGTTGTCGATGATGCGGCTGGCGGTAGGGCGGCTGAGCAGGGTGGCGAGGTACTGCACGCTGATCACCAGGCCGGCGATCACGGCGCTGAAGCCGAGGTCGTTGTGCACGTAACCGGGCAGCACGGCCAGGGGAATGCCGATGTTCAGGTAACCGATGAAGGTGAAGAGGACGATGGAAACGACTTGCAGGGTAACCGCAAGAGGGCGCGGTGAGTCAGGCATGGGGGTCTTCGTGGCAGAGGTTCGTGACGGTGTGAAAACGTGATGACGGGGGTAGCCCGCAGGTCAGCCGTTTTCACACAGTCGGAGGGTTGCGCGGTTTATTCCTGGTCAGCGCTGGATTGATCGTCACCATCCTGATCGACGGCAGGCGTCGGTTCGGCGTGGACGGTAACGGATGGCTCTTCGGGGTTCAGGCTTGGGAAGGGAAGATTCGGGATTTCATGCATCTCGTCGTTCCTCGCAAGTGTGAGTGAAAAGTCTGCGCCAGGCGCGTTCGGAGCTTCGTAAAGCTGGGGCAGGATACACAAGTCTGGATGACAGTTTGTAACTTTTCCCGGTCGCTTGTCGGTTTTGCGGGCGGATACCGGACAGATTTCGCAAAGATAGCAGGCAAAAAAACAGGGCCTTGAGGCCCTGTTCGCGGTGTTTATTTGCGGCCTTCAGCCGTCTCGGCAACCTTGTCGGTTCGCGCGCACATGATGAAGTCATTGCGGTGCAGGCCTTTGATCGAGTGGCTCCACCAGGTCACGGTGACCTTGCCCCATTCGGTCATCAGGCCAGGGTGGTGGCCTTCGGCTTCGGCGATCTCGCCCACGGCATTGGTGAACGCCAGGGCCTGCTTGAAGTTCTTGAACAGGAACACGCGCTCCAGTTCCATGTGGCCGTCGCGGACTTCGATGTTCCAGTCCGGGATCTCGCGGATCAGTACCGCCAGTTCCTCGTCGGTGACCTTGGGTGCGTCAGCGCGGCAGGCTTCGCAGTGGGCTTGGTTCAAGGCATTCATGGGTGTGTTTTCCGCTTCGAGTTGTTATCGGCAAGGCGCTCAGGCAGCGACCTTGGGTGGAAATTTCGGTGCGTGCAGCCCCAGCTGCATGGCTTGCTGGACCATGGCCATGATGTCTTCATGGGCCAGGTCGAACAGGCGCTTCATGTTCGGCAGCACGAAGTACAGCGGCTGCAGGATGTCGATGCGGTACGGCGTGCGCATGCACTCGATCGGGTCGAAGGCCTGGTGTTCAGGCTCGCCAGAAAGACTGTAGACGGTCTCTTTCGGCGAGGAGAGGATGCCGCCACCATAGATCTTGCGACCCTGCGCGGTCTCCATCAGGCCGAACTCGATGGTCATCCAGTACAGGCGCGCCAGGTACACGCGTTGTTCCTTGGTCGCGGCCAGGCCGAGCTTGCCGTAGGTGTGGGTGAATTCGGCGAAGAACGGGTTGGTCAGTAGCGGGCAGTGGCCGAAGATCTCGTGGAAGATGTCCGGTTCCTGCAGGTAGTCCAGTTCTTCCGGGGTGCGGATGAAGGTAGCAACCGGGAAGCGCTTGCTGGCCAGCAGTTCGAAGAAGGTCTGGAAGGGGATCAGCGCCGGCACGCGGGCAACCTGCCAGCCGGTGGTGGCGCCCAGCACCTTGTTGACTTCGCCCAGCTGCGGAATGCGGTCATGGGGCAGCTTGAGCTGGTCGATGCCGTCCAGGTACTCCTGGCACGCGCGGCCTTCGATGACTTTCAGCTGGCGCGTGATCAGGGTGTTCCATACCGCATGCTCTTGCTGCGGGTAATCGATAAAACCATGCGCATCGGGCTCGCGTGCCACGTATTGCGTCTGTTTCATGTGGCTCTCCTGGTGAGGGCTTTTCTTGTTATGTCCACGACATGACTTAGGAATATCCCTTCATCAGACGATTTGCACGGGGGTGGGCCCAGTTGGCAGGGCCTCTTTGATCCGACTTTCGTAACGATTATTTTACAAAATGCCCGGTATGCCGGAAAATCCGGGTCATCAAGCTGCCTTATTTCTGGTTTTTGTCAGCTTATCTTTACGACTTTTCCGTGCGAGGTTGAAAAACTTCGACGCTTCGAGAGCATTCATGCGTATCAAAGTGCATTGCCAGAATCGCATCGGCATCCTTCGCGACATCCTCAACCTGCTGGTGGAGTACGGCATCAACGTACTGCGCGGTGAGGTGGGGGGAGACCATGGCAACGCCATCTACTTGCACTGCCCGAACCTGATCAATCTGCAGTTCCAGGCATTGCGGCCCAAGTTCGAGTCGATTGCTGGCGTATTCGGGGTCAAGCGCGTCGGCCTGATGCCCAGCGAGCGCCGGCACATGGAGCTCAATGCGCTACTCGGTGCGCTGGACTTCCCGGTGCTGTCGATCGACATGGGCGGCAGCATCGTCGCCGCCAACCGCACCGCGGCTCAGCTGCTCGGGGTGCGCGTCGACGAAGTGCCGGGCATGCCGCTGGCGCGCTATGTCGAGGATTTCGACCTGCCTGAGCTGGTGCGTGCCAACAAGTCGCGCATCAATGGGCTGCGCATCAAGGTCAAGGGCGATGTGTTCCTGGCCGATATCGCGCCGCTGCAGTCCGAGCACGATGACAGCGAGGCCCTCGCCGGTGCCGTGTTGACCCTGCATCGCGCCGACCGCATCGGTGAGCGCATCTATAACGTGCGCAAGCAAGAGCTGCGCGGTTTCGACAGCATCTTCCAGAGTTCGCGGGTGATGGCGGCGGTGGTGCGTGAGGCGCGGCGCATGGCGCCGCTGGATGCGCCGTTGCTGATCGAAGGCGAGACCGGCACCGGCAAGGAATTGCTGGCCCGCGCCTGCCACCTGGCCAGCCCGCGTGGCCAGGCGCCTTTGATGGCACTCAACTGTGCCGGCCTGCCAGAGTCGATGGCCGAAACCGAGTTGTTCGGTTATGGCCCCGGGGCTTTCGAGGGGGCGCGTGCCGAGGGCAAGCTAGGGCTGCTGGAGTTGACCGCCGGCGGTACCTTGTTCCTCGATGGCGTGGGGGAGATGAGCCCGCGCTTGCAGGTCAAGCTGCTGCGCTTCCTGCAGGATGGTTGCTTCCGGCGTGTCGGCAGCGACGAAGAGGTGTACCTGGATGTGCGGGTGATCTGCGCCACCCAGGTCGATCTGTCCGAGCTGTGCGCCCGTGGTGAATTTCGCCAGGACCTGTATCACCGGCTCAATGTGCTGTCGCTGCACATTCCGCCGCTGCGCGAGTGCATGGACGGACTGGAAGGCCTGGTACAGCACTTCCTCGATCAGGCCAGTCGGCAGATCGGCTGCGCCATGCCGCGCCTGGCGCCGGCGGCCATGGACAAGCTCAGCCAGTATCACTGGCCGGGTAACGTGCGGCAGCTGGAGAACGTGTTGTTCCAGGCAGTTTCGCTATGCGAGGGCGGGGTGGTGAAAGGGGAGCATATTCGCTTGCCGGATTACGGCGTGCGGCAACCGTTGGGCGAGTTTTCGCTGGACGGGGATCTTGCGCAGATTGTCGGACGATTTGAAAAGGCCGTACTGGAAAGTCTGATGGGGGAGTTTCCAAGTAGCCGGGCTTTAGGGAAAAGATTGGGAGTTTCGCATACTACGATTGCCAATAAGTTAAGGGATTACTCATTGGGCAAGTCCGCGGATTAAATCGGCTAATTAATAGCCTGTTAATCTTGTGCAATATTCTTCGCGGGCTTGCCCGCTCCCACAGGTACTGCGCAGTATTCTGAAGCTGTGCAATACCTGTGGGAGCGGGCGAGCCCGCGAAGGGCCCCGCAGGGGCCCCAATCTCAAGGCTTAGCCGTTGGAGCAGCCGTTCCCCATCACGCGGTATTCGAGAATGTGCTTCTGGCCCTTGGAGTCCTCGTAGGTCATGCGGGCGGGCACGACTTCACACACGTTGGGCACTTCGCTCATGGAGATGACGCGGGCAATGTCCAGGTGCTGCGAGTAACTGTACTGTTCAACCGGAATCTGCTCGACATTGTTTGCTTCGCCGGCCATCGCCGCGCCGCAAAGACCGCCAAGTACCAATACCAGTAAAGCTTTCATTTTCATTTTACCTGTCTAAGGTCGTGAGGGGGCACGCGGCGCTTGTGGCGCCGCGAGTACTGCCAAAGTTCAACTGTCAGAATGAGAGGGGGATTAACCGATTGCCTTCGTGGGGGCTGTTTCCAGTAGTTAATCGCCTTGCCGTTGCTGGCGAGGTGAATCTTATGCCTGGGCAACTAAGGGAAACAGATGGCGTTTTGATAAAGTTTTTTTGCCTTTTTCCAGAATCTGTAACAATCCCCCGGCAGGCGCTAGCGCATTTTTCCCTGGCCGGGCCGGCGGCTGCGGGCTAGAGCCTCCCGCGCCGTTCACATGAAGATTTTCCCGTCGCGCTACTACCATCGTCGTATGGTTTTTCCCGCTCTGGTACAGTTACAAACGATTCCATACAAAAACAACTATTACACCGAGGTAACACAGATGAGTGCGGCTCCACTGTATCCCGTTCGTCCCGAGGTTGCGGCCACTACCCTGACCGACGAGGCCACCTACAAGGCCATGTACCAGCAATCGGTGATCAACCCGGACGGCTTCTGGCGTGAGCAGGCCCAGCGTCTGGACTGGATCAA
>NZ_JAGIBG010000044.1 GCF_017744435.1 Pseudomonas sp.
CGGGGCCGCTTCGCGGCCCATCGCCGGCAAGCGCGGCTCCCACACTGATCGCGCTCGACCTTGAGCCTGCGGCGACCATTCATCCCCCGCGGTTGAAATCCTTCCCCCCACCCCCATATGAGTCTGCATCAGGCAATTTTGCCCCGCTGCGTGGAGACTCTCCCCTTGACCACCATCGTTTCTGTCCGCCGTAACGGCAAAGTCGTCATGGGCGGCGACGGCCAGGTATCCCTCGGCAACACCGTGATGAAAGGCAACGCCAAGAAGGTCCGTCGCCTGTACAACGGCGAAGTGATCGCCGGTTTCGCCGGTGCCACCGCCGACGCCTTCACCCTGTTCGAGCGCTTCGAAGCCCAACTGCAGAAACACTCCGGCCACCTGGTGCGTGCCGCCGTCGAGCTGGCCAAGGAATGGCGTACCGACCGTTCCCTGAGCCGCCTGGAAGCCATGCTGGCGGTGGCCAACAAGGACGCATCGCTGATCATCACCGGCAACGGTGACGTGGTCGAGCCGGAAGACGGCCTGATCGCCATGGGCTCCGGTGGCGGCTATGCCCAGGCCGCAGCCCGCGCCCTGCTGAACAAGACCGACCTGTCGGCCCGGGAAATCACCGAGGCCGCCCTGAACATCGCCGGCGACATCTGCGTGTTCACCAACCACAACCTGACCATCGAGGAGCAGGACCTGGCCGAGTAATCAGCTGTTTTGGCGTCCCGCTCGTAGCGGGACTTTTCCACGCTGACCTACTCCGCTCGAGGACCGTATTGATCATGTCCATGACCCCCCGCGAGATCGTCCACGAACTCAACCGCCACATCATCGGCCAGGACGACGCCAAGCGCGCCGTCGCCATTGCCCTGCGCAACCGCTGGCGGCGCATGCAGCTCCCCGCCGAGCTGCGTGCCGAAGTGACCCCGAAGAACATCCTGATGATCGGCCCTACCGGCGTCGGCAAGACCGAAATCGCCCGCCGCCTGGCCAAGCTCGCCAATGCGCCGTTCCTCAAGGTCGAAGCCACCAAGTTCACCGAAGTGGGCTATGTCGGCCGTGACGTCGAGTCGATCATCCGTGACCTGGCCGATGCCGCGCTGAAGATGCTGCGCGAGCAGGAAATCGTCCGCGTGCGCCACCGCGCCGAAGACGCCGCTGAAGACCGCATCCTCGATGCCCTGCTGCCGCAGGCTCGGGTCAGCAGCTTCAGCGAGGAAGCCGCGCAGACCAGCACCGATTCCAACACCCGCCAGCTGTTCCGCAAGCGCCTGCGCGAAGGCCAGCTGGACGACAAGGAAATCGAGATCGAAGTGGCCGAGAACATGGGCGTCGAAATCGCCGCGCCACCCGGCATGGAAGAAATGACCAACCAGCTGCAGAGCCTGTTCGCCAACATGGGCAAGGGCAAGCGCAAGACCCGCAAGCTGAAGGTCAAGGAAGCACTGAAGATGGTGCGCGACGAAGAAGCCAGCCGCCTGGTCAACGAGGAAGAGCTCAAGGGCAAGGCCCTGGAGGCGGTCGAGCAGCACGGTATCGTGTTCATCGACGAAATCGACAAGGTGGCCAAGCGTGGCAATGTCGGCGGTGCCGATGTATCCCGTGAAGGCGTGCAGCGCGACCTGCTGCCGCTGATCGAAGGCTGCACCGTCAACACCAAGCTGGGCATGGTCAAGACCGACCACATCCTGTTCATCGCTTCCGGTGCATTCCACCTGAGCAAGCCGAGCGACCTGGTGCCAGAGCTGCAGGGCCGCCTGCCGATCCGTGTCGAACTGAAGGCGCTGACCCCGGAAGACTTCGAGCGGATCCTGAAAGAGCCGCACGCGTCGCTGACCGAGCAGTACAGTGCACTGCTCAAGACCGAAGGCCTGAACATCGAGTTCGCCGCCGACGGTATCAAGCGCCTGGCCGAGATTGCCTATCAGGTGAACGAGAAGACCGAGAACATCGGTGCCCGCCGCCTGCACACGCTGCTCGAGCGCCTGCTCGAAGAGGTGTCGTTCAGTGCCGGTGACCTGGCCAGCACCCACGACGAAACACCGATCCACATCGATGCGGCGTATGTGAACGGCCACCTCGGTGAGCTGGCGCAGAACGAAGACCTGTCGCGCTACATCCTGTAAGACCGCGTCACCTTCTTCGCGGGACAAGCCCGCTCCCACAGGATCTCCACAACCTTCGAAATTGTGGTGATCCTGTAGGAGCGGGCTTGTCCCGCGAAAGGGCCCTTGAATCCCACCACCGGAAGCTGGAAGCTTGCAGCATCAGCTCCCGAGAGATTCAGACCATGGCCCGCCTGCCCACCGCCATCAACCTGCACAAAGCCTCCAAGACCCTCAGCCTGACCTACGCCCCCGGCGAGGTGTACCAGCTGCCCGCCGAGTTCCTGCGGGTGCACTCCCCCTCCGCCGAGGTTCAGGGCCACGGCAACCCCATCCTGCAATTTGGCAAGATCAACGTCGGCCTCATCGGCCTGGAACCTGCCGGCCAATATGCACTGAAACTGACCTTCGACGACGGCCATGACAGCGGCCTGTTCACCTGGGAATACCTCGAGCAGCTGTGCCTGCGCCAGGAGCAGCTGTGGGCCGAGTACCTAGATGAGCTGCACAAGGCCGGCAAGTCCCGTGACCCGGCCGAATCGGTGGTCAAACTCATGCTCTAGCGCAAGCCTTCCAGGCTTTAGAGCGCATTTTCTAATCTCATCTGTTTGAATGCCTTACAGACAACTCTTGAACGGGTTGTCTTGCGCATTACATGAAAGTCGGGTAACCAATGGAGCTGGCAAGTTCCCTGCATCGCCTTGAGGGCAATCAGGCACTGGCCGGTATGTAGAGGTCGCGAGCGAAAGCAGGCTGTCTTCACACGCAGAATCCCCCGCAGCTCATCGCCGAATGCATCCGGCCCGCAGCACCGCTGTTCCTTATCACTGGTCACCCGAGTAGCAGTACCGGGCTGTCCGCTGTGCAATGCGCCACAGCAATCCGGTACTCGTCTCAGGACAACGGAGCGTCGTAGATGAGTAACAAGAACAACGATGAGTTGCAGCGGCAAGCCTCGGAAAACACCCTGGGGCTGAACCCGGTCATCGGCATCCGCCGCAAGGACCTGCTGAGCTCTGCGCGTACCGTGCTGCGTCAGGCTGTGCGCCAGCCGCTGCACAGTGCCAAGCATGTGGCGCACTTCGGCCTGGAGCTGAAGAACGTGCTGCTGGGCAAATCCAGCCTCGCCCCGGCAGGCGACGACCGTCGCTTCCAGGACCCGGCCTGGAGCAAGAACCCGCTCTACCGCCGCTACCTGCAAACCTACCTGGCCTGGCGCAAGGAGCTGCAGGAGTGGATCGGCGACAGTGACCTGTCGCCCCAGGACATCGCCCGCGGCCAGTTCGTCATCAACCTGATGACCGAGGCCATGGCGCCGACCAATACCCTGTCCAACCCGGCGGCGGTCAAACGCTTCTTCGAAACCGGCGGCAAGAGCCTGCTGGACGGCCTGTCCAACCTGGCCAAGGACGTGGTCAACAACGGCGGCATGCCCAGCCAGGTCAACATGGAGGCGTTCGAGGTCGGCAAGAACCTCGGCACCAGCGAAGGCGCCGTGGTCTACCGCAACGATGTGCTGGAGCTGATCCAGTACAGCCCCATCACCGAGCAGGTGCATGCCCGCCCGCTGCTGGTGGTCCCGCCGCAGATCAACAAGTTCTACGTCTTCGACCTGAGCCCGGAAAAGAGCCTGGCGCGTTTCTGCCTGCGCTCGCAGCAGCAGACCTTCATCATCAGCTGGCGCAACCCGACCAAGGCCCAGCGCGAGTGGGGCCTGTCGACCTACATCGATGCCTTGAAGGAAGCGGTCGACGCGGTACTGGCAATCACCGGCAGCAAAGACCTGAATATGCTCGGTGCCTGCTCCGGTGGCATCACCTGCACCGCCCTGGTCGGTCACTATGCCGCGCTGGGTGAGCAGAAGGTCAATGCCCTGACCCTGCTGGTCAGCGTGCTGGACACCACGATGGACACCGAAGTCGCACTGTTCGTCGACGAACAGACGCTGGAGGCCGCCAAGCGCCACTCCTATCAGTCCGGTGTGCTCGAAGGCAGCGACATGGCCAAGGTGTTCGCCTGGATGCGCCCCAACGACCTGATCTGGAACTACTGGGTCAACAACTACCTGCTCGGTAACGAGCCTCCGGTATTCGACATCCTGTTCTGGAACAACGACACCACGCGCTTGCCCGCCGCCTTCCACGGCGACCTGATCGAGCTGTTCAAGAACAACCCGCTGACCCGCGCGGATGCCCTGGAAGTGTGCGGCACCGCCATCGACCTGAAGAAAGTCCAGTGCGACATCTTCAGCGTCGCCGGCACCTCCGACCACATCACCCCGTGGCAATCGTGCTACCGCTCGGCACACCTGTTCGGCGGCAAGATCGAGTTCGTGCTGTCCAACAGCGGCCACATCCAGAGCATCCTCAATCCGCCAGGCAACCCCAAGGCCCGCTTCATGACCGGCGCCGACCGCCCGGGCGACCCGGTGGCCTGGCAGGAAAACGCCGAAAAGCATGCCGACTCCTGGTGGCTGCACTGGCAGACCTGGCTGGGCGAACGCGCCGGCGAGCTGAAAAAGGCGCCGACGCGCCTCGGCAACCGCGCCTATGCCGCTGGCGAGGCTGCACCGGGGACTTACGTCCACGAACGCTGAGTCACAATGCCGTGGCCGCTTGGAGCGTGCCACGGTACATTTTCAAGCCACAGAGCCACGCGCATGCCGCTACCCTACATCTTCCGCACCGTCGAGCTGGACGACCAATCCATCCGTACCGCGGTGCGCCCGGGCAAGCCGCACCTGACGCCGTTGCTGATCTTCAACGGCATTGGCGCCAACCTGGAGCTGGTGTTCCCGTTCATCGAAGCACTGGACCCGGACCTGGAAGTCATTGCCTTCGACGTCCCCGGTGTGGGCGGCTCGTCCACGCCACGCCACCCTTACCGCTTTCCCGGCCTGGCCAAGCTGACGGCGCGCATGCTCGACTACCTGGACTACGGCCAGGTCAATGTCATCGGCGTGTCCTGGGGCGGCGCCCTGGCCCAGCAGTTCGCCCATGACTACCCCGAGCGCTGCAAGAAGCTGGTGCTGGCGGCCACGGCGGCGGGTGCGGTGATGGTGCCCGGCAAGCCCAAGGTGCTGTGGATGATGGCCAGCCCCAGGCGCTACGTGCAGCCATCGCATGTCATCCGCATCGCGCCGCTGATCTATGGCGGCGGTTTTCGCCGCGACCCGGAGCTGGCCATGCACCACGCCGCCAAGGTGCGCTCCGGCGGCAAGATGGGCTACTACTGGCAACTGTTCGCCGGGCTGGGCTGGACCAGCATCCACTGGCTGCACAAGATCCAGCAGCCGACCCTGGTGCTGGCCGGCGACGACGACCCGCTGATCCCGCTGATCAACATGCGCCTGCTGGCCTGGCGAATTCCCAATGCCCAGCTACACATTATCGACGACGGTCATCTGTTTCTGATCACCCGGGCCGAGGCCGTCGCCCCCATCATCATGAAGTTTCTCCAGCAAGAACGTCAGCGCGCGGTCATGCACCCCAGTCCGGCCTCTGGTGGCTGAATTGTTGCTTGCTGTTGTACGAGCACGACTGATGAGTACGACCGTGGCCTGACAAGGGAGTTGTTGCCATGAAAGAAAAACCGGCCAAAGGAACGTCAACGCTCCCCGCCACCAGCATGAACGTGCAGAACGCCATCCTCGGCGTACGCGGTCGCGACCTGATTTCCACCTTGCGCAGTGTTGGCCGTCATAGCCTGCTCAATCCACTGCACACCGCCCGCCACCTGCTGACGCTGGGCGGCCAGCTGGGCCGGGTGATGCTCGGCGACACGCCTTATCAGCCGAGCGCGCGGGATGCCCGTTTCAGCGATCCTACGTGGAGCCAGAACCCGTTCTACCGGCGCAGCCTGCAGGCCTACCTGGCCTGGCAGAAACAGACCCGCCTGTGGATCGAGGAAAGCCACCTGAACGACGATGACCGGGCCCGTGCGCACTTTCTGTTCACCCTGATCAACGACGCCCTGGCACCGAGCAACTCACTGCTCAACCCGCTGGCGGTCAAGGAACTGTTCAACACCGGCGGGCAGAGCCTGGTGCGTGGCGTCGCCCACCTGCTCGACGATTTGCGCCACAACGACGGCCTGCCGCGCCAGGTGGACGAGCGCGCCTTCGAAGTGGGCGGCAACCTGGCCGCCACGCCCGGCGCCGTGGTGTTCCGCAACGATCTGCTGGAGCTGATCCAGTACAAGCCGATGAGCGAGAAGCAGTACGCCCGGCCCGTGCTGGTGGTGCCGCCGCAAATCAACAAGTACTACATCTTCGACCTGCAGCCGAGCAACAGCTACGTCCAGTACATGCTCAAGAACGGCCTGCAGGTGTTCATGGTCAGCTGGCGCAACCCCGACCCACGCCACCGCGAGTGGGGCCTGTCGAGCTATGTGCAGGCCCTGGAAGAAGCACTCAACGCCTGCCGCAGCATCAGCGGCAGCCGCGACCCGAACCTGATGGGCGCCTGCGCCGGTGGCCTGACCATGGCGGCGCTGCAGGGCCACCTGCAGGCCAAGCACCAATTGCGCCGGGTACGCAGCGCCACCTACCTGGTGAGCCTGCTCGACAGCAAGTTCGACAGCCCGGCCAGCCTGTTCGCCGACGAACAGACCATCGAGGCCGCCAAGCGTCGCTCGTACCAGCGGGGTGTGCTGGACGGTGGCGAGGTGGCGCGGATTTTCGCCTGGATGCGGCCCAACGACCTGATCTGGAACTACTGGGTCAACAACTACCTGCTCGGCAAGACTCCGCCGGCCTTCGACATTCTCTACTGGAACGCCGACAGCACCCGCCTGCCGGCCGCGCTGCACGGTGACCTGCTGGACTTCTTCAAGGTCAACCCGCTGACCCACGCCGCCGGCCTGGAAGTGTGCGGCACACCCATCGATCTCAAGCAGGTCGACCTCGACAGCTTCACCGTGGCCGGCAGCAACGACCACATCACGCCGTGGGACGCGGTGTACCGCTCGGCCTTGCTGCTCGGTGGCGACCGGCAATTCGTGCTGGCCAACAGCGGGCACATCCAGAGCATCATCAACCCACCCGGCAACCCCAAGGCGTACTACCTGGAAAACCCCAAGCTCTCGAGCGACCCTCGCGCCTGGTTCCATGATGCACAGCGCCGCGACGGCAGTTGGTGGCCGTTGTGGCTGGAATGGATCACGCCGCGCTCCGGCCCACTCAAGGCGCCACGCACGGAACTGGGCAACACCACCTATCCACCGCTGGGCCCTGCGCCAGGCACCTATGTCCTGACCCGATGAGCACCACGACTGGATGAAGACCCGCGACCGTATCCTCGAATGCGCCCTGCAGCTTTTCAACTCGCAGGGCGAACCCAATGTCTCGACCCTGGAGATCGCCAACGAACTGGGCATCAGCCCAGGCAACCTGTACTACCACTTCCACGGCAAGGAACCCTTGATCCACGGGTTGTTCGACCGTTTCGAGGAGGCGCTGATGCCGCTGCTCGACCCTCCGCTGGAGGTGCGCCTGGAGGCCGAGGACTACTGGCTGTTCCTGCACTTGATCGTCGAGCGCATGGCGCAGTACCGGTTTCTGTTCCAGGACCTGTCCAACCTGACCGGGCGCCTGCCGAAGCTGGCACGGGGCATGCGCAGCCTGATCAACGCGCTCAAGCGCACGCTGGCGGCATTGCTGGCCAGCCTCAAGGGCCAGGGGCAGGTGGTCAGTGAGACGCAGGCATTGGGGCAACTGGTGGAGCAGATCACTCTGACCTTGATGTTCTCGCTCGACTATCAGCGGGTGCTGGGGCGCGAGGGCGATGTGGGGGTCGTGGTGTATCAGGTGATGATGCTGGTGGCGCCGCATCTGGATGTGCAGGCACGAGGGGCGGCGGAGGAGCTGGCGGTGAGGTATCTGGAAGGGTAAGCCTGTCAGGTCGGCTATATGCCCTTCGCGGGCATGCCCGCTCCCACAGGTGACGTGCAGTGCTTGAGTGCATGCTGTACCTGTGGGAGCGGGCTTGTCGGGACGCCGAACCGCCGCGAAGGGCGCTACACCGCTATCAGAGCAGCGAGCCGGTGCTGGCTGGAGCCGAAGGCGGGTTGCTGGCCGGGGCCGCAGTAGGCGCCGGTGCTGCGGTAGCGGCCGGCGCGGCGCTGGCCACTGGTGCTGCCGGTTTGGCGGCGACTGGTTTGGCCGGGGCCTTCTTCACCGCCGGTTTCTTCGCGGCGGCAGGCTTGGCTGCAACAGGCTTGGCAGCCGGTTTCGCCGCAGGCTTGGCCGCTGCAGTCTTGGCAGCCGGTTTCGCCGCGGCTGGTTTGGCCGCTGCAGTTTTTGCCGCCGGCTTGGCCAATGGCTTGGCCGCTGCCTTGCTCGCTGCTGGTTTGGCCGCGGCAGAGCGCGAGGAGATCGGGGTGACCGATGCGCCGGTCAGTTTCTCGATCTGCTTGGTCAGGCTGTCGACCTGCTGGTGAAGGGCCTTGATTTCGTTGCGGCTCGGTACGCCCAGGCGCGAAATGGCGCTGTTCAGGCGCTTGTCGAAAGCCTCTTCGAGTTCGCTCCACTTGCCCAGGGCACGGTCCTTCACGCCCGATACGCGCGAAGTGGTCGAGGACTTGGCAGTTTCAGCTACATCTTCAGCGGTCTTCTTCGCTTGCTTCTCAGCCTTCTCGCCATCCTTCACCAGCGAGTCGAACAGCTTCGGGCCGTCCTGGTCGACTTTCGAATAGATACCCAGCCCCGCCAGCCAGATCTTGCGGGAGTACTTCTCGATCCCGCCGATCCAGGAGCTGCCTTCTTTGTCGGAATTCTTCTTGCCAGCCATCCTGCTCTCCTTATGGTTTGTGCGCGACGCGCTCGAGCAGCTCATGCAGCTGTTCAAGCTTGATGGACAACGCCTCAACGTCATGTTTAGACGGAATGCCAAGGCGATTCAAGGCGCGACCTACCCGTGCGTCGAAAGCTCTTTCGATCTTGTCGAGTTGAATCTCGACCTTGCCGCGTACGCGGCTGACTTCTTCACCGGCTTCGTCGAGCTGGTGGTTGGCGGCATCGAGCTCTTTGTCGATACGCTGCTTGCTGCGTTTCTCGACGCCTTCGCCGGCCTTGACCAGCTCCTTGAAGTAGTCGGAGCCTTCCTGGCCAACACGGGCGTAGGCGCCGATACCGGCCAGCCAGATCTTGCGTGCGTAGCCACGCACCTCGCCAAGCGTGCCCAGGGCTTCGTCTTTTTTCTTCACAATCACTTTGGCCATGCTGTGTACCTCATGCTCATGAGTGGAGGAAAAACCGCCCATGGAGGTTGGGCTTGTGCACAAGGTAGGGAAGAAAATTAGAAACCTCACCCTAAGCTGAATGCCGCTGCATATCCGTGTGCAGAAATATTGACCACATAACCCGCAGTCTCCAGGCCTAGCGTGCAGGGCTCACTTCAGCGGAGCCTGCCCCACATGCCTGATATCTCCACCACCGCGCCCCTGTCCTTCAGGAGCCTTGTCGCCCATCACTTTGCAAGCCGTCCAGACTTGCGCACGGTCATCGCCCACGTGAGTTTTGCGGCCCTGCTTGACCGCTACCCGTGGATCGCCAACCAGCACCCCCGACTCGGCTCGCTGGAGGGCATGAGAATCCTCCACGCCGCGACGTCCACGACCGAAGCCCGCCAGAGCGACCTGCTGGACACGCTGCTGGAAAGTTTCCTGAACGGCAATAGCCCGTCGCTTACCAGCGCCGATCATCTCAGCATCGCACCACCGAAGATCTTCCGTGCCCAGGAGCAAGGCGACAACAGCCGCCTGCAACCGCAAATAGACCTCGACATGCTGAAGCTCAACAGCGACCTGGATGCATGCCTGGCGGCACTACCCCAGGCATTCCAGCAGGCGCAGGTCGCCTACTGGAACGGCTGCGAAGACAACACGGAAATATCCCGCCTGGGCTGGCTCGAGCAGGTCATCAAGGCCGCACTGCTCGACAATGCACATCGCCAGCAGCTGGGTGATGCTGATAAACGCATGCTGTTCAGCCTGCTCGCGGGAGGTGGGCACGAACTGTCCATCCGGGCCTTGCAGGTCACACTCGGCCTGGGCACAAGCAGCTGGCATCCGCCATTGCCCCACCTGTTGATCACTGCCTTGCATGACACTGGCTCACGCCTGCTGTGCTGCCAACCTTCAGGTATTGTCCGCAGCTATAGCGACGAAAGCGCTTTCGCCACAGCGCTGCGCGATGAGTTGGCGGAGCGCTATCGCTTCGACAGGATGAGCTGGGCGCATCAGGTTGTGCTGGGCGACCCTCTGGCTTATCAGGCAGCCCAGGTGCTGAATGTCATCCTCGATGATGTTCGCCGTGTTCGCCTGGCCGGCATTCCCAGTGTCGACGCAATGGAAAGTACTTTCAGTGCCGTGAGCAACCCGGCAACACAGTTCCTGAACCAGCCATTCCTGAACCCGCAGCAGCCGGATATCGAACTGCCGAACTGGCTTGAAACGGCGGGTCCCGATGAACGATTCCGCTACCACGCCGCTCTGCTCGACCTGGCCGCCCTGCAGGGGCAAGCCAGCGGCGTGACGCCATTTTCCGATATCGAAGACCTCAACAGCTTCGCCAACCGGCGCCTGCGCGAGCGCCTGCAGGCGGACCATCCTGACGTGGTTCAGCGCAATCCGGATCACGTGCTGATACGGATTTCCCAGGCCATACCCGCCAGCGCCGCCGCTGACGCGCGTGCGCTTTATCTCAGGTCCGAAACCCTGACTGAACTCGCCATCGCGCGATTGAAGCTGAATGCCGGCGAAGTGATGACCGGTATGAGCGATGCCGATGGCAAGGGCATTCACGACTGGCTGAACCTCGAACAGGTCAGGGCCCTGGTGCATGCCGTTGACGTGGGCGCTGAGTATCCTCGCTATGTGAAATCACTGGCCTACGCGCCTCCCCGACATGCACAGCGTGTCAGCCAGTACGAGCGAGAATGGCGGAACTCGCTATGGCTGAGCACGCTCCAGGGCCGGATCGAGAAAAACCTGAGTGAGGCTACGCATCACGGGTTGGTCGATTTCATTCGCGCCAGGCAAGAGCCGGCGAGCCCGGCACGGCTCGCACCGCTGGCATTGCTGGCCGCGCCGGGCGCCTCGGCACACGATATCGTGCACGGGATGTTTCTGATCCACCTGCCCCAAGTCGCGAGCTGGATACTTTATCGCCCGTTCTATCAGCAAGAGACTGTTCGCGAATTCGCCAGCCTGGAGCTTCTGATGGCAGCGATTCGCGCACCGGGCGAGCTGCAACAGAGCGTTCTCGACTGGTTGGACGCAGATGCCCGGCCGGTGTATGCCGATGGCGGCTTCATACGCCCTCACCTGCATCAGGGGCTCTCGCAACTGGCCCACCTGTTCGGCCCGGACGCGAGTCTGGTGGCCACCCTTCTCGAAGAGCTCAAGCGCCCCGTCAGCGCATCGTTCGAGCCCTGGACCGAGCTGCTGCCCAGCAAACTGTTCGACGCCAGGATCAACGCCATGCTGCTATTGGCATCCAACAGCAGCACGTCCAACGCTCAAGAGAAATGGGCGCTGGCCAAGCAAGCTGCCTGGGCCGCGTTCAACAGCAGCACGCTGTTCCTGAACGGTACCCTGGCGAATCTGGTGTGGTTGGTGACTGCCGTGCCCGCATTGAAAGACGACTTCGACGAAGTGCTCCACGCCAACGCGGGGCAAAGAACCGTGGCCGCTACCGACCTGCTGACCAATCTGGCGATGCTGCTGGCTCATCGTGGCAGCCGCTGGAAACCAGCGGATCTCGCGCAGGCGGTACCGCAGACGACACATCTCGACGAACCGGCTGCCCGCAGCGCCAACGACCCGCAAACCGCCGAAAATCCAGGCAAAGCCACTTGGCAGCCGCACAGACCTGACACGTTCCAGATCACCAGCTGGCGCGACAATCAACGCCTTGGCAGCTTGACCGCAACGCAGCGCAGCGACCTGGCCAGGTTGCAGGCCCCTGTCTCCCTGGATGACTAGAGTGCCATTACCAGCGGCCGCTTGCGTGGCCTGTACCAGGTCGAGCAACGCCTCTACGCAAAGCTCCAGGGAGTGCCCTTCGAGGTGCGGGAAACCTACGGCGGCGTGCAGATCATCGGCCCCGACGTCAGCCAAGGGGATTGGCAGAACCACTGGGGTGGCGCACCAGACCACTACCACATCGTCGGCCGCGAACGGCTCGCGGGCCCATGGCTGTCGCGCTGGAACGGCAATTGGGGGCTGGAACTGGCCTTGGCCGGTGGCATGCCCAGAGGCAGGGACGCCCTCCATGCTGAGAACCACCGGCAGTTCGACGCACTGCGCAGTACCGCTCAAGCCAATAGTGATGCGCTGGCCAAGCTGCAAGCCCTGGTGGCACGCAACACTGAACAGCTCAAGGACTATGACGATTTGGCCGATGCATTCAGCCAATCATTCAATGCCCTGGCCGTGCGCGAACTTGCCCTGCTGCCTGAATCACTGATGCAACAGCGTCAGGCATTGCAAACGCTTCGCCGACAGCTGCACCCCGAACTCAGGGCCGCTGCGCTTTATCTGGAAAAACAGAAAAAGCTGCTACATGAAAACATCGGCATCTTCAGGCAACTGCTTGAACCACGCTTCCTCAGGCTGAACCGTACGATCGATTTCCAGCGGCGCGTCAGCAGCTGGAGCGAGACGGCCATCGACAATGACATGATGCTGTTCCGACGCCTGCTGGAACTGACCGACCACGATCTGTTGCGGGAGCAGTCCATCGGCTTGTTCAAGCATCCGCAAACGCCGGAGCAGCTGCAGCGCTACCAGGCGTTTCGTGATTTGACCCAGCAAACGCTGGCCACCACGCGCCGCCTGCTTGAGGTCAGCGAACAACTGGATAGCCTATTGCCCGAAGTGCTCGACGACAGCCAGGTCGACATAACCAACAAACGTGAGAAGGTTGATCGGGCTATCCGCCAGCGCCCCTACTCGACGTTGATCATTCGCGCGCAACTGCTCAGCGACCAAGCCTACCTGACCCTCGACAAGACCCTGCTGACCGTCGAAGCGGCTACCGACCTGCTACCTCTACAGGATGCCCTGAGCAACAAGGCGCTATCGACCACGATGTGGAGCCACGATGGCCTGGCCTCCGCCGGGCTATCCCGCAAACAGCAGAGTGAAGTGCTCGACGAAGCACTGCGCGAGTACCGCGTGATCCTGGGCAAGGCTCGCTACATGCAGTCCTTCACGTCACCTGCAATACAGCGCGAAATGCTCGAAGCGTACGTGCAGGAGCTCAGTGCCCTGGTTCGCCAGACAGAAACCCAGCTGAGCAATCTCCTGGCCAGCATCGAAAGCGGCGTCGCCGCTGCCCCGCCGCGCCCGACCCATCGCGTCCGACTTGGCCGAAGCACGCTGATCCGCACGACCAAGGGCCGCTCGGTGCTGGTCGAGCGCGATCAGGCGGGCCAGCGCGCGGTCCAGCGCAACCCAATCAACGAGCAACCCGCTGGCACCTATGAGTTGCGTGGTGAGGAATGGCACGAGCTGACCGAAGGGGAACAACCGGCGCCACAGGACACTGCGGAGCTACGCCGCCGTGCGGCGCGTCTGCTGACGCAAACGGACCAGCGGCTCGCCCTGGCTGCGCACTATGCCAACGAGCCGAACAGCCTGGCAGACCTCATGGACTGGCAGCTCGACGACCTGCGCAAGGTCGCTCAACGCCTGGAGCACGTCGAAACCCCCGAGGCCCGTCGCCTGAGCACCCAGCTGCACGATGCCATCACCTTGGTCAGCGATGAAAAACAGCGTCTGCTCACCAATGCCTACCTCAACACTCGCCACCCGGACGCCAATGCCTTGCGCTACCTGTTTACGCAAGGGCGCCTGCAGATCAGCCAGAGTACGTCACGCAAGGCACTGCGCACGGCCAATGATTTTCTCGACGTGTATGAGGTGCGCGACCGCGAGGCCCCGCAACGGATACTGTGGGAGGCACATTTTCATTACCGCAGCGCCGACATGGCGCCACGCGCCTTCGCCAAGGCTCATCTGAAATTCTGGGAAGCGCGCGGCAAGGGGCGTGAGGCCAGGCTCGAAGAAGCCGGAACCGCCGCTCAGCGGCTGGAGATCTACCGTGGCGACCTGCGGCTGGAGCAGGTCACCGACATCATTCCGTTCCCTGCTACCTGAGCCACAGCAGCAAATGCAAGGTTCGGCCTCAGGCCAGGGCCTTGTCCAGGGCGCGCTCGATCTCGCCCTTGATGGTAGTGCTCATCATCGACAGCATCATGCCCAGCTTCAGTTCCACGCGGATGCTGTCCTCGCCAATGTGCACGCTGCCATTGGCGCCGCTGCGGGCCACATCGACGCGGTCACCGTTCCAGGTGGCCTTGAGGTCGTACTCGCGGCTGAGCTTGTCGACCAGCGCTTCGGCCTTGGCGCGGGCGGCATCGCGGCCGAGGGAGTGTTTGCGTTCGACGCTGATCTGGGTCATGCGGGTGTTCCTGGATATGTAGACATAATCTGCATTATGCCCGCCCCCGCCCCAAGGCACACCCCGCCAAGACAAATCCGCCCATTCGCCCTAGAATGGCGGTAATTTTTTCCGGTGAAGCGATATGAACGACCAGCGCAAAGGCGACCACGCCGAACCCACCACCCATTTCGGCTACCAGGACGTCCCTGAAAGCCAGAAGGCGAAAAAAGTCGCCGAAGTGTTCCACTCGGTGGCGGCCAAGTACGACCTGATGAACGACGTGCTCTCCGGCGGCATGCACCGCCTGTGGAAGCGGTTCACCATCGAACTGTCGGGCGTGCGCGCCGGCAGCCGCGTGCTGGACATCGCCGGCGGTACCGGCGACCTGGCCGCCAAGTTCTCGCGTCTTGTAGGGCCGACCGGGCAGGTGGTGCTCGCCGACATCAACGATTCGATGCTCAAGGTCGGCCGTGACCGCCTGCTCGACCGTGGCGTGGCCGGCAACATCGAGTTCGTCCAGGCCGATGCCGAGAAGCTGCCATTCCCGGACAACCACTTCGACTGCGTGACCATCGCCTTCGGCTTGCGCAACGTCACCCACAAGGACGAAGCCATCCGCTCGATGCTGCGTGTGCTCAAGCCAGGTGGCCGCTTGTTGATCCTGGAGTTCTCCAAGCCGACCAACAAGCTGATGTCCAAGGCCTACGACGCCTACTCGTTCGCCTTCATGCCGCTGGCCGGCAAGCTGATCACCAATGACTCCGAGAGCTACCGTTACCTCGCCGAGTCGATCCGCATGCACCCCGACCAGGAAACCCTCAAGAGCATGATGGTCGAGGCCGGTTTCGACCGCGTCACCTACCACAACATGACCAGCGGCATCGTTGCCGTGCACCGGGGAATCAAGCCCTGATGCTGCTGGCCGGGCTGCTCGCCAGTGCCGAACATGGCCTGAACCGCGTCCTGCGCATGGACAGCACGGCCTTGCCGCGGCTGGCCGCGCTGGAAGGCAAGGTCATCGAGATCGACTGCCGCCAACCGGCCCTGCAGGTGTTCATCCTGCCCGATGAAGAAGGCCTGATGCTCGCCGCCCACTGGGAGGGCGAGGTCGACTGCAGCCTGCGCGCCCCGGCCGGCAGCCTGGTGCAACTGGCCGTGGCCCGCGACAAGACCGCCGTGCTGCACAGCCCGCAAGTCGAGCTGCACGGCGACAGTGCCGTGCTGCTCGACCTGTTCGGCGTGCTGCAGGATCTGGAACTGGACTGGGAACACGAGCTGCAGCGCTGGCTCGGCCCAGTCGCCACGGCCATGCTCGCCGGCCACATTCGCCTGCGCGCACGCTGGACCCGCCAGGGCCTGGCACGCTTCAGCCAGAACCTCTCCGAGTACCTGGCCGAAGAGTCCCGTACCTTGGTCGGCAAGCGCGAAGCCGAAGCCGCCTTCAGCGAACTCGATGCCCTGAAGCTCGACACAGAACGCCTCGAGGCCCGCCTCAAGCGCCTCTCCCGACCCCTTGATACCAGCGATAACGCATGAAGCTGCTCGCCGTCCGCCGTCTTTTTCGCATCCAGCGTGTGGTGATCCGCTACCGTCTCGATGACCTGCTGTTCGAACAACCCCTGCTGCCCTGGTGGCTGGCCAGCCTGCGCCTGCTGATGCCCTGGCGCTGGCTGCCGCGCAAGCCCTCCGAGCTCAGCCGCGGGGCGCGCCTGCGCCTGGCGCTGCAGGACTTGGGGCCGATCTTCATCAAGTTCGGCCAGTTGCTGTCCACCCGCCGCGACCTGCTGCCCACCGACATCGCCGACGAGCTGATGCTGCTGCAGGACCGCGTGCCGCCGTTCGACCCGCAAAAAGCCGTGGCAATGATCGAAGATCAGCTCGGCGCCAAGGTCGGCGAAGTGTTCAGCCGCTTCGACGTCGAGCCACTGGCCTCGGCCTCGGTCGCCCAGGTGCACGCCGCCCGCCTCAAGAGTGGCGAAGAGGTGGTGGTCAAGGTGGTTCGCCCTGGCCTGAAACCGGTCATCGCCCAGGACCTGGCCTGGCTGTTCCTGATCGCCAAGGCCGCCGAACGCGCCTCGGCCGACGCACGCCGCCTGCACCCGGTGGAAATCGTCGGCGACTACGAAAAGACCATCTACGACGAACTCGACCTGCTGCGCGAGGCGGCCAACGCCAGCCAGCTGCGGCGCAACTTCGAAGGCTCCGAGCTGATGTACGTGCCCCAGGTGTACTGGGACCTGTGCCGGCCGAAAGTGCTGGTGATGGAGCGTATCTACGGCGTGCCGGTCACCGACATGGCCACCCTGGCCGACCAGCGCACCGACATGAAGATGCTGGCCGAGCGTGGCGTCGAGGTGTTCTTCACCCAGGTGTTCCGCGACAGCTTCTTCCACGCCGACATGCACCCGGGCAACATCTTCGTCAGCACGGTCAAACCGTGGAGCCCGCAATACATCGCCATCGACTGCGGCATCGTCGGCAGCCTTACCGCCGAGGACCAGGACTACCTGGCGCGCAACCTGATCGCCTTCTTCAAGCGCGACTACCGCCGCGTTGCCCAGCTGCACATCGACTCGGGCTGGGTACCGGCGCATACCAAGGTCAATGAATTCGAAGCGGCGATCCGCACCGTGTGCGAGCCGATCTTCGAAAAACCGTTAAAGGACATTTCCTTCGGCCAGGTGCTGATGCGCCTGTTCCAGACCGCACGGCGCTTCAACATGGAGGTCCAGCCGCAACTGGTGCTGCTGCAGAAGACCCTGCTCAACATCGAAGGCCTGGGCCGCCAGCTGTACCCCGACCTGGACCTGTGGAGCACCGCCAAGCCGTTCCTGGAACGCTGGATGCGCGACCGCATGAGCCCCAAGGCGGTGTTCGGCAACATTCATGGCCAGGTCGAGCAGCTACCGCACCTGGCCGGCATGGCCCGCGACCTGCTCGAGCGCCTGTCGCAGCCGCACCTGGAAGACCCGCAACTGCCGGAGCGCCGCCGCCAGGGCGACCGCTGGGCGCTGCGCCTGCTCGGTGCAGGCTTGCTCGGTGGCGGCGCGGTACTGGCCGCCGGTGCCGCCGAGGCCGCCAGCCTTGCCGCCCCGGCCGCTTGGCCGGCCTGGCTGATGCTGGCCGCCGGCCTTTACCTGATCGTGCGCCAATAGCCAGCCGCGCTGCTGGCTGGCACACTAGCGCAAAGGGCCCGGCACAGGAGCGGGCCCGCCTTGGAGTCGACGATGAAAGACTGGCTGGACGAGATCAAGTGGAACAGCGATGGCCTGGTACCGGCAATCGCCCAGGACCACAAGACCGGACGCGTGCTGATGATGGCCTGGATGAACCGCGAATCGCTGGCGCTGACCGCTGCCGAGCAACGCGCCATCTACTGGTCGCGTTCCCGTGGCAAGCTGTGGCGCAAGGGTGAAGAGTCCGGCCATGTGCAAAAGCTGCATGAAATGCGCCTGGACTGCGATGCCGACGTGATCATCCTGATGGTCGAGCAACTGGGCCATATCGCCTGCCACACCGGCCGCGAAAGCTGCTTCTATCGCGTCTTTGAAGACGGCCAGTGGAAAACCGTCGACCCGGTCCTGAAAGACCCGGATGCCATCTACAGCGCAGGACACTGACATGAGCGACACCCTCAACCGCCTGGCCGAAGTGCTCGAAGAGCGCAAACAAGCGGCTCCCGACAGCTCCTACGTGGCCAGCCTGTACCACAAGGGCCTGAACAAGATCCTCGAAAAGCTCGGCGAAGAGTCCGTCGAGACCATCATCGCGGCCAAAGACGCCGCCGTGAGCAAGGATTACAGTGATGTCATCTATGAAACCGCAGACTTGTGGTTCCATAGCCTGGTCATGCTCAGCGCGCTGGGCCAGCATCCACAAGCCGTGCTTGATGAACTGGAGCGCCGTTTCGGGCTTTCCGGGCACGATGAAAAGGCCGCGCGTCAGCCATCGGCCTGAGCAAAACGCATTTAGGAGAGCACCATGGGTATTTTTGACTGGAAACACTGGATCGTCCTGCTGGTCGTCGTGGTCCTGGTGTTCGGCACCAAGAAGCTGAAGAACTTCGGCAGCGACCTGGGCGAATCGATCAAGGGCTTCCGCAAGGCCATGAGCGAAGAAGAGAACAAGCCGGCCGAGCAGACCCCACCGCCCGCCCAGCCTGTGCCGCCGGTGCAGAACACTGCCCAGCCGCAGCAAGGCCACACCATCGAGGGCCAGGCCCAGCCGGTCCAAGAGCCGCAGCGGAAAGACTGACCCATGTTCGGCATCAGCTTCAGCGAGCTGTTGCTCGTCGGCCTGGTCGCCCTGCTGGTGCTCGGCCCCGAGCGCCTGCCTGGCGCCGCGCGTACTGCGGGGCTGTGGATCGGGCGGCTGAAACGCAGCTTCAATGCGATCAAGATGGAGGTCGAGCGCGAAATCGGCGCCGACGACATCCGCCGCCAGCTGCATAACGAGCACATCCTGCAGATGGAAGAGGAAGCCAAGCGCATCCTCAACCCACTGACGCCACCCGCGCAGCCGCCGGTGACCACGGCCAGCGTGCAGCCACCTGCCGGCCTCGAAGCCAGGCCGGCCGAGCCACCCGCCGCCCCGGCCGCACCTTCTGAACCGCCTCAACCGCCGCGAGCCCCATGAGCGAAAATCCGGACCACGACCAGCCAATGCCGCTGGTTTCGCATCTGACCGAACTGCGCACCCGCCTGCTGCGCTGCGTGGCGGTCATCTTCCTGATCTTTGCCGGGCTGTTCTCCTTCGCCCAGCAGATCTACACCCTGGTCTCGGCGCCACTGCGCGAACACTTGCCGGCCAATGCGACGATGATCGCCACCGACGTGGCCTCGCCGTTCCTCACGCCCTTCAAGCTGACCATGATCGTCTCGCTGTTCCTGGCGATCCCGTTCATCCTCCAGCAGATCTGGGGCTTCATCGCGCCAGGGCTGTACCGCCATGAAAAGCGCATCGCCATTCCGCTGCTGGTGTCGAGCATCCTGCTGTTCTACGCCGGCATGGCTTTCGCCTACTTCCTGGTGTTCCCCCTGATGTTCAGCTTCTTCGCCAAAGCCACTCCGGAAGGCGTGGCGATGATGACCGACATCGCCGCCTACCTCGATTTCGTCATGACGCTGTTCTTCGCCTTCGGCGTTGCCTTCGAGATCCCGGTGGCCGTGGTACTGCTGGTGTGGATCGGCGTGGTCGACGTGAAGTACCTGAAGAAGGTCCGCCCGTACGTGATCATCGGCTGCTTCGTGGTCGGCATGATCCTCACCCCGCCAGACATCTTCTCGCAAACGCTGCTCGCCGTGCCCATGTGGCTGCTGTTCGAGATCGGCGTGCTGTGCGGCAGCCTGATCCGCAAGCGTAGCCATGCTGACGACGAAGCCACCAACGACCCTAACGACCAGCCGCCAGCGACCCAACCGTGAACCTGTTACTCCTTGAAGAGGCCGACTTCGTCTCGGCCGACCGCGTCGTTCTCGCTGATCGGCGCTTCACTCACATGCAAGACATCCACCGCGTCGCCGTGGGCGACACCCTGCGCGTGGGCCGCATCAACGGCCTGATGGGCAAGGCCACGGTGCTGCGCCTGGAACAGCACGAAGCCGAGCTGGAGGTCGCATTCGACCAGCAGCCACCGGCCAAGCTGCCGCTGACCCTGGTGCTGGCCGTGCCGCGCCCGAAAATGCTGCGCCGGTTGTTCCAGACCGTGGCGACCCTGGGCGTGCCGCGGCTGATTCTGGTCAACAGCTACAAGGTCGAGAAAAGCTTCTGGCAAACGCCTTTCCTCAACCCTGAGACCATTCGCGAGAACCTGATTCTCGGCCTTGAGCAGGCCCGTGACACGGTGCTGCCCGAGGTGATCATCGAAAAACGCTTCAAACCGTTCGTCGAAGACCGCCTGCCTGCCATCGCCGATGGCACCCTCGGCCTGGTCGGCCACCCCGGCCCCTACCCGGCCTGCCCACGTGCGGTTGAAGGCCCGGTAACCCTGGCCATCGGCCCCGAAGGCGGCTGGATCCCTTACGAAGTCGACCTGTTCGGCAAGGCTGGCCTGGCACCTGTTCAGCTGGGTGATCGCATCCTGCGCGTGGAAACCGCCGTAACTGCCCTGCTCTCAAGGATTTTCTGACAGGCGGGTCAACTTTCCACTATCAAGTTTCCCCGACGCAAGCCGATGGTGTTGGCAACACAACAACAATCTGTGCTGCCACGTTGCCGGGGAGTCGAACATGTACCAATGGTTTTCCCAATCGCTCGGAAATGTAAGCGTCAATCGCAAGTTGGGGCTGGGCTTTGGCCTGGTGCTGTTGCTGACTCTGGCCATCACTTTCACCGGTTGGCAGGGCCTGAACAGCGTCACCGAGCGCGGTGACAAGCTGGGCAACATTTCGGTGATCCACCAGTACACCCAGGAGCTGCGCATTGCTCGCCAGCACTACCAGCGCGACCGCAACGACGCGGCCATCGGCGAGCTGGAAAAGGCCCTGGGCAATCTCGAGCGCCAGATCGGCCTCATGCTCGGGCAGATCGAACAGCCCACCGACCTCCAGCGCCTGCAACAGCAGCAGGCCGCAGTCAGCCAGTACCAACAGGCCTTCAACGAGCTCAAGCAAGCCGGCCAACGCCGCGATGCCGCTCGTGGTGTGCTGGGTGACAGCGCCGATAAGGCCTCCGAGCTGATCAGCCGTGTGCAGCAGCGCCTGCTGCAGGGTGGCGACATCAGCCAATACCAGCATGCCGTGGACGTCAGCGCGCTGGTGCAGCAGGCACGCTTCCAGGTACGTGGCTACACCTACAGCGGCAACGCGGACTACCAGCAGACCGCGCTGAAGGCCATCGACCAGGCGCTGGCCGAGCTCAAGGCACTGCCCGCCAGGCTGCCGGCCGAATATGCCGCCAGTCTCGACGACTCGGCCACCGCGCTGGCCGCTTACCGCGATGCGGTAACTCAGTTCGGCAATGCCCAAAGCACCAGCGAGCAGGCCCTGCAGCGCATGGCTGACCAGGGCACTGTGCTATTGCAGACCAGTGAGGCGATGACCCTTTCGCAGACCGCCGTGCGCGATGCCGGCACTGCTCAGGCCAAAGTCATGCTCGGCAGTGCCACGGCCCTGGCCCTGGTGCTGGGGCTCCTTGCGGCCTGGGCCATCACCCGGCAGATCATCATCCCGCTGCGCCAGACCCTCGCCGCCGCCGAACGTGTGGCTAGTGGTGACCTGCGCCAGGACCTGCACTCGACCCGCCGCGACGAACTTGGCCAGCTGCAAGCCAGCATGCAGCGCATGACCCAGGGCTTGCGCGAGCTGATCGGTGGCATCGGCGATGGCGTGACGCAGATCGCCAGCGCCGCCGAAGAACTTTCGGCAGTCACCGAGCAGACCAGCTCCGGGGTCAACAACCAAAAGGTCGAGACCGATCAGGTGGCGACCGCAATGAACGAAATGGCCGCCACCGTGCATGAGGTGGCGCGCAATGCCGAACAGGCCTCGGAAGCCGCGGCCATGGCCGACCAGCAGGCGCGCGAGGGCGATCGGGTGGTCAGCGAGGCGGTCGCGCAGATCGAGCGCCTGGCCAGTGAAGTGGTCAACTCCAGCGAAGCGATGAACCAGCTCAAGGCCGAAAGCGACAAGATCGGCAGCGTGCTCGACGTGATCAAGTCGGTGGCCCAACAGACCAACCTGCTGGCGCTCAATGCCGCCATCGAAGCGGCGCGTGCGGGTGAGGCCGGGCGTGGCTTTGCCGTGGTTGCTGACGAGGTGCGCAGCCTGGCCCAGCGCACCCAGCAATCCACCGAAGAAATCGAAGAGCTGATTGCCGGCCTGCAAAGCGGCACCCAGCGCGTGGCCAGCGTGATGGACGCCAGCCGTCAGCTGACCGACAGCAGCGTCGAACTGACTCGCCGTGCTGGCAGTTCGCTGGAAACCATCACCCACACGGTGTCGTCGATCCAGGCCATGAACCAGCAGATCGCCACGGCGGCCGAACAGCAGAGTGCTACCGCCGAGGAGATCAACCGCAGCGTGATGAATGTGCGCGATATCTCCGACCAGACGTCGGCGGCAAGTGAGGAGACCGCCAGCTCCAGCGTCGAACTGGCCCGCCTGGGCACCCACCTGCAGGGGTTGGTCGGACGGTTCAGGCTCTGATGCTTCACTACATGCGCTGAATTTTCCTACAGAACTTTCAGGTCAAGTCCTACAAGCCCTCCGCCGATTGGCAGGGATGGGATGCCGGCACTACGCCAGCACCCCATCCCCCTCAACTGGACGGAGACCTGCCATGTTCGGCTACCTCAACCACAGGCTCGGCAACATCAGTGTCGGCGCCAAGCTCGCCCTGGGCTTCGCCGTGGTCCTCGCGCTCACTCTGGCCACCACGGTCAGTGGCTGGCGCGCCCTGGACGGCGCCATCACCCGCTCGGAACAACTCAGCGAAATCGGCCAGATCAATGATCTGGTCAAAGACCTGCGCGCCGAGCGCATTACTTACCGGGTGCTGGCAGACGACGCCAGCAAGGCACAGATCGCCGGCATCCTGCAGCAGCTGGATGCCCTGCTGACCACCCTGCAGCAGCGCAGCAGCGTCGATGAATCACGCCAGATGCTGACCCAGAAGCTGCAGCTGCTGCAGCGCCTTCGTGATGAGTTCACCACCCTCCAGGATGCCGTGCGCAACCGTGCGCAGCTGCGCGCGGCGATGCAGACACAGGAACAGAAGCTGAACGAGGTCGTCGATGACCTGCAGACCCAGGCCCTGCTGAAAATGCCAGGCGACAACCAGCAAGGCGCCGTGCTGGGCTTGATGGACACCCTCAGCCGGCATGTTGACGGCGCCAACCAGCAGAGCCTGATACCCGCCTATACGTTCTCCCCGCTGGAAGACTTTGCCAAGGTTGGCGATGCCGCGCTGGAGGCCGCCGACGTCAGCCTCGAGCAGTTGCTCAGAGCACTCACGCCCTTGGGCCTGCCTCGCGCCCTCACCGAGCAGCCCGGCATCGAACTGGCCAAGTACCGCACCAGCCTTGACCAGTACCGCCGCACGGCACTGCAGGTCGAACAGCTGCAGAACGAAATGGAACAGATGGGCAACGAGCTGAGGGCGGTCAGCCTGGAGCTGGGTGAAAGGAAGGTGGAACAACGCGACAACGAAGCCGTGGCCGCACGCTCCTTGCTCACCAGCGTGGCCCTGCTGGCCCTGATCGTCGGCATCGTCGCCGGCTGGCTGATTACCCAGCAGATCACCCAACCCCTGCGCCAGACGCTGGCATTGGCCTCGCGCATCGCCAAAGGCGACCTGAGCCAGCTCGAACCCGTGCAGCGCCGCGACGAGATGGGGCAATTGCAGACCAGTATGGGCGAGATGACCGTAAGCCTGCGCGAGCTGATCGGTGGTATCGATCAGGGTGTCGGCCAGTTGTCCCAGGCTGCGTCGCAGCTGGCAGCCAGCAGCGAGGACACCAAACTGCGCATCAACCAGCAACGCGAGGAAACCGACCAGGTCGCCACCGCCATGAACCAGATGAGCGCCACGGTGCAGGAAGTGGCGCAGAACGCCGAGCAAGCTTCACTGGCGGCCACCAATGCCGACCAGCAGGCACAACTGGGTGACCAGGTAGTCGGCGAAGCCATTGGTCGTATCGAACAGCTGGCGGGGCAGATGGACCATTGCCTGGCCGCCATGCAGCACCTGGCCGGCGAAAGCGAGCGCATCGGCAGTATTCTCGATGTGATCAAGTCGGTCTCGGAGCAGACCAACCTGCTGGCACTGAATGCGGCGATCGAAGCTGCCCGGGCGGGTGAAGCAGGCCGTGGCTTTGCCGTGGTGGCCGATGAGGTCCGCGGGCTGGCGCAACGTACCCAGCAGTCCACCGAGGAAATCGAGCAACTGATCGACAGCCTGCACAGCGGTACCGACGAGGTCACCCGCCTGCTCGACGACAGCAAGCGCCTGACTGAGCAGAGCGTAGAGCTGAGCCGTAGGGCCGGACAGGCCTTGGGGCAGATCACTGACACGGTCTCGAGCATTCAAGGGATGAACCAGCAGATTGCCACGGCCAGCGAGGAGCAGAGTGTGGTGGCCGAGCAGATCAACCGGAGCGTGATCAGTGTGAGGGATGTGTCGGACCAGACCGGTGCAGCCAGTGAACAGACGGCGGCTTCGAGTGGGGAGCTGGAGCAGCTTGGGCGGCAGTTGCGGGGGATGGTGGGGCGGTTCAGCCTTTGAGATCGCCGGGGCTGCTGTGCAGCCCTTCGCGGGACAAGCCCGCTCCTACAAGGGATCGCGTTTCCTGTAGGAGCGGGCTTGTCCCGCAAAAGGGCCGGTGCGGTTACAGCACCTGACGCAGGAAGGCCTGCGCGCGCGGGTCTTTTGGCGCAGCAAAGAACGCGGCCGGTGCCGAATCTTCCAGCAGCTTGCCGTGATCGAAGAACAGCACGCGGTCCGCCACTTCACGGGCAAAGCCCATTTCGTGGGTGACGCAGACCATGGTCATGCCTTCCTGGGCCAGGGTCTTCATCACGTCCAGCACTTCGCCGACCATTTCCGGGTCGAGCGCCGAGGTTGGCTCGTCGAACAGCATCACCTTCGGCTCCATCGCCAGCGCACGGGCGATCGCCACCCGCTGCTGCTGACCACCCGAAAGGCGCGACGGGTACTCGTTGGCCTTCTGCGAGATACCCACCTTTTCCAGCAACGCACGGGCCTTGGCTTCACGCTCGGCCTTGTTGCGCTTGCGCACCACCTTCTGCGCCAGGCACAGGTTTTCCAGCACGGTCATGTGCGGGAACAGGTTGAAGTGCTGGAACACCATGCCGACTTCGCGGCGGTAGGCGTTGATGTCGGTCTTCGGGTCGGCCAGTTGCAGGCCGTCGATGGCCACATGGCCTTGGTCGAAATGCTCCAGGCCGTTGAGGCAGCGCAGGAAGGTCGACTTGCCCGAACCCGAGGGACCGAGCACCACCACCACTTCGCCCTTGGCGACTTGCGTGGTGACGTTATCCACAGCCCGCACCACATGGCCACGGGTGTCGAAGACTTTCAGCAGGTCACGGACTTCAATCACTTTGCGCAAGCCTCCGCTCGAGCCGGCTGGCGATGTGCGACAGCGGCAGGTTGATCAGCAGGTACAGGCCTGCCACGCAGAACCAGATCTCGAAAGTCGAGAACGACGTGGTGATGGCCTCGCGGCCACTCTTGGTCAGTTCGGTAATGGCGATCACCGACACCAGCGAGGTGTCCTTGACCAGGCTGATGAACTGCCCGGCCAAAGGTGGCAGCACACGCTTGAACGCCTGCGGCAGGATCACGTGGCGCATCGACTGGCCCGCGTTCAGGCCCAGCGAGCGAGCCGCTTCGTTCTGGCCCTTGGCAATGGACTGCACACCAGCGCGGACGATTTCAGCTACGTAAGCGCCGGTGAACAGCGCCAGCGCGGCCACCCCGGCGAACTCGCGGGACAGGTTGAGCACGGTGCCGATGAAGAAGTAGAAGATGAAGATCTGCACCAGCAGCGGCGTGCCGCGCACCAGCTCGACATAGACGGTCGACAGGTCGCGCAGGGTCGGGTTGTTCGACAACCGGCACAGGCCGGCGAACAGGCCGATCACCAAGCCCAGCGCACCGGACACCACCGAGATCCACAACGTGGTCCACAGGCCCCAGGCCAGCGGGCCAGCCGCCCAGTGGCGGGTCACGCCGATCTGGTCGCCCTCGGCAACATCGTCGCCACGGCTCAGTTGCAGGCTGTCCTTGGCTACATCGAGCACTTGCTCGGCGCCGCTCTCGTCCTTCAGCGTGACGCGGGCGTTATCGCCGGAGATGACGATTTCCTGCACGGTACCGTAACCGGCTGCGCGCTGGGTTTCCTCGGCCTTGTAGGCGAAATACTGCGGTACGCGGTTCCAGCGCCACTCGTAGGAAATCATCGAGGTGGCCATGTACAGGCTGAACGCCAGGCCCACCAGGACCAGGGCGGTCAAGCCATGCCAGGGCCACTGGGCTTTCTTGTGTTTGATCACGTGGGGTACTTCCGTAAATGCGAACGCGCAGGGTTTGCCTGCGCGTCGGGGTCATAAAGCCGGGCTTGTGGCCTGGGCCTTATTCCATTTCCTTCAGCCAATCTTTGTTCTTGAACCACTTGTCGTGAATACGATCGTAGGTCCCGTCATGCTTGATCTGGTGCAGGAAGTTGTTGATGAAGTTGATGCTGTCGTAGTCGCCTTTCTTCAGGCCGAAGGCCAGCGGCTCATAGGTGAAGGGTTCTTCGAGGAACAGCAGCTTGCCGGCACCGGCCTTCTCGACCGCCACCACGTTGTACGGCGCGTCGTAGACGAAGGCGTCAGCCTTGCCGTTGACCACGTCCATCACCGCTTCCTGCTCGTTGTCGTAGCCGTGGTACTTGGCTTTGCCGATCAGCTTCTTGGACACCATCTCGCCGGTGGTACCGAGCTTGGAGGTCAGGCGGTACTTCTCGTTGTTCAGGTCCTTGTACGATTTGATCTCGCCAGCCAGCTCCTTGCGGATCAGCAGGGTCTGGCCAACCACGATGAAGGGTTCGCTGAAGTTCAGGCGCAGGTTGCGTTCCTGGGTCAGGGTCATGCCGCTGCCGATCATGTCGAACTTGTCGGTCAGCAGGGCCGGGATGATGCCGTCATACGCGGTGGAAACAGCCTCGAACTTGACGCCCATGGATTTGGCCATGGCTTTAAGGATATCGACTTCGAAGCCGATGATCTCGCCGCGCTTGTTGGTCATCTGGAACGGCATGTAGGTAGGGTCCATGCCCACCCGCAGGGTTCCGCGCTTGACCGCTTCATCAATGGCGCCGGCCTGGGCCGCAGTTACGGCGACCAGGGCGGTAACACCGACCAACAGCCGCGAAAGGTATTTCTTGATCATCACCAAGTCCCCTAGCAAGTAAAGAAGCGAATCTTATTGTCGTGGCACAGCCATACCGGCCGATGCGGATTATCGGAGAGGGATGCTAACGCATGGCGGCGCTCGGACCTAGAGCCGGGGGGGACTTTGTTGGCCAAAATCGGCCGGGGCCCTAAAAGCTTCGCGGGTGAACCCGCTCCCACAAGGTACTGCACAGCCCCTGTGGGAGCGGGTTCACCCGCGAATAGGCCTAATCAGGCGCCGACGAGTGCCGGTTGGCCTTCATTCTCCGGATGCAGTGGCAGCAGCGGCGAATGCGGGTCGTTCTTGATGGAGGCACGCCACACATCGATCCACGCCGCATTGTGCTCGGCCCAGACCTGCTCGTGCAGGCGGCTCAAGGCGACCGGGTCGCTGAGCAAGGCCAGGCGGGTATTGAGGTCCAGCCCTTTCGGCCCGACCTCCATCGCCTTGGCCACGCGCTCGGCACGCAGTGCCTCGATCGGCGCGGCTTGGCCGTGTCGGGCAGTGGCCATGGCACAGGCCAGGGCATTCTGCCGTGGGTCGACCACCGCACGCACGAAGCCGTCATGCAGGGCATGCCAGCGGTTTTCGTGGGTGTACTGGTCGGTGGCCAGCAGCTCCTGCGGCGTCGCGTATTCCTCAGGAATGAGGAACAGCTTCTCGTCCTTGGCCGCCAGGCCCAGGCGCGTGCGGCTGGAGATGACCGATACCGGAATCGACAGCACCAGCGAACCCACGATCGGCGCCAGCCACCACAGGAAGCTCGGGTTCAGCCACGCCACCAGCCCGGCCCAGGCGAAGCCCAGCAAGGTCTGCGGGCCATGGCGGCGCAGCGCTTCGCTCCACGGGGTGGAGTCGTCGTCACGCTGCGGCGAGTTCCAGGTCGCTGCCCAGCCGAGGAACGCGGCCAGCACGAAGCGGGTGTGGAAGATCATCCGTACCGGCGCCAGCAGCATGGAGAACAGCATCTCCATCAGCATCGACAGGGTGACCTTGATGCGCCCGCCGAATTCGACGGCGCCCTTGGCCCAGATCAGGATGACGCTGAGCAGCTTGGGCAGGAACAGCAGCACGATGGTGGTGGAGAACAGCGCCACGGCTTTTTCCGGGTGCCACTGCGGCCACAGCGGGTAGAGCTGGTACGGCTCGATGAAGTACTGCGGCTCCATCAGGGTGTTGGTCGCCAGCAATGCCGTCGACAGCACCAGGAACAGGAACCACAGCGGCGCCGACAGGTACGACATCACGCCGGTGAGGAACACCGCACGGTGCACCGGGTGCATGCCCTTGACCAGAAACAGGCGGAAGTTCATCAGGTTGCCGTGGCACCAGCGGCGGTCGCGCTTGAGCTCGTCGAGCAGGTTCGGCGGCAGTTCTTCGTAGCTGCCCGGCAGGTCATAGGCAATCCACACGCCCCAGCCGGCGCGGCGCATCAGCGCGGCTTCGACGAAGTCGTGGGAGAGAATGGCCCCGGCGAACGCGCCCTTGCCCGGCAACGGCGCCAGGGCGCAGTGCTCGATGAACGGCTTCATGCGGATGATCGCGTTATGGCCCCAGTAGTGCGACTCGCCCAGCTGCCAGAAGTGCAGGCCGGCGGTGAACAGCGGGCCGTACACGCGGGTGGCGAACTGCTGCATGCGCGCATATAGGGTGTCCATGCCCGAGGCTTTCGGCCCGGTCTGGATGATGCCGGCGTCCGGGTTGGCCTCCATCAGGCGCACCAGGCTGCTCAGGCATTCGCCGCTCATGACGCTGTCGGCGTCGAGCACGACCATGTACTTGTACTCGCCACCCCAGCGACGGCAGAAGTCGTCGAGGTTGCCGCTCTTGCGCTTCACGCGGCGACGGCGGCGGCGATAGAAGATACGGCCGAAGCCCTTGGTCTCGCGGCACACGTCCAGCCAGGCCTGTTGCTCGGCCACGGCGATGTCGGTGTCGTTGGTGTCGCTGAGCACGAAGAAGTCGAAACGGTCCAGGTTGCCGCTGGCCGCCACCGACTCGAAGGTCGCCCGCAGGCCTGCGAACACGCGCGGCACGTCTTCGTTGCAGATCGGCATCACCAGCGCGGTACGCGCTTCGGGGGCAATCGGCTCGTTACCGGCACTGCTACCCGAAATCTTGTACTTGTCACGCCCGGTGAGCAGCTCGAGGAAGCCCATCAGCGCGGTCCAGAAGCCTGCCGAGACCCAGCAAAACAGGATACCGAACAGCACCAGGATGGACGTCTGCAAGGCATACGGCCAGACCTGCACCACGGTGTCCCACAGCGGCTGGTTGACGATTTCGTCCAGGTCGACGAACGACCAGCCCTGGTACGGCAGGATGCCCTTCATGTACCAGCCGGCGACGATGGTCTGGCCGATCATGAGGGTGAGCAGGATGTAGCGGCGGATCGAACCGACCGTGCGCCAGCGCGCCGCTGGCAGCTCGCGCTTGGGCGGCTGCGGGGCGTTGGTGCGGCCGGTCATGCGCCGCCACAGGCGGATCAGCACGTTGGTGCGCCATGGCTCGGGCACGACCTTGGTGCGCTTGATCGGCGGCGCGATCTTCAGGCACAGGCGGCCGCTGCCGTCGACACCGAGCATCTCGGCGTCTTCCAGCTCGGCAGCGCTGCCCACGGTCAGGCGCGGGCCGACCGAGGCCTGGACGGCCTCGGCGGTGTTGGCGGCCGGGTTGGCCGCCAGACGTTGGTGCAGTTCACTGAACGACGTGCAGTTGGCGAGTTCCGCGCGCTGCTCATCGCTCAGTGGGAGGTGGGCCAGGTATTCGCCAAGCGATTCCGGCCTTGCGCTTGAGTTACTCATCGGCAGGCAACTGATAGCTCCAGGTCTCGGTCAGCACTTTTTCAGTGGTGGCCGGGGTCCCGTTGGTGGGCGCCGCATCGGCGGCAGGTTGTTCGGCCTTGGCTGGTTCCGCCTTGGCGGTCTTCTCATGCTTGGCGTGCTTGGCCGCAGCCTTTTCCTGCTTGGTTTCAGCAGCAGGCTTGGCCGGCTCGACCGGCACGTCACGTACCAGTGCTGCGCGCATTTCGGTGGACTTGTTGGCTTCCTTGACCTTCAAGCGCAGGGTCAGGCGCCAGCCCCTGGTCTCCGGGTTATAGCGCAGATTGTTCTCGACCACCTCGGCATTGTCGCCAACGCTGATCTGGCTGCGCACCGCGGTGTCTTCCGGCAGGGCGGCAAGCGCCGGGCCGGCGAAGTCGACCAGGAAAGCGACGCTGCCGTCTGGCTGGCGGATCAGGTTGGACTGCTTGACGTCACCGGTGGAGCGCAGGGTCTGCTTGACCCAGCCCAGGTCAGGGGCCTGGAACTGCTGCTCGTCGATGGTCCAGTGCAGGCGGTAGGCGTACTCGAACGGCTTGCCTGGCTCAGGCAGCTTCTCCGGGCTCCAGAAGGCAACGATGTTGTCGTTGGTTTCGTCGGCAGTCGGGATCTCGACCAGGTCGACGGTGCCCTTGCCCCAGTCACCCTTCGGCTCGATCCAGGCGCTCGGGCGCTTCTGGTAGTTGTCGTCGAGGTCTTCGAAGTCACTGAAGGCGCGCTGACGCTGCATCAGGCCGAAACCACGCGGGTTCTCGACACTGAAGTTGCTCACGGCCAGGTGTTTCGGGTTGTTCAGCGGGCGCCACAGCCACTCGCCGTTACCGGCATGGATCGACAGGCCTTCGGAGTCATGCAGGGCCGGGCGGTAGTTCAGCACCTTGGACGGCTGGTTGGGGCCGAACAGGAACATGCTGGTCAGCGGGGCGATACCCAGGCGGCTGACCTGGTCACGCAGGAACACCCGCGACTGCACGTCGACCACGGTGTCGCTGCCCGGGCGCAGGATCAGCTTGTAGGCGCCGGTGGAACGTGGCGAATCCAGCAGGGCGTAGATCACCAGGTGCTTGTCGGCCGGCTTGGGCTTCTCGACCCAGAACTCGGTGAAGCGCGGGAACTCTTCGCCCGACGGCAGCGCGGTGTCGATGGCCAGGCCACGGGCCGACAGGCCGTACACATGGCCCTTGCCGACCACGCGGAAATAGCTGGCCCCCAGCAGGGTCATGATCTCGTCCTGCTTGTCGGCCTTGTTGATCGGGTAGAGCACGCGGAAACCGGCGTAACCGAGGTTCTTGACGGTTTCCGGGTCGTGCGGCACGTCACCGAACTCGAAGCGGCTCGGGTCGTACTTGATTTCCTCGACATTGGTGGCGGTGATCTCGTTGATCTTCACCGGGGTGTCGAAGTGCATGCCCTGATGGTAGAAGGACAGCTTGAACGGGGTCTTGTCCTTGGCCCACTCGGCCTTTTCCTGCAGGAAATGAATTTTCTGGTAGTCCGCGAACTTCATGTCGCGGAAAGCTGCCGGCAGGTTACTTTTCGGTGCTTCGTATTTCTGGCCGGCCAGATCCTTTGCCTTGGCTGCAACATCGTCAAGATTGAATGCCCACAGCTGGCCCGCGCTCATCAGGCCGACCAGTGCCACACTGGCCATCAGCGCCTTGCGCAGCCCGGTGCCGGGGATTCTTGATGCTTTTTGGGGACTAACAATCACGAGCAACCCTCGCCGAAAACAGATCATGAAACCAACGGCCAGCGACAAATGCCGGGTTGGCGAGCACTGTTCGGACCCCATGAGGGCGTAATGATTCCCCAAACAGGTCCATACAATGCTCGAGTCAGAGTGAAACGAACCTGCGAACGCAGGCTCACGCAGCGCGCGATTATCCAGCAGGATGCGTTACAACGCATCAGTGTGGACTAACTATTTATCGTACAAAACCCCTTGTTTTCCTATAAACAAAGGGTTTTTCGACCTCATATTTGTAACAAGAATGTCACTGGGCCATCATTGACCAGGTGCACCTGCATGTCGGCACCGAAGCGCCCGCTCGCCACATCCTGATGCTGGCCACGAGCCTTGTTCAAAAGATAGTCGAACAATTCGGCCCCGAGTGCCGGTGGCGCGGCGGTCGAGAAACTCGGGCGCATGCCGCTGCGGGTATCAGCCGCCAGGGTGAACTGGGAAACCAGCAGCAAGCCGCCACCGACATCCTTGAGCGACAGGTTCATCTTGCCCTGATCGTCGCTGAACACCCGATAGTTCAGCAGCTTGTGCAACAGTTTATCGGCATGCTCACGGGTATCTTCAGGCTCGACGGCCACCAGCACCAGCAACCCCTGGTCGATGGCACCGACAATCTCCCCGCCCACCTCCACGCGTGCGCCACGCACGCGCTGCAGCAAACCCTTCATGCTTCTTCCAGCGGCAGGTCGAGCAGACGGCGGGCCATCTGGTCGGCCGCACGCACCAGGGCATCGGTGATGCCTGGCTCGGAGGCGGCATGCCCGGCGTCGCGAATCACCTTGAGCTCACTGTTCGGCCAGGCCTGGTGCAGCGCCCAGGCGTTGTCCAGCGGGCAGATCACGTCGTAGCGGCCATGCACGATCACCGCCGGCAGGTGAGCGATCTTCGGCATGTCGCGAATCAGCTGGTCTGGCTCCAGGAACGCATTGTTCATGAAATAGTGGCATTCGATGCGGGCGATCGACAGCGCGCGCTGTGGCTCGGAGAAGCGGTCGACCACTAGCGGGTTGGGGCGCAACGTGGCGGTGCGGCCCTCCCAAGTGGACCAGGCCTTGGCCGCGTGCATCTGGGCGATCTGGTCGTTACCGGTCAGGCGCTTGTGGAAGGCCTTGACCAGGTCACCGCGCTCTTCCGGCGGAATCGGCGCGATGTAGTCCTGCCAGTAGTCGGGGAACATGCGGCTGGCGCCTTCCTGGTAGAACCACTCGATTTCCTGCGGGCGGCACAGGAAGATGCCGCGCAGGATCAGGCCATGCACGCGCTCGGGGTGGGTCTGGGCGTAGGCCAGGGCCAGGGTCGAGCCCCAGGAACCGCCGAACAGCACCCATTTGTCGATGCCAAGGTGCTTGCGGATGCGCTCAAGGTCTTCTACCAGGTGCCAGGTGGTGTTGTTCTCCAGGCTCGCGTGCGGCGTGGAGCGGCCACAGCCGCGCTGGTCGAAGGTGATGATGCGGTACAGGTTGGGGTCGAAGTAGCAACGGCTCTGGGCATCACAGCCCGCGCCCGGGCCACCGTGGATGAAGACCACAGGCAGACCTTCCGGCGAGCCGCTTTCATCGACATACAGCACATGCGGCGCTTCCACGGCCAGATCGTGCCGGGCGTAGGGTTTGATCTGCGGGTAGAGGGTCTGCATTGCGCACTCCGTGTGAGGTTTGGTTCGGCCGTGGGCCATCATAAACCTGAATTGCGCTTTGAGCATGCCCCCTGTGTCGATCGCAACCCCTCTGCGCTGTATCTATTGCGGGTAACGCTCCCTGCCCCACTGCAAAGTAGCCTCGAGCATGCGCTGCAAGACACGCTGAGTGGGCTGGGCCAGGTCTTCACGGTAGGCGAACGGCTCGACCTCTTCCATATAGGTGCTCTGCGCCAGCTCCAGTTGCACCGCATGGATATCGTTTGCCGGGTCACCATAGTGGCGCGTGATGTGCCCGCCCTTGAAGCGGCCGTTGAGCACATGGCTGTAGCCATTCGCCTGGCCGCAGACTGCTTCCAGGCGCGCGGCCAGCAACGGATCGCAGCTCGCACCATTGAAGGTACCCAGGTTGAAGTCCGGCAGCTTGCCATCGAACAGGTGCGGGATCAGCGAGCGGATCGAATGGGCGTCCCACAGCAGCGCATAGCCGTGGGTTTCACGCAGGCGCGCCAGCTCGCTCTGGATGGTGTTGTGATAAGGGCGCCAGATACCTTCCAGGTAGTTTCTGCGCTCTTCGGCGGTCGGCTCCAGCCCTTCCTTGAACAGCGGCTCGCCCTCGAACAGCGTGCCCGGGTACAAGCCGGTGGTAGCGCCGGCATACAACGGTTTGTCGTCATCCGGGCGGTTCAGGTCGATGACGAAGCGCGAATACTCCGCCGCCACGACACTGGCGCCCATCTCGCGGGCAAAGTCGTACAACCGTGGAATGTGCCAATCCGTGTCCGGCAGGCTGCGCGCCTGATCGACCAGGCCGTCGCGCACGGCGTCGCTCAGCCGCAGGCCGGCATGGGGCATGCTGATCAGCAGCGGCAGGCGGCCTTGGTGAAAACTCAGTACCTTGTCCATCGTGCCTCGCTCAGTTGGAAATTTCGTGGCCCTTGCGCACCACGCGCTTGGGCAGGTCGCCGCCAAGCCAGTAGGCCAGGTCGGCGGGACGGGCGATCTGCCAGGCGACGAAGTCGGCGACCTTGCCGACCTCCAGCGAGCCGTGGCTGTCACCCAGGCCGAGGGCCGTGGCAGCATGCAACGTGACGCCGGCCAAGGCCTCTTCCGGGGTCATGCGGAATAGCGTGCAACCCATGTTCAGCATCAGGCGCAGCGACAACCCAGGTGAGGTGCCCGGGTTGAGGTCGCTGGCCAGGGCAATCTTCACCCCGTGGCGACGCAGGGCATCCATCGGCGGCAGCTGGGTTTCGCGCAGGAAGTAGAAGGCGCCTGGCAGCAGCACGGCAACGGTGCCGGCCTTGGCCATGGCAATGGCGTCTTCCTCGGTCATGAACTCCAGGTGGTCGGCCGACAGCGCCTGATAGCGCGCTGCCAGGCTGGAGCCGTGCAGCGAAGACAGCTGCTCGGCATGCAGCTTCACCGGCAGGCCCAGTTCATGTGCCTTGATGAACACCTTCTCGACCTGTGCCGGCGAGAACGCCAGGTGTTCGCAGAAGGCGTCCACCGCATCCACCAGTCCTTCGGCAGCCAGGGCAGGCAGCATCTCGTCGCAGATATGGGCAATGTAGTCGTCAGACCGGCCGGCATACTCCGGCGGCAAGGCATGGGCGGCCAGGCAGGTAGCGCGCACTGCCAGCGGCAGTTCATCTGCCAGGCGCCGGGCCACACGCAGCATCTTGCGCTCGTTGGCCAAGTCCAGGCCGTAGCCAGACTTGACCTCGATGGTGGTCACACCGTCACGCATCAACGCCTGAACCCGCTGACGCGCACTGGCGAACAGTTCGTCCTCGCTGGCCGCGCGGGTAGCCCGCACGGTGCTGGCGATACCGCCGCCCTGGGCGGCGATCTCGGCATAGCTCACGCCCTGCAGGCGCTGTTCGAACTCGCCACTACGGTTGCCGCCGAACACTGCATGAGTGTGGCAATCGATCAGCCCCGGGGTGACCCAGGCGCCGCCCAGGTCCACCGTGCGGTCGACATCGAACGGCTGCAGCTCGGTGCGCGGGCCGATCCATTCGATCAGCCCGGCGCTGGTGACGATGGCCGCGTCCTCGATGATCGAGTAACGGCCCTCGGCCAGGGTTGCCGCGTGACAGTGCTGCCAGAGGGTTCTCATGTGCAATCTCCTTGACTAGCGGTGCAGCTCGACCGGCACGTGCTTGCCTGCGCGCGGCTTGCACCACAGCAGGTAGGACGCCACCAGGAACACCACCCAGACCACGCCGACCAGCAAGGCCGCCTGGGTATCCGGGAAGTAACCGAGCACACCGAAAATGAACACCATGAAGGCAATGGCCATGGCCGGGCCGTATGGCCAGAACGGTACCGGGAACTTCAGCTGGGCCGCCTCTTCAGCGCTCATGCTGCGGCGCATGGCAACCTGGGTGACCAGGATCATCAGCCACACCCACACGGTGGCGAAGGTGGCGATAGAGGCGATCAGCAGGAACACGTTCTCCGGGATCAGGTAGTTGAGCAGCACGCCGACCAGCAGCGCCGCGCCCATCACGAGCACGGTCATCCATGGCACACCGTGCTTCGACAACTTGCCGAAGCTGCGTGGCGCGTGGCCTTGCTGGGCCAGGCCGTACATCATGCGGCCGGCGCCGAAGATGTCGCTGTTGATTGCCGAGATGGCGGCCGAAATCACCACGATGTTCAACACGGCGGCGGCGGAACCAATGCCGAGATGGCTGAAAATCTGCACGAACGGGCTGCCTTCGCTGCCGATCTGCGGCCACGGGTACAGGCACATCAGCACGAACAGGGTCAGCACATAGAACAGCAGGATGCGCAGCGGCACGGCGTTGATCGCCTTGGGGATAACGCGCTGTGGGTCCTTGGCTTCACCGGCGGTGACGCCGATGATCTCGATGCCACCAAAGGCGAACATCACCACGGCGAACGAAGCGATCAGGCCGCCGATGCCATTGGGCATGAAACCGCCATGCTCGATCAGGTTGCTGATGCCCACGGCATGTTCGCCACTCACCTGGCTGAAGCCGAAGGCCATGATGCCGAGGCCGGCCAGGATCATCGCCACGATGGCGCCGACCTTGAGCAGCGACAGCCAGAATTCCATTTCGCCGAACACCTTGACGTTGCACAGGTTGAGGCCGCCGATCACGAAGACGATGCCCAGCACCCAGATCCAGCGGGCCACTTCCGGGAACCAGAAGCCCATGTAGATACCGAAGGCGGTGATGTCGGCGATGGCCACGATGACCATCTCGAAGGCGTAGGTCCAGCCGAGGATGAAGCCGGCCATGGGGCCGAGGTAGGTGGTGGCGTAGTGGCCGAAGGAGCCGGCCACCGGGTTGTGCACGGCCATCTCGCCGAGGGCGCGCATGACCATGAACACCGCAGCGCCGCCGATCAGGTACGCCAGCAGCACGGCCGGGCCGGCCATCTGGATGGCCGAGGCGGAGCCGTAGAACAGGCCGGTGCCGATGGCGGAGCCAAGGGCCATGAAACGGATGTGGCGGGCCGTTAGCCCGCGCTTGAGACCTTGAGCTTGTTGCATGTCACGTCCTTAAATTGTTTTTGTGGTCGTGAGGTCGAGAGGGGGCTGCCTTGCAGCCTATTCGCGGCGGTTCGGCGACCCGACACGCCCGCTCCCACAAGAGTACCGAAGCCTTCAAGGCTGGCGCTGTACCTGTGGGAGCGGGCGTGTCGGGTCGCC
>NZ_JAGIBG010000045.1 GCF_017744435.1 Pseudomonas sp.
ACCGGGTGATCGAGCTGGGTACCCAGGTCGAGATCTGAGTTATTGGGGCTGCTTTGCAGCCCTTCGCGGGCACGCCCGCTCCCACAGGATTGCGCTTTCCCTGTGGGAGCGGGCGTGCCCGCGAAGGGCTGCAAAGCAGCCCCAATAACTCAGATCTCGACCTGGGTACCCAGCTCGATCACCCGGTTCAACGGTAGGTTGAAGAAGCGCAAGTTACCGTTGGCATTCTTCAGCAGGAACGCGAACAGGTTCCCCCGCCAGCGCGACATCCCCTCCAGACGCGACGCAATCACCGTTTCCCGGCTGAGGAAGTAGGTGGTACGCATCGGGCTGAAATCCAGTTCGTCCAGGTGACACAGCCTCAATGCCGCGGGCACGTCCGGCTCGTCCATGAAACCAAAGTGCAGCAGCACACGGAAGAAGCCATCACCATAGGCCTCGACCTCGAATCGCTCTTGCTCCGGCACCCGTGGGCGGTCCTCGCTGACCACCGTCAGCAGCACCACCTGACTGTGCAGCACCTGGTTATGCAGCATGTTGTGCAACAGTGCATGAGGCACCGCATCTGCCCGCGCCGTCAGGAACACTGCGGTGCCTTCGACCCGATGCGGCGGCTGCACGCGGATGCTGCTGATGAACACCGGCAGAGGCAGCCCACCTTCATCGATACGCTCCACCAGGATCTGCTTGCCGCGCTTCCAGGTGCTCATCAACAGGAACAGCACGCCGCCTGCCAGCACCGGGAAGGCACCGCCCTGGACAATCTTCGGCACGTTGGCAGCAAAGAACAGCCCATCGACGAAGAGGAAGCCGACCAGGATCGGCACCATCAGCACCGGTGGCCATTTCCACAGCAGCAGCATCACCGCCGACACCAGGATGGTGGTCATCAGCATGGTCCCGGTCACGGCCACACCGTAAGCGGCCGCCAGGGCACCCGAGGACTCGAAGCCGATCACCAGCAGCACCACACCGACCATCAATGTCCAGTTCACAGCACCGATGTAGATCTGCCCCTGCTCATCGCTGGAGGTGTGCTGGATCTGCATGCGCGGGATATAGCCCAGCTGGATGGCCTGGCGGGTCAGGGAGAAGGCCCCGGAAATCACCGCCTGCGAGGCGATTACGGTGGCCATGGTCGCCAGCCCGACCATTGGCAACAGCGCCCAACCTGGCGCCAGCAGGTAGAACGGGTTGCGGGCGGCGTCGGGGTTTTGCAGCAATATCGCGCCCTGGCCGAAGTAATTGAGCACCAGGGCCGGCAGCACCAGGGCGAACCAGGCGCGGGCGATTGGTTTGCGCCCGAAGTGGCCCATGTCGGCGTACAGCGCCTCTGCACCGGTCAGCGCCAGCACCACGGCGCCGAGAATGGCCACGCCCATGCCGGGGTGGACGATGAAGAAGTTCACCGCCCAGCCAGGGTTGAACGCCTTGAGCACTTCCGGGCTCTGGGAAATGCCATGCGCCCCCAGCGCGGCAAGTGCGAGGAACCAGACCACCATGATCGGGCCGAACAGCTTGCCGATCTTGTCGGTGCCGTGCTTCTGCACCAGGAACAAGGCCACCAGCACCACCAGCGAAATGGGTACCACCCAGTGGTCGATACCCTCGAAGGCCAGGCCCATGCCCTCTACGGCGGACAACACCGACACCGCGGGGGTGATCATGCTGTCGCCATAGAACAGCGAGGCGCCGATCAGGCCGCAGACGACCATCAGCGAACGCAGGCGCGGGTAAGCCGCCGTGGCCCGCCGCGCCAGCGCGGTCAATGCCATGGTACCGCCCTCGCCCTGGTTGTCGGCGCGCAGGATGAACATCACGTACTTGAACGACACCACCCACAGCAGTGACCAGAGGATCAGCGAGAGGATCCCCAGCACGCCATCATGGTTGACCGGCACCCCGTAGCCGCCGGTAAAGACCTCTTTGAGGGTATACAAGGGGCTGGTACCGATATCGCCATACACCACCCCGACCGCTGCCACGAGCAGCCCCAGCGACCGTGTCGCACCCTGCTTCCCCGCGTGCCCGCCTTCGGCGTGACTGCTTGCCTGAACCATCGAACACTCCCGCAGATGGCCTAGAAGGCCGGTAGAATTCACGCCTGCGTCAGGGGCTTGCATAAACCCCGGCGCAATGGCGCGAAGCATAGCGCAGCGTTCGTCGCTTTTCTGCTGGTCAAGCGACCGTGCGCTCGCTAGAATTGCGCACTTTTTGATCAGAGGCGCCAAAAGCGCCCGTCAAGATCGCCCCCGGCTGCGGCAGGGCGAACTGCATTCAATACCGAGGTTAGTCATGTCCACCACTCCCGCCACCCCCAAGGTTGGTTTCGTCAGCCTGGGTTGCCCCAAGGCCCTGGTCGATTCCGAGCGCATCCTGACCCAGCTGCGCATGGAAGGCTATGAAGTCGTGCCCACCTACGAGGACGCCGATGTAGTGGTGGTCAACACCTGCGGCTTCATCGACAGCGCCAAGGCCGAGTCGCTCGAAGTCATCGGTGAAGCGATCAAGGAAAACGGCAAGGTCATCGTCACCGGCTGCATGGGTGTCGACGAAGGCAATATCCGTGACGTGCACCCGAGCGTGCTGTCGGTGACCGGCCCGCAGCAGTACGAGCAGGTAGTCAACGCCGTGCACGAAGTGGTGCCACCGCGCCAGGACCACAACCCGCTGATCGACCTGGTGCCGCCACAGGGTGTCAAGCTGACTCCGCGCCACTACGCCTACCTGAAGATTTCCGAAGGCTGCAACCACAGCTGCAGCTTCTGCATCATCCCGTCGATGCGTGGCAAACTGGTCAGCCGCCCGGTCGGTGAAGTGCTGAGCGAGGCCGAGCGCCTGGTCAAGGCCGGCGTCAAGGAAATCCTGGTCATTTCCCAGGACACCAGCGCCTACGGCGTCGACGTCAAGTACAAGACCGACTTCTGGAATGGCCGCCCGGTCAAGACCCGCATGCTCGAACTGTGCGAAGCGCTGAGCAGCCTGGGTGCCTGGGTGCGCCTGCACTACGTCTACCCGTACCCGAACGTCGACGACGTGATCCCGCTGATGGCCGCCGGCAAGATCCTGCCGTACCTGGACATTCCGTTCCAGCACGCCAGCCCCAAGGTACTCAAGTCGATGAAGCGCCCAGCCTTCGAAGACCGTACCCTGGCTCGCATCAAGAACTGGCGCGAGCAATGCCCCGAGCTGGTGATCCGCTCGACCTTCATCGTCGGCTTCCCTGGCGAAACCGAGGAAGACTTCCAGTACCTGCTGGACTGGCTCACCGACGCCCAGCTCGACCGCGTCGGCTGCTTCCAGTACTCGCCGGTCGAAGGTGCCCCGGCCAATGACCTGGGCCTGGAAGAAGTGCCGGATGACGTCAAGCAGGACCGCTGGGACCGCTTCATGGCGCACCAGCAGGCCATCAGCGCCGCCCGCCTGCAAATGCGCATTGGCAAGGAGATCGAAGTGCTGATCGACGAAGTCGAGGAGCAGGGTTCGGTTGGCCGCAGCTTCTTCGACGCCCCGGAAATCGACGGCAGCGTGTTCATCGACGGTAACCACGGCTTCAAGCCGGGCGACAAAGTGCGTTGCCGCGTGGTGGATGCAGACGAATACGACATGTGGGCCGAGCCTGTTTAAAGCAGCCGGCAAATGAAAAAGCCCCTGCCGGGCATTCCCGATGTGGAATTACCCGGCAGGGGCTTTTTTCGTCAGAAGGTGTGAAAAACCATCATTCCAGCTTCTGCATCGGGGCTGGCATCGGAAAAGCCCTTGACCGCATACAGTTGAACCTTCCATTCCCGGTTGAGCTTGTGGGTCAGGAACAGGGTCAGCTCCTGGATCTCCGAGCCTGTCGAAACGACTTTTTGCCGCCAGTCGTACGAGGCGCCCGCCGAGGTGCCTGTCGCCACAGGAACGGCAAAACCCAGGCTGGTAAAGATCGGATCCCTGAAATCGCTGTCGGGTGGGTCGCCGAACTTCTTCCAGCCCAGGGTTGCGAAGCCGGTCACCGGGCCGAATGCCTGGGCGATATCGACCTGGCCGGTATAGTCGTACTCGCCGGTGCCCAGGCACTGTTTTTCATCGGCAGTGGGGAATTTGACCTTGCCGATGAGGTCCAGCATCAGGCCGCCGTCACTGCCGTCGAGCAGTGCATAGTCGGCACTGGCAACCGTGTCGCCCAGCCCGCTCTCCACCGCATGGCATCCGCCGGGCAAGGGGTCGCCATTGGGGCCTACTTCAGGGTTGGTGATGCGTAGCCAGGGCACAGTGACTTTGTAGGTCATGGGGCCGGTTTCATACTTGCCGACCACGGGGACGTACCAGATCTCCGAAGTGGTATCCGTGCCATAGTCGCCACTCGAATAGTCCATGCCAATGGAGGCGCTGAAGGTATCGGCCAGGACCGACACACTGCTACAGGACAGCAAACAGGCGAAAAGAGGGAGCGTAGGTCTCATCTGCACCTCAGTGTTCCGTCGGGAAGTATGATCGGACCTACCCAGCCTAGTTGCCTAATGCCCGGACCGCTCCGGATGCTCGACTTTTTCGACCTTCTCGACTTTTTCTACCGTTTCGGGCTTTTCGACTCTCTCGACTTTTTCCACTTTCTCGATTTTTTCAGGCTTTTCGACCTTCTCGACTTTTTCCACCTTCTCGACTTTCTCAGGCCTCTCGACTTTTTCCACCTTCTCGACTTTCTCAGGCCTCTCGACCTTCTCCACTTTCTCCACCTTTTCGACTCTCTCTACTTTCTCGACCTTTTCCACCTTCTCGACTTTTTCGAGTTCTACTTTTTCAACATCCTCGACCTTCTCCACCCGATCGGAGCTGCCACTGTTGCTGGTCTCGCGTTGCTCCACGCTGTCGACATGCCCTGACTTTCCAGACCTGTCCTCACTTTCAACGCTGTCATGGCCACTGGAGTCGCTGATCGAACTCCGTCCGCTGTGATCGTCACTGTCTTCGCTGCGGCTGCTGGAGGCCCCACGCTCAACCTGACCACTGTTGCTCGAGCTGCCCGAGCCGCTGGTACCATGCTCGCTGTTACGCGCGGAATGCCCTCTGTCCGAACGGTCGCCGCGGTCATCATCGAACTCGATGCGGGAGGCCCGTAGCTCGTGCGTGGCACTGAAGACACCGCTTACCCGCACCCGTTGGTCAAGCGCAATGGCAGCAGGCTGCTTGCCGACGATCACGGTATCCTGCCCAAGCGTCACGTTGATGCCGCCGACTACCAGCTGACGCGCCTGGGTGCGCTGCACCAGCCCCTCGATCACCGCAGTCTGCACGCGGCCAGCAAATGGCAGGCTCGGGTCTGGCCGTGTTTGCGCCACTTCAAGCTGATTCCCGGTCCATTGGCCGCGCACCAGCATTTCCCGCGCCGGCGCCACGCGGGTCCCCAGCTTCAGCCCCTGCAGGCTGCCGGGACGGTCAATCGCACCGATGGCACTGGCCTCCCTGAGGCCTGGCGCCCGCTCGATACGGCTGGCCACCACGTCACCTGCCGCATCGCGCAGGCCGCTGACCCTGACCGGTTCGCCCGGGCGCAGCCCTTCAGCCACCCGCGCTCCGGCGGCAAGCCGCACGGGCTGGCCCATGACCCGCAGTGGCCCGGAAGCGTTCGGCAGTGCGGTCAGCGGCCCTTCGTAGACGTTGAGGATAGCGATGCGCCCGGCTTGCAGGCCGCGCTGCGTGCCATAGGCCTCCACCGCGACAACCTGCCCAATCGCCAGGTGAGCGCTACTGGCAGGGGCACCGTTCTCACTCACCGGTACATCCTTGCCGTAGTGCACTTCCTGGCCATTGACGCAGATCGAGGCAAACCCGGTGATGGTGCCGACGATCCCCGTGCCGCCGGTACCGCCTGGGCGCTTGATCGGGGCACCGCTACCGCCCACGCCGCCGTGGCCGCGATCGATGAAGGTACCGTCTACGCCTTCCGCCACTGCGCCGGTACCACCCGTGCCGCCAGGGCGCTGCTGAAGCGGCGCCCCCGTGCCACCCACGCCGCCGTTCTCGCTGCGCACGCCGGTCCCGCCAACACCGCCTGTTCTGGCGCCTGTACCACCGGTGCCCCCGGGGAACTGCATACCCGCAGCCCCAGCCATGCCCACTTCATCACGGCTGACACAAACCGGTGCTGCGGCCACCTCGGCAGGCGCCACCAGGTTCAGCCCGAAACCCAGGGCGAGTGCGACGAGACTGAGGCAGCGCGCGAGGGGGGTCATGAGTCGGCTGTCTTCGACGAATCGGGGTTGGTGGCTTCAGTGTAGAAATACAGCCCGACGGTGATGCGCTGGCGTTCCTCGTGGTTTGGCACGTCGCTGTTTTCCAGCTCGGCGGCCAACCGGCTGAAGGCCAGCAAGGTTTGCATGCCATCCTGGGTGACCGCTTCACGCAGCGTGCCGACGCTGGCCGAGGTCAGGGCATCGTAGTGCACGCTGCGTTCAAAAAACGGCAGGCCTTCGCCACTGAGGTTGTGCACCGCTGCGCAGGCGTGGTCATGCAAGTTATGGCCAAAATACGCGGCTTTCTCTTCGAAGCCCTTCTGCGGCACGAATGCCTGGGCTTCAAGGTGAACGCAATCCTGATCATCGAGGCGTACGATGCCCAGGCGCAGCCACTCATCCAGTACCACTCGCCCACGGATGTCGGTGCTGATCTTCGCCACCAGGGCATCGAAAGAGCAATCGCCGCCAACGCTGGCGAGCCGTGGCAGCGCCAACGCCTGCCCGGCCGCGGAGCAGAATGGTGGGCTGGTGGTCCATACATTCACCAGTTGCGCACCTAAGGTGATGTTTTCCGGCAGCTCAGCGTCAGTTGCGTCATTTTCACTTCGCAGCCGCCGGACATCCTTGCGATGCACGCCGGTAAGCAGGCTGATGCGGCTGTCTGTCGGCACCTTGTCGTCCAGGCGAAACTCGCGATGGGCCACATCGACGAAGACTTCCTTGAGCACGTCGGTGAACATCGTGTAAGTCACCCCTTTGCGCAGCATCAGGCGCACCAGGGGGCGCATGACCCTGCGCAGTGCGCTCAACATGGAAGGGGGGATAGAGGGCGATTGCATGGAGCGCATTCCTTGACAGTTGAACCCAGCATACGACGCGGGAAAACATCCCGCACGAACTGTAACTACTTCCCACAGAGAATGAGAAAAAGCTGTCAGCGCTCACTGCAAACGTGTGATAGGGCTGCACCGCCCGAGACCCGCTCATACAAAACCCGTCCGCTGGGCCTTGTATGGGCTGTTCACTGCCGGTCAGATCCTGCTGTTGTCATCGCCGACTTCGCCGGCGGCATGAGCACCGCGGTCATCACCCTGTTCGCGACCCACATGGTTGCCGTTATCGTCACCAGGTTCACCACCAACGTGATTGCCATGATCGTCGCCAGGTTCACCGCCAACATGATTGCCATGATCATCACCGGGCTCACCGCCAACATGATTGCCATGATCATCACCGGGCTCACCGCCAACATGATTGCCATGATCGTCACCGGGCTCACCGCCAACGTGATTGCCATGGTCATCACCCCTTTCAGCATGGCTGCTGCGTCCGGAGTTTGAGTTGCCATCGTGGCCCTGGCCTGCTTCACCATGGCCGCTGCCACTGTTGCCGGCGTGGCCGCCACTGCCGTTGCCACTACCACCGTGGCCGCCACCGCTGCCACCGCCACTGCCACTGCCGCCGCCATGACCGCCTCCGCCACCGCCGCTGCCACCCCCGCCGCCATGACCGCCTCCGCCACCGCCGCTGCCACCCCCGCCGCCGTGACCACCACCGCCTCCACCACCGCCGCCACCGTGACCGCCGCCACCACCACCGTGACCACCACCGCCGCCGCCACCGCCATCCTTGGCGTAGGCGCTGGAGCCATGCGAAATCGAGTCAGGAACCAATACGATGGCCGTCGACAGCACGCCTGCAACGGCAACCGCCAGTAGAGCCCTTTTGAACAGCATGTGGATGTGCATTTTCCGTCTCCAGGTCTTCGCCATGAGAACGCCAAATCAAGCTGGGAATCTGTTGTGAGTTCTTTCTTTTCTTTGCGTGGGAATTTTTCCCACGCATAATTAATAGACCTCTACGCCCCAGGCTTCAAGCCGCGCACGGAAAAGCCGACCAGTGGCGGGCCTGCTATGTTTGCTCTATCACTCAGGAGGAACACCGGCATGCATTCGGTTCTGACGCTGCAAACCCCGCGCTACAGCGACTACAGCGAGCTGGTGCAGATCTGGGAAAACTCGGTGCGCGCGACCCATGACTTTCTGCCCGAGGCCTATATCCTGTTGCTGCGCGAGCAGGTGCTGCGCCGCTACCTCGACGTAGTGATGCTGATCTGCTGCAAGGATCGCCAGCGCATCTGCGGCTTTGCCGGTGTCGCCAACGGCTGCGTGCACATGCTGTTCGTCGCACCGGACTACCGCGGCAAGGGCGTTGGCAAGCGCCTGCTGCGTTATGCGATCGACGAATTGAATGCCGAACGCCTGGATGTCAACGAACAGAACCCGCAAGCCCTGGGCTTCTACTTGCACGAAGGCTTCGAAGTCGTCGGCCGCTCGGAATCGGATGGCTTGGGGCAGCCCTATCCCCTTCTGCACATGAGGCTGATTCCTACAGCGTCTTAGGGCGGCGTCCGAATATGCCGTGGCCTGCGTCCAAAACGGCGCATTTGACACAGATTCCCATCATCAACCGCGCACAGGCAGGTACAATGTAGGTCTTTCCCTGCCTTGCGAATTGCCCCATGTCCGAACCCGTCCGCCTGTCCAAACGCCTCATCGAGCAGCTTGGTTGCTCCCGCCGCGAGGCCGAGCTGTACATCGAAGGAGGCTGGGTCACGGTCGATGGCGTGGTGGTCGAGCAACCTCAGTTCAAGGTCGACGACCAGCGCGTCGAACTGCTGCCGGGAGCACGCGCCGAGGCATTGGACCCCGTCACCCTGCTGATGCATCAAGCGGCCGGTGTCGACAGCGAAACCGCCCGCGCCAGCATGAACATGGGCAACCTCAGCGAGGCCCACCGCGAAGGCGTACGGCCCCTGCACGGGCATTTTGCCCGCCTGACCTGCCTGGCGCCGCTGGAACGTGGCGCCACCGGCCTGCAGGTGTTCACTCAGGACTGGCGGGTCACCCGCAAGATCGACGCCGACCTGCGCCGCATGGAGCAGGAATACATCATCGAAGTGCGCGGTGAGACCACGCCCCAGGCGCTGGAGCGCCTGGCACGCGGTGCGACGCGCAATGACCGGGAGCTGCCCAAGGCCAAGGCCAGCTGGCAGAACGAGACCCACTTGCGCCTGGTCGTGAAAAACCCGCAACCCGGGCAGATCAGCGAGCTGTGCGCCTACCTGCGCCTGGAGGTGCTGGGCATGCGCCGCATTCGCCTGGGGGGTGTATCGATGGGCAAGCTGCCCGTGGGGCAGTGGCGTTACCTGGCAGCCACCGAACGTTTCTAAGCAATGCGCCACGCCCCCGGCGTGGCTACTGAACAGGATTTTGCAGCAATGAACCACAACGATGTCCTGCGCAGCTTGCGCTACATGCTCAAGGTGAACGACGCCAAGATGGCCGAAATCATCGCGCTGTCCGGCCTCGAAGTTAACCCGATCGTGCTCGCCACCTACTTGAAGAAGGAAGACGAAGCCGGTTTCGTGCGTTGCCCGGAGCGGGTCATGGCGCACTTCCTTGACGGCCTGGTGATCCACCGCCGTGGCAAGGACGACAGCCGCCCACCACAGCCGGTCGAGCTGCCGGTGACCAACAACACCATCCTGAAAAAACTGCGGGTGGCCTTCGAGCTCAAGGAAGAAGACCTGCACGCCATCCTCAAGGCGGTCAATTTCCCGGTGTCCAAGCCTGAACTCAGCGCGCTGTTCCGCAAGGTCGGGCATGACAACTATCGCCCGTGTGGCGACCAGCTGCTGCGCAACTTCCTCAAGGGCCTGACCCTGCGCGTGCGCGGCTGAGTGGCCATGCAGCATACGGTTGCACCGGTCGGCATCGTCCGCTCCTGCTTCAAGGAGAAGTTTGCCATCCCGCGCCAGCCGCAGCTGGCGCCAGCAGCCCGCGGGGCGCTGGAACTGCTGCCGCCGTTCGATCAGGGCGATGCGGTGGCCGGGCTGGAGCAGGTCAGCCATGTCTGGTTGCTGTTCCTGTTCCACCAGGCACTGGAAGACAAACCGCGCCTGAAAGTACGCCCGCCACGCCTGGGCGGCAACAAGAGCATGGGCGTATTCGCCACCCGCGCCACCCATCGCCCCAACGGCATCGGTCAGTCGGTGGTGCGCCTGGAGGGCGTAGAGCCAGGGCGCCTGCTGCTGTCCGGGATCGACCTGCTGGACGGTACGCCGGTACTGGACATCAAACCCTATGTCCCCTACGCCGACAGCGTTGCCGGGGCAAGCAACCTGATGGCCAGTGATGCGCCGGTCGCAATTGCCGTTGGCTGGAGCGACAGCGCCCTGCCCCAGGCCCACGCGCATGGGTTGCGCCTTGGCGAGCCCCTTGTGGAACTGATCGAGCAATGCCTGGCGCAGGACCCGCGCCCGGCCTATCAGGTGCCACCGCCGGAACGGGTGTACGGGGTGAAGTTCTGGGATGTGCAGGTCCGCTGGCATTACCCGCAACCGGATCAGATCCAGGTGCTGGAAGTCGTACGGGAAGGCTGAGAATCACCACCGTGCAGGCATAAAAAAACGCAGACCCGGGTCTGCGTTTTTTCGTTGCTGCGTTCGTCTTATTTCTCGACGAAGGCACGCTCGATCAGGTAGTCACCCGGCTCGCGCATGCGCGGGGAGACCTTCAGGCCGAAGCTGTCGAGCACTTCGCTGGTCTCGTCGAGCATGCTCGGGCTGCCGCAGATCATCGCGCGGTCGTCCTCTGGGTTGATCGGTGGCAGGCCGATATCGCTGAACAGCTTGCCGCTGCGCATCAGGTCGGTCAGGCGGCCCTGGTTCTCGAACGGCTCGCGGGTCACGGTCGGGTAGTAGATCAGCTTGTCACGGACCGACTCACCGAAGAACTCGTTCTGCGGCAGGTGCTCGGTGATGAATTCCTTGTAGGCCACTTCGTTGACGTAACGCACACCGTGAACCAGGATCACCTTTTCAAAGCGCTCGTAGGTTTCCGGGTCCTGGATGACGCTCATGAACGGCGCCAGGCCGGTGCCGGTGCTCAGCAGGTACAGGTGCTTGCCCGGCTTCAGGTCGTCGAGGACCAGGGTACCGGTTGGCTTCTTGCTGATGATGATCTCGTCGCCTTCCTTCAGGTGCTGCAGCTGCGAGGTCAGCGGGCCGTCCGGGACCTTGATGCTGAAGAACTCCAGGTGCTCTTCCCAGTTCGGCGAAGCGATGGAATAGGCGCGCATGAGCGGACGGCCGTTGTCCTGTTGCAGGCCGATCATCACGAACTGACCGTTCTCGAAGCGCAGGCCCGGGTCGCGGGTGCACTTGAAGCTGAACAGGGTGTCGTTCCAGTGGTGCACACTGAGGACACGTTCGTGGTTCATGTTGCTCATCTAAGGGGCTCCTGAAGAAAAACGCAGCGCGCAAGACGCACAGTTGCGCGATAGTTTAGGGGCAGCGAGAATATCTGTTAACTGAATTATCAAGATATGTGTTATCGGTTATATAGATATGCGATTTACACTTCGTCAGCTTCAGGTATTCGTCGCCGTGGCCCAGCACCAGAGTGTGTCGCGGGCGGCCAGCGTGCTCGCGCTTTCACAGTCGGCGGCGAGCACTTCCATCACCGAACTTGAGCGGCAATCGAGCTGCCAACTGTTCGACCGCGCCGGCAAGCGCCTGGCGCTCAATGCCCTGGGCCATCAGTTGCTGCCCCAGGCCGTCGCCCTGCTCGACCAGGCGAAGGAAATCGAAGACCTGCTCAACGGCAAGTCCGGCTTTGGCTCGCTGGCGGTCGGCGCTACGCTGACCATCGGCAATTACCTGGCCACCCTGCTGATCGGCAGCTTCATGCAGGTACACCCGGAGAGCCAGGTCAAGCTGCATGTGCAGAACACTGCGCATATCGTGCACCAGGTTGCGCAATACGAAATTGATCTAGGTCTGATCGAAGGTGACTGCAACCACCCGGACCTGGAGGTACAACCTTGGGTCGAGGACGAGCTGGTGGTGTTCTGCGCACCGCAACATCCACTGGCCAAGGCCGGTCGTGCCGATGTCGAAGCGCTGTCGCAGGAAGCCTGGATCCTGCGCGAGCAGGGTTCCGGCACACGCCTGACCTTCGACCAGGCCATGCGTCATCACCGCACCAGCCTGAACATTCGCCTGGAGCTGGAGCACACCGAGGCGATCAAGCGTGCCGTGGAGTCGGGCCTGGGTATCGGCTGCATCTCCCGCCTGGCCCTGCGTGATGCCTTCCGCCGCGGTAGCCTGGTACCGGTGGAGACGCCGGAGCTGGACCTGATGCGCCAGTTCTACTTCATCTGGCACAAGCAGAAGTACCAGACCTCGGCCATGCGTGAGTTCCTGGAGTTGTGCCGCAACTTCACTGCGGGCTTTACCCGCAGTGACGAGATCGTCTTGCCGCCGATCGCTTAAAGCAGAATCACACCCCACACCAGCGCGACCATGGTCAGCGCCACCAGTTGCGCGGCGCTGCCCATGTCCTTGGCGTTCTTCGACAACGGGTGGCGTTCCAGCGAGATGCGATCGATGGCTGCTTCCACTGCCGAGTTGAACAGTTCGACGATCAGGCCGAGCAGGCACACGGCGATCATGATTGCCCGCTCGGCACGGCTGACCGGCAGCCAGAAGGCGATCGGGATCAGCAGCACGTTGAGCAGGACCAGCTGGCGGAAGGCGGCCTCGCCCTTGAAGGCGGCGCGCAGGCCGTCCAGCGAGTAGCCTGCGGCGTTGAAGATGCGTTTCAGGCCGGTCTGGCCTTTGAATGGCGATGTCATGTGAGTCACTTCACAACAGAAAGGCCAGCAGACTAGTGCGGCACGGGTCAAAAAAGCGTGAATCCAGGCGTTGTCAGCTGCTGGCAACCGATTCAAGTTGTTGCAGCAACAGCGCGGCCTGGGTGCGAGTGCGCACGCCCAGCTTGCGGAAGATAGCCGTTACATGGGCCTTGATGGTCGCTTCCGACACACTCAGCTCATAGGCGATCTGCTTGTTCAGCAAACCTTCGCAGACCATGGTCAGCACGCGGAACTGCTGTGGGGTGAGGCTGGCCAGGCCTTCGCTGGCGGCCTTGGCTTCGGCCGAGACGTCGACCTTTTCGAAGGCTTGCGGTGGCCACCAGACTTCGCCATCGAGTACTTTTCTCACGGCATCCTGAATGACTTCAAGGCCGCTGGACTTCGGAATGAAGCCGCTGGCACCGAACTCGCGGGACTTGACCACCACGGCGGCCTCTTCCTGCGCCGAGACCATTACCACCGGAATCTGCGGGTACTGGCCGCGCAGCAGGACCAGCCCGGAGAAGCCATAGGCACCCGGCATGTTCAAGTCCAGCAGGACCAGGTCCCAGTCGGCTTTTTCGCTCAGGCGGGTTTCCAGTTCGGCGATGCTCGCCACTTCAACCAGGCGCACAGCGGCGCCCAGGCCAAGGGTAACGGCCTGGCGCAGGGCGCTACGAAACAGCGGGTGGTCATCGGCTATCAGGATTTCGTATGTGGCCATCGATCTATGGATCCTGTTCTGTGCCAGGCGCGTGCGGGGTAGTGAAGCGCCTGGCGGGGAATCGGCGCCAAGGATGCCGAGCACGGCCGGAGGTGGTCAAGCCAACTACCCTGCCGTCTCGCCCACCCTGGCTGCCAGCCCCGTCATTATGAACCAAAGTGAGACTTATGCCCTTTGGACTATAGGAAGGTATGCAAACGCTGGTGGGTGTCGTCCTGATCATCCAGCGGCAGGCGACGCTTGCCACTGAGGTAATGCAGGCTGAACACGTCGAGGTAAGCATCCAGCGCCTGAGAAGCCTGGCCGTCACCCGCCAGGTCCAGGCACATGGCAGCGACTTCGGCGGTGCAGAAATGATCGTCGCGCTTGGACCGGCGCAGGCGATAGCGCGACATCTGCTCGGCTTGCAGGCTCAGCACCGGGAAGCGATCAAGATACGGGCTCTTGCGGAACATCTTGCGGGCTTCGGTCCAGGTAGCATCGAGCAGGATGAACAACGGGCGCTTGCCGGGTTCGCGGACCACCTCGCTGACCACCCGCTCCTGGGCAACGAATTCGCCAGGGAAGACGATGTAGGGCTGCCACTGCGGGTCGTCGAGCAACGCCAGCAAACGCTCGTCCACCGAGGTGCGCAGCCAGCCGAAGGCACAGGTGTCTTCGATCAGGTCGGCGATCAGCCAGCCGGTGTTGGTCGGTTTCAATGGCTCGGTGTCATGCATGATCAGGCACACACCCGAGTCGGCCTGCACCTTGGGCTTCCACGCACACAGGCAATGGGTGGCGATCACCCGGCAATCGGGGCAACGCTCGGCGCGTGAACCACGGGCAATGAAAGGTTTGTTGCTGCGTGCCAGGCGCTCGGCACGCAGGCGTGCTACCGCGTGGCTCATGCTGGCAAGCCTGTGGACGGGTTGTGACTGGACACTGCAAGGACTCGGAAGGTGCAAAACGCCAGTCTACCAGAGCAGGCGCCATTTGGCCGTGCAGGGCAAGCAACCGCTCCCTTATAATCGGCGACATTGGCCACCGTGAATTTGCCTGCGATGCAGCGGGTTTCATGGAACGCCCGCCGCCGGCGCATGTCAAAGCGCCAGTCATCGAACCAGGAGAGATTCATGCTGCGTCTTATCGTCCCGACCCTGAGCCTGTTGCTCACCCTGCCACTGGCAGCCCAGGCTGCCTCCAAGCAAGAGTTCGAGCTCAACAAGCTGCTGCAGAAGGTCGCCACGGAAAGCAGTGTCGGCACCCCTCGCGCCATCAACGAAGACATTCTTGATCAGGGCTATACCGTTGAAGGCAAGGCGCTGGTCAACCACCTCAGCGTACGTGCCGAGCATGCCGCACGCATGCAGCAGAACCCGGCGCAAGTCCGCAGCCAGTTGGGCGACAGCGTGTGCCGCAACAGTGGTTTCCGTAACCTGATGTCCAAAGGTGCGGTGATGGTCTATCGCTTCAGCGTGTACAAGACCAACCAGCCGGTCATGGACCAGGCCTTCGATGCTGCCAGCTGCACCGCCGGCAACAAGAAGAAGTGACTAGGTAACCCGCTCTCCCTCGGCGCGCCGCGGCTCTTCGTCGGCGCGCATCTCTGCCAGCAGCGCCTGCAGGTAGCGTGATTGGCACTCAAGTGCCGCTAGCCTGCGACGACACTCTGCTTCCAGGCTCACATGGTGATCCTGGGCTGCATGTTCCAGCTGCTGGTAGAGCTGCCGGTCTACCTCGATGACCAAGCGATGCATAGCGCCACCTCCTGCATCGACACGTTTCGCTTCTCCAGTTAACCAAACCCTCGCCGGGGCTGGTCGCAGGCCGACGAGTGGCCACTCGTGTTCGCGTCTGCACGATCAGGCGCAACGGTCTAGATTGATAGCGAAGGCCCGAAAAACGACACGCTGGACTGACACCTCTGTACCACGGTCTTGAAGGCCTACTGCAATGCTCGGGATGCACACTCGAGTCACGGCAGCCAGCGACACACGTAGTGTCGCGGCCGGGCCACACCATCGGCCCGGTCAGAGGTTTTGCTGCAGAAGGAGACGTTGAATGCCTTACCAATCGAATGAACACTTGTTCAATCACTTCAGGGACCACGGCATCGACCTGAGCAAGATCGACCAGCAACTGCAACTGGTCGCGCCGGACAGCCCCAACCTGCCGCTGTACCGCGACATGATGCTCACGGTCTTGCGCATGGCCCATGACGACAGCGACCGCTGGAGCGCCAAGATCACCTTGCAGGCCTTGCGCGAACTGGACCACTCGTTCCGCATGCTCCAGCGCTACCGGGGGCGACGCAAGGTCACCGTGTTCGGCTCGGCACGCACTCCCGTGGAACACCCGATGTACGCGCTGGCTCGCGAGCTGGGGGCCACCCTCGCCCGCTCCGAATTGATGGTCATTACCGGTGCCGGCGGCGGCATCATGGCGGCGGCCCACGAAGGCGCCGGGAGTGACCATAGCCTGGGTTTCAACATCACCCTGCCCTTCGAGCAGCATGCCAATGCCACGGTGGATGGCACCGACAAGCTGCTGCCGTTCCACTTCTTCTTCATTCGCAAGCTGTTCTTCGTCAAGGAAGCCGATGCACTGGTGCTCTGCCCTGGCGGCTTCGGCACCCTGGATGAAGCACTTGAAGTGTTGACGCTGATCCAGACCGGCAAGAGCCCACTGGTGCCGGTGGTACTGCTGGACTCACCGGGTGGCACGTTCTGGCGCGACTGCCTCGCGTTCATCAGCCGCCAGCTCGAAGAAAACCGCTACATCCTGCCCAGTGACTTGAAGCTGCTGCGCCTGGTGCACAGCGCCGATGAGGCCGTCGAGGAAATCAACCAGTTCTATAGCAACTACCACTCCAGCCGCTGGCTGAAGAACCAGTTCGTGATCCGCATGCACCATCGGCTCAGCGAGGCCGCACTGCATGACATCCAGGAGGGGTTTGCCGACTTGCGCCTGAGTGGCCGGTATCACCAACACGCCGACAGCGGTGCCGAACACGAGGTGGGCAACTTCAGCCATCTGACGCGGCTGACGTTTGCCTTCAATGGCCGTGACCAGGGGCGGCTGCGGGAATTGGTCGATTTCATCAACTTGCCGGAAAACTGGGCCAAACCGGAGCCAATGCACACCACCCAGCGCGCTCGGGAGGCGTTGAAGGTCAGCTGAAGTAAGGCATGCACGGTCTTTGTAGGAGCGGCCTTGTGTCGCGAAAGGGGCGCAAGGCGCCCCCAGTTGTCAAGTTAACTTCGAAATCTTAGGGGGGCGCGTTGCGCCCCTTTCGCGACACAACGCCGCTCCTACAGGGCGTTGCAAGCCAGATCAGTAATCATCCAGATCCCGACCACTGAGCAGCCGGCCGATCATGTCCATGGGGAAACCGCGGTAGGCAAGAAACCGGGTCTGCTGGGCGCGACTTCGAGGATCCTGGGGGCGAAGCCCGGCGAACTTGCGCTGCCAGGTATCCCGCAACAGCGCCGCCCAATCCACTTCGCTTTCACGCAGGGCCTGTTCGATATCACTTCGATTCAGCCCGCGCTGGCCAAGCTCCTCGCGTATACGCGCAGGACCATAGCCGGAACCGGAACGGTACCGGATGAAACTCTCGAGATAACGGGCTTCGCTAAGCAGCCCTTCTTCGGCGAGCCGATCGAGCGCAGGCTCGATCAGTTCATCCGAGGCACCGCGCTGACGCAACTTGCGCGTCAGCTCGACGCGACCATGCTCGCGGCGCGCGAGCAGGTCCATGGCTGTCCGCCTGACGGCGACGGGGGTGTCGAGTACGGCGGACATACCAGCTGCTATCAATAACCGGCGTCGGCGTCAGCCATGTCGTCGGCATCGGCTTCAGCGGCAGCAGCCTTGCCGGCTTCGGCAACAGCACCGGCCTTGAGCAGCTTCTCGCGAATCTGCTTCTCGATCTCGGCACCAATGGCCGGGTTCTCTGCCAGGTACTTGGCCGCGTTGGCCTTGCCCTGACCGATCTTGTTGCCTTGGTAGGCGTACCAGGCACCGGACTTCTCCACCAGGCCTTGGGAAACACCCAGGTCGATGATTTCGCCGTTGCGGTAGATACCCTTGCCGTAGAGGATCTGGAACTCGGCCTGACGGAACGGCGGCGAGACCTTGTTCTTGACGATCTTGACGCGGGTTTCGCTGCCGACCACTTCGTCGCCTTCCTTGACCGCGCCGGTACGGCGGATGTCCAGGCGCACCGAGGCGTAGAACTTCAGGGCGTTACCACCAGTGGTGGTTTCCGGGCTACCGAACATCACGCCGATTTTCATGCGGATCTGGTTGATGAAGATGACCAGGCAGTTGGCGTTCTTGATGTTACCGGTGATCTTGCGCAGCGCCTGGGACATCAGACGGGCCTGCAGGCCGACGTGCATGTCGCCCATTTCGCCTTCGATCTCGGCCTTCGGCACCAGTGCAGCCACGGAGTCGACGATGATCACGTCAACGGCGTTGGAGCGCACCAGCATGTCGGTGATTTCCAGGGCCTGTTCGCCGGTGTCCGGCTGCGAGACCAGCAGGTCGTCGACGTTGACGCCCAGCTTGCCGGCGTATTCAGGGTCGAGGGCGTGTTCGGCGTCGACGAAGGCGCAAGTTGCACCGTTCTTCTGAGCTTCGGCGATGACCGACAGGGTCAGCGTGGTTTTACCCGAGGATTCCGGGCCGTAGATTTCGACGATACGGCCTTTTGGCAGACCGCCGATGCCGAGCGCGATGTCCAGGCCCAGGGAACCGGTGGAAATGGCCGGGATGCCCTGGCGCTCGTGGTCGCCCATGCGCATGACCGCGCCTTTGCCGAATTGGCGTTCGATTTGACCCAGGGCCGCAGCCAAGGCGCGCTTCTTGTTGTCGTCCATTGAAATCCTCACGTGTTCGACTTGGCCCTGACGGCCGGAATACCTGTATAAGTAGCCAGTATTATTCCACAGGCTGGCGCGCGCGCAAACCCCTGTCGTCGATTTACTCGGCGCCAAGCTGTAACAAGCCGTCTAACGCGGCGATCACCGTCTGTCGGCGCACGGCTTCGCGGTCACCGTCGAAGTGCCGGCGCTCGCTGCTGACGTGATCGCCATCGGCCCAGGCCAGCCAAACGGTCCCGACCGGCTTGGCCGGCGAACCACCGTCCGGCCCCGCCACGCCACTGACGGCCACGGCAAAGCGTGCACCACTGGCGGCCTGGGCGCCCCGGACCATGGCCTCGACCACCTCCTGGCTGACCGCGCCAACCTCGGCGAACAGCGCCTCGGAGACGTTCAGCAGACGGGTTTTCTGGGCATTGGAATAGGTCACGTAACCGGCCTCGAACCAGGCCGAGCTGCCGGGCACCCGGGTGATGGCCTCGGCGATGCCACCGCCAGTGCAGGATTCGGCGGTGGTCACCTGGGCGTTGAAGCGGCGCAGGTGTTCGCCGAGGCGAGTGGCGAGAACGGTGATCGGGTCCATGACGAGCTCCTTCAAGATTGCGCATTACCCTACCACCCTGACACCGCCACACAAGGGCTCAAGGCCGCAAGGCGCGTACATAATCCTGACAAGCCCGCAACGCCATCAACCCTCGGTCCCCTTCGTCGGTGATGGCGACAATTCGTCGAGCATGCGCCGGCTCAAGTCCGGCGCGTACGGTTGCATGATCCACGCCGCCGGCGCTGGCGGCGGCAGACACTGCGCTGCAGACGGCGTCGCGCTCGACCAGGACCGACAGGCGCAGATCGGCAGTAGCCAGGCGATCACGCAGGCGAACCTGAGACTGTTGCGCATCGGCAAGCTCCTTGAAATGACGGGTTTCACTTTGTTCCAGGCGCTGTTCGAGGGACTGACGCTGCCCCCGCTCGGCGAGCAGCCGGGTGGCCTCGGCATCGGCCTGGGCTTGCGCCTGCTGCGCCAGTTGCCGCCCGTAGCGCCAGCCCTGAACCTGCCAAGCCAGCGCGAAGGACAACAGCAACAGCAGTGCGCCAAGGCCCAGTTGCCAGCGGCTCAACACAACACCTCGCGCGCCCGCGCCCAGAGCTTAAGACGATCCTCCAGCCCATTGAGCCCACCATTGATATGGCGCGTGATGCGGTTGAACTCGTCGCGGTCAGCCAGGGCATTGAGCCCACGCGAGTGCCAGAACCACGCCGCCGACTCGCAGGCCCAGCGCGGTTGCTCCAGCAACTGCGGTTGCGCCAGCAGGCGCTCGTCGCCGAACAGCGCACGGCTGCAGGCCTGATAGTTGTTGCGCCCGGTGACCTGGATCAGGCCGCGCCCGCAGTACAACTGGCCATCGCCATCGGCCTGCGGCGTGTTGCCCAGGCGCAAGGCCAGGCTGCCGGTGTCATAGCGCGCCAGGTAGCGGTCGTTGCCCAGCTCCTTCACATAGCGGAACTGGCCGGACTCATGGCCGACCTGGGCGATGAACGCTGCCACACGCTTGGGGTTGTCGATTTCCCAGCGTGGCAGGGTGACGTTCAGTGCCGAAAGAAAAACGCCCGCGACGGGGCGGGCGCTCGGCAGAATCTGTAGCAATTGCGTTTCAGTGAGCATGTCTGACACTCCTTCCCTGTATCGTCCTCAAGCCTTGATCGCGGCCTGACGGCGGGGCGCTGCGCCCTTGGCCTGTACCTTGCCCGCCTTGCCGCCGTTGCCCTGCACCGTGGTGCGCCAGCCCGAGCGGGTGAACACCTGCTCCACCGAATCGATCTGGTATAGCCCGTCGAGGCCATCGACAAAGCCCTGCAGGTCGATGCTGCGCTCGGCGAACAGGTCGGTGCGCCCGGGCAGGTCGAGGCGCACCTGGGCGGTGCCGCGGTTGAAGCTGGCCAATCGCGCCTTGGCCGCCTGCTCGGCAGCGGCGCGGTTGGGGTACAGGTGACGGTCGGTGTGCACCGGCCGCTGGCCGTCCGCAGCGCCGTCATTGGCCACCTCGACCGTCATCAGCTCACCGCTGGCAGTGTCCTGGTGACGGGTACGCACGGCCTTGCGCGCAGATTTGTCGTCCAGGCGGAAATACCACTGGCTCACATCGCTACGGGCAATAGCGACCACATCCAGGGGTTTGCCGCTGGCGCTCTGCCCGCCCTGGCGCGGCAGCACCAGCAGCTGGCCGTTGGCGAGCTTGGCGGTGCTGTCGTACTGCAGGGCCAGGCGGGTGATGAAGTTGAAATCCGATTCGTTGTACTGATCGACCCGCGGCACCAGGGTGAGCACCGGGCAGATCGCCTGCCAGCCATTGCGTGCGCCGATTTCGGCGACGATGCGCTGCAACGGCACGGCCTCCCAGCTGCCGCTGCGGATGGTCCGGCCAGTCCCACGCAGGTCACTGGCCTTGCCACGGATCACCAGGGTGTCGGGCGGGCCGGACAACTCGACCTCATCGACGGTGTAACGCCCCAGCCGGGTCAACGGCTGGCCGGTGTACCCCAGATGCACCTCGATCAGCGCGCCGCGCGCGGGTAGCGCCAAGGCGCCATCACGCGCGTCGATACGCAATTCGAAGTCGTCCGACTCCATGCCCGGCTTGTCGGTGGTGCGCAGCAACAACAGCCGGTCGTTGATCAGCGCAGTGATGTCCTTGCCGTCGGCCTGGATGCGAAATTGCGGTTGCATGGCATCAGTCCCACAGCTGTACGACGTTGGCCTGCGCCAGCGCCAACATCGGCAAACGAATCATCACCCCGCTGCGAAACGGCTGGGCCTCGTCGGCCAGCCCCTGGTTGGCTTGCAGCACCGCTTCGACACTGCCGTCGAGGTGCCCGTAATAGTGGTGACAGAGGGTATCGAGCACATCGCCCTCAGACGTTTTGCAGGTCTTGTCCATAGCTGACGAACTCCAGTGAGAAACCTTGTTTGCGTGGAATGCCGCCGGCCAGCAAGGCGCCCTGGTCCTCCTCGATGCTGGTCAGGCACCAGGTGCCGAGCACTTCGCCATAACCTGTGGTCAGCGACAGCGGCAGCAGCTGGCGGCCAATGCCGCGCAGGGCTTGCAACTGGCCGAGGCCACCTTTGAAGCCGGGGAATATCGCGCCGTGGATGCTGATGGTTTCTTCGCCCAGGCTAACGGCCTGCTGGGCGTTTTCCCGGTTCAGGCGCTCCTGCCCCGCCCAGCGAAAACGCGTTTGCCGGCGCAGCTGGTCGAAGGCGGCGGTGTCGAGGTTGAAGTAGTAAGGCGCGGCATTGGCCTTCAAGGGTTGCAGCACCAGCAGGTGCGGGAACGGCTTGATCGCTTCTGCCGCCGGCGTGGCCTCGGGCGCGAAGCCAAAGGTCGACAGCACGCCCTTGGCCACCGCTTTCACATCGCCGATCACCCGGCGGATGGCCGCGTCGGCCTTGCCCAGGTGCTCGGCAAAGGCATCGACCTGGTCCCGCACCTTGCGCACCACCTCCAGGGTCTGGTCGTACTTGGCGATCACCTTGTCGACGCGCTGCTTGGCCGAGTCGATGGCGCGCATCGTGCGTTGCAGGCGTTTGCCGATTTCCGGGCCGATCCATGGCAGGGCTTCGAGTTCGGCGGCTGCCTCCTTGGCGTGGCCTACCGCCTGCTGCATCGGGTCGAGCATGGCGTCGGCACGCCGACGCCCCTCCTCGCCCGCCTTGACCAGTGCATGCAAGCCGCCTTGCAACTGTTCCAGGTAGGTCATGAAAACTCCTCATACGTAGATGGGATCAGAAAGCTGTGTAGAGGCATTGCGACTAATCAGCTCTTGCAAGGTGCGTTTCACCATCGCTTCCAGTTGCTGCAGGGTCGCTGGATCATCAAGGCTGCCATTGACCGTTACCGGCATGCTGGTGTTGAAGGTGTAATGCTGATCGATCGGCTGTTGGTCCTTGAGTGAGGGAGTAACCGGGGCAGCAGGATCTGGCAGGACAGTCGATGAAGCAGGAACACGCATGGGTAATGGACGTTCATCCCTTTCTTCACTCGGCTCTACAGATGCAGCAGGCCGTAGCAGCGACACGGGCGCCAACGGCTGCTGCCTTGCTGTCTCAGGCTGACGCGCGGCGGACTGTACCAACAGCCGCCTGGTGATCCGGGCGCCGACCTGCTCATCGACCGACTCCCCTGTCGGCCGGGGAGTGACCGAATGCTTGAGTGGATCCAGCAGTGACACCTGAGGCAATGGGCGCCGTGACACCTGCTGTTGGCGCTCCGCAACCGGTGATGACAGAAGGCGCCTGCCGATGGTCGTGCCCAGTTGAAGTTCGAAGAAGGAGTGGTTCGGTATGGGTGTGACCGGCTGCTTTGCAGGATCAAGAAGAGAAATGGGGGCTAAAGACTTGCGGGCCACCTCATCCTTGGTCAGGCTCCTGACTATCCACCCACCCACTTCGCTTCCGGCCTTGTCACCGATTGCCGATCCAACGGTCATTCCGATAGAAGGGTCAACGAAGGGCAAGAATCGTTTAATGACCAGGCCACCTGCAATCGAGCCGACCGCGCCACCAACCGCTCCGCCATACCCTTTTGCCGCTTCTTCTGCCGTGGTTGCGGTCAGGTAGGTATGGCCCGCCTTGAGGGCCGCCTCCAGCAAGACATTCTTCCCTTCGGACTTGAGAAGCTCGCCAACCGTCCTCCAGGGTGTCGGAGGCTTGCCGATATCGGTAGGCGATGGACCTGCGTCTGCGCCGAGCGGATAAGGCTCATTGGCTGCCGGGCGCCCCTTCCCTAACCATCCCTTGAACTGCCTCATACTCAGCGCCGGTAGACGCCGACCGACATCTTGAATACCTGTAACCGAGCCGAGACTTACACCGGCCAGCATGTCCAGCCCCAGTTTCCCCCACGAGTCGGTATCCTCCGTCCGGGGCGCAATGGTTGCAGTAACAGCCCTTTCACCTGACGCATCCTGAGCAGGATCAGACGCCAGGTATTTACCGGCTGCCGCACCTGCCTTGTCTCCGAAGAAACCACCCAGCACCTTGCCATACCCGACGTTCTTGCCTGCATATTTGCTCAAGGCTGCACCCAAAGCGCTCCCGGCAAGCCCTCCAGCGGCGCCTCCCAAGCCCTCTCCCCACTCCTGGGCTGTCGACGCGGTCGCAGCGGTAGTGCCGACTTTCACTATCGCCTCCAGCCTGCTAGCCCGAAAGGCCGTCTTACCTGCTTCGAGTACTTGCTTGCCGCGATGCAGCCCACGGTCACCCGGGTCAATCGAAGGAGTCGCATCAGCACCAAGTGGGTATTCGTCGATTGTGGTGGACGGGGACCGTCCAACTGGACCAGCCCTGATCGAGAACTGGTCGGCCGCAGCCCCCACTCGGACCTTGCTATCCTCCTTTGATGCTTCATCAGCCGCACCATCGACAGGCTGAGCACTCGGCAGAATTGCCACCTCGGTCTCCGTATGTTGAGGCGGTCCTTGCCTCATTGCCTGCAGAACGCGCCCAAGTACCCGGTTCTGATGACTGAACACTTGGGTCAGGCTGACTTGATCGCGCTCAGGATCGGAGCGCGGCTGTTGCAATACATGCGTCGCCGCAGATCTGTCCGCCATCCTTATCTCCCTTTACTCGGTGAGCCACCAGACCATGTCGCCATACGACATGGTCATGATTTCGCTCGCGGAAAAGTTCAGTTCCTTAGCCAGCCGCCTGGCGGCGGCCTTCTGCCGGGCCGGGTCAAAGTTCGTCGTCCTGCACCAGGCGAAAATAGCCACTCTGCAAACGGCTATAGTCCTTCAGGGCAAGGCCTTCGAGGTCCTTGATACCGACCTCGGCCAGCGACGCGAACAGGTTCAGCTCGCGCTGCTCGTCGTCGACGCCGCCACCGGCCTGGGCATTGCGGATATCGCGCACGGTCGGTGCGCGCAGCGACAGGCTGTCGACCTGCACACCGTTGGCTTCGCTGGGTCGCGACAGTCGTACGCTGACGCGGTCGGCACTCAGGGTCAGCCACTGTGGCTGCTTTTTCGCTTGAGCCATGGTCGCCCCCTTACAAGCCGAGCGCGGCGCGCTGGGCGGCCAGTTGATCAACGCCATCGATCACGCGCTTCATGCCCAGTGCGTCGATCTCGTAGAGCAGGCGACCGTCGACTTCCAGCTTGTAGTAGCTCAGGCCGACGCTGTGCTTGATCTCGGCCTTGTCGCCAGACTTCCAGTCACCCATGTCGATTTCCTTGAGAGTGCCGCGCAGGGTCACCACCACCGGGGTGATGTTGCCCTTGAGGCCCTTGAAAGCGCCGCGGAAGGTGCCGTTGAAGCCGCTGCCATCGGCCAGGCCGAAGAATTTCAGCGCTTCACGGCGCACGCCGGTGGTGGTGAAGGCCGCTTCCTGCTTCTCCATGCCCAGGTCCATCTCGACCGGCATGTCCATGCCGCCGGGGCGGTGTTCTTCCATCTTCAGGGTGAGTTTGGGCAGGGTCAGGCTGGGTACATCGCCCTGGAAGCTGACGCCATCGACGAACAGGTTCAGGTTGGCCAGGGTTTCGGGAATCATTGCCATGTAAGTGCGCTCCTTAAGCAGCGGAATCGAGGACTTCGGTCAGCCACTGGTTGGTGACTTCAACGCGGAAATTGGGGTTTTCGGCAGGCGGCACGTCGGTGAAGCGGATGTTCCAGTACACCTTGCCCTGCTCCAGCTGACTGGCGGTGTTCAGCTCCGGGTCGGCGAAGACCTCGAAGTTGATAATCGCGCCCTGGTTCTTCAGGTCGCGCATGAAGGCCTGCAGGCCCTCGGTGACGTCCTTGACGTAGGTGGCGGTGATGGCGCGGTCGACGGCCCATTTGTGGCCGTAGAGGATCGCGTCCATGACGATGTCCATGGTCCGCACACGGGTGACAAAGGCCCATTTCGGGTCGCTGGACAGAGTGCGGTTGCCCCACAGTCGGAAGCCGTCGTCGCGGATGATGGTGGCGATGTTGGCGTTGTTCAGCAGGTTGGCGCGGCAGCTGTCGTCGCCATCGAGGAACTCCACCGGGCGGGTGGTGCCGGTGATGCCGACGAACTCCTTGTTAGACGGCGAGGCCCAGAAGCCGTATTCGCTGTCGGTCCAGGCGAACAGGCCGGCGACCCAGGCCGAGCCCGGCGCATCGACGGTGGCCTCCTCGCCGTTATCGAAGTACTGCACGCCCGGGTCGACCAGGAAGGCGCGCTTGGCACCGAAGTTCTTGGCGTAGTCGATGGCTGCCTCATCGGTGGTGTTGGGGCCGTCGATGATGGCGATGCCGCGCAGCTTGTCGGCCAGGGCTACCAGAGCGGTACCGACCGCCTGGGTGGCGCTGTGTCGCGGGGCTGCCAGCAGGCGTGGCTGGGCGTTGAAACGGCTCTTGCCATCGAGCAGCGCCTGCAGGCCGGTGCGCTTGCCGTCGGCCTGTACGCTGCCGATGATCGCGGCGGTCTGCTCGGCGGCATCTTCGAGTTTGGCTACACCGCAGGCGACGATGACCGCCTTGGCACGGGTGTAGATGGCCCGGCAGGCCTTGGTGATGGCGGCGTTTTCGCCGAAGGCGGCGACAGCTTCACGTTCGCTGGTGATCAGGACCAGGTCGTTGGCCTTGGCCGTGGCGCCAGCACCTTCGGTGAAGGTGTCGACCAGGCCGACGATCGAGGAAGAAGGCAGCGCGATGCTGCGGGCGCCGGTGTCGATGTTGGTTACGGTGACGCCGTGGAAGAATCCAGCCATGTTTACTCCAAATATGAAAAGGCCCTGCAATGCAGGGCCAAGTGGTACAGCGGAAAAGAAGACGCCCCGTCAATGCGGGGCGCCTTAGGTTTGTTCAGGGAACCAGACCGGGGCCGTGGGGCGCTGGGAAGTGTCTGGGAAAGAGGCCGACTGAGGCCAGTCGCGCAGCTTCTGGATATGCTCCAGCAGCTCTACGTAGCGCTCAGGGGAGAGGGTCGTGGGTATCAATAGCTCTTGCTCGTCGCGGTGACGGTCGCGTACCGCGCAAGGCTTAATCAGTGCAGCGTCGCGCCAAACGCGCTCTGTTGCAGGATTTACATTGAGTTCAGGATCTTTCAGCGAGGGCGGTGAAGTACTCCAATTAATCCATTTACCCGATGCCTCACCTGCTAAAAGCTTCTGATGAACATCGTCACCAATTGATTTTGAGCCTTCTGGCCTGTTCTCCTCACTCCAGAAACCCTTCACATCTCTCGCTACATAAACTGTCATTCTGCCCACCTGATTGTCAGTAGCCTATAGCTCGCCATTTAACGGTACGGCCATGGTATGGATAGTTATCCATGATCGCCTGTCCTTCAAAGCCCACTTTCGTAGGTTGACCGGCGTGTATTTGTTGCTTGCACAGCCGGTAGTCGGGGCTTGCGTCGTAGTCAACGATACCTACTCCAATACTGGTCTGCAGATTCAGGCAAGCGTTAGGAAATGCAAGTGGGAAGGTCACGTTCACCTGCTGGGTATCTATGGGTGCCGGCATAATCACCGCCCCCCACTGCTCCAACATGCCGCTAGGGGAAAACGCATAGCCGAAAGTATTTGTGAGTTTATTCCACGGCACCTTCAAGTAGTCCACACCGCTTCCATGCATGATCCATATGCCTGAACCGATATGTAGTAAATCGACATAGGTATCGGGAGGTATCGTTCGGGCGGAGTTTGACGCTGCATACGCACTGCCTTCCTGCAGCTTATCGTTGCCCTGTGGCGTGATCTGGAGACGCCCGGAAGACCAGTTTTGCACCCTGACAACCGCGCCCATGGAGGCACCGGTGGTTACAGAATTCGGAACGCTATAGGCCATCTGCGCATCGCCAAAGAAATGCACCACCCCACCAATGTGCGCAATGGTGCCGGCATATGTCCCGGCCTGACTTGTCGCGGCAAAGGTGTTGAACTGCATACCCCTCGACTGTACGAAATCTGTAGTCGCCAATGTCGTGTCGGCGGTAAATCTGGGCCGCGTCGGCGCCGTTGGCACCCCGGTAAGCACCGGACTCGCCAAAGGCGCCTTGAGTGCCAGTGCCTGATCCAGTTCGGTTTTGGTGTACACATCGGTGAGGCCGTATCCCGCCACGGAGTTAGGATTGGTTGCAGCAGTTATCCGGCCATAAGCATCCACCGACACACTGCGATACGTTCCCACGGCTATACCGGTGCGCCCAAAGGCCATTTCATACGCAAGAGCAGTGACACCGAGACTGATGGGTGCATCGGTCACAAGCTGCCACGCACTGTCACCGTTGACCGTCCCTCGCTCGACTAGCACGAGCATGCCTGGGGTCACCTTTTCACTGTTATCCGCATCAGCGCAACGGGTCCATGCGCCGCTTGCCACCACCAGATACAGGCCATTGTCCTTGGCTGCGGTCTGACTTTTAACCAATACCCGCGCACCAGCCGTCAGCGCCACACCATCGACGGTCTGCAATCCGGACAAGGCAATGTTCACCGTAGTCGCCGCCAGCACCGAATGCTTGAAGTCCTGCCTGGCCAACTCTTCGGTAACCCACTCCCGAGTAGCCAGCACCACCGCCGGATCGATCTTCAACTGCACATTGCTGGCACTGCTGACCACCAGGTTCATCCGCACCACCTGGGTGCGCCCCGAGCCCTGGCTCAACAACGGTTTATAGGTCGGCGCACAGTTGGCCACGGCCACCATGTCGCCATCGGCATCGTAAAGCGCAATCTCGCGAATCCACTTGCCGCCGACATCAGCCGGAATGACCTGTTCGGCAATGATGATCGCGCTGTTCTTGTCATCCACTTTCAGCTGGTTCAGCGGCGCACGACGCCATTCATTGATCAGGCTGGTCTGGGTGGCGTTGGGGGTGGGGTCGGAGCCGTTGGCGTCGCCGACACCCATCTGGGTGATTTTCCAGGCAATGCCCAAGGCATCGGCATTGGCCTGTTTCGCCGCGCCCACATTGGTGAGGATGGCGTAGAACTGAGAAGTCTGGTCAACCATGTGCAATGTCCAAGGTATCGATTGTATGTTCGCGGCCGCCCCGGCCCACCACGCCCATGACCTCGATGTCACGTGGCGTCAGCGGGTAGATGTCCAGTTCGTCGCCGTCCTGGATCGCGCAGCCGACATGAAGGGCGCCTCGGCTTTCGAGGCTGATCACCAGCCCGGTCAGGTGGCGGCTGACTGGCCGGGCGTCATCGATCAGCGATGACAGTTCCTGGTAGGTGCTTTCGCTGATGCCGGCATCGGAAACGCCGATCTTCAGGGCGAAGGTGCCCACCTGTGCGGGGGGAGTTGCCTGCCACCACTCCTGCACTTCGATCAGGTAGCCAAACGGCTCGACCACCCGCCGCAGCGCGCCCAGGGTGCCCTTGTGGGCATGGACGAAGAACGCGGCGCGGATCACCGAACGCTTGATCTCATCGCTCCAGCTGTCCTCCCAGCGATCCACTGACCAGGCCCAGGCCAGGTGATAAAGCAGGTGCGCGGGGCAGCTGTCCGGGCTGTAGAGCCGACGCAGGCTGACTTTCAGGTCCTCATCGGCCGCCACTTCGATGGCCCGCTCCAGCGCCGTGCGGTTGAGCGGCAACAGGCTCTGCATGTCAGCCACCCCGCTTCAAGGTGAAACCGCTGCACCAAGCCGCCTGTGCCTTGCTCGGGCGAATGTCGGCCCAACCGCTCAGCTCGACGCGACTGACACCGTCAATATGCAGCTGGGCATCGATGCCTGAGCGGGCTACTTCCACACCCAGCCGTCGCCGCGGGTTGATCCAGGCCTCCAGGCGGCGCTGGCATTCGCTAAGGATCGCCTCGTACTCCGGGCCGCTGTCGGCCAGGTACAGCACGGCATCGATGCGATAGGGCAAGATCTCGGCACTGCGCACATTGACCCGATCGGCCACCGGGCGGATATCGTCGTCGTTGAGATACGCGGCCACCTGCGCCAGCAGCTCTGCGCTGGCCACGCCGTTGTCCTCCAGGCCCAGCACGGTGACATCCACCACGGCCGGCGACGGGCTTTCGGCGGTGGCGTCAGCCACCTGCCCCGAAGCGTTGCGGGCATGCAGGATGTAACTGTTGCGTGGGCCTGCAGTGGTCAGGCCTTCGTAGACCAGTTGCACCCGCTCGCGCAGGGCATCGTCCGACTCCAGCAAGGCCTCGACGGGCGGGACGCTGGCCAGGTCCTCGGCCTGGATCACCAGGCGCTGCAGGCTGACGTTGGCCGCCAGCTGGTCCAGATCACTGCCCTGGGCGTAGGCCAGCAGCAACGCCTTGGCGGCGTCGTTGATGCGGGCCCGGTTGAGCAGCTTGCGGTAGGCACCGACCTCGAGCAGCTTGGTGACGGGGTCGCTCTCCAGGTTGGCGGTCCAGGCGTCGCCCAGGTAGTCGCGGAAGGTCTCCAGATCGGCCTGGTAGAGCGTTTCGTAGTCGAGGTCTTCCAGCAGCTGTGGTGCTGGCAGTTTCGATAGGTCGACCTGGCTCATACGCTCACCTCCACCATGGCGTCGTCGCCCAGGTAGCGGCCACTCAAGGCCAGGCTGACCTGGCCGTCGAGCACGGCGACGACCTTGACCCGCTCCAGTTGCAAACGCGGCTCCCAACGGCCCAGTGCGCGGGCCACTTCGGCCTGCACGGCACTCTTCCAGCCCTCATTGACCGGCAGGTCGACGAAGCGCCGCAACTGGCTGCCGTACTCCGGGCGCATGCGTCGGCTGCCCAGCGGCGTGGTAAGGACGTCTTCGATGGACTGGCGCAAATGATCGATGCCGACCAGCGGCTGGCCGCTGCGGCGGTCCATGCCGATCATGGTGCACCGCCCTGCTCATGGGTATGCATGGCATTCTCCTGATATGAAAAAGCCCGCATCGGCGGGCTTGATTCAATGTTTGTGATTGGCCGTGTTGCCGGCGGTATCGATGATCCGCCCACCGCCGTTGATGTCGCCGCTGACCTGCAGTGGGCCGTCGACCGTGACCTTGCCAGTGAGGTTGATCGCTGCTGCCTGCAGGCTGATCGCAGCCTCGCTGACTTGCACAGTGCTGGCGCCGACCTTGATCGTCGCGCTGCCGCCAGGCAGCTCGATGTCGTAGTGGCTGGCCTGCCAGTCGTAGCTGAGCGAACCGCCATCGGCGAAGCGCCAGACTTCGGCATGCTCGCGGGTATCCGGCGCACTGCCGGCATTGCCATACAGGCCGGGCAAAAACGTACCTTGGGCCGGCTCGCCGCTGGGACTGAGCAGCACGCCCTGCTCGCCCAGGCTCGGGGCGCGCCAATGCCGCGCCTGGCCAGCAGCCTGGGCGTGCCAGCGCAGCCAGGCGCTGGTCCAGCCGCTACCGTCAGACACCCGCACCCGGGCGGCGGCAAGGTCCACCGCCACCACCCGGCAGGGAATGACCAGGCACGCCAGCATGCGGTCATGCATGGCGCTGACGTAGCTCATGACAGGTCCTCCGGGGCGATGTACTGCGCTTCATTGCCCAAGCCGATATCGGGCGCAAAACCCAGCACCAGGCTACCGGGCGGCTGGTCCGGCCAGTTCCAGCGTGCCTCGCCAAGCAGTACCGGCTGGTCCCAGCGCACGGTCCAGGCGCTGCCCTCGAACTGCGCCTGCACGTTGCGGCTGGCCTCGACGAAGTCCAGTGCCCAATGCTGCTGACGCAACAGGTCCATCAGTTGCGCGGCAAGCAGGCTGCCTTGCAGTCGCGCTTCGGGGTTGGCGCTGTCGGCGGTGATATCCGCCTCGAAGGTGGCGATCAACACCGAGCGGCCATCGCGCGGTGCTGCATCTGCCGTCATTTGCACGATGCCGTGGCGCAACGACGGTCGTTCCGGGGCATTTCCTACTGCGGTATAGGCATCGACTGATGCCAGTTCCGGCATCGCCTCACAAATGGTTGCGGTCACGGCCGCATGCAAAGTGGCCAGTTCGCTCATGCATATTCTCCTTATCGCTCGTCGGCCTGGGTGCTGTCGCGCAAGCCCAGGCGCCGGATCGCCCAGCGTTCGTACAGGCGCATGGCGACATCGGCTCCGCCAACTGCGGTCATGCAGCCCAATGCACTGGCCGCCCAGATCGACAGGCCGCCGGCATACAGCAGCATCACCGTCGACACGCCACAGACCATGCAAGCCCCGGAGCGCAGTGCCAGCCGTCGCAGCAGCGACCAGCCCGTGGCCCCGGCCTTGTCGGCCCGCCACATCTCGCCGCTCAGGCCGCCCAGCAATGCCAGGACGATTACCAGCCAGAGCGGCATCTCCAGCAACGCTTGTTGCTCGTTCGTCACTGTCCTGTCTCCTGTGTAAGGCCTGTTGGCGGGGCCAACAGGCGGGTTGTGGGTACTCTGCATATTTCAAAAGCCTCGGCATTCCAAAAAGCCCGGCTCGCCAGGCTCTTCAGTAATGCGTTGTCGAACCGCCGGCCACGTCTGGTGACGCCGCGCGGTTCCGCTACAAATTGGTGACTCCGACCGCGGCCGCCTGCCCGCCGGATAACTGTTCGCGGTGCTTTACGCTGCACACCCGGGCCAGTTGCCAACCCTCTGGACAGTTGAGGCCTGTCCATCGCTGCCTGTGTAACAACCGGTTTCCGTCCGGCTTGAGACACAGGCTATGCATTTATGCATATGCAGTCAATGCATTTCTTCAAATTTCTATGCGTCGGATTTTGCTGATATGCATGCAGGCTATGCGTGGCCTGGTGTGTAGGGATTTTCTGCAGGCGAAAAAAAACCCGCCGAAGCGGGTTTCTTGGGAGCGGGGTCGTCAGCGAGCGTACATGCCCCACCAGAACACATGCCCAAGCAGGCTGATCTGCTCGTCCTGCATCTGCTGGAAGCTGTAGTCCTCATCGGGGTGTTCATCGCGGTTGAAACTGCGCAAGCGGATGCCGGTAGGCAAGCGATACACCTGCTTCACCCGCAGCTGGCCATTATGGTTGATGGCGTAGAGGTCGCCATCGATGATATCGCCGATCGAGCATTTGCCGGTGTTCACGCCGACCGTCGCACCATCGCGCAGCACCGGCAGCATGCTGTTGCCACGCACGGTCACGCACTTGGCCTGGTCAAACTGCACGCCATTGTGACGCAGGCTGCGCTTGCCGAAACGCAGGCGCGCACGCTCGCTCTCTTCGATGACGAATCTTCCTGATCCTGCTGCCAATTCGACCTCGCGAAGGAAAGGTACCGACACCTCGTCATCCTCGACGGGGGTTTCATCGTCCCACAGGCTGATGTCGCTGAGGTCCGCATGGCCGTGGGCCGGCAACGCGGTTTCGCGCGACTCGCCGAGCTCGGCACGGCCGCGCAACTGCTCGGTGCTCACGCCGAAGTAGTCGGCGATCTTCGACACATGCTTGTCGGAAGGGTCGACGATCTTGCCGCCAAGAATCCGCGACAAGGTGGATTGAGGGACACCCGTGCGCCGGTACAGCTCCGTCGGGGACAGGCCGTGGCGGTCGAGCAGTTCTCTGAGTACGGTGGCTACGTTGCGTTTTTGCATAGCGTGCATAATGCAGGCATGCGCCGGCAAATGCAATGCGCCTGGCTGCGCGCGCATGCCCCATGGCCCGCGCCTGCATCTGGTTGAAAAAGCCTGTACCATTGCCGGTTTCACAATCGCCAACCAGATCACCCGCTGTAAGGCCCTGAATGTCTGATCTTTCCGCACACACCCCAATGATGCAGCAGTACTGGAAGCTGAAAAACCAGCACCCGGACCAGCTGATGTTCTACCGCATGGGCGACTTCTACGAAATCTTCTACGAAGATGCGAAGAAAGCCGCGAAACTGCTGGACATCACCCTGACCGCACGCGGTCAATCGGCCGGCCAGTCGATCCCCATGTGCGGGATTCCGTTCCATTCGCTGGAGGGCTACCTGGCCAAGCTGGTCAAGCTCGGCGAGTCGGTGGTGATCTGCGAACAGATCGGCGACCCGGCCACCAGCAAGGGCCCGGTAGAACGCCAGGTGGTGCGCATCATCACCCCCGGCACGGTCAGTGACGAGGCCTTGCTCGACGAGCGCCGCGACAACCTGATCGCCGCCCTGCTCGGTGACGAACGCCTGTTTGGCCTGGCGGTACTGGACATCACCAGCGGCAACTTCAGCGTGCAGGAGATCAAGGGCTGGGAAAACCTGCTGGCCGAGCTCGAGCGCCTGAACCCGGTAGAGCTGCTGATCCCCGACGACTGGCCACGCGACCTGCCCGCCGAGAAGCGCCCGGGTGCCCGTCGCCGCGCGCCGTGGGACTTCGACCGCGATTCGGCGCGCAAGGCCCTGTGCCAGCAGTTCGCGACCAAAGACCTCAAGGGCTTTGGTTGTGACAAGCTGACCCTGGCCATCGGCGCCGCCGGCTGCCTGCTGACCTACGCCAAGGAAACCCAGCGCACGGCCCTGCCGCACCTGCGCAGCCTGCGCCACGAGCGCCTGGACGACACGGTGATCCTCGACGGCGCCAGCCGCCGTAACCTGGAACTGGACGTCAACCTGGCCGGTGGCCGCGACAACACCCTGCAGTCGGTGATCGACCGTTGCCAGACCGCCATGGCCAGCCGCCTGCTGACCCGCTGGCTGAACCGCCCGCTGCGCGACCTCAAGGTGCTGCAGGCACGTCAGGACTCGATCCGCTGCCTGCTCGACGGCTACCGCTTCGAAAAGCTGCAGCCGCAGCTCAAGGAAATCGGCGATATCGAACGGATCCTCGCCCGTATCGGCCTGCGCAATGCCCGCCCGCGTGACCTGGCGCGCCTGCGCGATGCCCTCGGCGCCCTGCCCGAGCTGCAGAACGCCATGAGCGAGCTGGAAGCGCCGCACCTGGCGCGCCTGGCCGCCATTACCGGCACCTACCCGGAGCTGGCCAGCCTGCTGGAACGCGCAATCATCGACAACCCGCCAGCGGTCATCCGCGACGGCGGCGTACTCAAGGCCGGCTACGACAGCGAGCTGGACGAACTGCTGGCGATCAGCGAGAACGCCGGCCAGTTCCTCATCGACCTGGAAACCCGCGAGAAGGCCCGCACCGGCCTGGCCAACCTCAAGGTCGGCTACAACCGTGTGCACGGCTACTTCATCGAGCTGCCGACCAAGCAGGCCGAGCAGGCACCGGGCGACTATATCCGCCGCCAGACCCTCAAGGGCGCCGAACGTTTCATCACGCCCGAGCTCAAGGCCTTCGAGGACAAGGCGCTGTCAGCCAAGAGCCGCGCCCTGGCGCGCGAGAAGATGCTCTACGACGCGCTGCTGGAAACCCTCATCAGCCACCTGGCTCCTCTGCAGGACAGCGCCGCCGCGCTGGCCGAGATCGACGTGCTGAGCAACCTTGCCGAGCGTGCGCTGAACCTCGACCTGAATTGCCCGCGCTTCACCGACGAGCCGTGCCTGCGCATCGAGCAGGGCCGCCACCCGGTGGTCGAGCAGGTGCTGACCACACCGTTCGTGGCCAACGACCTGGGCCTGGACAACAGCACGCGCATGCTGATCATCACCGGCCCGAACATGGGCGGTAAGTCCACCTACATGCGCCAGACCGCCCTGATCGTGCTGATGGCGCACATTGGCAGCTTCGTCCCGGCGGCCAGCTGCGAGCTGTCGCTGGTCGACCGCATTTTCACCCGTATCGGCTCCAGCGACGACCTGGCCGGCGGGCGTTCGACCTTCATGGTCGAGATGAGTGAAACCGCCAATATCCTGCACAACGCGACCGACCGCAGCTTGGTGCTGATGGACGAAGTCGGCCGCGGCACCAGTACCTTCGACGGCCTGTCGCTGGCCTGGGCCGCCGCCGAGCGCCTGGCCGAGCTGCGTGCCTACACCCTGTTCGCCACCCACTACTTCGAGCTGACCGTGCTGCCGGAGAGTGAACCGCTGGTGGCCAACGTGCACCTGAACGCCACCGAGCACAACGAGCGTATCGTCTTCCTGCACCACGTGCTGCCTGGCCCTGCCAGCCAGAGCTACGGCCTGGCCGTGGCGCAGCTGGCGGGCGTGCCGGCGCCAGTGATCCTGCGCGCACGCGAGCACCTGGGCCGGCTGGAAACCACCAGCCTGCCCCATGAAGCACCGGTGACCAAGAAGGCCAAGGACGAGCCGCAAGTCCCCCACCAGAGCGACCTGTTCGCCAGCCTGCCACACCCGGCCATCGAGAAGCTGGGCAAGCTGGACCTGGATGACATGACCCCGCGTCAAGCTATCGAAATGCTATATCAACTAAAGAACCTGTTATAACGGCGCCCACTACAAGCTGGTAGAATCCGCCGCGGTTTGCTGGTGCTGCAGGTTATTAGCCTGGCCTGCAGCCACATGCCCGTAAACCGCGCGGCCCTGAGAGGAAGGGCCGCCGCCGTCGCCTGAGGAGAGAACTAGAAATGACCTTCGTCGTCACCGACAACTGCATCAAATGCAAATACACCGACTGCGTGGAAGTCTGTCCGGTGGACTGCTTCTACGAAGGCCCGAACTTCCTGGTGATTCACCCGGACGAGTGCATCGACTGTGCACTGTGCGAGCCTGAGTGCCCGGCCCAGGCGATCTTCTCGGAAGACGAGATCCCTGCTGGCATGGAAAACTTCATCGAGCTCAACGCCGAGCTGGCGGAAATCTGGCCGAACATCACCGAGCGTAAGGACGCCCTGCCTGACGCTGAAGAGTGGGACGGCAAGACCGGCAAGATCGCCGATCTGGAGCGCTAAGCGCCCGAACACGAAAAAGGCCCGCAACGGGCCTTTTTTCATTTTCTGCGGGCAAAAAAAAGGGGCGGTTTGACCCGCCCACATTATTTCCGTAGTCCCTGCTTGTCCCAAACATCATCCTGATGAAATCGCTTCTTGCGATGTCCCTGGCCTTCTCCCTGAAAGCCTGTGCATGTCCGTGTGCACAGTTCGAATACTAGCGAGTTCCCTGAGGCAGGCAACTGCGAGATCTCTCAGGATATTACTGGGGACACATTTCCACACAGCCAAAAAACGTATGAATTTCAGCTGTTTAAGAAAAACCGGGACCTGAAAACGACTTTGATTTACTGGTAGTTACACAGATGGCTTACACAAAGAGTAAGCAAAGGCTTACACGCCATGCATCAGGGGTAGCGCCGTACACATTACCTGGCTCTGGGTTCATACCGGCTTGCTCCGGCCTCTTCGCGGGCAAGCCCGCTCCCACAGGTACTGCACAGTATTCAAGAGCTGTGGGGAGCCTGTGTGGGAGCGGGCTTGCCCGCGAAGAGGCCGGAGCAAAATTACCAAGATTGCAGAAACAAAAACGCCCCGAGGTCATCGGGGCGCTTCAGATACAGTGAAGCCAGGTTTATTGGAACAGCGACTCGCTGGAAAGCCCGTTCTTCTCGAGGATCTCGCGCAGGCGCTTGAGCCCCTCCACCTGGATCTGCCGCACGCGTTCGCGGGTCAGGCCGATCTCCAGGCCAACATCTTCCAGCGTGCTGCTCTCATGCCCACGCAGGCCGAAGCGGCGTACCACGACCTCACGCTGCTTGTCGGTCAGCTCACCCAGCCACTGATCAATGCTCTGCGACAGGTCATCGTCCTGCAGCAGTTCGCACGGATCGGTCGGGCGGTCATCGGTCAGGGTGTCGAGCAGGGTCTTGTCCGAGTCCGGGCCGAGCGACACGTCAACGGAAGACACACGTTCGTTCAGGCCCAGCATGCGCTTGACCTCGGCGACCGGTTTCTCCAGCAGGGTGGCGATTTCTTCAGGCGACGGCTCGTGGTCGAGCTTCTGGGTCAGTTCCCGCGCAGCGCGCAGGTAGACGTTGAGCTCCTTGACCACGTGGATCGGCAAGCGAATGGTGCGGGTCTGGTTCATGATCGCCCGCTCGATGGTCTGGCGGATCCACCAGGTCGCGTAGGTCGAGAAGCGGAAACCACGCTCCGGGTCGAACTTCTCCACCGCACGGATCAACCCCAGGTTGCCCTCCTCGATCAGGTCGAGCAGAGACAGGCCACGGTTGACGTAACGACGGGCAATTTTCACAACCAGGCGCAGGTTGCTTTCGATCATGCGCTTGCGGCCGGCAGGGTCACCCTTTTGCGACAGGCGCGCAAAGTGAACTTCCTCTTCCGGGGAAAGCAGAGGCGAGAATCCGATCTCGTTGAGATACAGCTGGGTGGCATCGAGCGCCCGGCTGTAATCGATATACTTGTGTTGCTTGAGCGAAGAGCCCGACTTCGCTCTGGTCCGAACCGACGGTACAGCAGGTTCGTCTGACACCACATCCGTTTCCAAAACGATGCCCGTCTCCATGAGGAGGACGTCATCGTCGATGTCAAACTCCGGCGCTTCTTTACTGAGAGCCATTGTTATAGTCCTTTGCTGAGTTCGAACTCAGACTCTTGCGGCGCCTGTCTCCCTGGCAACGCAGGAGCCCGTCCCCTCTACATCCAAGGAACAGGCCGGGGTACAACGATCAACGGCGTGGCAGGAACTGGAGCGGATCGACGGGTTTACCTTGGCGGCGAATCTCGAAATGCAGCTTCACCCGATCTGTGCCCGTAGACCCCATTTCAGCAATCGACTGCCCTGCCTTGACCTGCTGCCCCTCCCGAACCAACAGCCTGCGGTTGTGACCGTAGGCACTGACGTAGGTGTCGCTGTGCTTGATGATGATCAGTTCGCCGTAGCCCCGCAAGCCACTCCCGGCGTAGACCACCGCACCATCAGACGCAGCAAAAACAGGCTGTCCCAAATCACCGGCGATATCAATGCCTTTATTCAAACTACCGTTTGAAGCAAATTTTCCAATCAGCACGCCATTGGCCGGCCACGTCCAGTTCCCCACTGCACGCTCTGCGGCGGGCACCGTGGTAACCACCGGAGCAGGCGTGGCGGGCGTTGTTGGCGTCGACTTTCCGCCGTTTGCAGGGGGGGTGATAGGTGTTCCGGCAGGGCGACGAATGACCGTTGTCCTGCTCGACGAGGACGGGCTGGAGACCACCGTGCTGCTGCTGGTCGAGCCGCTGTTGAAACGGATAGCCTGGCCCGGGCGGATGGTGTACGGAGCGGGGATGCCGTTACGCGCTGCCAGCTCCTTGTAGTCCCAGCCATAGCGGAACGCGATGGAGAACAGCGTATCGCCAGGCTTGACGACGTACTGCCCCGAAGTCACTGCCGGTCGCTTGGGCGCAGCCGTGTTTCGATCGACCACGCGCGCACCGCTGGAGCTCGTGCTGGAGCAACCTGTCAGCAAGGTGCCCATGGCCAGTGCAATCAGCAGAAGCTTGAAAGCCGACCGATCCTTGCGCTGCCGAATGACTGTGTGCCCCACCCGCGCTCCCCTCATGGTGCCGAAAATCGATAAGACGATAAGAAATGCAATATTGTTGCAATTATAACCAAGCCAGGCGGCAATGGCAGGGCCCAGGCCCCGCCAGATAGACAGGGCCGCGCCACAAGAATTCGTTGCTGCTGCAAATATTCCTGGCGGCTCAGGCCAGCGGACCGTTGAGCAGCGGCACGAAACGCACCGCGCCCAGCACGCGACGTGAGAAGCCGTGCTCTTCGCGCACGATCAGCATCAGCTGCTGCACCTCACCGGCCGGGCCTACCGGAATCACCATGCGCCCCCCCGGCGCCAGCTGGTCGAGCAGCGCCTGCGGCACTTCCGCTGCCACTGCGGTGACGATGATGCCATTGTAGGGCGCCAGCGCCTGCCAGCCATCACAGCCGTCGCCCCAGCGGAACACCACGTTGCGCAAGTTGAGCTCTACCAGGCGCTCCTTGGCCCGGTCCTGCAGCACCTTGATCCGCTCCACCGAGAACACACGCTCGACCAGCTGGGCCAGGATTGCAGTCTGGTAGCCTGAACCGGTGCCGATCTCCAGCACCTTGTCCAATGGCCCCGCTTCCAGTAGCAGCTCGCTCATGTGCGCCACCATGAACGGCTGGGAGATGGTCTGGTTGTGCCCGATCGGCAGCGCCGTATCTTCGTAGGCCCGATGCGCCAGCGCCTCGTCGACGAACAGGTGGCGTGGGGTCCGGCGAATCACGTCGAGCACCTTGGCGTTCGACACGCCTTCCTCGCACAGGCGCTGGATCAGCCGCTCGCGGGTGCGCTGCGAGGTCATGCCGATACCGCCACGGCGCTGCAGATCGTCCTGTTCACGCATCAGAGCAGGCCCTCCAGCCAGCCGTCGAGCTGCTCGAAGGCATCGTTGAACGTACGGTCCAGCTGCAACGGGGTAATCGATACGTAGCCTTGCATGACGGCATGGAAATCGGTACCCGGCCCGCCATCCTCGGCATCGCCGGCCACGGCGATCCAGTAGCCTTCCTTGCCACGCGGGTTGACCACCTTGGTCGGCGCCGCCGCCCGCGCCCGATGACCGAGGCGGGTGAGCTGAATGCCGCGGATGTGCTCCAGCGGCAGATTGGGGATATTGACGTTGAGCACGGTGCGCGGCGGCAGTTGCAGGCGCGGCAGTGCCTCGACCAGGCGGCGGGCGATATGGGCGGCCGTCGGCAGGTTGTCGGGCAGCCGCGACAGCAGCGAGAACGCCAGCGAGGTGCCACCCAGGAAACGGCCTTCCAGCGCGGCGGCGACCGTGCCGGAATAGATCACGTCATCCCCCAGGTTGGCCCCCAGGTTGATGCCCGAGACGACCAGGTCCACAGGCTCCGGCAACAGGCCGTTGAGCCCAAGGTGCACGCAATCGGTGGGCGTGCCGTTGAGGCTGATGAAGCCGTTGGCCAGGGTCTGCGGGTGCAATGGCCGATCCAGCGTCAGCGAACTTCCGGCGCCGCTCTTGTCTTGATCCGGGGCGATCACCGCGCACTCGGCATAATCCGCCAGCGCACCGTGAAGCGCGGCAAGGCCAGGTGCCGTAACACCGTCGTCATTCGAAATCAGAATACGCATGGGCTGTCCGTCTGCCCTGCCGGCACCAGATCGACGAGTTCGCGCACCACCACGGTGGCGAAGCATCCGGCCGGAAGGACGAATTCCAGTTGCAGGATATCAGGCTCGGGATAATGCCACGTCAGGCCGCCAATAGGGAGCCGCAGGATGCGCCGTTCGTGACTCATGCCCGCATACGCGAGCCATTGGCAAAGTGCCAGGTGCTGATCGCCGACCGCCGTCTCCAGCTCGGAGGTCACGCCGGCTGCAGGCGACGGGCCTTCCCCCCACATCGGGCCGGTGGGATGCAGGTCCAGAATTGCCAGGCGAGGATCGGAACATTCCTGCTCGCCCGCGGGAAAGAAACTACGGCTGTTAGTGAACGCCAACAGATCCCCGACCTGGGCGTGCTGCCAGGTGCCATCGGCGACACGCGCCGCCAGCACCTGGTTGAACACATAGCTGCGCGCCGCCGAAAGCAGGCGTGAACGCACGTTGCGCTGCTCCGGCAGGGCCTTGCGCGATGCCCAGTCCTGGGCATCGTGGACGTTGCCACCGCCGTGGCCGAAACGCTGGCTGCCGAAGTAGTTCGGCACGCCCTGCTGCTTGAGTTGCTCCAGGCGGGCATCGAGGGCCTGGCGGTCAGCTGCCAGGGCAGTCAGGCGCAGGGTGAAACCATTGGCCGAATGGGCACCGCGTTGCAGCTTGCGCTGGTGACGCACCTGCTTGAGCACGCGCAGGGTGTCGTCTTCGGCACGCGACAGGTCAGGGTCGGCCTTGCCCGGCAGGTGCAGGCTGAACCACTGGCGGGTCAGGGCCTGGCGGTCCTTGAGGCCTGCATAACTGATGGCCCGTACCGGTACGCCGGCGGCACGGGCCAGGCGACGGGCAGCCTCTTCGGTGTTGAGGTCGCGCTTCTCGACCCACAGCCACAGGTGCTCGCCCTGGCCGGACAGCGGAATGTCCAGCACCTCATCAACCTGGAAGTCTTCGGCCACGGCCTTGAGCACCGCGCTGCCCAACGATTCACCCGACGCGCGCGGGCCCAGCAGGTCCAGTTCGGTCATGCTGGCAGCAACAGGGCAACCGAATGCACGGCAATGCCCTCCTCGCGACCGCAGAAGCCCAGTTTCTCGGTGGTGGTGGCCTTGACGTTGACCTGGTCGAGTTCGACCTGCAGGTCTTCGGCAATCAGCTGGCGCATGGTTTCAATATGCGGGGCCATTTTCGGTGCCTGGGCAACGATGGTGGCGTCGACGTTGCCAACCTGCCAGCCCTTGGCCTTGACGATAGCGACCACATGACGCAGCAGCTCACGGCTGTCGGCGCCCTTGAACTGCGGGTCGGTGTCGGGGAAGTGCTTGCCGATGTCACCCAGCGCCGCAGCGCCAAGCAAGGCATCGCTCAGGGCGTGCAGCAGCACGTCACCGTCGGAATGGGCCAGGAGGCCGTATTTGTGGGGGATACGCACCCCACCCAGGGTAATGAAATCACCGTCGCAGAAACGGTGCACATCGTAGCCGTGGCCAATACGCATAGAAAAACGCCCTGATTGAGTCAGGGCGTGATTCTACCTGCTTTGCAGGAGGTTGGGCGGCTTTTGGACCGGGCTGTTACACCCGTCCGAGTGCCATCGCGTGATGGCGCAGGTGCTCATCGATGAAGCTGGCGATGAAGTAGTAGCTGTGGTCATAGCCAGGCTGCAGGCGCAGGGTCAGCGCATGCCCCCCTTTGCGTGCGGCCTGCTCCAACGCTTCAGGCTTGAGCTGCTTCTCGAGGAAGTCATCCCGGTCACCCTGGTCCACCAGCAACGGCGGGCACTCGCCTGCAGGCGCTTCCGCCAGCAGCACACTGGCATCCCACTCACGCCAGCGCGCGCGGTCTTCACCCAGGTAGCGGCTGAAGGCCTTCTCGCCCCATGGGCAATCCATCGGGTTGCTGATCGGCGAGAACGCCGACACCGAGCGATAGCGGCCCGGGTTGCGCAAGGCGCACACCAGCGCACCATGCCCGCCCATGGAGTGGCCGCTGATGCTGCGCTGGTCGGAGGCCGGGAAGTGCGCCTCGATCAGTGCCGGCAGCTCCTGCACCACATAGTCGTGCATGCGGTAATGCTGCGCCCAGGGCTGCTGGGTGGCGTTGAGGTAGAACCCGGCACCGAGGCCGAAGTCCCAGGCGCCGTCAGGGTCGCCCGGCACCTGCTCGCCACGCGGGCTGGTGTCGGGGGCGACGATGATCAGCCCGAGCTCGGCGGCCAGGCGCTGGGCGCCGGCCTTCTGCATGAAGTTCTCGTCGGTGCAGGTGAGGCCGCTGAGCCAGTACAGCACCGGCAGCTTCTCGCCCTGCTCGGCCTGCGGTGGCAGGTAGACGGCGAACACCATGTCGCAGCCCAGCACCTTGGAGTGATGCCGGTAACGCTTGTGCCAGCCGCCGAAGCTCTTCTGACAGGAGATGTTATCCAGGCTCATGGCTGACCTCAGAAGTGGATCACGCTACGGATGCTCTTGCCTTCGTGCATCAGGTCGAAGGCCTTGTTGATGTCTTCCAGGCCCATGGTGTGGGTAATGAAGGTATCCAGCGGGATCTCGCCCTTCTCGGCCATGTCCACGTAGCTTGGCAGCTCGCTGCGGCCACGTACGCCACCGAATGCCGAACCACGCCAGACGCGGCCGGTCACCAGCTGGAACGGACGGGTGGCGATTTCCTGGCCGGCACCGGCGACACCGATGATCACCGATTCGCCCCAGCCCTTGTGGCAGCATTCCAGGGCCGCGCGCATCAGTTGCACGTTGCCGATGCACTCGAACGAGAAGTCCACGCCACCGTCGGTGAGGTCGACGATCACTTCCTGGATCGGGCGGTCGTAGTCTTTCGGGTTGATGCAGTCGGTGGCGCCCAGCTGGCGGGCGATTTCGAACTTGGCCGGGTTGATGTCGATGGCGATGATGCGCGAGGCCTTGGCCTTGACCGCACCGATCACGGCCGACAGGCCGATGCCGCCGAGGCCGAAGATGGCCACGGTGTCACCCGGCTTGACCTTGGCGGTATTGAGCACTGCGCCGATACCGGTGGTGACGCCGCAGCCGAGCAGGCAGACCTTCTCCAGTGGTGCTTCTTTCTGGATCTTGGCCACGGAAATTTCCGGCAGCACGGTGTACTCAGAGAAGGTCGAGGTGCCCATGTAGTGGAACAGTTGCTGGCCCTTGTACGAGAAGCGGGTGGTGCCGTCCGGCATCAGGCCCTTGCCCTGGGTGGCACGGATGGCCTGGCACAGGTTGGTCTTGCCCGACAGGCAGAACTTGCACTTGCCGCATTCCGGGGTGTACAGCGGGATCACGTGATCGCCCACCGCCACCGAGGTCACGCCCTCGCCGATCGCTTCGACGATCGCGCCGCCTTCATGGCCGAGGATCGACGGGAAGATGCCTTCCGGGTCGGCGCCGGACAGGGTGTAGGCGTCGGTGTGGCAGACACCGCTGGCGACCACGCGCAGCAGCACTTCGCCGGCCTTGGGCATAGCCACGTCGACTTCGACGATTTCCAGGGGTTTCTTGGCCTCGAAGGCAACGGCAGCACGGGACTTGATCATCACAGGGTCTCCAGACAGTGGATCGGTTCAGTCTCGCAGTGTAATCCAGGCGCTTTTGATGAATAATCCAGGCAAAGCCAAAACATTATTGCCATACAGGGATAATCCATGAGCAGCCGCTGGGAAGGCATCGACGAATTCGTCGCCGTGGCCGAATCTGGCCAGTTCACGGCTGCAGCCGAGCGCCTGGGCGTGTCGTCGTCACACATCAGCCGGCAGATCGCCCGCCTGGAAGAACGCCTGCAGACCCGTTTGCTGTACCGCAGTACCCGCCGGGTGACCTTGAGCGAGGCCGGGCAGACTTTTCTGCAACACTGCCAGCGCCTGCAGGACGGCCGTGAGGAAGCACTGCGCGCCATGGGCGACCTGGCCAGCGAACCCAAGGGCCTGCTGCGCATGACCTGCGCGGTGGCCTATGGTGAGCGCTTCATCGTGCCGCTGGTGACGCGATTCATGGCGCTGTATCCGCAACTGCGGGTCGAAGTGGAACTGAGCAACCGCACCCTGGACCTGCTGCACGAAGGCATGGACCTGGCGATCCGCCTGGGCCGCTTGGCCGACTCCCGACTGGTGGCAACGCGCCTTGCGCCGCGGCGCATGTTTTTGTGCGCTTCACCGGCGTACCTGGAGCGCTATGGGCGGCCGCACAGTCTGTCGGAACTGGCCCGGCACAATTGCCTGATCGGCAGTTCCGACCTGTGGGCCTTGCAGCTGGAGGGTCGCGAAATCAGCCAGCGGGTGCAGGGCAACTGGCGCTGCAACAGCGGCCAGGCGGTGCTGGATGCGGCGTTGCTGGGGATGGGGTTGTGCCAGTTGCCGGACTATTACGTGCTTGAGCACTTGAACAGTGGCGCACTGGTATCGTTGCTGGAAGGACATCAGCCGCCGAATACGGCGGTGTGGGCGTTGTATCCGCAGCAGCGGCACCTGTCGCCGAAGGTGAGGCGCTTGGTGGATTACCTGAAGGAAGGGCTGGCGGGGTTGCCGGAGTACAGGCAAAGCTGATGTGCTGGCTCTACTGGCCTCTTCGCGGGCAAGCCCGCTCCCACAGGATGGTCATCGCACCTGAAGTCGGTGCTATTCCTGTGGGAGCGGGCTTGCCCGCGAAGAGGCCGGTACAGGACCACGAAGATCAGCGCCTGCCCGCCCAGCGCTGGCGCAACCACTCCAGGTCTTCCGGCCGGGTGACCTTGATGTTGTCACTGCGCCCTTCGACCAGCCGCGGCGCCTGCCCCGACCATTCGATGGCCGACGCCTCATCGGTCACCACCACATCGGAAACCAGGCTCTCGGCCAGGGCCCGGTGCAGCGCCCCCAGGCGGAACATCTGTGGCGTATAGGCCTGCCAGATAGTGCTGCGGTCCACCGTCGCGGCGACCCGCCCGTTGGCATCGGCGCGCTTGAGGGTATCGCGCGCCGGCACCGCCAGCAGCCCGCCTACCGGGTCATCGGCCAGTTCCGACAGCAACTTGTCCAGGTCGCTGCGCGCCAGGTTCGGCCGCGCCGCATCGTGCACCAGCACCCAATCGTTGTCCGATGCCCCTTGGGCATGCAACAGCAACAAGGCATTGAGCACCGAGTCGGCACGTTCGTCACCACCCGCTGCCCGCTGGATGCGCGGATCGCTGGCGCAACGCAGGCCTGGCCAGTAAGGGTCGTCTTCGGCAATGCTGACCACCACGCCCATGAGCGAGGGGTGGCCAAGAAAACAGTCGAGGCTGTGCTCGAGGATGGTCTGCCCAGCCAGCTCCAGGTATTGCTTGGGGCGGTCGGCAGCCATGCGGGCACCGACGCCCGCAGCAGGAATCACGGCCCAGAAGGCCGGTAGTGTTTCAGTCATTTTTGCGGCAGCTGGAAGAGGGTTTCGCCCTCTTTGACCATTCCCAGTTCATGACGAGCCCGTTCTTCGACGGTCTCCATACCTTTCTTCAGCTCCAGCACCTCGGCATCGAGCACGCGGTTACGCTCCAGCAGCCGTTCGTTCTCGGCGTGCTGTTCGTCGATCTGCTGCTTGAGCTCGGCCACTTGCGCCAGGCTGCCGTTACCCACCCAAAGGCGGTACTGCAGGCCACCGAGCAGCAGGAGCAGGACAAGGAACAACCAATAGGGACTGCGCATCAAGGTATCCAGGTTAAAGACCGCCGCACACGGGCGTCATATAGCACGAAGCCTGGCCGAGGCCAGGCTTCGTTGACAGAAACCCGCATGAAGCACCAGAAAATTCATTAAGAAAGTTCCGGCAGCCTCGGCTGCTGTCTTTTTACCATCTCTTGCTTAGCCGCGAAACTCGGCACGACCACGGTAAACCGCTTTGGCGCCCAGTTGCTCTTCGATGCGCAGCAGCTGGTTGTACTTCGAAACGCGGTCGGAGCGGCACAGCGAGCCAGTCTTGATCTGGCCAGCAGCGGTACCCACGGCCAGGTCGGCAATGGTCGAATCTTCGGTTTCACCGGAGCGGTGCGAGATTACGGCGGTGTAGCCGGCAGCCTTGGCCATCTGGATGGCTTCCAGGGTTTCGGTCAGCGAGCCGATCTGGTTGAACTTGATCAGGATCGAGTTACCGATGCCCTTCTCGATGCCTTCCTTGAGGATCTTGGTGTTGGTCACGAACAGGTCGTCACCGACCAGCTGTACCTTGGCACCGATCTTGTCGGTCAGGATCTTCCAGCCAGCCCAGTCGGACTCGTCCAGGCCGTCTTCGATCGAGATGATCGGGAAGCGCTCGGTCAGGCCTTTCAGGTACTCGGCGAAACCTTCGGCGTCGAACGACTTGCCTTCACCGGACAGGTTGTACTTGCCGTCTTCGTAGAATTCGGAAGCCGCGCAGTCCAGGGCCAGGGTCACGTCGGTGCCCAGCTTGTAGCCAGCTTTCTCGACCGCTTCGGCGATAGCAGCCAGAGCATCTTCGTTGGAAGCCAGGTTCGGGGCGAAACCACCTTCGTCACCTACGGCGGTGTTCAGGCCACGGGCCTTCAGCACGGCTTTGAGGTGATGGAAGATTTCAGTACCCATGCGCAGGCCGTCGGAGAAGGTCTTGGCGCCAACCGGCTGAACCATGAACTCCTGGATGTCGACGTTGTTGTCGGCGTGTTCGCCACCGTTGATGATGTTCATCATCGGCACCGGCATCGAGTACTGGCCCGGAGTGCCGTTCAGGTTGGCGATGTGCGCGTACAGCGGCAGGTCCTGATCCTGTGCAGCGGCCTTGGCAGCAGCCAGGGACACGGCCAGGATGGCGTTGGCGCCCAGCTTGGCCTTGTTCTCGGTACCGTCCAGCTCGATCATGGCGCGGTCCAGGGCCTTCTGGTCGGAAGGATCCTTGCCCAGCAGCAGGTCACGGATCGGGCCGTTGATGTTGGCGACGGCCTTCAGCACGCCCTTGCCCAGGTAACGGCTCTTGTCGCCATCACGCAGCTCCAGCGCTTCGCGCGAGCCGGTGGAAGCACCGGACGGCGCGCAAGCGCTGCCGATGATGCCGTTGTCGAGCAGTACATCGGCTTCCACGGTGGGGTTGCCACGCGAATCGAGAACTTCACGACCTTTGATGTCGACGATTTTTGCCATTGTTGTAAGCACTCCAGAATTGACGAAAACAACGCAACTTTAGGGAATTCTTGCCTTGCACCAGGCGGGGACGCAGCAGGCAGGCCTGGCAGAAGCGACCCCTGACCGAACGGTCAGGGGTAGATCGGGGCGTACTTTACCCGAGAAATGAGCCTTGCGCGGCTTTAACCGTCGGAAAACTCATCAAAGACCTGAAAAAATCAGGCCTTGTTCTTCTGGGCCAGGGCCGCCTTGACGAAGCCGCTGAACAGCGGGTGACCGTCACGCGGGGTGGAGGTGAACTCCGGGTGGAACTGGCAGGCAACGAACCATGGGTGATCCTTGGCCTCGACCACTTCGACCAATGCGCCGTCTTCGGAACGACCGGAAACCACCAGGCCGCCATCGACCAGCTGTGGCAGCAGGTTGTTGTTGACCTCGTAACGGTGACGGTGACGCTCGGTGATGATGTCCTTGCCGTAGCAGTCGTGCACCTTGGAACCGGCCGCCAGCTGGCAGTCCTGAGCGCCCAGGCGCATGGTGCCGCCCAGGTCGGAGGCTTCGGTACGGGTCTCGACGGCACCAGTGGCATCGGCCCACTCGGTGATCAGGCCGACCACCGGGTGGCCGCTGTTGCGGTCGAACTCGGTGGAGTTGGCGTCTTTCCAGCCCATCACGTTACGGGCGAACTCGATCACGGCCACCTGCATGCCCAGGCAGATGCCGAGGTACGGGACCTTGTTTTCACGGGCGTACTGCACCGCGGTGATCTTGCCTTCCACGCCGCGCAGGCCGAAACCGCCCGGTACCAGGATGGCGTCTGCGCCTTCCAGCAGGCTGGTGCCCTGGTTCTCGATGTCTTCGGAATCGATGTAACGCAGGTTGACCTTGGTACGGTTGGTGATGCCGGCGTGGCTCATCGCTTCGATCAGCGACTTGTACGCGTCCAGCAGCTCCATGTACTTGCCGACCATGGCGATGGTGACTTCCTGCTCAGGGTTGAGCTTGGCATCGACCACCTTGTCCCACTCGGACAGGTCGGCGCTGTTGCACTGCAGGCCGAAGCGCTCGACGACGAAGTCGTCCAGGCCCTGGGCGTGCAATACACCTGGGATCTTGTAGATGGTGTCGACGTCTTCCAGCGAAATCACCGCACGCTCTTCGACGTTGGTGAACAGCGCGATCTTGCGGCGCGACGAGGCGTCGACCGGGTGGTCGGAGCGGCAGATCAGCACGTCAGGCTGCAGGCCGATGGAGCGCAGCTCCTTGACCGAGTGCTGGGTCGGCTTGGTCTTGGTCTCGCCAGCGGTGGCGATGTACGGGACCAGGGTCAGGTGCATCAGCATGGCGCGTTTGGAGCCCACTTCGACACGCAGCTGGCGGATCGCCTCGAGGAACGGCTGCGACTCGATGTCACCCACGGTACCGCCGATTTCCACCAGGGCCACGTCGGCATCGCCGGCGCCCTTGATGATGCGACGCTTGATCTCGTCGGTGATGTGCGGGATGACCTGGATGGTCGCGCCCAGGTAGTCACCACGGCGTTCTTTACGCAGCACGTGCTCGTAGATACGGCCGGTGGTGAAGTTGTTGTTCTGGGTCATGGTCGTGCGGATGAACCGCTCGTAGTGGCCCAGGTCGAGGTCGGTCTCGGCGCCATCGTGGGTGACGAACACTTCACCATGCTGGAACGGGCTCATGGTGCCCGGATCGACGTTGATGTACGGATCCAGCTTGAGCATGGTGACCTTCAGGCCCCGCGCTTCCAGGATGGCCGCCAGGGAAGCCGAGGCAATGCCTTTCCCCAATGAAGAAACAACACCGCCCGTGACGAATATGTAGCGCGTCATGAAAAACCCTAGAAGTCTGCGTTAAGGCGGCCAGCGCCGCCGGAGAAAGCGAAGGAAGGCCGAAGCCCCCGATCACCTGCGTCAATCACAGTGCATCTCGAAAAACTGCCGCGTCTGTACAGACCAGGGGTATCCCCGGCATGGAGCTCGCTCGTCATTTCCAGAATCAGCCCAGCAAAAAACTGCTTGGTAATCGGCAACTGCTGTGTTTCCGGGGAAGCCACAGAAGTTGTATCAAGAAGGGAGGGTAGTCTACCGGAATGTACCCTTCAGCTCAAACCTTGCGCGTTCGTCGGCAGCTGCCAGTGAAGCTGGCAATCGGCCTGCCCCAGCGAAGGCAGATTGGCCACCGCCAGCAGGCGCTCGCCGCAGTACAGCAACGGCAGGCGCGCGCGCACGAAGTGCGGGACCTGCAGCTCGTTGAGCAGGCGCTTGAGGTCGCGTCGGCCGCGGCCGGGGATGTCCAGCACCTCACCGCCCTGGCGGTAGGCGATACGCAGCTCGCCCAGCGGCGCAGCGACATCAAGACGCACACTGCCATTGCCCGGCAATGCCAGGACCTCTCCTGGGTCGGCCCAGGCGTACTCGCCCATGGGTTGCTGCAGCCAGTCACCACTCAACCACCAGATACGGCCATGACTACGCAGCAACCGACCGTCGGCCAGGCGCCAGACCGGCTGCGCATCTGCCGCGGCGTCGCGCAGATCGGCCCAGCCGGCCCAATGACGGGTATCGGGCAAGCGGGTTCGCGGGCGTAGCCAGTGCTGCAGGGCATTGCGCTGCCGTGCAGGCGACAAGCGGGAGAGCACCGCCAGATCAAGCGACTGCAAGGCCGCCCAGGCCGGAGCGGCGCCCTCCCCGGCCTCGGCCAGGTCGCCCTGCGCCAGTTCGTCGAGCAGGCCCAGCGCCTCACCCAGATGCTCCGCACAACGGGCTAGGCTCTGGCTAGCCTGCGGCCAACGCTGCTGCAAATGCGGGAACACTTCTGCGCGCAGATAGTTGCGGTCGAAGGCGGTATCAATGTTCGTCGGGTCGTCGATCCACACCAGCTCATTGGACTGGGCGTAGTCATGCAACTGCTGACGCGAGGTGGCCAGCAACGGCCGGACCAGGCTGCCCTGCCCCAGCGGGCGCTGGCCGGGCATCGCCGCCAGGCCGCGCAGGCCAGCACCGCGCAGCAGGCGGAAGAGCAAGGTCTCGGCCTGGTCGTCGCGGTGCTGGGCGGTGAACAGGATGTCGCCGGGGCCTAGGACTTTCTTCAAGGCGGCATAGCGGGCATCGCGAGCGGCCTGTTCGATACTGGCGCCAGGGGTGACCTGGACCTGGATGACCTGGAGTTCGACACCGAGCTGGTCGCAAATAGACTGGCAGTGGGCAGGCCACGCGTCGGCGGCGGACTGCAGGCCATGGTGGATGTGCAGGGCGCGCAACGGGGGGGATGCGTGGCTGCGGGCGTGATTGGCCAGCAGGTGCAGGAGAACGGTGGAATCGAGGCCGCCGGAGAAGGCGATATACCAGGCGGGGGCGTTGAGCCAGGGGTTGAGGTCGATCATCTAGCCCTCGCTCAATTCAGCAATGCATTCGCGGGCAAGCCCGCTCCCACAGGTACAGCGCAGGGCTCGCGGGCAGCGCTGTACTTGTGGGAGCGGGCTTGCCCGCGAACACCGGCGAAGCCGGTGCGATGAAACACTGGGGCCGCAGAACGGCCCCGCAATCGATCAGAGGCCGTAGCTCATCAGGCGGTCGTAACGACGAGCCAGCAGCGCGTCGTTGTCGAGCTTGCCGAGCATGTCCAGCTGCTGCACCAGGTCGGCACGGATGCTTTCGGACATCTTCGCCGGGTCACGGTGGGCGCCGCCCAGCGGCTCCTGGATGACCTTGTCGACGATGTTCAGGCTCTTCAGGCGCTCAGCGGTAATGCCCATGGCTTCAGCGGCGTCGGCAGCCTTGTCGGCCGTCTTCCACAGGATCGAAGCGCAGCCTTCCGGCGAGATCACCGAGTAGGTGGAGTACTGCAGCATGTTCAGCTGGTCGCACACGCCAATGGCCAGCGCACCGCCGGAACCACCCTCACCGATCACGGTAGCGATGATCGGGGTCTTCAGGCGGGCCATGACACGCAGGTTCCAGGCAATGGCCTCGCTCTGGTTGCGCTCTTCAGCGTCGATGCCCGGGTAGGCGCCCGGAGTGTCGATGAAGGTCAGGATCGGCATCTTGAAGCGCTCGGCCATTTCCATCAGGCGGCAGGCCTTGCGGTAGCCTTCAGGGCGCGGCATGCCGAAGTTGCGGCGAACCTTCTCGCGCACTTCGCGGCCCTTCTGATGGCCGATGACCATCACTGGCTTGCCATCCAGACGCGCAGTACCACCGACGATGGCGGCGTCGTCGGAGAAGTGGCGGTCACCGTGCAGCTCTTCGAACTCGGTGAAGATGTGGTCCAGGTAGTCCAGGGTGTAAGGACGACGTGGATGACGGGCCAGGCGGGCGATCTGCCAGCTGGTCAGGTTGCCGAAGATGCTTTCGGTCAGGGTGTTGCTCTTGTCTTGCAGACGGGCAATTTCATCGCTGATGTTCAGCGAGTTGTCGTTGCCTACCAGGCGCAGGCCTTCGATCTTGGCTTGCAGGTCGGCAATCGGCTGTTCGAAATCGAGAAAATTCGGGTTCATAGTCATCCGTCTTGGGTCTACGGCCAGGCGGCCGGCCGGTTGATCCGTTTGGCGCCCTACCTTAAGGGATCAGGCGCATATAGGTCGAGATTAAATTTCGTCGATTCAACGATATTGCAGGAAGACGTTCTCACGCCCGAACTGGTCACGCAGTGCCTGAATCAGGCCATCGGCCGGGTCGATCTTCCACTGCTCGCCGAACTGCAACATGGCCTTGGCGTCGCTGCCGGTGTACTCCAGCGTGATCGGGCAAGCCCCGCGGTGACGGGTGATCAGCTCGCCCAGCCACTTCAGGCGGTCACCCTTGAGCGCTTCGTGTGCCACTTTCAGGCGCAGGCTCTCGGCCAGCTTGGTGCGCGCGTCTTCCATGGTCATCACCTGCTTCACCCGCAGGCGCAGGCCGCCGGAGAAGTCGTCGTTGCTGACCTCACCCTCGACCACAACCATGGCATCGTTCTGCAGCAAGGACTGTGCCGCGATGTAGGCATCGGCAAACAGCGAGGCCTCGATGCGCCCGGAACGGTCATCCAGGGTGACGAAGCCCATCTTGTCGCCCTTCTTGTTCTTCATCACCCGCAGGGCAATGATCATCCCCGCGATGGTCTGGGTCTCGCGCGACGGCTTGAGGTCGATGATGCGCTGGCGGGCGAAACGGCGAATCTCGGTCTCGTACTCGTCGATCGGGTGGCCGGTGAGATACAGGCCCAGGGTGTCCTTCTCGCCCTTCAGGCGCTCCTTGAGGGTCAGTTCGCGCACCTTGCGGTGATTGGCGTAGACGTCGACATCCGCCTCGTCGAACATGCCGCCGAACAGGTCGACGTGACCACTGTCAGCGGTATGGGCCGCCTGCTCGGCGGCCTTGATCGCCTCGCCCAGTGCCGACAGCAAGGTCGCACGGTTGAGGTCGATGTTGGCCTGATAGGCCTTGATCTCATCATGGAAATGCGGGCCCAGGCGGTCCAGCGCACCGCTGCGGATCAACGCATCGAGGGTACGCTTGTTGACCCGCTTGAGGTCGATGCGCTCGCAGAAGTCGAACAGGTCCTTGAACGGCCCGCCCTGGGCCCGGGCTTCGACGATGGCCTCCACCGGGCCTTCGCCGACGCCCTTGATCGCACCCAGGCCGTAGACGATGCGGCCGTCGTTGTTGACGGTGAACTTGAAGTCGGAGAAGTTCACGTCCGGCGCATCGAGGCGCAGCTTCATGCTGCGAACTTCCTCGACCAGCACCACCACCTTGTCGGTGTTGTGCATGTCCGCCGAGAGTACCGCGGCCATGAACGGCGCCGGGTGGTGGGTCTTCAGCCAGGCGGTCTGGTATGACACCAGGCCATAGGCGGCAGAGTGGGACTTGTTGAAGCCGTAACCGGCGAATTTCTCTACCAGGTCAAAGATGTTACCGGCCAGATCCGCATCGATATTGTTGGCGACGCAACCTTCGATGAAGCCACCGCGTTGCTTGGCCATCTCCTCGGGCTTTTTCTTACCCATGGCTCGACGCAGCATGTCGGCGCCGCCGAGGGTGTAGCCCGCCATCACCTGGGCGATCTGCATCACCTGTTCCTGGTACAGGATGATGCCGTAGGTCGGCGCCAATACCGGCTTGAGGCCTTCGTACTGGTAGTCGGAGTGCGGGTAGGCCAGCTCGGCGCGGCCGTGCTTGCGGTTGATGAAGTCGTCCACCATGCCCGACTGCAGCGGGCCCGGGCGGAACAGCGCCACCAGTGCGATGAGGTCTTCCAGGCAGTCGGGCTTGAGCTTCTTGATCAGCTCCTTCATGCCGCGGGATTCGAGCTGGAACACCGCCGTGGTTTCGGCCTTCTGCAACAGCTCGTAGGTCTTGCGATCGTCCAGCGGGATGAAGTCGATGTTGAGATCAGGCAGGTTCTGCTTGGCCTGCTCGCGGTTGATGATCTCCATCGCCCACTTGATGATGGTCAGGGTACGCAGGCCGAGGAAGTCGAACTTCACCAGGCCCGCAGCCTCGACGTCGTCCTTGTCGAACTGGGTCACCAGGCCGCCGCCCTCTTCGTCACAGGCGATCGGCGAGAAGTCTGTGAGCTTGGTCGGGGCGATCACCACGCCACCGGCATGCTTGCCGGTACCACGGGTGACACCTTCGAGCTTCAGCGCCATGTCCCAGATCTCGCGGGCATCCTCGTCGCCCTTGAGGAAGTCGCGCAGGATCTCTTCCTGCTCGTAGGCTTTCTCCAGGGTCATGCCCACTTCGAACGGGATCATCTTCGACAGGCGGTCGGCCAGGCCGTAGGACTTGCCCTGCACCCGCGCCACGTCGCGCACCACCGCCTTGGCGGCCATGGTGCCGAAGGTGATGATCTGGCTCACGGCATTGCGGCCATAGGCTTCGGCCACGTAATCGATCACCCGGTCACGGCCGTCCATGCAGAAGTCGACGTCGAAGTCGGGCATGGAAATACGTTCAGGGTTGAGGAAGCGCTCGAACAGCAGGTCGTAGGCCAGCGGGTCGAGGTCGGTGATCTTCAGCACGTAGGCCACCAGCGAGCCCGCACCCGAACCCCGCCCCGGGCCCACCGGCACGTCGTTGTTCTTGGCCCACTTGATGAAGTCCATAACGATCAGGAAGTACCCGGGGAAGCCCATCTGGATGATGATGTCCAGTTCGAACTTCAGGCGGTCCAGGTAGACCTGGCGCTTCTCTTCGTAATTCGGCGTGGTCTCTTTCGGCCAGAGCACCGCCAGGCGCTCTTCCAGGCCTTCGTGGGAGACGTGGCGCAGGTAGTCGTCGATGCCCATGCCATTGGGCGTCGGGAAATCGGGCAGGAAGTACTTGCCGAGCTGCACCTGGATGTTGCAGCGCTTGGCGATCTCGACGGTGTTGGCAATGGCATCGGGCAGGTCGCTGAACAGCTCGGCCATTTCCTCGGCCGATTTCAGGTACTGCTGGTCGCTGTAGCCACGCGGGCGGCGCGGATCGTCGAGGGTCCAGCCCTCGCCGATGCAGACGCGGGTTTCGTGAGCATCGAAGTCGGACTGCTTGATGAAGCGCACGTCGTTGGTGGCCACCAGCGGCGCACCGAGCTGGTCGGCCAGGGCCACGGCGGCGTGCACGTATTCCTCGTCGCCGGCGCGGTTGGTGCGCTGCACTTCGACGTAGAAACGCTCGGGGAACATGCCCATCCAGTCGCGCAGCAGGGCTTCGGCTTCTTCCTGACGACCATTCATCAGGGCCATGCCGATGTCGCCCTCCTTGCCTGCAGAGAGGGCAATCAGCCCTTCGCTGGCGGGGGCGATCCACTCACGCTGGAGGATCACCAGGCCGTTGCGCTGGCCGTCGGTCCAGCCACGGGAGATCAACTCGGTGAGGTTGCGATAGCCCTTGGGGTCCATGGCCAGGAAGCAGATGCGCGACAGCGGTGCTTCCGGGTCGGCACCGGCCAGCCACAGGTCGGCACCGCAGATCGGCTTGATCCCGGCGCCCATGGCCGTCTTGTAGAACTTGACCAGCGAGCACATGTTGCTCTGGTCGGTGATCGCCACCGCCGGCATGCTCATCCCCGCCAGCGCCTTGGCCAGCGGCTTGATCCGCACCAGGCCGTCGACCAGCGAGAATTCGGAGTGGACGCGCAGGTGAACGAAGGGAACCGACATGGAAAGTCCTGTAGCAGTGCTGAACGACAAGGGCGGGATTGTAGCGTAATTGAGTGGGGAATTTGGGGCCGCGTTGCGGCCCTTCGCGGGCACGTCGGATCGCCGCACCGCCACTCCCACAGGAGATAGAGTAACCCTCAGGAACAGCGCTGTACCTGTGGGAGCGGGCTTGCCCGCGAAGGGCCGCAAAGCGGCCCCCTTGCATCAGATTAGAGAATCGGTGATGCCTTCGCGGGCTTCCCAGGCGGCCCGCACCGGGCCGAATGAGCGCCGATGAATGGGCGTGGGGCCCAGGCGCGCAAGGGCTTCGAGGTGCACAGGCGTTGGATAGCCTTTATGCCCACCAATCCCGTAGCCCGGGTAGATCAGCTCGAACGCGCTCATCTCCCGGTCGCGGGTCACCTTGGCCAGGATCGATGCGGCAGCGATTGCCGGCACCTGGCTATCACCCTTGACCACTGGTGCGGCCGGCACCGCCAGTTTCGGGCAACGGTTACCGTCGATCAGTGCCAGCTTCGGGGTCACGTGCAACCCTTCCACCGCTCGCTGCATGGCCAGCATGGTGGCTTGCAGGATGTTCAGCCGGTCGATTTCCTCGACTTCGGCGCGGGCGATGCAAAAGCTCAGGGCTTTTTCGCAGATCTCGTCGAACAGCGCCTCGCGCTTGGCTTCGGTGAGCTTCTTCGAATCGTTCAGGCCCAGAATCGGCCGAGCCGGGTCGAGGATCACCGCCGCCGTGACCACCGCACCGCACAGCGGGCCGCGGCCGACTTCGTCGACGCCGGCGACCAGGTCCTCGACCAGGTTGAAGTCCAGTCCAATCTGCATGTCAGCGGTCCTTGAGCAAGGCCAGCACAGCGTCAGCCGCCTGGTTGGAGGCGTCGCGGCGCAAGGTGCGGTGAATCTGGTCGAAGCACTCGGTCTGCTGGCGGCCATCGTTCACCAGCGGTGCCAAGGTCTGTGCCAGGGCTTCACTGGTGGCAGCATCCTGCAGCAACTCCGGCACCACCTCACGCTGAGCCAACAGATTGGGCAACGACACGTATGGGCTCTTCACGAGGCGCTTGAGAATCCAGTAGGTCAATGTTGCCAGGCGATAAGCCACAACCATGGGACGCTTGTACAGCAGCGCCTCCAGCGTGGCGGTCCCGGAAGCGATCAGCACCGCATCACAAGCTGCCAGCGCCTGGTGTGACTGCCCATCGAGCAGGGTCAGCGGCAGGTCGCGGCCGACCAGCATCTGTTCGATCTGGGCACGACGCGCAGCGTTGGCACACGGCAGCACGAAACGCACACCCGGCACCAACTCGCGCAGACGCTGGGCAGCATCGAGAAACAGAGCCCCCAGGCGCCCAACTTCACCTCCACGGCTGCCTGGCATCAAGGCAACCAGCGGCCCCTCGCCCAACCCCAGCGCTTGACGCGCCGCCTGGCGGTCGGCGGACAACGGAATGGTATTGGCCAGCGGGTGGCCCACGAAGCGCACGGGCACGCCCTGCTCTTCATAAAAGCGTGCCTCGAAAGGCAACAGCGTCAGCATCAGATCGCAGCCCTCACGAATCTTCAGCACGCGCTTCTGCCGCCACGCCCACACGGAAGGGCTGACGTAGTGCACGGTTTTTATCCCGGCCTGGCGCAGTTTCAGCTCGATATTGAGGGTGAAATCAGGTGCATCAATGCCGATGAACACGTCCGGCTTTTCGTCGATCAGTGTCTGGATCAGCAACTTGCGCCGCTTCAGCAGCTCACGCAGACGCCCCAGCACCTCGACCAGACCGAAGACCGCGAGACGCTCCATGGGGAAGTACGACTGAAGGCCTTCAGCCTCCATCAAAGGGCCGCCAACACCGATGAAACGCACATCAGGATGGCGCGCCTTGAGGGCGCGCATCAGACCAGAACCGAGAATATCGCCGCTGGCCTCACCTGCGACCAGTGCTACGCAAAGCTGCGCCATATCAGCGGGTAATGCCGCGGGCGGAGTTCACGATCGACTGGCGGAACAGCTCGACCTGTTCGTACTTGGCGGCCAGCTCGTCCAGCTCCTTGATCGCCTCTTCCACGGTCAGGCCCTGACGGTAGACGATCTTGTAGGAGCGGCGCAGGGCATGGATGACCTCGTCGCTGAAACCACGGCGGCGCATGCCTTCGAAGTTCATGCTGCGGGCTTCGGCTGGGCTGCCGAACACCGTGACGAAGGCCGGCACGTCCTTGCCGATCGCCGTGCCCATGCCAGAGAACGCATGGGCGCCAATGTGGCAGTACTGATGCACCAGGGTGAAACCGGACAGGATTGCCCAGTCGCCCACGTGCACATGCCCGGCCAGCGCGGTGTTGTTGACCAGGATGCAGTGGTTGCCGATGACGCTGTCGTGGCCGATGTGGGCATAGGCCATGATCAGGTTGTGATCACCCAGGGTGGTTTCCGCACGGTCCTGGACCGTACCACGGTGAATGGTCACACCTTCGCGGATCACATTGTGATCACCGATCACCAGCCGCGTCGGCTCACCCTTGTACTTGAGGTCAGGGGTGTCTTCGCCAATCGAGGAAAACTGGTAGATGCGGTTGTGCTTGCCAATCCGGGTCGGCCCCTTGAGCACCACGTGCGGGCCAATGACGGTGCCCTCGCCGATCTCGACGTCGGGGCCGACGATCGACCACGGGCCGACCTCGACACCGTCGGCCAGTTTGGCCGACGGATCGATGATCGCCCGCGGATCAATCGAACTCATAGGGAGCGTTCCGCGCAGGTGATCTCGGCCGAGCACACCGGCTTGCCGTCAACCAGGGCGCGGCACTCGAACTTCCAGATCATGCTCTTGCGGCTGAGGAACTTGGCTTCCAGTACCAGCTGGTCGCCCGGCAGTACCGGCTGGCGGAAACGCAGCTTGTCGGAACCGACGAAGTAATACAGGGTGCCATCGGCCGGCTTGGCATCGAGCATCTTGAAACCAAGGATGCCGGCCGCCTGGGCCATGGCTTCGATGATCAGGACGCCCGGCATGATCGGGTGCGCCGGGAAATGGCCATTGAAGAACGGCTCGTTGATGCTGACATTCTTGTAGGCACGAATGCTCTGGGCCTCGAAGTCCAGATCCGTCACGCGATCTACCAGCAGGAACGGGTAGCGGTGAGGCAGGTATTCGCGAATCTCGTTGATGTCCATCATTTCGGGGGGAAGCCTGTAATAAGAATAGGGAGCGCAGGTGCTGACCACACGCTCCTTTTGCAGTCCAAAGAGGAGCCAGCTAGCGACTGTTCACTCTTGCTCAGGAAATGGTATCAGCCTTCTGATGTCGGCTGGCCACCTGAGGTCACGGTATCGACACGTTTTTCCAGCTGCTGGAGCCGCTTGGCCATCTCATCGAGCTGGCGTATGCGTGCCGCGCTCTTGCGCCAGTCAGCCAGGGGCTGCATGGCCGTGCCGGATGAATAGGAGCCTGGTTCGGTGATCGAACGGGTCACCATGGTCATCCCGGAGATGAATACGTTATCGCAGATATCGATATGCCCCACCAGGCCCACGCCACCTGCCAGCATGCAATGCTTGCCGATGCGCGTACTGCCGGAGATCCCGACACAGGCGGCCATGGCCGTATGATCACCGATCTGCACGTTGTGGGCGATCTGGATCTGGTTGTCGAGCTTGACCCCATCACCGATCCGGGTGTCGGACAGTGCGCCGCGGTCAACGGCAGTATTGACGCCGATTTCCACGTCATCACCAATGGTGACGCCGCCAATCTGGGCGATCTTGCGCCAGATGCCCTTCTCGTTGGCAAATCCGAAGCCCTCGCCCCCGATCACGGCGCCCGACTGGATAACCACACGCTTGCCAATGGTCACGTCGTGATACAGCGTAACCCGCGGTGCCAGCCAGCCACCTTCACCGACCACGCAACGGGCACCGATGAAGCAATTTGCGCCGATGCTGACGTTGGCGCCGATGCGCGCACCGCTTTCGATGACCGCGAACGGCCCGACACTGGCGCTGGCATCCACCTGAGCATCCTCCGCCACCACGGCGCTGGGATGAATACCCGCCACAGCCTTGGGTTTGGGGTCGAACAGGTGGGAAATACGCGCATAAGCCAGGTACGGGTCAGCCACGATCAGGGCATTGCCGGAAAAGCCTTCGGCGTCCGCAGCCTTGAGCAGCACCGCAGCGGCCTGGCAGGTGTCCAGGAATTTGCGGTACTGCGGGTTGGCGAGGAAGCTCAATTGACCGGGGCCGGCCTCCTGCAAGGTGGCCAGCCCGGTAATCTGCAGCGCCTCAGGGCCTTTGAGTGTGGCCCCGAGGGCCTCGGCCAGCTGGCCGAGCGTCATGGTCACGGTCATATCAACGCGCTTGGTTCATGCGCTCGATGACTTGGCGGGTGATGTCGTACTGAGGTTTGACATCGATGACCGCGCCGCGCTCGAGAACCAGGTCGTAGCCGCCCTTCTTGATCACTTCCTCGACAGCGCCATCCAGCTTCGGCTTGAGCTGCTTGAGCATGTCGCGGTCAGCAACGGCCTTGGCCTCGTTCAGTTCCTTGGACTGGAACTGGAAGTCGCGGGCTTTCTGCTTGAATTCGAGCTCCAGGCGCTCACGCTCCTGCTGCTGCATCTTGTCGCCGCCCTTGATCAGACGGTCCTGGATGCCCTTGGCGCTGCTTTCCAGGCTTTTCAGCTTGGTCAGTTGCGGTCCGAATTTCTTCTCGGCATCGACCGCATACTTCTTGGCGGCATCGGATTCGAGCAGGGCCATCTGATAGTTCAGCACGGCGACCTTCATTTCGGCGAAAGCCGGGGTGGCGACCAGCGCCGCGGCCACTACGGCCAGTTGAGCCAATTTACGCACGATGCACTCCTGGAAAAACCGTTGTCGTTAAGCAAGGGCCGACCTTAGAAGGTCTGGCCCAGAGAGAATTGGAACACCTGGGTATCGGCATCGCTCGGCTTCTTCACCGGCATTGCCAGGCTGAAGCTCAACGGGCCCAGAGCAGTAATCCAGGTCACACCCAGACCGACCGAACTGGCCATGCCCGAGAAGCCGACCTTTTCGCAATCCGGCTTGCTGCCGCAGTTGGTGTCGAACACGTTACCCACATCCCAGAACACGGAGGTGCGCAGGGAGCGCTGGTCCTTGACGAACGGCAGCGGGAACAGCAATTCGACACCACCTTGCACCAGCACGTTACCACCGAACGGCAGCGGATCCTGATCCGGGTCGGCGATGGTGCCTGGGTTCTTGCCGGTACTAGGCGTACTGCGCGGGCCCAGGCTGCTGTCCTTGAAGCCACGTACGGAGTTGAAACCACCCGCGTAGTAGTTCTCGTAGAACGGCAGGCCCGACGTGCTGCCGTAGCCATCACCATAGCCCAGTTCGGTGTGCAGGCGCAGGGTGTAGTCGTTGGTAATCGGCTTGAACAGCTGGCCGCGGTAGTCGAGCTTGTAGAACGACAGGTCGCTGCCCGGAATGGTGCTCTCGAGCGTCAGGCTCTGGGAGTGACCACGGGTTGCCAGCACACCTTTGTTCAGGGTCGATTCGGACCAGCCGATCGAAGCCTTGAAGTTGGTGAAGTTGCTACCTTCCTGCTTGAGGAAGTCGAAGATCTCGTCAACGGTGTACTTGCCGGTCTTGATCTTGTCCTGCTGAACACTCAGGCCGTAGGTCAGACGCGAGGTTTCGCTGATCGGGTAGCCGAGGCTGACACCGGCACCCAGGCTGTCCACCGCATAGCTGGCCACGTCGACGTCAAGGTCGCTGTAGTCGGTGCTGCGGTAGAAGGCGTTGTAGCCCAGGCTCACGCCGTCGGCAGTGAAGTAGGGGTCAACGAAACCAAAGTTGTAACGGGTCTGGTATTGCGAACGGGTCAGACCTATGGACACCTTGTTACCGGTACCGAGGAAGTTGCTCTGGCTGATCGAGCCGCCGAGGATAAGGCCGGCGCTCTGGGCGAAACCGACGCTGGCGGTGATCGAGCCGGAGGCTTGCTCTTCGACGCTGTAGTTGACGTCGACCTGGTCGTCGGTGCCTGGCACCGCCGGGGTCTCGACGTT
>NZ_JAGIBG010000046.1 GCF_017744435.1 Pseudomonas sp.
GAGGCGGCGGCGGTCGACCTGCCAGTGGTGGAAATCCTGCCAGCTATTTGACTGCCTGTACCGGCCTCTTCGCGGGCACGCCCGCTCCCACAGGTATTCCACCAGGTTCGAGATCAGTGGAGATCCTGTGGGAGCGGGCGTGCCCGCGAAGAGGCCGGTACAGGCAGTCAAATAGCTGGCAGGATTTCCACCACTGGCAGGTCGACCGCCGCCGCCTCTTCCTGCAAAAACACGCTCAACCGCCGCAACCGCTCCCCACCCGGCCGGGTCCGCGGCCACACCAGGTAGTAGTCCATGCCACTGGGCACCGCCGTCGGCCACGGCAAACTCAAGCGTCCCTGGGCCACATCTTCGGCGACCATCAGCAAGTCGCCCATCGAAATACCGTAACCCCGCGCCGCCGCAATCATGCCCAGCTCCAGGGTATCGAACACCTGCCCGCCCTTGAGCGAGACCTTGTCGCTGAGCCCCATGCGCTCCAGCCACTCGCGCCAGTCACGCTTGTCGGGGGTCGGGTGCAGCAGCTCGATACCGGCCAGCCGCCGCTCGTCCCACGGCCCTTCCTGCAGCAGGTCCGGTGCCCCCACCGGGATCAACAGCTCGGAAAACAACCGACGCACCTCCCAGTCCGCCGGGAACACCCCGTCGCTGAGCAGCACCGCGCAATCGAACGGCTCCTGGTTGAAGTCCACATGGTCGACATCCATCCAGGCACTGGTCAGTTGCACCTCGTTGCCCGGCTGCAGATGGCGGAAGCGGCTCAGCCGCGCCAACAGCCAGCGCATGGTCAGGGTCGACGGCGCCTTCATGCGCAGAATGTCATCCTCCCCGCGCAAGGTATCGCAGGCGCGCTCCAGCGCCGCAAAGCCTTCACGCACACCGGGCAGCAGCACCCGCGCCGCCTCGGTCAGCTGCAGGCTGCGACCACTGCGCACGAACAGCCTGCAGGCGAAGTGCTCTTCGAGGGTGCGAACATGCCGGCTCACCGCACTCTGGGTGATCGACAGCTCTTCGCCGGCACGGGTGAACGAGCTCAACCGCGCAGCCGCTTCGAATGCGCGCAGTGCATACAGGGGAGGCAGCTGGCGGGACATGGGGCACCTGTCATCCGGGGGTGGGAAAGGAATGCACAGAATCATATATGCATGAGTCCAACTCATGCCAACCATCGCATTTATCCTTTTGTGCAAAGTTGACCGAAGCCTCAGAATCGTCGCCTTGCTCACAGGATCAGGAAGAAGGACACCCCCATGCATGTCGCGCCCACCACAGAACTCAAGGCTTTGCTGCGCCTGGCCGGGCCGCTGATCGCCTCGCAGTTGGCGCACATGCTGATGGTGCTCACCGACACCCTGATGATGGCCCGCATCAGCCCGCAGGCCCTGGCCGGTGGCGGCCTGGGTGCGGCGAGCTATTCGTTCGTGTCGATCTTCTGCCTGGGCGTGATTGCCGCAGTCGGCACCCTGGTGGCGATCCGCAAGGGCGCCAACGACATCGAGGGCGCCACCCGCCTGGCGCAGAACGGCCTGTGGCTGGCTTGGGGCCTGGCGCTGGTGGCGGCACTGGTGCTGTGGAACCTGAAACCGGTGCTGCTGCTGTTCGGCCAGCAGCCGGAGAACGTCGACTCGGCCGCCGAGTTCCTCACCCTGCTGCCACTGGCCCTGCCCGGCTACCTGACCTTCATGGCCCTGCGCGGCTTCACCAGTGCGCTGGGGCGCTCGACCCCGGTGATGGTCATCAGCCTGGTCGGCACAGTGCTCAACTACTTGTTCAACGTCGCCCTGATCGAAGGCATGTTCGGCTTGCCGAAGCTGGGTCTGATGGGTATCGGCCTGGTCACTGCCGTGGTGTCGATGGGCATGGCCATCGCTCTGGCACTGTATATCCGCTGGCACTCGGCCTATGCCGACTACCCGCTGCGCAAAGGGCTGTCGCGACCTTCGCTGCCAGCCCTGCGCGAGCTGTGGCGGTTGGGCCTGCCGATTGGCGGCACCTACATGGTGGAAGTCGGGCTGTTCGCCTTCGCCGCGCTGTGCATGGGCGTGCTGGGCAGCACGCAGCTGGCGGCGCACCAGATTGCCCTGCAGATCGTCTCCACCGCGTTCATGGTGCCGACCGGGCTGTCTTATGCGGTGACCATGCGCGTGGGCTTGTACTACGGCGCCGGCAACCTGCTGGCCGCACGTAGCGCCGGGCGGGTGGGAATCGGTTTCGGGGCGACGATCATGTTTGCCTTTGCAGCGTTGTTCCTGCTGCTGCCGGAGGCGCTGGTGGGGCTGTTCATCGACCGTAACGACCCTGGCTTTACTGCGATCTATCAGCTGGCTGTGCAGCTGCTGATGGTGGCGGCGTGGTTCGAATTGTTCGATGGCATGCAGACCATCGCCATGGGTTCGATCCGTGGCTTGAAAGACGCCAAGACCACCTTCCTGATCGGGCTGTGCTGCTACTGGCTGGTCGGGGCGCCGAGTGCCTGGCTGTTCACCTTTACTCTGGGTGGCGGGGCCGTGGGGGTGTGGTGGGGGCTGGCGTTGGGGCTGGCCTGTGCGGCGGTGGCGCTGACCATTGGCTTCGAGTGGCGGATGAAGCGGTTGCTGGGGAAAACAGCTCGTGCTGAAAAAGCTGCAGTGTCTGTATGACTGTTGGGGCTGCTTTGCAGCCCTTTCGCGACACGAGGCCGCTCCTACAGAAGAACGCGATTCCCTGTAGGAGCGGCCTTGTGTCGCGAAAGGAGGGCAAAGCCCTCCCCTGCGGCCTTACAGGCACACCAACTGCGGTCGAGCGCTTTCCAGCAGATAATCAATCAACTCCCCCACCGGCAGCGGCTTGCTGACCAGGAAGCCTTGCACCTGGTCACAGCCGAACCCGCGCAGCAAGGCCATCTGTTCCGGGCTTTCCACACCCTCGGCCACCACTTCCAGGTTGAGGTTGTGCGCCAGGTTGATCATGGCGTGCACCAGCTTGCGGTTCTCTTCGCGCATCTCCATCTCGGCAACGAAGCTGCGGTCGACCTTGAGCAAGGTGATCGGCAGGCTGTTCAGGTGCACGAACGACGAGAAGCCGGTACCGAAGTCGTCCAGCGAGAAGCGCACCCCCAGCCGCCCGAGGGCGTCCATGGTCTGGCGCACCAGCTCGTTGCGGCGCATCACCGCCGTTTCGGTCAGTTCAAATTCCAGCCAACGGGCGTCCACACCGTGCTCGATGATCAACCGGCTCAGGGTGGCCAGCAACTGGCTGTCCTGGAACTGCCGGAAGCTCAGGTTCACCGCCATATGCAGCGGCGCAAGCCCACGCTCGCGCAGCGCCTGCATGTCGCGCAGGGCACGGGAAATCACCCAGTAACCCAGCGGCACGATCAGCCCGCTTTGCTCGGCCAGCGGCACGAACTCGCTGGGCGGCAGCAGGCCGCGCTCGGCATGGCGCCAGCGCACCAGCGCCTCGAGGCCGACGATGCGCCCATCGGCAAGGTTCAGCCGCGGCTGGTAGTGCAGCTCCAGTTCGTCGCGGCGCAGCGCCCGGCGCAGTTCGCTTTCCAGGTCGGCCAGGCTGCGCGCGTTGCGGTTGATGCGCTCGTTGAACACGTGGAAGGTGCAGCCTTGGCTGCCCTTGGCCTGGCGCATGGCGATGTGCGCATGCCACATCAGCGGGTCGGGCCCGCCCTGGGCGCGGGCGTGGGCCAGGCCCAGGCTGCAGCCGAGCAGCAGGCTTTCGCCGTCGATCCAGTAGGGTTCGGCCAGCGCCTCGACGATGCGTTCGGCGATCCATTCGGCGCGGTTGGCATCGCGGCGCGTGTCGATCAGCAGGGCGAATTCGTCGCTGCCCAGGCGCGCCAGCTGGTCACCGGCTTCCAACTGCTGCTTGAGGCGCGCCACCACCTGCAGGATCAGGCGGTCGCCGCACTGATGGCCCAGGGCGTCGTTGACATGGCGGAAGTTGTCCAGGTCCAGGTGGCCGAGGGCCACGCCGCGGCCTTCGTTCTCGGCCAGGCGCGTGGTCAGCAGGGCCTGGAAGCCCTGGCGATTGGCGATGCCGGTCAGTGGGTCCTGCTCGGCCAGGCGCTGCAAGGTGGCCACCAGCACACCACGCTCGCGCACATGGCGCAGCGAACGGCGCAGGGCATCAACGTTGAGCTGGTCGCGTACCAGCCAGTCACTGACGCCCGTGGGCGAGGTGTCTGGTTCATGGTCGAGCAACAGGATGGTCGGCAGTTCACAGCGCCCGGGGGCAGGCTGCAAGGCCGGCGTGGCCAGCACCACGGCCTGGCGATCATGGCTGAACAGGGTATCGACTGCCGCCCAGTTCGGCGCGGTCAGCAATACGGCGCTACCGTCCAGCGGTAGCAGGCATTCGCGTAACAAGGCGGCCCATTCCGGCTCATCAGCCAACAGCAGCAAACGCAAAGGTTCGACAGGCGTGGACAAGCGGGCTCCTTAAGACTCGAAAGGTGTAGCGTTGGATATCGGACATGCTACTGCATAAATGAAAATGATTTTCACTTTTAGACATATCCTTTGCCTACAGTGCCTCCCGTCGCATTTTGACGTGCATCCTGCGCGAAAGTCGTCAAACCGGCAATTACGATTTTTCCGGTGAATAGCATTAGTTTCACTAATGCTTGCCCCCGAACAAAAGTCTGACTCAAACGTCAGACGGTCGCGCCACAAGTGGCCCATGCCTGTTAGAATGCGCGGCTATTTTCTGGCGACCCCCGGTTTCTAGCATGTCCCGACTCAATCCCCGGCAACAGGAAGCCCGTGACTACGTCGGCGGCCCTCTATTGGTGCTCGCCGGTGCTGGCTCGGGCAAGACCAGCGTGATCACACGCAAGATTGCCCACCTCATCCAGAACTGCGGTATCCGTGCCCAGTACATCGTGGCGATGACCTTCACCAACAAGGCCGCCCGCGAGATGAAGGAGCGGGTCGCCACCCTGCTGCGTCCGGGAGAAGGCCGGGGCCTGACGGTGTGCACGTTCCACAACCTGGGCCTGAACATCATCCGCAAGGAGCACGAGCGCCTGGGCTACAAGCCGGGCTTCTCGATCTTCGACGAATCCGACATCAAGGCGCTGCTGTCGGACATCATGCAGAAGGAATACTCCGGCGACGACGGCATCGACGAGATCAAGAACATGATCGGTGCCTGGAAGAACGACCTGATCCTGCCCGCCGAAGCTCTGGAAAAGGCGCGCAACCCGCGCGAGCAGACCGCCGCCATCGTCTACACCCACTACCAGCGCACGCTCAAGGCGTTCAACGCGGTGGACTTCGACGACCTGATCCTGCTGCCGGTCAAGCTGTTCCAGGAGCACCCCGACGTGCTCGAACGCTGGCAGAACCGCGTGCGCTACCTGCTGGTGGACGAATACCAGGACACCAACGCCAGCCAGTACCTGCTGGTGAAGATGCTGATCGGCATGCGCAACCAGTTCACCGTGGTGGGCGATGACGACCAGTCGATCTACGCCTGGCGTGGCGCGCGCCCAGAGAACCTGATGCTGCTCAAGGAGGACTACCCCTCCCTGAAAATCGTCATGCTCGAACAGAACTACCGCTCCACCAGCCGCATCCTGCGCTGCGCCAACGTACTGATCGCCAACAACCCGCATGCTTTCGAAAAGCAGCTGTGGAGCGAGATGGGCGTGGGCGACGAGATCCGCGTGATCCGCTGCAAGAACGAGGAAGCCGAGGCCGAACGCGTGGCCATGGAAATCCTCACCCTGCACCTGCGCACCAACCGCCCGTACAGCGACTTCGCCATCCTCTACCGCGGCAACTACCAGGCCAAGCTGATCGAACTGAAGCTGCAGCACCACCAGGTGCCGTATCGCCTGTCGGGCGGCAACAGCTTCTTTGGCCGCCAGGAGGTCAAGGACCTGATGGCCTACCTGCGCCTGCTGGTGAACCCGGACGACGACAACGCCTACCTGCGGGTGATCAACGTACCGCGCCGGGAAATCGGCTCGACCACCCTGGAAAAGCTCGGCAACTATTCCACCGAGCGCGGCATCTCGATGTACGCCGCCAGCGAGGAGCTGGGCCTGGGTGAGCACCTGGACGCCCGCTACACCGAGCGCCTGCAGCGCTTCAAGCACTGGCTCGACGGCGTGCGCCACAAGGTCGCCCTGGAAGACCCGATTGCCGCGCTGCACGAGATGATCCGCGACATCGACTACGAGAACTGGATTCGCCAGCAGACCGCCAGCGACAAGGCGGCGGAGTTCCGCATCAGCAACGTCTGGTTCCTGGTCGAAGCGCTGAAGAACACCCTTGAGAAGGACGAAGAGGGTGACATGACCATCGAGGACGCCATCGGCAAGCTGGTACTGCGCGACATGCTCGAGCGCCAGCAGGAAGAGGAAGAAAACGCCGAGGGTGTGCAGATGATGACCCTGCACGCCTCCAAGGGCCTGGAATTCCCTTACGTGTTCATCATGGGCATGGAGGAGGAAATCCTCCCCCACCGCTCCAGTATCGAGGCCGACACCATCGAAGAGGAACGCCGCCTGGCCTACGTGGGCATCACCCGCGCGCGCCAGACCCTGGCCTTCACCTTCGCCGCCAAGCGCAAGCAGTACGGTGAGATCATCGACTGCACGCCGAGCCGGTTCCTCGATGAATTGCCACCGGACGACCTGGCCTGGGAAGGCCTGGACGATGCACCGGTCGAGGTGAAGGCCGCTCGCGGCAACAACGCCCTGGCCGATATCCGGGCGATGCTCAAACGCTGATCAACCCTTATTCTTTAAATCTGCCGCTTTCAGCGGCCACCTTTGTTACATCGAGGAATACCACAGTGGAAGCACTGCATCAGAAGATTCGCGAAGAAGGCATCGTGCTTTCCGACCAGGTTCTCAAAGTCGACGCGTTTCTCAACCACCAGATCGACCCGGCGCTGATGCAGCTGATCGGTGACGAGTTCGCCCGCCTGTTCGCCGATGCCGGCGTGACCAAGATCGTCACCATCGAAGCCTCGGGCATTGCCCCGGCGGTGATGACCGGCCTGAAGCTGGGCGTACCGGTGATCTTCGCGCGCAAGCACCAGTCGCTGACCCTGACCGAGAACCTGCTGACCGCCTCGGTGTACTCCTTCACCAAGCAGACCGAGAACACCGTGGCCATCTCGCCGCGCCACCTCAACAGCAGCGACCGTGTGCTGGTGATCGACGACTTCCTGGCCAACGGCAAGGCGTCGCAGGCACTGATCTCGATCATCAAGCAGGCCGGTGCCACCGTTGCCGGCCTGGGCATCGTCATCGAGAAGTCGTTCCAGGGCGGCCGTGCCGAGCTGGACAGCCAGGGCTACCGCGTTGAGTCGCTGGCCCGGGTGAAGTCGCTGGAAGGTGGTGTGGTTTCGTTCATCGAGTAACCGCGTCGCCTGCTTCGCGGGCGAGCCCGCTCCCACAGGTACCGCACAGGTTTTGAATGCTGTGCAGTACCTGTGGGAGCGGGCATGCCCGCGAATGGCCGCAACCCTTTCTATCAGGCCGCCGCCAACCCCGCCAGCAACAACCGCTGATACAGCTCTTCCTTCAACCCCTGCGGCTTATCCAGCTGCATCCGCACCAGGTGCGCCTCATACCCTTCCGGCCCCGGCGCCTCCAGTGCCGCCTTGCCCAGCTCCAGCACTTCGCTCAGCTTGAACTTGCTCTTCAACCAGTTCAGCGCCCGCAACAGATCCCGTTCTTCTGCCGTGAAATCCGTACCCAGCGGATACTCCGGGAACAACCGCGCATGCCGCGCCTTGATCGCTTCCAGCCGCTCAGGCGTGTTGTCGGTAAACCGCGCATCCAGCTCGAAATCGCTGGCCAGCTTGCCGGCCTGTTTGGCCTGCGCCATCAGCTCGCCCTGGAACCGTGAATCACTCACCGCCAGCAGCCGGGCGATCACCTCGCTATCGGTCTGCCCGCGCAAATCGGCAATGCCGTACTCGGTCACCACGATATCGCGCAGGTGCCGGGGAATGGTGCAATGGCCGTAGTGCCAGAACAGGTTGGAGGTCACCTCACCCCCCGACTCGCGCCAGCTGCGCAGCAGCAGGATCGAACGCCCGCCCTCCAGCGCATGGCCCTGGGCGACGAAGTTGTACTGCCCGCCCACCCCGCTGAGCACTCGGCCGTCCTCCAGCTGGTCGGCCACCCCGGCGCCAAGCAGGGTCATGCCGAACACCGTGTTGACGAAGCGCGCGTCGCGGCGCTGGCGGCGCTTGAGGTCCTCCTGCCCGTACAGCTCGTTGATAAAGCTGATGCGGGTCATGACGAACCGGCCACGCTGCTCCAGCGACATCTCGCGCAAGCGCTGGTAGAACGCCTGCGGGCCCAGAAAGAACCCGCCATGCACCAGCACGCCGTGCTCGTCCGCCGGGCGCCGCACCACACCGGCCTCGGCCAGCGCCAGCAGGCCGTTGACGAACATCTCGCTGCAGCCGTACAGGCCATGGACGAAGGCATCAAGGCCTCCTTCCCGCTCGATCAGCGCCTGCCACGGGCCAACGTCCAGCTCATCGAGCAGCGCACGATAGCCTTCATTGTCGCCCTGGCGCGCCAGCAACGCGGCCGCCAGCGCATCCCCCATGGCGCCGATGCCGATCTGCAGGGTGCCGCCGTCGCGCACCAGTGAGCTTGCGTGCAGGCCGATGCAGTGGTCCTGGGTGGCAACCGGCATGTTCGGGGTAGAGAACAGCCGGCGCTGTTCCGCTTCGTCGATCAACAGGTCGAACGCGTCGATCGGCAGCTCCGCATCGCCCGGCATGTAGGGCAGTTCGGTATGCACCTGGCCGAGCATGAGGATCGTTTCACCTGCCGCACGCCGCTTGGCGATCATCGGTTGCAGGTCGAGCGTGATGTCGGGGTTGCAGGCCAGGCTCAGGTGGACCGGCTTATCCGGCGTGGCAGCGACCAGCTGGGCGATCAGGTTCAAGCCCTTGGCATTGATGTCGCGCGCGGCGTGGCTGTAGTTGCTGCTGATGTAGTCCTGCTGGGCGGTTTCGCTGTGCAGCAGGCTGCCGGGTTGCATGAAGAACTGCTCGACGCGGATGTTCGGCGGCAGGCTGTCGTTGCGCAAGTCGGCGAGGTAGGTGAGCTCTTCGTAGTCGGCGAACACGCGTTCGATGAAGGGCTCGAGGAAGCGCCGTTGCAGGCCGTCACCCAATGGGGGGCGGCCGAGGGACAGAGCGGTGTAGATCGTCAGCCGGCGCTCCGGCAGCTCGCGGACCCGGGCGTACAGCGCGTTGACGAAGGCGTTGGGCTTGCCCAGGCCCAGCGGCAGACCCATGTGGATATGGGCTGGCAGGCGAGAGAGGACCTGCTCGACGGCCTGGTCGATGGAGCATAGGTGCATCGTGGCCTCCTGAATCATCCATGGGGTCAGGGGTTGGACATGGGCTCAAGCGGGTTGGTTGCCTGTGCCGGCCCTTTCGCGGCTAAAGTCGCTCCCACAGGATCTTCACCGCCCTTGAGTCTTGGGATGTCCCTGTGGAAAAACAAAGCCCGCCAAAATAGGCGGGCTTGGTGCAATTCAATTGTTGCTTACAGCCCGGACATCTTCTTGATAGCCCCTTTCAGGTCATCATCCGAGCAGTCCGCGCAGGTGCCCTTCGGCGGCATGGCGTTCAGGCCGGTGATGGCCTTGGCCAGCAACCCGTCCACCCCACCCTGCTCGTCAGCGCGCTTTTTCCACGCAGCCCCGTCGCCAATCTTCGGCGCCCCCAGCAAGCCGGTACCGTGGCAGGCGTTGCAATGCTTGGCAATCACATCATCCGGGGTCTTGGCCCCGCCACCGCCTGCTGCGGCTGCCACTTCCATGCCCTTGCATTCCTGGCCCTGCACACACACCTGGCCCACCGGCTCAAGGCGTTTGGCGAGCTCTTCGTTGGTCGCTGCGGTTGCGCTCATTGCCCAAAGGGCGAATACGGCTGCTGGTACGGCCAGCATCTTCTTGATTTGGTTCACGCGAACACCCTCATGGTGGCTAATCACGCCCGCGGCCACGGTAATGCGAGCGTTGAAAAGTATAGCGGGAACCCGGAAACCGTGGAACGACCCTACTCTGGAAAGGGGTATTGCCGAAGCAATGCACTGCGCTGGATCAAAAGTTCGACGGTGTCGCCGCGCTGATCAGCCGCGCAGGCGCGTCGAACGGGTTGCGGAAACGGTGCGGGCGAGTGCTTTCGAAGTAGTAGCTGTCGCCCGCCTCGAGGATGAAGATCTCGTTGCCCACCACCAGCTCGAGCTTGCCTTCGAGCAGGATGCCGGTTTCTTCACCATCGTGGGTGAGCATCTCGGCACCGGTATCGGCACCCGGCGGGTAGACCTCGGTGAGGAAGGCAATGGCGCGGTTGGGGTGCGACTTGCCCACCAGCTTCATGGTCACCGCACCGTCGGAGATGTCGATCAGCTCGTGGGCCTTGTAGACGATCTGCGCGGGGCTTTCGGCCTCCAGCTCGACCGAAAAGAATTCGACCATCGACATGGGAATGCCGCTGAGGACCTTGCGCAGCGAACTGATCGAGGGGCTCACGCTGTTCTTCTCGATCATCGAGATGGTGCTGTTGGTCACCCCCGCGCGCTTGGCGAGTTCCCGCTGGGACAGGCCCTTGAGCTTGCGGATGGCTTGCAGTCGTTCGCCGACGTCCAAAGCTGGAGCCTCCTGAAACGGTGAGATGGCGGGGTGAATGTGAACGATATCATGGCAATGCCGTTCAGTATTTACAACACACCGCCCCTCATGCTGTCCGCTTCGGCGCCTTATTCGCCGTAATAGTCCAGCGGCACGCGTTTCAGGTTGCAGAAGATCTGGTAGGGAATGCTCCCGGCCTGCATCGCCACATCACTGGCAAGCACCTGCTTGCCCCACAGCTCGACCGGGCTGCCGACGGTAGCCTCGGGCACGTCGGTGAGGTCGATGCAGAGCATGTCCATCGACACGCGGCCAATTAGCTGGCTGCGCTTGCCGGCGACCATCACCGGGGTGCCGGTGGGTGCATGGCGCGGGTAGCCGTCGGCATAGCCCATGGCGACCACGCCTACGCGGGTCGGGCGCGGGCTGACGAACTTGGCACCGTAGCCCACCGGTTCACCGGTAGGCAGCTCGCGCACGCTGATGACCCGCGATTGCAGAGTCATCACCGGCTGCAGGCGTGCGGCCTGGGGCTGGTCAGCTTCGAAGGGGCTGGCGCCGTACAGCATGATGCCTGGGCGCACCCAGTCGCTCGGGGCCTGCGGCCAGGCCAGCACGCCGGGCGAGTTGCGCAGGCTGCATTCGGCAGCCAGGCCTTCACGGGCGGCGTTGAACACGGCGATCTGCTGCTCGGTGGCGTCGGCCTCAGGCTCATCGGCACGGGCAAAGTGGCTCATCAGCACGATGCGCGAAACCTTGCCGCTGGCCAGCAGGCGCTGGTAGGCGTCGTGGTAGTCCTTGGGGTGCAGGCCGACGCGGTGCATGCCGCTGTCGAGCTTGAGCCAGATGGTCAACGGCTTGTGCACCTGGGTCTGCTCGATGGCTTCGAGCTGCCACAGCGAATGCACCACGCACCACAGGTCGTGCTCGGCGATCAGCGCCAGTTCGCTGGCTTCGAAGAAACCTTCGAGCAGCAGTACCGGGGCCTTGATGCCGGCGGCGCGCAACTCCAGCGCTTCTTCGATGCAGGCCACGGCAAAGCCATCGGCTTCGGGCTCCAGGGCCAGGGCGCAACGCACGGCGCCGTGGCCGTAGGCATCAGCCTTGACCACGGCAAGGGCCTTGGCACCGGACAGTTCACGGGCCAGGCGGTAGTTGTGGCGGAGGGCTTGCAGGTCGATCAGGGCGCGGGCGGGACGCATGGCGGCTGCCTTATGGTGGTTCACAAGTTGAAAACGGTGTTGGGTTCTTCGCGGCTAAAGCCGCTCCCACAGGGGATCGCACACTATTCAGGATCATGCGGTCCCTGTGGGAGCGGCTTTAGCCGCGAAGAGGCCGGTACAGGCGACCTTACTGCTGGTGGGCCGGCGCAGTCTGACCGTGCTTGGCGACTTCCGGGCTGTTGCCATACCGGGAGATGTCCAGGCCTTCGGCGCTGATCTGCGGCTTCTTGCGCGCAATCAGGTCGGCCAGCAGACGGCCGGAACCGCACGCCATGGTCCAGCCCAGCGTACCGTGGCCAGTGTTGAGGAACAGGTTGCGGAACGCGGTGGCACCCACGATCGGCGTACCGTCCGGGGTCGCCGGGCGCAGGCCGGTCCAGAAACTGGCCTCGCTCAGGTCGCCGCCGCGAGGATAAAGGTCGTTGACGATCATCTCCAGCGTTTCGCGCCGGCGCGGGTTCAGCGACAGGTCAAAACCGGCGATTTCAGCCATGCCGCCAACGCGGATGCGGTTGTCGAAACGGGTGATCGCAACCTTGTAGGTCTCGTCGAGAATGGTCGAGGTCGGCGCCATGTCGGCATTGGTGATCGGCACGGTCAGCGAGTAACCCTTGAGCGGATACACCGGAGCCTTGATGCCCAGGGGCTTGAGCATCTGCGGCGAGTAGCTGCCCAGGGCCAGCACGTAGCGGTCGGCGGTTTCCAGCTTGCCGTCGATCCACACACCGTTGATGCGGTCACCGGCGAAGTCCAGGCGCTGGATGTCCTGGCCGAAGCGGAACTCCACACCCAGCTTCACCGCCATTTCGGCGAGCTTGGTGGTGAACAGCTGGCAGTCGCCGGTCTGGTCGTTGGGCAGGCGCAGGGCGCCGGCGAGGATGTCTTTCACCCCGGCCAGGGCCGGCTCGACACGGGCGATGCCATCGCGGTCGAGCAGCTCGTAAGGCACACCGGACTGTTCGAGCACGGCGATGTCCTTGGCCGCGGCGTCAACCTGGGCCTGGGTGCGGAACAGCTGGGTAGTACCCAGGCTACGGTTCTCGTAGGCAATACCGGTTTCGGCGCGCAGTTCGTCGAGGCAGTCACGGCTGTACTCGGACAGGCGCACCATGCGCTCCTTGTTTACCGCGTAGCGGCTGGCGGTGCAGTTGCGCAGCATCTGCGCCATCCACAGGTACTGGTCGACATCACCGGTCAGCTTGATCGCCAGGGGCGCGTGGCGCTCCAGCAGCCACTTGATGGCTTTCAGCGGCACGCCGGGGGCGGCCCAGGGCGAGGCATAGCCGGGCGAGATCTGGCCTGCGTTGGCAAAGCTGGTTTCCAGGGCCACTGCCGGCTGGCGGTCGACCACGGTCACCTCGAAGCCTTGCCGGGCCAGATAATAGGCACTGGCGGTACCGATCACACCGCTACCAAGTACCAATACTCGCATCGTTCATCCCTCGCACGCGGCGCACCGCTATTTTGTTGATATGGCATGGATGCGCGCAGTATAAGAATCTAAGCCCAGTGCAATTCACTATATAAAAGCCTATTATTGGCGAGAATTCTCGGCAAAATCGCCTTTCACGGAGGGGCATCCCCTATGAGAACCCAGCACCAGAGCAAGCGTGAACTGGACAAGATCGACCGTAACATCCTGCGCATCCTGCAGAATGACGGGCGTATTTCCTTCACCGAACTGGGCGAGAAAGTTGGGCTTTCCACCACCCCTTGCACCGAGCGCGTACGCCGCCTGGAGCGCGAGGGCATCATCATGGGCTACAACGCCCGGCTGAATCCGCAGCACCTCAAAGGCAGCCTGCTGGTGTTTGTGGAAATCAGCCTGGACTACAAGTCCGGCGACACCTTCGAGGAGTTCCGCCGTGCGGTGCTCAAGCTGCCCCATGTGCTGGAATGCCACCTGGTATCCGGCGACTTCGACTACCTGGTGAAAGCGCGCATTTCGGAAATGGCTTCGTACCGCAAGCTGCTCGGCGACATCCTGTTGAAGCTGCCACACGTGCGCGAGTCGAAGAGCTACATCGTGATGGAAGAGGTGAAAGAGAGCCTCTGCCTGCCGATCCCCGACTGAGGCTAGACCAGCACCTGCCGGGTGCTGGCGATGAACTGGTGGACCAGTTGCTCGGCTTCAGGCTCGATCATCGGGTCCGGGCCACGGCCGCGCGGGCAGGCCATGCGCGGCGTGGTGCCAAACAGGCGGCAGATCATCGGCCGTTCTTCATAGACGGTGCAGCCGTTGGGGCCCAGATGCACGCAGTTCAGGTGCTCCAGCGCGGCATCCTGCTCGGCCTGGGTCTTGCGCGGCAGGCGGGCCATCTCTTCAGACGAGGTGGTCACCGGACCGCAGCAGTCGTGGCAGCCGGGCTCGCATTCGAATGAAGGAATGAGTTCGCGCAGGAAGTGGATCTTGTGACGGTTGCAGGACATGGCTGGGTACAAGATTGAAAGTGAAATCAGGCTTGAATTATAGGGCCAATTGCCAAGCCACGGCTTATCCTCCTACAACCAAATTCGCCACAGGACCTCGCTCATGATCCATAGCGCGCAGCACGCCGCCTCCTACTACGCCGCCAGCAGCGCGCCCCACCCGGACCACTCCTTCCTGCAAGGCGAACACAGCGCCGACGTGTGTATCGTCGGTGGTGGCTACTCGGGCCTGAACACCGCCATCGAACTGGCCGAGCGCGGCTTCTCGGTGATCCTCCTGGAAGCACGCAAGCTCGGCTGGGGCGCCAGTGGGCGCAATGGCGGCCAGCTGATTCGCGGCGTCGGCCACGGCCTGGAGCAGTTTCTCCCGGTGATCGGCGAAGAAGGCGTACGCAGCCTGAGGCTGATGGGCCTGGAAGCCGTACAGATCGTCCGCGAGCGGGTCGAGCGCCACGCCATCGCCTGCGACCTGACCTGGGGCTACTGTGACCTGGCCAACAAACCCGGTGAGCTGAAGGGTTTTGCCGAGGATGCCGATGAACTGCGCAGTCTGGGCTACCGCCACGAACTGCGCCTGGTCGGCAAGGACGACATGCACAGCGTGGTTGGCTCCGACCGCTATGTCGGCGGCCTGATCGACATGGGCTCGGGCCACCTGCACCCGCTCAACCTGGCCCTGGGTGAAGCGGCCGTGGCCAGTCGCCTGGGCGTGAAGCTGTTCGAGCAGTCCGAGGTCACGCGCATCGACTACGGCCCTGAAATCCAGGTGCACACCGCCCAGGGCCGGGTGCGCGCCAAGACCCTGGTGCTGTGCTGCAACGCCTACCACAACGACCTCAACCGCGAGCTGGGCGGCAAGGTGCTGCCAGCCGGCAGTTACATCATCGCCACCGAACCGCTGGGCGAAGAACGCGCCCATCAGCTGCTGCCGCAGAACATGGCCGTGTGCGACCAGCGTGTGGCGCTGGACTACTATCGCCTGTCGGCCGACCGCCGCCTGCTGTTCGGCGGTGCCTGTCACTATTCCGGGCGCGACCCGAAGGACATCGCCGCCTACATGCGGCCAAAGATGCTCCAGGTGTTCCCGCAGCTGGCGGATGTGCGCATCGATTATCAGTGGGGCGGCATGATCGGCATCGGCGCCAACCGCCTGCCACAGGTCGGCCGCCTGGCCAGCCAGCCGAATGTGTATTACGCCCAGGCCTACGCCGGCCACGGCCTCAACGCCACCCACCTGGCCGCGCGCCTGCTGGGTGAAGCGATCAGCGGCCAGGAAAGCGGGCGCTTCGACCTGTTCGCCAAGGTGCCACACGTCACCTTCCCCGGCGGCAAGCACCTGCGCTCGCCAATACTGGCCCTGGGGATGCTCTGGCATCGCCTCAAAGAGCTGGTCTAGCGCCTGCGGCCTGCACGATCCCTGTGGGAGCGGGCGTGCCCGCGAACACGGGCGCAGCCCGTGCCATCCACTGCGGTGCTTGCTTCGCGGGCATGCCCGCTCCCACAGGGGCCGCGCAATCCCCCAAGATCCGCGTCAGTCCTTCCAGAAGGGTTTGCGCCCCTCGGTACGTGCCTGCTGCCAGCTCAGCCCTATATCCCGCAACTGGTCATCATCCAGCTGCAGCAGGGCCCGGCGGGTGTGCCAGCGATGCAGCATCAGCCCCCAACGCCCGAGCCCTGCCGGTGCATTGAAAACCTTGGTCTGCTGCCCGGCGTCCAGTTCCTTGGCCAACAGTTGCAAGCGCACATCGCTCATGCCACCCATCGCTGCTCTCTCCCATTCAGTGTGTAACCGTGGAGAAAGCATGCGCGACGACAGGCCTGGCAATACAGATCCAATACAGGCTTATTATTCCCATACAGAATTGGTCGTCTGACGCCTGAATGCTGTATTTTCAACGCAACTGTACTGGTCGCTTCCTACAAGAAGCGTAGGAGTATGCCGTGACCCTCTACCTGAACCTCGCCGAACTGCTCGGGGCGCGCATCGAACAGGGCCTCTACCGCCCCGGCCAACGCCTGCCATCGGTGCGTGCCCTCAGCGTGGAGCACGGTGTCAGCCTGAGTACCGTGCAGCAGGCCTACCGCATGCTCGAAGACTGCGGCATGGTCTCGCCACGGCCCAAGTCCGGCTACTTCGTCAGCAATCATCGCCACCTCCCTGCCCTGCCCGCAGTCAGCCGCCCCGCCCAGCGCCCGGTGGATATCTCGCAATGGGAACAGGTGCTCGAACTGATTCGCAGCACCCCGCGCCAGGATGTGATCCAGCTCGGCCGCGGCATGCCCGATATCGACAGCCCGACCCTCAAGCCACTGCTGCGCAGCCTCGCCCAACTGAGCCGGCGCCAGGACATGCCTGGCCTGTACTACGACAACATCCACGGCAACCTGGCCCTGCGCGAGCAGATCGCCCGGCTGATGCTCGACTCCGGCTGCCGCCTGGGCCCGGCCGACCTGGTGGTGACCACCGGCTGCCACGAGGCGCTGTCGTGCAGTATCCGCGCAGTGTGCGAGCCAGGCGATATTGTCGCGGTCGACTCGCCAAGCTTCCACGGCGCCATGCAGACCCTCAAGGGCCTGGGCATGAAGGCCCTGGAAATTCCTACCGACCCGGTCACCGGCATCAGCCTCGAAGCCCTGGAGCTGGCGCTCGAGCAATGGCCGATCAAGCTCATCCAGATCACCCCGAGCTGCAACAACCCGCTCGGCTACATCATGCCCGAAGCCCGCAAGAAAGCCCTGCTGAGCCTGGCCCAGCGCTACGATGTGGCGATCCTCGAAGACGACGTGTACGGCGACCTCGCCTACACCTACCCACGCCCGCGCACCCTCAAGTCGTTCGACGACGACGGTCGCGTACTGCTGTGCAGTTCGTTCTCCAAGACCCTCGCCCCTGGCCTGCGCATCGGCTGGGTCGCCCCCGGCCGCTACCTGGAGCGGGTGCTGCACATGAAGTACATCAGCACCGGTAGTACCGCCAGCCAGCCGCAGCTGGCGATCGCCGACTTCATCGCCGCCGGCCACTACCAGCCCCATGTGCGACGCATGCGCAGCCAGTACCAGCGTGGCCGCGACCTGATGAGCGACTGGGTAACCCGATATTTCCCGCCCGGCACCCGGGTCAGCCGGCCGCAAGGCGGCTTCATGCTGTGGGTGGAGTTGCCCGAAGATTTCGATACGCTGCGGCTGAACCGCGCTTTACTGGAGCAGGGCGTGCAGATCGCCGTGGGCAGCATCTTCTCGGCCTCGGGCAAGTTCCGTCATTGCCTGCGCATGAATTTCGCCGCGCGGCCAACGCCGAAGATCGAAGCGGCCGTGCGCAAGGTAGGTGAAACCGCCCTTCGTCTAGTGGCTGAAGGCAACGCCGAGGCGTAACTTTGCGCCGCATTTCGTAGTCCAACCCCTTAGCGCATTGCTGTACAGGACGATTCACCCTTGAGACTCCAGCGAGCCTTGCCTCTGCTGCTGGTACTGCTGCTCGGCCTCAATGGCTGTGCCAGCGTCGGCATGCCCCGCGAAACCAGCCAGACGCTGCCGGCCAGCGAGTCGGCATTCGGCCGCTCGGTGTTGCGCCAGGCCGCGCCCTATGACGGGCGCTCGGGCTTTCGCCTGCTGCCCAACAGCAACGAGGCCTTCCGTGCCCGCGCAGAGCTGATTCGCAATGCCCAGGCGAGCATCGACCTGCAGTACTACATCGTCCACGATGGCTTGAGCACCCGCGCCCTGGTGCACGAACTGTTGCGTGCAGCCGACCGCGGCGTACGCGTGCGCGTCCTGCTCGACGACACCACCAGCGATGGCCTGGACACCATCATGGGCACCCTCGATGCCCACCCTAACATCGAGATTCGTGTGTTCAATCCGTTGCACCTGGGGCGCAGCACAGGCGTGACGCGTGCAGTCGGCCGCCTGTTCAACCTGTCGCGCCAGCACCGACGCATGCACAACAAGTTGTTCCTGGTGGACAACAGCATGGCCATCGTCGGCGGGCGCAACCTGGGTGACGAGTACTTCGATGCCGAACCCAACCTCAACTTCACCGACATCGACCTGCTCGGCGTCGGCCCGGTGGCCGAGCAACTGGGGCACAGCTTCGACCAGTACTGGAACAGTGCCCTGAGCCGGCCGATCACCGACTTCCTCTGGCATGCCCCGGATGCCGACGACCTGCGCGCCAGCCGCCAGCGCCTGGAAGTGTCCCTGGCCCAGGCACGGGTACAGCGCAAGGCCCTGTATGACCGGCTCATGTCCTATCAGTCGCAGCCGCGCCTGGATGTCTGGCGCAACGAATTGATCTGGGCCCATGCCCAGGCACTGTGGGATGCGCCGAGCAAAGTGCTGGCCGACGATGAGCCAGACCCGCAACTGCTGCTGAGCCAGCAACTGGCACCGGACCTGGCCAACGTGCAGCGCGAGCTGATCCTGATGTCGGCCTATTTCGTGCCAGGTGAGCCGGGCTTGCTGTACCTGACCGGCCGGGCCGACGCCGGGGCTTCGGTCAAGCTACTCACCAACTCGCTGGAGGCCACCGACGTGCCGGCAGTGCATGGCGGTTATGCACCCTATCGCCGCGCGTTGCTCGAGCACGGCGTGCAACTGTTCGAATTGCGTCGTCAGCCGGGCGCCCCGACACCTGCACGCCTGAGCTTGCATGGCAGCAGCTCGGACTCGAGCCTGCACACCAAGGCCATCGTGTTCGACCGCCGCAAGACATTCATCGGGTCGTTCAACTTCGACCCTCGTTCAGTGCTGTGGAACACCGAGGTCGGCGTACTGGTGGACAGCCCGGAGCTGGCCGAATACACCCGCGAGCTGGCCCAGCAGGGTATGGCGCCGGCATTGAGCTATCAGGTCAAGCTGGTGGGTGACGAACTGGTCTGGGCGACCGAAGACCATGGCCAACGGCACATGCTGACATCCGAGCCAGGTGGCATCTGGCGGCGCTTCAATGCCTGGATCAGCAAGGCCGTTGGCCTGGAGAAGATGTTGTAGGCTCAGGCCGAGGCTGGCTCGAACGCGCCGCGCCTGCGGGTCAGCACCACCAGCCCTGCTGCCCCAGCCGCCATCAGCCACAGCAGCGCATGCCCGCTGATCCATTGGCTCCCCGCGCCGGCCAGCAACGGCCCGAGCAGGCAACCGATACCCCAAAGCTGCGCCACATGAGCATTGGCCCGCACCAGGGCGTCATCGCGGTAACGCTCGCCGATCAAGATCAGCGACAAGGTGAACAAGCCCCCGGCACTGGCACCGAACAATACCCACAGGGGCCAGATCGCGGGTGTATCCAGCAGCAACGGAATCGCCAGGCTGGAAACCATCAAGGTCACTGCACAACCGGTGAACAGCGCCTGCCGCGACATGTGGTCGGCCAATGCGCCGATCGGCAATTGCAGCACCGCATCGCCCACCACCACGGTGCTGACCATGAACAGGGCGATCTCGGTGCTGAAGCCCTGCTGCAGGCAATACACCGGCAACAAGGTAAGAATCATCGCCTCGAAGGCGGCAAACAGGGCGACAGCCCAGGCAATCACCGGCAAGCGGCGGCAGAAGGCGAACAGGTCGCCAAAGGTCACGCTGCAGGCTTCGGTGCTGGGTGCACCACCACGCCCGAGCAGCAGCAAGGGTGCCAGCAGCAACAACCCGGTCGCCGCCCAGAAGCCGAAGTCATCGTCGGAGCCGAGGAAGCCCAGCACCAACGGCCCGGCCAGCTGGCTCAGGGCGTAGCTGCTGCCATACAGCGCCACCAGGCGCCCGCGCCATTGCTCGACCACCAACTGATTGATCCAGCTCTCGCCGAGGATGAACACCACGGTCAGCGACATGCCAATGAGCAGGCGCAGGGCCAGCCACAGCGGGTAGCTTGGCAGCAGCGCCACCAGGCCAATGGACAGCGCCCCGCCCCACAGGCACAAGCGCATCGCCGAGGGCACGCCGACCCAGCCTGCCAGGCGGCTGGCCAGGCTGGCACCGAGCAGCACGCCCAGCGCCGGCATGGCCGCCATCACGCCGATGGCGAACCCACCGTAGCCCCAGGCCTCAAGGCGCAGGGACACCAGCGGCATGCTCACACCGAGCGCGAGCCCGACACTGAGCACCGATGCCAGCACGGCAAAATAGGTTCCCCAACGCATTGCAGCCTCCCAGGCAGAATTCTTGAATGGCAGAAACGACGAAGCCGGGGCGGTATGAGCCGCCCCGGCCATTGTTGGGGCCGCTAGGCGGCCCCCACTGGAATTACAGCTTGATCCAGGTCGCCTTCAGCTCGGTGTACTTCTCCAGCGCATGCAGCGACTTGTCACGGCCGTTGCCCGACTGCTTGAAGCCACCAAACGGTGCGGTCATGTCGCCGCCGTCGTACTGGTTGACCCAGACGCTGCCAGCGCGCACGGCACGGGCGGTCTTGTGGGCCTTGGTGATGTCCGAGGTCCAGATACCGGCGGCCAGGCCATACGGGGTGTCGTTGGCAATGGCGATGGCTTCTTCGGCGGTGTCGAAGGCGATCACCGACAGCACTGGGCCGAAGATTTCTTCCTGGGCGATCTTCATGGCGTTGGTCACGCCGTCGAAGATGGTCGGCTCGACGTAGGTGCCACCGGTTTCTTCCAGGGTGCGCTTGCCACCGGCCAACAGCTTGGCGCCGTCCTTGTGGCCGGCGTCGATGTACGACAGCACGGTGTTCATCTGCTGGGTGTCAACCAAAGCACCGACGGTGGTCTGTGGGTCCAGCGGGTTGCCAGGCTTCCAGCCTTTGAGGGCCTCGACCACCATTGGCAGGAACTTGTCCTTGATCGAACGCTCGACCAGCAGACGGGAACCAGCGGTGCAGACTTCGCCCTGGTTGAAGGCGATGGCGCTGGCGGCAGCTTCAGCGGCGGCTTGCAGGTCCGGGGCGTCGGCGAAGACGATGTTCGGGCTCTTGCCGCCGGCTTCCAGCCAGATGCGCTTCATGTTCGACTCGCCAGCGTAGACCATCAATTGCTTGGCGATCTTGGTGGAGCCGGTGAACACCAGAGTGTCGACGTCCATGTGCAGGGCCAGGGCCTTGCCCACGGTGTGGCCGTAGCCTGGCAGCACGTTCAGCACGCCAGCCGGGATACCGGCTTCGATCGCCAGCTGGGCGATGCGGATGGCGGTCAGCGGGGATTTTTCGGACGGCTTGAGCACCAGCGAGTTGCCGGTAGCCAGGGCCGGGGCGATTTTCCAGCAGGCCATCAGCAGCGGGAAGTTCCAAGGCACGATGGCACCGACCACACCCACAGGCTCACGGGTAACCAGGCCGAGCTGGTCGTGTGGCGTCGGGGCGACTTCGTCGTAGACTTTGTCGATGGCTTCGGCGGTCCAGTGAATGGCTTGCGCCGCGCCTGGCACGTCGATGCTGGAGGAGTCGCCGATCGGCTTGCCCATGTCCAGGGTTTCCAGCAGCGCCAGCTCTTCGACGTTCTTGCGCAGCAGGTCGGCAAAGCGGATCAGCTTGGCTTTGCGCTTGGCCGGGGCCAGTTGCGACCAGACGCCGGAATTGAAGGTGGCGCGGGCGTTTTCCACGGCGCGGTTGGCATCGGCCAGGTCGCAGCTGGCAACCTTGGCCAGGAAGCGTCCGTCGACCGGGCTCAGGCAGTCGAATGTTTCACCGGATGCGGCGTCGGTGTATTCGCCGTTGATGAAGGCACGGCCTTCGATCTTCAGTTGCTGGGCACGTTGTTCCCAGTCCGCACGAGTCAGGGTGGTCATACGAAACTCCTCCTCTTGTTTAGGTGCAACGCCGCACTGAGGACTCACTGGCGTTGTCAGAATTCTGGCCGGGCGACGAGCGCACACGGGCAAGCGATACCCTAAACCAGGCTGAATAAAGTATCAATATATTTGACACGAACGGCCTAAAAGCCTACTGATGTGCATTTTATTAAACAACAACAGGAGCCGCACCATGAGCATCGACAGCATCATCGACTTCGCCCAGGTTCTCACCGAGGCCGAACGCTACCGCCCAGCGGCGGAAAAAATCCTCAAGGGCGAGCCGGACCAGGCTGTCTACAACCACTACTCCAGCCCATGCGGTCAGTTTACCGCAGGTGTCTGGGAAGGTGAGGTGGGGCAATGGACGGTGAGCTACACCGAGCATGAGTATTGCGAGATCGTGCAGGGTGTTTCGGTGCTGCGCGACCAGGATGGCGGGGCCAAGACCCTGCGTGCCGGTGATCGGTTTGTCATCCCGGCAGGCTTCAAGGGCACCTGGGAAGTGCTGGAGCCTTGCCGCAAGATCTACGTGATGTTCGAGCAGAAATGACCTGAGCCCCGCGCAGGCATAAAAAAACCCGCGTCCTTTCGGATGCGGGTTTTTTTCAGGTCGCCGATCAATTACTTGATCTTGGCTTCCTTGTACACCACGTGCTTGCGAACAACCGGATCGTATTTCTTGATCTCGATTTTGTCCGGGGTGGTGCGCTTGTTCTTGTCGGTGGTGTAGAAGTGGCCGGTACCGGCACTCGAAACCAGACGGATCAATTCACGCATGATGTTCTCCCTTAAACCTTGGCGCCAGCTTTACGGATATCAACCAGAACGGCGTCGATGCCGCGCTTGTCGATGATACGCATGCCTTTGGCGGATACGCGCAGACGCACGAAACGCTTCTCGGATTCAACCCAGAAACGGTGGTGCTGCAGGTTCGGCAGGAAACGACGACGGGTTTTGTTGTTTGCGTGGGAAATGTTGTTCCCGGTTACTGGACCCTTACCAGTAACTTGACAGACTCTCGACATGACTCAGCCCTCTAAAACCACATGCCCAACCCGGCATGGGTTGGCCGCTTAATCTCTCAGTCTTTGGCGCCAGGCGCCGTGATTCTGGAGGTCTTATCGACCGGATCCGCTGATGCGACAGGCCGAGCCCCTAGAAAAGAGCGCTGCTTTATACCAGAAAGACTACGCCGCAACAACAGAAGATGAGCATTCGTGTGCTGCAAATGGCGCGCGAGCAGCATAGCGACTCGCCCGCCGCACTGTCGACCGCTCGTCGCCAGGTACCTGAAAAAGAAGGTGGTCATTTCCGAAAACGCGCACTAGGGTAGGACGTTTCCAGACTGCGCCGGCAGATGGGCCATCGACCAGCCAAGGAGCCACCATGCGTGCTGCCGCCCTTTCCTTATTGTTCACCTCCCTGTTTGCCGCAGGCGTTGCCCAGGCCGCCCCATTGAGCGTCTGCACCGAGGCCAGCCCCGAAGGCTTCGATGTGGTCCAGTACAACTCGCTGACCACCACCAACGCTTCGGCCGACGTGCTGATGAACCGCCTGGTCGAGTTCGACGCGAGCCAGGGCAAGGTGGTGCCGAGCCTGGCGCAGAGCTGGACGGTATCGGCCGATGGCCTGACCTACGACTTCAAGCTGCGCGACGGGGTGAAGTTCCACACCACGCCGTACTTCAAGCCCACCCGCGAACTGAACGCCGACGACGTGCTATTCAGCTTCCAGCGCATGCTCTACCCCGCCCACGCCTGGCACAAGACCGCGCCGGGCGGCTACCCGCACGCCCAGTCGCTGCAACTGGGCAGCCTGATCAAGGCGATCGAGGCCCCGGAGCCAAGCACCGTGCGCTTCACCCTGACCCACGCCGACGCCACCTTCCTGGCCACCCTGAGCATGGGCTTCGCCTCGATCTACTCGGCCGAGTACGCCGACAAGCTGCTCAAGGAAGGCAGCCCGGAAAAACTCAACAGCCAGCCGATCGGCACCGGCCCGTTCGTGTTCCAGCGCTTCCAGAAGGACGCCGTGGTGCGCTACCGCGCCAACCCGGACTACTTCGATGGCAAGCCGGCGGTCGACCCGCTGATCTTCGCCATCACCCCCGACGCCAACGTGCGCCTGCAGAAGCTCAAGCGGGGCGAATGCCAGGTGGCCCTGTCGCCCAAGCCGGTAGACATCGCCGAAGCCGGCAAGGACGGCAACCTCAAGGTCGTCACCACCCCGGCGTTCATGACCGCCTTTGTCGCCATCAACAGCGAACACCCGCCGCTGGACAAGCCTGAAGTGCGCCAGGCGATCAACCTGGCCTTCGACAAGCAGGCCTACCTCAAGGCCGTGTTCGAAGACACCGCCACCGCCGCCAACGGCCCCTACCCGCCCAACACCTGGAGCTACGCCAAGGACCTGCCCGGCTACCCGCTGGACCTGACCAAGGCCAAGGCACTGCTGGCCAAGGCTGGCCTGGCTGAAGGCTTCAGCACCACTATCTGGACCCGCCCGTCGGGCAGCCTGCTCAACCCCAACCCGAGCCTGGGGGCACAGATGCTCCAGGCCGACCTGGCGAAGATCGGCATCAAGGCCGAGATCCGCGTGATCGAGTGGGGCGAGCTGATCCGCCGGGCCAAGGCCGGCGAACATGACCTGCTGTTCATGGGCTGGGCCGGCGACAACGGCGATCCGGATAACTTCCTCAGCCCGCAGTTTTCCTGCGCGGCGGTAAAGTCGGGGACCAACTTCGCACGCTTCTGCGATGACCGCCTGGACCAGCTGATCAGTGCCGGGCGCACCACCAACGACCAGAGCGTGCGCAGCCGGCTTTACCAGCAGGCGCAGACCTTGATCCAGCAGCAGGCACTGTGGGTGCCACTGGCGCATCCGACGGCGGCGACGCTGTTGCGCCAGGGGGTCGAGGGGTATCAGGTGAGCCCGTTCGGGCGGCTGGACTTCAGCAAGGTGTCGGCGACCAAGTAAGCCTGTACTGGCCTCTTCGCGGGCTTGCCCGCTCCCACAGGGATCGCATCTATCTTGGGTGCTGTGCAGTCCCTGTGGGAGCGGGCGAGCCCGCGAAGAGGCCGGCACTGGCAGCACAAAGCCCTAAGCTGCAATCCACCCATGCTCGACCATCGACAGCGGCTCCCCGTCGCCGATGATGATGTGATCCAGCACCCGCACGTCGATCAGCCCCAACCCCCGCTTCAGCGACAGCGTCAGGTGCACATCATCCTGGCTCGGCTCGCTGTTGCCCGAAGGATGGTTATGGCACAGGATCAGCGCCGCCGCGTTGTGCTGCAGCGCCCGGCGCACCACTTCGCGCGGGTAGACACTCGCCCGGTCTATCGTGCCCCTGAACAGGATCTCGAACGCCAGCGGCCGGTGCTTGGTATCCAGAAACAGACAGCCGAACACCTCGCTCACTTCATGGCGCAGCATGGACTTCAGATAGCGCCGCACCGCAGCCGGGCTGTCCATGACCGACTCGCGTTCGATAGCCGTGGCCAGGTGCCTGCGCCCGATTTCCAGCAATGCCTGCAACTGGCTGTACCTCACCGGGCCCAGCCCAAGCTCACCGACGAAGGCCTCGCGGTCGGCCTCCAGCAACTGGCGCAAGCCGCCGAACCTCACCAGCAAGCCTCGCGCCAGCTCCACGACATTGCGCCCGCGCACGCCTGAGCCGAGAAACACGGCCAACAACTCAGCATCGGTCAGGCTTCCAGCCCCGCGCTGCAACAGCTTCTCCCTCGGCCGCTCTTCAGCCGGCCACTCCCTGATATTCATCCCTGCTCCCTGCCCTTGCTGCGGCCCGTTTCGGCCCTGTGTTAATCTATTTCGCCTCGTACATGCGACGTTCTGCCGCAGGCATTTTCAAACGTCGCCGCCCGCTCTCACTGGAAAAAGGCAAGCCTATGCAGCGGCTGTATCGCAAGCGCATCGTTCTCGGCGTCGGAGGTGGCATTGCCGCCTATAAAAGCGCAGAGCTGATTCGCCGACTCCTGGAGCACGGCGCGCAGGTGCGCGTCGTCATGACCCGCGGTGGTGCCGAATTCATCACCCCGCTGACCCTGCAGGCGCTGTCCGGCCACCCGGTGCACATGGATCTGCTCGACCCTGCCGCCGAAGCGGCCATGGGCCACATCGAACTGGCCAAGTGGGCCGACCTGGTACTGATCGCCCCGGCCACCGCCGACCTCATGGCGCGCCTGGCCCAAGGCATGGCCGACGACCTGCTGACCACCCTGGTGCTGGCCACCGACGCCACCGTGGCCGTAGCCCCGGCGATGAATCAGGCGATGTGGCGCGACCCGGCCACCCAGGCCAACCTTGAGCTGCTCAAGAGCCGCGGCATCCAGGTGTTCGGCCCGGCCTCGGGCAGCCAGGCCTGTGGCGACGTGGGCCTGGGCCGCATGCTCGAAGCCACCGACCTGGCCTGGTGCGCCGCGGAAAGCTTCAAGCGCCAGGCGCTGACCGGCAAGCACGTGCTGATCACTGCCGGCCCGACCCAGGAAAACATCGACCCGGTGCGTTACATCACCAATCATAGCTCCGGCAAGATGGGCTTCGCCCTGGCCGAGGCAGCCGCCGAAGCCGGTGCTCGGGTGACCCTCGTCACCGGCCCTGTGCACCTGCAGACCCCCGATCGCGTGCAGCGTATCGACGTGGTCAGCGCACGGGACATGCTCGCAGCCTGTGAAGCCGCCATGCCGTGCGACTTGTTCATCGCTTCTGCGGCGGTCGCGGACTACCGCCCAGAAGTGGTCGCCCCGCAAAAGCTCAAGAAGGATCCTACGACCGGCGACGGCATGCTGCTGCAGATGGTGCGCAATCCCGATATCCTTGCCACCCTCGCTGGCCGCACCGACCGCCCGTTCAGTGTCGGCTTCGCCGCCGAGACCGAACACTTGCTCGATTACGCCACGCGCAAGCTCAAGGACAAGAACCTCGACCTGATCGTCGCCAATGATGTGGCCAACCCCAGCATCGGCTTCAACAGCGAGGAAAATGCCCTGACCGTGATCGACCGCCAGCAGCACCAGACCCTCTTCGCGCAGACCAGCAAGGGCAAGATTGCCCGGCAACTGGTCGCCTTCATCGCCGAACGGCTCAATCAGGTTCAATAAGTTACATGCACGCTCTTCAAGCCAAGATCCTCGACCCACGCCTGGGCAGCGAATTCCCGCTGCCGCAATACGCCACCCCGGGTTCCGCCGGCCTCGACCTGCGCGCCCTGCTGAAAGAGGACACCGTCCTCGAGCCGGGCCAGACCCTGCTGATCCCGACCGGCCTGTCGATCTACATCGGCGACCCAGGCCTGGCGGCGATGATCCTGCCGCGCTCGGGCCTGGGCCACAAGCACGGCATCGTGCTCGGCAACCTGGTCGGCCTGATCGACTCGGACTACCAGGGCGAGCTGATGGTGTCGTGCTGGAACCGTGGCAACACGCCGTTCACCATCGCCGTCGGCGAACGCATCGCTCAACTTGTGCTGGTTCCTGTGGTACAAGCACATTTCGACATCGTCGAGAACTTCGACGAGAGCCAACGTGGCACGGGCGGCTTCGGCCATTCCGGCAGCCACTGAGTCGACCAACAACCGTTCAGGCCAAGGATGGCGAACTCTCTGGCGATTCCACCGTCCAAGCGTTCAGTTTGCGCCTGCCCAGAAAAGCCTTTGACTAATGGAGTTTCCCGAGATGAACGACATGGCCCACCTGGTCCCGGCACTGCCGGAAAGCATCTTCCGCGCCTATGACATCCGCGGCGTGGTCGGCAAGACCCTGCACGGCGAAACCGCCTACTGGATCGGCCGCGCCATCGGCGCACAGACCATTGCCCAGGGCGAACCGCAGATTTCCGTTGGCCGCGATGGCCGCCTGTCCGGCCCGATGCTGGTCGAACAGCTGATCCAGGGCCTGGTCGATGCCGGTTGCCAGGTCAGCGACGTCGGCCTGGTGCCGACCCCTGCCCTGTACTACGCCGCCAACGTGCTGGCCGGCAAGTCGGGCGTGATGCTCACCGGCAGCCACAACCCGTCGGACTACAACGGCTTCAAGATCGTCATCGCTGGCGACACCCTGGCCAACGAGCAGATCCAGGCCCTGCTGACCCGCCTGAAGACCAACGACGTGCCACGCGGCGAAGGCAGCGTGCAGCAGGTCGAGATCCTTGATCGTTATTTCCAGCAAATCGTCGGTGACGTGAAGCTGGCGAAGAAGCTCAAGGTCGTGGTGGATTGCGGCAACGGCGCCGCTGGCGTGATCGCACCGCAGCTGATCGAAGCCCTGGGCTGCGACGTCATCCCGCTGTTCTGCGAGGTGGATGGCAACTTCCCCAACCACCACCCGGACCCGGGCAAGCCGGAAAACCTCGAAGACCTGATCGCCAAGGTCAAGGAAACCGGCGCCGACATCGGCCTGGCCTTCGACGGCGACGGTGACCGCGTGGGCGTGGTGACCAACACCGGCAGCATCGTCTACCCTGACCGCCTGCTGATGCTGTTTGCCCTCGACGTGCTGGAGCGCAACCCGGGCGCCGAGATCATCTTCGACGTCAAATGCACCCGCCGCCTGACCCCGCTGATTGAACAGCACGGTGGCCGAGCCCTGATGTGGAAGACCGGCCACTCGCTGATCAAGAAGAAGATGAAGCAGACCGGCTCGCTGCTGGCTGGCGAGATGAGTGGTCACATCTTCATCAAGGAGCGCTGGTACGGTTTCGACGACGGCATCTACAGCGCCGCGCGCCTGCTGGAGATCCTCAGCAAGGCCTCGCAGAACGCCGAAGACCTGTTCGCCGCCTTCCCGAACGATATTTCCACGCCGGAAATCAATATTGATGTGACCGACGAGGGTAAATTCAGCATCATTGATGCACTGCAACGCGACGCCCAGTGGGGCGATGCCAACCTGACCACCATCGACGGTGTGCGGGTCGACTACCCGAAAGGCTGGGGCCTGGTCCGCGCCTCCAACACCACGCCGGTGCTGGTGCTGCGTTTCGAGGCTGAAAGCGCCGCCGAGTTGCAACGTATCAAGGATGTTTTCCGTGCCCAGTTGCTGCGGGTTGCCCCTGAGCTGCAACTGCCGTTCTGACCGACTATCTGTTCCTTACAGGAGCCCTGCATGACCCTCGATCGCGATGCCGCTTCCCATGTAGCCGAGGTTTTGTCCGAAGCACTGCCTTACATTCGCCGCTTTGTCGGCAAGACCCTGGTGATCAAGTACGGCGGCAACGCGATGGAGAGCGAGGAGCTCAAGACCGGCTTTGCCCGTGACATCGTGCTGATGAAGGCCGTGGGTATCAACCCGGTGGTCGTGCACGGTGGCGGCCCGCAGATCGGTGACCTGCTCAAGCGCCTGTCGATCGAGAGCCACTTCATTGATGGCATGCGCGTCACCGACGCCGCAACCATGGACGTGGTGGAAATGGTCCTCGGCGGCCAGGTCAACAAGGACATCGTCAACCTGATCAACCGCCACGGCGGCAGCGCCATCGGCCTGACCGGCAAGGACGCCGAGCTGATTCGTGCGAAGAAGCTCACCGTCACCCGCCAGACCCCGGAGATGACCCAGCCGGAAATCATCGACATCGGTCATGTCGGCGAAGTGGTCAGCGTCAACACCGACCTGCTGAACATGCTGGTGAAAGGTGACTTCATCCCGGTAATCGCGCCGATCGGCGTGGGCGCCAACGGTGAGTCGTACAACATCAACGCCGACCTGGTGGCGGGCAAGGTTGCCGAAGCGCTGAAGGCTGAAAAGCTGATGCTGCTGACCAACATCGCCGGCCTGATGGACAAGCAGGGCCAGGTCCTGACCGGCCTGACCACCGAGCAGGTCAACGAACTGATCGCCGACGGCACCATCTATGGTGGCATGCTGCCGAAGATCAAGTGCGCGCTGGAAGCGGTCCAGGGCGGCGTCAACAGCTCGCACATCGTCGACGGCCGCGTGCCCAACGCAGTGCTGCTGGAGATCTTCACCGACAGCGGCGTCGGCACCCTGATCACCAACCGCAAGCGTCACGCGTAAGCTGCACTGGCAGAAACAAAAAAGGCGACCCTCTCACGAAGGTCGCCTTTTTTCGTTACCGGGCCAGGATCAGATCCCGTACTGCGCCCGGTAAGCCTCGACAGCCGGCAGATGCTGCTTGAGCTGCGGATCGTCGGCCAGGAACTCTAGCACCTGGGTCAGCGAAACGATGCTGACCACCGGGATACCGAAGTCGCGCTCCACTTCCTGGATAGCCGACAGCTCGCCATTGCCGCGCTCTTCGCGGTTCAGCGCGATCAGCACGCCAGCGGCCTTGGCCTGCTGGGCGTTGATGATCTGCATCACTTCGCGAATCGCGGTACCGGCAGTGATCACGTCGTCGATGATCAGCACGTCACCGGCCAGCGGCGCGCCCACCAGGCTGCCGCCTTCGCCGTGATCCTTGGCTTCCTTGCGGTTGAAGCACCACGGCACGTCGAGCTGATGCTGCTCGGCCAGGGCCACGGCGGTGGCCGCCGCCAGGGGGATACCCTTGTAGGCTGGGCCGAACAGCACGTCGAACGGGATCTTGCTGTCGACGATGGCTGCCGCGTAGCAACGGCCCAGTTGCGCAAGGGCGGAACCGGTGTTGAACAGGCCGGCATTGAAGAAATACGGGCTGGTACGCCCCGATTTCAGGGTGAATTCACCGAAGCGCAGCACGCCGCGATCGATGGCAAAACGGATGAAGTCGCGCTGATACGGCTGCATGTAAGGTCCCGGACACCACGGATTTAGCTAAATGGGTTGAGCTCGGGTATCATACACGCACGAGATTTTTGGGGCCATTTATGCGGATCATCAGTGTGAACGTGAATGGCATTCAGGCTGCGGCCGAGCGTGGATTGCTCAGCTGGCTGCAAGCCCAGAATGCCGACGTCATCTGCCTTCAGGATACCCGCGCCTCGGCCTTTGAACTCGACGACCCAGCTTTCCAGCTCGATGGCTATTTCCTTTATGCCTGCGACGCGGAGGTACCCGCCCAAGGTGGCGTGGCACTGTACTCGCGCATGCAGCCCAAGGCAGTCATCACCGGCCTGGGTTTCGAGACAGCCGATCGCTACGGGCGTTATCTGCAAGCAGATTTCGACAAAGTCAGTATTGCCAGCCTGCTGCTGCCTTCGGGTATGAACGGCGACGAAGACTTGAACCAGAAGTTCAAGTTGATGGACGACTTCGCCAAGTACCTGGACAAACAGCGTCGCAAGCGTCGCGAATACATCTATTGCGGCTCGTTCTACGTGGCGCAGCAGAAGCTCGACATCAAGAACTGGCGTGACAGCCAGCAGTCACCGGGCTTCCTGCCGCCAGAGCGGGCGTGGATGGATGCGATCACTGGCGACATGGGCTATGTCGATGCATTGCGCGAAGTCAGCCGTGAAGGCGACCAGTACAGCTGGTGGCCGGACAACGAGCAGGCCGAAATGCTCAACCTGGGCTACCGGTTCGACTACCAGATCCTCACCCCGGGCCTGCGCCGCTTCGTGCGCAATGCCCGCCTGCCGCGTCAGCCGCGCTTCTCCCAGCATGCGCCGCTGATTGTCGACTATGACTGGACGTTGACCATCTAAGAAAAAGGGCCGCGAAAGCGGCCCTTTTTTATTGGATCGGTCGCCAGATGAAGGGGTAGCGGTACGCCTTGCCTTCATTGGCCCTGACTGCCGCCAGGATGATCAAGATCAGCACCGCCAGCATCAGGACCGGGAACAGCACGAGGCCGATGGCCACGAACATCAGGGCGGTACAGACGAACCCGGCAATGGTCACGTTGATCTGAAAATTCAACGCCTCTTTGCCCTGGGCATCGATGAAGGGGTCCTGCTCGCGCTTGAGGTGCCACAGCACCAGCGGGCCCAGCAGGTGCCCGAGGGGCACAACCAGGCCAAGCAGCGCGGAGAGGTGACAGAACATCGCCCATTGCCGGACTTCGGCATTGGGCGGGGTGACCGACAGTTCGGAATCGTTCATGCCCCGCACCTCCTTGGCTGCGATCAGTCGGCCAGAGCGGCCTGCTGCAGTTCGAAGATTTCGCTCATGCCCTTTTGCGCCAGCGCCAGCATGGCGTTGAAGTCTTCAGGCTGGAACGGCGCACCTTCGGCGGTGCCCTGCACTTCGATGAAACCACCGGCGCTGGTCATGACCACGTTGAGGTCGGTTTCCGCAGCGGAGTCTTCCAGGTAGTCCAGGTCGAGCACTGCTTCGCCCTGGTACATGCCCACCGACACGGCAGCGATCATGTGCTTGAGCGGGTTGCCGGCCTTCAGGCCACCGCGCTTCTTGATCACGGCCAGGGCGTCGCACAAGGCGACCATGGCGCCAGTGATCGACGCGGTGCGGGTGCCGCCATCGGCCTGGATCACGTCGCAGTCGATGTACAGGGTGATGTCGCCGAGCTTGCTCATGTCCAGCGCGGCGCGCAGCGAACGGCCGATCAGGCGCTGGATTTCCAGGGTGCGACCACCTTGCTTGCCACGGCTGGCTTCGCGCTGGTTACGCTCGCCGGTGGAACGCGGCAGCATGCCGTACTCGGCAGTCAGCCAACCTTGGCCCTGGCCTTTGAGGAAGCGCGGTACGCCATTTTCGACGCTGACCGTGCAGATGACCTTGGTGTCACCGAACTCGACCAGTACCGACCCTTCGGCGTGCTTGGTGTAGTTGCGGGTGATGCGGATCGAGCGGAGCTGATCGGCGGCGCGACCACTTGGACGTTTCATCTGGGATACCTGTACTGGGACTTTGAATCTGCCCGCCATTATAGAGCCCGTCGCCCCCAGAGGACATGCCTATTGTCGCGCCCCCGGCAGCCTGTCGCCTTTTCCCACTCACTGGCACGCGCTCTGTAACATGGGCGGATTGGGCGCCACGTGCGCACTGCGCTACAATCGCGCGCCTTCAATTCATTTACGCGAGGTACTTCCCATGGTGCACAGCATGACCGCTTTTGCTCGAGTCGAGCGCGCAGGCAGCCAAGGCACCCTGGTCTGGGAACTGCGCTCGGTCAACCACCGTTACCTTGAGCCTCACCTGCGCCTGCCGGACGCCCTGCGCGACCTTGAAGGCGCGGTACGTGAAGGCCTGCGCCAGGGCCTGTCGCGCGGCAAGGTCGAATGCACCCTGCGCCTGCACGAAGACAGCAACGGCAAGCCGCTCAAGGTCGACCGCGAGCGCGCCGCGCAGCTGGTCGCCGCCGCCGAAGAGGTGGCCGGCCTGATCAAGCAGCCAGCCGCGCTCAACCCGCTGGAAGTGCTGTCCTGGCCGGGCGTGCTGGTGGCCGACGCCACTGACCCCCAGGCCCTGAACGCCGAAGCCGTGGCGCTGTTCGACGAGGCCTTGGCCGAACTCAAGGCCGGGCGCCTGCGCGAAGGCCAGGAGCTGGCCCGGCTGATCAACGAACGCCTGGACAACATGGCCACCGAGGTCACCACCCTGCGCGCCCTGGTGCCGCAGATGCTTGCTGCCCAGCGGCAGAAGATCATCGACCGTTTCGGCGACCTCAAGGCCGAGCTCGACCCGCAGCGCCTGGAGCAAGAGATGGTGCTGCTGGCACAGAAGAGCGACGTCGCCGAGGAGCTCGACCGCCTCAGCACTCACGTCAACGAAGTGCGCCGGGTGCTCAAGTCCGGCGGCGCCGCCGGTCGGCGCCTGGATTTCCTGATGCAGGAACTCAACCGAGAAGCCAACACCCTGGGCTCCAAGGCCTTCGACCCACGCAGCACGCAAGCGGCGGTCAACCTGAAGGTGTTGATCGAACAGATGCGTGAACAAGTACAGAACATCGAGTAAGGCCACCCCGACCATGAATCAAAGCAGCGGCACCCTCTACATCGTTTCGGCACCGTCCGGCGCCGGCAAGACCAGCCTGGTCACCGCCCTGATCAAGGCCGACCCGCGCGTCAGCGTCTCGGTCTCGCACACCACCCGCGCCATGCGCCCGGGCGAAGAGCACGGCGTGAACTACCACTTCGTCAGCCATGACGATTTCAAGGGGCTGATCGCCAAGGGTGACTTCCTCGAGCACGCCGAAGTGTTCGGCAATTTCTACGGGACTTCGCGCAGTGCGCTGCAAGAGGTGCTGGACCGGGGCAACGACCTGATCCTGGAGATCGACTGGCAAGGCGCCCAGCAGGTGCGCAAGCTGATGCCCGAGGCACGGTCGGTGTTCATCCTGCCGCCGAGCCAGCAGGCGTTGCGCGAGCGTCTGGATGGCCGTGGCCAGGACAGCGAAGAGATCATCGCCGGACGCATGAAGGAAGCGGTGAGCGAGATGGAGCACTACGACGAATACGAGTACGTCATCATCAACGATGACTTCGCCGTGGCGCTGGAGGAATTGAAAGCGGTGTTCGCAGCCAACCGGTTGGTGCTGAACAAGCAGCAGCAGCGCTACAGCGGGTTGCTGAAAGAACTGCTCGCCTGAAGAACCACTGGGGCTGCTGTGCAGCCCTTCGCGGGCACGCCCGCTCCCACAGGAATATCACTGCCCTTGAGGCTTGTGTTGTACCTGTGGGAGCGGGCGTGCCCGCGAAGGGCTGCACAGCAGCCCCAGTGGTTCTTCAGGCGAGCAGTTCTTTCAGCAACCCGCTGTAGCGCTGC
>NZ_JAGIBG010000047.1 GCF_017744435.1 Pseudomonas sp.
CAGGTGCCGGGGGAGGCGCAGGCGGCATTTGTGGAAGATTTGCTGGTAGCGTTCTCCTGATCTGGCCTCTTCGCGGGCTTGCCCGCTCCCACAGGAACAGCGCTGCCCTGAGGTTGGGCGCTATCCCTGTGGGAGCGGGCAAGCCCGCGAAGAGGCCAGATCAGGAGAACGCTACCAGCAAATCTTCCACAAATGCCGCCTGCGCCTCCCCCGGCACCTGCGCCCGATGCCGAGCCAAGGTGAAGGGCACGACAAAATCCAACCCCGGATCCAGCGCCTGCAACACCCCCTGAGCCTCCCAGCTCGCCGCACAGTGACACGGCAGATAACCAATATGCCGCCCCGAAAGAATGAACGTCAGCACGCTCTCGATCTGCTCCGCCACTGCCATGCTGTGTCGGCTCTGGAACGGCTCGCCGCCCTTGAGGAAGCGATAGGGATGCCGCACCTGGTCCGCCTCCAGCAACTGCTCGTGGGTCACCTCGGCCGCATCGAACAGCGCATGCCCCTTGCCGCAGTACAAACGCTGCCGCTCCTCGAACAACGGCTGATAGTCGAACGCCGCCTGGTTGCCGGAAAAATAGCTGATGGCAAAGTCCAGCCGTTGTTCCAGCAGCAGTCGCTCCAGCTCCGCCGGTGGTGCGCTGATCAGTTCCAGTTGCACCGCTTCCTCGCGCCCGCGAAAGCGTGAAATGGCCGTGGCCAGGCGCAGGCTCACGGCCGCATCCTGGTTCTCGGCCATGCCCACCCGCACCGTCCCCAGCAGGCGCCCGGCCACGCCGTTGGCCTGTTGGCGAAACAGCTCGATGTTCAGTAACAGGCCACGCGCTGCCTCCAACAGCAGCTCGCCCTTGTCGGTCAGGCGAAAGCCGCCTTTGCCGCGGCTGCACAGGCGGTAGCCCAGGCGCGTTTCCAGCTGCGCCATGCGCTGGCTGATGGTGGGTTGGCTCAGGCCCAGTACGCCCTGGGCGGCACTGAAGCCGCCGGCCTCTACTACAGTGACGAACAGCCGCAGCAGGTGCAGGTCGGGGTCGTGCAGTTGTCCGAGCATCACATTGCTCCTGATGAATGTCAGCTTTGCAAACTTGCCATTCTTGCAATGTTACCCGGCTGGCATGCTGGCGGCATCCACCCATTTGCCGAGGTGCCCGTCATGCGTCGATCGCTGTGCCTGTTGTCCCTGATCCTGGCCCTGCCGCTGCAGGCCGAAGAAAAGGTCGTCAATCTCTACAGCTGGGCCGACTACGTCGCCCCGGAAACCCTCCAGCGCTTCGAACAGGAAACCGGCTACAAGGTGCGCTACGACACCTTCGACACCACCGAAGTCCTGGAAACCAAGCTGCTCACCGGCCGCAGCGGCTACGACGTGGTCGTGCCGTCCGCCACCGTGCTGGCCCGGGCGCTGAAAGCCAATGCCCTGCAACCGCTCGATGCGCAAGGCATGCCCGGTTATGCCAACCTCGACAAGGACCTGCTGGCCAAGCTGGCCGAGGCCGACCCAGGCAACCGTTACGCCGTGCCCTACACCTGGGGCACCCTGGGCCTGGGGGTGAATGTCGAAGCGGTGCGCCAGCGCCTGGGCGATGTGCCGCTGGACAGCCTCGACCTGCTGTTCAAACCCGAGTACGCCAGCCGCCTCAAGGAGTGCGGCATCGCCATGCCGGACTCGCCGCAGGAAGTGATCGGCGTCGCCCTCAACTACCTCGGCAAGGACCCCTACAGCCAGGACAAGGCCGACCTCGCGGCGGCGCAGAGCCTGCTGAGCCAGCTGCAGCCGTCGATCAGCTACGTCGCCAATGGCCGGCAGATCAACGACCTGGCCAACGGCAGCGTATGCCTGGCGCTGACCTACAACGGCGATGCGGCCATGGCCGCCGACCAGGCGCGCCGCGCCGGCAAGCCGTTCGAGCTGATCTACCGCATCCCCCGTGAAGGCACCCTGGTGTGGCAGGACAACCTGGTCATCCCCAAGGACGCCCCGCACCCGGAGGCTGCCCGGGCCTTCATCGCATTCATGCTCAAGCCAGAGTCGGTGGCTGCCCTGACCAATACGCTGTTCTTCGCCAACGCCAACCAGGCGGCCACGCCGCTGGTGGATGACGCCGTGCGCAATGACCCGGATATCTACCCCCCTGCCGATGTGCGTGAGCGCCTGTATGCCGACCGCAGCATGGCGCTGTCCGACCTGCGCCAGCGCAACCGGCTGTGGACGGCTTTCCGCAGCCGCCAGTGACCGATAACCCTAAAGGAGCCCAACCGTGGAACAAGCCCAGAACAACGACCAGGCCATGACCCGCGACAGCCTGTACGGTACCGCAGCGGAAAGTACCTACGCCGGTATCACCAGTTTCTCCCGTCGCCGCTACAGCCGCGATTTGCGCGGGGTGGATGTGGTGGTCAGCGGCGTGCCGTTCGATACTGCCACCAGCAACCGCCCTGGCGCGCGCTTCGGGCCGCGCGCGATCCGCGCCGCCTCGGTGCAGCAGGCCTGGGCGCGCCACTGGCCCTGGGCGTTCGACCCGTTCGACCACCTGGCGGTGATCGACTACGGTGACTGCGCCTTTGACAGCGGCACCCCGCAGTCGGTACCGGACAGCATCGAGGCCCACGCCGAGCACATTCTTGAAGCCGGTTGCGCCATGCTTACCCTGGGCGGTGACCATTTCATCAGTTACCCGCTGCTCAAGGCCCATGCCCGGCGCCATGGCCCGCTGGCGCTGATCCATTTCGATGCGCACAGCGACACCTGGCCGGACGAAGAGGGCCGTATCGACCATGGCACCATGTTCTGGCATGCCGCCCGTGAGGGCCTGGTCGATCCGTCCTGCTCGGTGCAGGTCGGCCTGCGCACCACCAATGACGACAGCCAGGGCTTCGCCATTCTCGATGCCCGGCAGGTGCACCGACAGGGCACCGAAGCGATCATCGCGGCGATCCGTCAGCGGGTCGGCGACCGGCCGGTGTACCTGACCTTCGACATCGATTGTCTCGACCCGGCCTATGCACCCGGCACCGGCACACCGGTATGTGGCGGCCTGAGCACGGTGCAGGCGCTGGAGATCCTCGGTGGCCTGCGCGGCATCAACCTGGTGGGCATGGACCTGGTGGAAGTGGCGCCGGCCTATGATCACGCCGATATCACCGCGCTGGCCGGGGCCACCCTTGCCATGGAGATGCTGTGCCTGTACGCGGCACGGCACAAGGTCGATGCCGCCCGGTGATCGGCGGGCCTGATGCACTGCGCCATCAGGCCCATACTGAAACATCAGGAATCGCATTCACACTTTTGCCGCGAACCCTTCGCGCCTTAGGCTATCCAAACGCTCAAGGCGCGCTTTTTCGTACAGGAGGTGAAGCATGAATCTTACATTGCCGACCCTGGCCATCGGCCTGCTGCTGTGCCTGCCGGTGCAGGCAGCCCCCGTGCAGCCGCTGCAGCTCGCCGCCAGCAATAACAACCCGTACAACAGCCCGATCCAGCGCGCCAACCCCAACAGTCGCCAGGGCAGCATGCCGGCCACACCGCCCGTTCGCGGCCCGTCCACCCAGCCCATTTACCGCACGCCAAGCCTGGACAACCGTGGTATCGGCAATGGCGACAACCTGCGCCGCCAGCAGCAGGCGCCCAATCTGGAGCCGACGCGACCATCGCGTGACAGCCAGCGTGTGCCCTGACCCCATAGCGCGTAGCGTGACTTCATAGAAAGGAATCCTGCATGACCCGAACCCACTGGCTGACCACCCTGGCCGCCGCTGCGCTGTTGCCGCTGCTGGCCCATGCCGCCCCCGAGCAGCAATTTCCCAGCGAAGAGGGGCAACTCACGGTCAGTACCGTGGCCGATGGCCTGCGCAACCCTTGGGCGCTGGCTTTCCTGCCGGGTGGCAAGGACATGCTGGTCACCGAGCGCCCCGGCAACCTGCGTGTGATCAGCGCCGAGGGCAAGGTCGGCCCTCCCATCAGCGGCGTGCCCAAGGTCTGGGCCGAAGGCCAGGGTGGCCTGCTCGACGTGGTGCTGTCGCCTGAGTTCGCCAAGGACCGCACGGTATACCTGTCGTACGCCGAGGAGGGGAGCGATGGCAAGGCCGGTACGGCGGTGGGCCGTGGTCAGCTGTCCGAGGACCGCGCGCGGCTGGAAAACTTCAATGTGATCTTCCGCCAGCAACCCAAGCTCTCCGTAGGCAATCACTTCGGCTCGCGGCTGATATTCGACCGCGACGGCTTCCTGTTCATCGCCCTGGGCGAGAACAACCAGCGCGCCACCGCCCAGGACCTGGACAAGTTGCAGGGCAAGGTCGTGCGGATCTTGCCCGACGGTGAAATACCCAAGGACAACCCCTTCGTCGGCAGGCCGAATGTGCGCCCGGAAATCTGGTCGTTCGGCCACCGCAACCAGCAGGGCGCGGCGCTCAACCCCTGGACCGGCAAGCTCTGGACCCATGAACATGGCCCGCGTGGCGGCGACGAGATCAACATCCCTGAGCCGGGCAAGAATTATGGCTGGCCGATCGCCACGCACGGTATCAACTACTCGCTGCTGCCGATCCCCGAGGCCAAGGGCAAGCATGTCGACGGTATGGTCGACCCGCACCATGTCTGGGAAAAATCGCCCGGCATCAGCGGCATGGCCTTCTATGACAGCCCGACCTTCAAGGCCTGGGATCACAACCTGTTCATTGGCGCATTGGCGACCCAGGAATTGATCCGCCTGCAACTCGATGGCGACAAGGTCGTCCATGAAGAGCGCATGCTGGGTGACTTGAAGGCGCGCATCCGTGATGTGCGGGTCGGGCCGGATGGCTACCTGTATGTGCTGACCGATGCCAAGGATGGGGCACTATTGAAGGTCGGCCTGAGCGAGGGCTGACGCAGCTTTTCGCCTGTAGCGGCGCTTTCGCGGGTAAACCCGCTCCCACAGGCACCTCATTGGCTTCAGGCGTGGTGAAGCCCCTGTGGGAGCGGGTTTACCCGCGAAAGGGCCAGCCCATACAATGCAGCCCTCACAGCTCAAGCCGGCAGTCATGCAACTCGACCCGCTAAATTGCTATCGCGTGGCACTCTCAGAGCACGGCTTCGCCGAAGATCCGGCCCAGGCCAAGGCTGTCACGGCCCTGCAAACCTGCTTCGAAGCCCTGGAGCATGGCCATACCCCCCAGGGCCTGTACCTTTGGGGCCCGGTCGGCCGCGGCAAGACCTGGCTCATGGACCTGTTCCACCGCTGCCTCAGCGTCCCGTCGCGGCGGCAGCACTTCCACCATTTCATGGCCTGGGTTCACCAGCGGCTGTTCCAGCTCAACGGCACCGCCGACCCCTTGAAGGCGCTGGCGCGGGAACTGGCCGGGCAGATCCGTGTACTGTGCTTCGACGAACTGTTCGTCAGCGACATCGGCGATGCGATCATTCTCGGCCGCCTGTTCCAGGTGCTGTTCGATCACGGCGTCGTGGTCGTCGCGACCTCCAACCAGCCACCGCAACAGCTGTACCGCGATGGCTTCAATCGCGAGCGTTTCCTGCCGGCCATCAGCGCCATCGAGCGGCACATGCAGGTGCTTTCAGTGGCAGGCGAGCAGGATCATCGCCTGCATCCGGGCGCACAGCGCCAGCGTTACTGGGTAGCTGAAGCGGGAAACAAAGGCGGTGCGCTTGAAGCCGTATTCCAACAGCTCAGCCCAGATGACCCCGGCAGTAACGCCCCCCTGCTGATCGGCTCGCGGCAGATTCAGGTGATCCGGCGCAGCACCCAGGCCGTCTGGTGCCACTTTACCGAGCTCTGCGAACGGCCTTTGGCCGCCCTGGAGTTCATGGCCTTGTGCGATCGCTTCCCGGCGATCCTGGTCGAGGGCATCCCGGCCCTGGGCGGTGAACAGCGGGCCGGGCGCATCGCCCGCGGCACCGAGGATGGCGCAGCGCGTGTCGCGGCAGGCGACCGCGAGCTGCCGATGTTGTCACCCAAGGATGACGCCGTGCGCCGTTTCATCGCCCTGGTCGACGAATGCTACGACCGCCGGGTGGCCCTGTACCTGGAGGCACAAGTGCCGCTCGATGCGCTCTACACTCAAGGGTATCTGGCGTTCCCGTACCAAAGGACCCTGAGCCGGCTACGGGAGATGCAACTGCAACGCTTCGCCTGAAGGAGCCGAACCATGGAGCCGTTGTCGCATCATCTGCTGACCCAGGCCTACAACAATGGCTGGGCCAACCACCGCCTGTACAAGGCCTGCCTGCTACTGACCCACGACGAGTTCGTCGCGCCCCGTTGCAGCTTCTTCCCGTCGATCAAGGCCACCCTCAACCACCTGCTGACGGTGGACTGGTTCTATCTGGACATGCTCGAGTGCGAACAGCGCGGTGAGGCGCCGAACCCGGATGGCGAGCGCTTCTTCGAGCCGGAGCAACCGTTCGCCACCTGCACCGACCTGTATGCCGAGCAGGCCCAGGCCGACCACCGGCTGATCGCCTATTGCAGCCTGATGCAGGACGATCAGCTGGCGCGCTACGTGAGCATCGTGCGCCCCGAGCGGATCCAGCGCGAACAACGTTTGCGACTGCTGGCGCATTTGTTCGAGCACCAGATCCATCACCGTGGGCAGGTGCATGCGATGCTCAGTGACACCGCAGTGCGGCCGCCGCAGCTGGATGAGTTTTTCTGTGAAGAGGAAGCCGACCTGCGGGCGCTGGACTTTGCCGAACTCGGCTGGAGCGAAGCGCAGGTCTGGAAGGGTTAGCTGTGGGAGAACTGTCTTGATCAGTTGCTAAAAGCCGGCGCGGCTCCCACAAGTACAGCGCACGCCTGGAAGGGTTAGCGGCCGAGCCACTCCACCAGCGTGCGGTTGAAGCGCCGTGGTTCCTCGATCTGCGGCGCATGCCCCATGCCCTCGAAGGTCACCAACTCGCCTTGTGGAATCAGCTTGGCCACTTCTGGCCCCAGTTCCTTGTACTTGCCCAGCCTGGCCTTCACTTCAGGCGGGGCGATGTCGCTGCCGATCGCCGTAGTGTCCTGGTCGCCGATCAACAGCAGGGTCGGCATCTTCAGGTCCTTGAACTCGTGATACACCGGCTGGGTGAAGATCATGTCGTAGATCAGCGCCGAGTTCCACGCCACGGCCTCATGCCCCGGCCCCTTGTTCAGGCCCACCAGCATCTGTACCCAGCGCTCGTACTCGGGCTTCCAGCGCCCCGCGTAGTAGGTCTTGCGTTCATATTCGCGCACGCCTTCGGCATCGAGCTTGAGCTCGCGGGCATACCACTGGTCCACCGTGCGGTAGGGCACACCCAGGGCTTTCCAGTCTTCCAGGCCGATCGGGTTGACCATCGCCAGGCGCTCGACCTGCTGCGGGTACATTAGCGCGTAGCGGGTGGCGAGCATGCCCCCGGTGGAGTGGCCGAGCACGACGGCCTGCTTGACGCCCAGCTGTTCGAGCAGGGCATGGGTGTTCACCGCCAGTTGCTGGAAACTGTACTGGTACTGGGCCGGTTTGCTCGAGGTGCAGAAGCCGATCTGGTCCGGGGCGATCACCCGGTAGCCCGCCTGGCTCAAGGCGTCGATGGTGGTCTCCCAGGTGGCGGCGCAGAAGTTCTTGCCGTGCATCAGCACCACGCTGCGGCCATTGGCCTGGCCCTGGGCCGGCACATCCATGTAGCCCATCTGCAGGTGCTGGCCCTGGGACTGGAAGTCGAAATGCTTGAGTGGGTGGGGGTAGGTGAAGCCTTCGAGCTGTTTGCCATAGGTGGGCGATTCGGCAGCGAGGGCAGGGGCGCCGACGAGGCAGGCCAGGGCCAGGGCGGTTGCGCGCAGCATGGGGGCACTCCGTGTAGGACCATGTAGGAATTGGCGACTGTAGCAGTCAGTGGACCACCTTAAACGTTAAAGGTGTTACCAGGCATGAAACCAGCCCAAGGTAATCATCGCCACGACGATATAGCGCCCCCCCTTGGCCAGGGTCACCAGCAGCAGAAAACGCCAGAACGGTTCACGCATGATGCCGGCAATCAGGGTCAGCGGATCGCCGATCACCGGCATCCAGCTCAGCAGCAGCGACCATTGCCCCCAACGCTGGTAGCGCTGTTGCGCGCGCTCCAGCTGGCTCGCGCTGAAGGGGAACCAGCGTTCATCGCGCAGGTGCTCGATGGCCCGACCGAGCGCCCAGTTGACCACTGAACCGAGCACATTGCCCAGGGTGGCCACCAGCAGCAAGGTCAACCAGGCATGGGGCTCGCGCAGCAGCAGGCCGACCAGCACTGCCTCCGATTGCAGCGGCAGCAGGGTGGCGGCACCGAAAGCGCTGAAAAACAGCGCCCAGAGGCTCAGCATCAGTAGCTGGCGACCACGGTGTCCTGGCCATCCTGGGTCACGCCGATGACCTGGTAGCCATCCTTGTGGTCACCCATTTCCATGCCGGGCGAGCCCATGGGCATGCCCGGCACGGCCAGGCCTTTGAGGTCGTTGCGCTTGGCCAGCAGGCGCACCTGCTCGGCGGGTACATGGCCTTCGACGAACTTGCCGTCGATCACCCCGGTGTGGCACGACGCCAGGCGCGGCGCAACGCCCAGGCGCTGCTTGACGGCGCTCATGTTCGGTTCGACGTGGTCGTTGACGGTGAAACCGTTGTCGCGCAGGTGGCTGATCCAGGCCTTGCAGCAGCCACAGTTGGGGTCGCGATAGACATCGATGGTTTCGCCAGCCTGGGCCAGGCCGGTGATGGCCAGCAGGCCGAAGGTGATCAGGTGTTTACGCAGCATGGTGGAACAACTCCTTAGAAACGCAGGCGTATGCCTGCCACCAGACGGGTCTGGCCGAGGTCTTCGCTGTCTTCACGAGCCTGGTCGGCGCGGTTGCCGTGCAGGCGCTCGAAGCTTACCCCGACATAGGGCGCGAAGCCCCGGCTGATTTCGTAGCGCAGGCGCAGGCCGACTTCGCTGTCGGCAAGCCCGGCGCCCTGTTCGTGGCCGGTATCGTTGCGGCCGTAGAAGTTGGCTTCCAGGTTCGGCTCGAGGATCCAGCGGTTGGTCAGCAGGATAGCGTAAGCAGCCTCCAGGCGCAGCGCGCTCTGTTGTCGCTCACCGGCATAGGCGGTGGCTTCCAGCTCCAGGCCATAGAGCGGGGTGCCCTGGATGCCGAAGGCGGCCCAGGTCTGCCCGCTGGCTGGCGTGAAGTCCTGGCGCAGGCCGCCGACCAGCTCCCACCACGGACTGATCGCGTGGCCCCACAGCGCTTGCAACTCTGCCTTGTGGGTCTTGCCTTGTTCCCGTTCGCCTTCACTGCGCAGCCAAAGGCGATCGATGTCGCCACCGACCCAGGCCGTGGCATTCCACTTGAGGGCGCTGCTGCTTTCGAAGTGCTGGTGTTCCAGCTGATCGACGATCACTGCCCAATTGACGGCGCGATCATGCACCTGATGGCCCGGCAGGGGCGGGAAGGCGGCCTGGCGGTCGGCGTCGGTCAGTACGGGGAGCGGCGTGCGGGGTTGGTTCGGCGCGCTGGCCTGATTCATCTGGCCATGGCTCATCTGACCGTGGTCCATTGGCATGGCACCATGGTCCATGTGCTCCATGCCGGCGGCCATGGCCCGTTCGCTGGCCAGCAGCGCGGCCAGGGCGACTCCCGTGACCAGGCGCCGGTTGTTGATGTCATTCATCGACCCGTACCTCGCGGAACATGCCGGTCTCCATGTGGTAGAGCAGGTGGCAGTGGTAGGCCCAGCGGCCCAGGGCGTCGGCTGTGACCCGGTAGCTGCGGCGGCTGCCGGGCGGCATGTCGACCGTGTGCTTGCGCACCAGGAAGCGCCCGTGTTCGTCTTCCAGGTCGCTCCACATGCCGTGCAGGTGGATGGGGTGGGTCATCATGGTGTCGTTGACCAGGGTGATGCGCACCCGCTCGCCGTAGGTCAGGCGCAACGGCGCGGCATCGCTGAACTTGACCCCGTCGAACGACCAGGCGAAGCGCTCCATGTGCCCGGTCAGGTGCAGCTCGATATCCCGTGAAGGTTCGCGGCCGTCCGGGTCGGGGTAGGGGCTGCGCAGGTCGGCATAGGTCAGCACCCGGCGGCCGTTGTCGCGCAGGCCGATACCGGGGTCGGCCAGGTTGGCGCGAGGGGCCATGGTCTGCATGTCCACCAGCGGGTTGCCGGTTTCGCTGGCGGGGTGGCCTTGCATGCCGCTCATGCTGGCGTGGTCCATGCCGGCCATGTTGCTGTGATCCATCGCGGCCATGTTGCCGTGGCCCATGTCGGCCATGCTCAGTACAGGGCGCGGGTCAGGCGCCGGCACCACGGCCTGCAGGCCCATGGCGCGGGCCAGGGTGCCGCGGGCGTAACCGCTGCGGTCCATGCTCTGGGCGAACAGGGTGTAGGCGGGCAGGTCGCCGACGGTCACCAGCACGTCGTAGGTTTCGGCCACCGCGATACGCAGCTCGTCCACGGTCACCGGCGTCACTGGCAGGCCGTCGGCGGCGATCACGGTCAGCGTGAGGCCCGGAATGCGGAAGTCGAAGTAGGTCATGGCCGACGCATTGATCAGGCGCAGGCGCACGGTTTCGCCGGGCTGGAACAGGCAGGTGAAGTTGCCGTCAGGCGGCTGGCCGTTGAGCAGGTAGGTGTAGCTGGCGGCGCTGATGTCGGCGAGGTCGGTCGGGCTCATGCGCATGCGCGCCCAGACCAGGCGCTCATCTACGGTATTGCTCCAACCCTTGTCGGCGACGTCGCTGACAAAGTCGCCGAGTGTACGTTTGTGGTAGTTGAAGGCGTCGGACTGCTTTTTCAGGGTCGCGAGCAACGCTTCGGGCGCCTGGTCGGACCAGTCGCTGAACAGCAGGACATGGTCGCGCTGGTAGACATGCGGCTCGGGCTCGCGCGGCTCGATGACGATCGCGCCATACACCCCGGCTTGCTCCTGCAGGCCGGAATGGCTGTGGTACCAGTAGGTGCCGCTCTGGCGCAGGGTGAACCGGTACAGGTAATCGCCACCCGGCGCGATGCCGGCGAAGCTCAGGCCCGGTACGCCGTCCATGTTGGCCGGCAGGAGGATGCCGTGCCAGTGGATCGAGGTGTCCTGGTCGAGGCGGTTGCGCACGCGCAGGGTCACCGTGTCGCCTTCGCGCCAGCGCAGCAGTGGGCCGGGCAGGCTGCCATTGATGGTCAGCGCGGTGCGTGGCCGGCCAGTGATATTGACCGGCGTCTGGCCAATGAACAGCTCGAAGTGCTGGCCGGCCAGCTCGCGGCCTTCGCTGGCCTGGGCCAGCGGCCGCCACAGGCCCAGGCCGGCCAGTGTGGTGGCGGCGCCCAGGCCTTTGACGAAGGTGCGGCGGGTAGGGTTGCGCAACATGGCGTGGCCTCATGCGGGGGAGCCACGATCCTCGCCGGTTGCGCCTGTCAGCTGGCTGAGGCGCAGATTACAGCCTTGTCAGGCAGCCTGTTCAGCGTTGCCCAGGTCGCGCATCAACAGGCCGTACTCCAGCGCAACCTGCTCGGGAATCGGCAGGTACACTACATGGCCGTCGCCGGGCGCCACCTCGATGGCGTGCTGTTGGCGGTCGAACAGGCGGTGCAGGTCGAAGTGGTAGTTGCCACGCGGGGTCATCAATTCCAGGTGGTCACCGAGGGCGAAGCGGTTCTTCACCTTGACCTCGGCCAGGCCGTCGACGCGCACCCCCGTCAGTTCGCCGACGAACTGCTGGCGCTCGGACAACGAGTTGCCGCGCAGGTAGTTCTGGTACTCGTCATGTACATGGCGGCGCAGGAAGCCTTCGGTGTATCCCCGTTGCGCCAGCGATTCGAGGTTGTCCATCAGGGCCAGGTCGAACGGCCTCCCGGCCGCAGCGTCGTCGACGGCCTTGCGGTACGACTGGACCGCCCGGGCGCAGTAGAAATGCGACTTGGTGCGGCCTTCGATCTTCAGCGAGTGCACGCCCATGGCGGCCAGGCGCTCGACGTGCTGGATGGCGCGCAGGTCCTTGGCGTTCATGATGTAGGTGCCATGCTCGTCCTCGAAGGCCGGCATCTCGCTGCCTGGGCGATTGCTTTCCTGCAGCAGGAACACCTGCTCGGTGGGTGCGCCCAGGCCCAGGGTCGGCTCGACCTCGCGGACGATGTCACCGGTGGCGTCTTCCGTGGCCGGCGTGGCTTCGTATTTCCAGCGACAAGCATTGGTGCAGGTGCCCTGGTTGGCATCGCGCTTGTTCAGGTAACCGGACAGCAGGCAGCGACCGGAGTAGGCCATGCACAGTGCGCCGTGGACGAACACTTCCAGCTCCATGTCCGGCACGTGCTGGCGGATCTCCTCGATCTCCTCCAGCGACAGCTCGCGCGACAGGATCACCCGGCTCAGGCCCAGTTGCTGCCAGAACTGCACGCTGGCCCAGTTCACCGTATTGGCCTGCACCGACAGGTGCACCGGCATCTGCGGAAAATGCTGGCGCACCAGCATGATCAACCCGGGGTCGGACATGATCAGCGCATCCGGCGCCATCGCGATCACCGGTGTCAGGTCCTTGAGGAAGGTCTTCAACTTGGCGTTGTGCGGCGCGATGTTGACCACCACATAGAAGCGCTTGCCCTGGGCATGTGCCTCGCTGATGCCCAGCGCCAGGTTGGCGTGGTCGAATTCATTGTTGCGTACCCGCAGGCTGTAGCGCGGCTGGCCGGCATAGACCGCGTCGGCACCGTAGGCGAAGGCATAGCGCATGGACTTGAGGCTGCCGGCGGGGGCAAGCAGTTCGGGCTTGGCGGGGAGGGTCATGGACGCACCGGGGCAAAGGCGCGGATGCTAACGGCTGACCGGGGCCCTGGTATTGATTTGAATCAACACCAAGTGGCACTTTTTTCCAAGTGGTGTGCACTAATAACCATGACACCCGAGGAGCCGCCATGAACCACGATGCCCTGCAGAACAAAGCCCTGGCAGTACTCCTGGCACTGGTGACCCTCGCCTTCGTGTGGATCTTGCTGCCGTATTACGGCGCGATCTTCTGGGCGGTGATTCTCGGCATCCTGTTCGCGCCGTTGCAGCGTCACTTGCTGATCCGCTTCGGCCGCCGGCGCAACCTGGCGGCGGCCTGCAGCGTGCTGGTGTGCCTGCTGGTAGCCGTGCTGCCGGTGATCATCACCAGTGCCTTGCTGGTGCAGGAAGGCGCCACGCTGTACCAGCGTATCGAGAGCGGGCAGCTGGACATCGCCGGCTACGTCGAGCGCGGCAAGGACATGCTCCCGGCCTTTGCCCAGCACGGTCTGGACCGCATGGGCATGGGCAACCTGGACGGGCTGCGCGACAAGATCACCAAGTGGGCCACCCAGGGCAGCCAGATGCTGGCCAGCCAGGCGTTCAACTTTGGCCAGGGCACCTTCGAGTTCCTGGTGAGCTTCGGCATCATGATGTACCTGCTGTTCTTCTTCCTGCGCGAGGGCGCCGACGTGGCGCGCCGGGTGCGCCTTGCCGTGCCGCTGCCGGAGCACCAGAAGCGCCGCCTGCAATTGAAGTTCAACCGGGTAGTGCGGGCCACGGTCAAGGGCAATGTGCTGGTGGCCATCACCCAGGGCGCGCTGGGTGGTTTCATCTTCTGGGTGCTGGATATTCCCAGTGCACTGGTCTGGGCGGTGCTGATGGCGTTTCTGTCGCTGTTGCCGGCGGTGGGGGCGGGGATTGTCTGGGCGCCGGTGGCCGCGTATTTCCTGCTCACCGGGGCGATTCTGCCGGGGGTGATCCTGACGGCGTTCGGGGTATTGGTGATCGGCCTGGTGGACAACCTGTTGCGGCCGATCCTGGTGGGCAAGGACACGCGGATGCCCGACTACCTGATCCTGATGTCCACCCTCGGCGGCTTGGCGGTATTCGGGCTCAATGGTTTTGTGATCGGGCCATTGATCGCGGCGTTGTTCGTCTCCAGTTGGGCGATATTCGCCGCGACCAAACCTCAGGTGCAGTTACCGTCCTGAGGCGTTCGGTCAACGGAAGCTGTACGAAACCCCGGTGTAGACGCCAAAGCCTTCACCCGGTGTCGAACGGGCCACGTCCTGCCCGGCATCGTCGTACCCCGGCGTCACGGTTGCCGCATAGCGCTTGTTGGTCAGGTTGCGCAGGTCCAGCCAGGTCTGCCAGTCCTGCTTCGGCGAATTCCAGCCCAGGCGTGCGCCGAGCAAGGCGTAGGCGTCGGCGTGGTAGCTGTTGGCGTAGTCGACCTGGACCTTCGACGCCATCTGCGTGTTGACCCCGGCGTAGAACCCGCTCGGCCAGTCGTAGCGCAGTTCGGCCTGGTAATAGTGCATGGGGATGCCGGGCAGGCGGTTGTCGCCGAATTTGTCGTCGTCGCGGTAGTGGAAGTCGCTGAAGGTGTAAGCCTGGCGCAGGCTCAGCTTGCCCGTATCGGGTTGCGCCCAGAGGATGCTGTCCAGGCCGGCCTCGACGCCCTGGTGCACGGTGGGGCTGGCGTTGAACTCCTTGAAAGGCAAGCCTTGCACGACTTCCACATTGAGCAGTTCGTGACGCACCTGCGAGTAGTACCAGGCCAGGTCCCAATGCCCCAGCGCCGAGTCGCCGCGGGCGCCCAGTTCCAGGGTGGTGGCGGTCTGATTTTGCATCTTCATCGGCTGGTTGTTGACCGGCGCACTCCAGACCAGCGACCACGGATGCGGTGGCTCCACCGAACGGCTGAGGTTGCCATAGACCTGCAGGTCCGGGCGAATGTCGTAGCGCAGGCCTACGCGTGGCGCATAGTCCCAATCATGCTGGCTAACCTTGCCACCACTGGCCGGGTAAGTGACATCGCTTTCCCGACGGGTGTAGATCATCGCCAGGCCCGTGGTCAGCCACAGGTCCGGGACCAGCTCCAGATCATTGCCCACATGCAGCACGCTGTCCGAACCCTGGTAGGTGAAGTCACGCGTGCGCGCGCCGACCACGTCATCAACCCGCGAGAATTGCGAGGCGCCACTGTTGGGCAGGTGTTTGGTGGTACGCCAGCCAAGGGTGGTCTTGCTCTCGTGGCCGAACAGGGTGTCACTCCGGAAGTAGTTCAGCGTGCCACTGACATCGGTGTAGGCCACCTTGAGGCGCATTGGGCCTTCGCGCAGGTCCATCGGGTAGTCGTGATAGACCAGCCCGGCCTCCAGCCGCGAATCGTCGTCGAGGTAGAAGGTGGTCTTGTTGCCCACCCAGGTACTGCCCGGTTGCGGGCGGCTGTCGTTGCGCGACAGGTAGGCTGGGTTGGCGGCGCGTGGGTCGTGCTTGATCTGTTCCTTGGTCAAACGCCCGGCCAGCTCGTTTTCGGTTTCCCGATAACGCAGGTAGAATCGCGTCTCCAGGTTCGGGTTGAAGCGGTAGCCGACATTGGCGGCAATGCCTTTCGAGCTGCCGCTGCTGTGCTCCTGGTAGCCGTCGTACTCCGAGTCGGTCAGGGCCACGTAGTAGTCGAGGTTGCCCAGCACCTGCCCGGAGCTGATGTGCCGGTGCTGGTAGCCGCGGCTGCCGGCTTCATAGCGCACCTGCAGCGGTGCGGCGTCGTAGCCGGTGTGGGTCACATAGTTGATGGCCCCGCCCAAGGCGAGCGAGCCCTGATCGAAGCCATTGGCCCCACGCAGCACTTCGGCGCGGCTCAGCCACAGCGGTTCGAACAGTTCGTAGGGCGTACCGCCGGGGCCGGTCAGCGGCAGCCCGTCGAACATCGTGTACACGCCCGAACCGTGGGCGCCAGGCGCGCGGTTGATGCCCGAACCACGGATCGACAGCTTGATGCCGTCGTTACCCGCCGACTGTGCGAACACGCCAGGTTGGTAGGCCAGCACATCCTGGTTGCTGGCAACACGACCTTGTCCGACACGTTGCATGTCCACCAGGTTGGTGGCACCCGGCACTGCTCGCAGGCGCTCGCGGGCGTCGTTCAGTTCGCTTTGCTCCTCGTCGTTGATCAGCACCTGGCCCAGTTCGACGGCAGGCGCTGCCGTGGTTTGCTGGCTGACAGTGAAGATGGCCAGCAGACCAAGGTAAGACGAGAGGGGTAAAACGGGACGCATCGTACAACTCCAGGCGATAGGCGGACGGACAACGGCGTTGTGACGCGCGAAAAGCCGGTCGAAGCACGGCGATATGAGATTTTCCTGTGTAGTTTGTGTTGGACGGATTTGTAAGACGGTTCTTTACAAGTTGCATCGCTGGAGCGGGCAGGGCTGGCACTCGTAAGGTGGACCCATAGGCGGCAGCGCTGTTCGCTGCCACAACTGGCGACTACTTGGGGGAACTCAGCGATGGATACCAACCTGCGACGGACACCTGAAGGCCATGCCGATGCGCCGATCTACCTGACACCCCGTGAACAGCAAGTGTTGCTGTGGTGCGCCTATGGCAAGAGTTCATGGGAGATCGGCCAGATCCTGCAGTGCAAAGAGTCGACGGTGAACTTCCACGTGGCCAACCTGTTGCGCAAGTTCGATGTGCCTACGCGTGTGGCGGCTGTGATCAAAGCCATCCGCTACGGCATGCTGGCCGAACAGTGAGGGATGACATGCGTGCAGAACACTTGAGCCAACAATCACGGACCAAGTCTTGGTTCAAGCCGGGACCTGTCTGATGGAGGCCGCCGTCACTGCGTTGCCTTGTTGGGTACCGAAGGCTGGGCCCTGTTCGGTGCGCTACTGGGGGCCCTGCTGGTGAGCGCCGCCCGGGACCGCCTCATCATCCTGCCGCGCAAGCGACTGTCCGCCCGCAAGCAGCGGTTGCTGGTGTTGCTGGCCTTGGGGGTCGGCTACCTGTTCGAGCCACTGCTGCACTCGCTGGCGCCCATGTTGTCCCGCGGGATGGCGGCCTTCGTTGCGGCGGTGGTGGTGATCCCGATTACCTTGAAGGTCATCGTCTGGCTGGATACGGTCGATCTGCGCGAGCTCATCCAGCGCTGGCGTCGGCGTGGCTAGCCCGAGTGTGCGGCAGGCATGCGCCTGGTCAGTTCCTGCAGTTGCCGCTCCAACTGACGGATACGTTGCTTGTCCTCGATGTGCAGCAGCACTGCCTGGCGGTCTTCTTGGCTCAACCCGCGCAGCCGCGTGAGGATGTCGTTCTCCCAGCTGTCCTGTGTATCCGCAGGTCGGCTGTCATCGCGCTCGCCCAGCAGTAGCCAATCCAGCGAACAGCCATGCTGTCGGGCCAGGTCTACGCATATTGAGTATGGGATGCTGTCGCGCACTTTCCAGCTGCTCAGCGTCTGCGGGCTGACTTCCAGGGCCCTGGCCATTTGAACGTCGGTGTCTGAGCAGGTCAGCAGCTTGAGACGAGCCAGCACCGATGCAAACGAGCGGCTACTCATAACGAATATCCATGAGTGGTTTAACAACATTCCTTGGGCTTAGAATACTCGTTTTGAATATAAGCCCTTTGACTTGAGGAGATATCTTGGCATGAGAAGCAAACTGATGAAAAACCTTTATATGAAGGTAGCCAATACCTGTGAATCCGGCAGGACTTTCTTACAGCCTTTTGGCTCAGGCATTACTTGCAGGTGCATTGCGTGAGTACTTACAAACTGGTCTGCCCACATTGCACCAGCCGTATGCGAATTCGTACCAGTGAAGGTCGGCATATCTTCCTGCGCATTGCTTACTTGCAATGCATCAACGAAGCCTGCGGCTGGTCGGTGAGAGCAGAGTTCGAAATGACCCATGAACTATCGCCCAGTGGCATGCCCAACCCGGAAGTGCACCTGCCTTCGGCCAGCAAGGACCTGCGCAGGTCTGCGGCCTCGGCGCGCGATGACGGTACTTCTGCTGGCCCATGCCAGGGAAGCCCATCGAGGCAGCCACCAGGCGCAGATAAAAAAACACCCCGCTAATGCGGGGTGTCTGTGCTTCAGCTGTGATCAGCCGAGCAGTTGCAGGCCAGCGTGCTGCACCATGTCCAGCAGCGGCTGCGGGTACACACCCAGAACGAAGGCGAGAATGGCGATGGCCAGCAGCATCACGCCACCGGTGCGCTGTTCCCACTTCAGCGGGGCGTCGTGGCGACGCAGGTTCGGCTCGACCAGGTACAGGGTGACCATGACGCGCAGGTAGTAGTAGACGCCGATGGCGCTACCGATCACCAGGGCACCGACCAGCCACCACAGCTGCGACTCGACGCCGGTGGCGATGATGTAGAACTTGCCGATGAAGCCAGCGGTCAGCGGAATGCCCGCCAGCGACAGCATCATCACGGTCAGCACCGCAGTCAGGTACGGACGGCGCCAGAACAGGCCGCGGTACTCGTACAGCGCATCGGCGTCACGGCCGCCGTAAGGCGAGGACATCAGGGTGATGACACCGAAGGCGCCGAGGCTGGTGATCACGTAGGTGACCAGGTACACGCCCATGGCTTCCAGGGCCAGGCCCTTGCTGGCGACCAGGGCGATGACCAGGTAGCCGAAGTGGGCGATGGACGAGTAACCGAGCAGGCGCTTGAGGTTGCTCTGGGTCAGCGCCAGCAGGTTACCGATCAGGATCGATGCCACGGCGATCACGCCCAGCACGGTGCTCAGCATGCCGCTGCTGGCGGCAGGGGAGAGCATGAACAGGCGCACCACCACGGCGAACACCGCGACCTTGCTGGCGGTGGCCAGGAACGCGGCGACCGGCGCCGGGGCGCCTTCGTACACGTCCGGGGTCCACAGGTGGAACGGTACCAGCGACAGCTTGAAGGCCAGGCCGACCAGCATCATGCCCAGGCCCAGCTGGGCCAGCAGGCTTGGCATGCTGGTGGCGGCCAGGGCCTTGCCCAGCTGGTCGAAGGTCAGGCTGCCAGCGTCGGCGTACAGCAGGGCCATGCCGAACAGCAGGAAGGCGGAGCCGGCGGCCGACAGCACCATGTACTTGATGCCGGCTTCCAGCGAGCGCTTGTTGAAGAAGGCATACGCCACCAGGCCGTAGACCGGTACCGACAGCAGCTCCAGGCCGATGAACAGGCCGGCCAGGTGGTTGGCGCTGACCAGCACCAGGCCACCGAGGGCAGACATCAGCAGCAGCAGGTACAGCTCTTCACGGTTGCCCGGGAAGCCCTTGGAGCCTTCGCCGAGGTAGGCGTGGGCAAGGGTGACGCAGGCCAGCGTGGCGACCAGGATGATCGCCATGTACAGGCAGGCGAACTTGTCGATGGTAACCAGCGAGGTCACCGCCAGCGGCGCGACCTTCAGCGCCGGCAGGATCGACAGCAGGGCCAGGTTCAGGCCCACGGTGGACAGCAGGAAGGTCTGCGAGTGGTTGCGCTTCCAGGCGATCGCCAGCATCACCACCACCGTGGTGATGGTGGTGATCAGCATCGGCGCCAATGCGATGAAGTGTTGAGTGGTGAATTCCATAGCGCTCTTACCGGGCCGAAGCGAGTTGAGTGAAAGCGGAACCGAGCCACTGCTGCACACCACTCATGGTGGCGGCAGAGGTGTCGAGGAACGGCTGTGGATACACGCCCAGCAGGATCAGCAGCCCGGCAAGGCCGAGGACCATGATCAGCTCGCGGCCGTCCATGCCGGCCAGCACGGTGTCGGCCTTGGCCGGGCCGAAGTAGGCGCGGTGGATCATGATCAGCGAGTACACCGAACCGAACACCAGGCCGGTGGTGGCGATCACGGTGATCCACGGTACATGCACGAAGCTGCCGATCAGGATCAGGAACTCGCCGACGAAGTTGCCGGTGCCTGGCAGGCCCAGCGACGCCGCGGCGAAGAACAGGCTGATGGCCGGCAGGTAGGCGATGCGGTGCCACAGGCCGCCCATCTGGCGCATGTCACGGGTGTGCAGGCGCTCGTACAGCTGGCCGGACAGGATGAACAGCGCAGCAGCTGACAGGCCGTGGGCCAGCATCTGGATCACCGCGCCTTGCAGGGCCTGCTGGCTGCCGGAGTAGATACCGATCAGCACGAAGCCCATGTGCGAGACGCTGGAGAAGGCAATCAGGCGCTTGATGTCGGTCTGCGCGAAGGCCAGGAAGGCACCGTAGAAGATGCCGATCAGGCCCAGGGTCATGGCGATCGGCGCAAACTCGGCCGAGGCGTTCGGGAACAGCGGCAGGGCGAAGCGCAGCAGGCCGTAGGCCGCAGTCTTCAGCAAGATACCGGCCAGGTCCACGGAACCTGCGGTCGGTGCCTGGGCGTGAGCGTCAGGCAGCCAGGAGTGGAACGGCACCACCGGCAGCTTCACCGCGAAGGCGATGAAGAAGCCCAGCATCAGCAGGTACTCGGTACCGGCCGGCAGCTGTGCCTTGAGCAGGTCGCTGTAGTTGAAGGTGATCACGCCGGTGTTGCTGTAGTTGACCAGCACCAGGCCCAGGATCGCCACCAGCATGATCAGGCCGCTGGCCTGGGTGAAGATGAAGAACTTGGTCGCCGCGTAGATCCGGGTCTTCTTGCCGTCTGCCGAGCTGTGACCCCAGAGCGCGATGAGGAAGTACATCGGCACCAGCATCATTTCCCAGAAGAAGAAGAACAGGAACAGGTCCAGGGCCAGGAACACACCGACCACGCCGCCGAGGATCCACATCAGGTTGAGGTGGAAGAAGCCGACGTGGCGCTGGATCTCTTTCCAGGAACACAGCACCGACAGCACACCGAGCAGGCCGGTGAGCAGGATCATCAGCAGCGACAGGCCGTCGAGGGCCAGGTGGATGCTGATGCCGAAGCGCTGGATCCACTGGACTTTGTATTCCACCGCCCAGTGGGGTTCGGCGCCCGGAGCAGGGGCAAGGGTGTAGTCGCCGTGGGCCCACAGCCAGAGGCCGATGCCGAGCAGCAGGGACATGGTCAGCAGCGCGATCCAGCGCGGCAGGGTGGCGCCGAAGCGCTCACCCAGCCAGCACAGCAGGCCGCCGATGAAGGGGATCAGGATCAGCCAAGGCAAAATCATGACGGGTTGGTTTCCTTTCGCAGAGTCGCAAGGTTCGCAAAGTTCATGGTCATACCGCTGCCACTACCACAGCGCCGAGTACCAGCACTGCGCCAACGGCGATCGAAGCGGTGTACCAGCGCAGCTGGCCGGTCTCGGTCTTGCTCATGGCGACGTTGCCGCCGCGAGCCAGGCGAGGGATCAGGCCGATGCTGCGGTCAACCGGATCCTTGCGCAGGACGTGGCTGATCAGCAGGTAAGGTTTGACGAACAGCTTGTCGTAGATCCAGTCGAAGCCCCAGGCGGCGAACCACCAGGCCGACAGCACGCGACCGATGCCGCTGTTGGCCACGGCGCTGACGAAGCGGCGCTTGCCAAGGAACAGCAAGGCCGACAGCAGGATGCCAGCGATGGCGATGGCACCGGAGGTGATCTCCAGCGCGTGCTTGGCTTCGCCACCGGCATGGCCGGCGCTTTCCGGCAGCACGCCTGCCAGCGGTGGGGTGATCCAGGCGCCGACGAAGGTCGACAGCACGATCAGCACGCCCAGCGGCAGCCAGTGGCTGATGCCGTGGCCAGCGTGGGCTTCGGTCTTGGCTTCGCCGTGGAAGGCGATGAAGATCAGGCGGAAGGTGTACAGCGAGGTCATGAACGCGCCGACCAGGCCGGCGTACAGCAGGCCGGTGTTGCCGCTGGCGAAGGCTTCCCAGAGGATCTCGTCCTTGGAGTAGAAGCCCACGGTCACGATCGGCAGGGCTGCCAGGGCAGCGCCACCCACCACGAAGCTGGCGTAGGCCAGCGGCAGCTTCTTCCACAGGCCGCCCATCTTGAAGATGTTCTGCTCGTGGTGGCAGGCAACGATCACCGCACCGGAAGCAAGGAACAGCAGGGCCTTGAAGAAGGCGTGGGTCATCAGGTGGAAGATCGCCGCGTCCCAGGCACCCACGCCCAGGGCCAGGAACATGTAGCCGATCTGGCTCATGGTCGAGTAGGCGAGGATACGTTTGATGTCGGTCTGCACCAGCGCGGCGAAGCCGGCCAGTACCAGGGTCACGCCACCCACTACACCCACCAGGTGCAGGATGTCCGGTGCCAGCAGGAACAGGCCGTTGGTACGGGCGATCAGGTACACGCCCGCGGTCACCATGGTTGCCGCGTGGATCAGTGCCGAAACCGGGGTCGGGCCTGCCATCGCGTCGGCCAGCCAGGTCTGCAGCGGCAGCTGGGCCGATTTACCGACTGCGCCACCCAGCAGCATCAGGGTGGCCAGTACCATCCAGGTGTCGCCAGCCTGGAACTTCTGCGGCGCCAGCACCAGCAGTTCCTGCACGTTCAGGGTACCCAGCTGGGCGAACAGGATGAACAGGCCGATGGCCATGAACACGTCGCCGATGCGGGTGACGATGAACGCCTTGAGTGCCGCGTTACCGTTGTTGCGGTTGCTGTAGTAGAAACCGATCAACAGGTACGAGCACAGGCCCACGCCTTCCCAGCCGAAGTAGATGAACAGCAGGTTATCGCCGAGGACCAGGAACAGCATGCTGGCGATGAACAGGTTGGTATACGAGAAGAAGCGCGAGTAACCGGCTTCGCCACGCATGTACCAGGAGGCGAACAGGTGGATCAGGAAGCCGACACCGGTGACCACGCCGAGCATGGTGACGGACAGGCCGTCGACATACAGGGTGAAGTTGGGCGCGAAGCCATCCACCGACATCCACTGCCACAGCAGCTGGCTGTACGCGCCGCCCTCAGGCGGGGCGACGTTGAACTGCCAGATCACGTATGCGGCCACGGCGGCCGAGAGGCCCACCGAGCCGACGCCGATCAGCGCGGACAGGTTCTCCGAGAACCGCCCGCGCGAGAACGACAGCAGCAGGAAGCCGATGAGGGGGAAGACGAAAGTCAGGAAGATAAGGTTCATCCGCGCATCTCACTGGCAGCATCGATGTCGAGAGTGTGGAAGCGGCGATACAGCTGCAGCAGGATCGCCAGGCCAATGCTGGCCTCGGCGGCTGCCAGGCTGATCACCAGAATGAACATCACCTGGCCGTCGGGCTGGACCCAGCGGGCACCGGCGACGATGAACGCCAGGGCAGAGGCGTTCATCATGACTTCCAGGCTCATGAGCACGAAGAGGATGTTGCGGCGGACCATCAGGCCAACCAGACCTAAGCAGAACAGGATGCCGGCGACTGCCAGACCATGCTCGAGAGGGATAGCACCCATGATTTACTCCTTCGCCTCGTTGCGGCCCAGGTGGAAGGCGGTGACGGCTGCAGCCAGCAGCAGCATCGAGGCCAGTTCGACCACCAGCAGGTACGGGCCGAACAGGCTGATACCCACTTCTTTCGGGCTGACGGTGGTACCGCTGATGGCCGCGCCGCTCGGCGAGACGAACAGCACGTACAGCAGCTCCAGCAGCAGCAGGGCGGCCAGGATCACCGGCCCGGCCCAGATGCCGGGCTTGAGCCAGCCCCTCTCCTGGGCGACCGAAGCCGGCCCGAGGTTGAGCATCATCACCACGAACACGAACAGCACCATGATGGCGCCGGCGTAGGCGATCACTTCCAGGGCGCCGGCAAACGGCGCACCCAGGGCGAAGAAGATCATCGCGACGGAAATCAGCGAGATGATCAGGTACAGCAAGGCGTGCACGGGGTTGGTGCCGGTCACCACCCGGAGGGTGGAGACCACGGCGATCCCGGATGCGAAGTAGAAAGCGAATTCCATCTTTCTGTCCTTATGGGAGCAAGCTCTTCACGTTGATCGGCTCGGCTTCGTTCTGTGCAGAGCCCTTCGGCTTGCCAGCGATCGCCATACCCGCAACACGGTAGAAGTTGTAGTCAGGGTTCTTGCCGGGGCCGGAGATCAGCAGATCTTCTTTCTCGTACACCAGGTCCTGACGCTTGAACTCGGCCATTTCGAAATCCGGAGTCAGCTGGATCGCGGTGGTCGGGCACGCTTCTTCACACAGGCCACAGAAGATGCAGCGCGAGAAGTTGATGCGGAAGAACTCCGGGTACCAGCGGCCGTCCTCGGTCTCGGCCTTCTGCAGCGAGATGCAGCCGACCGGGCAGGCCACCGCGCAGAGGTTGCACGCCACGCAGCGCTCCTCGCCATCGGGGTCGCGGGTGAGGACGATGCGGCCGCGGTAGCGCGGCGGCAGGTACACGGGTTCTTCGGGGTACTGCAGGGTGTCGCGCTTGCGGAACCCGTGGGAGAACACCATTGCCAGGCTGCGCAGCTGGGTGCCGGTGCCCTTAACGATGTCGCCGATATACTTGAACATGGGTCAAATCCTCACTGGGCCGCGACGGCTGGCGTGTTGTAGAGCACGATCGCAGCGGTCACCAGCAAATTGATCAGGGTCAGCGGCAGGCAGAACTTCCAGCTGAAGTCCATCACCTGGTCATAGCGTGGGCGCGGGATCGAGGCGCGCAGCAGGATGAACAGCATGATGAAGAACGCGGTCTTCAGGGCGAACCACAGGAACGACAGTTGCGGCAGGATGCCGAACGGGCCGTGCCAGCCGCCGAAGAACAGGGTCACCAGCAGCGCCGAGATGAGGATGATGCCGATGTACTCACCGACGAAGAACATGCCCCATTTCATGCCGGCATACTCGATGTGGTAGCCGTCGGCCAGTTCCTGTTCCGCTTCCGGCTGGTCGAACGGGTGACGGTGAGTCACGGCGACGCCAGCGATGAAGAAGGTGCAGAAGCCGAAGAACTGCGGAATGATGAACCACAGGTTCTGTGCCTGGTATTCAACGATGTCGCGCATGTTGAACGAACCCACCTGCACCACCACGCCCATCAGCGCCAGGCCCAGGAACACTTCGTACGACACGGTCTGTGCCGAGGCACGCAAGCTGCCCAGCAGGGCGTACTTGTTGTTCGACGACCAGCCGGCGAACAGCACCGCGTAGACCGACAGGCCGGCCATGGCGAAGAAGAACAGCAGGCCGATGTTCAGGTCGGCGACGCCCCACAGCGGGGTGATCGGGATCACGCAGAAGGCGATCAGCAGGGCACTCATGGCCACCACTGGCGCCAGGGTGAAGATCATGCGATCGACGAAGGGCGGGTTCCAGTCTTCCTTGAAGAACATCTTCAGCATGTCGGCAGCGATCTGGAACATGCCGAACGGGCCGACGCGGTTCGGACCGTAACGGTCCTGCCACCAGCCCAGCAGGCGCCGCTCGACGAAGCTGAGCAGCGCGCCGCAGACCACCACCGCGAGCAGGACCACGACGGCCCGGACCACGGTGAGGATCACATCGATCACTTCGGGGGTGAACCAGCTCATTGTGCTGCCTCCTGCAGACCTTCGACGGATGCACCGAAGATGGCAGGCGGGATGCCGGCCAGGCCTTTGGGCAGGGCAACCAGGCCAGCGCCCAGTTCTTCATTGATGCGCAGCGGCAGGCGCAGGGCCACACCGGCAACGTTCAGGCTCAGCAGTGCGCCGTCGTTGACACCCAGGCGGTCGGCCTCGGACTTGGCCAGGCCGACGTAGGCGGCCGGGATGCGCTCCTGCACCGGGGCGGCGCGCGAGGAGCTCTCTTCGCTGCCGAACAGGTGGTAGAACGGTACCGCAGTCCAGGTACCACGGGCCGGGTTGAAGGCGCCCGGGATGGCGTTGAACCAGTTCAGGCGATCGCCTTGCGATTCGATCAGGCGCACGCCCGGGTCACCGGCACGCAGGTGGCCACCGACCTCGTCCTGGAACTTGTTCCAGGCTTGCGGCGAGTTCCAGCCCGGCGACCAGGCGAACGGCACCTGCTGGCGCGGTTCGGCCGAACCCGAGTAGCCTTCCATGGAGAAGGCGAACGCGGTGTCCTTGTCTTGCGGGGTACGCGGCTCGTGCACGCTGATGTTAGCGCGCATGGCGGTACGGCCGGAGTAGCGCAGCGGCTCACGGGCCAGCTTCATGCCCTTGATGCGGAACGCGGCGCTTGGCGCGGCGTTGACGATGCCGGCCAGTTGCGGGGCGGCTTCGGCGCAGGCGCTGGTGACGTGGTCCAGCTGGGTCCAGTCGACCGGCTTGTTGAGCAGGGTGGCACGCAGGGCGTGCATCCAGCGCCAGCCTTCGTGAACCAGGATGCTGCTGTCCAGGTACTGCGGGTCGAACACCTGGAAGAAGCGCTGGGCACGGCCTTCCTGGCTGACCAGGGTACCGTCGCCTTCGGCGAAGGAAGCAGCCGGCAGCACCAGGTGGGCGCGGTCGACAGTGGCGGTCTTGGAGTGGTCGGCGACGATCACCACCTTGGCTGCGGCCAGGGCAGCATCGACCTTGGCGGCCGGTACGCGGGCGTACAGGTCGTTTTCCAGCACGACGATGGCGTCGGCCTTGCCGCTGATGACGGCGTCCAGTGCGGCATCCACCGACTCGCCACCCATCATGGCCATGCCGAGGCTGTTGGCCTCAGGCACCACCAGGCTCAGCGAGCCGTTCTTCTCGCGCAGCTTCAGGGCCTTGGCGATGTTGGCGGCGGCTTCGATCAGTGCCGGGTCAGCCAGCGAGGTACCGGCGACGACCAGTGGGCGCTTGGCGGCGACCAGGGCATCGGCGATGCGCTGGGCCAGGGCCTTGGCTTCGTCGTCCAGGCCGGCGACTGCCGGTGCGCTCGGGTCGATGGCGTGGGCCACGGCGAAACCGATGCGGGCGAGGTCCGCCGGGGCCGCGTGCACGCATTCTTCGGCAACGTCGTCCAGCTTGGTTTCAGCCAGCGAGGCGATGAACAGCGGGTACAGCGCGTGCTGGCCGATGTTTTTCACTGCGGCGTCGAGCCACGGCTGAACCTTCATGGCTTCGGCCATGGCCTCGGCCTTGCCCTTGGTGGCCTGGCGCACGGCCAGGGCAACGCGGGCAGCGGTCTGGGTCAGGTCTTCACCGAGCACGAACACGGCGTCGTGGTCTTCGATGTCGCGCAGGGTCGGCACAGGCAGCGGGCTGTTGTTCAGCACGTTCAGGGCCAGGCGCACGCGGGCCAGTTCGCCAGCTTCCATACCGGAGTAGAAGTAGTCGGCGCCGACCAGCTCACGCAGGCCGTAGTTGCTTTCGAGGCTGGCGCGTGGCGAGCCGATACCGACGATGGTGCGGCCGCGCAGCAGGTCAGCGGCTTTGTCCAGGGCGGCGTCCAGGCCCAGCTTGGTGCCGTCGGCCAGGTGTGGCTGGCGCGGGCGGTCCTTGCGGTTGACGTAGCCGTAGCCGAAGCGGCCGCGGTCGCACAGGAAGTACTGGTTGACCGAACCGTTGAAACGGTTTTCGACCCGGCGCAGTTCGCCATAGCGCTCGCCCGGGCTGATGTTGCAGCCGCTGGAGCAACCGTGGCAGATGCTTGGGGCGAACTGCATGTCCCACTTGCGGTTGTAGCGCTCGGAGTGGGTCTTGTCGGTGAACACGCCGGTCGGGCAGACCTCGGTCAGGTTGCCGGAAAACTCGCTTTCCAGCACGCCGTCTTCGACGCGGCCGAAGTACACGTTGTCGTGGGCGCCGTACACGCCCAGGTCGGTACCACCGGCATAGTCCTTGTAGTAGCGCACGCAGCGGTAGCAGGCGATGCAGCGGTTCATCTCATGGGCGATGAACGGGCCGAGGTCCTGGTTCTGGTGGGTACGCTTGGTGAAACGGTAGCGGCGCTCGTTGTGGCCGGTCATTACCGTCATGTCCTGCAGGTGGCAGTGACCGCCTTCCTCGCACACCGGGCAGTCGTGCGGGTGGTTGGTCATCAGCCATTCGACGACGCTGGCGCGGAACGCCTTGGATTCGTCATCGTCGATGGAAATCCAGGTGCCGTCGGAGGCAGGGGTCATGCAGGACATGACGATACGACCACGGGTGTCGTTCTCGTCGGTGTACTGCTTGACCGCACACTGCCGGCAGGCACCGACGCTACCGAGCGCCGGGTGCCAGCAGAAATAAGGGATGTCGAGGCCGAGTGACAGACACGCCTGTAACAGGTTGTCCGCACCGTTGACTTCGAGCGCTTTGCCGTCTACGTGGATAGTGGCCATTGTTCAAAGTTCTTCGTTGGCCCGCGTGAGCGGGCGTGGCTAATGGAAATCGGTGGGCCTGCGGCTCGTCGCCAATCTTTACGGCGAGCCTGCGAGGCCGGCGGGTGGCACGGACCACCCGCGGTCTGTCTTTTTATGCGCCGACTACGATCGGCTTCGCCAGGTTCGGGCGCAGGGTGCCAGCGCTTTCAGGCGCCACACCGGCCTCGAACTCCGAGCGGAAGTACTTGATGGCACTGCCCAATGGCTCGACGGCACCCGGTGCGTGAGCACAGAAGGTACGGCCTGGGCCGAGGAAGTTGACCAGCCCCAGCAGCGTCTCGATGTCTTCGGCGCGGCCCTGGCCGTTCTCCAGCGCGCGCAGCATCTTCACGCTCCACGGCAGGCCGTCACGGCATGGGGTGCACCAGCCGCACGACTCGCGGGCAAAGAACTCTTCCATGTTGCGCAGCAGCGAGACCATGTTGACGCTGTCGTCGACCGCCATAGCCAAACCGGTACCCATACGGGTGCCGACCTTGGCGATGCCACCGGCGTACATCTGTGCGTCGAGGTGCTCGGGCAGCAGGAAGCCGGTACCGGCGCCGCCTGGCTGCCAGCACTTGAGCTTGAAGCCGTCGCGCATGCCACCGGCGTAGTCTTCGAACAGCTCGCGGGCGGTGACGCCGAACGGCAGTTCCCACAGGCCCGGGTTCTTCACCTTGCCGGAGAAGCCCATCAGCTTGGTGCCGTGGTCTTCGCTGCCTTCACGGGCCAGCGACTTGTACCAGTCGTTGCCGTTGGCGACGATGGCCGGGACGTTGCACAGGGTTTCGACGTTGTTCACGCAAGTCGGCTTGCCCCAGACGCCTACGGCGGCAGGGAAGGGCGGCTTGGAGCGCGGGTTGGCGCGGCGGCCTTCCAGCGAGTTGATCAGTGCGGTTTCTTCACCGCAGATGTAGCGGCCGGCACCGGTGTGCACGAACAGCTCGAAATCAAAACCGCTGCCGAGGATGTTCTTGCCCAAGAGGCCTGCGGCCTTGGCTTCGTCGATGGCACGGTTGAGGTTCTTCGCCGCAGTGGTGTATTCGCCACGCAAGAAGATGTAGCCACGGTAGGCCTTCAGGGCGCGGGCGCTGATCAGCATGCCCTCGACCAGCAGATGGGGCTGTTGCTCCATCAGCATGCGGTCCTTCCAGGTGTTCGGCTCCATTTCGTCCGCGTTGCACAGCAGGTAGCGGATGTTCATGGATTCGTCTTTGGGCATCAGGCCCCACTTCACGCCAGTGGGGAAGCCCGCGCCACCACGGCCCTTGAGGCCGGAGTCCTTGACGCTCTGCACGATGTCGTCGGCGGACATCTGCGCCAGTGCCTTGCGGGCAGCGGCGTAGCCGTTCTTCGACTCGTACTCGGCCAGCCAGACCGGCTCGCCGTCATCACGCAGGCGCCAGGTCAGCGGGTGGGTTTCGGCCGAACGCGCGATGCGGTTGGCCGGGCCGAAGGAAGTAATGGTCATACGTAACCCTCCAGCAGTTTGGAAACGCCAGCCGGCTGCACGTCACCGAAGGTGTCGTCGTCGATCATCAGCGCCGGGGCCTTGTCGCAGTTGCCCAGGCAGCACACCGGCAGCAGGGTGAAACGCCCGTCGGCAGTGGTCTGGCCGAGGCCGATGCCCAGCTCGCTCTGGATCTGGCTGACCACCGATTCGTGGCCGCCGATGTAGCAGACCATGCTGTCGCACACGCGGATGATGTGACGGCCAACCGGCTGGCGGAAGATCTGGCTGTAGAAGGTGGCGACACCCTCGACGTCGCTGGCCGGGATGCCCAGCACTTCGCCGATGGCGTGAATGGCGCCGTCCGGCACCCAGCCACGTTCCTTCTGGACGATCTTCAGGGCTTCGATGGACGCCGCGCGCGGGTCCTCGTAGTGATGCATTTCGTGCTCGATGGCCGAGCGCTCGGTTTCGCTCAGGGCGAAACGGTCTGTCTGGATAAGCGTGCTGTTCATGCTTAGCGGTCCACGTCAGCCATAACGAAGTCGATACTGCCCAGGTACGCAATGAGGTCGGCGACCATGCTGCCTTTGATCACCGAAGGGATCTGCTGCAGGTGCGGGTAGCTCGGGGTACGGATCCGGGTGCGGTAGCTCATGGTGCCGCCATCGCTCGTCAGGTAGTAACTGTTGATGCCCTTGGTCGCCTCGATCATCTGGAACGACTCGTTGGCCGGCATGACCGGGCCCCACGAGACTTGCAGGAAGTGCGTGATCAGGGTTTCGATGTGCTGCAGGGTGCGCTCTTTCGGCGGCGGCGTGGTCAGCGGGTGGTCCGCCTTGTACGGGCCTTCCGGCATGTTGCGCAGGCACTGGTCGATGATGCGGATACTCTGGCGCATCTCCTCGACGCGGACCATGCAGCGATCGTAGGCATCGCCGTTGTGGGCCAGCGGCACTTCGAACTCGAAGTTCTCGTAGCCGGAGTACGGGCGTGCTTTACGCAGGTCGAAGTCGCAACCGGTGGCACGCAGGCCGGCACCGGTGGTACCCCACTCCAGGGCTTCCTTGGTGTTGTACGCGGCAACACCGATGGTACGGCCCTTGAGGATGCTGTTCTGCAGGGCGGCCTTGGTGTACTCGTCGAGGCGCTTGGGCAGCCATTCGACGAAGTCCTTGACCAGCTTGTCCCAGCCGCGTGGCAGGTCATGGGCGACGCCACCGATGCGGTACCAGGCCGGGTGCAGGCGGAAGCCGGTGATCGCTTCGATCACGGTGTAGGCGCGCTGGCGGTCGGTGAAGGTGAAGAACACCGGGGTCATGGCGCCGACGTCCTGGATGTAGGTACCCAGGAACAGCAGGTGGCTGGTGATACGGAAGAACTCGGCCAGCATGATGCGAATCACGTCGACCTTCTGCGGCACCTGGATGCCGGCCAGCTTCTCGACCGCGAGCACGTACGGCAGGTTGTTCATCACCCCGCCGAGGTAGTCGATACGGTCGGTGTAGGGGATGAAGCTGTGCCAGGACTGGCGCTCGGCCATTTTCTCGGCACCACGGTGGTGGTAGCCGATGTCAGGTACGCAGTCGACGATCTCTTCACCGTCCAGCTGCAGGACGATACGGAAGGCACCGTGGGCCGAAGGGTGGTTCGGGCCGAGGTTGAGGAACATGTAGTCCTCGTTGGCGCCCTGGCGCTTCATGCCCCAGGCTTCCGGGTTGAAGCGCGCCGACTCCTCTTCAAGCTGCTGCTTGGCCAGGGTCAGGCTGTAGGGGTCGAACTCGGTGGCACGGGCCGGGTAGTCCTTGCGCAGCGGGTGACCTTCCCAGGTCGGCGGCATCATGATGCGGCTCAGGTGCGGGTGGCCGGCAAAGTCGATGCCGAACATGTCCCAGACTTCGCGCTCGTACCAGTTGGCGTTTGGCCAGATGCCGGTCACGGTAGGCAGGTTCAGGTCGCCTTCGCTGAGCGACACCTTGATCATCACGTCGCTGTTACGTTCAACCGACAGCAAGTGGTAGAAGACGCTGAAGTCGGCAGCTGGCAGGCCGCGGCGCTGGGTGCGCAGGCGCTCGTCGACGCCGTGCAGGTCGTACAGCATGCTGTACGGTTTGGCCACGCCGCGCAGGAAGCTGAGCACTTCCTTGAGCTGGGCGCGCTTGACCCACAGCACGGGCATGCCGGTGCGGGTTTCCTGGGCGACGAATGCGTCGGCGCCAAAACGGTTGTGCAGTTCGACGACCACATCCTGGTCGTCAGCCTTGTAGGGCGGAATGAAAATAGCGTTGTCCGCTGTCATGGTCTCGGTCGCTTTGGGTCAGCGTTAAGAATGAAGCCAGGCCGCCGGCTCCATCGGGAGCGGGCGGCAGGTCGCTGGATCAGACTTCGTCGGGGCTGCGCAGGTTGGTTACCGCAATGCGCTGTTCACGACGCAGGTCTTTCTGGGCTGGCATCTCGGCACGGTAGATGCCTTGATCACCAACCACCCAGGAAAGCGGGCGTCGTTCTTGGCCGATCGACTCCTGCAGCAGCATCAAGCCTTGCAGGAAAGCCTCAGGGCGTGGCGGGCAGCCAGGCACGTAGACGTCCACGGGGAGGAACTTGTCGACCCCCTGAACGACCGAGTAGATGTCGTACATGCCACCGGAGTTGGCGCACGAACCCATGGAGATGACCCACTTCGGTTCGAGCATCTGCTCGTACAGGCGCTGGATGATCGGCGCCATCTTGACGAAGCAGGTACCGGCGATGACCATGAAGTCGGCCTGACGCGGCGATGCCCGGATGACTTCGGCGCCGAAGCGGGCGATGTCGTGGGGTGCCGTGAAGGCCGTGGTCATTTCCACGTAGCAGCAGGACAGGCCGAAGTTATACGGCCAGAGGGAGTTCTTGCGACCCCAGTTGACCGCGCCACGCATCACATCTTCAAGCTTGCCCATGAAGATGTTCTTGTGGACCTGGTCCTCGAGCAACTGGTCGGTGACGGTTTCCCGATCACCTACCGGGTATTGCTCGTTGGGCGCATCCGGATCGATTCTGGTGAGATTGTATTGCATTGCCAAAGCCTCATTGTTTCAGCTTCGCTTGCCGCTTGCGGCGACCTTCGGGTGCCCAGTCAAGAGCTCCGACGCGCCATAGGTAGACAAGACCAGCCAACAGAATTGCTATGAAAACGAGTGCTTCGACGAATCCGGTCCAGCCGCTTTCGCGGACGGACACAGACCATGCATACAGGAAGAGGGCTTCGATATCGAAGATCACGAACAGCATCGCGACCAGATAGAATTTGGCGGACAGGCGCAGGCGGGCGCTGCCGACGGGCAGCATGCCGGATTCGAAGGGTTCGTTCTTGGCGCGGCCCCAGGCCTTGCTACCGAGCAGGCTGGAGAGACCGAGCATGAAGGCACACAGGCCGACGACACCCAGAAGGAAGATGGCAAAGCCCCAGTTGTGGGCGATGAGTCCTGCCGAATCGGACATGCTAGAGATCCTTATACAGAGACCCAGCTCTGCAGTCTGAAATAAGTAGAGCGGCGACGTGGTGTCGCAGGTGCAGTGACCAAATGTCGCAGCTGAATCAATCGGGCTGATTTTATGGGTAAACCCGATGCAAGTAAAATTTCCGTTGCAAATTTATTCGTAGGATTTAGAACAAAACCCGCGCCTAACTGGCTGAAAGCCTTGAGATTCGGGCATTGCATGCGGTTTTGTTAATTATGTTTCTTGCGAGTGGTAACGAATTACAAACTTCGTAATGATAATTAATATCATTTGACCTGATGCCTTTAAATTTGCCTGTTCTGTGTCTTGTAAAGTTCATCTGCAGATTCCCCCTACTTGTAAATGCGAAATACTCGTGTTCTAGCAGCTCCCGATGCCGCGCGCACCGCTCTGGGTCAATACTTTATCGGTTGAGCCATGACGGGCTGACGATGCAATTGCCCACTGGCCGAGCCAGTAGGCGAGGATGATCAGGTACGGCGCGGCAGCGAACGGGCTGACGAAGCGGTCGATGCCGATCAGGCTGTCGGAGAACACGAACAGGCAGGCGCCCAATGCGGCAACACCGCCGCAGGCGAGGGCGCGCCAGAGCATGGCGCTGATGGCCAGTGCGTAGACCGCGACCGGGGCCAGCAGCGGGCCAAGGCCGTGGCTGGCGAGCACGCCGAACAGGGTGATGCCGGTGAAGGCGCTCAACAGCAGCGCGGGCAGGGCGGGGCGCAGGGTTTTGCCGCAATAGGCGCGCAGGTAGGCCAGGTGGGCGCAGAGGAAGGCGGCCAGGCCGAACACGAACAGATCCTGAGGGATGGCCAGGAGGATGTCGCCCAATACCGAGAACGCCAAGCCGATGGTGATCCAGCGGCGATAGGGTGTGACGGGGGCGGTGTACAGCCAGGCAATCAATGCCATGACTGGAATGGGCTTGGCCAGCAGGCCGAGCAGGGCCTTGTCGCTGGCCAGTGCATATAGATAGAGGGCGACGGCGGCCAGGGCGAGCATCATCAGGTGGCTTGGACGGGGCATGGGCGGTCCTTGCTGCTGGGCTGCCACAAGCATAGCTCTGATCCTGGGAATTGCTTCAGCCTGTACCGGCCCTTTCGCGGGCACGCCCGCTCCCACAGGATCACCACAGCCTTCGAACTGTGCGCAGTTCCTGTGGGAGCGGGCGTGCCCGCGAAAGGGCCGGTACAGGCTGAAGCAATTCCCAGGATCAGAGCTATGCTTGTGGCAGCCCAGCAGCAAGG
>NZ_JAGIBG010000048.1 GCF_017744435.1 Pseudomonas sp.
TCCTGAAAGTCCGAGCCGACTGCTTCGCGGGCACGTCGAATCGCCGCACCGCCGCTCCCACAGGTCCACCACATACCTTGGAACTGTGGTGATCCTGTGGGAGCGGCGGTGCGGCGATTCGACGTGCCCGCGAAGCAGTCGGCTCGGACTTTCAGGAGAACTCGAACGGCTCCAGGGCAAAGCCTTGGGCATCGACCTGCAAGGTCCAACCCCGCCGGTCCCAATCCCCCAGCACAATGCGCCGTGCCGGTTCGCCATCCACCACCAGCTTGTGGATCGCCGGCCGGTGGGTGTGGCCATGCACCAGCGTGCGCACGCCGTGCGCCGCCATCACCTTCGGCACTTCTTCCGGCGTGACGTCGACGATCTCGGTGGCCTTCATGCGCGTCTGCGCACGGCTTTCGCTGCGCAGCTTGCGCGCCAGTTTCTGCCGGGTGGCCAGCGGCAGGTGCCGGAGGATCCACAGGCTTACCGGGTTGCGCAGGTGGCGGCGCATCTTCATGTAGGCCAGGTCGCGGGTGCACAGGGTGTCACCATGCATCAGCAACACCTGTTCACCGCCCAGTTCGATCACGCTCGGGTCGGCCAGCAGCGTGCAGCCGGCGGCCGCGCAGAAGTCGTGGCCAATCAGGAAGTCGCGGTTGCCGTGCATCAGGTAGATCGCCGTGCCGCTGTCGCTGAGCTGGCGCAGGGCCTGGCAGATCGACTGCTGGAACGGGGTCATGGCATCGTCGCCGATCCACGCTTCGAAGAAGTCGCCGAGGATGTACAACGCCTTGGCGTGACGGGCGCGGCCGTCGAGCAGATCAAGAAACGCCCGGGTAATGTCCGGGCGTTCTTCTTGCAAGTGCAGATCGGAGATCAGCAGGATCACTCAATGATCTCGGCTTTCTCGATGATCACGTCTTCTTTCGGCACGTCCTGGTGGCCAGCTTTGGAGCCGGTGGCAACTTTCTCGATGGCGTCGACGACTTCACGGCCTTCGATCACTTCGCCGAATACGGCGTAGCCCCAGCCCTGGGTGTTCTTGCCGCTGTGGTTGAGGAAGTCATTGTTGGAGGCATTGATGAAGAACTGCGCGGAAGCGGAGTGCGGATCCATGGTGCGGGCCATGGCGATGGTGTACTTGTCGTTCTTCAGGCCATTGTCGGCTTCGTTCTGGATGCTGGCACGCTTGTCACGCTTTTCGTTCATGCCTGGCTCGAAACCGCCGCCCTGGATCATGAAACCCTTGATCACACGGTGGAAGACGACGTTGCTGTAATGGCCGGCCTTGACGTACTCAATGAAGTTGGCCACGGTCAGAGGGGCTTTCTCGGCGTTCAGTTGCAGGACGATGTCGCCGTGGTTGGTGCTCAGTTTGACTTTGGACATGCTGAAATTCGCTCTTTCAAGGCAATCGGAATAGGGTGCGCAGGGCGCGGGTTATCACCTGACGCAAAATATGATGACCGCGACACATGGTGCGCAGCGGCCATTTTGCACGGATCGCGATAAATCGCGCCAGTTTGTCGGTGCCCGGCTGTCAGCAGCTTGACTGCTTCGGCTATGATAGGCCCTTTGATTCAATCGGCCTACCCAGGCCGGACACGTGCATTCAAGGATCCTATGAGCAAGCCCACTGCCGACAACGCGCCCAACGCCGCTGCCAAAGGCGCCCCCGCTGTCCCTGCGAACTTCCTGCGGCCGATCATCCAGGCCGACCTGGACTCGGGCAAGCACAGCAGCATCGTCACCCGCTTCCCGCCGGAGCCCAACGGCTACCTGCACATCGGCCACGCCAAGTCGATCTGCGTCAACTTCGGCCTGGCCAAGGAGTTCGGCGGCGTCTGCCACCTGCGCTTCGACGACACCAACCCGGCCAAGGAAGACCAGGAATACATCGACGCCATCCAGAGCGACGTCAAGTGGCTGGGCTTCGACTGGGCCGGCGAGGTGCGCTATGCCTCCAACTACTTCGACCAGCTGCACGACTGGGCCGTTGAACTGATCAAGCGTGGCAAGGCCTATGTCTGCGACCTGACCCCTGATCAGGCCAAGGAATACCGCGGCAGCCTGACCGAACCCGGCAAGAACAGCCCGTTCCGCGAGCGCGGCGTCGAGGAAAACCTCGACCTGTTCGCGCGCATGAAGGCCGGCGAGTTCAAGGACGGCGAGCGCGTGCTGCGCGCCAAGATCGACATGGCCTCGCCGAACATGAACCTGCGCGACCCGATCCTGTACCGCATCCGTCATGCCCACCACCACCAGACCGGTGACAAGTGGTGCATCTACCCGAACTACGACTTCACCCACGGGCAGTCCGACGCCATCGAAGGCATCACCCACTCGATCTGCACCCTCGAGTTCGAAGGCCACCGCCCGCTGTACGACTGGTTCCTCGACAACCTGCCGGTACCGGCGCACCCGCGCCAGTACGAGTTCAGCCGCCTGAACCTGAACTACACCATCACCTCCAAGCGCAAGCTCAAGCAGTTGGTCGACGAAAAGCACGTCAGCGCCTGGGACGACCCGCGCATGTCGACGCTGTCGGGCTTCCGTCGCCGCGGCTACACCCCGGCGTCGATCCGCAACTTCTGCGAAATGATCGGCACCAACCGTTCCGACGGTGTGGTCGACATGTCGATGCTCGAGTTCAGCATCCGTGACGACCTCGACCGCACCGCGCCACGTGCCATGTGCGTGCTGCGCCCGCTGAAGGTGGTCATCACCAACTACCCGGAAGGCCAGGTCGAGCAGCTCGAACTGCCGCGCCACCCGAAGGAAGACATGGGCGTGCGCGTGCTGCCGTTCGCCCGCGAGCTGTACATCGACCGCGATGACTTCATGGAAGAGCCGCCAAAGGGCTACAAGCGCCTGGAGCCAGCCGGTGAAGTGCGCCTGCGCGGCAGCTACGTGATCCGCGCCGACGAGGCGATCAAGGATGCCGACGGCAACATCGTCGAGCTGCGCTGCTCGTACGACCCGGACACCCTGGGCAAGAACCCGGAAGGCCGCAAGGTCAAGGGCGTGATCCACTGGGTGCCGGCCGAAGGCAGCGTCGAGTGCGAAGTACGCCTGTACGACCGCCTGTTCCGCTCCGCCAACCCGGAGAAGACCGAAGATGGCGGCAGCTTCCTCGACAACATCAACCCGGATTCGCTGCAAGTGCTGACCGGCTGCCGCGCCGAGCCGTCGCTGGGCCAGGCCCAGCCTGAGGACCGCTTCCAGTTCGAGCGCGAAGGCTACTTCTGCGCCGACCTCAAGGACAGCCAGCCGGGTCGCCCGGTGTTCAACCGCACCGTCACCCTGCGTGACTCCTGGGGCAGCTAAGGAATCGCCGTGCTTACCATCTACAACACGCTGAGCAAGACCAAGGAAGCCTTCAAGCCGCTCGATGGCAACAAGGTGCGCATGTACGTGTGCGGCATGACCGTGTACGACTACTGCCACCTTGGCCACGGCCGCAGCATGGTGGCGTTCGACCTGGTGACCCGCTGGCTGCGTAAAAGCGGCTACGACCTGACCTACGTACGCAACATCACCGACATCGACGACAAGATCATCAACCGCGCCAACGAAAACGGCGAGGCGTTCGACGCCCTGACCGCGCGCATGATCGACGCGATGCACGAAGACGAGCGCCGCCTGAACATCCTCAAGCCGGACCTGGAGCCGCGTGCCACCGACCATATCGCCGGCATGCACGCGATGATCCAGACCCTGATCGACAAGGGCTATGCCTACGCGCCGGGCAACGGTGACGTGTACTACCGGGTCGGCAAGTTCGTCGGCTACGGCAAGCTGTCGCGCAAGAAGATCGAAGACCTGCGCATTGGTGCGCGCATCGAGGTCGACGAGGCCAAGCAGGACCCACTGGACTTCGTCCTCTGGAAAGGCGTCAAGCCGGGCGAGCCTTACTGGGATTCGCCGTGGGGCCCTGGCCGTCCGGGCTGGCACATCGAGTGCTCGGTGATGTCCACCTGCTGCCTGGGCGAGAGCTTCGACATCCACGGTGGCGGCAGCGACCTGGAGTTCCCGCACCACGAGAACGAGATTGCCCAGAGCGAGGCAGCCACTGGCAAGCAGTACGCCAACAGCTGGATGCACTGCGGCATGATCCGTATCAATGGCGAGAAGATGTCCAAGTCGTTGAACAACTTCTTCACCATCCGCGACGTGCTCGACAAGTACCACCCGGAGGTGGTGCGCTACCTGCTGGTGGCCAGCCACTACCGCAGCGCCATCAACTACTCCGAAGACAGCCTGCGCGATGCCAAGGGCGCCCTTGAGCGTTTCTACCACGCCCTGCGTGGCCTGCCACGGGTTGCCGCCAAGGGTGGTGAAGCGTTTGTCGAGCGCTTCAGCGTGGCGATGAACGACGACTTCGGTACCCCGGAAGCCTGCGCCGTGCTGTTCGACCTGGTGCGCGAGATCAACCGCCTGCGTGACAGCGATGTCGACGCGGCGGCTGGCCTGGCCGGTCGCCTGCGCGAGCTGGGCGATGTGCTGGGCGTGCTGCAGCTGGAGGCCGACGACTTCCTGCGTGCCGGCGCTGAAGGCAAGGTCGATGCGGCTGAGGTGGAAGCCTTGATCCAGGCGCGCCTGCAGGCGCGTGCGGACAAGAACTGGGCGGAATCCGACCGCATCCGTGACCAGATCACTGCCATGGGCGTGGTGCTGGAAGACAGCAAGGGTGCCACTACCTGGCGTCTGGCTGACTGATCGGCATAACTGGGGCCGCAAAGCGGCCCCAGCTTTTACTTGGCTAGCCCGGCAAGCGGGCAATGTAGCACCAGCTTCGCCCCACCCAGCTCGCTCTCGCCAATCTCCAGCCCGAACCCATGCAGGTCGACGATCGCCGCAACGATCGACAAGCCTAGCCCGAACCCGGAATGGCGGTGGCCTTCCTCGCTGCGATAGAACCGCTTCAACACCGCAGTCCGCTCTTCTTCGGCAATCCCCGGCCCGCTGTCTTCAATGGCGATGTGCACACCCAGCTCATCCTGAGCCGCCTTGATGGCAACCCGGCCGCCTTCGGGTGTGAACTTGATGGCATTGCCCACCAGGTTGGCCAGCGCTTCGAACAGCAGCTCGCGATCACCATGCAGCGCCGGCAACTGGGCAGGCTGTTCGAGATTCAGGCGGATGCCGCCATCCTCGGCCAGCGGCAGGTAGAAGTCGTGCAGTTCCACCAGCAAGTCGTGCGGATCGAGCTGAACGAAGCCGGCGCGGCGCTGGCGGTCTTCCAGCTCGCTGATACGCAGCAAACCACGGAAGCGTGCCATCAACGTGTCGGTCTCACCGATCGCCTGGTCCAGCGCTTCGGCTTGTGGCGAATCATTTGCGCTCTGCTGACGAATACGGTACAGCTGCGCCCGCAGGCGGGTGAGGGGCGTGCGCAGGTCGTGGGCGATGTTGTCACAGACGCCTTTGACTTCATGCATCAATCGCTCGATGCGGTCGAGCATGGCGTTGACGATGTCGGCGAGCATGTCCAGCTCATCGCGGCGGGCCGACAACGGCAAGCGGTGGGTGAGGTCGCCGGCGACGATCAGCTCGGCCTGGGCCTGAATCGCACGAATGCGCTTCAGCGGGCGGCGGCGCAGCAGGTACCAACCGGCAAACCCTGGAATCAGGGTCAGCGAGATACCCCACAACAACGCATGCAGGATGATGCGGGTGACCACGAACAACGAGCCATTGTCGCGGAACAGCACCAGCCAGCGGCCATCCTGCACTTGGATCGCCACGGCATCGCAGCTGTCACGTGGCATGTGCGGGTCGTCAGCGTCCAGGCAGCGCTTGAGTTCGTGCACCTTGCCGTCCAGGCCAAGGTCAGGGGGGATCGAGCGGATGCGCCCACCCACGGGGTTGAACTGGGCGTCGAACAGGCCATAGGCATCGAAACTGCGTTCTTCGAACGCCTGGCTGGCGATCAGGGCATCGTCCAGCTGCTTGCCGCTCATGTGCGCGAACAGGTGCTGGCGCTGCAGCATGGAGTGGCGGGTGAGCTTGTTCAGGTAACTGGAGACCTCGAAATACAACACCCCCATGAGGATGCTGCTCCACGCCACGAACAGGAAACTGTACAGCGCCAACAGGCGACTGGTGGACGAACTCCAGCCCTTAGACGGGTTCAGCAATGGCATAACCCGAGCCCCGTACCGTACGGATCAGCGGCGACTGGCCGGCGGAGTCGATCTTCTTGCGCAGGCGGCCGATGTGCACGTCGATCAGGTTGGTGCCCGGATCGAAGTGGTAGCCCCAGACTTCCTCGAAGATCATCATCCGCGTGATCACCTGGCCGCTGTGGCGCATCAGGTATTCCAGCAGCTTGTACTCGGTGGGCAGCAGGTTGAGGGTGTGCTCGCCGCGGCGGGCCTCGTGGCTGATCAGGTCCAGCTGCAGGTCGGCGACCTGCAGGCGGGTCTGGGTCATGGGTACGCTGTTGCGCCGCAGCAGCACCTCGACCCGCGCCGCCATCTCGTCCGAGGCGAACGGCTTGGTCAGGTAGTCGTCGCCACCGGCACGCAGGCCGCGCACGCGCTCGTCCACGTCGGAGAGGGCGCTGATCATCAGGATTGGCGTCGCGATCTTCAGGTTGCGCAGGGTGGTGACGATCGTCAGGCCATCGACCTCGGGCAGCATGCGGTCTACGGTGATCAGGTCGTAACCGCCGGCAATGGCCTTGGCCAAGCCCTCGCGGCCATTGTCGGCCCAATCCACTTCCAGGCCGTGGCTGGAGAGTTCGGCGACGATTTCCTGGCCGGTGACGGCGTCGTCTTCGATGGTCAGTACGCGTGGCATGCTCGTTCCTGGGCGTCTATTTGGAGATTTGATTGTGCCAAAGAATAGCCAAACGGCGATTTAAGAAAAATTCATCTACGCCGGGTAAAACAAAACGGGGCATGCCAGTGTCTGGCATGCCCCGTCGATCAGCATGGCGCAGCGGCTCAGGCGACCTTGACGATCCAGCCTGCCGGTGCTTCGACGTCACCGCTCTGGATACCGGTCAGCTCGTTATAGAGCTTCTGGGTGACCGGGCCGACCTTTTCCAGGTCGTGGAACACGTGCAGCTTGCCGTTGTACTCGATGCCACCGATCGGGGTGATCACCGCAGCGGTGCCGCAGGCGCCGGCTTCGATGAAGCGGTCGAGCTTGTTGATCTCGACGTCGCCTTCGATCACGGTCAGGCCCAGGCGCGATTGCGCCAGTTCCATCAGCGACAGGCGGGTGATGCCTGGCAGTACCGAAGCCGATTTCGGGGTGACGAATTCGTTGTTGGCGGTGATGCCGAAGAAGTTGGCCGAACCGACTTCCTCGATCTTGGTGTGGGTCAGCGGATCGAGGTAGATGGCGTCGGCGAAGTTGGCCTTCTTGGCTTCAGCGCCCGGTTGCAGGCTGGCCGCGTAGTTGCCACCGACCTTGGCTGCGCCAGTGCCCTGAGGGGCGGCACGGTCGAAGCTGGAGATCTGGAAGTTGTGCGGCTTCATGCCGCCCTTGAAGTACGAGCCAACCGGGATGGCGAAGATCGAGAAGATGAACTCGGGGGCGGTGCGCACGCCGATGTTGTCGCCGGTACCGATCACGAACGGGCGCAGGTACAGGGCGCCTTTGCCGTGCGGCGGGACGAACTTCTCGTTGGCCTTGACCACTTGCTTGCACGCTTCGATGAACACATCGGTCGGCACCTGCGGCATCAGCAGGCGCGCGCAGCTGCGCTGCATGCGGGCGGCGTTCTGGTCTGGGCGGAACAGGTTGATCGAGCCGTCCTTGCAACGGTAGGCCTTGAGGCCTTCGAAGCACTGCTGGCCATAGTGCAGGGCGGTGGAGCCTTCACTGATGTGCAGCACGTTGTCTTCGGTCAGGGTGCCTTTGTCCCACTCACCATTGCGCCACACGGACAGATAGCGCTTGTCGGTCTTGATGTAGTCGAAACCCAGCTTGTCCCAGTTAATGCTTTCGTTACTCATGACACCCTCGATTGTCTTGCAAGTGCCCGATCGCTCGGGCTGCTGTTATATGCGCACCACGCCACGATAATACAAACCTTGCGGATCGGGAACCGTGGCAGCGGCCTTGCGTCGCGAAAGGCAGCGAAGCCCCCCGATCGGAGGTCACGTTGCAGCCCTATTGCGACACAGAGTCGCTCTCACAAACGAGATGCAGGTAGCCGTCAAGTTTGAGACGCTCGAGAAACACCGCATCATGGGAGCTGACCAGCAAAGCCCCCTGGAACTGATCCAGCATGCGCTCCAGGGCTTCCAGCGAAGGCAGATCGAGATGATTGCCAGGCTCATCGAGCAGCAACAGATCGACCGGTCGTTCGCCATACAGGATGGCGGCCAGCGCCGCCTTGAGACGTTCGCCACCGCTTAGCAGGCCACTGGGGAGCTCGATGCGAGAAGCATCCAGGCCCAGTTGGGCCAGGCGAGTGCGCAGGGTGGCCTGGTCCTGCGCCGGGTGGGCCGCTGACAGGTGGTCAAGTGCGCTGTGCCGGCTCGGCAAGGCGCTGCAATGCTGGTCTAGCAGCGCCACTTCGCCGTTTTGATGCAATTCGCCCGCCTTGAGCGACAGATTGCCGAGCAGCACCTCGAACAGAGTGGATTTGCCGCTGCCATTGGCCCCGGTCAAGGCCATCCGCTGGCCCAGGCATAGGCGCAGGTCGATCGCCTGGGCACTGCCCCTGGGCAGTTGCGCCCCTTGCAGCCGCAACACTTCACCTCCCGCATGGCGTCGAGGTACTGGCGGGAGAACCACGACCGGGCTGTCCTGCTCGACCTGGCGAGCCGCCTCGCACACCTGCGTCTGCAGCCCTTGCAGGACCGTGCGATGGTCGCGCCGTTGCTTGCCTGCGGTGGCTTGGCTGCGTTCCTGCTGGCGGTCGACGAGAATCTTGGCCTGGTTGGCATGCTTGGCCTGGCGGCCGGCACGTGCCTGGTGGCGCTCCAGGCGCTCGCGTTGGCGCTGCAGTTCGCGGGCCTGATGCTGGCGTTCCTGTTTGGCGCGGTCGAGTGCCTGCAAGGCCTGCTCACGCTGCTCAGCCTTGTTTCGTTCATAAAAGTCGTAATTGCCGCCGAACGATTGCAGGCCCAGGCCCGATAGTTCGACGATGCGCGTCATGTGCCCGAGCAGCTCGCGGTCATGGCTGATTACCAGCAATCCCTTGTCCCAGGCCTGGAGCATGCGCAGCAGTTCGGCGCGGCCCTCGCGATCCAGGTGGTTGCTGGGTTCGTCGAGGATCAGGTAGTCGGCCTCGCTGAGCCAGGCACCCAGCAGGGCGATCCGCATGGCCTGGCCGCCGCTGAGGCGGGCGACCGGGTGGTGGTGGTCGAGGTGCCCCAAGCCCTGCTGTTGCAGGTGCTGGTGCAGCTGTTCGCGAACGTTCCAGCGCTCGCCCACGGTCTCGAAATCGTCCGGGTCGACTCCGCCTTGCTCGATGCGCTCCAGCGCGGCGATCACCCCGGCAACCTGGGCCAGGTCGGCCACCCGCGGGCTGTGTTCGATCGCCCGCTGGTCCAGGTAATGGACCCGCCCCTGGCGCAGGCAGCGGCCACTGCCGGGCTCGCGCCGGCCGGCCAGTATCTGCCCGAGCAGGCTCTTGCCCACGCCGTTACGCCCGACCAGGCCGGTACGGCGTTGGTCGAACGACAGGTTGAGGTCGGTAAACAAGGACCTGCCGTCAGGCAAGGCCAGGCAGACGCTGTCCAGCGTCAGGATCGACGTATTCGTCATGCAAAACTCCACATATGCCGCGACATCTCCGGGGGCCGGAGGCTGAAGTCTGGCCGTCGAAAGGACGGCGGCATCAATGGCGCATTGGACGAATACCTCGTGGAAGTGGATGCGAAAGCCTAACCGAGCGGCGAGGGCGGGTAAAGGCCCTGCGGGCCGCTTCCTCAACGCAAGCGCCTGCTCCAGTCACCTGCGTGGCTGCGCGAGCAGGCTTCTTCACTGTCGAATCGTACATGCCAGGCAACGTGGTCCAGCTTCATGCCGGCTTCGTCGAGCGCCTGGGCCGTCAGCGCCAGCATGCGCGCCTTGGCCTCACCCGCCAGCGCCGCTGCTTTATCGGCCTCACGCTCGAACACCCAGGTAATACGCAGGCTGGCCGGGTAGTCATCCGGGTCCAGCCTATGGGTCAGCCAGGTGAAGCCGACGATCTCGCCTTTTGCGGTTTCGCAGGCTTCGGTCAGGCAGGTGACCAGCTCGCGCTCCAGGCGCGCCAGGTCGCGCTTGCTCATGGCTTTCACTGGGCATCCTCATCATCGATCTGCTGGCAGAAGCGCAGCAGATTGCCGAACGGGTCGCGAATCTGCATCTGCAGGCCCCAGTCGACCCGTTCGGCTTGGGGGCGGGCATAGCCGTACTGCTTGTCCAGCAGTTCCCGCTCCAGTGCGCGCAGGTCTTCGGTGCGGGCGAACACCGTCGAGCCTGGGCAGGCATCGCCGTGGTGCTCGCTCAGGTGCAGGATCAGGCCGTCGCGGTGAATCTGCATATAAAGCGGCAAGTCCGGGCTGAAGCGGTGCTGCCAGTCGATCTGGAAGCCTAGGAAGTCGAGGTAGAACTCCCTGGCTTTGTCGACGCAGAAGATTCGCAAGACCGGGATGGCGGGGGCGAGTGACATGGCGATTCCTTGGCCGAGGGTAATTGGAAGACTTTAGCGCAGCACCGAAACAGGGCCAAGAGCCGCCTCCGCAATGTGCATCGCAACCCTGTATGCCCCACGCCAGAGCCCTCGCCACGAAGGTTTCATCTTCATTCACCTGCGTAGTTGGCCCGCAACCTGCTATATCCAGCCAGCGAAATTTGATCGAGTGGTCAGCCTGCTATCGCCCGCAGGTGCTGAACATGACCCTCTGAACGGCCGTCAGGCCACGGATATGAAGGGGCCGCAGGATGTCGCTCGCGGAGCAGATCGAACCCACCGAACAGGACGCCGGCTGGAGCGCCCACCTGCATTTGCGCTTCGTCGAGCGCAATGGCGTGACCCGCCTTGGTGCGCGCCGGCATTTCGGCCCGCTTTTGGTGCAGCGGCCGTTCTACCCGGAAGGTGCGCCGTGCCACGTTTACGTGCTGCACCCACCCGGCGGCATCGTCGCTGGCGACCGCCTGGAGCTGGACATCCACCTCGAACCCGGCAGCCACGCGCTGCTGACCATGCCCGGCGCCAGCAAGTTCTACCGCAGCATCGGCCCCACCGCGCGGCTGGCCCAGCGCTTTCACTTGCAGGCCGGCAGCACGCTGGAATGGCTGCCCCAGGACAGCATCTTCTTCAATGGCGCCCGCGCCAGCCTCGACAGCCGCTTCACCCTTGAGCCCGGTGCCAGGTTGCTGGCCTGGGAAACCCTGTGCCTGGGCCGGCCGGTGATGAATGAGCGCTTCGAGCAGGGCGCACTGGACAGCCGCCTGTGCATCGAGTTGCCCGGCGACCCCGGCCTGCACGAGCGCCTGCGCATCGCCGGCGGGCAACTGGCCAAGGTCGGCGGCCACCCGCTGGTCGCCACCTTCTGCGCAGCGCCGGCAACTCCGGCTGTGCTGGAACAGGTGCGCGCGCTACTCGATGAGCTCGACACCCCCGCAGGCGCGACCTTGCTCGGCTCGCTGCTGGTGATCCGCCTGCTCGACCACGACAACCAACACCTGCAACACACCCTGCAGCGCCTCTGGCATGCCCTGCGCCCGGCCGTTCTCGGTCTGGCCGCGTGCCCGCCGCGCATCTGGGCCACTTGAGAGAGCGCCATGGAGCTGACCCCGAGAGAGAAAGACAAACTGCTGCTGTTCACCGCCGCGCTGCTGGCCGAACGGCGCCTGGCCCGTGGCCTGAAGCTCAACTACCCGGAGGCGGTGGCGCTGATCAGCGCAGCCGTGCTCGAAGGCGCCCGCGACGGCCGCACGGTGGCCGAGCTGATGAGCCTGGGCCGCGAGGTGATCGGCCGCGAGCAGGTCATGGAGGGCGTCGCCGAGATGCTGCATGACGTGCAGGTCGAGGCGACCTTCCCCGACGGCACCAAGCTGGTGACCGTGCACGACCCCATCGTCTGACCTGGAGCAGGAGCCCAGCATGATCCCAGGTGAAATTCAGGTCGCCGCTGGCGACATCGAACTCAACGTCGGCCGTGACACGGTCAGCGTCAGCGTGGCCAACCATGGCGACCGGCCGGTGCAGGTCGGTTCGCACTACCACTTCTACGAGGTCAATGCTGCGCTGGTGTTCGAGCGTGAGCCGACCCGTGGCTTTCGCCTCGATATCCCGGCCGGCACCGCCGTGCGCTTCGAGCCGGGCCAGTCGCGCACCGTGCAGCTGGTGGCCTACGCCGGCAAGCGTGAAGTGTACGGCTTCCAGGGCAAGGTGAATGGCGCGCTGGAGGGCAGGGCATGAGCCGCATTTCCCGTCGGGCCTACGCCGACATGTTCGGCCCCACCGTCGGTGACCGCGTGCGCCTGGCCGACACCGCGCTGTGGGTGGAGGTCGAGAAGGACTTCACGCTCTACGGCGAAGAGGTCAAGTTCGGTGGCGGCAAGGTCATCCGCGACGGCATGGGCCAGGGCCAGATGCTCGCCGCCGAGGCCATGGACCTGGTGCTGACCAATGCCCTGATCATCGACCACTGGGGCATCGTCAAGGCCGATATCGGTGTCAAGCACGGGCGTATCGCCGTCATCGGCAAGGCCGGCAACCCCGATGTGCAGCCGGGCGTGACCGTGCCAGTCGGCCCGGGCACCGAAGTGATCGCGGCCGAAGGCAAGATCGTCACCGCCGGTGGCATCGATTCGCATATCCATTTCATCTGCCCACAGCAGGTGGAGGAGGCGCTGACCAGCGGCGTCACCACCTTCATTGGCGGTGGTACCGGCCCGGCTACCGGCACCAATGCCACCACCTGCACACCGGGGCCTTGGTACCTGGCGCGCATGCTCCAGGCTGCCGACTGCCTGCCGATCAACATCGGCCTGCTGGGCAAGGGCAACGCCTCGCGCCCCGAAGCGCTGCGCGAGCAGATTGCCGCCGGCGCCGTGGGCCTCAAGCTGCACGAGGATTGGGGCTCGACCCCGGCTGCCATCGACTGCTGCCTGGGCGTGGCCGAAGAAATGGACATCCAGGTGGCGATCCATACCGACACCTTGAACGAGTCGGGCTGCATCGAAGACACCCTGGCCGCCATCGGCGACCGCACCATCCATACCTTCCATACCGAAGGAGCCGGTGGCGGCCACGCGCCGGACATCATCCGCGCGGCAGGGCAGGCCAACGTGCTGCCATCCTCGACCAACCCGACCCTGCCGTACACGGTCAACACCGTCGACGAGCACCTGGACATGCTCATGGTCTGCCACCACCTGGACCCGAGCATTGCCGAGGACGTGGCCTTCGCCGAATCGCGCATCCGCCGCGAGACCATTGCCGCCGAGGACATCCTCCACGACATGGGCGCCTTCGCCATGACCTCGTCCGATTCCCAGGCCATGGGCCGGGTCGGTGAAGTGGTGCTGCGCACCTGGCAGGTGGCGCACCAGATGAAGCTGCGCCGTGGCCCGCTGGCGCCGGACACGAGCTACAGCGACAACTTCCGGGTCAAGCGCTACATCGCCAAGTACACGATCAACCCGGCGCTGACCCACGGCATCGCCCATGAAGTCGGTTCGGTCGAGGTCGGCAAGCTGGCCGACCTGGTGCTGTGGTCGCCGGCGTTCTTCGCGGTCAAGCCGGCCCTGGTGATCAAGGGCGGGATGATCGCCACCGCGCCGATGGGCGACATCAATGGTTCGATCCCGACCCCGCAGCCGGTGCACTACCGGCCCATGTTCGGCGCCATGGGTGCGGCCCGCCACGCCACGCGCATGACCTTCCTGCCCCAGGCCGCCATGGACCGCGGCCTGCACCAGGAGTTGGGCCTGCAGAGCCTGATCGGTGTCGCCCACGGCTGCCGCCGGGTGCGCAAGGCCGACATGGTCCACAACACCTTGCAGCCCGTGATCGAAGTCGATTCGCAGACTTACCAGGTGCGCGCCGATGGCGAGTTGCTGGTCTGCGAGCCGGCCAGCGAACTGCCGCTGGCCCAGCGTTATTTCCTGTTCTGAAGGAGTGAACATGATTGTTTTGACCCGCCGGATCGAGGCATCCGAGAGCGCCACCGGTACCGTGACCCTGGATGTCGACAGCCGCATCAAGAGCCGCTTGCGTGTGACCCTGGACGATGGCCGCGAAGCCGGCCTGATGCTCGAACGTGGCCACCTGCTGCGCGGCGGCGAGTTGCTCGCCGATGCCTCGGGAGAGCAGGTGATCCGCGTACTGGCTGCACCTGAGGCGGTGTCGACCGTGCGTTGCACCGACCCGCACCTGCTGGCCCGCGCCGCCTATCACCTGGGCAACCGCCACGTACCCCTGCAAATCGATCCGGGCCTGCTGCGCTATCAGCATGACCATGTCCTTGACGACATGCTGCGCGGCCTGGGCCTGACGGTGGAAGCCGAGCAGGCACCGTTCGAGCCGGAAGCCGGTGCCTATCAGAGCGCTCCGCACAGCCACAGTCACAGCCATGGCCACGACCATCCGTTCGTGCGTCTGCCTGCCCATTCCTGAACCCTTCATTAAAGGAGCCAACAATGAAAAAGATTTTCGCCCTTGCCCTGCTGATGGTCGCACTGCCGGCCTTCGCCCATCCGGGTCACGACGGCAACCCGTTGCACGACGGGCTGTTGCACCCGCTGACCGGCCTCGACCACCTGCTGATGCTGCTGGGGACCGGTGTGCTGGCCGCGCTGACCCGGCGCAATTTGACGCTGCCGCTGGCCACCCTGGCCTCGATGTTCGCCGGTGCCGTGTGCGGCCATGTGTTTGGTGATGTGCTGGGGATGGAAACCATGATCGCTGTGTCGGTGCTGGTGGCCGCCGCCGCCGTGCTGCTGCCGAGCCGTCAGTTGCTGTTGGCCCTGGCCATGCCGGTGTTCGCCCTGTTCCACGGCTGGGCCCACGGTGTCGAGGCGACGCCGAGCGCCTTCTGGCTGTTCAGTGCCGGCTTCGTCACCGTCAGCGGCCTGTTGCTGGCCGTCGGCTTCGGCGTCGGCTGCCTGCTGCGCCGCCACAGTGGCCTGCAGAAGGCCTTCGGTGGCGGCATGCTGGCTGGTGCCGCGCTGGTGCTGGCCGGTTGATGAACAGCGACCTGGCACTGCTGCGCTTGCTGCAGCTGGCCAGCCCCGGCCTGCCGGTGGGTGGCTTCACCTACTCGCAAGGGTTGGAGTGGGCCGTCGAGGCGGGTTGGGTGCAGGACACTGCCGGCTTCAGCGCCTGGCAGCGCGAGCAGATGCACGACACCCTGGCCTGCCTGGACTGGCCGGTGCTGGCGCGCCTGTACCGCGCCTGCGAGGCGGGCGACGCGCAAGCATTCAGCCACTGGAGCCACTTTCTGCTGGCCAACCGCGAAACCGCCGAGCTGCGCCTGGAAGAACAGCAGCGCGGCTCGGCCCTGGCGCGCCTGCTCGATGGCTGGGAGCTGGGCCAGGACCCGGCCTGGCGCGCCAGCCTCGAACTCAGCCAGCTTGGCGGCATGGCCTGGCTCGCCGTGCATTGGCAGATCCCGCTGCGTCAACTCGCCCTCGGCCATGCCTTCGCCTGGCTCGAAGGCGCCGTGATGGCCGGGGTCAAGCTGGTGCCGTTCGGCCAGCAGGCGGCGCAGACCCTGCTGCGCGACCTGGGTGCTGAACTGCCCGGCGTGCTGAATCAGGCACTGGCATTGGCCGACGACCAGCTCGGCGGCGGCCTGCCGCTGCTGGCAATCGCTTCATCGCGTCACGAAACCCAATACACCCGTTTGTTCCGTTCCTGAGGACTGCCTTCATGCAAAGCTATCAGCAACCCCTGCGCGTCGGGGTCGGCGGCCCGGTCGGCTCCGGCAAGACCGCGCTGCTCGAATGCCTGTGCAAGGCCATGCGCGATCACTACCAGATCGCCGTGGTGACCAATGACATCTACACCAAGGAAGACCAGCGCATCCTCACTGAGGCCGGTGCCCTGGAGCCTGAGCGGATCGTCGGTGTCGAAACCGGTGGCTGCCCGCACACCGCCATCCGCGAAGACGCCTCGATGAACCTGGCTGCCGTCGAAGCGCTGGCGCGCAAGTTCGGCAACCTCGAAGTGATCTTCGTCGAAAGCGGTGGCGACAATCTCAGCGCCACCTTCAGCCCGGAGCTGGCCGACCTGACCATCTACGTCATCGACGTGGCCGAAGGTGAGAAGATCCCGCGCAAGGGTGGCCCCGGCATCACCAAGTCGGACTTCCTGGTGATCAACAAGACCGACCTGGCGCCTTACGTCGGCGCCTCGCTGGAGGTCATGGAGCGTGATACCCAGCGCATGCGCCCGCAGCGGCCCTGGACCTTCAGCAACCTGAAGAAGGGCGAAGGCTTGCAGGCGGTGATCGACTTCATCGTGGAGCGGGGGATGCTGGGTGTGAGGGGCTGAAGTCCAGCACCTCGACGCGGTTGCGGCCATTCTGCTTGGCCTTGTACAGCATCTCGTCAGCCTGCTTGAGCACGGTCTCGGCCAGCTCGGTGTCGGGCTGGCGGCAGGCCACGCCGACCGACAGGGTGAGCGTGCCGCAGTGGGGCGTGTCGGCCTGCTCGACCGCCTCACGAATACGCTCGGCGATACGCCGGGCATCGGCCAGGGTGGTGTCCGGCAGCAGCATGGTGAACTCCTCGCCGCCGACCCGGCAGGGCAGGTCATGTTGCCGGGAATTCTGCCGCAGCAACTCGCCCAGGTGCTTGAGCACGTCATCGCCGGCGTCATGCCCGTAGGTATCGTTGACCCGCTTGAAGAAATCGATATCCAGGGCCAGCACGGCGAATGCCTGCTGGCTTTCCATCAAGGCGGCCAATGCCAATTGCAGCGCCCGCCGGTTGGCCAGGCCGGTGAGGGCATCGCTCTGGGCTTCCTGGCGCAGCTTGCCGAATTTTTCCTGCATCAGGCGCTCGGCAGTGAGCAGGGCGCGGCGGATGGCCGCGGCCTCCACGTACCAGGCGTCGATGCCGCGCAGTTCATTGGCGGTCTCGCTGGCTGAAAGGTGCGTGGCGCCGTGTGCCAGCTGGCGCAGTGGCTTGATCAGCCGGTAGGTCATCCACAACACCAGCGCAAAGCCGATCAGGCTGGCCGGCAGAATGTACAGCAGCACCTTGCGCATCAGCTCGTGCAAGGGCGCCAGGGCCAGCGCGCGCGGTTGCTGGGCGACCACGGCCCAGTGCGCGTCCGGTACCGGGGCGAAGCCGGCGAGCATGGGGATGCCAATGTAGTTGGGCGCATCCAGGTTACCGGTCTCGCCGCGCAGGGCTGCCTCGATGGTCGGGCTGCCGGTGGCCAGGGCGCCGATGCGTTCATGGTCGGGGTGGTAGAGCAGGCGCTCGTTGGCATCGGCGACGAAGGCAAAGGTGCCGTCATGCTGGTAGTGCTGGCCGATCACCGTGTGCAGTTCGCTTTCTTTCTTGAGAAACACCGAGCCACCGACAATGCCCAGGTAGCGGCCGTCCGTGGCGAAGATCGGCTCGGAGATGAACACCACCAGGTCGCCGCCCCGTGAGGTGTAGGCAGGGCTGACCTGCGGCTTGCGGGCATCGACGGCCTGCAGGATCTCCGACGCACGCTGGCGGTGGCTGGCGATCTGGCGAATGTCCGGATACGCCACCAGCACTTGCCCCTGGGCATTGACGATGACAATGGAGTTGAAGTCTTCGTCCTGGCTTTGCAGGCGCCTGGCTTCGGCTTGCAGTAACGCTGGGTCATCCAGGCCGGCGGCAAGCTGCCAGGCACTGTAGGTCAGGTGGCTGCGGGCCGAGCGCAGGAACTCGGTGATGCTCGAGGCCACCTTGCTGGCGTAGGCCTGGTTGGCTTGCAGGGAGAACTGCACCAGGGTGGCCAGCTGCACTCGGTAGGCGACATACAAGGTGTTGAACAAGGTGGCCAGGCAGGCCAGCACGACGATGCCGACTACCAGGGTTCGCAGGTCGAGCAAGGGTAAGCGCTTGGGCATGGCGGGCCTGTCTGGCAAGGGCGACGGGCTCAAGTATGGCCGGTTTCTGCGCGGCTGCTGCCCAAGTGCCGCTACGCTGCAGGCGGCACTTGGGCGACGGATCACTCATGGCAGCAATGGGGTTTGCCGGGCTGGCCCTCGTAGCGATCGTGGTGCCGCACCCAGTCCATGGTCCCGGCTTCGTTGCGCCCCAGTGGCGCGATGTCGAGGAAGTTGTAGGTGTTGACCAGGATGTCCAGGCCGCGGGCGTAGGTGGAGTAGGTATGGTAGAGCGTGCCATCCGGGTCTTTGTAGAAGGCGCTCAGGCCTGGCAGCTCGGCTTCGTTGCCGGTGTAGGGTTCGTAGTTGTACTGGCGTTGGCCCTCTGTGCCGACGCTGACGCCGAAGTCCTCGTTGAAACCGCTGCCGTTGGATGAATACCAGGGGAATCGCCAGCCCATGCGCTGGCGGAAGGTCTGGAATTCAGGGTAGGGCGCGCGCGACACGGCGACCAGCGAGACGTCGTGATGGGCCAAGTGCAGGTTGGCGCCATCGAAATGATCGGCGAGGAACGAGCAGCCTGGGCAGCCTTCGCTCCAGCCCTCGGCAAACATGAAGTGATAGACCAGCAGCTGGCTGCGCCCGGCAAACAGGTCGGCCAGGCTCAGTTCGCCGTCCGGGCCCTGAAATCGGTAGGGTTGCTCGACCTTGACCCAGGGCAGGGCACGACGGGCAGCGGCCAGTTCATCGCGCTGGTGGGTGAAGGCTTTTTCGTGCAGCCACAGCTGGCGGCGGGCGGCCAGCCATTGCTCGCGCGAGGCGGTCGGGTGTTTCTGATCGGGGGTGCTCATGGGGGCTGACTCCGTGGGGGATTCAGTGAGTGGTCGATTCGAAGGGGAGGTGGATCGACAGGCTTGGAGCAGGGCCGACGAGTGGTTTGCGGGTGTAGGGCGGGAGGGGGGTGGCGCCTGTGAGATCGAGCGCCGCCCGCGATGCGCCGCGCGGGCGGCGCTCGATCTCACAGGCGCTGAATGCCTCCCGGCGGGCACCTAGGGGCCATCACCCGTGCATGGTTTCGATCAGTTCCCACAGCTGCGGATCATTGAAATCCCTCACCACCAGTTTCGCCCCGGCAGCCAGCAGCCGCTCCGGCGTCTGGGTAGTGGCAACCCCAACGGTGAAGATCCCGGCCCCGCTCGCCGCAGTCACGCCCGGCAACGAATCCTCGAACGCCAGCGCCTCGCCCGCCGCCGCTTCCAGGCGTTGCAACCCGGTCAGATAGGGCAGTGGATCAGGCTTGGCCCGCTCCAGTTCCTCGGCCACCAGCACATGCTCGATGCGATCGCCAAGCCCCATGGCCGTGAGCATGTGCTTGGCATTCAGCCGCGGCGCATTGGTCACCACGCACATGCCGATGTCCCAGGCTCGCGCATGGTCCATCAGGCGCAGCAGGCCGGGCATGGGTTGCAACACGGGTGACAGTTCACGGAAAAGCGCTTCCTTGCGCTCGGCCAGCGCCTGGCGCTCGGTTGTGTCGGCAAGCGGAAACAACTCGGCAAACAGTTCACCATTGGCCCGGCCGCTGACTTGGGCATCGAATTGTTCCTGGGTCAGCTCCCGGCCGTCATAGTCATGCAGCAGTTGGCGGAAGGCCTGCAAGTGCAGGGTGTCGGTGTCGGTCAAGGTTCCATCGAGATCGAACAGCAAGGCAGTCAGCATCAGGTATCCAGGTATTCAAAACAAAAGCCCGGGGATGATAACCAAACCTGACGACAAAGGGGGCTGTTCAGCGTACACCGAAAAGAGTACAAATGTACTCCATGGACAATCTCACCCCAAAACGCCGTGCAATCCTCGAATTCATTCGCGAGCGCATTGCCGACCACGGTCAGCCACCGAGCCTGGCCGATATCGCCAGCCGCTTCGGCTTCGCCTCGCGCAGCGTCGCGCGCAAGCACATCACCGCGTTGTGCCAGGCCGGCTACATTGACGTCACGCCCAACCAGGCGCGGGGCATTCGCCTGGCCGAGCCCCTGCGCCGGCCGGAAATCCTCGAGATTCCCGTGCTGGGGCAGGTGGCCGCCGGTGCGCCGATCGGCCCGGACCTGGGCATTCACGAGCAATTGCTGCTCGACCCCAGCCTGTTCCGACGCACACCGGACTACCTGCTCAAGGTGCGCGGTGATTCGATGATCGACGACGGCATCTTCGACGGTGACCTGGTCGGCATCCGCCAGCAGGGCGAGGCACGTGACGGCCAGATCGTGGTCGCACGCCTGGACGGCGAAGTCACCATCAAGCGCCTGCAGCGCCAGCCCGGTGGTTACCGGCTGTTGCCGCGCAACCCGGCCTATGCGCCGATCGACGTGGGGCCCGAGCGCGACTTCTTCATCGAAGGCGTGTTCTGTGGCCTGTTGAGGCGCGACTGATGGGCGCGGTGGTCGATCTCGATCGGCTGCTCGACCAGCGTCAGGTCTGGCGCGGGCGGCAGGGCCAGGTGCGCCCGGCCGGGCTGCAACCCACTGGCCATGCACTGCTCGACCAAGGCCTGCCGGATGGCGGTTGGCCGGCCGCAGCCCTCAGCGAGTTGCTGTTGGCCAGCCCGGGCTGTGGCGAGTTGCAACTGCTCTGGCCATCCCTGGCACGCCTGACGGCTGAAGGCGGGCGGGTGGTGCTGGTGGCGCCGCCGTTCATTCCCTATGCACCGGCCTGGCAGGCCGCTGGCGTGGACCTGCGCTGGCTGGTGCAGGTCGATGCCGCGCAGGCCGATGCCCTGTGGGCGGCCGAACAGTGCTTGCGATCCGGCAGCTGCGCGGCGGTGCTGTGCTGGCCGGAGCGTGCCGATGACCGCGCCCTGCGTCGCCTGCAGGTGGCCGCCGAGACAGGGCAGGCACTGGCCTTCGCCTGTCGGCCGCAACAGGCTGCGCACAACCCGTCGCCCGCTGCGCTGCGTATTGCCGTGGATACGCGCCCGGCGCAATGGCGTGTACTCAAGTGCCGTGGCGGCATGCCACCGGCCATGCCAATCGCCTGCCCAGGGCGGGGTTGATGCAGCATGCTCTGGGCCTGCATTCTTCTGCCCCAGCTGGCGCTGGACTCGATCCTGCGCGAGCGTGACGACGCCGATTCGCCGCTGGTGCTGATCGGCGGCCCCGTTCAACGGCGTCTGCTGCAAGCTGTCAATCCCGCCGCAGCGGCGCTTGGCCTGCGAGCGGGGCAGACGCTGACGGCCGCACGGGCCCTGGCCGACGGGTTCCACTGTGTCGAGGCCGACCCGGCCCGCATCGAGCAGTTGCAGCAATTGCTGGCGGCCTGGGCCTACCGGTTCAGTGCCCAGGTGAGCCTTCACTACCCGCGTGCCCTGTTGCTTGAAGTTGGCTCAAGCCTGCAGCTGTTCGGCCCTTGGCCGCTGTTCGAGGCCCGCCTGCGCGAGGAGCTGGCTGCACTGGGCTTGCGCCAGCGCATCGTGCTGGCGACCAACCCGGTAGCGGCCCGCATGCTTGCCAACGGCCATGATGGCCTGGCACTGACTTGCGCCGAGCAGACCCGGGCGGCGCTGACGCGCATGCCGATCGAGCGGGTCGGGTTGCCAGCGGACGCTGCCGAAGCTTTTGCCCGCATGGGCCTGCACCGGTTGGGGCAGGTGCTGGCCTTGCCACGTGATGCGCTGGCCAGGCGATTTTCCGCCCAGGTGCAGTTGCACCTGGACCAATTGCTCGGGCTGCGCACCATGGGGCTGGACTACTATCAGCCACCGGACCGCTTCGAAACGCGCCTGGAACTCAACTTCGACGTCGAATCGCACCAGGCCTTGCTGTTCCCGTTGCGGCGCATGCTCAATGACCTGGCGGCCTTCCTCGCCGGGCGCGACTGCGGCGTGCAGCGCTTTTGCCTGTACCTGGAGCACGTCGAAGGGCCGGACACTCAGTTGCAGGTTGGCCTGCTGGCTGCCGAGCGCGACGCCGCCATGCTGTTCGAGCTGGCCCGTGGGCGCCTGGAGCCGCTGCGCATCCCGGCACCGGTGCGCAACCTGCGGCTGGTCGCCGATGACTTGCCAGCCTTCGTCCCCCAGCACCAGGCACTGTTCGATCCCCGCGCCAAGCAGGCACAGCCCTGGGAGCAACTGCGCGAACGCCTGCGCGCGCGCCTGGGTGATGAAGCCGTCAAAGGGCTGCGCGCCGAGGCCGACCATCGCCCCGAATGCGCCTGGCAGCAGGCGGAGCAGGGCGCCCAGGGCAGCCTGCCAGCCTTGCCCGGTAGCCGCCCAGGCTGGTTGTTACCCACGCCGCAGGCCCTGGATGGGGCTGGCCACAGGCTGCTGGGCCAGGCCGAGCGCATCGAGTCGGGCTGGTGGGACGGTGGCGACGTGCGCCGGGACTACTACCGCATCGAAACCCGCGATGGCCTGCGCGGCTGGGCCTATCACGACCTGGCCCAACCGGGCCCGCTGTGGCTGCAGGGCTGGTTCGCATGAACGCGACGGGCTATGCGTCGGGCTATGCCGAGCTGCATTGCCTGTCCAATTTCAGCTTCCAGCGCGGTGCATCGAGCGCCGATGAGCTGTTCCGCCGTGCTCGCGAGCAGGGCTACCAGGCATTGGCGATCACTGACGAATGCACCCTGGCGGGTATCGTTCGCGCCTGGCAGGCCGCCAAGGCGCAGCAGTTGCGCCTGATCGTCGGCAGTGAAGTGCGCCTGCAGGATGGCCCCAAACTGGTTTTGCTGGTGCAGAACCTCACGGGTTACCAGAACCTCTGTGCCCTGATCACCCGTGCCCGACGGCGGGCCGAGAAGGGTGACTACCAGTTGTTAGCGGACGATTTGCAGCCGCACCATGAGGGGTTGCTGGCGCTATGGATTGCCGATGATCCCGACGACCAGGCGACAGGCCGATGGCTGTGTGATGTGTTCGCCGAGCGCTTGTGGTTGGGCGTGCACCTGCACCGTGGCAGCGATGATGAGCAGCGCCTGACCCGCTTGCGCGAACTGGCGGCGCAACTGGGCATCCGCGCCGTGGCCTGTGGTGACGTGCACATGCACGTGCGCGGCCGGCGCGCCCTGCAGGACTGCATCACCGCCATCCGCCAGCACTGCAACGTGGCCGAGGCAGGGCGCCATCTGTTCGCCAATGGCGAGCGCCACCTGCGTGCGCTGGAGCAACTGGCCGAGCTGTACCCGGCAGACCTGCTGGCCGAGAGCCTGCTCATCGCCGAGCGTTGCCAGTTCGACCTGGGTGAACTGCGCTACCAGTACCCACGCGAGCTGGTGCCCGAGGGCCAGACACCCGCCAGCTGGCTGCGCGCATTGTGCGAGCGGGGTTTACCCCGGCGCTGGCCGTCAGGGCCGAGCAGCAAGGTACGCGCGGTGCTGGACAAGGAGCTGGCGCTGATCGAGGAGCTGGGCTACGAAAGCTATTTCCTGACCGTGCATGACATCGTCGCCTTTGCCCGCAGCCAGCACATTCTCTGTCAGGGACGTGGCTCGGCAGCCAACTCGGTGGTGTGCTTCGTGCTGGGCATCACCGAGCTCGACCCGATGGAGCATCGCCTGTTGTTCGAGCGCTTCCTGTCGCGTGAGCGCAACGAGCCGCCCGATATCGACGTGGACTTCGAGCATGACCGGCGTGAAGAGGTGATCCAGTACGTGTTCCGCCGTTACGGCCGGCACCGCGCCGCACTGACTGCCGTGGTCAATACCTACCATGCTGCCGGCGCAGTTCGTGATGTGGCCCGGGTGCTGGGCCTGCCGGCCGATCAGGTGGATGCCCTGGCCAAGTGCTGCGGCCGCTGGAGCGACCGTATCCCGGACGATCAGCGGCTGGCAGAGGCCGGTTTCGAACCCGGCAGCCCGTCGCTGCGGCGCATCCTGGTCCTGGCCGGTGAACTGATCGGTTTCCCCCGTCACCTGTCCCAGCACCCGGGTGGCTTCGTCATTTCCGAACAGCCGCTGGACCACCTGGTGCCGGTGGAAAACGCCGCCATGGCCGAGCGCACGGTGATCCAGTGGGACAAGGACGACCTGGACATGGTCGGCCTGCTCAAGGTCGATGTGCTGGCCCTCGGCATGCTCAGCGCCTTGCGCCGCTGTTTCGACCTGCTGCAGCGGCACCGCGGTCGGCAGCTGACCCTGGCGACCATCCCTGGCGAAGACCCGGCGACCTACGCCATGATCAGCCGCGCCGAGACCATGGGCGTGTTCCAGATCGAGTCGCGGGCACAGATGGCCATGCTGCCGCGGCTCAGGCCCAACACCTTCTATGACCTGGTGATAGAGGTCGCCATCGTGCGCCCCGGGCCGATCCAGGGCGACATGGTTCACCCTTACCTGCGCCGGCGCCTCAAGCAGGAACCGGTGACCTACCCCTCGGAAAAACTCAAGGAGGTCTTCGAGCGAACCCTGGGCGTGCCGCTGTTCCAGGAGCAGGTGATGGAACTGGCCATGGTCGCTGCCGACTACAGCCCTGGCGAGGCCGACCAGTTGCGCCGCAGCATGGCTGCCTGGAAGCGCCATGGCGGGCTGGAGCCCCATCGTCAGCGGCTGGTCGAAGGCATGCTGCGCAACGGATACGACCTGGCGTTCGCCGAGCGTATCTTCGAGCAGATCAAAGGCTTTGGCAGTTACGGCTTCCCCGAGTCGCACGCGGCCAGCTTCGCCTTGCTGTGCTATGCCAGCAGCTGGCTCAAGTGCCATGAGCCGGCGATCTTCACCTGCGCGCTGGTCAACAGCTGGCCGATGGGTTTCTATAGCCCGGACCAGCTGCTGCAGGAGGCGCGGCGGCAAGGGATCGAGATACGCCCGGTGGATGTGTTCCACAGCGAATGGGACTGCACGCTGGAGTCCGATCAACACGGTGTCTTGGCCATTCGCCTTGGGCTGCGGCAGATCCGGGGTTTCAGCGAGGTGGATGCCCGCAGGTTGGAGCAGGCGAGGGCGCAGCGCCCTTGGCGGGATGTCGAAGACCTGTGCCTGCGCGCCGGGCTCGACAGCCGTGCCCGCGCCCGGCTGGCCGATGCGGGCGCGCTGCGAGCCCTGGCCGGTGACCGCCACCAGGCACGCTGGCAGGTGGCGGCGGTGCAGCCGCAGTTGCCACTGTTCGCCGAGGTGCAGGCACTGCCGGAAGCGCAGGTGGCGTTGCCGGTGCCAACGGTTGGCGAGGACCTGGTTGCCGACTACGACACCTTGGGGACTACCTTGGGCCCGCATCCGCTCCGGCTGTTGCGTTCACGGTTGCGGGCACTGGGCTGTCGCAGTTCCGCCGAGCTGGCGGGGGTCGCGCATGGCGATGCGATTGCCGTGGCCGGGCTGGTGGTGGGGCGGCAGCGGCCACAGACTGCCAGCGGAGTGACCTTCGTGACGCTGGAGGATGAGTTCGGCATGGTCAACGTGGTGGTCTGGCGGGACCTGGCCGAGCGGCAGCGGCGGGCACTGGTGGGGTCGCAGTTGCTCAAGGTGAGCGGGCGGCTGGAGCAGGAGAGCGGGGTGCAGCATTTGATTGCCCGGCGCCTGGAAGACATCAGCCCCTTGTTGCAGGGGCTGGATGTAAAGAGCCGGGACTTTCACTGACCTTGATGGCCTCTTCGCGGGCATGCCCGCTCCCACATGGATAGCGCAGTACCTGTGGGAGCGGGCGCGTCGGGGCGCCGAACCGCCGCGAAGAAATCAACTCGGTCTGTCAGACCATCGCCAGATGCTGCTTGCGCGTCGGTGCCGGGAACGCCCGGTCGATAGCCCGCAGGTCTTCAAGGGTCAAGGTCAACGCCCCGGCAGCCGCATTCAAGCGCACATGCTCCGCAGACACCGCCTTGGGTATGGCAATCACATCGTTCTCCCGCGTCACCCACGCCAGGCTGACCTGCGCCGCTGTCGCCCCGTGGCGTTCGGCGATTTCGCTCAGCACCGGGTGCAGCAACAACCGCCCGGCCTGGGCCAGCGGGCAATAGGCCATGGTCGGCAAGCCCCGCTGGCGGCTCCACGGCAACAGGTCGAACTCGATGCCACGCTGCGCCGGGTTGTACAGCACCTGATTGGTGGCGCATTCGGGGTTGTGCAGTTCGCGCAGGTCATCGACATCGAAGTTGGACACGCCCCAACGGCGGATCTTGCCCTGCTCGCGCAAGCGCTCGAACGCCTCGACCGTTTCCTCCAGCGGATACTGGCCACGCCAGTGCAGCAGATAGAGGTCGATCACCTCGGTACCCAGGCGCTTCAGGCTGCGTTCGCAGGCTTCAGGCACGCCACGGCGGCTGGCGTTGTGCGGGTAGACCTTACTGACCAGGAATACCTGGTCACGGCGCCCGGCAATAGCCTGGCCGACCACTTCCTCGGCACCGCCTTCGGCATACATCTCGGCGGTGTCGATCAGGGTCATGCCCTGCTCGATGCCTTGTTGCAGGGCGGCCACTTCGGCGGCCTTGCGGGCCGGGTCTTCGCCCATGTACCAGGTGCCCTGGCCAATGGCCGGCACGCTGCAACCTGCCAGTTTCACGTAACGCATGTCACCTCCGGAGTCTGGGTATGGGAAAGCAGCACCTCGAGCAGCGCCTGGGCTGCGGTGGAAAGCTTGTGGTCGGCCAGGGCGATCACGCTGATGCGCCGTTCGACCGCGGGTTCGACCAGCGTCACGCAACGTGCGCCGAGTTCCTGCATCTGGTTGATGCACAGCGCCGGTACCGCGCTGACGCCAAGACCACTGGCAACCATGCGGCCGATGGTCGACAGCTGGTGGCTTTCGAATGCCACCGCCAGTTTGCCGTGGCGCGCCGCGACGTTCTGCTCCAGCAGCAGGCGCACCGCCGACGGGCGCTGCAAGGCAATGAAGTCTTCCGCCAGCAACTGCGCCCAGGTGACCTGGGTTTGCAAGGCCAGCGGTGAATCGGCCGGCACCACGGCGACGAAGCGGTCCATGTACAGCGGGTGGAAATTCAGGCCTTCGCTGTTATCCGGCTCGAAACCGATGCCCAGTTCGACGCGGCGATGGCGCACCAGTTCCAGCACCTGTTCGTTGATCACGTCGTGCACCGTGACGTTGACCTTGGGGTAACGCTGGCGGAACACCTTGAGCGATTGCGGCAGCAGATTGCCGGCAAAGGCCGGCATGGCTGCCACCGAAACGCGGCCAAGCTGCAGGGTGAAGCGCTGGCGCAGCATCTCTTCGGTGTCGTCCCAGTCGGCCAGCAGGCGCCGGGCCAGTGGCAGCAGCACCTCGCCCTCGGCGGTCAGGCTGACGCTGCGGGTGGTGCGGGTGAGCAGGGCGCCGCCGAGGTTGTCCTCCAGCGCCTTGATGGTCAGGCTCAGGGCCGGTTGCGATACATGCAGGTGCTCACCGGCCTGGGCGAAGCTCTGGTACTTGGCGACGGCGACGAAGGCGCGCAGTTGCTTGACGTTCATGACAGCCTCGATCGCTGTTTTGGAAAAGTTATCAATCGATGATGAAAACAAAATTAACAAATCAGTCGCCAGCGGTGAAGATGGCTGCACACGCTCACCGACAGCCTCGTCGGTTCAACAACTACAAAAGGCGGATCAGCATGGCCGGACTGGACAAGCGCGTAGCAACCTATGAAGAGGCCCTGGCAGGCCTGACCGACAACATGACGGTACTGGCCGGCGGCTTCGGCCTGTGCGGCATCCCCGAAAACCTCATCGCTGAAATCAAGCGCCTTGGCGTCAAGGGCCTGACCGTGGTCTCCAACAACTGCGGCGTCGACGGCTTTGGCCTGGGCGTGCTGCTGGAAGACCGGCAGATCCGCAAGATGATCGCCTCCTACGTCGGCGAGAACGCCGAATTCGAACGCCAGCTGCTCAGTGGCGAGCTGGAAGTCGAACTGACCCCGCAAGGCACCCTGGCCGAGAAGATGCGCGCTGGTGGCGCCGGTATCCCGGCCTTCTACACCGCCACCGGCTACGGCACCCCGGTCGCCGACGGCAAGGAAGTGCGCGAGTTCAAGGGCCGCAAGTACATCCTCGAAGAGTCCATCACCGGCGACTTCGCCATCGTCAAGGGCTGGAAGGCCGACCATTACGGCAACGTGGTGTACCGCAACACCGCGCAGAACTTCAACCCACTGGCGGCCACCGCCGGCAAGATCACCGTGGTCGAAGTGGAAGAAATCGTCGAGCCTGGCGTGCTGCTGCCCAGCGAGATTCACACCCCGGGCATCTTCGTCGACCGGGTGATCGTCGGCACCTTCGAAAAACGCATCGAAAAGCGCACCGTCAAGGCCTGAGCGCCGTCCATCAGAACAACAAAGAGATCCTGACCATGGCACTGACCCGCGAACAGATGGCGCAACGCGTCGCCCGTGAACTGAAGGACGGCTACTACGTCAACCTCGGCATCGGCATCCCGACCCTGGTGGCCAACTATGTACCGGCCGACATGGACGTGATGCTGCAGTCCGAAAACGGCCTGCTCGGCATGGGCGAATTCCCCACCGAAAGCACCATCGATGCCGACATGATCAACGCCGGCAAACAGACCGTCACCGCCCGCCGTGGTGCGTCGATCTTCGACTCGGCGCAATCGTTCGCCATGATCCGTGGCGGCCACGTCGACCTCACCGTGCTGGGCGCCTTCGAAGTGGACGTGGAAGGCAACATCGCCTCGTGGATGATCCCCGGCAAGCTGGTCAAGGGCATGGGCGGCGCCATGGACCTGGTGGCCGGTGCCGACAACATCATCGTCACCATGACCCACGCCTCCAAGGATGGCGAGTCCAAGCTGCTGCCGCGCTGCAGCCTGCCGCTGACCGGCGCCGGTTGCATCCGCAAGGTGCTGACCGACCTGGCCTACCTGGAGATCGAAGATGGCGCCTTCATCCTGCGCGAGACTGCGCCGGGGGTGAGCGTTGAAGAAATCATCGAGAAGACCGCCGGCAAGCTGATCGTGCCGGACGATGTCAAGGAAATGACCTTCTAAAGCAACACACTGTCCCCCTGTAGGAGCGGCCTCGTGTCGCGAAAGGGCCGCAGAGCGGCCCCGGCAATTTCGGCTTTGAAGCTGAAATCCTGGGGCTGCTTCGCAGCCCGTTCGCGACACGAGGCCGCTCCTACAGGGGTTTCTGCGTTTGTGCAGAAAAATCCGATAAGACCAATAAAAGGAAGTAACCGTGGCCGCTGAAATCCAAGACAGCCGCTCCGCCCGTTTTGCCCTGCGCTGTTCCAACTGGGCCGAACGCTGGTTCCCCGACTCCTGGGTATTCGCCGCCCTGGCCGTGCTGCTGGTGTGCATTGGCGCCCTGGCCATGGGCGCCAAGCCGACCGACACCGCCAAGGCCTTCGGCGATGGCTTCTGGAGCCTGATCCCGTTCACCATGCAGATGGCCTTCGTGGTCATCGGCGGCTATGTGGTGGCCAGCTCGCCACCCGCCGCCCGCCTGATCGACCGTCTGGCGCGCATCCCGAAAAATGGCCGCTCGGCAGTGTGCTGGGTCGCGCTGATCTCGATGCTGGCCTCGCTGCTCAACTGGGGCCTGTCGCTGGTGTTCGGTGGCCTGCTGGTCCGTGCCCTGGCTCGCCGTACCGAACTGAAGATGGACTACCGCGCCGCCGGTGCCGCCGCCTACCTGGGCCTGGGGGCTGTGTGGGCGCTGGGCCTGTCGTCCTCGGCCGCGCAGTTGCAGGCCAACCCGGCCAGCCTGCCGCCATCGATCCTGTCGATCACCGGCGTGATCCCGTTCACCGAGACCATTTTCCTCTGGCAGTCCGGCGTGATGCTGGCGGCCCTGGTGATTGTCTCGCTGGTGATCGCCTACGCCACGGCCCCCGGCCCGAACAGTGCGCGCAGCGCCGAAGACTGTGGCGTCGACCCCAGCTTCACTGCACCGCCGGCACCCAAGCGTACCCGCCCGGGCGAATGGCTGGAACACAGCCCGATCCTGATCCTGATGCTGGTGGTCCTGGCCGCTGGCTGGCTGTACCAGGAGTTCGCCACCAAACCGGCGATCACCGCGATTTCCGGGCTGAACACCTACAACCTGCTGTTCATCATGCTCGGGGCCTTGCTCCACTGGCGCCCGCGCAGCTTCCTCGATGCCGTGGCGCGCGCCGTGCCGACCACCACCGGGGTGCTGATCCAGTTCCCGCTGTACGGCTCGATTGCTGCGATCCTCACCCAGGTCAAAGGTGTGGATGAGCAGACCCTGGCCCATCACATCTCGCTGTTCTTCACCCAGATCGCCACCCATGACACCTACGCGCTGCTGATGGGCGTGTACTCGGCAGTGCTGGGCTTCTTCATCCCGTCGGGCGGTGGCAAGTGGATCATCGAAGCGCCGTACGTGATGCTGGTGGCCAACGACCTGAAATACCACCTGGGCTGGGCGGTGCAGATCTACAACGCCGCCGAAGCGCTGCCGAACCTGATCAACCCGTTCTACATGCTGCCGCTGCTGGGCGTGCTGGGGCTCAAGGCGCGTGATCTGATCGGTTTTTCGTTCGTGCAGTTGCTGGTGCATGTGCCGCTGGTGCTGGTGCTGCTGTGGGCACTGGGTACCACGTTGCATTACGTTCCCCCGGTGATGCCTTGAAGTAGTTGGGGTGCCTGAAAGGGCCTCTTCGCGGGCGCGCCCGCTTCCACAGGGGCAGTGCAATGCTTGAACCTTGTGGATTTCCTGTGGGAGCGGGCATGCCCGCGAAGAGGCCGGTGCAGATTTTCAGTCAGTCAGCTTTGCCAACAATGCCGCCAACGCCGTTCGACCTGGCTCGTCCAGCCCGAACACCGGCTTGCGTGGCTCACCTACCGGCAAACCGGTCATTGCCAACCCGGCCTTGATGGTCGCCGGCAACCCACCTTTGAGAATGAAGTCCAACAGCGGCAACTGCCGGTAGAACAGCGCCCTGGCCTGTGCCAGGTCTCCTGCCAGCACTGCCTGGTACAAGCCCTGGTTGAGCGCTGGAATCAGGTTCGGCGCTGCCGTGCACCAACCCTTGGCGCCAGCCACGAAGGCCTCCAGCGCCAGCGGATTGCAGCCGTTGTAGAACGGCACCTGGCCTTCACCGAGCAACTGCAGCTTGTGCATGCGCTGGATGTCGCCAGTGCTCTCCTTGACCATGGTCACGTTGGCCACTTCGCGGACGATGCGCAGGATCAGCTCCACCGACATGTCGGTGCCGCTGGTGGCCGGGTTGTTGTAGAGCATGATCGGGATATCGATGGCGTCACCGATGGCGCGGTAGTGCTGGAGGATTTCGGCTTCGCTGAGTTTCCAGTAGGCGGCCGGCAGTACCATCACCGCGTCGGCGCCCTGGGCCTGGGCAAAGCGGGCGCGGCGCACGGCACCGGCGGTGGTCAGGTCGGACACGCTGACGATGCTGGGCACCCGTTTGCCGATCTGGGCGAGGCTGTACTCGGCCACCTGCTGCCATTCGCTGTCGCTGAGATAGGCCCCTTCGCCGGTGCTGCCCAACGGCGCGATGGCCTGCACGCCGCCGTCGATCAGGCGCTCGATGGACTGGCCCAGCGCGGGCAGGTCGAGCTGTTCGCCGCCAGCGCTGAAGGGGGTGATGGTGTAGCCGATGATGCCGTGGATTTCTGTGGTCATTTTGAAAGGCTCCGCAAGCAAGGCATTCAGGGTTCAGTTCAGGCAGTCGGCGTGGGTGCGCAGGCACTGCCGGGCAAAGTAGTTGAAGGCAGCGGCATGGCGCTTGGGCCGGTCGATCCAGTCGTGGGCTTCGCGGCCCAGTGCCGGGGCGATGGGCTTGAGGGTACCGGCCGACATCGCCAGCAGTTGCAGGCGTGCGGCGCGCTCGATCAGCTGGGCATACACGCAGGCCTGCTCGATGCTGGTGCCGGTGGACAGCTGGCCATGGTGCGAGAGCAGGATGGCGCGCTTGTCCCCGAGCGCGGTGCTGATGATCTCGCCTTCCTCGTTGCCCACCGGCACGCCAGGCCAGGCTTCGAGGAAGGCGCAGTCGTCATAGAGCGGGCACAGGTCCATGTGCGAAACCTGCAGCGGGACTTCCAGCATCGACAGCGCGGCGACGTGGGTCGGGTGGGTGTGGATGATGCAGTTCACGTCGGGGCGGGCGCGGTACACCCAGCTGTGAAAGCGATTGGCCGGGTTGGGCATGCCCTGGCCTTCGAGCACTTCGAGGTCCTCGTTGACCAGCAGCAGGTTGCTGGCGCTGATTTCATCGAAACCCAGGCCCAGTTGCTGGGTGTAGAAGGTGCCAGGTTGCGGGCCGCGGGCACTGATCTGCCCGGCCAGACCGGAGTCGTGGCCGTGGTCGAACAGAATTCGGCAGGTCAGGGCCAGCTTTTCTCGCACAGTCCACGTATTATCGACAAGCGAGCCTTGCATCTGCGTCAGCGCCTGCTGGACCAGTTGGTCCTTGCTGTGTGTCAGGGTCTTGGCCATGGGGTTTTCCTCTGTGGCGTGATGAGCGATGTCAGCGCTGGCCTGTTCCAAAGCTTTGGTCGGTCGAGGAACGGGTCAGTGCGTGACACAAATAATCCTATATGACACAAAGTGTCATAGACAAGCCTGTGGATCCGGGAAATTCGCGTCGCATGCCTAACAGATTGAAATTATTAAGAAAAAAACTTGGTGTCACGCTTGAGACGCTGGCCGAAAAATCCGGCATGACCAAGAGTTATCTGTCCAAGGTGGAGCGCGGCCTGAACACGCCGTCAATCGCTGCAGCGCTCAAGCTGGCACGGGCGTTGAACGTCAATGTCGAAGAGCTGTTCGCCGAGGAGCACGCCGGGCAGAGCCGTTACAGCCTGGTACGCCAGGGCGAGCGCCAGGCGCTGGTGGGCGATGGCCAAGGGCCGGGCTATGCGGCGTTGACCCGCCAGTTCGGGCAACACAGCCTGTTGCCGTTCCTGATCCAGCCGCCGACCGAGTTCAGCGACCCGACGTTCAAGGAGCATGAGGGTGAGGAGTTTCTGTTCGTCCATGCCGGCCAGGTGGAAGTCGACTTCATGAATGAACGGGTGTTGCTGGAGCAGGGCGATGCGCTGCACTTCAATGCCCAGACACCACACCGCCTGCGCTCGGTCGGCGAGCAGCCGGCGCAGCTGCTGGTGGTGGTGCAGCACAGCAGCGAATGAGGGCAGGGCGATGATCGAAGTGTCGCGGTTCTGGCGGGACCCGGCATTGCCCTTCGTCGAAGCCCGGCGCGTGGGGGATGGGCGCAAGGTCTGTTATGCCGCCCATTCCCATGAGAGCTTTTCCATTGGCGTGATCACCGGTGGCTGCAGTACCTACCTGAGCGGCGCCAGTCAGGTCGAGGTGGTGGCCGGCACCACGGTATTGATGAACCCGGGAGTGGTGCACACCTGCAACCCGATTGCCGGCCAGCCCTGGTCGTACCTGATGCTGTTCGTCGACCTACCGTGGCTCCAGGCGCGGGGCTTCGAATTGCCAGCACAGACAGTCAGTACTTCGCCGGGTTTGTACAGCCGGTTGCTGCAGCTGTTTGCCGACCTGTTCGACAACGCGCTGGACGATCGTGAAGATCGCCTGGCGGTATTTTTCGGCGATCTCCCACGCTATTTGCAGCCATTGGCAGATCAGCCGCGAGTGGGCCATCCGCAACTGGACGCGGCAGCGGCGTTCATCCGTGCTCATCGCACAGACCCGCTGAGCCTTGAGGACATCTGCGCGGCCTGCGGCTTGTCGCGCTCTTATCTGATCCGGGCCTTCCGCCAGCGCTTCGGCCTGACGCCACACGGTTACCTGCTGGATCAACGGGTGCAACATGCGCGGGCGCAATTGCGCGAGGGAAGGGCAATCGCCGAGGTGGCGCAGGAGGCGGGGTTCGCCGATCAGGCGCACCTGCAGCGGGCGTTCAAGCAGCACCTGGCGGCTACACCCGGGCATTACCGCGATGCAGTGCCGGCCTCTTCGCGGCTAAAGCCGCTCCCACAGGTACAGCGCCGCACTTGAGCATTGTGATACCCCTGTGGGAGCGGCTTCAGCCGCGAAAAGGCCGGCACTGGCGACATCAAACGAGCAGATAGACCGCGCTTCCCACTAGCAATACTGCCAGCCCGCGATTCAGCAACTGAAGATACCGTGGCTTGCGCAGGTACTGCCGGATCACACTCCCGGCCCAGGCCCAGCAGGCTACCGAAGCGAAACAGATCGGCCCGTAGATCCAGGTGAACAACCACAACAGTTGCTGTTCGCCACCGGTATAGGCACCCACGCCCGCCACCGCCGCCAGCCAGGCCTTGGGGTTCAGCCATTGCATCGCCGCTCCCTGCCAGGCCGAAGGTGCACGCTGCTGATCTGGACCACCCAGCTGGCCATCGTCGCTGGCCAGTTTCCACGCCATGTACAGCAGAAACGCCACGCCTCCCCAATGCAGCGCCACGCCCAGCAACGGCCAGCGTAACAGCAGTTCGTGCAAGCCCAGGCCAACCAGCACCAGCAGCAGGCAGAAGCCCAGCGTCGCGCCCGTCACATGCCACAGGCTCGCCCGCAGGCCATGACGGGCACCGCTGCCGAGGGCGACGACATTGACCGGCCCGGGAGAAATCGATGCGGCAAGGGCGAATGCGGCCATGGAAAGGGACAGGCTCATGCTCCGTAACTCCGTGTGTTGGATGATGCCGCCATCCTGCGGCCTTACCCGGCTTGGGTATTGAAGAATAGTCCCCTGCGGCGCAGCTACAGCTTTTGTAATAGTTTCGCGCTATCAGAAAAACCTGCTGTGCTTGTAGGATCGTCTTCCCTATTTTCAATCAAGGTCTATATGAGCACCTTCGCGGAGCCCCCCAGTCTTCGGCCTTCCCGGCCATCCTCCCTCCGTCCTTGTGACGCTTCCTTCGTGAGTACCCGCTAATGGAATGGCTAGCCGATCCCACGGCCTGGCTGGGCCTGTTGACGCTTATCGTCCTCGAGCTGGTGCTGGGTATCGACAACCTGGTGTTCATCGCCATCCTCGCCGACAAGCTGCCGCCCCATCAGCGCGACCGCGCGCGGGTCATCGGCCTGAGCCTGGCGCTGATCATGCGCCTGGGCCTGCTGGCCAGTATCTCGTGGATGGTCACCCTGACCGCGCCGCTGTTCGAGGTGTTTGGCAAGAGCTTCTCTGGCCGTGACCTGATCATGCTGTTCGGTGGTGTGTTCCTGCTGTTCAAGGCCACCATGGAATTGCACGAACGCCTGGAAGGGCACGTCACCCAGGCAACGGGCGCCGTGCGTCATGCCTTGTTCTGGCCGATCGTGGCGCAGATCGTCGTGCTTGATGCGGTGTTCTCGCTGGATGCGGTGATCACGGCGGTAGGCATGGTCGAAGAATTGTCGGTAATGATGATCGCGGTGATCTTCTCGATCGGCATCATGATCGTTGCCGGCAAGCCGCTGACCCGCTTCGTAAACGCCCACCCGACGGTGATCATGCTGTGCCTGGGCTTCCTGATGATGATCGGTTTCAGCCTGACCGCCGAAGGCCTGGGCTTCCATATCCCGAAAGGCTACCTGTACGCGGCCATCGGCTTCTCGATCCTCATCGAGCTGTTCAACCAGCTGGCCCGTGCCCGCCGCAAGCGCAGCCTGCAGCAGCACCGGCCACTGCGTGAACGTACCGCGCATGCCGTGCTGCGCCTGCTGGGTGGCCGCCGGGTCGAGGCTGACGAGGTGGGCGAAGACATTGCCGACCTGGTCGAAGGTGGCGAGGAGCAGGTACTGTTCGACCGCCGCGAGCGGGTGATGATCAGTGGCGTGCTGAACCTGGCCGAGCGGCCGATCCGCACGGTGATGACCGCGCGTGCCGAAGTCGACGTGATCGACCTGGCGCAACCCGCGCACGCCATCACCGAAGCGCTGGCCAACTCGCCCTATTCGCGCCTGCCGCTGATTCGCAACGGCCATATCGAGGAACCGCTGGGCTTCGTGCACAAGAAGGAGCTGCTCAAGGAACTGCTGACCGGCAGCCAGCCGGACCTTGAGCGCATGGCCCGGGCGCCGTTGAACCTGCTGGAGAGTTTCAGCATTCTCAACGCCCTGGAGCAGATGCGCAGCCAGTCGACGCACATTGCCTTCGTGATCAACGAGTTCGGTGACTTCACCGGTTTGCTGACCATGACCGACATCCTCGAGTCGATCGCCGGTGAGCTGCCGGATGCCAGCGAGATCGAAGGCCCGGCGATCGTCGAGGAAGGTGGCAGTTTTGTCGTCAGTGGCGCCCTCAACCTGAGCCAGGTCCAGGCGCGCACGGGCTTCAGCGCCCGCGCCACCGAGGACTACCAGACCCTCGCGGGCCTGGTGATGAGCTTGCTGGACCGCCTGCCAGTGGTGGGGGATCAGCTGGCCTGGAATGGCTGGAGCATGACCGTGGTGGCGGTGGAGGAGCGCCGGGTGCGCCAGGTGCGCCTTACACCGATCGTCGACGCTGACGCAGCAGGTGCTTGAAGCCTTCGAGCACCAGCACCAGCACGGCGGCCCAGATTGGCAGGTAGGTCAGCCACTGATCCGGGCCGATGGTTTCGCCCAGCAGCAGGGCGACGCCCACCAGCAGGACCGGCTCGACGTAGCTGAGCAGGCCGAACAGGCTGAACGGCAACAGGCGGCTGGCCAGTACGTAGGCGATCAGTGCACAGGCGCTGATCGCCCCCAGCAACGGAATCAGCCCGTAGAGGCCTGGGTGCTGGTGCAGATCGGCCGTCGACAACGGCCCTTGGGTGACGAAATACACCGCCCAGGGCAGCAACAGGCACATGTCGCACCACAGGCCACCGAGGTGGTCGGTGCGGCAGCGACGCCGCAAGACGAAGTAGATCGGGTAGCCGATCGTCACCAGCAAGGTTTCCCAGGCGAAGCTGCCATTCTGGTACAGCTCGTGCCCGACGCCCAGCGCGGCGCAGCTGACCGCTACTTTCTGCAGGCGTGACAGGCGCTCGCCATACACCAGGCGCCCGGTGAGCACCATGGCCAGCGGCAGCAGGAAATAGCCCATCGATACTTCCAGGCTGCGCCCGTGCAGCGGCGCCCAGAGGAACAGCCACAGCTGCACCCCCATCAACCACGAAGTACCGACCATGCCCAGCAGCAGGATCGGCGCCTGACGCACGCGGGCGAGCAGTTCGCCGACGCGTTTCCAGTCTTTGCTGACCAGCATGAACAGGGTGAGGCAGGGCAGGGTGAGCAAGGTGCGCCAGCCAAAGATCTCTTCGCCATCGAGCGGCGACAGCAAGGAGGTATAGAAATACATCACAGCGAACAGACAGGACGCCATGACCGACGAAATAATGCCTTTTGACACGAATGCCTCGGATAGGGGAGTGAGCAGGTGGATCAGCCGCGCATGATCTCAGGGGGCGCGCCTTGCGGCAACCGCGCGCCGCCGGGTTGTGCGGCGAGTGCCTTGAGGAAGTCGCTTGCAGGCATAGGCCGGCCAAATAGATAGCCCTGCTGAAAGTCCACCCCGCTGCGCGCCAGGTAATCACGCTGGACTTCGGTTTCCACGCCTTCGGCAACGATGCCCAGGCCCAGCTTGGCGGACAGCTCGATGATGCTGTCGAGAATGTGCTGGGACAAGGCGTCGCCGCCGATCATGGCCACGAAGCTCTGGTCGATCTTCAGGTAGTCGACCTTGAACTGGCGCAGGTAGTTGAGGCTCGACTGGCCGGTGCCGAAGTCATCCAGGGCGATCATCACCCCCATGTCATGCAGCTTGGCGAACAGCTCGAGGGCTACCGGGGTGGCTTCGATCAGCTTGCGCTCGGTCAGCTCCAAGGTCAGCCGTACCCGCCCAGGGGGGAAATGCTGGAGGAAGGTCTGGCAGTCGTCGAGCAGGCTCAGGTCGCGGCAGTGGTCGGCGGTAATGTTGATGCCGATATGGAAGCCGTCTTCCAGCAGTGCGGTGTAGGGCGCCAGGCTCTGTGCGGTGTGCAGCATCAGGGCCCGGGTCATGGCGACGATCTGGCCACTGTGTTCGGCGTAGGGGATGAACAGGTCCGGACGTACCAGGCCTTCACGGGGATGGTTCCAGCGCATCAGCACTTCAGCCCCTGCCCAGCGGTAGTCACCCTTGCGCACCACTGGCTGGAAATACGGCAGAAACTCGTCCGCTTCCAGGGCCCGCCGCAGTTCGGCCCTGGGCGAGCTGGCCCGGCGAATCTGCCAGCGGCAGGCGCCGCCGGCCACTACGCCGAGAACCAGCAGCAGGCTGAGCAGGGCAGGGTAGTGGCTGCGCAGCAGTTCACCTTGCTTGCCGGCCTCGTAGCCACCGTGCACGCTGAACGGGTAGCGGGTCGAGCCCAGGGTCACATCGGCGGCGGCGGCGGCTGGTGGGACACCGTCTTGCACCGCGCCATCCTTGCCCATCCAGGCGTTGCCGACGCGGATCTGCAGCGCTTCCTCCGGGCCTATCAGGCGCAATGCGGTGAGCAGGTGATCGCCATCCACGGTAATGATCGCACCGCGATCGCCATCGCTTGCCCGGTACACCAGCAGGGCATGGCCAGGCGTTACCGAGTTGCCATTCATCAGCCAAAGCCGGCCGTCGGTGTAGTCATGGGCGTCGACGGGCTCGTCAAAGTCGCCGAACAGCGAGCTGCAATACAGGTTGTGGTGCTGGAACAGGTTGGTCGAACGGACGAAGGCATTGCGCGTGACCTGGCTGCGCAAGGCCAGCTGAGCGTCCACGCAAGGGCTGCCAGCCAGCGGCAGCAGCACCTGCGCGGCATTGGCGAGGTTGTCTAGAATATGATCGACATGTTCGACCACCTGGCGCGCAGTCGCCTGGCTGGCGGCGCGCAGTTCACGTTCGATCTGCCAGTTCATCACTGCCAGGCCACAGGCAAGCGGCACCACGCCGACGATCCAGGGCAGGAGCGTGCGCCAGCTCCAGCGAGCGGGGCGATTGACCGTGAGGGGCATGCTGGGGTGATCTTCCTGATGACTGACGTGCTGAGGATAGCCGTTTGTCGGCGCCGGTGGCGAACTAATGCGCGACAAAGCCATTTACGCAATGTAGAATCGATTTACGAATACAACAATAAGGTCCTTCGTTACTGAGGGATCAACCCCCGCCGAGAATGGGTCCATATGACATACCATGGGTTCAAGCTGATCATTGGTGACTTCCTCGCCCGCAGCGTGCGCGGTATCCCGTGCTCTCCACCATTGCCGTTCCACATCCTACGCATTCATTAATTTTCGCTGCAGATGAGGGTACGAACATGGCTGACATCTTTGACAATCCAATGGGCCTGATGGGCTTCGAATTCATCGAACTGGCTTCGCCGACGCCGGGCGTGCTGGAACCGGTATTCCAGATACTCGGTTTCACCAAGGTGGCCACCCACCGCTCCAAGGACGTGCACCTGTATCGCCAGGGTGGCATCAACCTGATTCTCAACAACGAACCGAAGAGCATTGCCTCCTACTTTGCGGCCGAGCATGGCCCGTCGGTATGCGGCATGGCGTTCCGCGTGCGCAATGCCCATGAGGCCTATGCCCGGGCCCTGGAACTGGGTGCCCAGCCGGTCGAAATCGAAACCGGCCCGATGGAATTGCGCCTGCCGGCCATCAAAGGCATCGGTGGCGCACCGCTCTACCTGATCGACCGTTTCGAAGAAGGCAGCTCGATCTACGATATCGACTTCAATTTCATCGAAGGCGTCGACCGTAACCCACAAGGGGCAGGCCTGAAGATCATCGATCACCTGACCCACAACGTCTACCGCGGGCGCATGGCTTACTGGGCCGGTTTCTACGAGAAACTGTTCAACTTCCGCGAGATTCGCTACTTCGACATCAAGGGCGAATACACCGGCCTGACCTCCAAGGCCATGACCGCGCCTGACGGCATGATCCGCATTCCGCTCAATGAAGAGTCGTCCAAGGGCGCCGGGCAGATCGAAGAGTTCCTGATGCAGTTCAACGGCGAGGGCATCCAGCATGTGGCCTTCCTCACCGATGACCTGCTCAAGACCTGGGATGCACTCAAGGGCTTTGGCATGCGCTTCATGACCGCACCGCCGCAGACCTATTACGAAATGCTCGAAGAACGCCTGCCTGGGCATGGCGAGCCGGTCGACCAGTTGCAGGCCCGCGGCATCCTGCTGGATGGCGCGTCCGAGCCGGGCGACAAGCGCCTGCTGCTGCAGATTTTCTCGGAAACACTGCTCGGCCCGGTATTCTTCGAATTCATCCAGCGTAAAGGGGATGACGGTTTCGGTGAAGGCAACTTCAAGGCGCTGTTCGAGTCCATCGAGCGTGATCAGGTCCGCCGTGGCGTGCTCAATGCCGAATAAGTGAAGCGCAGCGCCGTCAGCCCTTGCTGGCGGCGCTGCGAACACGCTGATTACGTTGTCTGAACAAACCCCAGTAAGTGATCGAGCCCGTAATGATCCCGACCAGCGCCAGGGAAGGGAAAAGTTGTTTCATCGTCTGGCGCGTCTCACGTGCCGAGTATCCTTGTTCATAGCCTGCCTTGACGGTGTAGCCGTACTTGTCCGAGACACCCGTCTTGAAAAATTCGACTTGTGATGGGCGGGTCGGATCGCGACTATCGCCGTCGGCCCAGATGTATGAGTCTTCGAACTCGAGCAATAAAGTCAGGCCGGTCTGGAACGCACGCAGCTCATTGCGCAGCAACACGCCATAGGACGTGGTAATGACCCCCAGATTTTTCTCGCTGAGCTGGTAGGCCAGCAACATTGCATCGAGGGTTGCAGCCGGGTCCAGCACCAGACGAAACTGCGATCGTGCATCCGGGAACACCTGTTGCACTGGGAACGGCATATTCAAGGTGCTGCAATCGGTGCGGCGGTCGACGGTCAATGCCAGCGAGCGCAGATGCGGTGCTTTGGCAACTTGATCGAGCAATTGCGTCTGGGCACGCTCGCAGGCAGTCCCTGCCAACATCATTGCAGTAGACGCAGACGCGTGTATTCGATCCAGTGCCAGGTCCACGGAATAGATCGCTTCATTGATTGAGATTCGCGCGGTTTCATCAAGCTTCTTGTCCTGCTGATAAGACAGGATCATCAGCCCGGTGCCGACAGGCAGCAAACTGATTGCCAATGTCAGCAACAGTTCTACCAGGCTCCGCCCTGCAGTTTTGATTCTTGACATAAGTGTTCAGCCCCCATTTACCGAGCTGACCGAGATGGGCAGCCCAGTGGAGAGCCTATGAATCAATTACTGCGCCTGCTGTAATCCAAAACCATGCATCTTTTGCGAACTGCGCTGCTGGGATGTAGGACTCATTTCGGCTTGAGTGCAGCAATGACCTTCTCGGCCAGCAGGCCTGTCGAGGCGGGGTTCTGCCCGGTGATCAGCCGGCCGTCGCGGATTACGAACGGCTTCCACGGGTCATCGTCCTTGCTGTAGTTGCCGCCCCGGGCAACCAGTTCGTTTTCGGTGAGAAAGGGCACCACCTTGTCCAGCTCTGCCAATTTTTCTTCGGTATTGGAAAACCCGGTAATCTGCCGGTCCTTGAGCAGCAGGCTGTTGTCGCTGAGCTTGATGTTCAACAGGCCGACCACGCCATGACAGACAGCGGCAACAATGCCGTTGTTTTCGTAGATCTTGCGTGCCAGTTCCTGCAATGGCTGGTTGTCCGGGAAGTCGTACATCACGCCGTGCCCACCTGTGTAGTAGATGGCGCAGTAATCACCTGCCCTGACCTTGCCCGGGCTTGACGATGCACCCAGCCGGTTCATGAACGACTTGTCGTCGTACCATTGCCAGTCCAGCTCCGGGGCCATCTGCAGGCTATGTGGGTCGATTGGCACATAGCCGCCATTCGGGCTTACGTAGTCGACTTCATAGCCGGCTTTCTGCACGACTTCGACAAAATGCACAGCTTCCCCCAGCCATAGGCCAGTGGCCCGTTTCAGGGTCGGGTATTTGGCCGTATTGGTCAGTACCACCAGAATCTTCTTGCTCATCACCACGCTCCCTGGTTGGTCGTTGAAGGGCAATGCGTTCCTTGGCGCGGGAAAAACCTATTGAGCATAGCTTCCGTTTGCCCAGGCGCCATTTCGCTAATGGCTCTATGCTATTGCTCGATGCCAGCGCGGTGCGTCGAATGTGATGCGGTTTACCGTGCAGCTATTGCAGGGGCAAATCGTCGGGCAGATGATGCGCAAACGGAATCTTTACCCAAGAACAATGGTGGAATCACGACAGTGTTCGTAAACGACACGCCGCGCAAACCGTCAATGCAATGCATGGAGCTCGCCACTCGGCCGTCAAAGGCAGAGGGCATGGCTGAGAAGGTCGCGCGGTTCGACTGGCGATACAGCACGCTCGGGCCGCTGCCGCACTGGCAGGCACCTTTGCGCATCGCGGTCGACATGATGTTGCTTTCGCCGTTTCCCTGCGCGGTGGTCTGGGGCGCCCAGATGACTGTGATTCACAATGATGCTTACGTGGATTTGCTCGAGTCTGACGGCCACGCCTTGGGGCAAGCGTTCGACAGGCTGTGGGCAAAAGCCTGGAAGGACATCGGCCCCTGGGTGTTCAAGGCGCTCGAAGGGGGTTCGAACTTTGTCGAAGACCAGCCGCTATGGCTTGCGAGCAAGCAAACCGGCAGCCAAGTCTGCTACGCCTTCAGCTACACACCGTTGCGCGATGAGCAGCACGAGGTGGTGGGGTTCCTGCATACGGTGATCGAAACCAGCGCCAGCGTCGATGCGCATGATGAATGGCGCGAGCAGGCGTTGGCGTTCGAGCGGCAGATCGAGCGCATAATGGCGGATCGTGATCATATCTGGCAGCTTTCTGGCGATGCCATGATCGTTGTTACCCGCGACCTGCGGCTGCAATCGGCCAACCCGGCCTGGCAGCGCGCGCTGGGTTTGACCGAAGACCAGGTACGCGACAAATCGGTTCTGGAGCTGGTTCACCCTGGCGATCGGGCCGAGGTGGAGGTTGCGGTGATGGGCTTCGTCAGCAATAGCGGTGTTGAGCAGCTCGAGACGCGCATGCGCCACAAGGACGGGCACTATCGCTGGTTCCGCTGGACGGCGAGTTTCGACGGTACATTGCTGACAGCCGTAGGGCGTGACATCACGCAGGACCGTGAAGATGCCTTGCGCCAATCTGACACCTTGTTGCGCGCCACCCAGCGGCTGGAGGCGGTCGGCCACCTGGCAGGTGGCATGGCTCACGAGATGAACAACCTGCTGTCGGGTATCGGCGGCAGCCTGGAGCTCATGCAGCGGCGCATGGACCAGGGGCGCCTGGAGCACATCGATCGCTATGTGACGCTGGCCAGCGATTCGGTGCAGCGCGCCATGACACTGACTCATCGGCTGCTGGCATTCTCCCGCCATCAGCCACTTTCCCCCAAGCCACTCGACATCAACCGCCAGTTGGCTGCCATGGCACCGCTGTTGTGCCAGGTGTTGGGGGCTGAAATGCAAGTGAACTGGGAGCTTGATGTAGAGCCCTGGACCATCTGCCTGGATGTCGCGCAGCTGGAGAATGCCCTGGTGAACCTGTTGGCCAACTCGCGTGAGGCGTGCCTCGGGAGTGGCGTGGTGACACTGCGCACGATCAACAAGCGCCTGGAGGCGCCATTCCCCGACGAGCAAGGCGTACCTCCCGGTGACTATGTCGCCTTGTATGTCACGGACGATGGCCACGGCATGCCTGAGGTGGATCTGGCCAGGGCGTTCGAACCGTTCTTCACCACCAAGCCGATGGGCCACGGTTCCGGGTTAGGGCTGGCGATGGTCTATGGCTTCGTCGGCCAGTCGGGTGGCCACATCTGGCTTGAGCCAGCGCCTGATCGCGGTCTCAGGGTCTGTATGTTGTACCCGCGTTGCCTTGAGCACATAGCGCAGGAACCCGCGCAATCGGTATCTGCTGTAACACGGGCCAGCGGCCAACGCGTGCTGCTGGTCGATGACGAGGAAAACCTGCGGTCGGTGATGAAGGAGTACCTGCAGGAGCGTGGCTTCGACGTGTGCGATGCGCGGGATGCAAACTCGGCGCTCGATCGCTTCCGCCACCATGGCCCTTTCGACCTGGTGATCACCGACATCGGCCTGCCGGGTGGTTTCAGTGGCCGGCAGGTCGCCAGGGCGATGCGCATGGTCGTGCCGGATCAGAAGATTCTGTTCATTACCGGGTTCAACGACCAACCATTAGGCCCGCAGCTGTCCGAGGCGCCAGGCACGGCGTTGATGCTCAAGCCTTTCGCCTTGGCCAGCTTGATGAACCAGGCCCTGCTGATGCTGAGCGATTGAACGGGCTCAGGGACTACCCAGCATGTGGGCAACCTGTGCCTGCAACTGCTTGAGCTCGAACGGCTTGCAGATCAGCTGCATGCCTGGCGCGAGAAACCCTTCGCGCGCCATCGCCGTCTCGGCGTAGCCAGTGATGAACAGCACCGGAAGGTGCGGGCGAAGCGTGCGGGCGATCTCGGCCAGTTGCCGGCCATTCATGCCCGGCAGGCCAACGTCGCTGACCAGCAGGTCGATCGCCTGCGTTGTACGCAACAGCTGCAAGGCCTCGCTGGCATTGCTGGCACTCAGGCAGGGATACCCCTCATCTTGCAACGACTGGCGAAGCAGGTCGCGGACATGGGGATCATCCTCGACCACCAGTACATGACGGCCTTTGCTGACAGGTGATGGGTGCGGTCGGGAGGCCTGGGGCTGTTGTGGATCAAGATGGCGTGGCAGGTAAAGGTCGACCTGTGTGCCATGGCCAATCTGGCTGAACAGTGCAACATGTCCGTGGGACTGCTTGCTGAAGCCATATACCATCGACAGGCCAAGGCCGATCCCCTGGCCCACTGGCTTGGTGCTGAAGAAGGGCTCGAAGGCGTGCTCGAGGGTGCTCGCTGACATGCCTTGGCCATCATCGATGAAGCTCAGGCAGGCATAGTCACCCGTCACCAGCCCGCCGACGGCGAACTGCAGCGCATCGATCTGACGATTACTGGCTTCGATGCGCAAGTTGCCCCCGTTGGGCATCGCTTCGCAGGCATTGACCAGCAGGTTGTTCAGCGTTTCCTGCAATTGCTCGTCGTCCGCTTGCACGGCCCAGAGGTCTGCGGGAAGGTTCAGTTGCAGGCATACCGCGTTGTCGAGCATGGCCTCGATACGTTGTGGTTGCAGCAGCGCCAGCAGGTCGATGCGCTGATTGTGCAGCGATTGCCGGGAAGCGAAGGCCAGCAGGCGATGGGTCAGCGTGGCTGCACGGGCAACGGCTTCCTGGCCTCTCTGCAGGATCGCTTCAAGGCCCTCGCTGCGGCCGTGTTTCAGACGCCTGTCGATCAACTCGAAACAGCCACCGATGCTGGTCAGCAGGTTATTGAAGTCATGTGCCACGCCACCGGCCAGCTGGCCGACCGCCTCCATCTTGCGGCTCTGCTGCAAGGTCTGGTCGGCGCTCGCCTGTTCTTCGGCGCGCTCATCCAGGCGTTGTTGCAGGTCGAGCATGTGGTCGCGTGACAGGTACTGGCGGCGCCGGTTGCGTAACGCCGACTGGGTCAGGATCAGCAACCGGTCATCGTCGAACGGTGCGGCCAGCAGGGTCAGGTTGCCCAGCGCAAAGTTATCGGCCGAGGCTGTGGTCGCAGCGGTTTGTGTCAACAACACGATGGGCAGGTCAGACCAGGCTGGTTGCTGGTCGATATAGACGCGCAGCAATTTGGCAGCGTCAACGGTAAGGGTCTGCTCGGCGATGATGGCCATGCCGGCGCCTTCGAGCAGGCAGGCCTGCAGCTTGGCCATATCATGCGTGCAGAGGCAATCGACACCGGCGGCCGCCAGCAACAGTGAAGTGTTTCTGGCAAGCTGTGCCGGCGCCAGGATCAGAGCACGTTCGTCCATCGTCGCCGAACTGGCCAATGCGATTCTCCTGAAACGGCCGGCAAGGCCAATGTGTGCCCTTGCTGCCGTCAACTGTCCGATACCCACTGGACCACGGGCACTGGCCCAGGGTTCAACGCAATCTACAGCCCCTGTTGCAGGAAGGGATCATCCGGGTTTTGCCGCTCCAGTTCAGCCAGCAGCACCTGAACGTTCTGTAACTGGCCGGATTCCTTCCAGTACTGGATCAGCAACACCCGCGCCCGGCGATTGGCTGGCTGGTGGCTGAGCAAGGTTTCCAGCTGCTTCTGCGCGGCATCGGACTGATCCAGCTCGTGCAGGGTCACGGCCAGCGTGTAGCGATAGTCGGCATTCTCCGGCTCCAGCTCCACCGCGCGCGACAAGGCCAGCAGAGCGTATTCGCGCTGATCATGGCGGATCAGCCACAGTCCAAGCTCGTACTGCAGGAACGCCGAATCCGGGCGCAGTGCCAGGGCCTTGGCCAGCACCTGGCGGGATTGGTCATGGTGGCCTTGGCGTTCCAGCAAACGCACCTGGGTGGCCAAGGCGTCGAGGCCATCCGGGGCCACGGCAAGGCTGCGCTGCAGGGCTGCAGCCGCCTGGTCGTAGTCATTTTCGTGCAGGTACAGGCGCGCCAGGTGCACCTGGGCCTCGGCGTCGTCGGGTTGTTTTTCCAGGGCCTGCTGGTATTGCTCCAGCGCAGTCTGCAACGGGCCGAAATACAGGCCGATGGCATCGGGGTCGAGGCCGAGCAAGGCATCCACGGCGGCGAAGCGCACGCTCTGCTCGTCATCGTCCAGCAGCGGCCCCAGCACCAGGCTGCGCTGGGAGGGCGGCAGCAGCTTGCGGATGCTGGCAATGGCTGCGCGGCGCACCAGCGGATCATCGTTTTCCAGGTCCAGGCGGGCCAGCTTCAGTGCCTGCGGCGATGGGTAGTTGGGCAATTCGGCATACAGTGCGGCGCGACGGATTGGCGTCAGGTCATCACGCTGCAGTTGTTGGTACAGCACCCGGGCGGCACCTGGCAAACCGTCATGTGCCTGGCGCAGTGCCTTGCCGTAGCTGTGTGGCGGCAGTACCGGCGCTGCGGGCTTGTCGTCGCGGCGCAGGAATACGATGGCGATCGTCACCAGGATCAGCAGCAGTAAGGCGATCAGGTAGCGGTGGCGTCTGGGCATCGGGCGCTACGGTCCATGGCGGTGGGAAGGCAGAGCTTGGGGCAGAATGCCCTGGGCTGCAAGCCGCAGGGTCGCCAAGGGGCCATAAAAAAGCCCCGCAGGCCAAGGCCGGCGGGGCAAACGGTTGGGGGAGGAACCAACCAAAGGAGTCGTTGAAACGGGTCGGATCAGCGTGCGCTGGCGACGGTCTCCGGCTGCCAGCCGCCGCCGAGGGCCTTGTAGATCGAGACGATGCCGCGGTACAGGTCGACTTCGCCCTGGGCCTGGGCGTCTTCGGCGCTCAGGCGTTCGCGTTCGGCGTCGAGCAGCACCAGGTAGTCCACCGTGCCCTCGCGGTAACGCACCGAGGCCAGGTCGGCCGCTTTGCGGCTGGCCTCGCTCTGGCGTATCAGCGACAGCAGCCGCTGCTGGGTCTTGTCGTAGTCGCTGAAGGCGTTGGCCGACTCTTCCAGGGCCAGCAGCACCTGCTGTTCATAGTTGGCCAGGGCGCCCTCGGCGTCTGCCTTGGCGCCGCGCAGGCGGGCCCGCACGCTACCCAGGTCAAATGCGGCCCAGGTGATGCTTGGCCCCAACGCCCAGGCATTGGCTGCCGAGGAGCCGATTTGCGAGCCACGGGCGGCGGTGAAACCGAGGAAGCCGCTGAGGCTCACCCGCGGGAACAGGTCGGCGGTGGCCACGCCGACATTGGCGGTGGCGGCGGCCAGCTGGCGCTCGGCGCTGCGGATATCCGGGCGGCGGCGCAGCAGCTCGCCTGGGTCGCCCACCGGCAAGGCCTTGGCGATGGCCGGCAAGGCTTTGGGCGACAGGTCGACGCTCAGCGCGTCCGGGCGCTGGCCGAGCAGGGTGGCGATGCGGTGCCGCGCCCGGGCCTGTTCGGCTTGCAGCTGCGGCACCGTGGCCTCGACACCCGCCAGGCGGGCATCGGCACGGACGACGTCGAGGTCGTTGCCAACCCCGGCGTCGCGCAGGGTCACGGTGATGCTGCGCGACTCTTGCTGGGTCTTGAGGTTGGCCACGGCGATCTTCTCGCGCAGTTGCGCCCCGCGCAGCTGGCCATAAGCGTCGACCAGTTCGGCGATCAGGCTGACCTGCAATTGTTGCAGGTCGGCCTGGGCCACCGCTTCCTGGGCCTCGCTGGCCTCGATCTGGCGCTGGATACGGCCGAACAGGTCAAGCTCCCAGGCCATGTCCAGGCCCAGGTCGTAGCGCTCCTGGTTGACGCGCTGGGTGGTCTGGCCGGGAACCTGGCCTTTGCCGATCTCGCTGCTGGCGCGGCTGGTGACCACCGGCAACTGGTCGTTGGCGACGTCATCATGGATCGCCCGGGCTGCCTTGAGTCGGGCGAAGGCCACGCGCAGGTCGCGGTTGCCGTCCAGCGATGCCTGCACCAGCTGGTTCAGCACCGGGTCGTCGAACTGCTTCCACCACACGCTTTCGAAGCGGCTGCGGTCGAAGGCGTCGGCCTGCACATCAGCGCTGTCGAACTGTGCGGGCTCGGTGTCCGGGGTCTTGTAGTCCGGGCCGACCGCGCAGGCTGCCAGGGCCAGCGCCAGCAGGCTCGGGGTCAAAGGTTTGAGCAGGTTCATGCATGGTTCTCCAGCACGGGGGCGTGCTCGGCCTTGCGGGCCTGGCGACGCTCGACGAAGCGGCGGATCAGGAAGAAGAACACCGGGGTCAGGAACAGGCCGAACACGGTCACGCCAATCATCCCCGAGAACACCGCCACACCCATGGCATGGCGCATTTCCGAGCCGGCACCGGAGCTGAACACCAGCGGCACCACGCCCATGATGAAGGCGATCGAGGTCATCAGGATCGGCCGCAGACGCAGGCGGCAGGCTTCCAGTACCGCAGCCAGCGGGTCGAGGCCCTTGGCTTGTTCATCCTTGGCGAACTCGACGATCAGGATCGCGTTCTTGCACGCCAGGCCCACCAGCACGATCAAGCCGATCTGGGTGAAGATGTTGTTGTCGCCACCCGACACGATCACCCCGGTGATGGCCGACAGCAGGGTCATCGGCACGATCAGGATCACCGCTAGCGGCAGGCTCCAGCTCTCGTACTGGGCAGCCAGCACCAGGAAGGCCAGCAGCACGCACAGCGGGAACACGAACAGCGCGGTGTTGCCCGAGAGGATCTGCTGGTAGGTCAGGTCGGTCCACTCGAAAGTCATGCCGTTGGGCAGTTCTTGCTTGAGCAGTTTCTCGATCGCCGCCTCGGCCTGCCCGGAGCTGTAGCCTGGGGCTGCGGCACCGTTGATCTCGGCGGTGATGAAGCCGTTGTAGTGCATCACCCGGTCAGGCCCGGAGGTGTCGCTGACCTTGAGGAAGGTCGCCAGCGGGATCATCTCGCCGAGGTTGTTGCGCACCTTCAACTGGCCGATCTGCTCGGCATCGAGGCGGAACTGCTGCTCGGCCTGGACGTTGACCTGGTAGGTGCGGCCAAAGCGGTTGAAGTCGTTGGTGTACAGCGAGCCCAGGTAGACCTGCAGGGTGTCGAAGATGTCGGTGATCGCCACGCCGTGGGTCTTGGCCTTTTCCCGGTCGATGGCGGCATCGACCTGCGGCACGTTGACCTGGTAGCTGGTGAACAGGCCCGCCAGTTCCGGCACGTTGTGGCTCTTGGCGATGATGTTCTGGGTTTCCTTGTACAGCGCTTCGTAGCCCAGGTTGCCGCGGTCCTCGATCTGCAGGCGGAAGCCGCCGATGGTGCCCAGGCCTTGCACGGGCGGAGGCGGGAAGATCGCGATGTAGGCGTCCTGGATGTCAGCGAACTTGGCGTTCAGCGCGGCGGCAATTGCCGCGGCCGACTGGCTCGGGTCCTTGCGCTCGTCGAACGGCTTGAGCGGGGTAAACACGATGCCGCTGTTCGGGCTGTTGGTGAAGCCGTTGATCGACAGGCCCGGGAAGGCCACCGAATCGGCCACGCCCGGCTGCTCCAGGGCGATTTCGCTCATGCGCTTGATCACCGCCTCGGTGCGGTCGAGGCTGGCCGCGTCAGGCAGCTGGGCGAAGGCCACCAGGTACTGCTTGTCCTGGGCCGGCACGAAACCGGTCGGCGTGGACGAGAAGCCCAGGTAGGTCAGGCCCATCAACCCGGCATACAGGAACAGGGCGATGCCGCTGGAACGGATGACCCGGCGCACGCCGCCGACATAACTGTGGCTGGCACGGTCGAAAAAGCGGTTGAACGGGGCGAACAGCCAGCTGCCCAGCAGGCGCTCGAGGAACCGCGAGAAGCGGTCTTTCGGCGCGTGGTGGTCTTTGAGCAGCACGGCAGCCAGTGCTGGCGACAGGGTCAGCGAGTTGAATGCCGAGATCACCGTGGAAATGGCGATGGTCAGCGCGAACTGCTTGTAGAACTGCCCGGTAAGGCCAGAAATGAACGCGGCCGGTACGAACACCGCGCACAGTACCAGTGCCGTGGCGATGATCGGCCCGGTCACTTCACTCATGGCTTTTTGTGTGGCTTCCAGCGGTTTCAGGCCCAGCCCGATGTTGCGCTCGACGTTTTCCACCACGACGATGGCGTCGTCCACCACGATACCGATGGCCAGCACCAGGCCGAACAACGACAAGGCGTTGAGCGAGAAGCCGAACAGGTGCATCACCGCGAAGGTACCGATCAGCGAGACCGGCACGGCCATCAGCGGGATGATCGAGGCGCGCCAGGTCTGCAGGAACAGGATCACCACCAGCACGACCAGAATCAGGGCTTCGAACAGGGTGTGTACCACGGCTTCGATGGAGCCACGGACGAACACGGTCGGGTCATAGACGATGCTGTAGTCCATGCCTTCCGGGAAGTCCTTTTTCAGCTCGGCCATCTTCGCCCGCACTTCGTCGGAGATCTCGATGGCGTTGGAGCCTGGGCGCTGGAAGATCGGGATGGCCACGGCCGGCTGGTTGTTCAGCAGCGAACGCAGGGCGTACTGGCTGGAACCGAGCTCGACCCGGGCGATGTCCTTCAGGCGCGTGATCTCGCCATCGGCACCTGCGCGGATGATGATGTTCTCGAACTCTTCTTCGTTGACCAGGCGGCCCTGGGTGTTGATCGACAGCTGGAAGCTGGTCGAACCGGGGGCGGGCGGGGCGCCCAGCTGGCCGGCGGCGACCTGGCGGTTCTGCTCGCGGATCGCGGCCACCACGTCGCTGGCGGTCAGGTTGCGCGACGCGGTCTTGTTCGGGTCGAGCCACACGCGCAGCGAGTAGTCGCCCATGCCGAACAGCTGCACATCACCGACGCCGCCCAGGCGCGCCAGCTCATCCTTGATGTTGAGGATGGCGTAGTTGGACAGGTAGAGCATGTCATAGCGGTTGTCCGGCGAGGTCAGGTGCACGACCATGGTCAGGTCGGGCGAAGCCTTGTCGACGGTGATGCCGATCCGGGTCACTTCCTCTGGCAGCTTGGGCTGGGTGCGGGTGACGCGGTTCTGCACCTGCACCTGGGCGTTGTCCAGGTCGGTGCCCAGGGCGAAGGTGATGGTCAGGGTCAGCTTGCCGTCGGCGGTGGACTGCGAGGACATGTACAGCATGTTCTCGACACCGGTGATGGCCTGCTCCAGCGGCGCGGCGACGGTTTCACCGATCACCTTGGGGTTGGCACCGGGGAAGTTGGCGCGCACCACCACGGTGGGCGGTACCACTTCGGGGTATTCGCTGATCGGCAGCTGGAACAGCGAGATCGAACCCGCGATCAGCAGCACCAGCGAAAGCACCGCGGCGAAGATCGGCCGGGTAATGAAGAATTTCGAAAAGTTCATCGGTGTGGTCCCTTAACCGCGTGGCGCCTGGGCGCTGGCGACTTTTTCGGTGGAGCCCGCTACTTTCTGCACCGGGTTGCTGGCCTCGAGGGCCTGGCGCTGTTGGGCGAGGGCGGCGAGGGTCTGTTCACTGGCCATTGGCGTCTCGATCGGGGTCACCGGCGAGCCAGGGCGTACGCGCTGCAGGCCCTTGACCACGATGCGATCGTCCTTGGCCAGACCGCTGCGCACGATGCGCAGGCCTTCAAGCTTCGGCCCCAGTTCCACGGCGCGGTAGGCGGCCTTGTTGTCCTTGTCCATGACCAGCACGAACTTCTTGCCAAGGTCGGTGCCGACCGCTTCGTCGTTGATCAGCACGGCGTCGTACTGGGCGCTGCCGACCAGCTTCAGGCGCGCATACAGGCCGGGTGTGAACTGGCCGTCGCGGTTGTCGAACACGGCACGGCCACGGATGGTGCCGGTGCGCGGGTTGACCTGGTTGTCGACGAAGTTCATCTGGCCCAGGTGCGGGTTGCCGGTTTCGTTGGTCAGGCCCAGGTACACCGGGGTGCTCTGGCCGCGCTGGCCTTCACGCGCCAGCTGGGTGTACTTGAGGTACACGCGCTCGTCGGCGTCGAAGTAGGCGTACACCTTGTCGGTGGAGACCACGCTGGTCAGCGGCGTGACATCGGCAGTGACGATGTTGCCGGCGGTGAATTCGGCGCGGCTGACGCGGCCGCTGATGGGGGCGGTGACGCGGGTGAAGCTGAGGTTCAGACGGGCCAGGTCGAGCTGGGCCTGGATCGCATCGACCCCGGCGCGGGCTTCGGCAGCGGCGCTGCTGCGCGACTCGGCAAGCTCGGCGGAAATGGCGTTGCTGTCACGCAGGCGCTCGCCACGGCGGGCTTCGTTGGCACTGCGGATGGCGGTGGCCTTGGCCTGTTGCAACTGGGCTTCAAGGCGGCGGACGTCTGCCTGGAACGGGCGCGGGTCGATCTGGAACAGCAGGTCGCCTTTCTTCACCTGGGCACCTTCGGTGAAGGCTACCAGGTCGATCTGGCCGGAGACCCGTGGGCGCACTTCGACGGTTTCCGGCGCTTCCAGGCGGCCGGTGAACTCGTCCCATTCGTTGATCGGCTGCTCGATGACCTTGGCGACGCTGACCTTGGGCGCGGCGGGAGCCTGCACGGCGTCGGGGGTGCGGCCACAAGCGCTGAGCACCACCACTGCCAGGGCAGCGAGGGGGAAGCGCAAGGGTTTGAGTGAGTGATCCATGGAGAACTCCGCCAATGTATTAGTAGTGGGCGGAGTGTGAGTGTCTTGCGCGTGGCGCACGAATCGAACGGAGCGAAAGCTATTATCACGCGCAATGATATGTCTGGATCAAACATCGATGGCGGGCATGTGACGGTGAGTGCGGGTAAGCTCTCTAAGGCTGTACCGGCCTCTTCGCGGGCACGCCCGCTCCCACAGGTACTGCACAAGCTCTGAAAGAAGTGCGGTCCCTGTGGGAGCGGGCGTGCCCGCGAAGAGGCCGGTACAGCCTTAGAGAGCTTACCCGCACTCACCGTCAC
>NZ_JAGIBG010000049.1 GCF_017744435.1 Pseudomonas sp.
AGAACGTGCTGGGGCGCCGGTCCGACGTCCTGCAAAGCAAAGCCCTGCGCTAGCCTGCACCGGCCTCTTCGCGGGCTTGCCCGCTCCCACAGGATCACCACAGGTCCTGAGATTTGTGCGGTACCTGTGGGAGCGGGCAAGCCCGCGAAGAGGCCGGTGCAGGCTAGCGCAGGGCTTTGCTTTGCAGGACGTCGGACCGGCGCCCCAGCACGTTCTCGCTGATCTGCACGAACTCTTCGGTGCTCACGCTGGGCAGGCGCATCAGCGCCCGGGTCACATCATCCAGCGAGCGCTTGGCCTGGGTATGGATGCGGATTTCCTTGTCCAGCGCTTGCAACACCATCACCCCACGGGCCACCTGTGCCGGGCTGGCATGCTCGGCACGCAGCTGGGTGACCTTGCCACCCAGCTTCTGCAGGCGTGCCTGCCACACCTCGTAGCGGTCGTCGCTGATGCCGCCAGCACGGCGCAACAGCTCGGTGGCGTAGTACTCGGTCAGGCCCTGGCCCAGCCAGTCGCTGTTGTCGCGCACACGAATCTGCGCAAACAGCTGCACCAGCTCGCGCAGCAGCGGGCTGCTGCCATTCTCGCTGACCATCGGCCGGCTGCTGTGCAGGTAGATCGAACCGTCGGCAGCCATCGCCCCGCGCCACATGCCATCACGGGCCCCCACCAGCAGCAACTTGGCCGGGTTGCGCGGGAACACCGCCTGCAATTGCGGCCAGACGAAGGTCAGCAAGGTCAGGCTGTCCATCCGCCGCATGCCCTGCCCTACTGGCGCGGCCACGGTCACGTCGGTCTCACCCAGACGGGCGCGGCGGCTGCCAAGGTCACCTGCGAGCATCCAGCCGGTCGGGCGATCGAACAGGCGGGACACGTTGTCGATACGGAACTTGTCCTTGCCGATGCGTGGCCAGGACGTTTCGATGCTCTTCCAGCCTTCAGGCAAATCGACCGTCAGGCGTGCCACCAGCTCGGTGCCGTCCTGCTGGTCGAGACGCGCAGGCGGCACCAGCTGATCACCCAGGAACAGCGCCCAATGCGGGGTGATGCGCGAGGAGTAGGCGCCGCTGCGCAGTTTCTGGTCCAGCTTCACCCGGTAGCTGAGGCTGGTCTTGCCCGTCGCCGGGTGCCACACGCCGCGCTCGCCCTGCTGCTGCCACTGGCCGTCGGCCTGGAAGCCACTATAGGTGTCGGCCTTGCCCAGGTCGAAATCCAGGCTGCGCACGGCACTGCCTTCGGCCAAGGTCAGGCGCACTTCGGCCTGGCCATTGGCAGGCAGCAGGCGCACCTGGTAATCGAGGTCGACTTTTTTCGCCCAGGCCGGCGAACACGCCACAAGCCCGAGGAGCAACAACCACTGGCAACGCATACCGAAACTCCTTGTTCCTCAGAGGCGACGGGGGCGCCGTTCAGCTGGCGCGGAAAATCAGGTGGTCTTCCCAGTCGTCTTCGTCCACATCATGTTCACTGAGCATACGCCCCGATTGCGAGATGCGCTGTTCATGCACCTGATTGCGGTCACCGCACACCAGGTGGTGCCACTCGGGCAGGTCCTTGCCCTCGCTGACCAGGCGGTAACCACAGGTGCTCGGCAGCCATTTGAACTGGTCGGCCTTGCCCGGGGTGAGCTGGATGCAATCGGGCACATGGGCGAAGCGGTTGGGGTAGTCGCTGCACTGGCAGGTATCGCGGTCGAGCAGCTTGCAGGCGATGCGCGTGTAATAGACGCTGTTGTCGTCTTCATCCTCGAGTTTTTGCAAACAGCACAGGCCGCAGCCGTCACACAGCGACTCCCACTCTTGCGGGCTGAGTTGTTCGAGGGTCTTGCGCCGCCAGAACGGCGCGCTGTCAGCGATCATCACACGGGTTTCCTGCAGTCATCTTGGTGGCCGCGGTGCGCGGCGGCGCCAGTCTAGAGCCTGGCCTTCGGCAACGCCAGACCGCTTGTCAGTGCCAGGCGGACGCAGTAGCGTGCGTGCTTTGCCATCCCCTTGCAGGAGCAACCATGAGCGCCACCCCCCGCATTGCCGATTACGCCATCAACGAGCAGTTCATCAACCGCTGGTCACCACGCGCCTTCACCGCCGAACCGATCAGCGAAGAGACCCTGCTGAGCTTCCTCGAAGCGGCACGCTGGGCGCCGTCGGCCTACAACTCGCAGCCTTGGCGCTTCCTGTATGCACGCCGCGACACGCCGAGCTGGGAGCGTTACCTGAGCCTGCTGGTACCGTTCAACCGCAGCTGGGCGCAGCAGGCCTCGGCGCTGGTGCTGATCATTTCCAAGACCACCTTCGCGGCACCTGGCACCACCGAAGAAAAGCCGGCGCTGTGGCACACCTTCGACACCGGTTCCGCCTGGGGCCACCTGGCGCTGCAGGCCAGCATCAGCGGCTGGCACACCCACGGCATGGCCGGGTTCGACCAGGCACTGGCACGCCAGGAGCTGAAGATTCCGCAAGGTTATGAGCTGCATGCCATGGTGGCAATCGGCAAGCTGGGCGACAAGGCCAGCCTGGACGAGGCGCTGCAGGCGCGTGAAGTGCCGAGCCCGCGTCGGCCGTTGAGCGAGCTGGCGGCTGAGGGTGATTTCAGCCTGTAAGGCTTGTATGGCCTGTACCGGCCTCTTCGCGGGTAAACCCGCTCCCACAGGGATAGTGCACAGCCTGAGGGCGGCGCCGTACCTGTGGGAGCGGGCGAGCCCGCGAAGAGGCCGGAGCAGGCTTAAGAGATCAGTAACCCCGGGCGAAGTCGACTTCGCCACGCAACCCCTGCCCCTCTGCATACGCCCGCACATTCTCGGCAAACAACCGCACCATGGCCGCCGGCGAGGTGGGCGCCGAGCTGTGCCCGGTCAGCAACAAGCCCCAGGCGGTCCAGAACGGATGCCGCTGCGGCAGCGGCTCCTGCCGGCACACGTCGATCACTGCCCCGGCCAGGTGCCCTTCCTTCAACGCCTCGACCAGGTCGCCATCGACCACCGCCGCGCCGCGCCCGGCGTTGATGAACAGCGCCGTGGGCTGGAAGCACTGGAACAGCGCCGCGTCATACAGGTCATGGGTAGCCGGCGTGTCCGGCAGCAGGTTGAGCACGTAGTCCACCTGCCCGACCATGCGCGGCAAATCCGCCAGCCCCGCGACCTCGATGAACGGCGCCTGTTCGCGGGCGCTGCTGGCGATGCCATAAAGGCTCACGCCAAACGGCACGAGGAACTCCGCCACCCGCTGACCGATATCGCCGGTACCGACGATCAGCACCTTGCGCCCTTCCAGGGTACGCCCCGGGCGGTCATCCCAACGTCGCTCGACCTGGCTGACCAGGCGCGACAGCACTTCGCGCTCGTGGCCGAGCATGTAGGTCAGCATGTACTCGGCCATCACCTGGCCGAAGATGCCCACGGCGCGGGTCAGGCGGTAATCACGTGGCAGGCCCTCGGCCAGCAACGGCGTGATGCCCGCCCAAGTCGACTGCATCCACTGCGGCTTGTGCCCCTGGCGCAGCAGGCTCGCCAGCAAATCCGGCTGGCCCAGCCAGACCGGGCACTGCGGTGCCTGGCGGGCCAGTTCGGCGGAGTCGCTGCTGGTCAGGATTTCCAGCTGCGGCGCTGCCTCGCGCAATAGCTCGGCGTATCGAGCATGATCATGCTCAGCGATCAGTACACGCATGATCAGACCGGGTCGTTACGGCGCAGCAGCTCTTCGGGCAAGTGCTCGATGTACTCGTCCTCGGCCGGTGGCATCTGCAGGTGATAACCCTGGGTCTCGAGGTTTTCCAGCACCTTGGTGATGTCCTCGCGGGCCAGTTGGCGCTCAGGGGTCAACACCAGGTCGAAGGCATGCACCGGCTTGCCAAAGAAGGGCAGCAGCGCCTCTGGCACCCGCTCCAGGCCTTCGGCCTTGAGCACGTAGAGGTACATTTCGTTCTTGCGTGGGCTCTTGTAGATCGAGCAGATACGTTTCATTGCTTGTCTCCGGCGCCTGCGAGGTCGTCGAGCAGGGCCTGGCCCATCCGCTCACGGCGCCAGCCGCGCAGCGAATCGGGCAGTTGGTAGGGGCCGTTGGGATAGCCGCTCTTGAGCAGGGCTTCCAGGGCTTTCTTGCGCAGCATCAGCTCGGGGGCGATCCCCAGCCGCTCGCCTTCGGCCTGGCCGATGGCGCGCAGGCGCTTGAGGATACCGGCGGCTTCGATCGGCAGCGGCTCAGGCAGCGGCTCAGGCCACTGTTCGGGCGGCAGGCTGCCGGCGCGCTTGATCAGCTGGAGCAGGAAGGCGCCGTCCTGGCGAATGGTGCGCGGGTGCATTTCTTCGATCTTGGCCAAGGCCGACAGGTTGTCCGGCTGGCTCTTGGCCATGGGCCACAGCGAGTGTTCCTTGAGGATGCGGTTGCGCGGCACGTCGCGGCTGCGTGCTTCGCGCTCGCGCCAGGCGCACAATTCGCGCAGCACCGCCAGCTGCTGGCGGCCCAGCTTCCAGGCGAGCTTGACGTCGCGATAGAGGATCTCGGGTTCGACCTCACGGCGCAGGGCGGCCACCAGCTCGGCACCGTCGTCCAGCACCCAGGCATATTTGTCGCCTGACAGGCGCGGCTGCAGGGCAGCGAACAGTTCGGCCAGGTGCACGGCATCTTCGGCGGCGTAGCTGACCTGGGTTTCCGACAGCGGGCGCTGCAGCCAGTCAGAGCGGGTTTCACCCTTGGGCAGCTCGATGCCCAGCACTTCCTGCACCAGGCGCGAATAGCCCATGGAGAAGCCCAGGTTCAGGTAACCGGCGGCCAACTGGGTGTCGAACAACGGTTGCGGCAGCTTGCCGGTCAGGCGCAGCAGCACTTCGAGGTCTTCGCTGCAGGCGTGCAGCACCTTGACCACGCTGCTGTCGTCGAGCAGTTCGCCCAGCGGCTGCCAGTCGCCGATCAGCAGCGGGTCGATGAGGAAAGCCCGCTGCCCGTCACCGACCTGCACCAGGCCGGCTTTCGGGTAGAAGGTGTCGACCCGCATGAACTCGGTGTCGAGCGCCACGAAGGGCAGTTCGCGCCACTTGCGGCAGTGTTCGGCCAGGGTCTGGTCGTCACGGATCCAGTGAATTTCGATGGCCACAAGGCTCTCCCACAAACATTGGCGCGCAGTATATACGGCGCGGGCCCTGCTGGTGAAACCTGCGCCATCCCTGGATTAGATGAACGGCCTCAGCGCTGGGCGGCCAACCACGGCCGGCAGCTGGCAAACATGTCCAGCGACTGCTGGTAGACCTCGGTGTGCACCTGCAGCAGGCCCAGCATCGAGTGGAACAGGTTGTCCTGCGACAGCGGTGCATCGCTCAGCTTGGCCAGGCAGTCGGTGTCGATACCGAAGTCTTCCTTGTAGCTGTCGGAGAACCAGGTCAGCAAAGGCACGTGCTTCTGTTGTTCCGGGGCAATGGCATATGGGGTGCCGTGCAGGAACAGGTTGTATTCGCCCAGCGACTCGCCATGGTCGGACAGGTAGATCATCGCGGTGTCGACCTTGTCCTGCTTGCTGCGCAGGGTATTGATCAGCGAGGACAGCACCTTGTCAGTGTAGGCCAGGGTGTTGTCGTAGCCGTTGATGATCTCCTGCTCGCTGCACTGGTCCAGCGCATTGCTCTGGCACACCGGGCTGAAGCGCTCGCCGTCTTTGGGGTAGCGCTTGAAGTACTCGGGGCCGTGGCTGCCCATCTGGTGCAGCACCAGCACGGTGTCCTTGTCGAGGTTGTCGATCAGCTCGCCCAGGCCCTGCAGCAGGATTTCGTCATGGCATTCGCCGCTGGCGCACAGCTGCGGGTCCTTGAGGTTGCTGACGTCGATGAACTGCACGCGGTCGCAGGTGCCTTTGCAACCCGACTGGTTGTCGCGCCACTGCACGGCCAGGCCGGCACGCTGGAGGATGTCCAGCAGCCCTTCGCGGTTCTTCGCCACACGGGCGTCGTATTCCTTGCGCTTCATGCCGGAGAACATGCACGGCACCGAGACAGCGGTTTCGGTACCGCAGGAATGCACATCGGAGAAACTCACCAGGCCTTGCTCCTTGGCAAGGTTCGGCGTCGTATCGCGGTCATAGCCCAGCACGCCGAAGTGATCGGCCCGCGCACTTTCACCGACCACCAGCACGGTCAGCGATTTGCGCTCGTGTTTCTGCCAGGCGGCATCGCGCTTGGCATCTTCGCCATAATTCTGGAACGGACGCGCAGCGGTACCGACGCGCTCGTTGACATAACCGATGGTCGCGCCGACGACATTGCTCGGGGTGAGCATCAGGCGCAATTCGTGGTGGTTGCGAAACAGCGACGACAGCCCTTGATAGTTGACCAGGGCCACCGAGCCCAGCGCCACCACGCAGGCCCCGCTGACCACCAGCTTGCCCAGCAGCTCGCGGTGCCAAGGGCGGTAGGCGATCTGCGCTTTCCACAGCAGTACCGACGGCAATACGCCGAGCAACAGAATGTACGCCGCGAACTTCAACGACATCAGGTCGCGCACTTCCGAAACATTGGTCTCGGCCATGTTACGGAACATGCCGGCATCAATAAGCACGCCATACTGGTTCATGAAGTAAGCGGCACCCGCCCCACTCACGAACAGCACGATCAATAGCGGCTTGAATACAAAACGGAAGGCGAACAGCGTCAATACCAGGTTGAACGCGAACAACATCAGCACGGCGAACGCCAGGCTCAGCCAAAGCCCCGATACCCCGGCGGGCACCACCTCTTGCAGGTGCTTCCAGAGGAACATGTTGAGACCGACCAGCAGGTAAACGCTGGCCAACAGCGTGACCCATTCAGTCCGCAGGGATTTGAAGTTGAGCATCGGCATTCGCAATCAAGAGTGGTTATCAACCCCCCAGGCCAGAAGGCACCGTGGGAAAGTCGGGCGAACTCTAGAAAGCGCACCATCAATTTTTCGTGAAAAAGACGGTAACAAATTCGTAAGCCGATGCATTTTTTTACATTAAATTAACTTCATTCAGCATTTGTTCAGCCGTGCAGACGCGCCTTGGCATAGGGTTCGCGGTCGATGTCGAGCACTTCGACGCACAGCTGGATGTCCACGCCGGCCTGGGCCGGGATGGCTTCGCGCAACACTTCGAGCAAACCGTTCGACAACTGCTGCTTCACCTCGGGTGAACGCCCGCTGAGGATGGCCAGGCGCACATGGGCGAAGGCCCGCTCACCCGGCGCGGTGCCGACCCGGTACTGCCTGAAGGCCTCGGCCCGGCTCTTGATGTCGGCCTCGTCGGCGAACTGGCCACTGCCGACCAGGGCGTGGTTCAGGCGCAGCAACAGCACATCGACGTTGAGCTCGCGCAGGTTGTCGCTGTATTCCAGGTTCAGGTGAGGCATGGCGCAGGTTCCAGGCACGGGAAAGGATGCGACAGCCTACCCCAGTCCCCCACCTGCGCAAAGGCGGCTATCCTCAAAGGTCAGGACCTTACCGACAACCTGACAGAGGTGAAGAAATGCCAGTTCCGCATGATCTGCTCGCTGACCTGCACGTTACCGCTGACGCATTCCAGGCGCTCATAGACAAGGACCAGGACCTTCACAAGCTGCACAAGGAATACAATACCAAGGACAAGGAGGTGCTGGCCGCCGAGGCCAATGGCACCAACGACGAGACAGTCAACCGCCTGCGCAAGGAAAGGTTGCTGCTCAAGGACAAGATCGAACGGATCATTCATCCGCCGAAGTCCTGAGCGTTCTCTATTGAATCCACCGGCCTCTTCGCGGCTAAAGCCGCTCCCACAGGGACAGCGCATAATCTGAGGGCTGCGCTGTACTTGTGGAAGCGGCTTTAGCCGCGAAGAGGCCGGTAGCCCTCACACAGCCGCTGAAGCCTTCAAGGCGCCATCGAGGTCTTCGATCAGGTCGCGGTAATCCTCGATCCCCACCGACAACCGCAGCAGGTTCTCGCTGATCCCCATCTCGCCCTTCTGCGCCGGGCTCAACGAGTTGTGCGACATGCTCCAGGAGTGGTTGATCATGCTCTCCACCCCACCCAGCGAGTCGGCCAGCACGAAGATCTGCAGGGCCTCGACCAGCCGATTGAGCGCCGCCCGGTCAGCGCCCTTGATCTTCATCGCCACCACCGCTCCGCCAGCGCGCATCTGCCGCTTGCACAGGTCGTGCTGCGGGTGGCTTTCCAGCCCTGGGTAGAACACCTGTTCGACCTGCGGATGGCCTTCGAGGAAGCGCGCCACCTGCAGCGCATTGGCGCACTGGCGCTCCATGCGCACATCCAGGGTCTTCAGCCCGCGCAGGGCCAGGTAGCAGTCGAACGGCCCCTGGATCGCGCCTACCGCCATGCTGATCTTGCGCAGCCGCGCCAGCAGTTGGTCATTGGCTGCAACCACCACGCCCCCGGTGAGGTCGGAATGGCCACCGATATACTTGCTCGCCGAGTGCATCACCAGGTCTACGCCGAGGGTGATCGGGCGCTGGTTCCACGGCGAGCAGAAGGTGTTGTCGATGCAGGTGAGGATGCCGCGGGCACGGGCCAGGTCGCACACCGCCTTGATGTCCACCAGGTGCAGCAACGGGTTGGTCGGTGATTCGATCCAGATCAGTTGGGTCTCTGGCCTGATCGCTGCCGCCACCGCCTCGACGTCATTGAGGTCGACATAGGTGGTGGTCAGGCCCGAAGTACGTCCGCGGTAGTCTTCGAGGATGCGGAAGGTGCCGCCGTAAACGCCATTCATCACCACCACGTGGGCGTCCTTGGGCAGCAACTCCAGCACCGTGGCGGTGGCATTCACACCCGATGCACAGGCCACCGCACCGACGCCCTCCTCCAGCGCGGCAACACAGCTTTCGTAGGCATGCCGGGTCGGATTGCCGACACGGCTGTAAGCGTATTCGGGGTTATCGTCGAGGCTGCGCTTGATGTAGGAACTGGCGGTGTAGATGGGCGGGAAGATGGCGTTGTCGGCAACGCTGAACTGCTCGCCGGCGTGAATAGTACGGGTGGCGAAATTACGCGGCTTGTCGGACATGGTCGGGCCCATTGGCAGGATTCAAGCCTGTAACTATGGCAACAACCCGGCGCGGCGGCAATGCCGGACCGATGCAGGAAATTTTCCTAACCCTAGGGTAATCTGGGGAAAATTTTTCTCGATGGTTTCGCCCTGCCATGGACAGTTTCGACCAACACATCCTCACCCTGCTGCAGCGCGACGCCTCGATCTCGCTCAAGGACCTGGCCGAAGCGGTCAACCTGTCGACCACGCCGTGCTGGAAGCGGGTCAAGCGCCTGGAAGAGGAAGGCTACATCCTTGGCCGTGTCGCCCTGCTCGACCCCGAGCGGCTGGGGCTGGGGCTGACCGTGTTCGTCCAACTCAAGACCCAGCGCCACGACAGCGCCTGGCTGGAGCAGTTCGCGGCGACGGTGAAAGGGTTCGAGGAGGTGATGGAGTTCTACCGCATGTCCGGGGACTGGGACTACATGCTGCGAGTGGTGGTGGGCGACATCGCGGCGTATGACCGCTTCTACAAGAAGCTGATCAACAGCACCGACGGGCTGTCGAACATCACCTCCAGTTTTGCAATGGAGCAGATGAAATACACCACGGCCTTGCCGGTGCATCGACTTTGAATCGGCGCTGGATTCTTCGCGGGCACGCCCGCTCCCACAGGGACGCCACAGATTTCAAGAACTGTGGGGGCCCTGTGGGAGCGGGCGTGCCCGCGAAGAGGCCGGCCCAGGCAACCCATCAATCCGAAGCGAGCACCGCCTCGATCCGGTTTCCGGCCTTGGCTTTCTCCAGCTTGATCGCGATGAACTTGGACGTCGGCGTGTACGTCCCCTCGCCATAACTCTCCAGCGGCACCAGCGGGTTGGTCTCCGGGTAATACGCCGCCGCCTGGCCATCCGGAATGTCGTAGGGCACCAGGCGGAAGCCCGACACCCGCCGCTCGACGCCATCCTCCCACAGCGACACCAGGTCCACCTGCTCGCCCGGCTCGAAGCCCAGGCGGCGGATGTCCGCTTCGCTGACGAACACCACCTCGCGCAGGCCGAACACCCCGCGATAACGGTCATCGAGCCCGTACAGCGTGGTGTTGTACTGGTCGTGCGAACGCATGGTCTGCAGGATCAGGTCCGGCTTGTCGCCCCGCGCCAGCACCTTGGCATTGACCAGTTCCTCCGGCAGCGCGTGGGGCATGAAGCGTGCCTTGCCGGTGGCCGTGCGGAAGTTTCGATCCGCCGCGTTGTTGCCCAGATGGAAGCCACCCGGGTGCTGCAGGCGCTCGTTGAAATTGGTGAAGCCCGGGATCACGTCGGCGATCATGCTGCGAATGCGGTTGTAGTCGGCGACCGCGTATTCCCAGTCGATCGGCTGGTTGCCCAAGGTGGCCTTGGCCATGCCGGCGATGATCCACGGCTCCGACCGCATGTGCGCCGAACGCGGGCGCAGCTGGCCGTTGGAGATATGCACCATGCTGAAGGTGTCTTCCACCGTCACGCCTTGCGGCCCCTCGGCCTGCATGTCGATCTCGGTACGGCCCAGGCACGGCAGGATAAGCGCATCGCGCCCGGTGACCAGGTGCGAGCGGTTGAGCTTGGTGGAAATCTGCACAGTCAGCGCGCAGTTGCGCAGCGCCGCGTGGGTACGCGGGGTATCCGGCGTGGCTTGGGCGAAATTGCCGCCCAGGGCGACGAATACCTTGGCCTGCCCCTCTTCCATGGCCTTGATCGCCAGCACCGCGTTGTGCCCGTGGGCACGCGGCACGCGGAACTTGAAGCGTTTTTCGATGGCATCGAGCAGCGCTGCCTTGGGCTTCTCGTCGATGCCCATGGTGCGGTCGCCCTGCACATTGCTGTGGCCGCGTACCGGCGACAGGCCGGCACCCGGTTTGCCGACGTTGCCCCGCAGCAGCTGCAGGTTGACGATTTCCTGCACGGTCGGTACCGAATGGCGATGCTGGGTGACGCCCATCGCCCAGCACATGATCACTCGCTCGGCCTTGCGGTACATGCGCGCAGCCAGTTCGATCTCGGCCAGGGTCAGGCCCGATTGCTTGACGATGTGCTCCCAGGAGGTGGCATCCACCGCCGCCAGGTAGTCATCGAGGCCACTGGTATGCTCGGCGATGAAGGCATGGTCGAACACCGCCGGTTCGCCCTTGGCCTGGGCTTCACGCTCCCACTGCAAGAGGAACTTGGCGATGCCGCGCATGGCCGCCATGTCGCCGCCCAGGGCCGGGCGGAAGTAGGCACTGGTGGTCGGCTCGGAGCCGTTGCTGAGCATCTCGAACGGGTGCTGCGGGTGCTGGAAGCGTTCCAGGCCACGCTCCTTGAGCGGGTTGAAGCACACCACCTGGGCACCGCGCTTGACCGCCTCGCGTAGCGGTTCGAGCATGCGCGGGTGGTTGGTGCCGGGGTTCTGGCCAATGACGAAGATCGCGTCGGCCAGTTCCAGATCGTGGAACACCACGGTGCCCTTGCCCACCCCGAGGGTTTCCGACATGCCGGCGCCGCTGGCTTCGTGGCACATGTTCGAGCAGTCAGGGAAGTTGTTGGTGCCGTAGGCACGAACGAACAGCTGGTAGAGGAACGCCGCCTCGTTGCTGGCCCGGCCCGAGGTATAGAACTCGGCCTGATCGGCCGAATCGAGCGCACGCAGGTGCTGGGCGATCAGCTCGAAGGCTTCTTGCCAGCTGGTTTCGACGTAGTGGTCGGTGGCCGCGTCGTAGCGCATCGGGTGGGTCAGGCGGCCTTGATACTCGAGCCAGTAGTCGGTCTGGTCGAGCAACGCGCTGACGCTGTACTTGGCAAAGAATGCCGGGTCCACCGAACGGCCGGTGGCTTCCCAGTTCACCGCCTTGGCGCCGTTTTCGCAGAACTTGACCATGTCGCCTTCCGGCGACTCGCCCCAGGCGCAGCCCGGGCAGTCGAAGCCACCGTTCTGGTTGGTCTTGAGCATGGCCCGCAGGTTCTTGAAGGCGTTCTCGCTGCCCAGCCAGCTCTTGGTCACGCTTTTCAGCGCGCCCCAGCCGGCGGCGGGGCCCTTGTAGTCCCTGATGTGTTGGTCCTGGCTCATGCGGTCAATCCTCACGCTTCGATGCTTTCTTCCAGCGTATGGACCCAGCGATAGAGCCGTCCAATCGATATGTCTTACCCCTTGATAAGCCATTTCGATCATGGGCTGGCACCGCGCCGCAGCTTTCGCGGGCACGCCCGCTCCCACAGGTACATCACCGCACTCGAAATCTGCGCAATCCCTGTGGGAGCGGGCGTGCCCGCGAAGGCCTCGACGCGGTTACAGCCCTTTAAAAATGGGGCCTGCAGCCGTGATAGAGGACATTGATCAAGCAGTCAGGGAAAGCGATTTGACGGGGCTGGCCACAGGCGATAGCTTGGATCCTGTAGCCCCCCATTTCCTTTCGAGCGCCAACGTGGAACAGAACAGCCGGGCCCTGATCGACGGCTTCAACCGGAAAATCGACTACCTGCGGATGTCGGTCACAGACCGCTGCGACTTCCGTTGCGTGTACTGCATGGCCGAAGACATGCAATTCCTGCCGCGCCAGCAGATCCTCAGCCTCGAAGAACTGTTTCAGGTGGCCGAGCGTTTCGTCGCCCTCGGCACCCGCAAGATCCGCCTCACCGGTGGCGAGCCGCTGGTACGCCAGGGCATCGTCGACCTGTGCGGGCGCATTGCCGCCCTGCCCGGCCTGCGTGAACTGTGCATGACCAGCAACGGCTCGCAGCTCGGGCGCCTGGCCCAGCCGCTGTTCGACGCCGGTGTCACGCGCCTGAACATCAGCCTCGACAGCCTCGATGCCGAGCGTTTCAAGCAGCTGACCCGCACCGGCGATCTCCACCAGGTGATCGCCGGCATCGACGCCGCACGCCAGGCCGGTTTCCAGCGCACCAAGCTCAACTGCGTGGTGCTCAAGGGCCGCAACGACCACGAGCTGGTCGACCTGGTGCGCTTTGCCATCGACCGCGAGCTGGACATCACCTTCATCGAAGAGATGCCGCTGGGGGTGATCAACGAACATGAGCGCGGCGAGTCGTTCTGCTCCAGCGATGAAGTGCGCGAGCGCCTGGCCGAGCACTTCACCCTGATCGAATCCACCGAATCCTCCCAGGGCCCGGCGCGCTACTGGCGCCTGGCCGAAGCCGCGCGCACCCGCGTCGGCTTCATCTCGCCGCACAGCCACAACTTCTGCGCCACCTGCAACCGCGTGCGCCTGACCGTCGAAGGCCGCCTGCTGCTGTGCCTGGGCAACGAACACTCGATGGACCTCAAGCAGGTGCTGCGTGCCCACCCCGGCGATGCCGCACGGCTGGACAAGGCCATCCGCGACTCGCTGCACCTCAAGCCCTATCGCCATCACTTCGAGGTCGGTGGCGAGGTGCAGATCCTGCGTTTCATGAACATGACCGGCGGCTGATCGGCCGCCTCTGGATTTCCATGATCGTCCACCCCCGCCCCGATGTACTGCGTGTGCTGTTTACCCTCAAGGGTTCGATCGTCAAGCGTATTGCCCTGCGCTGCCTGATGGTGACCTTGCTGGCTGCGCTGATCGTGCTGGTCGAGCGGCACTTTCCGGCGTTCTTCTACCCGGTCAGCGCCACGCCGTTCACCTTGCTTGGCCTGTCGCTGTCGATCTTCATGAGCTTTCGCAACAACGCCTGCTACGACCGTTGGTGGGAGGGGCGCAAGGCCTGGGGCAAGCTGATCATCGAAACCCGCTCGTTCATCCGCGAAAGCCAGGTGATCACCGACCCGACACTGCGCGCCGAGTTGCTGCGCAGCCTGTGCGGGTTTGCCCATGGCCTGAATGCACGGTTGCGCAACGAAAACGAAGTGAACGCCACACGCCCGTGGCTGAACGCAGCAGCCCCGGTGGCTGAGTACAACGTGTGCGATGGCATCCTGCGCGACGTTGGCAGCCACTGCTCGCGGCTGGCAGAGCAAGGGCAGATCAGCGAATGGCGCTATACCCTGCTTGAACAACGCCTGGCCGGGCTGACCGAGGTGCAGGCTACCTGCGAGCGGATCAAGGGTTCGCCGCTACCGTTCCCCTATACCTTGCTGCTGCACCGGACCATCTACATCTTCTGCCTGCTGTTGCCGTTCGCCCTGGCCGAGCCGCTGGGCTGGCTGGCACCGCTGTTCACCACCATCGTCGGCTACACCTTCTTCGGCCTGGATGCGATTGGCAACGAACTGGAGGACCCATTCGGGCGGGATGAGAACGACCTTCCGATGGATGCCATGGTCAGGACCGTGGAGCGGGATGTGCTGGGGGCTTTGGGAGTCGAGCCGCTGCCGCCGGTGTTGCTGCCGGTGGACTATGTACTGAGCTGATGGCCTCTTCGCGGGCACGCCCGCTCCCACAGGTAAGGCGTGATCCCTGTGGGAGCGGGCGTGCCCGCGAAGAGGCCGGGGCAGGCTAACCGCGACTCTCGCAGGCTTCGATAGGCTTCAAATGCTTCACGAAATTACAGGGCCGATGCCGCGCATCCAGCTGCTCCACCAGAATGCCTTCCCAGGCAGTACGGCAAGCGCCGGTCGAGCCGGGCAGGCAGCACACCAGGGTGCCGTTGGAAATCCCCGCCAGCGCCCTGCTCTGCACCGTCGAGCTGCCGATATCGAGAATGGACAAGGCGCGGAACAGTTCGCCAAAGCCATCGACGCTCCGATCCAGCAGGCACTGCACCGCCTCCGGCGTGCTGTCACGCCCGGTAAAGCCGGTGCCACCGGTGATCAGCACCACCTGCACATCGTCATCGGCGATCCAGGTCGCCACCTGGGCGCGGATCTTGTACAGGTCGTCCTTGAGCAACGCCCGCGCCACCAGGCGATGGCCGACCTCCACCGAGCGGCTGGCCAGCAGCTCGCCAGAGGTGTCGTTGTCGTAGGTACGGGTATCGCTGACGGTCAGCACGGCGATGTTCAGCGGTACGAAGACCGCATCGGGTTGGACGCGCACGGTGAAGCTCCTTGAATGGCATTGTCGTCACGCTAGAGGCAAGCCCGGCAAGCGTCCAATCGAAATGGCGAACCGGCCGATCAATGACATCTATCGCAGACGTGGGTTAAGGTCTGCACAACCAGACGCCAGGCACTTCCATGGATATCAAGCAGCTCAAGTTCCTCATCGCCCTCGACCAGACCCGCCACTTCGGCCAGGCCGCGGCGCTGTGCCATATCACCCAGCCGACCCTGTCCATGCGCCTGCGCAACCTGGAGGACGAACTGGACCTGGTGCTGGTCAAGCGCGGCCAGCGTTTCGAGGGTTTCACCGAGGCGGGCGAGCGCATCCTGGCCTGGGCCCGCACCCTGCTCGCCGCCCATGACGGCCTGCAGGCCGAGGCCGCCAGTTGCCGTGGCCAGGTGGTCGGCAGCCTGCGCCTGGGCACCGTGCCGCTGGCCAGCTTCAACCCCATGCACCTGCTGCTGCCGCTGCGCGAGAAGTACCCCGAGCTGCAGTTCCAGCTCAGCTCGCACAGCACCGAGCAGATCATGGACGGCCTGAGCCGCAACCAGCTCGACCTGGGCATCTGCTACCTCGACCAGGTCAACGCCAACTTCTTCGAAGTGATCGAACTGGGCACCACCACCATGGGCCTGTTGTTCGACACCCAGCACTTCCAGTTCGACACCGACAGCCTGCGCTGGGAAGAGCTCGGCGACATTCCCCTGGGCCTGCTGAGCAAGGGTATGCACTACCGCCAGTCACTGGACCTGAGCTTCCGCAGCCGCGGCCTCGAGCCCAATGCCGTGCTGGAAAGCGACTCGACCTTCCAGCTGGTGCAGGCCATCAACACCGGCGTGTGCTGCGCGATCATGCCGCTGGGCTGCGGCCTGGAAGACCTCAGCGAACACATGCGCATCATCCCCATCGCCGACGCCAGCATCCACAGCCCGGTCGGCCTGCTGCTGCGCCGCAGCGAGCCACGCTCGGCGATTGCCGAGCAGTGCTTCGACGAAGCCAAGCGGTTGTTTCAACCGGCCTGATCTGCCGTCGCCTGGCGGTACTGGCGGGGGGTGAAACCCGTCAGTTGCTTGAACTGGCGGCTGAACGCGCTGTGGTCGGTGTAGCCGCAGCGCAGTGCCACTTCGGTGATCGGCAAATCGGAATGCAGCAGCCGGTGGGCGTGCTCCAGGCGTGCCTTGTGGATCATCTGCCGCGGGGTGAGGTGAAACACCCGCTTGCAGTAGCGCTCCAGCTGCGCCACGGAAATCCCGGCGATACGGGTCAGCTCCTGCATGCTGATCGGCTGGTGGAAGTGCCTGCGGATGTGTTCGTCCACAGCGGCCAGGCGCTGGTAGGCGGGGTGGGTGTCGGCGGCTGACTGCAGGTCGACGGAGATGCCCACCAGGCCGATGATCTCGCCCGCCGGATTGCGCAGCGGGCGCTTGTGGGTCAGGCACCAGCCCGGTTCACGGCTGCCGTACAGGTGCAGTTCGAGCTGGTCTTCCAGCACCAGCCCATCCTTGAGTACGCGGCGATCCTGCTCGGTGTAGCCGGGGCCCAGTTGCGCCGGGAACACCTCGGCGCTGGTCTTGCCCAGCAGCGGCTGCAGGCGCTTGAGGCCACAGCGCTGGACCAGGGTGGTGTTGGCCAGCACATAGCGGGCGGCCGGGTCCTTGATGAAGATCGCGGCGTTGGGGATGGCGTCGAGGATCGGCAGCAGCAGCGACACACCGGCCAGCAGGGCCTCGAGGGTGGCCGGGCGGTGCTGGTCGAAGGACTGGTACAGGGTTGCCAGGGGGGTGTCGGTCATCTTCAGGTTCTCTGCCAGCTGTACCGGCCCTTTCGCGGGCAAGCCCGCTCCCACAGGTACACCACAGCTTTCGAATCTTGCGCCATACCTGTGGGAGCGGGCTTGCCCGCGAAAGGGCCATCAATACCCATGAATCTCCAAAGCCTTATGCATCAAGGCCTGCAGCCTACCCACCCAACTTGCATACCCGCCACTCTTTTCTGCATCTGTGCCGATTTCGTCATCCCGCCTGCAGAAAACCATCAAGAACCCCCGCCCCGTTCGGGTCCACTCTATGCCCCACGCAAGCCGCCCAAGACCTACAAGAGCGCGGCCGTAAAAAGCCGCAACACGTGACATCAGACCTGCCTATCCAAAACCTACAAAAAGGCGCACCCATGTCAGGCAAATTCAAGAAACAGCTGTCATTGCTCGACCTCACCTTCATCGGCCTCGGCGCCATCTTCGGCTCCGGTTGGCTGTTCGCCGCCAGCCACGTCTCGGCCATCGCCGGCCCGGCCGGTATCCTCTCCTGGTTCCTCGGCGGGTTCGCCGTGTTGCTGCTGGGCATCGTCTACTGCGAACTCGGTGCCGCCCTGCCGCGTGCCGGTGGCGTGGTGCGCTACCCGGTGTACTCCCACGGCCCGCTGCTCGGCTACCTGATGGGCTTCATCACTCTGATCGCCTTCTCCAGCCTGATCGCCATCGAAGTGGTCGCCTCGCGCCAGTACGCCGCAGCCTGGTTCCCCGGGCTGACCAAGGCCGGCTCCAGCGACCCGACGGTGCTCGGCTGGCTGGTGCAGTTCGCCTTGCTGGGGCTGTTCTTCTTCCTCAACTACCGCAGCGTGAAGACCTTCGCCAAGGCCAACAACCTGGTCAGCGTGTTCAAGTTCATCGTACCGCTGCTGGTGATCGGCGTGCTGTTCACCTTCTTCAAGCCTGAGAACTTCGAAGTCCAGGGCTTCGCCCCGTTCGGCCTGTCCGGCGTGGAAATGGCGGTGTCGGCCGGTGGCATCATCTTCGCCTACCTGGGCCTGACGCCGATCATCTCGGTGGCCAGCGAAGTGAAGAACCCCCAGCGCACCATACCGATCGCGCTGATCCTCTCGGTGCTGTTGTCCACCGCGATCTACGCCCTGCTGCAACTGGCCTTCCTCGGTAGCATACCGACCGAAATGCTCACCAACGGCTGGGCCGCGGTGACCAAGGAACTGGCCCTGCCCTACCGTGACATCGCCCTGGCCCTGGGTGTGGGTTGGCTGGCCTACCTGGTGGTGGCCGATGCGGTGATCTCACCCAGCGGCTGCGGCAACATCTACATGAACGCCACCCCGCGCGTGGTCTACGGCTGGGCACAGACCGGCACCTTCTTCAAGTACTTCACCCGCATCGACGCCGAGTCCGGCATCCCGCGCCCGGCGCTGTGGCTGACCTTCGGCCTGTCGGTGTTCTGGACCCTGCCGTTCCCTTCCTGGGAAGCGCTGATCAACGTGGTGTCCGCCGCCCTGGTGCTGAGCTACGCCGTGGCCCCGGTCACCGTCGCCGCCCTGCGCCGCAATGCGCCAGACATGCCACGCCCGTTCCGGGTCAAGGGCATGGGCGTGCTCGGCCCGCTGTCGTTCATCATCGCCGCGCTGATCGTCTACTGGTCGGGCTGGAGCACCGTGTCCTGGCTGCTGGCCCTGCAGATCGTGATGTTCGTGCTGTACCTGCTGTGCGGCCGTTTCGTCCCGACCCAACACCTGTCGCTGGCCCAGCAAGTGCGCTCGTCGGCCTGGCTGATCGGCTTCTACGCCGTGACCATCCTGCTGTCCTGGCTGGGCAGCTTCGGCGGCCTGGGCGTGCTCAGCCACCCGTTCGACACCCTGGCCGTGGCCGCCTGCGCCCTGGGCATCTACTACTGGGGCGCGGCCACCGGCGTGCCGGCTCACCTGGTGCGCCTGGAAGGCGAGGATGAAAGCGAAGCCTCGGCTGAAACCTACAGCGTGCGCCCCGCCGTCGCCTCCTGATCCTCTTAGCAATGGACAAGCCCATGAAACAGATTCACGTCATCGACTCGCATACCGGCGGCGAACCAACCCGCTTGGTAATGAAAGGCTTCCCGCCGCTGCAGGGGCGCAGCATGGCCGAGCAGCGCGACGAACTGCGCGAGCTGCACGATCAATGGCGCCGTGCCTGCCTGCTGGAGCCACGCGGCAACGATGTGCTGGTCGGCGCGCTGTACTGCCCACCGGTATCGGCCGACGCCACCTGCGGGGTGATCTTCTTCAACAACGCCGGCTACCTGAACATGTGCGGCCACGGCACCATCGGCCTGGTTGCCTCGCTGCAGCACCTGGGCCTGATCGAGCCCGGCGTGCACAAGATCGACACCCCGGTCGGCCAGGTCAGCGCCACCCTGCATGAAGACGGCGCCATCACCGTCGGCAACGTGCCGTCCTACCGCTATCGCCAGCAGGTGGCGGTGGATGTGCCCGGGCATGGCGTGGTGCGCGGCGACATCGCCTGGGGCGGCAACTGGTTCTTCCTGGTCTCCGACCACGGCCAGCGCATCGAACTGGACAACCGCGAAGCCCTCACCGACTACACCTGGGCCATGCTCAAAGCCCTCGAAGCCCAGGGCATCACTGGCGAGCACGGTGCGCCGATCGACCATGTCGAACTGTTCGCCGACGACGCCCATGCCGACAGCCGCAACTTCGTCATGTGCCCGGGCAAGGCCTACGACCGCTCGCCCTGCGGCACCGGCACCAGCGCCAAGCTGGCCTGCCTGGCCGCCGACGGCAAGCTCGAAGAAGGCCAGACCTGGGTCCAGGCCAGCATCACCGGCAGCCAGTTCCACGGCAGCTACCAGCGCGACGGCGAGCGCATTCGCCCGTTCATCACCGGCCGCGCCTACATGACCGCCGACAGCACCCTGCTGATCGACGAACAGGATCCCTTCGCCTGGGGCATCTGAACCCGGCTTTTTAAACCACTGAATATCGCCAGGAGTGACAACAATGACTGACAACATCTTCACCGGCACCATGCCTGCCCTGATGACCCCGTGCACCGCCGCGCGCAAACCGGACTTCGACGCCCTGGTGCGCAAAGGCCGCGAGCTGATCGAAGCCGGCATGAGCGCCGTGGTCTACTGCGGTTCGATGGGCGACTGGCCGCTGCTGACCGAAGCCGAACGCCAGGAAGGCGTGGCCCGCCTGGTGGCCGCCGGCATTCCGACCATCGTCGGCACCGGTGCGGTGAACACCCGTGAAGCCGTGTCCCATGCTGCCCACGCGGCCAAGGTCGGTGCCGCAGGCCTTATGGTCATCCCTCGCGTGCTCAGCCGCGGTGCTTCGCTGATTGCCCAGAAACACCACTTTTCGGCCATTCTCGCCGCCGCGCCGAAGCTGCCGGCGGTGATCTACAACAGCCCCTACTACGGCTTCGCCACCCGCGCCGACCTGTTCTTCGAACTGCGTCGCGAATTCCCCAACCTGATCGGTTTCAAGGAGTTCGGCGGTGGTGCCGACCTGCGCTACGCCGCCGAGCACATCACCTCGAAGGATGACGACGTGACCTTGATGGTCGGCGTCGACACCCAGGTGGTGCATGGCTTCGTCAACTGCGCCGCCACCGGTGCCATCACCGGTATCGGCAACGCCCTGCCGCGTGAAGTGCTGCAGCTGGTGAGCCTGAGCAAGCAGGCCGCCAAGGGTGACGCCAAGGCCCGCCGCCTGGCACGTGAACTGGAAGCGGCGCTGGCGGTGCTGTCGTCGTTCGATGAAGGCTGCGACCTGGTGCTGTACTACAAGCACCTGATGGTGCTCAACGGCGACAGCGAGTACAGCCTGCACTTCAACGAAACCGATGTGCTGACCGATGCCCAGCGCAACTATGCCGAGCAGCAGTACGCGCTGTTCCGCAAGTGGTACGCCAGCTGGTCGGCCGAGCAGAACCTGGCCTGAGGGCATACACATTCCCTGTGGGAGCGGGCTTGCCCCGCGAAGCAGACACCGCGGTGCATGGCACCGGCTTCGCCGGTGTTCGCGGGACAAGCCCGCTCCCACAGGGATCGCCTCTGCTTGAAGCTTTTCATTCCTGAATTCAAAGGACGCCCCATGACCCTGACAGGTAACCTGCTGATCGGCCAGCGCGCCGTACCCGGCAGCCGCGACGCGATCCGCGCCATCGACCCGGCCACCAACCAGGCCCTCGAGCCCGCCTACGCCGGCGGCACCGGCGAACACGTGGCCCAGGCCTGCGCACTGGCCTGGGCGGCGTTCGACGCCTACCGCGAAACCTCGCTGGAACAGCGCGCCCATTTCCTCGAAACCATCGCCAGCGAAATCGAAGCGCTGGGCGATGCACTGATCGACCGCGCCGTGGCCGAAAGCGGCCTGCCCAAGGCGCGCATCCAGGGCGAGCGTGGCCGCACCTGCACGCAACTGCGCACCTTTGCCCGGGTGGTGCGCAGCGGCGAATGGCTCGATGTGCGGGTCGACAACGCCCTGCCCGAACGCCAGCCGCTGCCGCGCGCCGACCTGCGTCAACGCCAGGTGGCCCTGGGACCAGTGGCGGTGTTCGGCGCCAGCAACTTCCCCCTGGCCTTCTCGGTAGCCGGCGGCGACACCGCATCGGCACTGGCCGCCGGCTGCCCGGTGGTGGTCAAGGCCCACGCCGCGCACCCCGGCACCAGTGAACTGGTCGGCCAGGCCGTGGCCCGCGCGGTCAAACACTGCGGCCTGCCGGAAGGCGTGTTCTCGTTGCTGTATGGCGCCGGCCGTGAAGTGGGCATCGCCCTGGTCAGCGACCCGCGCATCAAGGCGGTCGGCTTCACCGGTTCGCGCAGCGGTGGCATTGCCCTGTGCCAGGCGGCCCAGGCCCGCCCGGAGCCGATTCCGGTGTACGCCGAAATGAGCTCGATCAACCCGGTGTTCCTCTTCGACGCCGCGTTGCAGGCCCGTGGCGCAGCACTGGCGCAAGGCTTCGTCGCCTCGCTGACCCAGGGCGCCGGGCAGTTCTGCACCAACCCGGGCCTGGTGATCGCCCGCCAGGGGCCGGCGCTGCAGCGCTTCATCGAGGCGGCCAGCGGGCATGTGCGTCAGGCCGCAGCGCAAACGATGCTCACCCCAGGCATTTCCAGCGCCTACACGGCTGGCGTCGGCGCCCTGGCCAACAACGCCAACGCTAAGGTTGCCGCCAGCGGCCAGGCGCAGCAAGGGCCGAACCAATGCCAGGCACAGCTGTTCGTGACTCAGGCCGAAGCGTTTCTCAGCGACCCGGCGTTGCAGGCTGAAGTGTTCGGCGCCGCTTCGCTGGTGGTGGCCTGCACCAGCGACGAGCAGGTCCGCCAGGTGGCCGAGCACCTTGAAGGCCAGCTGACCGCGACGCTGCAACTGGACGATGCCGACATCGACAGCGCCCGCGCCCTGCTGCCGACCCTGGAACGCAAGGCCGGGCGCATTCTGGTCAACGGCTGGCCGACCGGTGTCGAGGTGTGCGATGCGATGGTCCACGGCGGGCCGTTCCCGGCCACCTCCGATGCCCGCACCACCTCGGTCGGCACGGCGGCGATCCTGCGCTTCCTGCGCCCGGTGTGCTACCAGGACTTCCCCGATGCCCTGCTGCCGCAGGCGCTCCAGCACGGCAACCCGCTGCAGCTGCGGCGCTTGCTCGACGGTAAACGGGAAGCCTGAGCATGGTCGACACCCCTGAAACCGAGATCGCCGTGGTTGGCGCCGGCATCGTCGGCGTGGCCTGCGCCCTGCAACTGGCCCGCCAGGGCCGTCGGGTGCTGCTGCTCGATCACCAGGCGCCCGGCCAGGGCGCCTCCTACGGCAACGCCGGGCACCTGGCCACCGAGCAGGTGTTCCCGATCGCCGACCTGTCGATCCTCAAGCGCTTGCCGCGCATGCTGCTCGACCCGATGGGGCCGTTGCGCCTGGACTGGAAGTACCTGCCCAAGGCCATGCCGTGGTTCACCCGGCTGCTGCTCAACCTGCGCCCGGCGCCATTCCAGCGCAGCGTGGCCGGTATCCGGGCGCTGAACGAAGGCAGCCTGGGCGCCTGGCAGCGCTTGCTGGGCTCGATCGGGCGCAGCGAGCTGTTCAAGGAAGATGGCTCTCTGCTGGTGTTCGAACGGCCTGAGTCGCGTCAGGCGTTGCACGCCTTGCAGGCGCGCATGCAGCAACAGGACGTGGCGGTGGATTTCTGGTCGGCCGAGCGCGTGCGCGAGGCCGCACCGCAGTTGAATCCTGCGCTGTTGGGCGGTTTGTTCTTCCCGCGCACCGGGCACTTCATCGACCCTTACCAGGTGGTCTGCGCGCTGTTCGAAGCGGCCAAGGCCAGCGGTGTGCGTTTCGTCCAGGCGCGGGTTGCGGGCGGGCAACTGCACGGCGACGGGGTCAGCCTGGCCAGTGACCTGGGGACGTTCAAGGCGCGCCAGGTGCTGCTCAGTTGCGGCGCACATTCTGCGCAATTGACGGCAGCGCTGACCGGCAAGCGTGTACCGCTGGACACCGAGCGGGGTTATCACCTGATGCTGCCGCAGGAGCAGCAGCGCCTGCCGTTCGCGGTCACCTCGCTGGAGCGCAAGTTCATCATGACGCCCATGGCTGGCGGGCTGCGCCTGGCCGGCACGGTAGAGTTCGCCGGCCTCGATGCGCCGCCCAGCATGCAGCGGGCGTGGCAGTTGCACCGGTTGAGCAAAGGCTTGTTCCGGCAGGACCTGAGCGTTGAAGGCGCGACGCCATGGATGGGCTTCAGGCCATCGTTGCCGGACTCGTTGCCGGTGATCGACCGGGTGTGTGATGGGCGGGTGCTGCTGGCGTTCGGGCACCAGCATCTGGGGTTGACCCAGGCAGCGGTGACGGCGGAATGGGTGGGGCATCTGGCTGCGCAGGCCAGCGCCCCCGACCTGGGGGCCTACCGGCTGGATCGCTTCTGACTGCTCCCACCGGAAAACCACTAGCTTTCAGGCCTACGCGATCCCCCTGTGGGAGCCGCGCTTGCCGGCGATGGGCCGCGAAGCGGCCCCACGATTTCAAGGTTGTTGCATAAATTGCCGGGGCCGCTTCGCGGCCCATCGCCGGCAAGCGCGGCTCCCACAGGGGGATCGCGTAGGCCTGAAAGCTAGTG
>NZ_JAGIBG010000004.1:0-64311 GCF_017744435.1 Pseudomonas sp.
CCCTGCCTGTCGCGCCAGCTGGGCGTGGAGTTGGGCCAGCCGGCCTGATTGAACCTGTCCCGGCCTCTTCGCGGGCACGCCCGCTCCCACAGGATTTGCACAGTTCTCGAAGGCTGTGCAGTACCTGTGGGAGCGGGCGTGCCCGCGAAGAGGCCGGGACAGGTTCAATCAGGCCGGCTGGCCCAACTCCACGCCCAGCTGGCGCGACAGGCAGGGCCAGCGCTTCCAGGCGGCGCCGGTTTCCGGGCTGCACAGGGTGTCGCGATAGGCCTCGACCGATTCGGCGGCAAAGCTATCGTCATCGAGCATCTCGTCCACCGAGTGGTGCACCACTTCATCAAGCTGGTTGGCGAAGGTTTCACCAATCAGCTGGTGGGCGATCAGGTTGGCCACCGTGGTGTCGACCGGGATCAGCGGTTGCTGGAAGTGGCGGATATACAGGTCGTTGACCTCCTCCACCAGGCGGTGCGCCAGGTAGGCTTCATCCAGCAGGCAATCGAGCCCCACATGCCCCTGCATCACGCTCGGCGGCTGCAGGAAATAGGCCTCGGCAATTTTCAGCACAGGTTTGATCTGGGATTCGATTCCCGCTTCGCGGGCCACGTCGTGGGCGGCTTCCAGCAGCTCCGGAACTTGATCGATGTAAGCGCTGACGAAGCGCGCCAAAGTACCCTGGGCGTCCTGCTCAGGCAGTTGGATCGAGGGGTGCAGGTGAGGCAGTTGCAGCTCGAGACGCTCTTTCAATTGGCCGGTACGGCCTTCGTGATCGTGGGCTTGGCTAATCTGCTCGCGTACAGCAGCGATGTTCATGACAACTCCAGGGACAAGACGTTTCAAACGGAAGACACTAAATTAGCTCGGTATACAGAATACCTAAGACGCATTTGTTATAAACCCCGCAAACGTGTGCGCACTTTGATATATCGCGGCGCCACTATTTTGCCACAACCCTTCAAGTCCGCACCTTTGCAGGCTTTTCCTTATTTCGCGAAGTTCATTTCACCGGTGCCGTTGCGTGCCGTTGGTCGCTGTCTATACTCCCGTTGAACGTGATTCGTTGATGAGGCCCGACTGCTTTTGCAGGGGCTCGGTCGTCGAAGCCAGGCAGTCTTGACCGCCGTTCCCTCTTGCCGCAGGCCACGCCTCCGGGACTACAAGAACGAGAAGGGGAACCCGCAATGATGCGACATCCACATGTCTGGATGGGCCTCCTGTTGTGGTCGGTTTTTGGTCAGGCCAACGCTGCCTGGACCGTGAACATGCACCCGGGGGCGACGGAAGTCTCCAACGCTGTGTTCGACCTGCACATGACGATCTTCTGGATCTGCGTGATCATCGGCATCGTGGTTTTCGGTGCGATGTTCTGGTCCATGGTCATCCACCGCCGTTCCACCGGCCAGCAGCCAGCGCATTTCCACGAGCACACCTGGGTGGAAATCCTCTGGACCATCGTGCCCTTCCTGATTCTGGTGGCCATGGCCATTCCGGCCACCAAGACCCTGATCGACATCTATGACGCCAGCGAGTCGGACATCGACATCCAGGTCACCGGCTACCAATGGAAATGGCACTACAAATACCTGGGCCAGGACGTGGAGTTCTTCAGCAACCTGGCCACACCCGCCGATCAGATCCACAACAAGGCACCCAAGGACGAGCACTACCTGCTTGAAGTCGACCAGCCGCTGGTGCTGCCGGTGGGTGCCAAGGTGCGCTTCCTGGTAACCGCCGCCGACGTCATCCACTCCTGGTGGGTGCCGGCCTTCGCGGTCAAGCGCGACGCCATTCCCGGCTTCGTCAACGAAGCCTGGACCCGTATCGAGAAGCCCGGAATCTACCGCGGCCAGTGCACCGAGCTGTGCGGCAAGGACCATGGCTTCATGCCGGTGGTGGTGGAGGTCAAGTCCAAGGCCGACTACGACACCTGGCTCGGCGAGCGCAAGGCCGAGGCGGCCAAGCTCAAGGAACTGACCAGCAAGGACTGGACCCTCGAAGAACTGGTCGAGCGTGGCGACAAGGTCTACCACACCACCTGCGTGGCCTGTCACCAGGCCGAAGGCCAGGGCCTGCCACCGATGTTCCCGGCGCTCAAGGGGTCGAAAGTGGCCACCGGGCCGAAGGAAGAGCACCTGAGCACGGTGTACCACGGCCGCCCGGGCACGGCGATGGCCGCGTTCGGCAAGCAGCTCTCGGAAGTCGACATCGCCGCCGTGGTCACCTACGAGCGCAACGCCTGGGGCAACAACAAGGGCGACATGGTCACGCCGAAGGACGTGCTGGCGCTCAAGCAGGCAGAAGCCAAGTGAACCGGGTTTTGCGCGGCAATCAGCGGATTGCAGGAGACAGGACATGAGTGCAGTGATCGACGACCACGCCCACGGCCATGACCACGCCCACGGCCCGGCCAAGGGCCTGATGCGCTGGGTGCTGACCACCAACCACAAGGACATCGGCACGATGTACCTGTGGTTCGCCTTCACGATGTTCCTGCTCGGTGGCTCGTTCGCCATGGTGATCCGCGCCGAGTTGTTCCAGCCCGGGCTGCAGATCGTCGAGCCGGCGTTCTTCAACCAGATGACCACCATGCATGGCCTGATCATGGTGTTCGGCGCCGTGATGCCGGCCTTCGTCGGGCTGGCCAACTGGATGATCCCGCTGATGATCGGCGCGCCCGACATGGCCCTGCCGCGGATGAACAACTTCAGCTTCTGGCTACTGCCGGCGGCTTTCCTGCTACTGGTTTCGACCCTGTTCAGCCCCGGCGGCGGTCCGAACTTCGGCTGGACCTTCTACGCCCCGCTGTCGACCACCTATGCGCCAGCCAGCGTGACCTTCTTCATCTTCGCCATCCACCTGATGGGCATCAGCTCGATCATGGGCGCGATCAACGTGATCGCCACCATCCTCAACCTGCGCGCCCCGGGCATGACCCTGATGAAGATGCCGCTGTTCGTCTGGACCTGGCTGATCACTGCGTTCCTGCTGATCGCGGTGATGCCGGTGCTGGCCGGCGTGGTGACCATGATGCTGATGGACATCCACTTCGGTACCAGCTTCTTCAGCGCCGCCGGTGGCGGTGACCCGGTGTTGTTCCAGCATGTGTTCTGGTTCTTCGGCCACCCCGAGGTGTACATCATGATCCTGCCGGCCTTCGGCGCGGTCAGCTCGATCATCCCGGCGTTCTCGCGCAAGCCGCTGTTCGGCTACACCTCGATGGTCTACGCCACCGGCGCGATTGCCTTCCTGTCGTTCATCGTCTGGGCCCACCACATGTTCGTGGTCGGCATCCCGGTGGTTGGCGAGCTGTTCTTCATGTACGCCACCATGCTCATCGCCGTGCCTACCGGGGTGAAGGTGTTCAACTGGGTCAGCACCATGTGGGAAGGCTCGCTCAGCTTCGAGACGCCGATGCTGTTCGCCATCGCCTTCGTCATCCTGTTCACCATCGGTGGTTTCTCCGGGCTGATGCTGGCCATCGCCCCGGCGGACTTCCAGTACCACGACACCTACTTCGTGGTGGCGCACTTCCACTATGTGCTGGTGCCGGGGGCGATCTTCGGCATCTTTGCCTCGGCCTACTACTGGCTGCCGAAATGGACCGGCCACATGTATGACGAAACCCTCGGCAAGCTGCACTTCTGGCTGTCGTTCATCGGCATGAACATGGCCTTCTTCCCCATGCACTTCGTGGGGCTGGCCGGCATGCCACGGCGTATCCCCGACTACAACCTGCAGTTCGCCGACTTCAACATGGTGTCGTCGATCGGTGCCTTCCTGTTCGGCACCACGCAGCTGTTCTTCCTGTTCATCGTCATCAAGTGCATCCGTGGCGGCGCACCCGCCCCGGCCAAGCCCTGGGATGGCGCCGAGGGCCTTGAATGGTCGATCCCCTCGCCGGCGCCTTACCACACCTTCCAGACGCCACCGGAAGTGAAGTAGGAGCGCCGCCATGAAAGGCTCGTCGCTCAAGCGCCTGGTTACTCGCCTGCTGCTGCTGACGGTGGTGATGTTCGGCTTCGGTTTTGCCCTGGTGCCGATGTATGACGTGATGTGCAAGGCCTTCGGCATCAACGGCAAGACGGGCGGGCAGTACGAAGGCAGCCAGGTCAGCGACCCGACGCGTTCGGTGCGGGTGCAGTTCATGTCGACCAATGCCGCCGACATGGTCTGGGACTTCTATTCCAAGGGCGACGAGCTCGAGGTCAACCCGGGGGCGGTGAACCAGATGATCTTCGTCGCGCACAACCCGACCAACCGGCCGATGAGTGCGCAAGCGATACCCAGCATCACCCCGGCCGAGGCCGCGGCGTATTTCCACAAGACCGAGTGCTTCTGCTTTACCCAGCAGGTGCTGCAGCCCGGCGAACGCATCGAGATGCCGGTGCGCTTCATCGTCGACCGCGACCTGCCGGAAAGCGTGAAGCACCTGACACTGGCTTACACCTTGTTCGACATCACTGCGCGTCATCCGCCGGTCGCCCATGCCGCGGTACAGGACGTCCAGGGCGCCCGTTGAGGGAAGGAGAACAGCAATGGCAAGTCATGAGCACTACTACGTTCCGGCGCAGAGCAAGTGGCCGATCATCGCCACCATCGGCATGTTCATCACGGTGTTCGGCCTGGGCACCTGGTTCAACGACATCAAGGCCGGCCACCCGTCCTCGCACGGGCCGCTGATCTTCTTCGTCGGCGCGCTGTTCCTGGCCTACATGCTGTTTGGCTGGTTCGGCTCGGTGGTCCGCGAAAGCCGTGCCGGGCTGTACAGCCCGCAGCTGGACCGCTCGTTCCGCTGGGGCATGAGCTGGTTCATCTTCTCGGAAGTGATGTTCTTCATGGCCTTCTTCGGCGCGCTGTTCTACGTGCGTGTACTGGCCGGGCCCTGGTTGGGCGGTGAGGGGCACAAGGGCATCGCCCACATGCTGTGGCCGAGCTTCGAGTTCGCCTGGCCGTTGCTGCACACACCGGACCCGAAACTGTTCCCGCCGCCCAAGGAAGTGATCAACCCGTGGCACCTGCCGCTGATCAACACCATCCTGCTGGTCAGCTCCAGCGTGACCATCACCATCGCTCACCACGCCCTGCGCCGTGACCATCGTGGCCCGCTGAAATTCTGGATGGCGTTGACCATCCTGCTGGGTATCAGCTTCATCACGCTGCAGGCCTACGAGTACCACGAGGCCTACACCAAGCTGGGGCTGACCCTGGGCTCGGGCATCTATGGCGCGACCTTCTTCATGCTCACGGGTTTCCACGGGGCCCACGTGACCTTGGGCACGATCATCCTGATCGTGATGTTCGTGCGCATCCTGCGCGGGCACTTCAACCCCGACAAGCACTTCGGTTTCGAGGCGGCGAGCTGGTACTGGCACTTCGTCGATGTGGTGTGGGTGGGGCTGTTCATCTTTGTGTATGTGCTGTGATCAGAACGGTGCGTGAGACACCAGCTGACCACTGATGAAACCCCAGGCGACCAGGCCGATGGTCAGGGTGGCGAGGGCCACCCGCACGGTCAGGGCTTTCAGCAGGCGGGTCGAGTTTTCATCGTCCTTGACCAGAAACACCAGGCCACTGAACAGGCTGGCAACCGTGGCCAACAGCATCAGGACAATCGCGGCCTTGAGCATGGCGATACTCCGGGGGGATGCGGTGATGTGGATAAGTATAGCGATTGGCCCGGCGAGGCTGCGATGAGGCGCTTTCGCCCAGGCTGGATACCGACCCTGGTGGTGCTTGCGCTGCTGCCGGGGCTGATCGCGCTTGGCTGCTGGCAACTCGGCCGGGCCGAAGAGAAGCGCGTATTGCTGGAGACCTATGCCCAGCGTGAGGTCGATGCCCCGCTGGCCACCACCCAGTTGCAGCAGACCCAGGACACTGCCTTCCGCCGTGTGCATCTCTATGGCCGCTTCGACACCGAGCACAGCGTGTTGCTGGACAACCGCATACGTGACGGCCAGGCCGGCGTCGAGCTGCTGCAACCCTTCCATGACCAGGCCAGTGGCCTCTGGCTGCTGGTCAACCGCGGCTGGATGCCGTGGCCAGACCGCCGCGTGCCGGTGCATTTCGACACCCCCGACCAGGTACTGGCGCTGAACGCGTCGGTGTATGTGGCACCGGGCAGCACCTTCCAGCTGCACCCCGACCCGGTCGGGGGGCAATGGCCGCACCTGCTCACTGCGGTCGACGCTGCGCAAGTGTGGCAGCAGCTCGATCGTGAAGGCTTCGCCCATGAAGTACGCCTGGAGCCCGGCCCGGCTGCTTATCGGCTGGACTGGCCGGTCGTCGCCATGGGCCCGGAAAAACACCTCGGTTACGCCGTGCAGTGGTTCGCCCTGGCCACTGCGCTGGTGCTGCTCTACCTCTACTTCGGCTGGCACAACAACAAGGAGAAACAGCATGGCCACCGCCCCTCCACTGAGCGTGCCTAAGCGTGGCAAACCCACAGCCCGCGGGCGTTTGCAGCTGATTCTGATCCTGCTGGTGGTGCTCGGGCCGATGATCCTGGCTACCTGCATGTACAAGCTCCAGTTCTGGGTACCGGACGGCCGCAGCTACCACGGCGCGATGATCGGCAACGGCGAGAGCCGCGCCGATATCGGCATTGCCGGCGAGGACGAACGCTGGCAACTGCTGGTCAGCGCGCCCGAGGCCTGCGCCGAGGAATGCCAGCGCCTGGTGTATCTGGTGCGCCAGATCCAGGTCGGCCTGGGCCGCGACGCCAGCCGTGCCAGCCACGCCTTGGCTGCCGCCCAGCCACTGGCCAGCGACTATCAGGCGCTGCTGGGGCGTGAGTATCCACAGCTGCAACGCTACCCACTGGATGCCCAGCGCTACCTGCAGAAGGTCGGCGAAACCGGCCCGCAACTGTGGATCGTCGACCCGCACGGCAACCTGGTGCTGCGCTACGACGGCAAGGTCAACGGCAAGCACGTGCTCGATGACCTGCGTCACCTGCTCAAGCTGTCCAACATCGGCTAGGAGCCTGCCATGGCCAGACCCGGATTCCGCATCGCTGTGTTCGCCACCCTGCTGGCACTGCTGGTCGTCCTGCTCGGTGCCTACACCCGCCTGACCCACGCCGGGCTCGGCTGCCCCGACTGGCCGGGTTGCTATGGTTTCATCAGTGTGCCCAGCAGCGAATCGCAGCTGGCCCATGCCGGGCTGCACTTCCCGGACCACCCGGTGGTAGAGGCCAAGGGCTGGGCCGAGATGGTCCATCGCTACTTCGCCGGCACCCTCGCCGTGGTGATCGCCCTGCTCGCCCTGCAGGCGCTGCGCCGACATGCCCGCGATGGCCAGCCTTATCGCCTGCCCCTGCTGTTGCTGGGCGTGGTGCTGGCGCAGGCAGCGTTTGGCATGTGGACCGTCACCCTCAAGCTGTGGCCGCAAGTGGTTACTGCGCACCTGCTGGGTGGCTTCACCACCCTGAGCCTGCTGTTTCTGCTGTCCCTGCGTCTGTCCCGGGCCTTTGCGCCCTTGCCAAAATTGCCGCTCAGCCTGCGGCGGATAGCCGCATTGGCCTTACTGGTGGTGATCGGCCAGATCGCCCTGGGCGGCTGGGTCAGTGCCAACTATGCGGCGGTCGCCTGCATCGACCTGCCCACCTGCCATGGCCAGTGGTGGCCGGCGGCCGACTTCAGCAACGGCTTCCACCTTAGCCAGCACGTCGGCCCCAACTACCTGGGCGGGCAACTCGACAGCGATGCGCGCACGGCCATCCACATCAGCCACCGCCTGGGCGCGCTGTTGGTGACCTGTGTGCTGCTGATGCTCAGCTGGAAGCTGCACCGCTGTGGCCTTACTGGCCTGTCGCGGCTGGTGCTGCTGGCGTTGGCCGTGCAAGTCGGCCTGGGGATCAGCAATGTGCTGTTCCACCTGCCGCTGGCCGTGGCCGTCGCGCATAACGCGGGTGGGGCATTGCTGCTGCTGAGCATGGTGCTGGTGAACTACCGCATCCGCGTGGTCGACAAGGTCCGTGTCGGCGTCGGGCAGGGCTGGCGCCTGCGGCCTGTAGCCGGAGTGAGCATCAACCATCACATGAGGAACGATTCGTGGCGACGCTTCTGAGCGCACGGCGTGCCGTTTGGCGCGATTACCTGGAGCTGACCAAGCCCAAGGTGGTGGTGCTGATGCTGATCACCTCGCTGGCGGGCATGTTCCTGGCAACCCGCGCCGGGGTCAGCTGGAGCGTGCTGCTGTTTGGCAACCTGGGTATCGCCTTGTGCGCGGGCAGCGCGGCAGTGGTCAACCACGTGGTGGACCGGCGCATCGACGCGCTGATGGCGCGTACCCACAAGCGCCCATTGGCCCAGGGCCGGGTCGAGCCGTTGCCGGCATTGCTGTTCGCCCTGGCCCTGGCGCTGCTTGGCATGCCCCTGCTGCTGGTGTTCACCAACGCCCTCACCGCCTGGCTGACCCTGGCGTCCTTACTCGGCTATGCGGTGCTCTACACCGGCTTTCTCAAGCGTGCCACACCACAGAACATCGTCATCGGTGGGCTGGCCGGCGCCGCGCCACCGCTGCTGGGCTGGGTCGCAGTGAGCGGCCATGTCAGCGCCGAGCCCTTGCTGCTGGTACTGATCATCTTTGCCTGGACGCCACCGCACTTCTGGGCGTTGGCCATCCACCGCAAGGAAGAGTACGCCAAGGCCGATATCCCGATGCTGCCGGTTACCCATGGCGAGCGTTACACCAAGCTGCATATTCTGCTGTACAGCCTGATATTGCTGGCAGTGAGCCTGCTGCCGTTTGCCATCCACATGAGCGGCCTGTTGTACCTGGCCTGCGCCCTGGCACTGGGCCTGCGCTTCCTGCAATGGGCCTGGGTGTTGTACCGTGGCAGCCAGCCGCACGCGGCGATCGGCACCTTCAAGTACTCCATCGGCTACCTGTTCGCGCTGTTCATCGCGTTGCTCGTTGACCACTACCTGTTGCTGACTCTATGACCCGAACCCAGAAAACCGTCTTCATCCTCGTCGCCCTGGTCGCGCTGATCCTGGGCCTTACCGTCAACAAGGTGCTCAGTGAACGGGGCCAGCTGAACCCGACCGAGCTGATCGATGCCGGCATCATCCTGCTGCCGCAGAGCCGCGCGGTGGCCGACGTGACCATGACCAACCAGGATGGCCAGCCGGTGCAGCTGGACGACCTGAAGGGCAAATGGTCGCTGCTGTTCTTCGGCTATACCTACTGCCCGGACATCTGCCCGACCACCCTGGCCCAGCTGCGCCAGGTGAAGAGCGAGCTGCCCAAGGAGGCCGTGGACCGGTTGCAGGTGGTGCTGGTGAGCGTGGACCCGAACCGCGATACACCGAACCAGCTGAAGCAGTACCTGGGCTATTTCGACAAGGATTTCGTCGGAGTGGCGGGGTCGATCGAAGATACCCAGAAGCTGGCCAATGCCTTGAGCATTCCGTTCATTCCAGCGGATACCAGCAAGCCGGGGTACACCGTGGATCACAGCGGCAACCTGGCGGTCGTCGGGCCGGATGGGCGTCAGCGCGGGTTCATTCGTGCGCCGTTCAACAACCAGAAGCTGGGGGCGCAACTGCCTGGGCTGGTCAAGCGGGATTGATGGGGCTTTAAAAGCTTCGCGGGGCAAGCCCGCTCCTACAGGGGAATGTAGGAGCGGGCTTGCCCCGCGAAGAATCCTGCGCGATTGTTCGGCTTAGAACGCCGGCACCACAGCGCCTTTGTACTTCTCGTTGATGAACTGCTTCACCTCAGGCGAGTGCAGTGCAGCAGCCAGCTTCTTCATCGCGTCCGAGTCCTTGTTGTCCGGGCGGGCAACCAGGATGTTCACGTACGGCGAGTCTTTGCCTTCGATGGCCAGGGCGTCTTTCTCCGGGTTCAGCTTGGCTTCCAGCGCGTAGTTGGTGTTGATCAGGGCGATATCGACCTGGGTCAGCACGCGCGGGATGGTGGCCGCTTCCAGCTCACGGAACTTCACGCTTTTCGGGTTTTCGGCAACGTCCTTCACGGTCGACAGGATGTTGGTGTTGTCCTTCAGCTTGATCACGCCGGCCTTGTCCAGCAGCAGCAGGGCGCGGCCGCCGTTGGTGGCGTCGTTGGGGATGACCACGGTGGCGCCGGAGGACAGCTCGTCGAGCTTCTTGATCTTGGTCGAGTACACGCCCAGCGGCTCGATGTGCACGCCGGCAACGCTGACCAGGTTGGTGCCCTTGGCCTTGTTGAACTCATCCAGGTACGGCTGGTGCTGGAAGAAGTTGGCGTCCAGGCGCTTCTCGGCCACTTGCACGTTCGGCTGGATGTAGTCGGTGAATTCCTTGACCTTCAGGTCCACGCCCTCTTTCGCCAGCTGAGGTTTGACGAAGTTGAGGATCTCGGCGTGCGGCACCGGGGTGGCGGCGACGGTTAGGGTTTCGGCGGCGTTGGCCGAGAAGGCCGCGACAGCGGCGACAACAGCAAGCAGCTTCTTCATGAATCACTCCTTGTGAGGGCCGCGACGGCCCCCGAACGGGTCGGCCGGGCCGACCCCATTGGGGTTACTTACGGGAAAAATGCACGACCAGTTTGTCGCCCACGCTCTGCAGGACTTGAACCAGTACCAGCAGCAGCACCACGGTCACGACCATCACGTCGGTCTGGAAACGCTGGTAACCGAAGCGGATGGCCAGGTCGCCCAGGCCGCCAGCGCCGACCACGCCGGCCATGGCGGTGTACGACACCAGGGTGATGGCGGTGACGGTAATCGCCGCGAAGATGCCCGGACGGGCCTCCGGCAGCAGTGCACTGGTGATGATCTGGCGAGTGGTGGCGCCCATCGACTGGGTGGCCTCGATGATGCCGCGGTCCACTTCACGCAGGGCGGTTTCCACCAGGCGCGCGAAGAACGGCGTGGCACCCACCACCAGCGGCGGGATGGCGCCGGCGACGCCCAGCGAGGTGCCGGTGATCAGCACGGTGAACGGGATCATCACGATCAGCAGGATGATGAACGGCAGCGAGCGCAGGATGTTGACCACCAGCGACAGCAGTGCATACACGCCCTTCTGCTCGAACATCTGCTTCGGCCCGCAGAGGAACAGCAGCACGCCCAGTGGCAGGCCCAGCAGCACGGTGAAGAACAGCGAGCCGAACAGCATGATCATGGTATCGACGGTGGCCAGCCAGATTTCGGCCCAGTCGACGTTGGCGAAGAAATTCAGGGCGTCCATCAACGCAGTACCTCCATATGTACGTCAGCTGCCTTGAAGCGGGCGAACGCCGCTTCCATGTCCCCGCCGATCAGGGCGAGGGTGAGCTGGCCATAGGGGACATCCTTGATGCGGTCGATACGCCCGGCGAGGATGCTGTAGTCCACGCCGGTTTCGCGGGCCACGGTGCCCAGCAGCGGGGCGTAGGTAGCGTCGCCCTGGAAGGTCAGGCGCACGATACGGCCTGGCACGTGGGCGAAGTCGTCGCGTTGCTCGCCTTCGTCGACCTGTTCATCTTCCTGGACGAAACGCTTGGTGGTTGGATGCTGCGGGTGCAGGAACACATCGGCCACCGGGCCTTGCTCGACGATCTGGCCGGCATCCATCACCGCCACGCGGTCGCAGACACGGCGGATCACGTCCATTTCGTGGGTGATCAGCACGATGGTCAGCTTCAGCTCACGGTTGATCTCGGCCAGCAGCTGCAGCACCGAAGCGGTGGTCTGCGGGTCGAGGGCGCTGGTGGCTTCGTCGCACAGCAGGATCTTCGGGTTGGTCGAAAGGGCGCGGGCGATGCCGACGCGCTGTTTCTGGCCGCCGGACAACTGCGCCGGGTACTTCTTGGCGTGGTCCGAAAGGCCCACGCGGGCCAGCAGCTCGGTAACCCGCTTGTCGATCTCGCTGCGCGACAGCTCACCGGCCAGGGTCAGCGGCAGGGCAACGTTGTCGGCGACAGTCTTGGACGCCAGCAGGTTGAAGTGCTGGAAGATCATCCCGACCTGCTGGCGGAAGCCGCGCAGCTGGCTGGCGTTGAACGCGGTGACGTCTTCGCCGTCGACGATGATCGTGCCGCCGGAAGGCTCTTCGAGGCGGTTGATCAGGCGCAGCATGGTGCTCTTGCCGGCGCCGGAATGGCCGATCAGGCCGAACACCTGGCCATTTTCAATGGTCAGGCTGGTCGGATTCAATGCGGGGATTTCCCTACCGGCAACGCGGTAGGTCTTATGTACCTGTTGGAACTCGATCACGTAGCGAACCTTGTGGGGCGCATGGAATGTGGGGCAGCGGTTAGCTGAGGTCGCGCATTTTAGCCTTTTCCCATAGCTGTTCTTAGCATTTATTTCGTAATGCACCAATCTTTCGGGCATATCGCGACAACCGGTAATTCTGATTGAACGCTCGACAAAGCCCTCCAGTCACTACTTGCACAAGCCCGACAGGGGCACGCCTGAAGACTGACGAGGAGAGCCGACCATGCCCAGCAAGAAAACGGACGCGCCCAAACACAGCGAGGCCGCTGGCACCCAGACCCCTGACCGGGCCAACACCAATGCCAAGCTGCAGAGCCTGGAAACGTTCCGCAGTGACGCTACCGGCCAGGCACTGCGCACCAACCAGGGGGTGAAGATTGCCGACAACCAGAACAGCCTCAAGGCCGGCGCGCGCGGGGCCTCGCTGCTCGAAGACTTCATCCTGCGCGAGAAGATCACCCACTTCGACCATGAACGCATCCCTGAACGCATCGTCCACGCCCGCGGCACCGGGGCCCACGGATACTTCCAGAGCTACGGCTGCCATGCCGAGCTGACCAAGGCCGGTTTCCTGCAGGACCCTGAAAAGATCACCCCGGTGTTCGTGCGCTTTTCCACGGTGCAGGGGCCTCGTGGCTCTGCCGACACAGTGCGCGATGTCCGCGGCTTTGCCGTCAAGTTCTACACCGATGAGGGCAATTTCGACCTGGTTGGCAACAACATGCCGGTGTTCTTCATCCAGGACGCGATCAAGTTCCCCGACTTCGTGCATGCGGTCAAACCCGAGCCGCACAACGAGATGCCTACCGGTGGTTCGGCCCACGATACCTTCTGGGACTTTGTCTCGCTGGTGCCGGAGTCCGCGCACATGGTGATCTGGGCCATGTCCGACCGCGCCATTCCGCGCAGCTTGCGGATGATGGAAGGCTTTGGCGTGCACACCTTCCGCATGATCAATACCGAGGGCGTGGCCAGTTTCGTCAAGTTCCACTGGAAACCGCGCCAGGGTGTGCACTCGGTGCTGTGGGACGAGGCGCAGAAGCTTGCAGGCAAGGACACTGACTACCACCGCCGCGACCTCTGGGAGGCGATCGAGACCGGTGATTACCCCGAATGGGAGCTGGGCGTGCAGATCGTGCCGGAAGCCGACGAGCACAGGTTCGACTTCGACCTGCTCGACCCGACCAAGCTGATTCCCGAGGAGCTGGTGCCGGTGACCAAGCTGGGCAAGATGGTGCTCGACCGCAACCCAGACAACTTTTTCGCCGAGACCGAGCAAGTGGCCTTCTGCCCGGGGCATATCGTGCCTGGCATCGACTTCAGCAACGACCCGTTGCTGCAGGGCCGGTTGTTCTCTTACACCGACACCCAGATCAGCCGCCTTGGCGGCCCCAACTTCCATGAAATCCCGATCAACCGGCCGGTGGCGCCGAACCACAGCAGCCAGCGCGACGCCATGCACCGCATGACCATCGACAAGGGCCGGGCTTCGTACGAGCCTAACTCCATCGATGGCGGCTGGCCCAAAGAGACGCCGCCCGCCGCGCAGGACGGCGGCTTCGAGAGCTATCAGGAGCGTATCGATGCGCACAAGATCCGCCAGCGCAGCGAATCGTTCGGCGACCACTTCTCCCAGGCGCGGCTGTTCTTCCAGAGCATGAGCCCGACCGAGCAGCAGCACATTATCAAGGCCTACAGCTTCGAGCTGGGCAAGGTGGAGCGCGAGACCATTCGCCAGCGCGAGGTGAACGAGATCCTCGCCAACATCGACCTGAAACTGGCAACGGCGGTGGCAGCCAACCTCGGGCTGCCGGCGCCGAAGCAGGGCAGGGTGCAGGTGAAAGGCGGCAAACCCGCGCAGTCCAAGGCGTTGAGCCAGATGAGCCACCCCGGTGATGTCGGGATCAAGGGGCGCAAGATCGCCGTGCTGGTGGCCGAGGGCGTGGAGGCTGCGAGTGTCGACAAGCTGGTCAAGGCGCTGGAGGCCAAAAGTGCTCGGCCGATGCTGCTGGGCCCGACTTCGGCGCCGGTGAAAACGGCGGACGGCAAGCCGTTGCCGGTCGATGCGTCGATGGAGGGGATGCCGTCGATCATGTTCGACGGGATTGTGGTGCCCAAGGGGGTGGACAAGGCCTTGGCTTCAAGTGGGGTGGCCAAGCACTTCCTGCTGGAGGGCTACAAGCACCTCAAGGCAATGGTGTTGACCAAGGACTTGCTGAGCAGCCTGGGGCTCAAGGAAGACAAGGGATTGTTGCTGGGGGATGAGCAGAAGAGCGTGGGTGCCTTTGTCAAAGCAGTAGAGGGGCATCGGGTGTGGGAAAGGGAAGCAGCTGCAGAGGCTGTACCGGCCTAGGGGGCTGCTTCGCAGCCCATCGCAGGCAAGCCAGCTCCTACAGGGGTTGCACAGGCCTTGGTGCTTGCGCCGTACCTGTGGGAGCGGGCTTGCCCGCGAAAGCTTTTATCGCTGATGCGGGACCAACACCACCTGTGCCGGCATCGACCGCTGAATCTCATGCTTCTGCTTCAACTGGAACCCGCTGTCGAGCTTGTGCACGCGCTTCTCCAGCAGGCTCTTCAGCCAGGGCGCATCCTGAGTACGGGGTACCTGGAACACCACGTCACACTGGTAATTGACCACGTCCTTGGCAATTTCGTCGAGCTGGCGACGCATCGCCCGGATGTCGGTGGTCTTCAGCGCGATCACCGTGCTCGGTGCCGTCGGGTCGATCACCCGCGCCTGGGGCTTGGCCTCAGCCGCCTTCAAGGCCGCTTCGGCCTTCTCCAGCTCGGCCTTGCGCGCCTGGGTCACGGCATCGCCGCCGGTCACGGCCGGTGCCTGCGGCATCAGCGCCCGGGCGCGGGCCAGGGCGGTGGCGGCGGCATTGACGTCACCCTTCTGCAGCACGATCTGGCTGCGTTTCAGGTAGGCCTCGGCCAGCTGGCGCTGGTTTTGTTCCAGGCGTGCGTCATCCGGTGACTGCGCCTGCAGGGCAGCCAGCTGGTCTTCGGCGGTGGCCAGCTCGTTGCTGGCGATACTCTGTTGCAGCTGCTGCCAGGCATCGGCTTGGGCAGGTGCATCGGCCTGCTCCACCGGCGCGCTGGAACACGCGGCCAGGAACAGGGAAAACGCGGCAACAAGCAGATAACGGGATGCGAACGGCTTCATTCCTGCGACTCTCTATTTGCGCAAAAAGCGAGCAAGTCTACACCCAGGTGCGCACGCTCGAAAATAAGTCTTACAGACCCTTTACCGGTGAAAAGGTTGCAGGGTGCAACTCTGTGCACCCCGGTTTTCAGCGTTTTGGCAGGGCCAGGCTCAGCAAGAATAGCACTGCCGCGCAGACCACGATCGACGGCCCGGCCGGGGTGTCCTTGAACCAGGACATGGCCAGGCCGCCGCACACGGCGGTAATGCCGAGCAGGCTGGCACCCAGTGCCATCTGCTCTGGCGAGCGGGCGTGGCGCTGGGCGGCAGCGGCGGGAATGATCAGCAGCGAGGTGATCAGCAGCACGCCGACGATCTTCATGGCCACGGCAATGACCACGGCGATCAGCAGCATCAGCGCCATGCGCAGGCCCGCTACCGGCAGGCCTTCGACCATGGCCAGTTCCTCGTGCACGGTGACCGCCAGCAACGGCCGCCACAGCGCGGCGAGCAGCAGCAGGACCAGCGCGCTGCCGCCCAGGATCCAGGCCAGGTCGGTGGTGCTGATGGCCAGCAGGTCGCCGAACAGGTAGGCCATCAGGTCGATGCGCACGTCGTGCATGAAACTCAGCACCACCAGGCCCAGCGACAGGGTACTGGGGGCGAGGATGCCGAGCAGGGTATCGGAGGCCAGCGGCTGGCGTTGCTGCAAGGTCACCAGCAGGATCGCCAGCAGCAGGCAGCCCACGGTCACCGCCAGGGCCGGGCTGACATCCAGCACGAAGCCCATGGCCACGCCCAGCAGCGCGGCATGGGACAGGGTGTCGCCGAAGTACGCCATGCGCCGCCACACCACGAACGAGCCGAGCGGGCCCGCTACCACTGCCAGGGAAAGGCCCGCAAGCAAGGCGTAAAGAAGAAAATCAGCCATGCTTGCAGTGCTCTCCGTGAACATGGGCGCCAGGGGCGACGACCGAGCCATGCAGGTCGTGGCTGTGGTCGTGATGGTGGTGGTAGACAGCCAGGCTCGGGGCATTCTGGCCAAACAACTCGACGAAGGCCGGGTCGTTGCTGACCTGCTCGGGGTGGCCCGAGCAGCACACGTGGCGGTTCAGGCAGACCACCTGATCGGTGGCGCTCATCACCAGGTGCAGGTCGTGGGAGACCATCAGCACGCCGCAGCCGTGGCGGTCGCGCAGGCGGGTGATGAGGTTGTACAGCTCGGTCTGGCCGACTACGTCGACACCTTGAACCGGCTCGTCGAGCACCAGCAGCTGCGGCTCGCGCAGCAGTGCCCGGGCCAGCAGCACCCGCTGCATCTCGCCGCCGGAAATGGTCTGGATAGGGCTGTCGATGACCTGTTCGGCGCCCACTTCCTGCAGCGCCGACAAGGCAGCCGCGCGGTCTACGCCGGGCACCAGGCGCAAGAAGCGCAGCACCGACAGCGGCAGCGTGGCGTCCACCTGGATCTTTTGCGGCATGTAGCCGATACGTAGCTTCGGCTTGCGCCAGACCTTGCCGCGGTGCGGCTTGAGCAGCCCGAGTACGGCGCGCACCAAGGTGGTCTTGCCGGCACCGTTGGGGCCGATCAGGGTGACGATCTGGCCGGGCGCCACCGACAGGTCGATGCTGTCGAGCACGGCCTCGCCACCAAAGCTGACGCCGACCTGCTCGAGGCGGATCAGGGCGTCGCTCATGCCGCGCTCCGGCAGTTGGCGCACAGGCCGACGATTTCCACCGTCTGGGTTTCGACGCTGAAGCCCACGCCCTTGGCGCTGTTGATGATGGCGTCGCTGATGCTGTCCTGCTCAAGCTCGATGGCCACGTGGCATTCGCGGCAGATCAGGAACTGGCCCTGGTGCGCGTGCTCCGGGTGGCTGCAGCCGATGAAGGCGTTGAGCGACGCGATGCGGTGTACCAGGCCGTTCTCCAGCAGGAAGTCCAGCGCGCGGTACACGGTCGGCGGCGCAGCGCGGCGGCCGTCCTGTTCACTGAGCACGGCAAGGATGTCGTAGGCGCCCAACGGCTTGTGGCTCTGCCACACCAGCTCCAGCACACGCCGGCGCAGTGCGGTCAGGCGCAGGCCTTGGCGCGTGCACAGGGCATCGGCTTCGGACAGCGCGCTGTGCACGCAATGGGAATGATCGTGGGGACGGTGAGCCAGCGGCGTGATGGACATGGGCAGCGACGGTTCTGGATGGAGACGTTATTATGTTACCTGTTTCTGACGAGTCGAGTATTCATCGTGCCCAGATTCCTTGTGCTTTTTGTCGCTTTCATCGCCTGTTCGGCGCAGGCCGACGTGCGTGTGCTGACCAGTATCAAACCCCTGCAGCAGATTGCCGCCGCCGTGCAGGATGGCGTGGGCAACCCGGACGTGCTGCTGCCGCCGGGCGCTTCGCCGCACCACTACGCCCTGCGCCCGTCCGACGTGCGCAAGGTCGGCGATGCCGACCTGCTGTACTGGATCGGCCCCGACATGGAGAACTTCCTGCCACGGGTGCTGGGCAGCCGCAGCAAGCCGACGGTGGCCGTACAGTCGCTTTCAGGCATGAAGCTGCGCCACTTTGGCGAGGACAGCCATTCCCATGAGGAGGCGGACCAGGACGACCATGACCACGATCACCGCCCAGGCAGCCTGGATGCGCACCTGTGGCTGTCGTCAGTCAATGCCCGGGTGATTGCGGCGAAGATGGCGGCTGACCTGGCGGCGGCGGACCCGGCCAATGCGGCGCGCTACCAGAGCAACCTGAAAGCCTTCACCGAGCGCCTGGATGGCATGGATGCGCGGATCAAGGCGCGGGTGGCCGGTATCGCCGGCAAGCCTTACTTCGTGTTCCATGAAGCGTTCGACTACTTCGAGTCGGCCTATGGCCTGCAGCACACTGGCGTGTTCAGTGTGGCATCCGAGGTGCAGCCGGGCGCACAGCATGTGGCCGCGATGCGCAAGCGCCTGCAGGAAGTGGGCAAGACCTGTGTGTTCAGCGAGCCACCACTGCGGCCGCGCCTGGCCGAGACACTGACGGTCGGGCTGCCGGTACGTTTGGCGGAGCTGGATGCCCTGGGTGGCACCGATCCGGTGGATGCCAAGGGCTATGAGCGCTTGCTCGAGAAGCTCGGTGGTGACCTCGCAGGCTGCCTGGAACAACTCTAAGGCGAGGCACGGCCCTTGTAGGAGCGGCCTTGTGTCGCGAAAGGGCCGCGCAGCGGCCCCAGATTTCCAGCGTCAAGGCATAGTTTGCTGGGGCTGCTTCGCAGCCCTTTCGCGACACAAGGCCGCTCCTACAAAAGCGACCGCAGCTGGGTTCAGAGGGCGAACGGCAGGTGCAACGCCACCTTCTGGCGCTGCGCCAGACGCACCTCGAACTCGCTCGGGTCGTGGATCATCACATCCATCCCGGCAAACGACTCCGCGGCAATCAGGCGCGACAGCCAGAAGCGCACGCAGCCTACCCGCAACATCTCCGGCCACAGCTCGGCTTCGGCAGCGGTAAACGGCCGCAGCGCCGCATAGGCCCCCAGCAGTGCCTGAGCGCGTGGCACATCGATCGCACCGTGGTCATCCAGGCACCAGTCGTTCACGGTGATGGCGATGTCATACAGCATCGGCCCGGAACAGGCGTTGTAGAAGTCGATCACACCGGTCAGGTGGGTGCCTTCGAACATCACGTTGTCGCGGAACAGGTCAGCGTGCAGGTTGGCACGCGGCAAGGCCAGGATCTGCGCCTTGTGCGCGGTGATCTCGTCCAGCGCCGGTTGCAGCAGCGCAGCCTGCTCGGGGCTCAGGCGCGGCAGCAGTTCGGCACCCGATGCCAGCATCCAGTCCAGGCCACGGTCGGTGCGGCGCTCGATGATGCGTTCGCGGGTGGCCAGGTGAATGTGTGCCAGCAGCTCGCCAACCTGAGCGCAGTGCTGGGGGTTCGGTGCCTTGATGTGCTTGCCCGACAGCCGTGGCTGCAGCAAGGCCGGCTTGCCGCACAGCTCGCGCAGGGCGTTGCCGTCACGGTCACGCAGGGCGTAGGGCACCGGCATGTCGGCGTCGTGCAGCACGTCGAGCAGGTCGATGAAGAACGGCATGTCCTCGACTGGCCCGCGCTCGACCAGCGTCAGGACGAACTCACCCTGTTCGAGGCTGACGAAGAAGTTGCTGTTCTCGGTACCGGCGGCAATGCCCTGGAAGTCGAGCAGACGGCCCAGCTCGTACGGCGCCAGAAAGGTTTCCAGCTCAGGCCGGGTCACGGGGGTGAAGACTGACATGATGAAAAAATGCCCATACGGGCACTTCCGCCGGGAAGTGCCGGGTTGATGTGAACGGTGCGCGCGTCAGATTACCACTCGAAGATCTTCCAGGACGGGATCAGCATGTCCGGTTGGTCGGAACGAATGAAATTGGCATCGGTGCCATCGGCGCGTACCAGGAAATACGGCTTGCCGTTTTTCGGCGTGATCTTGATCGCATACAGGAAGCCGTTCTGCCGGTATTCCTGGATGGTTTTATCGCCTTCCGTGCGAATGGTCACCTCGGGATCGGCCGAGGGGGCGTCTTCCGCCGCCAGGGTGACGACCGGCATGGTTGCCAACAGGCCGAGCAGTAACAGGCGATTGAGTGTACGCATGATAACCTAGTCCCTTTGTCGTCATTGATCCGGCTATTCTAGCTCCGGACCCGCCGAAAAGGTTGATTCTGCTCATGAGCCAAGCGCCCCTCGTCCTGGTGGACGGTTCCTCCTACCTCTACCGCGCCTTCCATGCGCTGCCGCCGCTGACCACGTCCAAGGGCATGCCGACCGGCGCGGTCAAGGGTGTGCTGAACATGCTCAAGAGCCTGCGCAAGCAATACCCCGACAGCCTGTTCGCCGTGGTCTTCGACGCCAAGGGCGGGACCTTCCGCGATGCCATGTTCGCCGAGTACAAGGCCAACCGCCCGAGCATGCCTGATGACCTTCGGGTGCAGGTCGAGCCGCTGCACGCCAGCGTCCGGGCGCTGGGCTATCCCTTGCTGTGCGTTGAAGGCGTCGAGGCCGATGATGTGATCGGCACCCTCGCCCGCAGCAGCGCGACCCAGGGCCGGCCGGTGATCATCTCGACCGGCGACAAGGACATGGCGCAACTGGTGGACGGCCACGTTACCCTGGTCAACACCATGACCGGCAGCGTGATGGACGTCGCCGGCGTGCACGAAAAGTTCGGCGTTGGCCCGGAGCACATCATCGACTTCCTCGCCCTGATGGGGGACAAGGTCGACAACATCCCGGGCGTGCCTGGCGTCGGTGAAAAAACCGCTGTTGGCCTGCTGACCGGCATCGGCGGTGGCCTCAGCGACCTGTACGCCAACCTCGACAAGGTCCCGACCCTGGCCATCCGCGGGGCCAAGACCCTGCCGGCCAAGCTCGAAGAGCACCGCGACTCGGCGTTCCTGTCCTACGAGCTGGCCACCATCAAGTGCGACGTGCCGCTGGATGTCGAGGTCGAGGCGTTGGTTTGCGGCGAGCCTGACCGCGAGGCACTGCTGGCGCTGTACAGCGAAATGGAGTTCAAGAGCTGGGTCGCTGAAGTTCAGCGTGATGCTCAGCGCGGTGCGAGCAAGGCAGGCGACGATATGGCCCCGGTGGCCGACGAGCCGGCCGCCAAGGTCGAGCCCAAGTACGAAACCATCCTCGACCAGGCCCGTTTTGACGCCTGGCTGGAGAAGCTGCGCCAGGCACCGCTGTTCGCCTTCGACACCGAAACTACCGGCCTGGACGCCCAGCAGGCGCAGCTGGTGGGCCTGTCGTTCGCGGTCGAACCCCATGAAGCGGCCTATGTGCCGCTGGCCCACGACTACGAAGGCGCCCCGGCCCAGCTGGACCGTGAAGCCGTGCTGCTGGCGCTGAAGCCGCTGCTGGAAGACCCGGCCAAGGCCAAGGTCGGGCAGAACGCCAAGTACGACATCAACATCCTCGCCAACAACTCGCCCGCCATCGAGATGCGCGGCGTGGCCTACGACACCATGCTCGAGTCGTATGTGCTCAATTCCACCGCCACCCGTCATGACATGGACAGCCTGGCGCTGAAGTACCTCGACCACACCACCATCGCCTTCGAGGACATCGCTGGTAAAGGCGCAAAACAGCTGACCTTCAACCAGATCAACCTGGACAAGGCCGGCCCCTACGCCGCCGAGGACGCCGACATCACCCTGCGCCTGCACCACGCGCTGCAGGCGCGCCTGGCGCAGACGCCGAGCGTGCAACCGGTACTGATGGACATCGAGATGCCGCTGGTGCCGGTGCTGGCCAAGATCGAGCGCCAGGGTGCGCTGGTCGATGCCGCGCTGCTGCAGGTGCAAAGCGGTGAGCTGGGCGTGAAGATGGCCGAACTGGAGCAGCGTGCCTATGCGCTGGCCGGCGAGGAGTTCAACCTCGGTTCACCCAAGCAGCTGGGGGCGATCCTCTATGACAAGCTGGGCATGCCGGTACTGAGCAAGACCGCCAAGGGCCAGCCTTCCACCGCCGAAGCGGTGCTCGACGAACTCGCCGAGCAAGGCTACCCGCTGCCCGAGGTGCTGATGCAGTACCGCAGCCTGAGCAAGCTCAAGAGCACCTACACCGACAAGCTGCCAGGGCAGATCAACCCGCGCACCGGGCGTATCCACACGTCCTACCAGCAGGCCGTGGCCGCCACCGGGCGCCTGTCGTCCAGCGACCCGAACCTGCAGAACATCCCGATCCGTACCGCCGAGGGTCGGCGCATTCGCCAGGCCTTCGTTGCCAGCCCCGGCTACAAGCTGCTGGCGGCGGACTATTCGCAGATCGAACTGCGCATCATGGCCCACCTGGCCAAGGACGAAGGCCTGCTGCATGCCTTCCGCAACGATCTGGATGTGCACCGCGCGACGGCGGCGGAAGTGTTCAGCGTGGCACTGGAAGACGTCACCACCGACCAGCGCCGCAGCGCCAAGGCCATCAACTTCGGCCTGATCTACGGCATGAGTGCGTTCGGCCTGGCCAAGCAGATTGGCGTCGACCGCAAGCAGTCGCAGGATTACATCGACCGCTACTTCGCCCGCTACCCGGGTGTGCTGGCCTACGTGGAGCGCACCCGCGCCCAGGCAGCCGAGCAAGGCTTCGTTGAAACCCTGTTCGGCCGCCGCCTGTACCTGCCGGACATCAACGCCAAGAACCCGGCCCTGCGCAAGGGCGCCGAGCGCACGGCGATCAACGCGCCGATGCAGGGCACCGCCGCCGACATCATCAAGCGCGCCATGGTCAACGTCGACAACTGGCTGAGCGAGAGCGGCCTGGATGCACGGGTGATCCTGCAGGTGCACGACGAACTGGTATTGGAAGTGCGTGAAGACCTGGTCGAGCAGGTGAAAGATGAAATTCGCACGCACATGAGCAACGCCGCGCAGCTGGATGTTCCGCTGGTGGTGGAAGCAGGAGTTGGTTCGAATTGGGACGAAGCTCACTGATTGAGCTGGGAAAGCTGTGTAGGATCTGTGACGTGGTGACGCGGATCCTGGCATGGCTCGATGCCATTAGTTCGGCAGTTTCATGAAACTATCGCAAATAGTTTTGAGGGCTCCGGAACTAAACCGGTGAAGTGGAACTCAGAGTAACTGAATGGCTGGTGAAGCCTTTCGATGCTCCTATGTTGTGTTAAGTGTTGGCAGATACCTGGACCCCGCCCTAGCGGTCCAGACTTGAACCCCGAACTTCCCCCTCCCCATACGAAGTCCGGGGTTTTTTTTGCCCGGAATTTGACTTGCAGCTGGCGAATAACACTGTGGGAGCGGGCGTGCCCGCGAAAAATCCAGCGCGGTGTCTGGCCTGGGCTTCGCCCAGGTTCGCGGGCTCGCCCGCTCCCACAGGATCAGTGAACTGCCATCAAACAGCTGGCTTGTCTTCCAGCTCCATCCAGTCCGCCAGCACCCGGTAGGCCTCTTCCAGGCCCAGGCGCTTGGGTGCCGAGAACAGCTGGATGGTCGCCGCGTCACCCCACCCCTTGCGAATCTCCGACTGCACCTTGAGCAAGGTGTTCTTGCCCGCACCGTGGGTCAGCTTGTCGGCCTTGGTCAGCAGGATATGCATCGGCATGCCGCTGGCCTTGGCCCAGTCAAGCATCATCTTGTCGAAGTCGGTCATCGGGTGACGCACATCCATCATCAAAATGATGCCTTTCAGGCAATCACGGCTGCCCAGATAGGCCTCCAGGTGCTTCTGCCAGTGTTGCTTCAGCGGAATCGGAACTTTTGCATATCCGTAGCCCGGCAGGTCGACCAAACGCCGTTCATCGTCCAGACTGAAGAAATTCAACAGCTGGGTGCGCCCTGGGGTTTTCGAGGTACGCGCCAGGCTGGCATGAGTCAGGGTATTGAGGGCGCTGGATTTGCCGGCGTTGGAACGGCCGGCGAAAGCCACCTCGTAACCCTGGTCGTCCGGGCATTGTTCGACCTTGGCAGCGCTGAGGGCGAATTTGGCTCTCTGGCAGAGGCCGAGGATGGGGTTATTGACTTGCATGGGATATCCGATGTGGGTGTTGCCAAAGCCTAGGCCGGCAAGCGGTGTCGTTTCCGTTTGGATGGCGGAAGTATATAATGCCCCAGTTTTTGTGTGCTCATTCTCCCAGCGAAGGGGAATGTGCATGGGGTGTCGAACAATAGCTCGCGCATCAGAACGCAGCGCGTCCCCCAACCCTGTCAGGTCGTTTCGCATGGCGAAATGGCTGCTAGCTGTCGGTATGTTCCTGCCGTTTTTCAGCGCACAGGCTACACAGGATCCCGAGGCGTTGTACAACCGCACGTGTGCGGCCTGTCACGCCGGGCAGTTGCCACAGGCACCCAAGAAGGGTGACCCGGCAGCTTGGGAGCCAAGGCTGGCGCAAGGCATGGAGCAACTGGTGGTGCATGTTACCCAGGGTTTCAAGGCTATGCCGCCGCGTGGATTGTGCATGGACTGCAGTGCCGAGGACTACCGTTTGGTCATCCTTTGGATGAGCGGCAGTCCCGATACATAACATTTCACCCTTAGCCGTGTTGGATTAGCTGATGAACAAACTAGTCGTGAGTCTGCTGTTGACCCTGGGTGTCGCAGGTGCGGCCACTGCTGCGGAACCCATCAAAGGCGATGCCGCCGCTGGCCAGGCCAAGACTGCCGTCTGTGGCGCCTGCCACAACCCGGACGGCAACAGCCTGGCGCCGAACTTCCCGAAACTGGCTGGCCAAGGCCAGCGCTATCTGGAAAAGCAACTGCACGACATCAAGTCGGGCAAGCGCACCGTGCTGGAAATGACCGGCATGCTGGCCAATTTCAGTGACCAGGACCTGGCCGATATCGCCGCCTGGTTCTCCAGCCAGAAAGGCAGCGTTGGTGCCGCCGATCCCAAGCTGGTCGAACGCGGCCGCGCGCTGTTCAATGGCGGCAATCTTGAGAAAGGCATGCCTGCCTGTACCGGTTGCCACTCGCCGAACGGCGCAGGTATCGCCCTCGCCGGCTTCCCGCACCTGGGCGGCCAGCATTCGCAGTACGTGACCAAGCAGCTCACCGACTTCCGCGAAGGCAACCGCACCAACGACGGCGATGCGATGACCATGCGCACCATCGCCGGCAAGCTGAGCAACCATGAGATCGAAGCACTGGCCAGCTACATCCAGGGCCTGCATTAACATTCGGTTAATGCTGCAACGCTAAAGATGAAAGGGCGGCGCAGACCGCCCTTTTTTCTGTCCGCAGCCGTTACACTACAGAACTCGGGCCCTTCGCCACCGGTCACAGCACGGTCGCGTCGAGGCGACCAATGAATGCTCAGGAGTAAAGCATGCGTAAACTGATTCTCAGCGCCGCGCTGGTCGCTGCCAGCGTCTTCGGTATGACTGCCGTCCAGGCCGCAGAGCCTGCCACTGCCGGCAAGGAATACATCGAGCTGAGCAACCCTGTTCCGGTATCCCAGCCAGGCAAGATCGAAGTGGTCGAGCTGTTCTGGTATGGCTGCCCTCACTGCTATCACTTCGAGCCAACCATCAACCCATGGGTCGAGAAGCTGCCCAAGGACGTCAACTTCAAGCGCGTACCGGCCATGTTCGGCGGCCCGTGGGACGCCCACGGCCAAATGTTCCTGACCCTCGAAGCCATGGGCGTCGAGCACAAGGTTCATGCCGCGGTGTTCGACGCCATCCAGAACCAGCACAAGCGCCTGACCGATCCGAAAGACATGGCCGACTTCCTCGCTACCCAGGGCGTCGACAAGGACAAGTTCCTCGCCACCTTCAACTCGTTCGCCATCAAGGGCCAGGTCAACCAGGCCAAGGAACTGGCGAAGAAGTACGAAATCACTGGTGTACCGAGCATGGTGGTCAACGGCAAGTACCGCTTCGACCTGGGTACCGCCGGCGGCCCGGACGGCGTGCTGGACGTTGCCGACCAGCTGATCGCCAAGGAGCGCGCCGCTAAGTAAGCGGCGTACCCCATGCCCCGCTTCAGAACTACGCGTGGCATTGGCCTGCACCAGCCGCAGGTCAACGAGCATCACCTGCAGGCCCCTGGCCTGCCCGAGGATGGTCGTCTGCGGCTGCTCAGCTTCAACATCCAGGTGGGTATCAGTACCGAGCGCTACCGGCATTACCTGACCCGCAGCTGGCAGCACCTGCTGCCGCACACCGGGCGGGCCGGTAACCTGCAGAAAATCGGTCAGTTGCTCAACGACTTCGACCTGGTGGCCCTGCAGGAGGCCGATGGCGGCAGCCTGCGCTCAGGCTACGTCAACCAGGTGGAGCATCTGGCTCAGCTGGGTTCCTTCCCTTACTGGTACCAGCAGCTCAATCGCAACCTCGGGCGTTTTGCCCAGCACAGCAATGGTGTGCTCAGCCGCCTCAAGCCGCAACTCCTCGAAGATCACCCGCTGCCCGGCCCGGCTGGCCGTGGTGCGATCCTGGTGCGTTTCGGCGAAGGTGAGGATGCGCTGATCGTGGTCATGATGCACCTGGCCCTGGGTGCCAAGACTCGCGCCCTGCAACTGGGCTACATTCGCGAATTAATCGGCGGCTACCGCCACCAGGTCCTCATGGGCGACATGAACACCCATGCCACCGACCTGCTCGAGCATTCGCCCCTTCGTGATCTGGGCCTGATCGCACCGCAGGTCGAAGCCACCTTCCCCAGCTGGCGCCCGCAGCGCTGCCTGGACCACATCCTGCTCAGCCCGAGCCTGACCCTGGAGCGGGTCGAGGTGCTGGCACAGCCAATTTCCGACCATCTTCCCGTTGCGGTAGAGATCCGATTGCCTGATGCACTGACTGTGGATACGCTGCCGGTCTTGAGCTAGATCAGCTAAAGCGCGGCAAGCCCTCAAGTGTTCGAGGGGCGCGCCGACAGCGTGTAATTACACAGCCCACAGATGCATTACCCGTCGCGGATCCAGGCATGACCGAAGAAGCCGAGCGCTGGAAAGAAAAATACCTTAAAAGCATCGAGCAGCAGGAAAAGCTCGAACGTCGCTGGGACGCGCGCCTTGACCTGCTGCGCCGTGGCCTGGTGCGTAGCACCCTGGCGGCCGAAGGCAGCGACAAGGTCGTCGACCAGTGCATGAAGGAAATGCGAGAGGTCATCCGCAGCGACAACATGGACGCTGGCCTGGCCGGGTTGATCCCGCGTCTGGAAAAGGCGGTGCTGGACTCCGAGCAGCGCCGGGAAACCCGCATGAATCAGGTCAGTGACGCCCTGAACGCGCTGGTCACCCAGCTTCAAGGCTTGCCGCTGCCCGGTGAAGTGGCCCGGCCACTGAAAAAGCTGGCGAAGAAGCTCGATGGTGGGGTCGCCCAGTCACGTGAGTTGCCGCCTCTGCTGGGTGAGCTCAGTGGCCTGCAAGGTCGAGCCCTGTCATCCCTGAGCAAGCCGGCTGACGAGGCCCGGCCGGGCTTCCTGCAGCGCCTGTTCGGTAACCACGACAGCGAGCCCCAGCCAGAGGCCGCTCGGTCTGCGCAACCTGCGCCTGAAATTGCGCCGGCCGAAACCCAGCCGCAACCGGATGGGCCTGTGCTGGTGGACTTGCCGCCGCGTGATGCGGACGAGCTGCAACCGTTGGCTGCCGCCGCGCCTGCCCCGGAGCCAGAGGAAGCTGCGCATGCTGCCCAGCCGGAGTTGATTGCAGAGCCACATGCCGTTGAACAACCGGTAGTGGTCGAGCCTGAAGCTGAGCCGCCAGCAGATGAAGCGCCCGAGCTGCAGGAGCAGCCTGAGCAGCCGACGGCCCCGGTGCCGACGACACTCGAAGAAGTATTCGGTGAGGACGGCCCCTACTCCCTTCCCGATGCGGTGGAGCCGCCTTACAGCCAGGTCGCCGCGCACATCGAACAGACCCTGATCGGCCTGCTGGACGACCTCAGCCTGCCAGAGCGCCACAAGGCTCAGGCCCTGGAAATGCGCGAGCGGGTGGCACGCGGGCTGAACTGGTATGAACTGATTCCGGTCCTCGATGACCTCGCCGTGCTCATGCTGGCGATCACCGATAGCGGGCAGCACGAATTCGAGACCTACCTGCAGCAGCTCAACGAACGCCTCGACAGCTTCCAGAGCCACCTGCACGAAGCCAGCGCCGGCCATGCCGACAACAGTTCCGCCGCGCGCGAGCTGGACAGCCAGCTGCGCGAACAGGTCGATGGCCTGCAAAGCAGCGTGCAGGGCGCCGTGGATGTGGACAGCCTCAAGCACATCCTGGAGAACCGCCTGGAAACACTGCTTGGCACCATGGACGAGCACCAGCACGAGCGTGATCGCCGCGAGCAGGAACTTGCCGGGCGCCTGCAGGGCCTGGCCGAGCGGGTCGCCAGCATGGAGCAGGAAGCGCTTGGCTATCGTGAACACCTGGAGGAACAGCGGCAGAAGGCGTTGATCGACCCGCTGACGGGCTTGCCCAATCGCGCGGCCTGGACCGAGCAGGTCGAGCGCGAAATGCTCGACTGGCAGGAAAGCGGCGGTCACCTGGCCATGGCCATCCTCGACCTGGACCACTTCAAGCGTATCAATGACAGTTACGGCCACCTGGCCGGTGACAAGGTACTGAAGATCGTTGCCGACCAGCTGCGCAAGCGCCTGCGCGCACGGGACTTCATCGCCCGGTTCGGCGGCGAAGAGTTCGTGCTGTTGCTGCCGCAGACGTCTCCTGAAGCCGCCGCTCAGGTTGCCGAAGCGCTACGCGCGGCGATCGAGGCCTGCCCGTTCCATTTCAAGGGCGAACGCGTGGTCATCACCACATCCATCGGCTTGAGTGCCTTCCGCTCCGGCGAGCGTGGCGACCAGGTGCTCAAGCGCGCCGATGCGGCGTTGTATCGCGCCAAGGACCAAGGCCGAAACCGCGTGCTGTCGGCGTAAATAGATACCTCATCCAGGCCCCGTCTGATCCTGAAAATGACCCCCCGCCTACCTGTTATTCAGGCCGGCAAAGTCGATCAGACCGGAGTAGAAAGATGAAGATGAGTAATGGTCTCGTGATGCTCGCCTTGGGCGCGGCTTTCCAGGGTGCCGCCTTTGCCAATGATGACCTGCTGACGGCCCATGTGTCGGCAGATGGCAAGGTGCTCAGGCAGTGGCCGCAGTGGATTACCGAAGTCGATCACCAGCCGCAGAAAAATTACTTCAGCCAGTACACGCTGAAGCTGAACAAGCGAATCGTGCACAAGGACCCGGGCTTTTGCAGTGTTTCGCCAATCGATGTCAGCACTTATGAGCGGCAATTGCATGGGCAGGCGAAGGTGATTGGCAAGCCTTTGGCCGAGAAGGTCAATGTGATGACCCAACTGGTCGACCAGCAGAAAGCGAGCGGTGACAACTCGCTGGAGTTTCTGGTGATGTGCAGCCGTTGACATTACGGCGGTAGAAGCACCGAAACCGGAGGAGCACGTTATACTGTAGCACTGTCGTCAATGTCCCTAACTATGTGCTCCTCTGCCATGAAAACGCTTTTTGCCGGGCTTTTGCTACTCATTCTTGCCGGATGCTCGACCGGCCTGCGCATCGACCGCAACCACCCTTCTGCCAATCAGGACAGCCGAATCCAGTTCGTCGTGCTGCATTACACCAACGCGTCGCTGGAGCGCTCGCTGGCATTGCTGACCCATGGCGAAGTCAGCGCCCACTACCTGATCGGCGACGGCCCGGGCACGGTCTACCAGCTGGTCGACGAGAACCGCCGCGCTTGGCATGCCGGTGACAGCCAGTGGCAGGGGCGCACCTGGTTGAACTCCAGCTCCATCGGCATCGAAATCGTCAACCCGGGGTTCGACGATACTGCCAAGGGCCGCGTCTGGTACCCCTACAGCGAGGCGCAGATCCAGTCGCTGATCGCTTTGCTCAAGGACATCGTCAAGCGTAACAACATCGAGCCGCGGCACATCATCGGGCACAGCGACATCGCCCCGGCGCGCAAGCTCGACCCTGGCCCGTTGTTCCCCTGGAAGCGCCTGGCGGATGCAGGCCTCGGCGTCTGGCCTGAAGCCAATGCCGTGGCGCGTCAGCAGGCTTACTTCAACGTCAACCCACCGACCATTGGCTGGTACCAGCAGGAACTGGCGCGCTTTGGCTATGCCATCGAGCAGACCGGGCAGCTGGATGTCGCCACGCGGAACGTTATCGCCGCCTTCCAGATGCACTTCCGCCCGCAGCGTTTCGACGGCATGCCGGACGCGCAGACCGCAGCCATGCTATCGGTGCTCAACCGCATGCGTTAAGGCGAATTGCATTCGGGCGCCAAACGGCAAAGCCGATTCTCATTCCAGTTGCTATACCTTGTTAATCAACTGGATGCTGCCCATGTCTGCCCTGATTTCTGCATTGCGCCAATTTTTTTACCGCCCCTGGATGCTGGCCTCCCTGGCAGCGTTGGCCAGTGCCGCGGTATTGCTGACCGCCAGCATTGGCATTGCGCTGCAGCAGATGAAGGAAAGCGAGAGCGCGCAGATGAACGCCCAGGGCGAGCGCTTTCTCGACCGCCTGGAGCAGGTGTTCGGCCAGTTGCGCGAGGGCGTCGACGAACTGCAGGCGCAGTCGCTGCGCGGCTGCAACCCGGCGATGATCTCGGTGTTGCAACAGGTCGGCCTGGGTTCGCGCTTCATCTATGAAGCGGCTTATGTGGATGCCAATGTCGCCTGCTCCAACCGGGGCGGGGCAAGGGCTTTCGTGCCAACGCGCGCGCCGGATATCCAGGGCCCGACCTACAGCTACTGGCTCAATACCACCACTGAACCCAACGAAAACCTCGCGGCCTTGATGCTGGCGCGGGGTAATTTCCTGGTTTCCACCTCACGTGGGCACCTGACCGACGTGGTCGACTTGCCACCGGGCGGCAGCTTGCTGGTGGTGCTGGATAACGGTACCCGTGCAATCCCTGTGCTGGGCCCGCCCCAGGCTTGGCCGCCGACCAGTAGCTGGCCACCGCCCAGCCAGAAGTCCTTGTTCGAGTTACGCGATCGGCTGGTCTACCGCATGCCGACCAAGTCGCCGGACTACCAGCTGGTGCTGATCGCACCGCGGGCCAGCCTGCCATTGCGCATGAACGGCATGCTCTGGCTGCTGTTCCCGGGCAGTGTGCTGGCGGCCTGCTGTATCGGCTGGCTGGTGCTGCAGCTGATCCTGCAGCGGCGCTCGATGAGTTCCGAACTGCAGAATGCCCTGCGCCGGGGCGAGCTGCAGGTGTTGTATCAGCCGATCATCGAGCTCGACAGCCGTCGCTGTGTCGGTGCCGAGGCCCTGGTGCGCTGGCGCCGCCCGGACGGTTCGCTGACCAGCCCGGACTTGTTCATTCCACTGGCGGAAAACACCGGGCAGATCCGCCAGATCACCGATTTCGTGCTGCAACGCGTGCTTGAGCAGCTGGGCCAGCTGCTGCGCTCGCATCGCAATCTTTACATCTCGGTGAACCTGGCGGCCTGCGATGTGATGGTGCCGCGCATTGGCCGGGTGGCAGCGCGGCTGCTGGCGCTGCACCGCGTCGCTGCCAGCCAGATTGCCTTTGAAGTCACCGAGCGCGGGCTGATCGACGTGGTGGTGGCGCGGGATAACCTGCAAGCCCTGCGTGCGGTCGGGCATCAGGTGCTGATCGATGATTTCGGCACGGGCTATTGCAGCCTGGCCTACCTGCAGACCTTGCCGGTGGACTGCCTGAAGATCGACAAGGCATTCATCGACGCCCTGGGGCACGACGCCGCCAGCAGCGGTGTGGCGCCACACATCATTCGCATGGCCCATGACCTGCACCTGCGGGTGATTGCCGAGGGCATCGAGTGCGAGGCGCAGGCGGTGCTGCTCAACAGCGAGGGGGTGAATTACGGGCAGGGCTGGTTGTTTGCCCATCCGCTGAATGCCCGGCAGTTCGCCGAACTGGTGACCCGTGGCCGGCAACCACGACGGGCGCGGATCGATGATGAGCCCTGAGTGCGGAAAAAGTCAGACTGGCAGGGCCATGTAGAACTGTGTGCCCTGCCCTGGCCGGGAAAACACCCCCATACGCCCGCCATGCAACTGCACGATCTCCTTGCACAGCGCCAGCCCCAACCCGGCGCCACCTTTCTTGCGCCCCACCTGTACGAACGGTTCGAAGATCCGCCCCTGCTGCCCGTAGGCAATGCCTTCACCATTGTCCTCGACACTGATGATCACCCGCTCCGCATGCCGCCGTGCATGCAGGCGGATGCGCCCGCCACTGGCGGTATGGCGAATGGCGTTGTGCAGCAGGTTGTCCAGCACCCGGTCGAGTTGCACTACGTCGGCCTGGATGCGTGGCAGCGGTGGCTCCAGGGCCTTGATCAGCTCGATCTGCTTGTTGGCGGCCTGTTCGCTGAAGCGTGCTTGCGCCCTGTCGAGCAGTTCGTCGATGGCGCAGGGGGCAAGCTCGAGCTTCTGCAGGCCGCTCTGGTAGCGCGAGAAGTTGAGCAGGTCGTTGATCAGTTGGGTCAGGCGCTGCATTTCCTCGCCGATGGTCTCCAGCAGATCGCTCTCGCGAGCTTCGGGCGGAAACTTCAACCGCTCGCGCAGCAGGCCGAATGCCATGTGCATGCCCGTGACGGGTGTGCGCAATTCATGGGAAGCACGTAGCACGAACTCACTGCGCACACGTTCGAAGGCTCGTTGCTCGGTGACATCGTGCAATACCATCACCGCACCCAGAATCGGCCCTTGCGGATGGCTGACAGGGGTCAGGCTGTAGGTCAGCAGGCGGGACTCTTCATCGACCTCGATGCTAAGGTCTTCCGGTGGCCGATCCAGGCTGCCGCCGCGCAGTACCTGGCGCAGCTGTTGCTCTAGCTCCGGGCGCTGCAGGGCGTCGGCCAGGCCACTGCCGACCCGGCTGTCGTTCCAGCCCAGCTGCCGCTGGGCGACCGGGTTGAGGTGCTCGAGGTGCCCTTGGCGGTCGATGATCAGCAAACCATCGTCGATGCTGTCGAGCACGGCCTGCAGACGCTGCTGGCCAGCCAGCAGTTCATCGACATTGGTTGCCTGGTGCTTGCGCAGGGCGTCGGCCATCAGCCCGAAGCGGCGGGTCAGCTGGTTCAGCTCGATGGCCTGGGTGACCGGCAAGGTGATTTCGAAGTCACCCTGGCCGAGCTGGTCGGCGGCCTTGGCCAGCGCTTCGATCGGCTGGCCAAAGCGGCGGGCGATGTTGTGCGCGGTGACGAAACCGAGCACTAGCACCACCAGCCCCATCAGGCCGAGTACCCCGCTGACCAGCAAGGCGCGGTCACGGGTGTGCTCTTCGCTGCGGGCCATGAAATCGAGGGCTTGCTTGTGCGAATCGATCAGGTCGGTGCGCACCTGGTTGAATGCCACGCCCAGTGGTTGTTCCATGCCCATGCTGCGGGCCGGCGCCGGGCTGTCGCGGTAAGCCTGGAGGAAGGCCTGGTAGTTGCTGCTGGCCTTGCTGAAGCCGGTGCGTTCACCGCCTTGCGCCAACCCCTGGTTGAGCAGCGCCTGGAAATTGTCCTGCAGGGGCCGCAGGCTGTCCGGGGCGGTGTCTTCGTCCAGCAGCAGTGTCAGTTGCTCACCGAGGTTCTGCCGCAGTTTCAAGCCCACTTCCAGCGCAAGGGTGGTTTCGCGCACCGACTGTTGTTGCACCGTGGCCATCTGCAGCACGCTCACCAACCCCAGCAACAGGCCCAGCAGGGCCACGGTCACCAGGGCCGAGATGCTGAGGAACAGCCGCGTGCGCAGCTTCATCGGCAGCTTCACAGGTTGTACTGCTTGCGCTTGCGGTAGAGCGTGGAGGCGTCGATGCCGAGGGTCTTGGCGGCCTGGTCGAGGGTGTCGCTGGTGGCCAGCACGGCGCCGATGTGCGCGCGTTCCAGCTCGTCCAGGCTCATGGCTGCGCCTACCCGAGGTGCATTGCCTGTCGGTTGTTCGCCCATTCCCAGGTGGCTGATTTCCACGCGCTCCTGGGGGCAGATGATGCTGGCGCGTTCGATCACGTTGCGCAGTTCGCGAATGTTGCCCGGCCAGCGGTAGTTGAGCAGCGCGCTGCGTGCCTCGTCGCTGAAGCCACGGGCCGGGCGGGAGTATTCCTTGACGAAGCGGGCCAGGAAACGGTCGGCCAGGGTCAGGATGTCCTCGCTGCGCTCGCGCAGCGGCGGCAGGTGCAGGGTAATGACGTTGAGGCGGTACAGCAGGTCTTCGCGGAAGCGGTTCTCGCGCACCATGTCGTCAAGGTTGAGGTTGGTCGCGGCAAGAATGCGCACGTCGGCGCGGCGGGTGACCGGGTCGCCTACCCGCTCGTATTCCTTGTCCTGGATGAAGCGCAGCAGCTTGGGCTGCAAGGTCAGGGGGAAATCGCCGATTTCATCGAGGAACAGCGTGCCGCCATCCGCCTGGTTGACCCGGCCCAGGGTGCTCTCGCTGGCGCCGGTAAACGCCCCGCGGGTATGGCCGAACAATTCGCTCTCCATCAGCTCGGCGTTCAGCGACGGGCAGTTGATGGTCACGCAGGCCTTGCGTGCCCGCTTGCTCCAGCCGTGGATGGCACGGGCCAGCTCGCCCTTGCCGGTGCCCGACTCACCCAGAATGAGGATGTTGGCATCGGTGGTGGCGACCTGGCGGGCGGTTTCCAGCACGGCCATCATCGCCGGGCTGTGCGAGTCGAGGCCGTCCTTGGGCTTGCGCACTTCGCCTTCGAGGGCCTCCAGGCGCGCCGACAGTTGACGGACTTCCAGCTGCTTGGCGGTGGCCAGGCGCAACTGGTCGGGGCTGCAGGGCTTGACCAGGTAATCGGCGGCACCGGCCTGGATGGCATCGACGGCGGTGTCGATCGCCGAATGTGCGGTGACGATCACCACGCGCATCCAGGGTGCCTGGATACGCATCTGTGCCAGCACATCGAGACCGTTGTCCTCGCCCAGGCGCAGGTCGAGGAAGCACAGGTCGAACACCTGGCGCTGCAGCAAGGCATCAGCCTGTGCGGCGCTGTTGGCCGTGGCCACGCTGTAGCCTTCGTCTTCCAGGCAGTAGCGGAAGGTGCGCAGGATCGCGGACTCGTCATCCACCAGCAGAATGCGGCCTTGGTTGTCCTGGGCTGATTCCATTTCCTGCGCTCCTTCGGGTAGATCTTCAATTAGTGTGGGGAAAATCGGGCAAGTTGCACGGTCAATTGTGAAGGAATCGGTCCTTTGCATGCTAGCCAATGGCCAAGTCGTACCGTGACGCCGGATATCTCGATGATTTTCTTAGAGCAGCGCGCTGGCACATTGGTTGCGATGATTTTCAGCTTTTGCCAACTAAAAGGAGGTACACCCGTGTCCCCTGTCATCCGAATGGCCGTGTTGGCGGCCTCCCTGTTGTCCGTTTGCACACCCGCCTCGGCCGACCCGGTTCAGGACGCCCGCCTGGAGGGCTCGCTGCAAACCGCGCTGGCCCTCAACCAGGTGCTCAACCCGTTCCGCATCAAGGTCGAGGTCGATGGCAAGCGGGCTCGCCTTTCCGGTGAAGTCGAGAACGGCGTCGAGCGCGACTTGGCCGAGCAGGTGGCCCTGGCCACGCGGGGAGTCGAGCAGGTCGACAACCAGCTGCGGGTCAATGCCGCACTGGTCGAGCGCCCGCTGGAGCTGCGTGCCTACGCCCAGCGGCTGGAAGATGTGACCTTAGCGGCTGTGATCCGCGCCCGATTGCTGTGGAGCAAGGCCACGGAAAAATCACCTATCGAAGTGCAAAGCCAAGACGGTGTGGTGACCTTGCGTGGAAAAGTCGACAGTGCCGAGGCCAAGGAGCTGGCAGGCGTGGTGGCGCGCACCACCGACGGCGTGCACCTGGTCAACAACCTCGTCAGCATGGATACCGCAGCCATGGCGCAGGCAAGGGAAACCCCCATTGAGGCTTCGAGCGGCCGGCAGCCGAGTGATGGCTGGGTGATCGACAAGATTCAGACCAGCTTCCGCTTCAGCCGCAATCTGGACGGCCTGAACATCAAGGTTGCCAGCGAACAAGGCATGGTCCGGCTGACCGGTGAAGTGGTCAGCAGCGAGCAGAAGAGCATCGCCGTGGATATCGCCAGGCAGATCATCGGGGTGCGGGGTGTCGACGCTGATTTGCTTAAAGTGGCGACCAAGGTTGAGGGCTGAATCGTGCAATTCGCACGACGCCATCAGGTACATCGTGCAGGATACGTCCTCAGCGGCATTGTGTATCGCTGTTAACTAATTGATTTGTAGGCATTTTATTTTATTTGATGGGCTGGCATGCAGGCTGCAATTACTAGTTCAGGTTTGAACAGAAAAATTACAGCAGGAGAAGCCGGCATGAACCGCCCATCCGTCAACCGCTCGCTGAATGCCGCACTGCCTGTGCGCCAGTTGTTGATCCTTGGCATGGCGTTGCTGCTGACCTTGGCCGCTGGCCTCTTCTATTACAGCTGGCAGACCGCGCGCCTGGCCGATCAGGTGGCAGCGCAAACCGCGCTGCTGACGCAGATTCAGGCAAGCCGCGCCAACACCCTGGTAAAAGCCGCCGAACCCGTCGGGCAGCGGCCTGCCGCCAATACCTCACCGGCCACTGTGGATAACGTCGCGCCCCAGCAGCGCTGGGTGTTCTGAGACGCTGGCCGGACCGATTTCAAAAAAAGAAAGGAGAAGCATCATGCTTAGCTGGGCTGTCACTTTCCTCATCATCGCCATTGTTGCCGCTGTGCTTGGCTTCGGTGGTATCGCTGGCGCCGCTACGGGTATCGCGAAGATCCTGTTCATTGTCTTCCTGGTCCTGTTCGTAGCCTCCTTCTTCTTTGGACGTGGTCGAGGTTGAAGATGACCAGGAAGCTATACGCAGCCCTGGCTGCTGCTGCCTTGATGTCGGGCGGTAGTGCAGCGGTGCTGGCGGCCAATGATGGCCAGGTCCGGGTCGAGCAGTTGCTCGGCTCGGACCCCGAATACCGGGAAACCTGGCAAGACACGATCAAGGGCGAGGAACGCTTGCCTGATTGGGTGATCAACCTGAGCGGCAGCGGCCAGGAGCAGATGTCTGCCGTCACTGAAGACGGCGACAAGTATCTGGTCGGCCCGCTGTGCGAGTCGCCGCAGAACTGCACCTACAAACGTCTGATCGTGGCGTTCAGCTGGGACAAGGACGACGCCTACGGAATGCTGGTGGAAGTGCCCGAGGGTTTGCCGAGTGACAAGTCGCCAACCCGCCATGCGCAGTACCGCTGGCTGGGCAAACCGGACGACGGCATGAAGGCGATGTTGCAGGAGCAACTGAAGCGTGATCCGAAGTGGTACTGACCAGCGGTCGCGCGCTGTCATGTAATGGAAGCGGAACCTTTCTATCTTTCTCGCTTCTATGATGCGCCGCCCCGAGGAGGGGCAGCGCATGACCAGGGGGCCGGGCTGTTCTGATTGTTGCAGGATCGGAGTGGCCTAGGGGTACAGGGAGTACCTCCAGCATTGGGCCGGGTCAGGCAAAGGCAGAATCGGAAGCTTCAGGTCGGGGGTGTCTGACAAACACCGCAACCGGGCCTGGCTTCCGAGGCGCCATATCCCCCTTTTGCTGATTCCTTTCAGGTCCTGACCTCCAAGACACATTTTGTCTTGACCGTACATCAATTTTTTTTCGTCCGGTACAGGGGGCGCGCAAGTGCCATTTCGGCCATTCGGATTGTCGAACAAGCCGTTTTCATCCCCGCCTACATACCGCCAAAACTGCCGAAATATGGCGGTTTGGTCTTGTTCGGATTTCCGAACGTTATAAATCAATGACTTACGTGCGGCGTATTTTGACCTGAATGACTATGCCGTATCGGCATGGGGTATGCGTTTCCGGCATTAGATTTCAGCCTTGCCCATCGCAATAGTTGCCGCCTTTTTCGCTGGCCCGAGCGCCCTGTCGCTCGCTCGCGGTGTCCTTACACGAGGTCTCCGGACGGAAGCCAAAAGCTCCCCGTGACGTTGCCAACGGCTTTGTTACGCGCTTTTCCGGTCGGTACCCGTGACCACTAGAACAAAGGGTAAAGACATGAAGAAGGCAAAACTGAGCCTCGCCTGGCAGATCGTCATCGGTCTGCTCCTGGGCGTTGCAGTCGGCGCGCTGCTGAACCACTTCAGCGCGGAAAAGGCCTGGTGGATCAGCAACGTCCTCCAGCCCGCCGGTGACATCTTCATTCGCCTGATCAAGATGATCGTCGTCCCGATCGTGATTTCGTCGCTGATCGTGGGTATCGCCGGGGTTGGCGATGCGAAGAAACTGGGCAGCATCGGCCTGAAGACCATCCTCTACTTCGAGGTGGTGACCACCATCGCCATCGTTGTCGGCCTGGTGTTGGCCAACCTGTTCCACCCGGGCGCCGGCATCGACATGAGCACCCTGGGTACCGTCGACATCTCCAAGTACCAGGCCACCGCGGCCGAAGTGCAGCATGAGCACGCGTTCATCGAGACCCTGCTCAACCTGATCCCGTCGAACATCTTCGCAGCGCTGATGCGTGGCGAAATGCTGCCGATCATCTTCTTCTCGGTGATGTTCGGCCTCGGCCTGTCGAGCCTGCAGGCCGACCTGCGCGAGCCGCTGGTGCGTACCTTCCAGGCTGTGTCGGAAACCATGTTCAAGGTCACCCACATGATCATGAACTACGCCCCGATCGGTGTGTTTGCCCTGATCGCCGTGACCGTTGCCAACTTCGGCTTCAGCTCGCTGCTGCCGCTGGCCAAGCTGGTGCTGCTGGTGTACTTCGCCATCGCCTTCTTCGCCTTCATGGTGCTGGGCCTGGTGGCGCGCCTGTTCGGCTTCTCGGTGATCAAGATCATGCGCATCATGAAAGATGAGCTGATCCTCGCCTACTCCACCTCCAGCTCCGAGACCGTGCTGCCGCGCGTGATCGAGAAGATGGAGAAGTACGGTGCGCCGAAGTCGATCTGCTCGTTCGTGGTACCGACCGGCTACTCGTTCAACCTCGACGGTTCGACCCTGTACCAGAGCATCGCGGCCATCTTCATCGCCCAGCTGTACGGCATCGACCTGTCCTGGAGCCAGCAGCTGCTGCTGGTGCTGACCCTGATGGTCACCTCCAAAGGCATCGCCGGCGTACCGGGCGTGTCCTTCGTGGTGCTGCTGGCGACCCTGGGCAGCGTGGGCATTCCGCTGGAAGGCCTGGCCTTCATCGCCGGTGTCGACCGCATCATGGACATGGCGCGTACCGCCCTGAACGTGATCGGCAACGCCCTGGCAGCCTTGGTGATTGCGCGTTGGGAAGGCATGTACGACGCCGCCAAGGGCGAGCAGTACTACGCCTCGCTGATGGCGGACAAGCAGGAAGCTGCCTTGGTTGGCGAAGCCGCCAAGCGCTGAGCCTGAACGGCTGAACCAGAAAGCCCCGACTTGTCGGGGCTTTTTGTTGCCTGTGGATTTGTCCGGTCTGCTGGCCGGTTCGCGATCTCTGTGGGAGCGGGCTTGTCCCGCGAACACCGGCGAAGCCGGTGCCATACACCGCGTTGCCTGCTTCGCGGGACAAGCCCGCTCCCACAAGGTCCGCCGTCAGGTCAGGGGGCTCCAGCCAGGCGCCGCGATACGCTATGATTCGGGCATTTTTCAGGGGGAACACACGGATGCTCAACGGCCTTTGGCTCGGCTTTTTCCTGGTGGCGGCCGTTTCCGCACTGGCCCAATGGCTGGTCGGTGGCAATGCTGGCATCTTCGCCGCGATGGTCGAGAGCATCTTCGCCATGGCCAAGCTCTCGGTGGAGGTCATGGTCCTGCTGTTTGGCACCCTGACCCTGTGGCTGGGTTTCCTCAAGATCGCCGAAAAGGCCGGCATCGTCGAATGGCTGGCCAAGGTGCTCGGGCCGCTGTTCGCCCGCCTGATGCCGGAAGTGCCGCCCGGCCACCCGGCTCTGGGCCTGATCACCATGAACTTTGCCGCCAACGGCCTGGGCCTGGACAACGCCGCCACGCCGATCGGCCTCAAGGCCATGCGCGCGCTGCAGGAGCTCAACCCCAGCAGCACCACGGCCAGCAACGCGCAGATCCTGTTCCTGGTGCTCAATGCCTCGTCGCTGACCCTGCTGCCGGTGACCATCTTCATGTACCGCGCCCAGCAAGGCGCCACTGACCCCACCCTGGTGTTCCTGCCGATCCTGCTGGCGACCAGTGCCTCGACCCTGGTCGGCCTGCTGTCGGTGGCAGTGATGCAGCGCCTGCGCCTGTGGGACCCGGTGGTGCTCGCCTACCTGATCCCCGGCGCGCTGCTGCTGGGTGGCTTCATGGCTTTCCTGGGCACCCTGTCGGCCGCAGCGTTGGCCAGCCTGTCGTCGATCCTCGGCAACCTGACTTTGTTTGGGGTGATCATCCTGTTCCTGGTGATCGGCGCGCTGAAGCGGGTGCAGGTGTACGAAGCCTTCGTCGAGGGTGCCAAGGAAGGTTTCGATGTGGCCAAGAGCCTGCTGCCCTACCTGGTGGCGATGCTGGTCGCGGTGGGCGTGCTGCGCGCTTCGGGCGCACTCGAACTGGCCCTGGATGGCATTCGCCACATGGTCAACTGGATGGGCCTGGACACCCGCTTCGTCGAGGGCCTGCCCACCGCGCTGGTCAAGCCGTTCTCCGGCAGCGCGGCGCGGGCCATGTTGATCGAAACCATGCAGACCCACGGCGTCGACAGCTTCCCTGCCTTGGTGGCCGCGACCATTCAGGGCAGCACCGAAACCACCTTCTACGTGGTGGCGGTGTATTTCGGCGCAGTCGGCATCCAGCGAGTGCGCCACGCCGTCGGCTGTGCCTTGCTGGCCGAGCTGTCCGGCGTGATCGCCGCGATCTGCGTCTGCTACTGGTTCTTCGCCTGAGCCTGCTTCTGAGCCTGGCCGCTTTGCGCCACGGTCCAGTTCACCACCTGCCCGGCCAGCTGATCGCTGGCCGCGCCGAAACCGGCGACCACGGCTGACACCTGGGTATCAGCCAGTGGCTGGCGCACTTCGAAGCGCCTGCTGCTGAGGATGCGCTGGCTGCGGCCTTGCACCAGGCGTGCGTCGTAGCGAATCACCACTTCCACCTTGCCCCCTGGCTGATATTCGCTCTGGAATGCCTGCAGCTCGCCGCTCAGCTCGTAGTCGGCCTGCAGGTTGCTGTCGTCAGCGCTCAGCCGCTGCACCCGGCCGTCACGCTGGAAACCATCGAGCAGGCGGTTGCGCACCAGCAACGGCACCGGGTCGCTCCAGCGGGCACCCTTGTAGCTGCTGATCACATCGCCTTGAGGAATCACGGCGATACGTGGCCCGGCCAGCACTTCGCTGGCCAGCGGTTTGTTCAGGCGCAACGACCAGTCCACCGGGCTGGCGCTATGGCTAGATTGGTTGACTGGCAAGCGGTAGGTATCCACCGGCTCGCTCTGCGGCAGGATCGAGCAGGCGCTGGCCAGGCTCAGGGTGGTTGCCAGGGCCAGCAGGCGCAGCGATGGGGTCATGGCTGGAACTCCTTGTTGTTGTCACGGCCCAGCAGGTAGCCGCTCGGGTCGGCCTCCAGGCGCCGGGAAATGCCCTTGAGCGAGTTGAGGGTTTCGCGCAGCTCACGGATGGCCGGAGACAGCTGGTTGAGCCCTTGGGCGCCGTCGTCGATGGACTGGCGGTTGTCCTGCAGCAGGCTGTTGAGGGTCGCGGCGCTTTCGGCCAGCGACTGCATGGCCTGCTCGGCGCTGCCGATGGCCTGCTTGCCCTGGGTGCCGAGCAAGCCGTTGGCGTTGCGCATCAGTGCCTGGGTTTCGGCCAGGGTGGCGTTGGCCTGTTTGCCGACCTGGGCCAGCTGGGCGATTGCCTCGCTGACACCGCCGTTCTGGTTGGCGAAGGCGCTTGTAGTCTGGTCGAGGTTGGCCAGGGTGTTGCTCAGGTGCTCGATGTTGCTGTCCGAGAACATCTGCGTGGCGTTGTGCAGCAGCAGGTTGATGTTGGTCACCAGGTCGCTGCTGTCGTTGAGCAGGCGCGAGATCGGCGACGGCGAGGCGACGATCACCGGCAGCTTGCCGTCCTTGCCCTTGAGCTCCGGGCTGTGCGGCGTGCCGCCGGTGAGCTGGATGAACGAGTTGCCGGTGACCCCGGCCAGGGTCAGCTTGGCCTGGGTATCTTCCTTGACCGGGGTATCACCGCTCAGGCGCACACGGGCCAGCACCCGGCGCGGGTCCTTCGGGTCCAGGCGCAGACTGGTGACATCGCCGACCTTGATGCCGTTGTATTGCACCGGGCTGCCGCGGGACAGGCCCGAGACCGCTTCGTTGAAGATCACTTCGTAGTCCTTGAAGGCGTCGTCGACGCTGGACTTGGTCAGCCACAGGCCGAACAGCATGGCGCCGGCCACCACCAGGACGGTGACCAGGCCAATCAGGACGTGATGAGCTCGGGTTTCCATTGTTCAGCGCTCCTGCCCGGCGCTGGCGGCGGCGTTTTCGGCTGCGCGCCCGCGTGGGCCGTGAAAGTATTCGTGGATCCAGGGGTCGTCGGTCTGCTCGACCTCGGCCAGGGGGCCGGCGACCAGTACCTTCTTCTGTGACAACACGGCGACGCGATCGGTGATGGTGTAGAGGGTGTCGAGATCGTGGGTGATCAGGAACACGCTCAGGCCCAGGGCATCGCGCAGGGTCAGGATCAGCTGGTCGAAGGCGGCGGCGCCGATCGGGTCGAGGCCGGCAGTGGGTTCGTCGAGGAACAGGATGTCCGGGTCCAGCGCCAGGGCGCGTGCCAGGGCTGCGCGCTTGATCATGCCGCCGGAGAGCGATGCGGGGTACTTGTCGGCGGCGGAGATCGGCAGGCCGGCCAAGGCCAGCTTGACCCCAGCCAGGTGCTCGGCATCGGCGCGCGACAGGCCGGCATGCTCGATCAGCGGCAGGGCGACGTTTTCGGTGACGGTCAGCGACGAGAACAGCGCGCCTTTCTGGAACAGCACGCCAAAGCGGCGCTCGACCTGTGAACGTTGTTCCTCGCGCAAACCGGCCAGGTCTTCACCGAACACCTTGACCTGCCCCTCGTTGGGGCGGCGCAGGCCGATGATGCTGCGCAGCAGCACCGACTTGCCGCTCCCCGACCCGCCGACCACCGCGAGGATTTCGCCGCGGTACAGGTCGAGGTCGAGGTCCTTGTGCACCACCTGGCTGCCGAAGCGATTGCAGATGCCCCGCGCCTCGATTACCGCTTCCCGGCCACTCACCAGCCCATCTCCATGCAGAACAGCGCGGCCACCGCATCCAGCACGATGACCACGAAAATCGATTGCACCACGCTGGAGGTGGTGTGGGCACCGACCGATTCGGCGCTGCCGCTGACCTTGAAGCCTTCGAGGCAGCCGATGGCGGCGATCAGGAAGGCGAAGACCGGCGCCTTGGCCAGGCCGACCAGGAAGTGCTGCACACCGATGTCGCTTTGCAGCAGCGACAGGAACATCGCCGGCGAGATGCCCAGTGTCAGGGCGCAAACCACCGCACCCCCGACGATGCCGCAGATCATCGCGACAAAGGTCAGCAACGGCAGCGAGATCAGCAGCGCCAGTACTCGCGGCACCACCAGCAGTTCGATCGGGTTGAGGCCCAGGGTGCGGATGGCGTCGATCTCTTCGTTGGCCTTCATCGAGCCGATCTGTGCGGTGAAGGCACTGGCGGTGCGCCCGGCCATGAGGATGGCGGTCAGCAGCACGGCGAATTCACGCAGGAATGAAAAGGCCACCAGGTCGACGGTGAACACCGTTGCACCAAAATTGGCCAGCACCGTGGCACCGAGGAAGGCCACCACTGCGCCCACCAGGAAGGTCAGCAAGGCGATGATGGGGGCGGCGTCCAGCCCGGTCTGCTCGATGTGCGCGATCACCGGGGTGACGCGCCAGCGGTGTGGCTGCAGCAGGCGGCGCAGCAGGGTCTCGATGATCAGGCCGAGGAAGCCGAGCAGCTGCATGGTGTCCTGCCACAGCGTGCCGACCGCACAACCGATGCGTTCCAGCAGCACCAGCAACACGTTGCGCTCGGGCTCCTTGATCGGGATGCAGTAGTCCTGCACCGAGCAGTAGACATTCTTGAGCAGGGCGCGGCTGGCGTCAGGCAGGCCGTTGGTGCAGTGCGAGAGGCGCTCGGAGCCGAGCAGCTCGGCCAGCAGCGAGGCACCGGCGGTGTCCAGGCGGCCCAGCTGGCTGAGGTCGACGACGGTATCGGCGCCGTACTGCGTGCGCAGGCGTTCGCTGTCGCGCCTGAGGCTGGCGTAGTGGGCCAGGGTCCAGTCACCGGCAATCCGCAGGCAGGCCGGCTGGCAGCTGGTGTCCAGGGTGGCGCTGGGGGTGGTCATAGGCTCCATGCATCCGGCTGGGCTAGAGGCTGATCATAGCGCAGCGGGCATGGAGCGGTTTGTTGAATGTGTGCTGTCCTTCGCCAATGTCACGGCGCGGGCGCGTCGTCCACCACCTTGAAGCGCAGCACACCGATCACCTGGCCATCCTCGGTCAGCACCCGCACCTGCCACTTGCCCACCGGGTTGGGCGGGAAGTTCTGCTTGTGGGTCCAGGCACGGTAGCCTTCCTTGCGCCCGCCATGGATGTCCAGGGCGATGCGATCGACTTCCTGGCCGTCCTTCTGCCACACGTGGTAGATGCGCTCGTCCAGGCCTCGTGGTGCGTTGATCGCGGTGTAGGCGTACAGGCCATTGCTGCGAATGCGGCTGGCGGCAATCTCCTCAAGCGACTCGCCGGGCTGGCGATTCAGCACTTCGGTGCTGACCGCCACGTCGGTCATCCACAGCGTTGCCGGTGGTACCCACGAACGCAGCAACCAGCCACTACCGCCCACCGCCAGGGTAACCAGCACCAGTGCCACGCCGCGGCGCCAGGTGGTGACCGGGAAGCTGCTGAGCAGGCTCGGGAACGACAGCGCCATGGCGGCAATCAACGCCAGCTTGAAGCTCTGTGCAGTGGTCAGGTGCAGGATGATCGGCAGCGCGGTGAGCAGCGCGGCGAACAGCGTCAGGGTGTGCATCGCGAGGAACAGCCAGCGCCGTGGCGCCAGCCACTTGTAGTACAGCGGGTCGATGATCGAGATGAGCCCGGCGGCGCCAAGCAGGCCGGTGAACACCAGCTGGCCGCTGTTCCAGGTGGTGGTGATGAAGAAGAACGGCAAGACGAAGAACAGGCTTTCCTGGTGGATCATCTGCGTCGCGTAGCGCAGCAGCGGCTGCGGGATCTCGCGCTTGAAGGTGCGCGCGAACAGGCCGGTCAGGGTGTTTTCCAGCATCAGCCAGACCCAGCTGACCAGCATGATGATGGCGATCCAGCTGGCCAGGCTGGCCTGGCGGTCGACCAGGATGAAGCTGCCGATGCCGGAGAGAAAACCTCCGAGTGCGATGACGCCGGGGTAGCGTTTGAGCAGCTCGATGACGCGCTGGACGAAGTGGGGTATTGGAGGCATGGGTCTACAACGAGATTATGAGGTGGCTGTGCCGGCCCTTTCGCGGGCAAGCCCGCTCCCACAGGTACTGCGCTGGTTTTAGATCCTGTGCGATACCTGTGGGAGCGGGCTTGCCCCGCGAAAGGGCCGGTACTGGCAAAAGGATACCGCCGATTTACTGCTGCCGTGTAGCACCACTGGGTCGTTGTGGCTTATGTCGCCGCCAGCGCAGCAGCCCCAGCGCCAGTATCAGCCCCAGCAGTAAAGCAACCAGCCCATAGAGCTCGTCATACCCGAGGAACGGCTTCTCGATCCGCAGGTAACCTTGATCTTTGAGCAATTCCTTCAAGGCCGCGTTGGCCTCTTCCAGCGTTACCTGGCGCAACTTGCGCGCCGGGTCGGCAAAGCGGCCGTGGTTGTAGTCATTCAGCGCCCCCCAGTAGTAATCGGCCAGTGCACTGTTGCCCTGGGTGCTCCAGCTTTCCTTGGCCACGGCGGCATCCTTGATGCGGGCGAAGGTATCCGGGTCGAGGCCTTCCTTGCGCAAATGATCGAACAGCTGCTGCATCACCTTCACGGCTGGGTCGATGTCATCGCGCTCAAGGTCGGCATTGAGGCTGAGCATGCCGCTGTCGCCAAAGCTCTCGCGTTGTACCGATGGCCCATACGACAGGCCGTTGCGCAGGCGTAGCTGGTCGTATACGGCCCAGTCGAGGTAGCGCGACAGCAGGTCAAGGGTCTGCTGATGGTCACTGTCCAGGACCGGCTCGATGAACAGCCAGTGCAACTTGACGCTGTCGCCCAGCAGGCCACGGGTCAGGTCGCGGCGCTGCTCGGCCTGTTGGCTGATGGTTTCGAGGGTGCGCCGCTCTTCCGGTTCGGTGGCAGGCAATTCGCCGAAGGTGCGCTCCAGATAGGCCGGCAACAGGCGATCCAGGCCGCCGACCACGATCAGGGTCATGTTGTTGGCGGCGTACCAGTGATCACGCAGGGTTTTCACCTGTTCCAGGGTCATGTCCGCGACATTGGAGCGTTCGGGGCATTTCAGGCCCAGCTCGGTGGCCAGCTGGTCGCTGGCCGGGTGGCCGATGTCCTGGCGGTCGAGCCAGCGCTGCAGGTGGCCATAATGGCCGCCATCCTCGCGCTCGATGATGCGCTTGGCCGTGGCCAGGGCCTTGGCGTCGATGCGTGTGTCGCGGATGATTGCCAGCAACAGGTCGAGCACCTTGCGCTGATTGCGTGCCGGCGCCTCGATCACGAAGGTGGTGTCGGCGCTGCTGGTGTAGGCGTTCCACTCGCCACCCAGGCTCTGCAGGCGTTCTTCCAGGCCGCCTTCACCGGTTTCGTCGATGCCGGTGAACAGCAGGTGTTCGAGCAGGTGCGGCAACTCCTTCTGCTCGCAGTCGAAGTCATCCAGGCCAACGCCCACCACCAGGCGGATCGCCACATGGTCGCGCTCGTAACCGGACTTCAGGATCACCTGCAGGCCGTTGGGCAAAAGGTAACCCTCGACCCGCGAGCGATCGAGGGCAAATGAGGGCAGGCTGCAGATCAGCAGGCAAACGAACATCAGGCAACGCATGGGCGAGCGACAGTCTCCAGGTGTGCGAGATCAGGACAGGTGGGCGTCTTCCGGGACGCTGTCGAGCAGCAGCCCGCCAGTGTCCGAGCCACCCAGTACCACATAGGCACTGCTGCAGAACAAAGAGTTCAACCGCTTCATGTCGGCGATCAGCTCCAAGTGTAGCGAACTCGTCTCGATACTTTGCACTACCTTACGCTGCAAACGGCTGACATGGGCATGCGCCAGTCGCCGTTCCTGGGCGCGGAAGCGACGCTTTTCGCGCAGCAGCAGGCGCGCGCTTTCCGGATCGGCGCTGAGGAACACCGACAGCCCCAGGCGCAGGTTGGCCAGCAGCTGCTCCTGCAGCCCGGTGAGCTCTTCCAGGCCGACCTGGGAAAACTCCCTGCGCTGGCTGGTTTTCTGCTGCTGCACCTTGCGCAGCATGCGTTCGATCAGGTCGCAGGCCAGCTTCAGGTTGATCGCCAGCTCGATGATTTCGGCCCAGCGCCGGTTGTCCTGGTCGCTGAGGTCTTCCCGTGGCATCTGCGCCAGGTACAGCTTGATCGCGCTGTACAGCGCTTCGGCATCCTCACTCAAGGCTCGCACTTGCTGGGGCATGGCGGTGTGGGTCCCGCGCAGGGCGCCGAGCATGGCCTCCAGCAGGCTGTCGACGATGTCGCCCAGGCGCAGGGTTTCACGGGCGGCATTGGCCAGGGCCAGGCTGGGCGTGGTCAGCGCCGAGGCATCGAGATGGCGCGGGCGTATCTGGCCATTGCCAGTCTCGCGTTCGGGCAGCAGCGCATTGCACAGGCGGCCCATGGGTTTGACCGTCGGCAGCATGATCAGGCAACGCAGGGTGTTGTAGAGCAGGTGGAAACCGATCACCAGCTCCTGCGGGCTGAAGCTCAGGCTGTCCATCCACTCCACCAGTGGGTGCAGCACGGGGATGATCAGCACCAGGCCGATCAGCTTGTACAGCAGGCTGCCCAGGGCCACGCGGCGACCCGCGGCGTTCTGCATGCTGGTGCTGATGAAGGCCAGCAGGCCGCTGCCGATGTTGGCGCCAACCACCAGGCCGATGGCCACCGGCAGGCTGATTACTTCGGCACCGGCCAGGGTGGCAGTGAGCAGCACGGCAGCCAGGCTGGAATACGAAACCATGGCGAACAGCGCGCCGACCAGGGCATCGAGCATGATGTCGCCGGTCAAGGACGCGAACAGCACCTTCACGCCTTGTGCGTGGGTGATCGGCGCTGCCGCCTGCACGATCAGCTGCAGGGCCAGGATGATCAGGCCCAGGCCGATTGCCACGCGGCCCAGTTGCCCGGCGCGGGTCTGCTTGCGTGAGAGGAAGAAGATCACGCCGAGGAACAGCAGCAGTGGCGATAGCCACGACAGGTCGAAGGTCAGCACCCTGGCCATCAGCGCCGTACCCACGTCGGCACCGAGCATGATCGCCAGCGCCGGTGTCATGGCCATCAGGCCCTGGCCGACGAAGGAGGTGACCAGCATGGCGGTGGCGTTGCTGCTTTGCACCACTGCAGTCACTACGATGCCGGCAATGAACGCCAGCGGGCGGCGGTTCATGTTCTGGCTGAGCACGCGGCGCAGGTTGGAGCCGAACACCCTGAGGATGCCGGTACGGACGATATGCGTGCCCCACACCAGCAAGGCCACGGCGGAAAGCAGGTTGAGCAGGGTCAGCATGGTCGAGCCCCCCTTTGTTCTAGGGCTCCAGCAACGGAGCCAAATTGTGTGAAGCCGTAAGCCTGGCCCGGGGGTGGGTGTTTTGATCCAGTGCTTACTCAAGCTTTAGTTGTTTTGCGGACCTCGCGCCAGCTTGGCACGCTCTGCAAGTATTTGAAATGTTTGTGTCATGAAAGCCGGTACATGAAAAAGGGCCCCGAAGGGCCCTATTTGCTGCGCGTCCTGATCTTATTGACCTGGAATGTCCTTGCGCAGTTTCACTGGCTCATGTTCCTTGCCCTGCTTGCGCGCCATGGCGGTGCGCATGCGGATGTTGATCGCCTCCACGGCCAGCGAGAAGGCCATGGCGAAGTAGACATAGCCCTTCGGTACGTGCACGTCGAAAGATTCGGCAATCAGCACGGTACCGACGACGATCAGGAAGGAAAGTGCGAGCATCTTCAGCGACGGGTGCTTGTCGATGAAGTCGCTGATGGCACCGGCGCAGGCCATCATCACCAGCACTGCGACGACGATGGCGGCAATCATCACCGGTACGTGCGAGACCATGCCGACGGCGGTGATCACCGAGTCCAGCGAAAACACGATGTCGATGATGGCGATCTGAATGATGGTGTAGAAGAACTTGCCGCCAGCCCCCTTGGGTTCGTCTGCGCTCTCTTCCTCGCCTTCCAGGCCGTGGTAGATCTCTTGCGAGCTTTTCCACAGCAGGAACAGGCCGCCGCAGAACAGGATCAGGTCACGGCCGGAGATACCCTGGCCGAATACCACGAACAGGTCGGCGGTCAGGCGCATGACCCAGGTGATCGACAGCAGCAGCATGATGCGGGTGACCATGGCCAGGGCCAGGCCGAAGATTCGGGTGCGTGGCTGCATGTGCTTGGGCATGCGGCTGACCAGGATCGAGATCATGATGATGTTGTCGATCCCGAGGACGATCTCAAGCGCTGTGAGGGTAAAAAAGGCAACCCAGATTTCCGGGCTGGTCAGCCATTCCATGTGTATTCCTTCAAACGATAAAGGCGATGCACCCCTTCAGGGGCGCATCGCATTGGGTGATGCGTGTTAATTAAAGACTACTGAACAACGGGAAAATGCCCATCAGCAGCGCGGCGAACATTATGCATAGGCATACCAGCACTGCCCACTTGAGCGTGAAGCGCTGGTGATCGCCGAACTCGATACCGGCCAGGGCCACCAGCAGGTAGGTCGAAGGTACCAGTGGGCTGAGCAGGTGTACCGGCTGCCCGACGATCGAGGCACGGGCCATTTCCACCGGGCTGATGCCGTAATGGCTGGCCGCTTCCGACAGCACCGGCAGCACGCCGTAGTAGAAGGCATCGTTGGACATGAAGAAGGTGAACGGCATGCTCACGATCGCGGTGATCACCGCCAGGTACGGGCCCAATGCTTCAGGGATGACCGCCAGCAAACTCTTGGACATGGCCTCGACCATGCCGGTACCGGACAGGATGCCGGTGAAGATGCCCGCAGCGAAGATCAGCCCGGTCACGGCCAGCACGCTGCCGGCGTGGGCGGCGATGCGGTCTTTCTGCTGCTGCAGGCAGGGGTAGTTGACGATCATGGCGATGCTGAAGGCGATCATGAACAGTACCGGCAGCGGTAGTACGCCGGCGATCAGTGCGACCATCAGGCCGGCGGTCAGGGCGCCGTTGAAGTAGATCAGCTTGGGGCGGCGTGCTTCCGGGAACTGCGACACGCTGATTTCGCTGTGGTCGATGTCATCGGTCGGCAGGTGCAGTTCACCCAGGCGGGCACGTTCGCGCTTGCCGTACATATAGGCGATGGCGAGGATCGCCAGCACACCGAAGGCCATGGCCGGGATCATCGGCACGAAGATGTCCGATGGGTCTACGTGCAGGGCGCTGGCGGCACGGGCGGTCGGGCCACCCCACGGGGTCATGTTCATCACTCCACCGGCGAGGATGATCAAGCCGGCCATGATCCGCGGGCTCATGCCCAGGCGGCTGTACAGCGGTAGCATGGCGGCGCAGCAGATCATGTAGGTGGTGGCGCCGTCACCGTCGAGCGAGACCACCAGGGCCAGCACCGCAGTACCGACCGAGACTTTCAGCGGGTCACCCTTGACCAGCTTGAGGATCTTGCGCACGGCCGGGTCGAACAGGCCGGAGTCGATCATCAGGGCGAAATAGAGGATGGCGAACATCAGCATCACGCCAGTGGGCGCGAGCTTGCTGATGCCTTCGAGCATCATCGGGCCGATCTTGGCGGAAAAACCGCCGAACAGGGCGAACAGGATCGGTACCAGGATCAGCGCGATCAAGGCCGACAGGCGCTTGGTCATGATCAGGTACATGAAGGTGATGACCATGGCAAAGCCGAGGAAGGTCAGCATGGCAATACTCCAGGCGTGGCGCAGCGAAAGGAATGGCTATTCGGGCGGATCAGCGCGTGAGGCGCTGCACGGGGAGCATGGGTCGGGGGGCTACATGAAGGCGGGCGCAGGAATACATCAGAATCACCATTGTTGTTGTTGATGGGCCGGGCGCGGAAATTTCCGGGTGCCCTGGCTGACCGGTCTGGTGCCGGTAGTGGCGGCTATCCTAGGGGGGCAAGCTTTCAGCCAGCTTTCGCCGGGAAAACGGCGACGGGAGGTAGGTGATGCAGGATGTAACCGAGGGTGGCTGCCATTGCGGCGCCTTGCGCTATCGGCTGCAGGGTGACCTGACAGATGTCGCCCATTGCCATTGTTCGATCTGCCGGCGAGTCAGCGGCGGGCTGGTGGTGACCTGGGTCACCCTGCCCCGTTCTGGTTTCCGCTGGATGGCGGGAAGGCCTCAGTGCTATGTGGCACCGGCCAGTTGCAAGCGGTATTTCTGTGGGGAATGTGGGGCGCATGTGGCACTGGTGACCGAGCATAGCCCGGGAACCATCGATGTGACCGTGGCAACGCTGGACCACCCGGAGCAGGTGCCGGCCAGGCGGCATATCTGGACGACAAGCCGATTGCCCTGGATGCATCTGGATGAGGAGTTGCCTGGAGAGGCAGAGGAAGAACTGTAGGAGCGGCCTTGTGTCGCGAAAGGGCCGCAAAGCGGCCCCAGCAATATCTGCAGCAAAGCTGAAATCGCGGGGCTGCTCTGCAGCCCTTTCGCGACACAAGGCCGTTCCTACAGACGATCTGTTGGCCGGCGCTAGGGCAATTGCAGGCCGCCAGCCGCCTTGTGCAGGGCTCGCAAATGCTCGCCAATCTGCTTCACGTTAGCCTCGACCGCAGCAATCTCCCTGGCCCGCGACGGCTCCAATAGTGCCCTCACCTCTTTGTCCAAGGCGCTACTCAGCCGCAGCAGCTTGGCCTGCCGCTCGCTGCTGACCTGCTCCAGCTGCTTGCGCTCTTCCGGCTGCGGCAATCCGTAACCCTTGGCATCCAGCAACTCGGCCGGGCGGCTGAGGAAGCCGCTGTTGGCGAGCATCTGCTTCAGGGTCTCGTCGGCCTTGTTGATACTGCCGTCCTTCAGCGCTGCAGCGTTCAGGTAGCGCTGTTTCACTTCGTCCTGAGCCAGCAGCAACTGCCGTCGCAGGCTGGCCTGCTCGAGTAGCAGCAAGGCCGCGCTGGTGCGCAGGTCGGCTTTGTCGAACCAGGGGCGCCTTTGCTCTGCATCCAGGGCCAGCCAGTCTTCGACCTCGGTCTGCTTGATTGGCAGTTGCTTCCTCAGCACATCGAACATGGCCTGGTAACGGTCGCGATAGGAGTCGAAGCGGTAACCCAGGCGCAGGGCCTCTCGCGGGTCATCGAGCACGCTGGTATCGGCCAGCCCCCTGCCCTTGAGCACGGCCAGCAAGCCATTGGGCATGATGCTGTCGAGGTCGTTCAGGCGTGGGTTGGCAGTGCCGCTGCGCAGCAGCTTCAACGATTCCACTGCGCAGTTGTTGGACAGGAACCAATAGTTGCCATCGTAGCTCCAGTGCATCTCGGCGGCCTGGCGTACCAGGTTTTCAATCTCGTCGCGGTTGAGCTTGAGCGGTACCGAGGCCAGGCTGCGCAGTTCGGTCTTGGTGTATTCATCGATCACCTGGCCCAGCGGCAGCACGAACAGCCGTGAGGGGTAGGCACCGACCAGGCCGTCCCAGCTGGACAGCTGCACGTCGTTGACGAACGCACGGTAAGACAGCACCAGGCTCTGGTCGAGGTCCAGTCGGCAGTCCGGGCCACGTGGGCGGCCGGGTTTGCAGATCACCAGGCGCAACATGCTGTGGCCCCAGCGGCTGACCAGATTCTGGTTGGCTTCAGCCAGCAGGAAGTCGACTTCGTAGACCCGTTCGGGGTCGATCTCGCCCAGTGGCTGGCGGGCAAAGTCGCTGCCGGCATTGATGAACGGCAGGCCTTTGGCGCAGGTGTTCTGCTCTGGGGCCCAGCCAAAATGCTCACGCAGGTATTGATTCAGCGCCGGTCGACGGCAACCGTAGCTCGGGTCGAGGAGGAAATACTCCATGTTGACCGCGATGTATTCCTTGGGGCTGCTCAGCTCGTAACTGTCGGGGCTGCGCATGAACTGGGCGTTGTGCTGCTCACGTTCGCCACGGCGACCGACGTATTGTGGCCAGCCAGCCAGGTCGAGCAGGCGTGGGTCGTCGCTGAGGGTAAAGCGGCGTTCGGCTTGACCGCGGCATTCTTCCAGCTGGCCGATCTTGCCCAGCGTGCCTTGCTGGCGAGCGCAACGGGCGAACAGCGAGCGCTCGGCGCTGGGCCACAGGCGGGCACGATCATAAATATGGGTGAGCTCATGCAGGACGGTGGCCAGCAGCTCTTCACGCACCGTGCCATGGGGCCGGTTGGTACGCTCGGTGGCGGCACTGCCGTCCGTCAGGCTGGGTAGCAGGCGGCGATTGAGTTCGAGGGTCGATACCAGCGAAGCCTGGCCATAGGCATCGGCTGGCATATTGTCGCTCCAGCTGACCGTGACGCGCCGGTCCAGCCGTTGCTTGAACAGTGGCGGCAGCTTGGCCATGGCCTCGTCGAGCAGGGCCTGGCTGGCTTGGGTCTGTTGCGGGTCGAGGCCCGCCGCCTGCAGCTCCAGCTGCAGGTCGGCCAGGGCGGGTGTGCCCAGCAGCGTCAAGGCGCAGCCGAGCAGCCAGGCACGCACGCGGTTCACAGCGCGAGGATGGCTTCGGCCAGTACTTGGTCGCTGGCGTCGCGTGCTTCTGGTACGCGCTCGCGCAGGGTGCTGAATGCAGCTTCGAGCTGCGCGCCACGGATATCGCCATTGCTGGCGACGAAGCTGGCGGCGTCGTCATGGGCTTCGCGTACCACTTTGGCGTCGCGGATCGACGTGGTGGTGTCAGAGGTGAAGTCGATCGAACGGCCAAAGGCGCGCACGATGATGTTGCTGGTGGCCACCAGGGTCTGTGCATGGGCCAGGTCGGCCAGCAGCAACATGCCGAGGGAAGCGGCAATCAGCGGTTTACGCATGGAGCATCTCCGAAAAATACAGGGAGTCAGGTGTAGTTATTGGACGAGAATTGCTTCTGCCAGTTCAAGGTCGCCGACGGAGTGCCGAGCGCAGTTGTGGCGCAGCGAGTCGAGCGCCGCTTCCAGGCGTGCACCGCGGATCAGGCCATCGCTGGCAACGTATGCCGCAGCATCGTCGCGGGCCTGCCTGACCAGTTTGCGGTCGAAGGGGGCGGCAGTGACCTGGCTGGTAACGTAGCCCGTGATGACCAGGCCTTGTGTGGTGGTGTCCATGGCGTGGGCACTGGCCATGGCAGTGGCGCTGAACAGCAACGGCAACAGATAACGCATGAGCTTTCTTGACGGCAAGGGAAGTGAACGGCGAAGGCTACCCCAGGTGCGAGGCCGCTAGCCAACGCACCTGCTGTGCATGGCCTTGATCAGATCGCGAGGATGGCCTGGGCCAACTGTGCATCACTGGCTTGCAGCTGCGGCATGGTCGAACGGATGTGCAGGAAGGCACTTTCCAGTCGCGCACCACGAATGGCCCCTTGTGTGCCGACGAAGCTGGCGGCGTCATCACGGGCTGCCTGCACGATCTTGTCATCGCGGAACGATGAGGTCAGGTCGGAGGTGGCGTCGGTGGAGGCGGCGAAGGCGCGTACCACGGCATCGGTGGTGACAACAAAACTGCTCGCTTGGGCGGTGCTGGCCAGGCCGAGCAGCAGGGCGGCACCAATCAGGTATTTACGGGACATGTTCTTGGACTCCTGGATAGGGTTCTGCTTTATCGGACGCTTGCAGAGCTCGTCGCGGTACGTGTTTGACAACGGGTTCTACCAGACTGCTGAGCGAAGCGTATCACGCGGTGCTGTTTCTGGATGTTAAGGAGAGCGGAAGCGGGCAACTGTTATGGTCAATTTTCTAAATTTATTAACTGTGCATGTCTTGCATGGAACGGCTCTGGGACGCACCTTGCGGGCAATAAAAAACCCGCTGCAGTCGCCTGCAACGGGTTGGGGAATTCGCGGTGCCAGCTTGCAGCCGGCAAACCGGAGCTTAGCGCCAGAACGGCTTGCTCAGCTCTTCATAACGCTGCGACTCGCTGATACCGGCGTCGGCCAGCAGGCGGGCATCCAGGCGAGCCAGTTGACGGCGGCTGGCCATGCGACGCTGCCACAGCAGCAGAGTGGAGATAGCGCGCAGTGGCAGGGAAGCCTGGGACTGCTGGGCGTTGCTTTCAAAAACCAGACCGGAACTGAGGGTACGTTCCATGATGTTTCATCCTTCCGCTTATGGCGGGATTAGGTAGTGATTTAACTGATGCCAATGATCCTCCTCTGCTGTCCATAACAGTAGATACAGTTCAACAGTAATGCGATGGGCCAGTTAACTGTTTAACCCTACTGTTGCACTCGAAATAGGCGCAACTGTACCGGTCTGCACTGAGGTGGTGCATTTTGGCTTGGCATTGGAGATTTTAAAGGTAGGAAGGCCTGAAAATAGCAGTACAGTAGTACAGTTTTAATCAGGAAATTGAGCGAAGTGTTCAGACGGGATGGTTTGACTGTTGTGGTCCTGTCGTCGGCGTGGCGACGACAGGGCCAAAACAGTTGAGACAGCTGGATCAGCTGGCGAGCATGCGCCCGGTTTCTTCCAGGTTTTCGTGCCAGCTCAGTGCTTCACGCAGGATGTGCGGGGTGTGGCCACCACGTTGGCAGGCGCGATCGAAGTAATCGTTCAGCGCTGCGCGGTAGTCCGGGTGCACACAGTTGTCGATGATCGCCCGCGCCCGCTCACGCGGTGCCAGGCCACGCAGGTCGGCCAGGCCTTGTTCGGTGACCAGGATGTCGACGTCGTGCTCGGTATGGTCAACGTGGCTGACCATCGGCACTACGCTGGAAATCGCACCGCCCTTGGCGATCGACTTGGTGACGAATACCGCCAGGTGGGCGTTGCGGGCGAAGTCACCCGAACCGCCGATGCCGTTCATCATCTTGGTGCCACAGACGTGGGTCGAGTTGACGTTGCCGTAGATGTCGAACTCCAGCGCCGTGTTGATGCCGATGATGCCCAGGCGGCGGACCACTTCGGGGTGGTTGGAGATTTCCTGTGGGCGCAGGATCAACTTGTCCTTGTAGCGCTCCAGGTTGCCGAACACGTCGGCATTGCGACGGGTCGACAAGGTGATCGAGCTGCCCGAGGCAAAGCTCAGCTTGCCGGCGTCGATCAGGTCGAAGGTCGAGTCCTGCAGCACTTCGGAGTACATGGTCAGGTCTTCGAACGGCGACTCGATCAGGCCACACATCACCGCGTTGGCGATGCTGCCGATACCTGCCTGCAGCGGGCCGAGCTTGTTGGTCATGCGGCCAGCTTCCACTTCCTGCTTCAGGAAGTTGATCAGGTGGTCGGCGATGCCCTGGGTTTCGTCATCCGGTGGCAGCACGGTGGATGGTGAATCCGGCTGGTCGCTGATGACGATGCCGACGATCTTGGCCGGGTCGATCGGGATCGCGGTGCTGCCAATGCGGTCGTCGACCTTGACCAGCGGGATTGGCGTGCGGGTCGGGCGATAGGTCGGGATATAGATGTCGTGCAGGCCTTCGAGGTTGGCGTTGTGCGACAGGTTGATCTCGACGATCACTTGTTTGGCGAAGATCGCGAAGCTGGCCGAGTTACCCACCGAGGTGGTTGGCACGATGTGGCCCTGCTCGGTGATGGCCACGGCTTCGATGACCGCGATATCCGGCAGCTTGAGCTGCTGGTTGCGCAGCTGCTCGACGGTTTCCGACAGGTGCTGGTCGATGAACATCACCTGGCCGTCGTTGATGGCCTTGCGCAGGGTGCTGTCGACCTGGAACGGCATGCGACGGGCCAGCACGCCGGCTTCGGTCAGCTGCTTGTCGAGGTCGTTGCCCAGGCTGGCGCCGGTCATCAGGCTGATTTTCAGTGGCGACTGCTTGGCGCGTTCGGCCAGGGCATGCGGCACAGCCTTGGCTTCGCCGGCGCGGGTGAAACCGCTCATGCCGACGGTCATGCCGTCCTCGATCAGGCCAGCGGCATCAGCCGCACTCATTACCTTGCTGTGCAGGGAGGACAAGCGGATACGATCACGGTACATGGATTGTTATCTCGGGCTACTGAAACTACTGAAGCGCAGTCTAGAGATTTCGCCCATTGCCGTCCCACGACCATGGTCGTATGAGAAGCATTGAAATAGAGCCGTTGATCTGGATCAGCAAAAGAAAAGCCCCGGCAGATTCTGACCGGGGCTTCCTTTATATCAGTGGGTTTGCAGCGACCGCTATCACTCCACCGCTTTTACCATGTCTTCGATGACTTTCTTCGCGTCGCCGAACACCATCATGGTCTTGTCCAGGTAGAACAGTTCGTTGTCCAGGCCGGCGTAGCCGCTGGCCATCGAGCGCTTGTTGACGATGATGGTCTTGGCCTTGAAGGCCTCGAGGATCGGCATGCCGGCGATGGGCGACTTCGGATCGTTCTTCGCCGCCGGGTTGACCACGTCGTTGGCACCCAGCACCAGCACCACGTCGGCCTGGCCGAACTCGGCGTTGATGTCTTCCATCTCGAACACCTGGTCGTACGGCACTTCGGCTTCGGCCAGCAGTACGTTCATGTGCCCAGGCATGCGCCCTGCCACCGGGTGGATCGCGTACTTCACGGTCACGCCGTTGTGGCTCAGCTTCTCGGTCAGTTCCTTCAGTGCGTGCTGGGCACGGGCCACCGCCAGGCCGTAACCTGGGACGATGATCACGCTGTCAGCGTTGCTCAGCAGGAAGGTGGCGTCGTCGGCAGAGCCGGATTTCACCGGGCGCTGCTCTTTCGAGCCTTGCGCCGCGCCGGCATCGGTGTCGCCGCCAAAGCCGCCGAGGATCACGTTGAAGAACGAACGGTTCATCGCCTTGCACATGATGTACGAAAGGATGGCACCGGACGAACCGACCAGGGAGCCTGCGATGATCAGCATCGAGTTGTTCAGCGAGAAGCCGATACCGGCCGCTGCCCAGCCCGAATAGCTGTTGAGCATCGACACCACCACCGGCATGTCGGCACCCCCGATCGGAATAATGATCAGCACGCCCATGATGAAGGCCAGGACCAGCATCAGGGTGAAGGCACTGTAGTGGCCGGTGAAGGTGAACAGCAGGCCCAGGGCGAGGGTGGTCAGGCCGAGGATCAGGTTCAGCTTGTGCTGACCGGCAAACTGTACTGGTGCGCCCTGGAACAGGCGGAACTTGTACTTGCCCGACAGCTTGCCGAAGGCGATCACGGAACCGGAGAAGGTAATGGCACCGATGGCTGCACCCAGGAACAGTTCCAGGCGGTTACCGGTGGGGATCGGGTCGCTGATGGCGGCGACGATGCCCATCGACTGTGGCTCGAGCACGGCGGCGATGGCGATGAACACCGCGGCCAGGCCGATCATGCTGTGCATGAAGGCGACCAGCTCAGGCATCTTGGTCATCTCGACGCGTTTGGCCATGATCGAACCGGCGCTACCGCCGACCAGCAGGCCGACGATCACGTAGCCGATGCCGGCAGTGGCCAGCTCGGCGCCGAGCTTATAGATGAGGCCAACCGTGGTGAGGATCGCGAGCCCCATGCCGATCATGCCGAACAGGTTGCCGCGCCGCGAGGTGGTCGGGTGCGACAGGCCCTTGAGCGCCTGGATGAAGCACACCGAGGCGACGAGGTAGAGGAGCGTTACCAGATTCATGCTCATGCTTACTTCTGCGCCTCGTTCTTGGTTTTCTTCTTGAACATCTCAAGCATGCGGCGGGTGACCAGGAAGCCACCGAACACGTTGACCGCAGCCAGGGCCACCGCCAGGGTGCCCATCAGCTTGCCGGCCGGGGTCACGGTCAGGGCCGCCGCCAGCATGGCGCCGACGATGACGATCGCCGAAATGGCGTTGGTGACCGCCATCAGTGGCGTGTGCAGCGCCGGGGTGACGTTCCACACCACGTGGTAGCCCACATAGATGGCCAGCACGAAGATGATCAGGTTGTAGATGCCATGGGAAATCAGCATGTCTTCCATTGTCGTGCTCCTTAGCCGTTCTTGCGGACGACCTGGCCGTCGCGGCACATCAGGCAGGCCGCGACGATGTCGTCTTCGAGGTTGATGACCAGCGCGCCGTCCTTGTCGAACAGCAGCTTCATGAAGTCCAGCAGGTTGCGTGCATACAGCGCCGAGGCATCGGCGCCCACCTGGGCCGGCAGGTTGGTCGGGCCGACGATGATCACGCCGTTCTCCTGTACCACCTGGTCGGCGACGGTCAGCGGGCAGTTGCCGCCTTGGGCTGCCGCCAGGTCGATGACCACCGAGCCGGGCTTCATCTGCGCCACGGTCTCGGCGCTGAGCAGCGTCGGTGCCTTGCGCCCGGGGATCAACGCGGTGGTGATGACGATATCCGCCTGCTTGGCGCGCTCGTGCACGGCCTGGGCCTGGCGTTGCATCCAGCTGGCTGGCATTGGCCGGGCATAGCCGCCAACACCTTCGGCGCATTCACGCTCTTCGTCGGTCTCGTAGGGCACATCGATGAACTTGGCGCCCAGCGACTCGATCTGCTCCTTCACTGCCGGGCGTACGTCGGACGCCTCGATCACCGCACCCAGGCGCTTGGCCGTGGCGATGGCCTGCAGGCCGGCAACGCCTGCCCCCAGGATCAGCACGCGCGCGGCTTTGACGGTACCGGCGGCGGTCATCAGCATGGGCATGAAGCGAGGGTAGTGGTGAGCCGCCAGCAGCACGGCCTTGTAACCGGCGATGTTGGCCTGCGACGACAGCACATCCAGGCTCTGGGCCCGGGAGGTGCGTGGTGCGGCTTCCAGGGCGAAAGCGGTGATACCGCGTTCGGCCATCTTGCCGATCAGCTCGCTGTTGAAGGGGTTGAGCATGCCTACCAGGAGGCTGCCACTGTTGATCAGGGCCAGCTCCTGGTCGTTGGGAGCGACCACCTTGAGCACCAATTGGGCGCCGTAGGCATCGGCCGCGCTTCCCAGGGAAGCCCCCACGGCCTCATAGGCACTGTCCGGAATGCTGGCGTTGAGCCCTGCCCCCCGTTGGACGGTGACCTGATGGCCCTGGCCAATCAGTTTCTTGATGGTTTCCGGGGTCGCAGCGACCCTTGTCTCACCGGTCTGCGTCTCGAGAGGAACACCAATGTGCACGACTATTTCTCCTGCGGTGACCTTTTGTCTTTGTAAAAGCCAGCACACTGCGTATGGCGCGCTGGGGCGGCTGTTGAGCGCCGGACCCGCCGAATCCAGGGCGGGCGAAGCATTTTGCAGACGAACCCAGGGGCCTTCAACCGGTTCTGGAGCGAAACGAAGTTAAAACTACAAGTCACCCTGTGACCGTATGTCGCAAGTGATGGGCTACAGCCCGTCAACCATGGGCTATTGGCAGATTAGGGGAAAAATCGAAATTTTTTGCGATGATTTCGCGGATGGGATCATGAATGTCGTAAAACCCTCTGAAAGCCGCGTGTTTAGCGGCTCCGAAGGGGTTTTTCGATTCACCTGAACAGTTTTCGTTTAAGCGACAAAAACATATATCTGTAGGTGTTTAAAATAATTGACTACAAAGGTAGGTCAGCACTCTCGCCCTTGTGCGAGGCGGTATAGAGCTGAGCCTGTCTCACCAGCCAGTCACGGAACGCCCGGAGCGAAGCGGACTCCACCTTGCGATCGGGAATCATCAGATAGTAGGCCTTGTCGCTGGACAGCGCGTACCTGTTAGCGACCACCAACCTACCCTCCTCCAGCTCGCGCTGGATCAGAAACGGCGGAATCAGTGCGATGCCCATCTCGTGCATGGCCGCCTGGGCCAGCATGGAGAATAGTTCATAGCGCGGGCCTGTCATGTCGCCCGCGATATTCAGGCCCAGGCCATTGAACCACTGGCGCCAGGCATAAGGTCGGGTGGTCTGCTGCAGCAATGGCAGGCTGGCGATGCGCTGGGCATCGAGCATGCCCTGCCCGTCCAGCAAGGCCGGGCTGCACACCGGCACGGGGTTCTCGCCCATCAGGCGGTGGGACTGGGTGCCGGACCAGTCGGCATCGCCAAAGTAGATGGCGGCATCGAACGGAGTATCGGCGAACAGGAATGGGCGGGTGCGGTTGGTCAGGTTGACGGTGACCTCGGGGTGACGTTGCTGGAAGTCCTTGAGCCGTGGCAGCAGCCATTGGGTGCCGAAGGTGGGCACCACGGCCAGTTCGATCACGTTGGCGCCCTGCTGGCGCATCACCGACAGCGTATCGCGTTCCACTGCATCCAGCTGCGCGGCAACCTGCCGGCTATAGGAAAGTCCTGCCTCGGTGAGTTTCACGCCGCGACGTGAGCGCCTGAACAGTTCGACGTTGAGGAACGCTTCCAGCCCACCGATCTGGCGACAGACGGCGCCCTGGGTCAGCGCCAGTTCCTGGGCCGCCTTGGTAAAGCTCTCGTGGCGTGCGGCCGCTTCGAAGCAGACCAGTGCGGTGGTGCTGGGGATCTTGCGGCGCATGTACGTCAACCTCACTCATGGGGCCTTGGATATGGCGTTTTCGAGTATCACGAAGTGACAAAATATCACTGATACGTGCGCAATCCTCGTTTGTCGTGGTGCCGGATCAGGCCTAGGATCAAAGGCACAAGAAACCGCTCCCCTATTTCGAGGATTTCGCTCATGGCCGGTAAAGCAAGCTTCAACTGGATCGACCCGCTGCTGCTGGATCAGCAGCTCACTGAAGAAGAGCGCATGGTGCGTGACAGCGCTTATCAGTTCGCCCAGGACAAGCTGGCCCCGCGCGTGCTGGAAGCCTTCCGTCACGAGCAGACCGACCCGGCGATCTTCCGCGAGATGGGTGAGGTCGGCCTGCTCGGTGCGACCATTCCCGAGCAATATGGTGGCAGCGGCCTGAACTATGTGTGCTATGGCCTGATTGCCCGCGAAGTGGAGCGCATCGACTCCGGCTACCGTTCGATGATGAGCGTGCAGTCTTCGCTGGTGATGGTGCCGATCAACGAGTTCGGTACCGAGGCGCAAAAGCAGAAGTACCTGCCCAAGCTGGCCTCTGGTGAGTGGATTGGCTGCTTTGGTCTGACCGAGCCTAACCATGGCTCCGACCCAGGTTCGATGATCACCCGTGCCAGGAAGGTCGATGGCGGCTATCGCCTGAGTGGCAGCAAGATGTGGATCACCAACAGCCCGATCGCCGATGTGTTCGTGGTCTGGGCCAAGGATGATGCCGGCGATATCCGCGGTTTTGTCCTGGAAAAAGGCTGGCAAGGTCTCAGCGCCCCGGCGATCCACGGCAAGGTTGGCCTGCGTGCATCCATCACTGGTGAAATCGTCATGGACAACGTGTTCGTCCCGGAAGAGAACATCTTCCCGGATGTGCGCGGCCTCAAGGGTCCGTTCACCTGCCTGAACTCGGCGCGTTATGGCATTTCCTGGGGTGCGCTGGGTGCGGCCGAAGCCTGCTGGCACACCGCTCGCCAGTACACCCTGGATCGTCAGCAGTTCGGTCGCCCGCTGGCGGCCAACCAGCTGATCCAGAAGAAGCTGGCTGACATGCAGACCGAAATCACTCTGGCCCTGCAAGGCTGCCTGCGCCTGGGTCGCATGAAGGACGAAGGCACTGCAGCGGTGGAAATCACCTCGATCATGAAGCGCAACTCCTGCGGCAAGGCCCTCGACATTGCCCGCATGGCCCGCGACATGCTGGGTGGCAACGGCATTTCCGACGAGTTCGGCGTGGCGCGCCACCTGGTCAACCTTGAGGTGGTCAACACCTATGAGGGTACCCATGACGTGCATGCGCTGATCCTCGGGCGTGCACAGACCGGCATCCAGGCCTTCTACTGATAAGGAGCCAGTCCATGGGCGCGCTATCTCATCTGCGGGTACTGGACCTCTCCCGTGTGCTGGCGGGGCCTTGGTCTGGCCAGATCCTGGCGGACCTTGGGGCTGACGTGATCAAGGTCGAGCGCCCTGGCAGCGGCGACGACACCCGCTCCTGGGGGCCGCCCTTCCTTAAGGATGCCGAAGGTGAGAACACCAGCGAGGCGGCCTATTACCTGTCGGCAAACCGTAACAAGCGCTCGGTGACCATCGACTTCACCCAGCCGGAAGGCCAGCGCCTGGTGCGCGAGCTGGCGGCCAGGTCGGATATCGTCATCGAGAACTTCAAGGTCGGTGGGCTGGCGGCTTATGGGCTGGATTACCCGAGCCTGAAGGCGATCAACCCCAAGCTTATCTATTGCTCGATCACGGGCTTCGGCCAGACGGGGCCGTACGCCAAGCGTGCGGGGTATGACTTCATGATCCAGGGCTTGGGTGGGCTGATGAGCCTGACGGGTCGCCCGGATGGAGAAGAAGGTGCCGGGCCGGTGAAGGTAGGTGTTGCTCTGACCGACATTCTCACCGGGCTGTACTCGACCGTGGCGATTCTGGCTGCCCTCGCCTACCGCGATCAGCATGGTGTTGGTCAGCATGTCGACATGGCGCTGCTCGATGTGCAGGTGGCTTGCCTGGCCAACCAGGCGATGAACTACCTGACTACGGGCAATCCTCCGCGGCGGCTGGGCAATGCTCACCCCAATATCGTGCCCTACCAGGATTTCCCGACGGCGGATGGCGATTTCATCCTTACCGTGGGTAACGATGGCCAGTTCCGCAAGTTCGCCGAGGTGGCTGGGCAGCCGCAGTGGGCGGATGACCCGCGTTTCGCTACTAATAAGCAGCGGGTGGCAAACCGGGCCGAGTTGATCCCGCTGATTCGCCAGGCGACGGTATTCAAGACTACTGCCGAATGGGTGAGCCAGCTGGAGGCGGCCGGGGTGCCATGCGGGCCGATCAATGATCTGGCGCAGATGTTCCAGGATCCACAGGTACTGGCTCGGGGGTTGGCGGTAACCATGCCCCATGGGTTGGCGGGGAGCGTGCCGCAGGTGGCCAGCCCGATTCGGTTGTCCGAAACACCTGTGGAGTATCGGCGGGCGCCGCCGCTGTTGGGCGAGCATACCGAGGCGGTGCTGGGCGATGTGCTGGGGCTGGATGCCGATGCGGTAGGGCGGTTGCGCAGCGCTGGCGTTCTTTGATGCTATATAGAGCAACTGAAAAGCGGGGAGGCCGTCAGGCCTCCCCGCTTTGCTTTTCAGCGATGTTAAAGTTTCTTGAAATTAAAGGTTGACGGGGTTTCGAATCCCCTTATAATGCGCCCCACTTCCAGCGACATCGGAACGACAAACTCCTTGAGATTCAATGAGTTAGGTGGTTAGGGTGGTGCTGGAGGCGCTTCGATCGAAAGGTCGATAGCGGTTGAGATGAAGGTTGACAGCGGTTTTAAACGCTGTATTATTCGCCTCCCGCTAGCGAGTGATCGCAGCGAGTCAAGTGTTTGAAGCTAAACGAGTTTCTCGCAAAAAACTTCAAAATAAACGCT
>NZ_JAGIBG010000004.1:64326-245879 GCF_017744435.1 Pseudomonas sp.
CAAGCAATTCGTGTGGGAGCTCATCAGCAGGCTGATGTCGTCGATTAAGGAGGTGATCCAGCCGCAGGTTCCCCTACGGCTACCTTGTTACGACTTCACCCCAGTCATGAATCACACCGTGGTAACCGTCCTCCCGAAGGTTAGACTAGCTACTTCTGGTGCAACCCACTCCCATGGTGTGACGGGCGGTGTGTACAAGGCCCGGGAACGTATTCACCGCGACATTCTGATTCGCGATTACTAGCGATTCCGACTTCACGCAGTCGAGTTGCAGACTGCGATCCGGACTACGATCGGTTTTGTGAGATTAGCTCCACCTCGCGGCTTGGCAACCCTCTGTACCGACCATTGTAGCACGTGTGTAGCCCAGGCCGTAAGGGCCATGATGACTTGACGTCATCCCCACCTTCCTCCGGTTTGTCACCGGCAGTCTCCTTAGAGTGCCCACCATAACGTGCTGGTAACTAAGGACAAGGGTTGCGCTCGTTACGGGACTTAACCCAACATCTCACGACACGAGCTGACGACAGCCATGCAGCACCTGTGTCAGAGTTCCCGAAGGCACCAATCCATCTCTGGAAAGTTCTCTGCATGTCAAGGCCTGGTAAGGTTCTTCGCGTTGCTTCGAATTAAACCACATGCTCCACCGCTTGTGCGGGCCCCCGTCAATTCATTTGAGTTTTAACCTTGCGGCCGTACTCCCCAGGCGGTCAACTTAATGCGTTAGCTGCGCCACTAAAATCTCAAGGATTCCAACGGCTAGTTGACATCGTTTACGGCGTGGACTACCAGGGTATCTAATCCTGTTTGCTCCCCACGCTTTCGCACCTCAGTGTCAGTATCAGTCCAGGTGGTCGCCTTCGCCACTGGTGTTCCTTCCTATATCTACGCATTTCACCGCTACACAGGAAATTCCACCACCCTCTACCGTACTCTAGCTTGCCAGTTTTGGATGCAGTTCCCAGGTTGAGCCCGGGGCTTTCACATCCAACTTAACAAACCACCTACGCGCGCTTTACGCCCAGTAATTCCGATTAACGCTTGCACCCTCTGTATTACCGCGGCTGCTGGCACAGAGTTAGCCGGTGCTTATTCTGTCGGTAACGTCAAAACAGCAAGGTATTAACTTACTGCCCTTCCTCCCAACTTAAAGTGCTTTACAATCCGAAGACCTTCTTCACACACGCGGCATGGCTGGATCAGGCTTTCGCCCATTGTCCAATATTCCCCACTGCTGCCTCCCGTAGGAGTCTGGACCGTGTCTCAGTTCCAGTGTGACTGATCATCCTCTCAGACCAGTTACGGATCGTCGCCTTGGTGAGCCATTACCCCACCAACTAGCTAATCCGACCTAGGCTCATCTGATAGCGCAAGGCCCGAAGGTCCCCTGCTTTCTCCCGTAGGACGTATGCGGTATTAGCGTTCCTTTCGAAACGTTGTCCCCCACTACCAGGCAGATTCCTAGGCATTACTCACCCGTCCGCCGCTGAATCAAGGAGCAAGCTCCCGTCATCCGCTCGACTTGCATGTGTTAGGCCTGCCGCCAGCGTTCAATCTGAGCCATGATCAAACTCTTCAGTTCAATACTGCTTGGGTTTTTAAGAAACCCTAAACTTGGCTCAGCAATCTCAAATGACTATGTGATTTCTCGCATGGCCACTTGTGATGCTGATAATCTTTGTGACTATCAGTCCGTACTCACAAGCACCCACACGAATTGCTTGATTCGATTTGTTAAAGAGCGTTTGGTTAAGAGCTTTTCGTCTCAACCGAGGCGCGCATTCTACGCCTTCCTCATTTGCTGTCAAGCGTTATTTTGAAGTTTTTTTGAAGCTGCTTTCTTTCAAAAGCGTTCAACTTCAACAACTTACCGCCTGCCTCGTTGCGTTCATCGCTGCGAGGAGGCGAATAATACGCGCTTTGAAATCAGAGTCAACACCTTGATCTGAAAAAACTTTCGATCTTCATCTGCGGCTGCCTGGCAACTAAATGCATGCAGCGCCGCTCTGTAGAGAAACAACCCGTGGAGCGTAACGACCATGAGCGATGCGCAGAGCGAAAAAACCCCTGGCCTGTCGGCGGACGAAGAAAAGGAAGTCAGCCATAACCAGCCGCCGCGGGCTGCGGTATTGCACGAGATCATTCGTTCTCAGGGCGACCAGGAACTGGAGCGCACGCTCGCGGCGCTCTGGTGGTCCGCCGTTGCCGCCGGCCTGAGCATGGGCCTGTCGCTGATGGCCATGGGGCTGTTCTATGCCCGGTTGCCCGAAGGTGACAGCGCCCAGGTTATCGCCAGCATTGGCTATAGCGCGGGTTTTCTTGCGGTGATCCTGGCACGCCAGCAACTGTTCACCGAAAACACCCTCACTGCCGTGCTGCCCGTCATGACCACGCCAACCCTGGCCAACCTCGGACGCTTGCTGAGGCTGTGGAGCGTGGTGCTGCTCGGCAACCTGGCGGGCACCTTGCTGGTGGCCTGGGTAATGCTCGAACTGCCGATCTTCGACAGCAAGACCGACGTAGCCTTCCTCGAAGTCGGGCGCAAGGTAATGAAGAACGACATCAGTCAGATGTTCGCCAAAGGCATCGTGTCGGGCTGGATGATCGCCACCATGGTCTGGATGATCCCATCCATGGAGCACGCCAAGATCTGGATCATCCTGATGATCACCTACCTGATGGCGCTAGGTGACTTCACCCATATCGTCGTCGGCTCGGTGGAAGTTTCCTACCTGGTATGGGCCGGCGACGAAACCTGGCGCAGCTTCTGGCTGGCGTTCGCCTTGCCGACCCTGGCTGGCAATATCATCGGTGGCAGCTTCATTTTCGCCCTGATCAGCCATGCCCAGGTACGCAGCGACAGCGGCAAGCCGCCATCGCAACTATTAATGGATGAAGAAAACCAGCAGGACCGGGACTGAACTCAGCGCGCCGCCAATGCCCGTTCAACTGCCCTGCCCCGCTGACGCGCCGGGTGTGGCTGCCACCAGTTCTGCCCCTCGTGCGGTGAGTCGATACTGACCCGCTCGCCCATCTGTGGCGTACTCAGCCGCACCTGGGCTGCAGCTGCCAGGGCGACGATGCGCTCGAACGGCTCCTGCCAGCCATGGATCGACAAGTCGAAGGTGCCATTATGGATCGGCAGCATCCAGCGCCCGCGCAGATCCAGATGTGCCTGCAGGCTCTGTTCCGGTTGCATGTGCACGTTGGGCCAGGCCACGTTGTAGGCACCGGTCTCGATCAACGTCAGGTCGAACGGCCCGAAGCGTTCGCCGATTTCAGCAAAGCCGGCGAAGTAACCGGTATCACCGCTGAAGAACAGGCGCGTCTGGTCATCTATCAATACCCAGGAGGCCCACAAGGTGCGGTTGCTGTCGAACAGGCCACGCCCGGAGAAATGTTGCGCGGGCGTGGCAACGAAACGCACACCCTCGACTTCGGTTTCCTGCCACCAGTCCAGTTGCACGACCTTTGCAGCAGGCACACCCCACTCGATGAGCAGGTCCCCTACCCCGAGTGGTGCCAGGAAGCGTTCGGCACGTGGGGCCAACCGGCGTATCGCCTGCTCATCTAGGTGGTCGAAATGGTCGTGGGACAGAATCACCGCCGTCAGCGGCGGCAACTCATCGAGCCCCAGCGGTGGTGCATGAAAGCGCAACGGCCCGGCCCATTGCACCGGCGAGGCGCGTTCGGCAAAGACCGGGTCGGTAATGAAGTAGCGACCGCGCAGCTTGAGCAATACCGTGGAATGGCCCAGGCGCCAGAGACTGTGGTCCGGCGCATCGAGCACCTGCTGGCGAGTCATGGGCTGCACGCTGATCGCGGCCGCCGGCCGGGTTTCCGGCGGCTTGCGCAGGAACAGGTACTTGAGGCCGATGCGCAGCTTCTTCAGCACGCCATCCTGAGGCAGGCTGGCCTGGTTGTGAAAACGTCCGTCCCGCTGCGGCGCCGATTGGTCGCCAGGATTAGCCATGGGAGCCATGAGCAGCAACACTCCAAGCAAGAGGAAAGGCTTCATGTTACCCCACTGGGATCACATCAACCGTGAATTGGCTTGTAAGGTCATTTTTCGCCGATGAAACACTGTTCAACAATATTCACGTGAGTTATGCGATAAACGGCACCCCAGCAGAAGAACAACGACCATGATGGACAATCGCAGCGGCAAGGGTCTTTCTTTCGTCAAGCGCATCTACTTGCCGCGTGTCATCGGCCTGGGCATCGGCATGTTCAGCGTAGCCGCTGCCGTGGCGCCGCTATCGCCGCCACCCTGGGTCTGGGTGCTGCTGCTGTTCAATGGCCTGGTCTGGCCGCATGTCGCCTATCAGTGGGCGTCGCGTTCGGCGGCCCCTTATCAGGCGGAACAGCGCAACATGCTACTGGACTCGCTGCTGGGCGGCTTCTGGACCGCGGCCATGCACTTCAACCCGCTGCCGACCGTAACCGTGCTGTCGATGATGACCATGAACAACGTGGCGGCGGGCGGTAAGCGCCTGATCGTGCGCGGGATAATGGCTCAACTTGCCGGCATGCTGCTGGCCAGCACGCTGCTGGGCACCGGGCTGCAGCTGAACACCACGGCGCTGCAGATCTACGCCTGCCTGCCAATGCTGACCCTGTACCCGTTGGCACTGGGCTGGGTCTGCTACCGCCTGGCAATCAAGCTGGGCGAGCACAAGCGTCGCCTCAGCGCCCTGAGCCTGACCGACAGCCTGACCGGCCTGCTCAACCACGGTGCCTGGAAAGACCTGCTGCTGCTCAGGTTCCAGGCCTGCCGGCAACAACAGTCAGCCGCCGTGATCGCGCTGATCGACATCGATCACTTCAAGACCATCAACGACACCTTCGGCCATGTGGTCGGCGATTGCGTGCTGCGCCAGATGAGCGAGGAGCTCAAGCGCAACCTGCGCGAATCCGACCAGGCTGGGCGCTATGGCGGCGATGAGTTCTGCGTGATCCTGCCCGCCACCAGCGAGGCTCAGGCCTGCCAGGCCATGGAGCGTCTGCGCGAACAGGTCGCCAGCTACCGCAACCCGCAGCTGCCGCACCTGCGCATCAGCCTGAGCATTGGCCTGGCGGCTTTCCACGCCGAGCTGCAGTCTCCCGAACACTGGCTGGAGCAGGCCGACAAGGCGCTGTACAGCGCCAAGCACCGCGGTCGCGACCAGGTCAATTTCGCCCAGGGCGAGGCCACCCCGCTCAGGCTGGCCTATCCTGACTGAACCTCCTTGCTGATTGCCCGGCAGGGGACTGCAGTCAACAAGGAGTTGTTCGCGCATGGCCAGGACCGCCAGCCCCCTCCCCCGTCTCCAAGTCCGTCATCTGATTGGCGGCTTCTGCGCAGTTTTCGGCCTCGCCTGCCTGGTCACGCTGGGTGCCTTGTTCAATATCGCCGCCACGCTCGACCAACAGGAGCAGCAACGCAGTGCGTTCCATGCCACCCAGGCGCTGGAACAACGGTTGCTGGCCTCCAGGCAGTTTCTTTCCAGCTATGCGGTATGGGACGCCGCCTTCGAACACCTGGCTGGCAAGGTCGACTGGCAGTGGGCCTATGAAGAAAAGAATGTCGGCGAGTCGCTGTACAGCGCCAGCGGCTACGAAGGGGTATTCGTGGTGGAGGACCAACGCACCACCTATGCGCTTTTCAAGGGGGCACCGACCCAGGCGGATGCCGGCAGTTTCATCGATGCCCCCCTGGCCGAAGTCATCGACGCGGCACGTGGGGCCGCCAGCGCCCGCGAGCAGATTACTCGCTTCGTCATGTTCAACAACTGGCCTGCAGTGCTCAGCGCTGCCGCCGTGCGCCCGGACCGGGATGTTTCCGCGCAGGAGGTGAGCCAGGCACCGGTCATGCTGTTCGTCGACCAGCTTACCGAAGCCAAGCTCGAGAGCCTGGGCACGGGGGCCGGCCTTGCGCACATGCACATCGAAAAGAACGGCGAGCACGACCGCCCCCAGCAACAAATCGCCCTGGGCAATACTGGCTACCACCTTACCTGGACCAGCCCACAGCCTGGGCGACAACTGTTATGGGCCGTACTGCCGCCCTTGATCTGCGCACTGCTGATACTGGCCTTGGTCATGCTCTATCTGTTTCGCCATGCACTGCGCAGCTCCCGCGCCATCGACCTCAGCCTTGAGCGCCTGCAGGAGAGCAACCAGGCGTTGGAAGCCAGTGAACAGCGTTTTCGTGCGGTCGCCGAGGCTGCGTCCGACTGGATCTGGGAGACCGACCGCCAGCAACGGCTGACCTATCTGTCACAGCGGTTCGTCAAGGTCACCGGTGACCCGGTCGAGGCCTGGCTGGGCCAGCCGCTCAACCAGTTGCTCAGCTGTGAAACCACGCCCCTTTCTCCGTGGCTCGACGCCCAGGCCGAGGCCGATTCGGAGCAACCGGCCAACTTGCGTTGCGCCTACCTCGACCACAATGGCCTGAGCCGCTACTGCCGGATTTCAGCCCGGGCGATCCGCTTCGATGGCAAGCTCGCCGGATTTCGCGGCACGGCCAGCGATATCACCGACGAAGTCGAGGCCCATGCGCGCATCCAGCACCTGTCGCTGCACGACCCGCTGACCGGCCTGGCCAACCGCAACAAGCTGGCCCGCCACCTGGAACAGGCATTGCTGCGCGGCAGTGACTCGCCGCCGCTGACCCTGCTGCTGCTTGACCTCGACAACTTCAAGCCCATCAACGACTCCCTTGGCCACGCGGCAGGTGATGCAGTCCTGCAAGAGGTCGCCGCGCGCCTGCGTGACACCACCCGCGACGTCGACCTGGTGGCGCGTCTGGGCGGTGACGAGTTCGTCCTGGTGCTCACCGGCATGGATAACCGCAGCGAGATCGACAAGCTGTGTCGGCGGCTCATCGAACTGCTGCAACAGCCCATCGCCTTCGAAAGCCATCAGTTGCACATCGGCGCCAGCGTCGGCATCGCCCAGACCCGCAATCAAGGTTTCGATGCTGGCGAGCTGATCCGCTGCGCGGACATCGCCCTGTACCAGGCCAAGGCCGATGGCAAAGGCACCTGGCGCTACTTCAGCGCCGAGATGAACCAGCAGATCCAGTATCGCCGCCAGCTGGAAAATGACCTGCGTCGCGCCCTGAACAACAACGAATTCGTTCTCCATTACCAGCCACGCTACCGCCTGGGCGACTTGCGCATCGTTTCGGTCGAAGCCCTGCTGCGTTGGCAACACCCGCAAGAAGGCCTGCTTGCCCCGGACACCTTCATCCCGCTGGCCGAGCAGAGCGAGCTGATCGTCACCCTGGGACGCTGGGTGTTGCGCGAAGCGTGCCGCAATGCGCTCGACTGGCCGGAGCACCTGCTGGTGTCGGTAAACCTGTCACCGGCGCAGTTCTTGCGCAGCGACGTGGTCGCCGACATTCGCGAGATCCTTCTGGATACGCGCTTCCCCGCCCAGCGGCTGGAGCTGGAGATAACCGAGAACGTGATGCTCAATGATATCGAAGGCGCCCTGGCCACCATGCTTGCGCTGAAGGAACTGGGCGTGCGGCTGAACATGGACGACTTCGGCACAGGCTACTCGTCGCTGGGTTACCTGCGGACCTATCCGTTCGACAGCATCAAGATCGACAAGCGCTTCATCGCCGGCCTTGCCAACGCCACCGGCAACGACCGGGCGGTCGTGCAGGCCATCATCAACCTGGGTGAGGCCATGGGGCTTACCGTGACCGCCGAGGGCGTGGAAACCGAACAACAGCTGCAAACCCTGGCCAGGGACAATTGTCATGAAGTGCAGGGCTACTACCTGAGCCGGCCACTGGACAGGGCCGGCTTCGAGCAATTGTTGCAACACAAGCCGGGTTGCGCTGCCGATGCCACTTGAACCAGCTCAGCGCAACGAGCGCTCGGCGACGATTTCCGGCAGATCGCGGCGGCGCAGGTAGATGCGCAATGGCTCGCCAATGTTCAGCCGGTCATCCACATGCTGCTCCAGCAACAGCGCCAGACGCTCCCGGCACAGTGCCATGCGCGCGCCCTGTTGCGGCCGCCAGACGAATTCGCTGCAGGGAGTGATGCTGTCATCCGCCACGTCCATGCCGAACGCGTCCTCGGAAAAGCGCACGATATGGACGCCGCGCTTGCCATGAAAGCCGACAAAGCCATTGAGCTGGTCGGCGGCGCTGCAGATGTCCTGGGAAGTGATGGCCATGACGTAACCTCGCAAATGAACGAAAGTGACGCACGCCAGGCAGCGGTCGCCTCTGTCGGGCAACGCGCAGTGGGCAGCCTAGCTCATGTACTCATCGTTGTGCCAAGGTTTTCGCCGTCTGGCATCGGGTCGACCTGCGACGCCAGCAGCCCACCCAGCCAGCCCATGAAGGCCTGGACCCGGCGTGGTACATGCCGTTGCCGGGCATACAGCAAGGACACCGGCATGGCCTGCGCCTGCCAGCCGTGCATCACCTCCACCAGCTCGCCGCTGGCCAGGTGATGCGCCACGCCGACTGCCGGCACCTGGATCAAGCCGAGGCCCGCCAGACATGCCGCCGAATACGCCTCGGCATTGTTGACCGTGACCACACCGGCCATGGGCTGAAAGCACACCTGGCCGGCCTGCATGTATTCAAAGCCCGCGCTGCGCGCCCCCAGGTTGCGCACATAGTGGACCAGGCGATGCCCCACCAGATCGTCCAGGCTCTGCGGCACGCCGCATCGGCCAAGGTAGGCGGGGCTGGCGCAATTACGCATGCTCAACTGGCCGACAGGCCGCGCCACGACATCAAGATCAGTCAGTGCACCGATGCGCATGACGCAGTCGAAACCTTCACGCAACAGGTCAACGTGTCGATCAGTGCAACTGATCTCCACCTCCAGCCTGGGAAACCGCGACAGGAACTGCGGCAAGGCCGGAATGATCACTCGGCGGGCCATCATGGTCGGCATGTCGACCCGCAGACAGCCAGCCAGCTCGGCATCGTCCGCGCGGAACAGGCTCTCGATTTCGTCCATGCCCGACAGCAGGTCCTTGCTGCGCTCATACAGCAGCGTACCGTCCTGGGTCGCCTGGACGCGCCGCGTGGTGCGGTTGAACAGACGCGTGCCGAGCAATTGCTCCAGCGCCCTCACCTGCTCCGATACCGTCGAGCGCGGCAGGCCCAGGCTGTCTGCCGCCAGTGTGAAACTGCTCAACTCACTGACGCGTACGAACGTGCGCAGCAGTTCCAGCTTGTTCATATTCACCCCGACTGTTCGAAACACACGAACAGTATTTCCGATTCCGCTGGATTTAACAGCCGCAGCACGATCAATAACCTGTCCTTCATCCACCACCCACGAGGGATACGACATGACCCGCAAGATCGCTCTGATCACTGGCGCCAGCCGTGGCCTGGGCCGCAATGCCGCCGAACATCTGGCTGCACGCGGTATCGACATCATCGGCACCTACCACAGCAAGGCCGACGAGGCCCAACAGGTGGCTAAGGCCCTCGAAGCGGCTGGCGCCAAGGCTGCCATGCTGCAGCTGGATGTCGGCGACAGCAGCAGCTTCGTCGACTTTGCCGAACGCCTGGGCACGACCTTGCAACAGCACTTCGGCCGTGAGCACTTCGATTTCCTGGTGAACAATGCCGGCATCGGCCTGAATGTGCCGTTCAGCGAAACCACCGAGGCGCAGTTCGACCAGTTGCTGAACATTCAGCTGAAGGGGCCGTTCTTCCTCACCCAGCGGCTGCTGCCGTTGCTGGTCGATGGCGGGCGCATCGTCAACATTTCGTCCGGGCTGGCGCGTTTCGCACTGCCCGGGTATGCCGCCTATGCGGCCATGAAGGGGGCGATGGAGGTCTTGACCCGGTATCAGGCCAAGGAGCTGGGGGCTCGTGGCATCCGCGTCAACATTCTCGCACCGGGGGCAATCGAGACAGACTTTGGTGGCGGCGTGGTACGCGACAACCAGCAGGTCAATGACTTCATTGCAGGCAATACGGCCCTGGGGCGGGTCGGGTTGCCCGATGATATCGGCGCGGCAATTGCGCTGTTGCTCGAAGAGGGCAATGGCTGGATTACCGGGCAGCGGCTGGAGGTGTCTGGCGGGATGTTCCTTTAAAGCAGAAATTCTGGGGCCGCTTTGCGGCCCCCTGGCCATCACTGTTCTATCTGATCCTCACGCACCTGCACACTGGCGGTCATCCCCGCGCTCAGGTGCACGCCTTCGGGAATCTGGTCCAGCCTGATCCGCACCGGTATGCGCTGCGCCAGCCGCACCCAGTTGAAGGTCGGCTCCACCACGGGCAGCAGCTGGCTGTCCGGGTTGCTGTTGCTGTCGGTGATGCCGCGGCTGATGCTTTCCACATGGCCTTGCATCGCATCGCCTGCGCCCATCAGCCAGACCTTCACCTGATCGCCCACCCGAATGCGCGGCAGCTTGGTCTCCTCGAAATAGGCCTGGATGTAGAACGTCGAATCATCCACCAGGGCCATCACCGATTGGCCGGTATTCACATAGTTGCCCTGGGCCAGGCGCAGGTTGGTGATATGCCCGCTGCGCGGTGCCCGCACTTCGCTGCGCGCCAGGTTGATCTTCGCCACCTGCAACTGGGCTTCGGCCTCATGCAGTTCGCCGCGGGCGACGGCGGCGTTGATCTGGGCATTCTCGCGCAGCTCGGCACTGATCGCCTCCGGGCCCAAGGCCGTGCGCCGCGCCGCTTCACGCTCACGCAGATGCAACTGCTGGGCGCGGGTCTCCGTCACCGCGCTGGCCTGGTCGAACGCGGCCTGGAAGCGCTCGCGATCGATGCTCATCAACAGGTCGCCAGCCTTGACCTGCTGGTTGTCTTGCACCTTGAGTTCACGCACCCAGCCAGACACGTCCGGGGCGATCACCACCACATCGGCACGTACCCGGGCATCACGCGTCCATGGCGTGAGCATGTAGTACTGCCAGAGCTTGAAGCCGGCCAGAACGGCAATGGCAACCACGCACAAGGTCACCAGGGTACGGACGACGGCACGCATTGATTCACTCCTTACAAAGGCCCCAGCAGGCGAACTACCAGGAACAGCACACAAACGAACAGCGCCGTGTCGAACAGCGCTTCATGCCAGATCCAGCGCCCCAGCGGCGTGGCCTGCACCACCAGGCGCAGCACGCCGGTCAGCGCCAGCGCCATCAGCACATAAATCAGGAACGGGCTGAGCAGCACACCGCCCAGCTCCCACTCACGCAAGCCCATGGGCATCCTCCTGCGAACGGCACCATTTCCCCCAGCTTTTCTGCAACTGCAGCACCGCGCCCTGGGCGAGGCGCAACGGGTCGCTGGCTGGCGCCCGCTGCAAGGCAGCGATGAACTGCTCGCTGGCCGCATCCAGACGCTGCCCGCGGCCCGCTGCCGGGCCTTTGGCCAGCACTGCCTCGACCTGCTGCAGGTACTCGCGCTCGGCGCCAGCCAATGCCACCTGGGCCGCCTGGGCCACCGCCAGGCACATGCGCAAGTGCACCAGCTCGTCACCGATATCCAGCCCATGCAGGCCGTCATCCCAACGCTTGCGCTCGGTAGCCGGCAATTCACTGGCATGCCGGGCCAGCTGCATCAGGCGGTCGGCCATGCGCCCGCCAAACCAGCTGTCGGCACCACGCAAATCGCGCCGGGTCAGGCGCACCAGGTCGCTCTGGGTCGCGGCGCGCAGGCGCCGGCCAAGCCAGGCCGGGTGACGGAACACCAGCAGGCGGAACGCCAACACGGCGGCGCCCACACCCATCAACATGGCCAGGGCGCTGTTGAGCATGGTAGCCACACCAAACGTCATGGCATTGAGCGGTGAGACCAGCACGATGAAGTGCAGGCAATAAGAGGTCGCCGTGGCGCCGGTACGCGGATGGGCCATGCCTAGCGCCCCGAAGAACAGCGGCACACCCATGCCCAGGCAGAGCATGGCAAAACTGCTCCACTGCGGCAGGATGATCTGCCCGACCAGGAAGGCGGCCGGGATCGCCAGGAAGATCCCGCGCAAGAAGCTCAGCCCGATCTGCGCGCCGTTCTCGCGGCTGGCGAACAGGCTGCAGACCACGCAGGTCAGCACCAGGCCGCCAGGCGCTGACGGCCAGGCAGTGGCCAGCCAGAAGCTGCTCATCACCAGGAAGGCCAGGGCACTTCGTGAACCGAACAACAAGGCCAGCGACCAGTCGCGGTGCACCGCCAGGCCCTGGGCGACATCCTTCGGCGCCCTGCCCGCCTCGACATCGTCCAGGGCCTGGGTGGCGGCCATGGCAAAGTCCAGCAGCAAGGCCATGCGCGCCAGGCAGAAGTGCTCGGCAGAACTGAACCGCTCGTCATGCGCGGCGTCCCAGATGCGCTGGCGCAGCACCAACAGGCTCGGCTGATCGGGGTTGACCAACTGGCCCCGCACCTCCTCAAGCCAAGGACCGAGGCGCCCGGCTTCCTGTTCGTCCAGTTGCAGCCATTGCCGGCGTACCGAGCGTGAAATACGCAGCAGCACCATGAGCTTCTGGCTCAGCCCGCGAATGGCCTTGGCCCGCAGCCGCCCGCGCGGGCCTTCGAACCAGGCGTGCTCGCGCTGGGTATCGATGGCGACAATGCGACCAAGGCTGTCGAGCAACCCTTTGCGCGCTTCGTCCTCGCCGCCAAGCATGGCGCTTGCCGCCTGCAAGCCGTTCTGCCAGGCCTGACGGGCCTGCCCGGCGAGCTGCTGCTCGACCCGCATCGGCCAGATCAGGGCACTGCTGGCGGTGGCGCAGAAAATCCCCAGGCAGATTTCGGTGCAACGCGCCACCGCCTGATCGAACACCTGCAAGGGATGACTGATGGCGGGCAAGGCAATAATGGCTGCGGTATAGCCGGCCAGTACGAACGAATAGGCCCAGGCACTGCGCAACTGCGTGGAAGCCGCCGTGCACAGGGCCAGCCACAGCGCCAGGGTAATCAGGAACAGCCATGGCGTCTGGGCGAACAAGCCGATGAACACCACCGACATGACCGTGCCGACCAAGGTCCCGGCCAGACGCGCCAGGCCCTTTTGCACCACCATTCCCGACAACGGCTGGGCGACGATGAATGCGGTCATCAACGCCCAGGACGGTTGCTCCAGCCCCCAACGCATGGCCAGCCACAGTGCCAGGCCCGCCCCAAGCAGGGTCTTGATGGCGAACTTGATGGCGAGGCTGCTGGGCGCGAACAGGGCCTGGAAAGTGATGGGCACGAATCGGACCTTGCGGGGGGATGGTCATTTAAACGATAGACAATGGGGGGAGGATACTGCCGGAACGATTAATTAGCTAGCTAATCATCTATGACAACGCACAAATTGCGGGCAAAAAAATGGGCGACCGAAGTCGCCCTAAATGCCTTGCGTGCTCATGGATCCGGAAGGTCAGCGCGGCTTGCGCTTTTGCGAGTCCTTCCAGATGAAAATGCCCAGACCGGCAAAGAATGCAAACATCAACCCGACCGTTACCACGCCCGCGATAACCACATTGTCGAAAAACATGCTGGCCTCCCGATTCGTTTGCCGTTGTCCGATGGATGCAAGGTAACGAATACGGGGGTGGGGAAAATTGATCAGGGTCAATGCTGCCCGGGGCCGGGCACGCGAGGCGGGTGCAGGGTTGACCTGCATCAAGTTTCAGCGCTTCTTGGGCTTGCCCTTGGGCTTCTTTTTCTTCGCGGTAGCCAGCGGCATGGCCTGCTCGAACGCCTGGCGCACTTCGTTCAGGCGTTTTTCCTTGAGGTCATGGATGCGCTTGGCGCGTTCGGCATCGAAGTCGATGAGGTTGTCTTGGCTCATGGGTGGGCTCGACGATCTACAGAGACTTGCATCATGAAGCCAGGCACTGGCCGTGACCAGCCCCGTGTCAGACTTCGATATCGACCAGCAGGCCTTGGCGCGGGTTTTCACCCATCAGCGGTGCCACCGGCACGGTGTTGTCGGCGTTGACTTCGTCACCCGGCACGGCGCTGTAAAGCTCCGCTTCGCCCTTGTTCTTGCGCCGTTGCTGCTGGCGGCGCTGCTCGTCGCGTAGCAATAACACCTGCTCCTGCGGGTCGCGCTGTTGCTTCAGGTCGATGGCGCTTTCATTGGACGAAGGCTGCACAGGCACCACCGGCTTGATGTCGGGGGTCTGCTTGGCCGGGTCCTGTTGAGAGGTCACGGGGGCGGCACTGAGCGGGATGATCGGCGGCAACATGGAAGTTCTCCTGTGCCCACTGTATCGGCCATCCGTTAGCCAGCTTGAGCGTAAAAGGTGAGGACGCGCGGCCTTTCAAGGCCGCGCCATGCCAGTATAGACAGCTGTTACTCGGCTTCATCCTCAGGGTCTTCGTCGCTGGCCGGCGGGCTAGCTTCGCTCCAGGGCCGTTTGTAGACCTGCTGCCAGACCGAGTCCATATGCTCTCGCAGCACCTGTGGCGCGTTCTTCAACGAAGCGCTGTCTTCGCGTTCGCCGCCAACCGGCTCTTCACCTGCCGGTGTGATCAGCGACTGGCCGGTGATGGTGTAGGCGTTCTGCCCTTCGCGCATCTCGATGGCGATGTCGTGCGGGTCGATACCGCCACCACAGAAGGCATGGCTGGCCACGGTCACTTCGGCGACACCATCCTTGTTCAGGTCACTGACGTCACTGACATCGGTATAGAAATCAACATCCAGGTCCAGCCCCGGGCAGGTGGTTTCCTGCTCGATCTGCCAGCGCGGCTTGAATGCGTCGCTCTCGGAACTGCGCCCGTACAGGGTGGCCTTGAGCACCACCTTGTCGACCTCCTGCTCGGACTCGGCATCGACCGCCTGGCCATCGCTGCGGCTGAGCACCAGCAGGCCCTCGCCGTCGCGGTCGCGGAAGTGCACGCTCTTGATCGGCGTCTGCACGCCCAGCACTTCGAGCTGCTCGACCGGGATCGCGGGCAGGGTTTCGAAATTTTTCTGTTCACAGGCAGCCAGCAGCAGCAAGCTGCCCAGGGCCATGGAGGTGTGCAACCAGCGGTGCTTGAGCGGCATATCGGTGCGTAGCCCTCGTCAGCAAGACGGTGTTCTGCGATGAAACAGCTAGACTCATGGACTTCTGGTCTATGGTCCGCCCGGCCTATCCGTTAACATAGCCGGCTTTTTCATCGCGGGAGTTCAGGCAGTATGGCGCAGCAGTATCAACCGGGGCAACGCTGGATCAGCGACAGTGAAGCGGAGCTTGGCCTGGGGACCATCCTGGCACAGGATGGCCGCCTGTTGACCGTGCTCTACCCGGCCACTGGCGACACCCGCCAGTATTCCCTGCGCAATGCGCCGCTGACCCGCGTGCGTTTCTCGCCGGGTGACCAGATCACCCACTTCGAAGGCTGGAAGCTGACCGTACGCGAGGTCGAGGACATCGACGGGCTGATGGTCTACCACGGCCTGGATGGCCAGAACCAGGCGCGCACCCTGCCGGAAACCCAGCTGTCGAACTTCATCCAGTTCCGCCTGGCCAGCGACCGCCTGTTCGCCGGGCAGATCGACCCGCTGTCGTGGTTCAGCCTGCGTTACAACACCCTGCACCACACCAGCAAGCAGATGCAGTCGTCGCTATGGGGCCTGGGCGGTTGCCGCGCGCAACCGATCGCCCACCAGTTGCATATCGCCCGCGAAGTCGCCGACCGCAGCGCCCCGCGCGTATTGCTGGCCGACGAAGTAGGCCTGGGCAAGACTATCGAGGCCGGCCTGGTGATTCACCGCCAGCTGCTGTCCGGTCGCGCCAGCCGCGTGCTGATCCTGGTGCCGGAGAACCTCCAGCACCAGTGGCTGGTGGAAATGCGCCGGCGCTTCAACCTGCAGGTCGCCCTGTTCGACGCCGAGCGCTTCATCGAAAGCGACGCCAGCAACCCGTTCGAGGATGCCCAGCTGGCGCTGGTCGCTCTGGAATGGCTGGTCGATGACGAAAAGGCCCAGGACGCACTGTTCGCCGCTGGCTGGGACCTGATGGTGGTCGACGAGGCGCACCACCTGGTGTGGCACGAAGAGCAGGTCAGCGCCGAGTACGGCCTGGTCGAACAACTGGCCCAGGTCATCCCGGGCGTGCTGCTGCTGACCGCTACCCCCGAACAGCTTGGCCAGGACAGCCACTTCGCCCGCCTGCGCCTGCTCGACCCCAACCGTTTCCATGACCTCGCGGCGTTCCGCGCCGAGAGCGAAAACTACCGCCCGGTGGCCGAAGCCGTGCAAGAGCTGCTTGAAGAAGGCCGCCTGTCACCCAAGGCCCATGCCACCATCCAGGGCTTCCTCGGTGCAGAGGGCGAAGCCCTGCTGGCCGCGGTCAACGATGGCGATACCCAGGCCAGTGCCCGCCTGATCCGCGAACTGCTCGACCGCCACGGTACCGGCCGCGTGCTGTTCCGCAACACCCGTGCGGCCGTGCAGGGCTTCCCCGAGCGCCAGCTGCATCCGTACCCGCTGGCCAACCCCGCGCCCTACCAGGACCTGCCAGCCGGCGAACACGCCGAGCTGTACCCGGAAGTGGCTTTCCAGGCCCAGGGTGAGGTCAGCGATGACGAACGCTGGTGGCGCTTCGACCCACGGGTCGACTGGCTGATCGATACGCTGAAGATGCTCAAGCGCACCAAGGTCCTGGTGATCTGCGCCCATGCTGAAACCGCCATGGACCTGGAAGACGCCCTGCGCGTGCGCTCCGGCATCCCGGCCACGGTGTTCCACGAAGGCATGAGCATCCTCGAGCGCGACCGCGCCGCGGCCTACTTCGCCGACGAGGAGTTCGGCGCCCAGGTGCTGATCTGCTCCGAGATCGGCAGTGAAGGCCGCAACTTCCAGTTCGCCCATCACCTGGTGATGTTCGACCTGCCGGCCCACCCGGACCTGCTCGAACAGCGCATCGGCCGTCTCGACCGGATCGGCCAGAAGCACACCATCGAACTGCACATTCCGTATCTGCAGGACAGCCCGCAGGAGCGCCTGTTCCAGTGGTACCACGATGGCCTGAATGCCTTCCTCAACACCTGCCCGACCGGCAACGCCCTTCAGCACCAGTTCGGCCCGCGCCTGCTGCCGATGCTCGAAGGCGGCGATGCCAAGGCCTGGACCGCACTGGTCAGCGAAGCCCGTGGCGAGCGCGAGCGCCTGGAGGCAGAACTGCATAGCGGCCGTGACCGCCTGCTGGAGCTCAACTCCGGTGGCGCCGGTGAGGGCCAGGCGCTGGTCGAGGCGATCCTTGAGCAAGACGACCAGTTCGCCCTGCCGATCTACATGGAAACCCTGTTCGACGCCTTCGGCATCGACAGCGAAGACCACTCGGAAAACGCCCTGATCCTCAAGCCGAGCGAGAAGATGCTCGACGCCAGCTTCCCGCTGGGCGACGACGAAGGCGTGACCATCACCTACGACCGCGCCCAGGCCCTGTCGCGTGAAGACATGCAGTTCCTCACCTGGGAACACCCGATGGTGCAGGGCGGCATGGACCTGGTGCTGTCCGGCTCCATGGGCAACACCGCGGTCGCGCTGATCAAGAACAAGGCGCTCAAGCCGGGTACCGTGCTGCTCGAACTGCTGTTTGTCAGCGAGGTGGTGGCGCCCCGCAGCCTGCAACTGGGCCGCTACCTGCCACCAGCGGCACTACGCTGCCTGCTCGATGCCAATGGCAACGACCTGGCTTCGCGCGTGGCGTTCGAAACCCTCAACGACCAACTCGAAAGCGTGCCACGGGCCAGCGCCAACAAGTTCGTCCAGGCCCAGCGTGACGTGCTGGCCAAGCGCATCAGCGGCGGTGAAGCCAAGGTCATGCCGGTCCACGTCGAGCGCGTGGCCGAAGCCCAGCGCCGCCTGGTCGCCGAGGCCGATGAAGAGCTGGCACGCCTGACCGCGCTGCAGGCCGTCAACCCAAGCGTACGTGACAGCGAGATCGATGCGCTGCGCAAGCAGCGTGAACAAGGCCTGGCGATGCTCGACAAGGCTGCGCTGCGCCTCGAGGCGATTCGTGTGCTGGTCGCCGGCTGATCGACCTGCCACATGACTGGGGGGCGCTTTGGCGCCCCCCAGTTCGTTATGCCGACTGGCTATCGACTTCAGAGCCAAATCATTGAAGCCAAAGTGCCACTAGTCAGGAAGGTTTAACCACCTGTTTCTATACTGCCTCAGAACAGTCTCCACGGCGCTTGAACGGAGACGAGTGAAAACTCGAGCAAAGGGCAAGCAATGGACTGGCTGGGGCTGCAACTGTTCACCGAACTGCCGGTAACCGGGCGCATCGTCATCGACTGCCGCCATGAACCGCTACTGGTGCTGATCGCTTTTGCCGTGGCCAGCGCAGCGTGCTTCGCCACGCTCGACATGGCCGAGCGCCAATCCCACACCGAGCTGCGCGCTGCCCAGCGACAATGGCGTGTCCTCGGCGCCTGTTGCCTGGCCGGCGGCATATGGGCCATGCACTTCATCAGCATGCTGGCCTTTCAGGCCCCGGTAGAGATGCATTACGACGTGTCGCTGACCGGCCTGTCACTGTTGATCGCCTTGCTGGTGGCCTGGCTGGCGATGAACAGCCTGGACCGCAGTGAAATGCGCCCGCAGCACTACCTGCAAAGCGCGCTGCTTATCGGCCTGGGCATTGTCATCATGCATTTCGTCGGCATGGCCGCGCTGCAGACCGGTGCCCAGCAGTATTACCAGACCGGCCTGCTGCTAAGCAGCGCCGTCATCGCCCTGCTCACCAGCCTTGTCGCGTTGTTGCTGGCCCGCTACTTCCGTAACGGCAGCGGTACCCTGCACCAGACCATGAAGTATGGCGCCAGCCTGATCATGGCCAGCGGCATCGTGGCTACCCACTTCACCGCCATGTCAGCCATGACCCTGGTAATCCCCGCCGACACCGCCTTGCGCCTGCCCTCGGGCGACAACAGCCTGCAGCTGGGGCTGTCCATCGCCTTCATCACCTTGCTGATCAGCGGTAGCAGCATCAGCGCCGCCCTGGCCGACAAGAAGCTGCAGAGCAAGGAAGACGACCTGCGCCGTTACGGTGTGCTGCTCAGCCAGCTGGACCAGGCCCGCGAGTCACTGCAACAGGCCGCCCACTACGACGCCCTGACCAACCTGGTCAACCGCCGTGGTTTCAACCAGATCTTCGCCGAACGCCTGGCAGAACAGAATCCCGGCGAACACCGCCTGGCCGTGATGTTCCTCGACATCGACCACTTCAAGCGGATCAACGACAGCCTCGGCCACGACGCCGGCGACGAATTGCTCAAGGTGATCGCCAACCACATCAAGGCTGCCACCCGCAGCCACGACCTGGTGGCCCGCTTCGGCGGTGACGAATTCTGTGTGGTCACCAGCCTCAACAACACCGACGAGGCGCGCCACCTGGCCCAGCGCATCATGCAGCGGATGAAGGAGCCGATCGATCTGGGCGGCCGGCGCATGGTCATGACCACCAGCATCGGCATCAGCATCTACCCCGATGACGGCCTGACCACCGAAGAACTGCTCAAGCATGCCGACCTGGCCCTGTATCAATCCAAAGGCAGCGGGCGCAACAGCCTGCACTTTTTCAACAGCAGCCTGAAAAGCCGTGCCAGCCTGGCCTTGCAACTGGAAGAGGAACTGCGCCTTGCCCTGCTCGAAGAACGAGGCCTGTGTGTGCATTACCAACCCATCTTCGACCTGCGCACCGGCCAGGTGGCCAAGCTCGAAGCACTGGTACGCTGGCAGCACCCGCTGCACGGGCTGATGGGGCCTGACCGGTTCATCGGCATTGCCGAAGCCAACGGCCTGATCGTCGACCTCGACCTGTGGGTGCTGCGCCACGCCTGCCAGGACCTGGCCCGGCTTCAGCAGCATGGCTTTACCAGCCTCAAGGTCACGGTCAATTGCTCGGCGGTGACCCTGGGCCATGAAACCCTGCCCAACGAAGTGGAAGTGGCACTGTTCCAGGCGGGCCTGGCGCCTCGCCAGCTGGAACTGGAAGTCACCGAAAACGCTTTGATGGGTGACATCGAGCATACCGTCAGCCTGCTCAAGCGCATTCGCGGCCAGGGGGTCGGCCTGTCGATCGACGATTTCGGCACCGGCTATTCGTCGCTGGCCTACCTCAAGCGCCTGCCTCTGGACGTGCTGAAGATCGACCGCACGTTCCTGCAGGATGTGCCCGGCAGCCTGAAGGACCGCGAGATCATCGAGGCCATCATCGCCATGGCCCACACCCTGCACCTGGAAGTGGTCAGCGAAGGCGTCGAAACCGTCGAGCAGCATGAGTTCCTGGCCAGCAATGGCTGCGACTACCTGCAGGGCTACCTGCTCAGCCGCCCCGTGCCGCTGAGCGAACTACGCTCGCTGCTCGATCAGCTCGACCGCCAGGAGAGTGTATTCAGCCCTTGTTGCGATACAGCTCTACCAGGGTCGCCGGATCTTTTTGCAGATACCCTTGGCTACCGTGCAGGCGCATCAACTGTGCGGCAAGGCCACTGAGCGGCGTTGCCGAGCCCTGCTCACGGGAAAGCTTGACGGCACCGTCGAGGTCCTTGAGCAGCGTGCGGACATGCCATTTGATCGGTTCGAAACGGCTTTCGGCCATCTGCGGCGCCAGGATCTGCAGCGGCTTCGAATCGGCAAAGCCACCGGCAAGGGCCTCGGCGATCAGGGTGGCGTCGACGCCTGACTGTTCGGCCAACGCCACCACCTCGGCAATCACCAGGGCATTGCAGGCCACGATCATCTGATTGCAGGCCTTGGTCACCTGCCCTGCCCCCACTGCGCCCATGTGCGTCACCCGCTGGCCAAGCACCTGCAGAACCGGGCGCGCACGCTGCAGGTCAGTGGCCTCGCCACCCACCATGATCGCCAAGGTGCCCGCCTCTGCCCCTGGCGTGCCGCCGGAAACTGGAGCATCCAGCCAGGCCATGCCACACAGTGCAGCCAGCTCGGCAGCCATTTCCCGGGTAGCGGTCGGTTCGAGGCTGGAGAAGTCCACCAGCAACTGCCCGCTGCGCCCGCCCTCGGCGATGCCTTGCTCGCCAAACACCACCTCGCGCACCACTGCCGTGTCGGCCAGGCACAGCAGCACCATGTCGCTGTCACGGCACAGCTCGGCCGGGCAGGCCGCCAGGCGGGCGCCTGCTGCGACCAACGCGGCACATTTGTCGGGGCTGCGGTTCCAGACCGTCAGCGGATAACCCGCGGCCAACAGGCGCCGGCACATCGGCAGGCCCATCAGGCCAATCCCGGCAAATCCCAGCGAAGGCAGTGCAGTACTCATGAACGACTCCAGGCAGACAATTAAAGAAGCGTGGCAAACGGGCGATGCAATGCCAGCTCGACAGAAAAATACTTAAAACAAGTAAGGGAAACCCCTATCGCACCCGCAAATGGCGCACTGATAGAGTCGCGGCGTTTCGCGTGATGGCCATATGGCATAACCCTCTGATAATCACTTAACACCAGGCAAATGGCGCACTATGACCTCTACGAACACTTCTGCCAATGCGGTCCCCGAGTCTTCGACTCTCCCCAACTTACCGACCGCCAGTGGTGTTCGTGACACACTACCGACACGCACCCCACCGACACAGCAGTACCTGTATTTCACCGAGCAGGACATCCAGCGCATCCTCGACAACCTCGACGGCCTGCGTGACCTGGTATTCCCCAGCAACCAGCACATCGAAGACGATGACCAACTGCGCCTGGAGCAGCAGTTCCCGTCGGTCTGCCTGATCGGCCTGGGCCGTTGCGGTTCGAACATCGCCCTGGACGTGGCGGAACTGGTCTACAACGCCCGTACCTTCTTCCTCAACGAGTTCAACAACGAAGACCGCCTCAAGGGCGAGTCGGGCTACAGCCCGGCACGCTGGATCCGCCAGAACCTGCGGCTGGTGCAGAACAAGGGCGTCAAACCGGTGTTCCTGGTCGAGCCGCTGGTGATGCTCGGCGACCTGGACAAGGACATCGCCGGGCGTATCCGCTTCTCGCGCAAGGGCGAACGCGGCGGATTCCTGCGTGACTACAGCAAGATGAAGATCATGGACCTGTCCGAGGTGCACGCAGGCGGTGCCGGCAATGCACCGATCCTCGGCCAGTACCTGGCCAAGATCATCCTCAACAAGGACACCCAGCGCTTCTCCAGCGCCGATTGGAAACTGATCCACTCCTACCTGATCGACTCCTGCGGCATCAAGGCCAACCAGTCGCGGCTGTACTTCTACATTTTCAGTGCCGGTGGCGGTACCGGTTCAGGCATGGCCTCGGAGTTCGGCCTGGCCCAGCAGTACTCGTACATGAACAAGACCTTCGACACCAAGCCTGCCGACGAGAACGACGGCAAGAGCGGGCACTCGTTCGTCTTCGAGCCGATCTTCACCAGCGGCATCTGCGTGCTGCCCAATGCGACGGACCATCGCAGCGAAATGTCCGAAGCCCTGCACATCAACGCCGGCCGACTGTTGTGCAAATACCTGTCGGAAGAATGGGACTTCTCGTACAACTTCGATAATGAAGACAGCAGCGAAGCCAGCGTGATGGGCCGTATCCGCCCATGGAACGCGATGATGCTGATCTCCAACGACATCATGCGCTACGCCGAAGAAAGCGATGACGGCACCATCCACAACATCGACGTCAACGCCATGGAGAAGCACGCCAACCAGTACATCTCCCAGCAGATCTTCAACATCCTGACCGCCCAGGCGGTGACCACCGACTACGACCAGAACTACTTCCGCCGCGCGGGCATCGACATTGGTGAAACCATCCGCCTGGACGCCAACGACCTGTTCATGAGCCTGGCCGGCCCGGTAGCGATTGCCTATGCCGAATCGGTGGTGCCCGAAGCACCAGCGCCAGGCACGGACAAGTTCAAGGTGTTCGAACGCGAAACCCCGCGCCTGGACATCGACGACCTGTTCTTCCGCTCCATCGACCTGCCGCACTTCAACAAGCAGACCCAGGCCATCGAGGGCATCAGCCTGCTGCCGATCGAATCGCGCCGCTACCGCGCTGCCCTGGAGCAATACCAGGCCTCGGGTTACGACGCCGCCGCACTGCATGACCTGCACTTCTTCAAGAACTGCTCGTCGGTGGTGTCGATCGTCTCGCTGCCCAAGGACTACAAGCTGTCGTACATGGACTTGAACCGGCTCAAGACCCACCTCAACAGCCTGTTCCCCAATACCACGCTCAAGCGCTACGCACTGGTGATCGGCGCCTCGGCCAACCTGTCGCTGACCACCCTGATCGCCAAGAGCCCATGCTTGTCGGACGACTTCCTGACCCTGATCGTGGCCTTCATCAAGCGTTGCTTTGCCCGCACCCCGTACCGCTTCGATGACACCCTGGACAACGCCATCCTCGAGTTCATCACCAGCGAGCACTTCGAGGAGGAGCGGATAGACGACCTGCTCAGTGAGTTCGAGAACCCGGCGAAGATCCTCGACACCAACTGGTATGCGATCAAGCCGATGTACGAAAAGAAATATCGCGAACTGATCAACGACAAGAGCCGCTTCGTGTCGATCAACGATATTCGTCTGTCGCGCGAATGCGTGAAGAAGGCGGTGAAGTACCTGCGCGAGATCTTCCGCCACCGCATCGGCAAGACCCGGGTGATTTCGCTGAACAGCCATACCGGCCGGGTCGATTACTAAACACGACGGGGCCGCTTTGCGGCCCTTCGCTGGCACGCCCGCTCCCACAGGGATTTCGTGCATGTTGGAATTGCACAGCACCTGTGGGAGCGGGCATGCCCGCGAAGGGCTGCTCTGCAGCCCCCATTACGCATGCCGTAAACTGTTACCGCAGCGCCGAATCAGCCCACCACTGTTACCAACTTCTACCTTACGTGAGCGTCAACGAGCACCGTCATGGGGCGGCTGTGCATTTTTACGCACTAAAAAAGCGCGCCGTTATTCCGCTTGTTTAGCCTGAATCACGATGAACGGTGAAACCACCACGGCCCAGATCTCTGGATCGCGGCTTTGCAGGTCGAGCGCTTGCTCGGCGCTGACCGGCCCGACAGTGCCATCACTACGCCACTTGGCGAAGATCTCGCTGCGATTCTCGGCCATTGCCGCGGCAACCTCGATCAGGTCGAGACTAGGGTCGACCCAAATCAGGTCACCCTTGGCCCAGAAACGCTCCAAAGCCTTCCACTCGATTGTCGCGGTCTCGCCGAGCAATTTGGCATAGAGGGTGCTTGTTTGATCAGTCATGGGTTTGTACCCGCAAATTCGGCCAATGAAAAAAGGCCGGCATTTTTGCAGAAAAACCCGGTTTCAAATATGTAATTTGGTCGATTGGCCCCGAAGTTGTGGGGTGGGGCCCGGGATACAGGCAAAGTGATGGCGCTTTTCTGTATCTTTGTGTCGATCATGCGACAACCCGCGGAACAGGCACTTTTTGCCCGCTTTTCAAGCGCGCGAACAGGGCTCTACACTGTACCGGTACAGTTCCGGGACATGTTCCGGGGGAAGGTGGGCATGCAGTGTGGCGTGGCCATACCGCAAATCCCGCCCGGTCTGTAGCCCTGGCCGCCAGGACTATAAGAATTACAACAGAATGAGTGGAGCACTATGATCAAGATTTCCAAGCTGTTCGCCGCAATGGTACTGGCCGGGGTAGCCAGCCATTCGTTTGCCGCCGATACCATCAAGATCGGGATCGCGGGCCCTAAAACCGGCCCTGTGACCCAGTACGGCGACATGCAGTTCATCGGCGCCAAGCAGGCCATCAAGGATATCAACGCCAAGGGCGGCGTCGATGGCAAGATGCTCGAAGCCAAGGAATACGACGACGCCTGCGACCCTAAACAGGCCGTGGCAGTCGCCAACAAAGTGGTCAACGACGGCGTCAAGTTCGTCATCGGCCACCTGTGCTCCAGCTCCACCCAGCCAGCGTCCGACATCTACGAAGACGAAGGCGTGATCATGATCACCCCGGCCGCCACCTCGCCGGAAATCACCGCCCGTGGCTACAAGCTGATCTTCCGCACCATCGGCCTGGACAGCGCCCAGGGCCCGGCTGCCGGCAACTACATCGCCGACCACGTCAAGCCGAAGGTCGTTGCCGTTCTGCACGACAAGCAGCAGTACGGTGAGGGCATCGCCACCGCAGTCAAGCAGACCCTCGAGAAGAAAGGCACCAAGGTTGCCGTCTTCGAAGGCCTGAATGCCGGTGACAAGGACTTCTCCTCGATCATCCAGAAGCTCAAGCAGAACAACGTCGACTTCGTCTACTACGGCGGCTACCACCCAGAGCTGGGTCTGATCCTGCGCCAAGCCCAGGAAAAGGGCCTGAAAGCCAAGTTCATGGGCCCGGAAGGCGTGGGTAACGACTCCATCTCGCAGATCGCCCAAGGTGCTTCCGAAGGCCTGCTGGTGACCCTGCCGAAGTCGTTCGACACCGACCCTGAGAACAAGGCCATCGTCGACGCCATCAAGGCTGACGGCAAGGACCCGAGCGGTCCGTTCGTGTTCCCGGCCTACTCGGCTGTCGAGCTGATCGCCAAAGGTATCGAAGCGGCCAAGTCCGAAGACACCGACAAGGTGGCAGCCGCCATCCACGCCGGTTCCTTCAAGACCCCGACCGGCACCCTGTCGTACGACGAGAAAGGCGACCTGAAAGACTTCAAGTTCGTGGTCTACGAATGGCACTTCGGCAAGCCGAAGACCGAAGTCTCCCCTCAGTAACTGCGTGACTAATAGCTGACCGTAGAAGCCCACTGTGCGAGCAGTGGGCTTTGTTTTACGAGGTTCATGGGCCTGATCCCCGCGATCCGGGGGCGGACTCACCTGAAAATCTTAAAACCGTCACCCGCGGTTTCCTGGCCGTACCCCCGCCAGCGAAATGCAAATCAGGTTTTTAGGAGCGCTGTAATGCCTGAGATCTACCATTTCTTCCAACAACTGGTTAATGGATTGACCATCGGCAGCACCTATGCCTTGATCGCCATCGGCTACACGATGGTGTACGGCATCATCGGCATGATCAACTTCGCCCACGGCGAGGTATACATGATCGGTTCCTACGTGGCCTTTATCGCCCTGGCGGGCCTGGCCATGATGGGTATCCATTCGCTGCCGATCCTGATGACCGTCGCCTTCGTCGCGACGATCTGCGTCACCAGTGCCTATGGCTACAGCATCGAACGGGTTGCCTACCGCCCCCTGCGCAACAGCAACCGCCTGATCCCGCTGATTTCCGCCATCGGCATGTCGATCTTCCTGCAGAACACGGTCTTGCTGTCGCAAGACTCGAAGGACAAATCCATCCCCAACCTGATCCCGGGAGCCTTCTCCTTCGGGCCGGGCGGTGCTGAAGAAGTCCTGATCAGCTACATGCAGATCCTGGTGTTCGTGGTCACCCTGGTGGCCATGACCTGCCTGACCCTGTTCATCTCCCGTTCCCGCCTGGGCCGCGCCTGCCGTGCCTGTGCCGAGGACATCAAGATGGCCAACCTGCTGGGCATCAACACCAACAACATCATCGCCCTGACCTTCGTCATCGGTGCCGCCCTGGCGGCCGTGGCGGCCGTGCTGCTGAGCATGCAGTACGGGGTGATCAACCCCAACGCCGGTTTCCTGGTGGGCCTGAAGGCCTTCACCGCAGCGGTACTGGGCGGCATCGGCAGCATCCCGGGCGCCATGCTCGGCGGGCTGGTGCTGGGCGTGGCCGAAGCCTTCGGCGCCGACATCTTCGGCGACCAGTACAAGGACGTGGTGGCATTCGGCTTGTTGGTTCTTGTCCTGCTGTTCCGGCCGACCGGCATCCTGGGCCGCCCGGAGGTTGAAAAAGTATGAACAGAAATCTCAAACAGGCGTTCTTCAGCGCCTTGCTGGTCTGGGCCGTGGCCTTCCCGGTGCTGGGCCTGAAACTGAGCATCGACGGCATCAGCCTGGCGGTGCACAGCCAAGGGTCGTTCACCATCAGTATCATCGCCGTGTGTTCGGTGCTGATGTTCCTGCGTGTGCTGTTCGACAAGCAGTGGAGCGCGGTGATGGGCCGTCGCTCGGATCGCAAGCTGATCCCGCCAGCCGTCAGCAACTACCTGACCCTGCCGAAAACCCAGCGCTACGTGATCATCGGCCTGATCGTCGCGGCACTGGTGTGGCCGTTCTTCGGCTCGCGCGGGGCGGTCGACATCGCCACGCTGATCCTGATCTACGTGCTGCTGGGCCTGGGCCTGAACATCGTGGTCGGCCTGGCCGGCCTGCTCGACCTCGGCTATGTCGGTTTCTATGCCGTCGGCGCCTACAGCTACGCGATGCTCTCGCACTACCTGGGCTGGAGCTTCTGGGTCTGCCTGCCGATCGCCGGCCTGATGTCGGCTACCTTCGGCTTCCTGCTCGGCTTCCCGGTGCTGCGTCTGCGCGGTGACTACCTGGCGATCGTGACCCTCGGCTTCGGCGAGATCATCCGCCTGTTCCTGCGCAACCTCACCGACTGGACCGGCGGCCCCAACGGCATCAGCAACATCCCCAAGCCGGAGTTCTTCGGCCTGACCTTCGAGCGCAAGGCCGCCGAGGGGATGCAGACCTTCCACGAGTTCTTCGGGCTGGAATACAACTCGATCAACAAGGTCATCTTCCTCTACCTGGTTGCCCTGCTGCTGGCCCTGCTGGCACTGTTCGTGATCAACCGCCTGCTGCGCATGCCGATCGGCCGTGCCTGGGAAGCGCTGCGCGAAGACGAGATCGCCTGCCGTGCGCTGGGCCTGAACCCCACCGTGATCAAGCTCTCGGCATTCACCCTGGGTGCCTGCTTCGCCGGTTTCGCCGGCAGCTTCTTCGCGGCGCGCCAAGGCCTGGTGACGCCAGAGTCGTTCACCTTCATCGAGTCGGCGATCATCCTCGCCATCGTCGTGCTCGGCGGCATGGGCTCACAACTGGGCGTGATTCTCGCGGCCATCGTGATGATCCTGCTGCCGGAGCTGATGCGTGAGTTCAGCGAATACCGGATGCTGATGTTCGGTGCGCTGATGGTGTTGATGATGATCTGGCGTCCGCAAGGCCTGCTGCCTATGCAACGTCCCCACATGGAGCTGCGTCGATGAGCCGCGAAATTCTGCAAGTCAGCGGCCTGAGCATGCGCTTCGGCGGCTTGTTGGCGGTCAACGGCGTGGCCCTGACCGTCAAGGAAAAACAGGTGGTGGCGCTGATCGGCCCGAACGGCGCTGGCAAGACCACGGTGTTCAACTGCCTGACCGGCTTCTACAAGCCCAGCGGCGGTACCATCCTGCTCGACGGCCAGCCGATCCAGGGCCTGGCCGGCCACCAGATCGCCCGCAAGGGCGTGGTGCGGACCTTCCAGAACGTGCGCCTGTTCAAGGAAATGACCGCGCTGGAAAACCTGCTGATCGCCCAGCACCGTCACCTGAACACCAACTTCTTCGCCGGCCTGTTCAAAACCCCGAACTTCCGCCGCAGCGAGAAGGAGGCCATGGAGCGCGCCCAGTACTGGCTGGAGAAGGTCAACCTGACCGAATTCGCCAACCGTACCGCCGGCACCCTCGCCTACGGCCAGCAGCGCCGCCTGGAAATCGCCCGCTGCATGATGACCCAGCCACGGATCATCATGCTCGACGAACCCGCCGCGGGCCTGAACCCCAAGGAAACCGAAGACCTCAAGACACTGATCGCCTACCTGCGCGAGTCGCACAACGTCACCGTGCTGCTGATCGAGCACGACATGAAGCTGGTGATGAGCATCTCCGACCACATCGTCGTGATCAACCAGGGCACGCCCCTGGCCCACGGCACGCCGGAGGAGATCCGCGACAACCCTGATGTGATCAAAGCCTACCTGGGGGAAGCGTAAATGCTGAAGTTCGAGAACGTTTCCACCTTCTACGGCAAGATCCAGGCGCTGCACAGCGTCAACGTGGAGATCAACCAGGGCGAGATCGTCACCCTGATCGGTGCCAACGGTGCCGGCAAGTCGACCTTGCTGATGACCCTGTGCGGGTCGCCGCAGGCGCACAGCGGCAGCATCAAGTACCTGGGTGAAGAACTGGTCGGCCAGCCGTCCTCGCACATCATGCGCAAGAGCATCGCGGTGGTGCCGGAAGGCCGCCGTGTGTTCGCCCGCCTGACCGTCGAGGAAAACCTGGCCATGGGCGGCTTCTTCACCGACAAGGGCGACTACCAGGAGCAACTGGACAAGGTCCTGCAGCTGTTCCCGCGGCTGAAGGAGCGTTACATCCAGCGTGGCGGCACCATGTCCGGTGGCGAGCAGCAGATGCTGGCCATTGGCCGAGCGCTGATGAGCAAGCCCAAGCTGCTGCTGCTCGACGAGCCTTCGCTGGGCCTGGCGCCGATCATCATCCAGCAGATCTTCGACATCATCGAACAGCTGCGCCGTGATGGCGTGACGGTGTTCCTGGTGGAGCAGAACGCCAACCAGGCGCTGAAGATCGCCGACCGGGCGTATGTACTGGAGAACGGCCGGGTGGTGATGCAGGGCACCGGTGAGGCACTGCTGACCGACCCGAAGGTGCGCGACGCCTACTTGGGTGGTTGAATGAAAAAGGGCCTTCGGGCCCTTTTTTCTGCCCGCAGGACGTGTATCGTGGCCAGCTCTTTGGCAAAGATTCTCCGGAGCCCGCCCCATGCGCCTCACCCCTACCCTGCTGCTCACTGCCCTGCTGCCCCTGTTCGCCGGCTGCCAGTTGCTGGCCGAGCAGCCCCGTGACCCGAACATCGGTACCACGCGCATGCAGGGCGAACTGAGCGCTGGCGGCGGCCGGCTGTTGTTCAAACCCTGCGGTGAAAGCCGCCACTTCGTGATCAATGACGTCGCCGGCACCGGCATCCTTCAGGAGTCCGTCAACCTGGCCAAGGACGCCAACGCCAAGTTGTTCACCGACGTGCGCGGGCGCCTCACCGGCAGCAAGCAGGCCGACAACGATGGCCAGCTGGAGGTCAGCCGCCTGTACCGCCTGGAACCCTCCACCCGCGCCTGCGACGACCCCAACTTCAAGCAGCTGACCCTACGCGCCAATGGCCACGAACCGGACTGGGACATCAAGGCCAGTGGCAAGGGCATGGTGCTCAACCGCGTCGGCAAAGACCCACTGCCCCTGCCGTTCCTCGAAGAAGAAGTGCCCGGCGGCGGCCTGACCCTGACCAGCGAAGCCAATGGCCAGCACGTTGAACTGTGGGTCGCCCCGCAACGCTGCGTCGATGGCGCCACTGGCGCCGTGCGTCACCTGCGCGCCGAGCTGCGCATCGACGGCCAGACCCTGCGCGGCTGCGGCTACTACGGCGGTGCGCGCGACAACTGATCGCCGGGCGCTTTTATCCTGCCAGTCGGGGCGGCTAACAGCTTATACTTGGCGGTTTGTGTAAAGCCGCCGGCCGCCCATGGCCGGGATACTGGACCCTGCCATGCTACGAATCACCGAACTCAAGCTGCCCCTGGACCATCCCGACGAAGCCCTGCGTGAAGCCATCGTCCAGCGCCTGGGCATCCGCGACGAGCAACTGCTCAGCTTCAACCTGTTCAAGCGCAGCTACGATGCGCGCAAGAAGAACAGCGAGCTGCTGTTCATCTACACCATCGACCTTGAAGCCAGCAACGAAGCCGAGCTGCTCAGCAAGTTCGCCGACGATCACAACATTGGCGTGGCACCCGACGTCACCTACAAGTTCGTCGGCCAAGCGCCGGCCGACCTGCAGGAGCGCCCGATCGTGGTCGGCTTCGGCCCGTGCGGCATCTTTGCCGGCCTGCTACTGGCACAGATGGGCTTCAAGCCGATCATCCTCGAGCGCGGCAAGGAAGTGCGCCAGCGTACCAAGGACACCTGGGGCCTGTGGCGTAAAAGCGTGCTCAACCCCGAGTCCAACGTGCAGTTCGGCGAAGGCGGCGCCGGGACCTTCTCCGACGGCAAGCTCTACAGCCAGATCAAGGACCCGAACCACCACGGCCGCAAGGTTCTGGAAGAGTTCGTCAAGGCCGGTGCGCCGGACGAAATCCTGTACATCAACAAACCGCACATCGGTACCTTCCGCCTGACTGGCATGGTCGAACAGATGCGCCAGGACATGATCGCCCTCGGCGCCGAAGTGCGCTTCCAGGAAAAGGTCACCGACCTGCTAATCGAAGACGGCCAGCTGACCGGCGTGGTGCTGGAAAGCGGCGAGCAGCTGCACTCGCGCCATGTGGTCCTGGCCCTGGGCCACAGCGCCCGCGACACCTTCCGCATGCTGCACGCCAAGGGCGTGTACATGGAAGCCAAGCCGTTCTCGGTGGGCTTCCGTATCGAACACCCACAAACGCTGATCGACAAGGCGCGCCTGGGTAAATACGCCGGCCACCCGAAACTCGGCGCCGCCGACTACAAGCTGGTGTATCACGCCAAGAACGGCCGTTCGGTGTACAGCTTCTGCATGTGCCCGGGCGGCACCGTGGTCGCCGCCACCAGCGAGCCGGGCCGCGTGGTGACCAACGGCATGAGCCAGTACTCGCGTAACGAGCGCAACGCCAACTCCGGCATCGTCGTCGGCATCGACCCCGAGCGCGACTATCCGGGCGGCCCGCTGGCCGGTATCGAGCTGCAGGAGCGACTGGAAGCCCACGCCTACGTCATGGGTGGCAGCAACTACCAGGCGCCGGCGCAGCTGGTGGGCGACTTCGTCGCTGGCAAGCCGTCCACCGCACTGGGCAGCGTCGAACCGTCGTACAAGCCGGGGGTGACCCTGGGTGACCTGGCACCGAGCCTGCCAGACTTCGCCATCGAGGCAATCCGCGAAGCGCTGCCGGCGTTCGACCGCCAGATCAAAGGCTACAACCTGCATGATGCGGTGCTGACCGGCATCGAGACACGCACCTCGTCGCCGCTGCGCATTACCCGTGGTGCGGATTTCCAGAGCCTGAACATGAAGGGGCTGTTCCCGGCGGGTGAAGGTGCGGGGTATGCCGGGGGGATTCTTTCGGCAGGCGTGGACGGTATCCGCATTGCCGAAGCCGTGGCTCGCGACATTCTCGGGCTCTAAGCTGCATTGCCTGAACTGGCCTCTTCGCGGGTAAACCCGCTCCCACAGGGATCGCACAACCTTTGAAAACTGTGCAGTACCTGTGGGAGCGGGCTTGCCCGCGAAGAGGCCGGCGCAGGAAAACAAAAAACCCCGAATGGGCCTGGCCCATTCGGGGTTTTTATTGACCGCTACGATCAGTGCGAAACGCGGCTGGTACCGTCAACGGTCATGATGCGCACGCGGTCGCCAACGCGGAAGACTTCGTTCTGCTGCACGGCCTGCACATAGGCGCGCATGCTGCCGTCGTCTTCACGCACGGTGATTTCCACGCCCTGGGTACGGGTCAGGCCTTCCTCGGCAGCGGAACCTGCCAGGCCACCGGCCACCGCACCAATCACGGCGGTGACGATGCTGCCACGGCCACCGCCAATGGCGCTGCCGGCCACGCCACCGACGATGGCGCCAGCACCACCGCCGATCGGGGTCTTGGTGCCTTCGATCTTGACCGGGCGCAGGGATTCAATGGTACCCATACGCACGGTCTGTACGCGACGGGCCTCATCACGGGAGTAGCTGTCGCCGGTCAGGCTCGAGGCACAGCCACCAAGCAGCAGCGACAGGGTGGTGAAAGTCGCCACCAGCAAAGCGGATTTACGCATGGGTACAATCTCCAAAAAACAGGTGTCCATTAGACGCCGCGCGTTGACGGCTGTCACTGCGCTGACGCAATAAATTTATTTCCATTCAGCCCCTGTACAGCCTTGACGGACAGTAATGCGGGCGTTACAGCTCAGACCAAGGATAGCCACGGATTACTTCATCAGTTGTGAAGAAGTGTTGGCTTGAGGAGGGAATGGGGCTGCCTGGCAGCCCCAAGGTGTCACGGTGCCAGGCGCTCGCGCGCCCACTGCCCGTCGACCAGACGGTAGTTCAGACGGTCATGCAACCTGCTGGCCCGGCCCTGCCAGAACTCGATCCGCTCAGGCAGCAAGCGATAGCCACCCCAATGTTCCGGGCAATGCGGCTGGGTATCGGAGAAGCGCGCTTCGGTGGCCTTGACCAGGCCTTCGAGCTCCTCACGGTTGGCAATGACACGGCTCTGTGGCGAAGCCCAGGCCCCCAGGCGGCTGCCCAGCGGGCGTACCTGGTAGTAGTCATCCGACTCCTTGGCCGTGACCTTTTCCACTCGCCCTTCGATCCGCACCTGGCGCTCCAGCGCCGGCCAGAAGAAGGTCATGGCAGCGAACGGGTTGGCCAGCAGTTGCTGGCCCTTGGCGCTGTCATAGTTGGTGAAGAAGGTGAAACCACGGTCATCGAGGCCCTTGAGCAGCAACACACGACAGTGCGGGCGGCCCTCGCCATCGACCGTGGCGAGGGTCAGGGCGTTGGCCTCCACCGGTGGCTGCTCGGTCTTCACCGCGTCGGCAAACCACTGGTGGAACAGGGCGAACGGCTCACCCGGGGCCTGGGCTTCGGCCAGGCCATCACGGGTGTAGTCGCGGCGCATATCGGCCAGGGATTGGGTCATGGCTGCGTTTCCTTGACGATCAGTTGGTCTTCGCAGGGCTGTTGGCGGCTACTTTCTTGTCAGTGGTAGCGGCTTTCTTGGCAGCCGGCTTGGCTGGCGCGGCCTTCTTCTTGGCAGTGGCCTTGGCCGCAGGCTTGGCAGCGGCTTTCTTCGCAGCTGGCTTGGCGGCTGGTTTCTTGGTCTCAACCGGCTTGGCGGCAGGCGCCTTGGCATCCTGCACGGCAACCATCGATGCCGGGGTTGCCACTGGAGCTGCCTGTTGATACTTGGCCAGCAAGGCAACCATGGTGTTCTGCGGCGTCAGCAGCATTTCAACACGGCGGTTCAGGGCACGGCCTTCAGCGCTGTCGTTGGCGGCACGCGGCATTTCCGAGCCCATGCCCTTGAGCGACAGGCGGTCACGCTGCAGGCCGCTCAGACGGAAGATCGCCGATACCGAGGCGGCACGCTCCAGGCTCAGCTTCTGGTTGGCGGCTGCGACACCGCTGCTGTCGGCGTGGCCAAGTACCAGCACGGCAGTCTTCGAGTCACCTTCGACGGCCTTGGCCACGCGGGTGATCGGGCCCAAGGTCATCGGCAGCAGCATGTTCGGGCGATCCGGGTTGTACGAGCTGTCGACCGGGATGGTCACCACCAGCACGTTGTCGCGGCGCTCCAGCTCCAGCTTGCTGTCCTTGACGGCTTCACGCAGCTTTGGCTCGTACTGGTCCAGCCAGGCCTGGGTGGCCTTCTCGTCGATCTTCGGCATTGCTGGCCCTTTGGCCTGCTGGTCGCTACCGCCAAACGGCCACCACCAGTGGCTGGCGCTCTCGGACTTGGCGTCGGCCTTGGCGACTTTCTCGGTAACCGCCGCTTTCACTTCCTTGTCGGCAACCTTGTCCGAACCGAACGGCCACCAGCTGCTGCCGCCGTCCTTGGAAGCGTCCTGGGAGTGGCTGGCGCAACCGGTCATAGCGGCCAGGCACAGGGCGAGAGCTAAGGTTTTATGTGAAGACATCAGCGATACACCATGAAATTGAAAGATATTTTGCCAACGCACTTCAGGCGTTGGCATTGAGGATAGTCAAAGGGGTTGCGTAATACCCGCTTTACCCGATCAAAGGCAAGTGCCAAGCACGCGTACCAGCTGCTGGGCTCTTGGATCCATGAGCACGTATGGGCCGAGGGTATTGACCACGAAGCCGAACGCCACGTCGTGTTCCGGATCGGCGAAACCCACCGAGCCGCCAGCGCCTGGATGACCGAAGGCACGGGCACCGAGGCCGAAGGTGGCGTTGGCCACATCGGGCTGGTCGAGCATGCACCCCAGGCCAAAACGGGTCTGGGTCAACAAGGTACGATCCTGGCCAAGGCTGTGTTCACGGGTCAGTTCGTCGAGCAGTTCGGATTCGAGCAGGCTGCCGTCGAGCAGGCCTGCGTAGAAGCCGGCCAGACTGCGCGCATTGCCGTGGCCATTGGCCGCCGGCTGCTGCATGCGCCGCCATTCGGGCTTGTTGGTGCTGGTCAGGATGGCTGGCGGATTGGTGAAGGCGCGAGTCGACAGTGCCTCGGGTTCACGCATGGTCACCTGCAGCAGGCGCTGGGCTGCGGCGTCACCCGCGTTGCCCTTGCCACGGGCAATATGCGCCACACGGTGGAACTCTTCGTCGGCCAGGCCGATATGGAAGTCCAGGCCTAGCGGCCGGGCGGTACGGGCGACGATCGACTCACCCGGGCCACGGTTATCGACGCGGCGGATCAGCTCGCCGATCAGCCAGCCGTAGGTGATGGCGGCATAGCCGTGCTCAGTGCCGGGCGTCCACCACGGCGTTTCCGCAGCCAGGGCGTCGACCATGGTCTGCCAGTCATACAGGGCCTCAGCCGGCAGCAGCTCGCGGATGGCCGGCAGGCCGGCACGGTGGCTGAGCAACTGGCGCAGGGTAATGTTCTGCTTGCCGGCCTGGGCGAATTCTGGCCAGTAGCGCGCCACCGGGGCATCCAGGGCAAGCTTGCCCTCACCCACCAGTTGCAGCGCCGTCACGGCGGTGAAGGTCTTGGTGCAGGAAAACAGGTTGGCGATGGTGTCGCTGTGCCAGGCCTGCTGGCAGTCCTTGTCGGCACTGCCCGCCCACAGGTCGACCACGGTCTCGCCACCGACCTGGATGCACAGCGCCGCGCCACGCTCCTGGGGATCTTCGAACAATGCCGCAAACGCTTCACGCACCGCTTCGAACTTCAGCTCATAGTGACCCTGGATCTGCACCCGCTGTTCTCCGTACGACCTTGCTGACAAAGGCGTGCATTGTTTCAGTAGTTGGCGGTTTTGCCTACTGGGCAAGGGCGGATGGTCGGTGCCGAAACAGCAGTGTCATCTGTGCCAGGGGGCGCAAGCGCCCCCGGTAGACCCTCAGGGGACCTTTTTCTCCAGATCGCCGCGCAACTGACCAACGGCCTGCAGGTTGCTCTTGCGCACCGCCTCGACGAACCCCGGGTATGGCACATCGGTAATTGCCACCAGGCCCAGGTGGCCGTTCTCGCCATCCAGCAGACGCCCACTGGCCGGTTGGTCGAGATACTGGAACCAATGCACACCGACGATCATCGGCTGTGCCAGGGCGGCCTTGAGGAAGTTGCCGTAGGCAGGCCCACGGTCCTCTTCCCTGGCCACTTCTACCGGCCCTGGCCAGAACGGCCCACGGTCGCGCGAACCGAACTGGAACTCGGACACCAGCACCGGCTTGTCGAGTTCGGCCAGACGGGCAAAGTCATAGCCATCCTCGGGCTTGAGGGTATAGAAGTTGAAACTCAGGACATCGCAGAACTCGGCGCAGGCCTTGACCGCTTCCGGTGTGCTCACGGCGTAGCGACCTCCCAGCAGCAGGTGGTTGGGCGCATGCCACTTCAGTGCATCGGAAATGGTCTTGAAGTAGGTTTCGGCGAATACCTGCTGGAAGTACTGGTAATCACGCTCGATTTCCGGGTGCTCGGGGTTGGGCAGCGGCGCCTCGAAGCCTGGGTCCTCCATCAGCTCCCAGGCCTGCAGGTCGATGCCCCAGGCCTTGGACAGCCCCTCCTGGTTGCGATACTTGTCGCGCAATTGCTTGAGGAATGCGCGCTTGGCCGGCACGTCGGTGGTCAGGCGCAGGGTGCCATAGGCCAGGCCATAGCGCGCCTTGGGGTCGCTGCCGGGCGCAGCCCAGGCCAGTTCGTTGTCGGCGAAATAGCCGATCAGCCAGGGGTCGTCACGGTGATCGCGCGCGGCGATGGCCACGGCACGTTCCGTGGCCATGGCAAACCGTGGGTCGAACGGGTCCGGCATGCGGCCCCACCAGTCCATGCCAGTGCTGATGCTGGCATAGTCACCGACGATCGACAGCGGCAAGGTATAGGCCATGCGCTTGGCCTGGCCGATGGCCGGGTCACTCCAGTTGCCCAGGGTGTTGAAGCCCCAGGCCTGCAGCCGGTCCAGTGTGTGAGCCCGCCAACGCTCGGCGTCCAGCGCCAACGGTGGGCAGACGGGAGGTGCCTGGCCTTCCACGGCTGGCGGGCAAGGCTTGCCATAGGTGCGCTGGATATTCGCGGCGTAGAAGTCGAACCAACGCCCCTGCTTGAAGCTGCGCCCTTGCGACGAAGCGTTGCCATCGTCGTTGTTGCCTTCGCCATAAAAGGCCGTCAGCGCATCGCCTTCACCTGGCAAGACCTTGAACATCCCCTCGCGACCGGCAACGTAGGTGCGCCCGCCATCGGCGGCCACGGCATTGACCCCCAGCGAGTAGAACGGATGGCCTTCCGGTGTGACCAGGTACCAGCGGCCATCACGCTTCTCCGTGCGGAAAAAACCCTTGGCGGCGAATGCCGGGCCGGCCAGCAAGCCCCCGTAGCTGTCCAGCTGCTGCTTCTGACGGTCAGCCAGCCAGCTCTTGAGTTGCTGCTGTTCACGAGTATCAGCAGCCTTGAGCTGATCGTCACTGACAATCTTCTCGGGCCAATGCCCCCGGGTGGACTGGCCGTAGGCATCGATCAACTCGTGGTAGGCCGCCTGGTAGGCCTGGTCGTCGTCCTGGATGCCGACCTTCTCGATCAGCAGGTTCTGCGCCATCTTCGGGTTGGGGATGGTCAGGCTGACCGACACCACCTGCTTGAGGTCTACCTCACCGGCACTGCTGGTCAACAGCAACCGCTGCCCTTCGTAGGCCCATGGCATGGGCGGGCCGGCACGCATGCCCTGGCTCAGTGGCGAACTGGCCTTGAGCGGCACCATGACGGTTTGCGCAGGCCCTGCAGGCAGGTCGATACGGCTGGTCAGCGTGCGCCCATCGCTGCCGAGCACCGTGACATCGACGGTCAAGGCCCAGTCCTGGGCGCTTTGCATGCGCAAGGTGAGGAACTGCCCAGCCGACCAGTCCCACACGCCGCTCTGCGGGCTCAGGCGCAAAGTCGGCCGTTCGACCGGGTTGAACACCACCCGCCTGAGCACCTCGCCCTCTGCCGTCTGCTCCGCATTGTACTGCGGCATGCCGGTGCCTTCGGTCGCCACATTGACCACCGAGGCCGGGCGGACGAAGCTGAACAACGTCTGTTGCCCAGCCAGCAATGGCGTGCTGAACAACAGAGTGAATACCACGGGCAAGGTGCGGCGGATCATAGGGCTGAGGCTCTCCTTCCAGGCCCTCATGGGCCCGCGACTGAGTCATGGACAACGGGCCGGCGCATCGTGCTCCGGCCGTCAGGAAATCTCCCGCCGGAATGGCGGCAGCGCATTGAGAATAGCCTTGCCGTAGCGCTGCGTGACCAGACGCCGATCCAGCAAGGTGATGACGCCGCGATCCTGCTCGGTACGCAGCAGGCGACCGCAGGCCTGGATCAGCTTCAGCGAGGCATCGGGCACGGCAATCTCCATGAACGGGTTGCCGCCACGGGCTTCGATCCATTCGGCCAGGGCCGCTTCGACCGGGTCGTCGGGCACGGCGAAGGGGATCTTGGCGATGACCACATGTTCACAATAAGCGCCTGGCAGGTCGACACCCTCGGCGAAGCTGGCCAGGCCGAACAGCACACTGTGCTGGCCGTCGTCGACCCGTGCCTTGTGCTTGTTCAAGGTTTCCTGCTTGGACAGGTTGCCCTGGATCAGCACCAGCTTGCGCCAGTCACGGTCCAGGCCGTCGAACACTTCCTGCATCTGCTTGCGCGAAGAGAACAGCACCAGCGCGCCACGGGCATCTTCGACGATGCTCGGCAGCTCACGGATGATCGCCGCGGTGTGTGCCGCCGCGTCACGCGGGTCGGCCTTGAGGTCGGGGACCCGCAACAGGCCGGCATCGCCGTGCACGAACGGGCTTGGGACCACACAGGTGACGGCATCGCGGGGCAGCCCCGAGCGCATGCGGAAGCGGTCGAACTTGCCCAGCGCGGTCAATGTAGCCGAGGTCACCAGGGCGCCATGGGCGACACTCCAGAGGCTGCGCCGCAGCATTTCGGCGGCGAGAATCGGGCTGGCATTGACCTCGATGTCGAACAGCGCACCACTTTCGGCCAGGGTCAGCCAACGCGCCATGGGCGGGCTGTCTTCCGGGTCTTCGGCAGTGAACGCGGTCCACAGCTCCCAGTTGCCCTGGGCGCGGGTGACCAGGCTGCCGAACAGCGGGTACCACTCCTCGGCCTGGTGGCTGGCGATACCGATGTTGACCTCACCGTCCATGCCTTCCTTGAGCAGGTCGGCCAGGCGGGTGAACAGGTCATTGAGGCGGGCGAAGCCCTTTTTCAGCTCGATGCCGACTTCGCGAATCTGCTCCGGCACCACACCGCCCTCGAAGCGGTAACGCGGGCGCTCCCGGCCTTCTGTGTCCTCGCTCGGGCGGAAGTCGGCGACCTGCTCGCACAGGGTGAACATGAACTGCTGCTGGGTACGCACTTCCCGCGCCAGCTCCGGCACCTGCTCGATGTACTTGCCCAGGTCGCCCGGCAGCGGGTGCTGGGCCAGCAGCTTGGTCAGGTTCTTGGCGGTCTGCTCCAGCCAGTCGGCAGTGGAGCGCAGGCGCGAATAATGGGCGAAGTGACCGATGGCCTTGTCAGGCAGGTGGTGGCCTTCGTCGAACACGTACAAGGTGTCGCGCGGGTCGGGCAGCACCGCGCCACCGCCCAGGGCCAGGTCGGCCAGGACCATGTCGTGGTTGGTGACGATCACATCGACCTTGCCCATGCCCTCACGGGCCTTGTAGAACACGCATTGCTGGAAATTCGGGCAGTGGCGACCGGTGCACTGGCTGTGGTCAGTGGTCAGGCGCGCCCAATCCTGGTCCTCTATGGCCTCCGACCAGCTGTCGCGGTCGCCATCCCAACGGTTGCCGGCGAGCTTTTCGATCATGCTGTTGAACAGCTTCTGGCTGCGCTCGTCGACCTCGATGTGGAAGCCTTCTTCTTCGAACAGCTGGGCAGTGGCCGACTGCGCGTGGCCCTCCTGTAGCAGGATGTCGAGTTTGGACAGGCACAGGTAGCGACCGCGCCCCTTGGCCAGGGCGAAGCTGAAGTTCAGGCCGCTGTTACGCATCAGGTCCGGCAAGTCCTTGATGACGATCTGCTCTTGCAAGGCCACGGTTGCGGTGGCAATCACCAGGCGCTTGCCGGCGGCCTTGGCGGCCGGGATCGCGGCCAGCGCGTAGGCGACCGTCTTGCCGGTACCGGTGCCCGCCTCCACCGCAACCACGGCAGGTTCGCCGGCGCGGCGGCCTTCGTCGTCACAGGCGATGTCGCCGAGCACCTTGGCCACTTCGGCGATCATCAGGCGCTGGCCATACCGCGGCTTGAGGCTCTTGGCTTCGAGAAAACGCGTGTAGGCGCCCTGGATGGTGGCTTTGAGTTCGTTGCTGATCATGGTCTGCAGGCGCCCGGAGGGCTGGATATATTTTCAGTGTTTCACATGGGGCGGCTATCATACCCCGCTATTGCCCTTTGTGCCGCATGGAGATCCGGATGCTAGCCTTTGCCCTGCCCTACACATTGCATGTCCTTGCCGCCCTGGTATGGGTCGGCGGCATGTTCTTCGCCTGGTTGGTGCTGCGCCCGGCAACGGTTGCAGCCCTTGAAGGGCCTGCCCGGCTGCGGTTGTGGGTGGAAGTTTTCCGACGCTTCTTCGTTTGGGTCTGGCTCGCCGTGGCGATTCTGGCGATAAGTGGTATCGGCATGTTGCACATGCGCTTCAGCGGCTTCGAGACGGCGCCCAAATATGTGCAGGTGATGATTGGCGGCGGGATTGCCATGTTCGCGCTGTTCATGCGCATCCAGGCATTGCTGCTGCCGGAGCTCAAGGCGGCGGTGCAGGCCGAGGACTGGCCGGCAGGCGCCGCCGTGCTGGGGCGCATTCGGCGGATGGTGGGGATCAACCTGCTGCTTGGCCTGGCGGTCGTCGCAGTGGCCAGTTCGCGACTGCTGATGTGATGTTGCGGGTGCCGGCGATGGGCCGGCGCCCGTTATCAGAGGCGCTGCAGAATCAGTTCACCCTCGGCGCCTGCCAACCCAGGCTGCCCCTCCTGCCCCGGCCGGCCATTGGCCCCGGCATCGGTGCGATAAACCAGGCAACCCTTGCTCGCCCCGCCCTTACCGGCCTTGCCGGCAGCCCCGGCCTTGCCCGGCGCACCGCCTTCCAGGCGTACCACGATGCGCTCCTGCGGGAAGCCTTGCGGCAGGCTAAGACGAATTCGCCCGCCAGGCGCACCGTCATGCCCGTTGCCACCATCATCGCCATTCGCCCCTTTGCTTGCCTGGCCCCAGGTACAGCCTCCCGCCTGGCCATTGGCGCCATCAAGGCCCATGTAGCCTGGCGCTCCGGCGCCACCACGGGCATCGATGGCCAGACGCTCGGCATCGACCTCGGCAAGCTTCAACTCCAGGCTGCGCCCAGAGCGTGCAGCGCGTTCGTAGGTGCCGGGCGCTCCTGGCGCGCTGATCTCGCTGCCCTCGCCCAGCACAGCACTGCGTACATCGATGAGCAACGGTGCTTCGGCAGGCGCAATGGCAATCCGCGCATCGCGGCCCAGTTGCAGATGATCGACTTTCAGCTCGGTCAATGTAGCCGGCAACAGCAAGGTCGCCGAGTCCGCCACACGCAATTGCTCCAGGTGCACGCTGGCCGACTTGTTCGGCAGGCGCAGCATGGAATGGGGGGCTACCTCCAGGCTCTGCGCCTGGGCCATGGGCGCGGCCAACATCGCCAGCAACATCAGTTTACGCATGGCGAGGTGCCTCCTGCGGACGGGGAATGGACATGACATGAAAGATACCGGTCAGCAGGATCTGCAGCCGGTCGAACCAGCGATGGCTGCGGCCTCGCAGGCTGCCGTTGAAAAACAGCACTTCAAGAAAATGCAGGCTCAGCACAAGAATGCCCAAGGCATTGATCAACAGATTCAACGGCAACGGTTGCGGCATCATCAGGTTGAACAGCACCACGCCCCAGAACGCCACGGTCAGGACCTTGCCCAGGCCCAGGATGAACTTCATACCCCGCCCCTACGTGTCTATTTATTGTTATGTCTACGCGGCCCGAGCAAACGCGCCGCGCAGCCAACACTACCTGCATGCCCAGGCACACGCCAGTGCAGTCAGTTGAGGTGCAAGTCCACCCGTCGGTTGTGCGCGCGCCCTTCATCGGTGCCGTTGTCGGCGATTGGCTCATGGGCGCCTCGGCCCTCGCTGGTCACCTTCTGCGGCGCCAGGCCCTGGCGAATCAGGTACTCGGCGACACTGGCGGCGCGGCGTTCGGAAAGCGCCTGGTTGTAGCTGTCGGAGCCGACGTTGTCGGTATGCCCAACCACCTTGATGCGCGTGACCCCCAGCTCGCTGAGGCGCGGCAGCAGGCTTTTCAGGCGCTCCTCGCTACCCGGGGTGAGGTCGGCGGAATTGAAGGCGAACATCACCTGGCCCTGGTCATCGAGGGTGATCACCTCGGGCTTGGGCTCCGGTGCGGGTTGGGACGGCGGATAGTGCGGCAGCGGGCAGCCCATGTGGTCGACCGGGGTGTTGGCCGGGGTGTCGGGGCAGCGGTCGCGACGGTCGAATACGCCATCGCCATCTTCGTCACCATCCTGGGCATAGCAGATCAGCCCGCCGGTGATCGCGCCAAGTGCACCGAGGCCAGCCGCCCAGCTCGAGTTCTCGATGGCGCCAAGGCCACCACCTAGCGCACCACCGAGCAGGCTGCAGATAGGCCAAGTCCTTTGATTGAGGGGCGCACTGCCGTCACTGTGGGTGGCGCAGCCTGCAAGCAGGCTGGTAACCACCAGCAACGGCATCGCCGCCTTCGACATTACACTCATGATGAATGCTCCTGTGTCATCGGCCGCAACCGGCTAGCAGGATTAAAGACGCGCCCGCGCCACTTCTCAAGGCGCGGGCGCAGGGCCGTCAACGCTGGATCTTGATCTCGGTACGACGGTTCATGGCACGCCCCTCGGCCGTGGCATTATCCGCCACTGGCTGGGTTTCGCCGGCACCTACCACCGAAATGAAGCTGGCACGAGGCACTCCGCTTTCGATGAGGTAATCGGTTACCGCGTGGGCGCGGTGCTCGGACAACTTCTGGTTGTACTTGTCGGAGCCTACGCTGTCGGTATGGCCGGTCACGCTCAGGCGGGCGCTCGGTGCTTCCTGCTTCAGGCGAGTGGCAACCGTATTCAGGCGCTCCTTGTCGGCCGCAGTCAGGCGCGAGGAATTGAACTCGAAGCGCACATCACGAATAACGATCACTTCCTCCTTCTGCACCACGACTTCCTCGACCACAGGAGGTGGCAGTGGGCAACCACTGGCATCGACCTTCACGCCGTGCGGCGTATGAGGGCACTTGTCACGGCTGTCCGGCACGCCATCACCGTCTTCGTCACCATCGCCGTGAGCCCAGCAATAGCCTGCCGCCAGGCCGCCACCAAGCAGCGCGCCCCAGCCAGCCCAGCTGGAACTCTCGATGGCACCCAGGCCGGCACCGGCGACGCCCCCGACGGCAGCACACTTCGGCCAGTCGGTTTTTTGCAAACCTGCACAACCAGTCAACACACTGGTGAGCAGTACCAGGGGTAACGCTGTGCGTACTATGCTCATTTTCGTAGCTTCTCCTAGGGAAATCGGCATAAGACCGATCTCTGGGAGTAAAGACCGCGCAATCCATCCCTGCCAGCAATAAGCCACGACGCGGCCACTTGCCTCTATGCCGGCGGGCAGCAGCCCGCTAGTCTTGGATGACTTGAACGAGGATTGGCAATGACCGACGGTTTTTCCCAGCGCACCCCGCAACAAGCCCTGGCCGCCCTGCTAGAGCGCTTCACCCCGCAACGCCTGCTGCTGGTGGGCACCCGCTTCCCGGCGCTGGATGCCTTTGCCCAGGCTCACCCCCAGGTGACCATCGAAACCTGTGCGCCAGGGCCATTGCCGGCAGCGCTGGCTGCGCAACGCTTCGACCTGGCGGTGCTGGTGGACTGCCTGGAACACTTGCCTAAACGCACCGGCCTGCAACTGCTGGGCGGCATCCGCAACCTCAACGCAAGCCGGGTTGCCGTGTTGGCCGACCTGCCCGCCTGCGGTTGGCAAGACACCGATTTCTTCTCCCTGGCACTGTCGGCCAGCGAGAAATTCCGCCGTGATGAGCAGGTGTTGAGCTTGTTCACCTATGATCTACATGACTACAAGCAGGTCCCGGACTGGCTCAACGCCAAGTTCTGGGCCAACCCTGAAAACTTCGGCAAGTATTGGTGGTGATGATGAGTGTCTCGGTTTGCCCTTGTGGCAGCGGCAACCTGCTCGACGCCTGCTGCGGGCACTACCATGCCGGCACCCCGGCGCCCGATGCCCAGACGCTGATGCGTTCGCGATACAGCGCCTATGTGTTGGGGCTGGTCGACTATCTGGTCGCTACCACCCTGCCGGCCCAGCAGGCCGAACTGGACCGCGCCGCCATGGCGGCATGGAGTGCCCAGAGCACCTGGCTGGGCCTGGAGGTGGAAAGTGCCGAAGTGCTCGGCGGGCAGCCTGAACACGCGTTCGTGACCTTCACTGCGCGCTGGCATGACCAGGAGGGTGACCACACGCACCGAGAGCGGTCTGCTTTCGTGCAACACGAGCGACGCTGGTACTTCATCGACCCTACTGTCGCGCTCAAGGCCGGCCGCAACGACCCCTGCCCCTGCGCCAGCGGGCAGAAATTCAAGAAATGCTGCGCCAGCTACGTTGGTAACTGAGCATGATCGCCGCCCCCCGCCTGTTCTTGCTCAGCGCCCTGCTGGCCCTGCTGGCAGGCTGTGCGAGCTGGGGCGACGATGACTCGCGCAAGCCGGAGCTGCACCTGGACAAGGTGGAAACGGTAAAGGCGCAGCTGCTGCAGCAGGAGTTCGTCCTGCACCTGCGCGTCGACAACCCCAACGACAGCCGCCTGTTCATTCGCAACCTGAATTATTCGGTGTGGCTCGACGACCTGCTACTGGCGCAGGACGAAGTCAGCCTCTGGCGCAGCGTCGGCGGGCATGCCAGGCGCACGTTCAAGATCACGGCGCGGACCAACCTGTGGCAACACCTGAAGCCATTGGCCAAGCTGCTCAAGAGCGGGCAGCCGTTGCATTACCGCCTGCAAGGCGAGCTGGAGACCGGTCTGATCGTCCATCAGGACCTGCACTTGTCGCGCAGTGGTGAGATAATCCCCGGCGATCTCATACCGGAGTAACCCTGCAATGACCCAGCAACCCCATGTTCATGGCCCGGACTGCAACCACGGTCACGATCATCATGATCACGACCACGGCCATGTACACGGCCCGCACTGCAACCACGGCCACCAGGAGCCGGTGCGCAACGCCCTGAAGGACGTTGGCCGCAACGACCCGTGCCCGTGCGGCAGCCAGAAAAAGTTCAAGAAGTGCCACGGCGCTTGATCCTTTGAACGCAGGTACCTGCAGCGGCGATGACGGCGGTGCAGGTACCGCTGGTAAATAAAGCTCCACCGCACCTTGCACGGCAGCTGCGCGCTCACTACCTTAGCGCCTTTCGAACCCCCGCCACGCCTTGCAGGAGCCCTTGTCATGGCCGCCCCCGTCCTTCCTCCCTTCCGCCCGCGGTTCACCGCCGCCGCCTCGTTGCTCGGCATGCTCGGGCTCGCCGGCTGCCAGATGGGTGGCTATCAGGACAGCGTGCCACCGACTACCGGCGTGCAGGCACTCAAGGGCCTGGCGCAGAGCGTCTCGGTCCGGCGCAACGCCATGGGCGCACCGCTGATCGAAAGCAGCAGCTTCCATGACGCCCTGTTCACCCTCGGCTATGTGCATGCCGGCGATCGCATCGAGCAGATGCTCGCCATGCGCCTGCTCGCCCAGGGCCGCCTGGCGGAGTTGGCCGGCAGCGAAGCGCTGGATATCGACCGCCTGATGCGCGCCGCCAACCTCAAGCAGAGCGCCGCCCAGCAGTACGCCGACGCCTCGCCACGCCTGAAGCGCTTCTTCGAGGTGTACGCCCGTGGGGTCAACGCCTACCTGTTCCGCTACCGTGACAAGCTGCCGGCCAGCCTTGCCAGCAGTGGCTATCGCCCGGAGTACTGGAAGCCTGAAGACTCGGCACTGATCTTCAGCCTGTATGCCTTCAGCCAGTCGGTAAACCTGCAGGAAGAACTCAGCGCCCTGACCCTGGCGCAGAAAGTCGGCAACGACAAGCTGCCCTGGTTGCTGCCCGGCGCGCCGGACGAGCCCCTGGCTGAGGCCGAGGTGGAAAAACTCAAGGGCCTGAACCTGAGCAGCCAACTGCCAGGTTTGCCGGCGCTGGCGGCGGCCAGCCAGAAACTCGCCGACCTCGACCTGCTCGGCAGCCCCGGTTCGGCCAACCTGGCGCTGGGGCCGCAACGCAGCCGCAGCGGCAAGAGCCTGCTGGCCAGCGACAGCCGCGCAACCTGGGCACTGAGCCCGGTACAGATCCACACCGGCAAGTACCAGGTCGCCGGCCTGTCACTGCCGGGCCTGCCCATCGTGCTGGCCGGCTACAACGGCAAGCTGGCCTGGAGCAGCAGTGCGGTGATGGCCGACAACCAGGACCTGTATCTGGAACAATTGCGTCATGCCGGCAACCAAGTGACCTACCTGGCCGACGGCAAGTGGCTGCCGGCCCGCGCCCGCAGCGAAACCTTCTTCGTCCGCGGCCAGCGCCCACTGCGCGAGGTGATGTACGACACCCGCCACGGCACCCTGCTGCCCCAGGCGGGGAACGCCAGCCTGGGCCTGGCGTTGAGCCTGCCGCAGCTCAAGGGCGACCGCAGCCTCGATGCGCTGTTCGACCTGACCCGCGCACAGAATGTGGAGCGCGCCTTCGACAGCACCCGTGAAGTCGCCACTGCCGCGCTCAACTTCGTCTTCGCCGAGCCCGATCACATCGGCTGGCAAGTCAGCGGCCGCTACCCGAACCGCCGCGAAGGCCAGGGCCTGCTGCCGTCACCGGGCTGGGACGGGCGCTACGACTGGGACGGTTATGCTGACCCGATGCTGCACCCCTATGACCAGGATCCACCGGCCGGCTGGATCGCCCACGCCAACCAGCGCAGCCTGCCGCGCGGCTACGGCATGCAGCTGTCCAGCACCTGGTACTACCCTGAGCGCGCCGAGCGCCTGGGCCAGCTGGCCGGCAACGGCCGTCACGACAGCCGCAGCCTGATGGCCCTGCAGAACGATCAGGTGACGTTGCTGGCCGACAAGCTCAAGCAGATGTTCGACGCCCCCGGCATGGCCCAGCCGCTCAAGCAGGCGATCGACGCCCTGCCCGCGGCCCAGCGTGACAAGGCGCGCGACGCCCTGGCCCGGCTGAAGGCCTTCGATGGCCGCCTGAGCCCGGTGTCGGCGGATGCAGCCCTGTACGAGCTGTTCCTCCAGGAAGTGACCCGGCAGACCTTCCTCGACGACCTCGGCCCGGAGTCTAGCCCCGCCTGGCAAGCATTCGTCAGCAATGCCCGCCTGTCGTACTCGGCCCAGGCCGACCACCTGCTGGGCCGCGACGACAGCCCGTTCTGGGACGATCGCAACACGCCGCAAAAAGAAGACAAACCGGCCATCCTCGCCCGCAGCCTGGCCGCTGCCGTGGATGCCGGCACCGCGCAACTGGGCAGTGACCGCCGCGCCTGGCAGTGGGGCAAGCTGCACCAGTACCGCTGGCCGGCCCCTGCCTACCACGGCCTGGGTGATGCACTGAGCCGCTCGCCGATGGCCGCCGGTGGCGATTTCAGCACCCCGGCCCTGACCCCTTACGCCTGGGGCAGCGATTTCGACACCCGTTTGCCGGCCTCGGCGCGGATGATCGTCGACTTCGGCCAGCCCGAGCCGCTGCAGGTACTGACCAGCAACGGCCAGTCGGGCAACCCGGCCAGTTCGCACTACAACGACGGACTGGATGCCTGGTTCAAGGGGCGGTTCATGAGCCTGCCGCTGCAGCCGCAGAACTTCGGGCGGGCCTATGGCAGCCAGCGGTTGACGTTGGTGCCGGGGCGCTAGTGAAGTAGAAAAGCCGCCTGGACTGGCGGCTTTTTCTTACGTGGGAGCGTCAAGCGTTTCTGGATAGTCGAAAGTCATTGTGCTCTCCCCTAATTGGGCTTATTGCAGCGCGGGCATGGTCGCCGTGCCAGCCTCTACAGCGACTACACCTTCGCGGTGTGGAACGCGCCACCCGGCACGCCCGACCGCGCGCTGGCGCCCTTCGCCAAGGCCTATTCGGGGCTCAGCGACGAAGAGATGCGCAAGGTGGACGCGATCATCCGCAGGCCCACAGTGGAAACCTTCGGGCCGGTGTGTAGCGTCACCCCACCCTGGTGTTCGAGCCGGGTTTCGAGGGGATTGCGCTATCCAGGCGCCACAAGAGCGGCCTCGCTGTCAGGTTTCCGCGGATGTTGCGCTGGCGTCTGGACAAGCCGGTCGAGGAAGCCGATGACCTGGCCAGCCTGCAGGCATTGCTGGTCTGAAAGAAGGCAACGCGGTGAGGCGCAATATCGGAAATTATGCTTCTATCTTTGAGCCGACCCGTGTCGCAGACCGTTTTCGCCACGCAGCCAGGACCACCATGCACCATTCAACCCACGACCTGCTTTCGCCCGTACCGGGCATTACCCGCCAATTGCACAGCTTCCACTTCGGCCCACGCGGTGGCGCCAAGGTGTATATCCAGGCCTCGCTGCATGCCGACGAATTGCCCGGCATGCTGGTGGCCTGGCATCTCAAGCGCCGCCTGGCCGAGCTGGAACAGCAGGGTCGCCTGCTGCGCGAGATCATCCTGGTACCGGTGGCCAACCCGGTCGGCCTGGAGCAGGTGATGCTGGACGCGCCCTTAGGCCGTTTCGAGCTGCAGAGCGGCGAGAACTTCAACCGCAATTTCGTCGACCTGTCCGACAGCATCGGCGACCAGATCGAAGGCCACCTGACCCAGGACCCGGCCCACAACCTGGCGCTCATCCGCGAATACCTGCGTCGTGGCCTGGACGCCCACCCGGCGCGCACTCCGTTGCAGTCCCAGCGCCTGACCCTGCAACGACTGGCCTGCGATGCTGATCTGGTACTGGACCTGCACTGCGACTTCGAAGCGGTCGAACACCTTTACACCACGCCGGAAGCCTGGCCGCAGGTCGAACCTCTGGCGCGCTACCTGGGCGCCCAGGCCAGCCTGCTGGCCACCGATTCCGGCGGGCAGTCGTTCGACGAATGTTTCAGCCTGGTCTGGTGGCAACTGCAGCAACGCTTTGGCAAGCACTTCCCGATCCCGCTGGGCAGCGTTTCGGTCACCGTCGAACTGCGTGGCCAAGCCGACGTCAGCCATGACCTGGCCAGCCAGGACTGCCAGGCGATTCTCGACTACCTGACCCACGCCAGTGTCATCGAAGGCACTGCCGCACCACTGCCGAAGTTACCACGCCCGGCCACGCCACTGGCCGCCGTCGAACCCGTGACCGCGCCCCTGGGCGGGCTGCTGGTGTACCACGCCCGCCCAGGTGAGCACCTGGAGGCCGGGCAGTTGATCGCCGAAGTCATCGACCCGCTCAACGACCGCGTGACTGCTGTGCGCAACAGCCAGCCCGGCCTGCTCTATGCCCGCAGCGTGCGGCGCATGGCCACGGCAGGCATGGTCATCGCCCATGTCGCCGGTGAACAGGTGTTGCGCAGCGGCTACCTGCTGGCCAACTGATCGGGTAAAACCAATGCATGCGGCGAGTGGTCTGTAGAAGCACAGCCTTCTCAGGTATGTGTTGCGAAGGCGGGCACAGCAACGGCTCAGGCTGCCTTGCTTCCTGATCGATGCTCAGGTCAGCCTGCTGCCGGCGTTCGGCGAGTTTACCGGGGGATGGCGATAGAGCCTGCCGCGGGGGCACGCGCCTTCGTCGCAGGGGCGATCGGGTGTGGGCACTCGCCAACTAGTCAGGCTAAGGGAGACGGTGGCGGCTCGTCCGGCAGGGTCGGCTCACCCGGTTCCATGGGCGGATGTTCGCCGGGCTCCGGCGGTTGCGGCGTGTCGGGGTCAGGCTGGTGTGGAACGCCACCGGCCTGCAATGGCAGGGGATGCGCCAGCAGTGACCACGCCAGCAACCCGATCTGGTTGGGCTGCAGTACGGCCAGCTTGGCACTGATTGCGGGGTTGAGTTTCATTGGCAGCTCCTGGACGAGGGCCGACACGCTGCATACGTATCGGCACTGTTCAAACTCTTGGAGTGCCATCAGGGAAACTAATTCCCCGCGCTCGTCGGATCAGGTGCGTGGCAGGGTGACGCCGCGCTGCCCCTGGTACTTGCCGCCACGGTCCTTGTACGACACTTCGCACTCTTCGTCGGACTGCAGGAACAGCATCTGCGCCACGCCTTCGTTGGCATAGATCTTCGCCGGCAGCGTGGTGGTGTTGGAGAACTCCAGGGTCACGTGGCCTTCCCACTCAGGCTCGAGCGGGGTGACGTTGACGATGATGCCGCAACGAGCGTAAGTGCTCTTGCCCAGGCAGATGGTCAGCACGTCACGCGGGATGCGGAAGTACTCAACGGTACGGGCCAGGGCGAAGGAGTTTGGCGGGATGATGCAGACGTCGCTCTTGATGTCGACGAAGCTGCCGGCGTCGAAGTTCTTCGGGTCGACGGTGGCCGAGTTGATGTTGGTGAACACCTTGAATTCGTCGGCGCAGCGCACGTCGTAGCCGTAGCTGGAGACGCCGAAGGAGATGACCCGGCTGTCCTGCTCGCCGCGCACCTGGCGCTCGACGAACGGTTCGATCATGCCGTGTTCCTGCGCCATGCGGCGAATCCACTTGTCCGATTTGATGCTCATGGCGGGGTGTCCTGAAGAGTTGCGAGGGGAAAATCCAGACGCGCATCTTACCGGTCCCGGCGCCCGGGTTAAAGTTCCAGTGCCTCATCCCGCGCCGGACGGGGGCTGCAGCCGCCGTCGATCCGAATTTGCGTAAAGCGTTCACAGACCATTGGCAGCTCGTGGAAAGTGGGGTAAGGTGGCGCCACTGTGCTGCACGTGACACCGAGAATCTCTAGTTTGATGCACGATCCTGATCGGCCCATCGCTGAATTTTCTGCTCTCTTTGCGCTCAGTCCCGGCCAGGGTTTTTCCTGACCGTTATCAAATTGTCCAAGGAGACAGAAAAATGTCCAACCGTCAATCCGGTGTTGTTAAGTGGTTCAACGATGAGAAAGGCTACGGCTTCATCACCCCTCAGTCGGGCGACGACCTGTTCGTGCACTTCAAAGCCATCCAAGCTGACGGCTTCAAAACCCTGAAAGAAGGCCAGGCTGTTACTTTCGTCGCTACCCGCGGCCAGAAAGGCATGCAGGCTGAAGAAGTTCAAATCGCCTAAGTCGATTTAGCTTCCTAGCTTTCAAAAAAACCCGCCTTCTGGCGGGTTTTTTTATGCCTGACTGAAAATCGGTGCTGGCTTCTTCGCGGGCTCGCCCGCTCCCACACAGACCGCGCGACACTTGAAGGCTGCGCTATCCCTGTGGGAGCGGCGGTGCGGCGATCCGATTTACCCGCGAAGCAGGCGACTCGGTTTCGGATCAGTCTTCGCTGATGGTGATGCTCGGCATCGCCGGCGCCGCCGCTTCCTGCAGCACGATCCGTGCGCCCACCTGACGGGCAAGCTCCTGGTAGACCATGGCAATCTGGCTTTCCGGTTCGGCGATCGCCGTCGGCTTGCCGCTGTCGGCCTGCTCGCGGATCAGCATCGACAGCGGCAGCGAGGCCAGCAGTTCGACGCCGTATTGCGCCGCCAGCTTCTCGCCACCGCCTTCACCGAACAGGTGCTCGGCATGGCCGCAGTTCGAGCAGATGTGCACGGCCATGTTCTCCACTACGCCCAACACCGGGATGTTGACCTTGCGGAACATCTCCACACCCTTCTTGGCATCCAGCAGGGCCAGGTCCTGTGGCGTGGTGACGATCACCGAACCGGCTACGGGCACCTTCTGCGCCAGGGTCAGCTGGATATCGCCAGTCCCCGGTGGCATGTCGATGACCAGGTAATCCAGGTCGTCCCAGGCAGTCTGGGTCACCAGCTGCAGCAACGCACCGGACACCATCGGCCCACGCCAGACCATCGGCGTGTTGTCATCGGTGAGGAACGCCATGGACATGACTTCCACGCCATGGGCCTTGATCGGCACGAACCACTTCTGCTCACGGATCTGCGGGCGGGTACCCTCGGCGATACCGAACATCACGCCCTGGCTGGGGCCATAGATGTCGGCATCGAGAATGCCCACCCGGGCGCCTTCACGGGCCAGGGCCAAGGCCAGGTTGGCGGCGGTGGTCGACTTGCCGACCCCGCCCTTGCCCGAGGCCACGGCAATGATGTTCTTGACGTTGGCCATGGCCGGCACCTGGGCCTGGGCCTTGTGCGCGGCGACCACGCAGTCGATCGACACCTGGGCTGAGCTGACGCCGTCGAGGTTCTCGATCGCGGTCTGCAGCACCTGGGCCCAGCCGTTCTTGAACAGGCCGGCGGCATAGCCCAGCTGCAACTGCACAGCGACCTGCCCGCCCTGGATGTCGATGGCGCGCACACAACCGGCGCTGACCGGGTCCTGGTTCAGGTAAGGGTCGGTGTACTGGCGAAGCACGCCTTCGACGGCGGCACGGGTGACGGCACTCATGGACACTCCCATTGGCAAACTGAGTACGAAACAGACGCCTATCCTAACCCGTCAATCGTCAGCAGATGCGTGCTTGGGGTGAAATATCTTCGCCGGCCCTTTATAGTGGCCGATCACCCTCATTTTTACCCGAGCCAGATAAGTAGCCGAGCCACCATGTCCGAGCCACGTCAGATTCTCGTTACCAGCGCCCTGCCCTATGCCAATGGATCCATCCACCTTGGCCATATGCTGGAGTACATCCAGACGGACATGTGGGTGCGCTTCCAGAAGCTGCGCGGCAACCAGTGCATCTACGTCTGCGCCGACGATGCCCACGGTTCGGCCATCATGTTGCGTGCCGAGAAAGAAGGCATCACCCCGGAGCAACTGATCGCCAATGTCCAGGCCGAGCACAGTGGCGACTTCGCCGACTTCCTGGTGGACTTCGACAACTTCCACTCCACCCACAGCGACGAAAACCGCGAGCTGTCGAGCCTGATCTACGGCCGCCTGCGTGATGCCGGGCACATCGCCACCCGTTCGGTGACCCAGTACTTCGACCCTGAAAAGGGCATGTTCCTCGCCGACCGTTTCATCAAGGGCACCTGCCCGAAATGCGCGGCTGAAGACCAGTACGGCGACAACTGCGAAAAATGCGGCGCCACCTACGCCCCGACAGAACTGAAGAACCCCAAGTCGGCGATCTCCGGTGCCACCCCGGTACTGCGCGATTCCCAGCACTTCTTCTTCAAGCTGCCGGACTTCCAGGCGATGCTGCAGCAGTGGACGCGCAGCGGCACCCTGCAGGATGCCGTCGCCAACAAACTCGCCGAATGGCTGGATTCCGGCCTGCAGGAGTGGGACATCTCGCGTGATGCGCCGTACTTCGGCTTCGAGATCCCAGGCGAGCCGGGCAAGTACTTCTACGTCTGGCTGGACGCGCCGATCGGCTACATGGCCAGCTTCAAGAACCTCTGCGCACGCCGCCCGGAGCTGGACTTCGACGCCTTCTGGAACGAAGGCTCCAAGGCCGAGCTGTACCACTTCATCGGCAAGGACATCGTCAACTTCCACGCCCTGTTCTGGCCAGCCATGCTCGAAGGCGCCGGATTCCGCAAGCCGACTGCAGTCAACGTGCACGGCTACCTGACCGTCAACGGCGCGAAGATGTCCAAGTCGCGCGGCACCTTCATCAAGGCCCGCACCTACCTGGACCACCTGCAGCCGGAATACCTGCGCTACTACTATGCCGCCAAGCTTGGCCGTGGCGTCGATGACCTCGACCTGAACCTCGAGGACTTCGTGCAGAAGGTCAACTCCGACCTGGTCGGCAAGGTAGTCAACATCGCCAGCCGTTGCGCCGGCTTCATCCACAAAGGCAATGCGGGCGTGATGGTCGCGGGCGATGCTGCGCCGGAGCTGACCGAGGCCTTCCTCGCTGCCGCCCCGTCGATCGCCGAAGCCTATGAAGGCCGCGACTTCGGCCGCGCCATGCGCGAAATCATGGCCCTGGCCGACCGTGCCAACGCCTGGATCGCCGACAAGGCGCCCTGGTCGCTGGCCAAACAGGAAGGCAAGCAGGACGAAGTCCAGGCCATCTGCGCCCAGGGCATCAACCTGTTCCGCCAGCTGGTGATCTTCCTCAAACCGGTGCTGCCACTGCTCGCCGCCGATGCCGAGGCATTCCTCAACGTCGCGCCACTGACCTGGAACGACCATCAGTCGCGCCTGGAAAACCACCAACTGAACCCGTTCAAGGCGTTGATGAGCCGTATCGAACCGGCCAAGGTCGAAGCCATGGTCGCCGCCAGCAAGGAAGACCTGCTGGCCGCCGAAGCCCAGGCACCAGCCGGGAACGGCGAGCTGACCAAGGACCCGCTGTCTGCCGAAATCGAGTTCGACACCTTTGCCGCGGTTGACCTGCGCGTCGCGCTGATCGTCAAGGCTGAAGCCGTGCCTGGCGCCGACAAGCTGCTGCAGCTGACCCTGGACATCGGCGACGAGCGCCGCAACGTGTTCTCCGGCATCAAGTCGGCCTATCCAGACCCCTCCCAGCTGGAAGGCCGCCTGACCATGATGGTGGCCAACCTCAAGCCGCGGAAAATGCGCTTTGGCGTGTCCGAGGGCATGGTCATGGCGGCCGGCCCTGGCGGCGAAGAGATCTACCTGCTCAGCCCTGACAGCGGCGCCAAGCCAGGTCAGCGCATCAAGTAAGCCTTCTGCCCCGGCCTCACCGCCGGGGCAGTTCCATCTGCCGCGCCAATGCCGGACGCTCCAGGCGATTCCCGGCTATCGTCATTCACATGAACGACTACATGCTGATCCTGGCCAGCGCTGCGCTGTTCAGCCACCTGCTCCTGCAACAACGGCCGTTGAGCCGGCTGCGCCTACAGGTCTGTGGCCTGGCAGGCGCCCTATCGATAGCGCTCGGGGCAAGCGGCGGGCAAGCGCTCGAACGGTTGATCATCGCCCCCTGGCATTTGCAGGACTTGCGCCTGTTCCTGCTGCTGCCCTGGCTGGCGTTGCTGGCATGGGGCGTGCCGCAGGTGTTGGCCAGGCTACGCCCGCAGTGGCCCACCGGGGACCTTGCGCTGCCCTTGCTGGGCAATGCCTTGCTACTGGGCCTGGTGCTGCAAGTGACGGCTGATGACACCTCGGCGCTGGCAACGTTGTGCTGGGGGATAGTGGCCGGCCTGGGCTTCTGGCTTGCGCTGATGCTGTTCGACGACCTGCACCTGCGCAGCCAGCACCCTGACGTACCGGCCGCGCTGCGCGGCTTGCCCATTACATTGATCGGTACAGGTGTCATGGCCCTGGCGTTCTCGGGATTCAACGGACTTTTCACTCAATGAACTTGATTCAACGCATCGACGCCCTGCTGCCGCAGACCCAGTGCGGCAAATGCGGCCACAATGGCTGTCGGCCCTACGCCGAAAGCCTGGCTGCGGGCGACGCCATCAACAAGTGCCCGCCAGGCGGCAGCGAAACCATCGCCGCGCTGGCCGTGCTGCTGGAAGTGCCACTGCTTGCGCCTGACCCACAACGAGGAAGCGCACCGCCCCAGGTTGCCTTCATTCGCGAAGCCGAATGCATCGGTTGCACCAAATGCATTCAGGCCTGCCCGGTCGATGCCATCGTCGGCGCCGCAAAGCTGATGCACACCGTCATCGCCGACGAATGCACCGGCTGTGACCTGTGCCTGGCGCCCTGCCCCGTCGACTGCATCGACATGCAAGCGCTGCCTGCCACCGTGGTGCCGATTGTCAGCGGACTGGCCCATACCCCCGAACAACTGCAGGCCCGTCGCCAGCGCCGCGATCATGCGCGTCAGCGCCACGAACAGCGAAACGCCCGCCTGCAACGCGATATCGCGCGCCGGGAAGCGCAGCGCCAGGCTCGTGCGGCCGGAGCCACACAAGGCGCGCCAGACGCGATCAAGGCCGCCCTCGAACGGATCAAGGCGCAAAAAGCCGCCGCTGCCGATGCTGCGCACACAGCGGCCGGGCACGACCATGGCAAACCCTGACCCACGGCTACGAAAGGCCATGGGCCTGGTGCTGCTGGCCTGCGTGCCCGGCTTGCTCGCGGCCCTCTGGACTCAGGGCTGGGGAGTGATGTTCAGTCTGTTGCTGTGCGCCAGTAGTGCACTGAGCTGCGAAGCAGCACTGCTGGCTGTGCGTCGACAGCCGGTTCTACCAGCATTGAACGATGGCAGTGCCCTGGTAACTGCAGTGCTGCTGACCATCGCCCTGCCTGCACCAGCGCCCTGGTGGTTGCCTGTAACAGCAGCAGGCATTGCCATCGGCGTCGGCAAGCAAGCCTTCGGCGGAGTGGGCCGCAACCTGTTCAACCCGGCAATGGTCGGTTACGCCTTTGTACTGCTGAACTTTCCGCTGCAAATGACCCACTGGCCCAGCCAGGCCGTAGGCTTTATCGATAGCCTGCAGCTGGTGTCTGGCAGTGGCAACCAGATCGATGCCTGGGCGGGGCCGACCATTCTCGATGGCCTGCGTCACAACCGCAGCCTGACCATCGACGAGCTCTTCGCCAGCCACTCCGGTTTTGGCAATTTCGGCGGCCGCAACAGCGAGTGGATCAACCAGGCACTCCTGTGTGGCGGGCTGTTTCTCTTGCAGCGCAAGGTCATCAGCTGGCATGCCCCGGCAGGCCTGCTGGCCGGCCTGTTCCTGTTCAGTCTGTTGGCCTGGAATGGCTCCGGCTCGGATTCGAACGGCTCGCCACTGCTGCACCTGTTCAGCGGCTCAACCATGCTGGCGGCGTTCTTCATCGCCACGGAGCCGGTGTCAGGCCCCAAGATCAACCTGGCCAGGTTGCTGTTTGGCTTTGGCGCAGGCGCGCTGATCTACCTGATCCGCACTTGGGGCAGTTACCCGGATGGCACGGCATTCGCCATATTGCTGATGAACCTGGCGGTCCCCGCCCTTGATCGGTTTGCCTTGCAACGTCAGCAGGTGTCGCCATGATCGCACCTGTTCGCAGCAGCTTGCTGGTACTTGCTGTCGGTGGGTCGGCGCTGGCGTTAACGCTGGCCTGGCAACACTGGACTCGCCCTGCCATCATCGACGCCCAGCGCCAACTGCAGGCAGGCCAATTTCTGGCGGTGCTGCCCGCGCAAAGTTACGACAATCGCCCCCTGGACAACGCGTTGCCATTGCCCGCCGATCAGCCCTTGCATAGCAAGGTACTCGCGGCCTATCGCGCAACCCTTGGCACTTCGCCAACAGCCATCGTGATGGTGAGCCAGGTTCAGGGCTATGCCGGCCCGATCAGGCTGACCATTGCCATCGGCGCTGATGGCCGACTGATCGGCACTCGAGTGATCGAACAGCAGGAAAGCCCTGGACTGGGCGGTCAGATTGCCGACCCGCAGTCTGGCTGGCTGGCACAGTTTACCCATCACGGCCTAGGCGATCGCTGGGCGCTCAGGCGCGACCAGGGCGACTTCGACCAACTGGCCGGGGCGACCGTTACTTCCCGGGCCGTGATTGATGCCCAACAGGAGGCATTGCGATATTTTGACCAGCATCGCAGCGAGCTGCTCGGAGCCCCCGCCCATGAATAAATACGGCCTGCTGGTGACCGGCCTGGCTCCGCTGCTGGGTGCAACGCGCACCTTCCCGCAAGCAGTGGCCATCGGCGCGTGCATGCTCGTGCTACCCCTTCTCCACCAAGCCTTGCTAAGCCAGCTGCGGGCAACACTCAACGGCGCGAAGTACTGGTTGGCAAGCTTGCTGCTGCTTGCTGCGCTTGCCAGTTGCCTGCAACTGGCACTGCGGGCCTGGGCATTGCCATTGGCGCTGGCGCTTGGTTTTTATCCTGCGCTGATCTGCCTGCAATGTCTGGTCATCGACACATTGCTGCCAACTGAAGGGCGCTGGCGGCAACTGTTGCTGCATTTGAGTGGCCTGCTGCTCGCCTGCTTGTTGCTTGGCGCCGGCCGCCAATGGCTGGGCGATGTCGCCGGCATGCACCTGGCCCACCTGCCGTCAGGTGGGCTGCTAGTGCTCGGCGCGCTACTGGCCTTGTACAATGGGTTGCGCCCCACCCTCACACGTCGTCAAGGAAAGCGTTGAACCCATGAATGCCGCCAAACGCCTGGAGATCTTTCGCAGGCTGCACGAAGACAACCCCGACCCGAAAACGGAATTGGCTTACACCACGCCATTCGAGCTCCTGGTTGCCGTGACGCTTTCCGCACAGTCCACCGATGTCGGCGTCAACAAGGCCACTGCGCGCCTGTTCCCGGTCGCCAATACACCGCAGGCCATCCATGCGCTCGGTGTCGAGGGCCTGAGCGAATACATCAAGACCATTGGCCTCTACAACAGCAAGGCCAAGAACGTCATCGAGGCGTGCCGCCTGTTGATCGAACGCCATGACGGCGAAGTGCCGCAGACCCGAGAAGCACTGGAAGCGCTGCCGGGCGTTGGCCGCAAGACTGCCAACGTGGTACTCAACACCGCCTTCCGCCAGCCGACCATGGCCGTCGACACGCACATTTTCAGGGTCAGCAACCGCACCGGCATTGCACCCGGCAAGACTGTGCTCGAAGTCGAAAAGAAACTGCTCAAGTTCGTCCCCAGGGACTACCTGCTCGACGCCCATCATTGGCTCATCCTGCATGGCCGCTACGTGTGCCAGGCACGCAAGCCTCGTTGCGGTAGCTGCCGCATCGAAGATCTGTGCGAATACAAGCACAAGACCTCCGACGATTGAGCCAATAGCAAAAACAGCTGCATCGTGATTGAAAAAATCTTTTTTACCGGACTTCGCTTTCTCGCTATAAGGACGGCCAATGGCCCTTTGGCTTGGAGCGACTCATGAGTACCGATAAAGACGACCTGTCGATCGAAGATGACTTTGCCACCGCTGACGACGAAGCGGAGCCTCAGGTAGAAACCGCGAAGACCAACCTGAGCAAGCGTCGCACCATTGACAACCTCCTCGAAGAGCGACGCCTGCAACGGCAGCTCGCCGACTTCGACTACGACCTGTAGCCTCGCACAAAGCCTCCTTCGCGGAGGCTTTGTGCTTGCCGGGCTCAGTTCAGGCCATGACGCCGGGCCAACTCGATCAGGTCCACCAGTGAATGGGCATTCAGCTTCAGCAGCAGACGCGTCTTGTAGGTGCTGACCGTCTTGTTGCTGAGGAACATGCTGTCGGCAATTTCCTTGTTGGAGCGACCGCGTGCAAGCTGCTGCAGCACCATCATCTCCCTTGCCGACAGGCGATCTACCATTTCAGCCTCGCTGGCGCCTCCCACCCGGCCGTGGGACTTATGCAAAGCCTGATTCGGGAAATAGCTGTAACCAGAGAGCACAGCCTTGATGGCACTGAGCAGTTCGGTGAGTTCCTGCTGCTTGCACACATAGCCTGAAGCCCCCGCCTGCATGCAGCGCATGGAGAAATGCCCGGGCGCCTGGGAGGTCAGCACCAGGACACGGCTGCCTGGGCTGGCCGCAGCCATACGGGCGATGACTTCCAGCCCGTCGAGCTTGGGGATGCCGATATCGAGTACGACAATATCGGGGAGGTGTTCGCGAGTGAGCTGCAAGGCCGCTATGCCGTTGTCGGCTTCCGCAACAACATCGTAACCATGCCGTTCCATCAGCATGCGCACTGCCAAGCGTATGACCGGATGATCATCCACGATAAGGACTTTATTCATGCGATATCCATCATTCATTATTCTGCTTTGACGACTGCCTCACAATAACCGAGCAGAACGCTCAATGGCGCGTCGATTCCCCGCACAAATAGCCGAATAGATGAACCTTACATCGGTTTGGGAATTTTCCTACAAGAAAAATTTATAGCCTTCTCGCGAGTGCACTTACGAACCCGCAAATCGAAACGTGATCCATTTTCCCTGCCCCGGAAAAAGTCCACAATTTAGTTGAGGCAGTTAGTAGGTTATTGATAAGAAAAACATGCAGGAGGCAATAATCATGAACGAGAACCAACCTGTGGCTCCACTGACGATAATCGCCATTTTCGCCGGCATCATTGAAGCTTCAGCCTTGGCAACCTTGCCTTTTCTCAGCGAAAAAAGTCAGACGTACTACACATGGTTCCTTGTAGGGTTTCCATTCTTCCTCACAGCCCTGTTCTTTCTCACCTTGAACTTCAACTACAAGTCCTTTTACAAACCTGACCCTGCCGAGCAGAAGAACATCCCTGAACAAGCGACGCAGCCCGACATCCAAGAAACTGTAACCATGATGTTTTCCGGCCCTGACGCACAGAAGCTGATAGAACAACAAATCCTGCAAGCTATTACCCAACCGCATGTCGAAAACAGGCGTTGGCGCTTGTGCAATATGGACTTACAGCAGTGCGTGGATCTTTCTACCACCCACTTGCCTGAGGATCTACTCCATGGATATTGATCAGGCCAGCGTCCAGAAGGCAAAAAAAACCCCGGCAGAGCCGGGGTTTGTTTGCCACTTCAGCCAGATGCTCAGAGCATCCCGCGGCCTTTGTTGGCAGCGATACGCATGCGCAGCGCGTTGAGCTTGATGAACCCGGCCGCATCGGCCTGGTTGTAGGCGCCGCCGTCTTCTTCGAAGGTCGCGATATTGGCATCGAACAGCGAGTCGTCCGACTTGCGGCCAACCACGATGACGTTGCCCTTGTACAGTTTCAGGCGCACGACGCCGTTAACGTTGACCTGAGAAGCGTCGATCATCTTCTGCAGCATCAGGCGCTCCGGGCTCCACCAGTAACCGGTGTAGATCAGGCTGGCGTACTTCGGCATCAGCTCGTCTTTCAGGTGAGCGACTTCGCGGTCCAGGGTGATCGACTCGATGGCGCGGTGGGCCTTGAGCATGATGGTGCCACCAGGGGTTTCGTAGCAGCCGCGGGACTTCATGCCCACGTAACGGTTCTCTACGATGTCCAGACGGCCGATACCGTTGGCGCCGCCGATGCGGTTCAGCTCGGCAAGCACGGTGGCCGGGGTCATCTCGACGCCGTCGATGGCGACGATGTCACCATTGCGGTAGGTCAGCTCGATGTAGGTAGCCTGGTCCGGGGCGTTTTCTGGCGAGACGCTCCAGCGCCACATGTCTTCTTCGTGCTCGGTCCAGGTATCTTCCAGGACACCGCCTTCGTAGGAGATGTGCAGCAGGTTGGCGTCCATCGAGTACGGCGACTTCTTCTTGCCGTGGCGCTCGATCGGGATACCGTGCTTCTCGGCGTAGTCCATCAGCTTCTCGCGGGACAGCAGGTCCCACTCGCGCCATGGGGCGATGACCTTGACGCCTGGCTTGAGGGCGTAAGCACCCAGTTCGAAGCGAACCTGGTCGTTACCCTTGCCGGTAGCACCGTGGGAAATGGCGTCGGCGCCAGTTTCGTTGGCGATTTCGATCAGGCGCTTGGCGATCAGCGGGCGGGCGATGGAGGTACCCAGCAGGTACTCGCCTTCGTAGACGGTGTTGGCGCGGAACATCGGGAAGACGAAATCACGCACGAACTCTTCGCGCAGGTCGTCGATGTAGATCTCTTTTACGCCCATCGCCTGGGCTTTGGCGCGAGCCGGCTCGACTTCTTCGCCCTGACCCAGGTCAGCAGTGAAGGTCACCACTTCGCAGTTGTAGGTATCCTGCAGCCACTTGAGAATCACCGAAGTATCAAGGCCGCCGGAATACGCCAGTACGACCTTTTTTACGTCCGCCATGCCATCACTCCACGGGGTTGTACGGAAAGGGATCGATTCTACCGGCGTTGCGGATAAATTTACAGTGGGGCGACAGCTTCTGACGACAAAGCGACAGGAACTGTCGGTGGCGCGACGTAGGGCGGCGAAGAGATACGGTCAGGGTGCCTTCGTTCCTGGTGCACCCGGAGCAGCCGGAGCCGGAGCCGCAGCAGCAGGCGGGATGGCAGGCGCTGCGGATGCAGGTGCCGGCTGCTGAACCGGCTGCACTACCGGCTTCTCTGCCATCGCCACCCGATCCAGCTCGATATTCACCCGCCGGTTACGCGCCCGATTGGCCGGGCTGTTATTTTTCACCAGCGGATAGCGCTCGCCATGGAAGCGCACGACGATCTGCTCTTCGGGCACACCATGGGCCTTGAAGTAGTCGGCAACGGCCAAGGCCCGACGCCGTGAAGTGTCGCGATTGGTCAGGCGGTTACCACTGTTGTCGGAATGGCCATTGAGTTCGATGTGGTTCACCGTCGGGTCGGCCTTGAGGTAATCGAGGATCACATCCAGCCGCGCACGGGCGTCGGCATCGAGATCGAAGCCACCGCCCGGGAAACCAACCTGAGTCTGGCGCACCTGGTCATAGTTCATCGGCAGCATCTTGCTGGCACAGGCCTGATAGTCGTCATACGCCTTGGCGAAGCTGACCGGCAGCACGCGTACCTCCATCGCCCGCCCGCCTTCGCCGGTGTAATTGCGCACCACCGTGCTGCGGCCATCGAGCAGGCCGTTGATCAGGCGACTGGCCTGACTCTGCGACGAGCTGAACAGCACGCCGCTGCGGGCCATGCGAACAGCGCCGAGATTCACATCGCCGCGGCCCGGCTGCCAGGGGGCAGCGGCTGCCAGCAAGGTAGCGGAACCTGCACCGAGCACATTGCTGTGCGAACGCAACTGGAACACCGGCTGCTCACCGGCCTTGCGCACGAACTCGCCACTGCCGAAACCGTCGATCGGCTGGATCAGGCGGCACTCGAACTGGTCACCCTCGACTTTCCAGGCGACATTCTCCATGCGGGTCTGGAAGGTCAGTGCGCCGGCCGGCAGGCTGGCGACAAGGGTCAACAGGGCTAGGTAACGCTGGCGCACGGGCGGCTCCACAAATTCTGACGGCTTACAGGCAGGCTATCGGACGCTTGCCGGAAAACTTGATAGCCGTGCTCGGACCGGGGTTTTCCGGTAGCATTGGGGCCTGAGTTCGACCCGCCTGGAATTCCCAATGTCCGATCGCCTGACCCTCCTGCGTCCCGACGACTGGCACATCCATCTGCGCGATGGTGCCGTCCTGCCCCATACCGTTGGCGATGTGGCGCGTACTTTCGCCCGTGCCATCATCATGCCTAACCTGGTTCCGCCGGTGCGCAATGCCGTCGAAGCCGGTGCCTACCGCGAGCGCATCCTTGCCGCCCGCCCGGCTGGCAGCCGCTTTGAACCGTTGATGGTGCTGTACCTCACCGACCGCACCAGCCCCGAGGACATCCGCGCGGCCAAGGCCAGCGGTATCGTCTACGCCGCCAAGCTTTATCCGGCTGGCGCGACGACCAACTCCGATTCGGGCGTGACCAGCATCGACAACATCTTCCCGGCCATCGAGGCGTTGGCGGAAGTGGGCATGCCATTGCTGGTGCACGGTGAAGTGACCCGCAGCGAGATCGACGTGTTCGACCGCGAGAAGCGTTTCATCGACGAGCACATGCGCCGCCTGGTCGAACGCTTCCCGACCCTGAAAGTGGTGTTCGAGCACATCACCACTGGCGACGCCGCGCAGTTCGTCACCGAAGCCCCGGCCAACGTCGGTGCGACCATCACTGCCCAGCACCTGCTGTACAACCGCAACCACATGCTGGTCGGCGGTATCCGCCCGCACTTCTATTGCCTGCCGATCCTCAAGCGCAACACCCACCAGGTGGCGCTACTGGACGCGGCCACCAGCGGCAACCCGAAGTTCTTCCTCGGCACCGACTCGGCACCCCACGCCCGTCACGCCAAGGAAGCCGCCTGCGGTTGCGCCGGCTGCTACACCGCCTATGCAGCGATCGAGATGTACGCCGAGGCGTTCGAACAGCGCAATGCACTGGACAAGCTGGAAGGTTTCGCCAGCCTGCACGGCCCGGCCTTCTATGGCCTGCCGGCAAACACCGACACCATCACCCTGGTCCGCGAAGAATGGACCGCCCCGGACAGCCTGCCGTTTGGCGAGCAGACCGTGATCCCGCTGCGTGCCGGTGAGAAACTGCGCTGGCGCCTGCTGGAGGACAACGCGTGAGCGAAGACCTCTACGAAGACGACCAGGACGGTCAGGGCGGCAGCGGCTCGCGCCACCCGATGGCCGAGCGTTTCCGCGGCTATCTGCCAGTTGTGGTGGATGTCGAGACCGGCGGCTTCAACAGCGCCACCGACGCCCTGCTGGAAATTGCCGCCGTGACCATCGGCATGGACGAGAAAGGTTTCCTGTTCCCCGAGCACACCTACTTCTTCCGGGTCGAACCGTTTGAAGGGGCCAACATCGAGGCGGCCGCCCTGGAGTTCACCGGCATCAAGCTGGACCACCCGCTGCGCATGGCGGTGAGCGAGGAAAGCGCGCTCACCGACATCTTCCGCGGTGTGCGCAAGGCGCTGAAGGCCAACGGCTGCAAACGGGCGATCCTGGTCGGCCACAACAGCAGTTTCGACCTGGGCTTCCTCAATGCGGCGGTAACGCGTAACGATATCAAGCGTAACCCGTTCCATCCGTTCTCCAGCTTCGACACCGCAACCCTGGCGGGCCTGGCCTACGGCCAGACCGTGCTGGCGCGGGCCTGCCAGAGCGCCGACATCGACTTCGACGGCCGCGAGGCGCACTCGGCGCGTTACGACACCGAGAAGACTGCCGAACTGTTCTGCGGCATCGTCAACCGCTGGAAGGAAATGGGCGGCTGGCGCGACTTCAACGACTGAGTCGAAATGCTGAGCCGCTTTGCGGCCCCAGCATCCAGGCACAAAAAAACCGGCCACATGGGCCGGTTTTTTCATGCGCGTGGCAATTACAGCTTGCCAGCGTTCTCGCTCAGGTAAGCAGCAACGCCTTCTGGCGAAGCGGTCATGCCCTGGTCGCCTTTCTTCCAGTTGGCAGGGCAGACTTCGCCGTGCTCTTCGTGGAATTGCAGGGCGTCGACCAGACGCAGCAGCTCGTCCATGTTACGGCCCAGTGGCAGGTCGTTGACGATCTGCGAACGAACAACACCGTTGGTGTCGATCAGGAAAGCGCCGCGGAAGGCTACGCCGCCTTCGGACTCGACGTCGTAGGCCTTGCAGATTTCGTGGGTGATGTCGGCCGCCAGGGTGTACTTGACCTGGCCGATACCGCCGGCGTTGACCGGGGTGTTACGCCATGCGTTGTGGGTGAAGTGCGAGTCGATCGAAACGCCGATCACTTCAACGTTGCGCGCCTGGAAGTCAGGGATGCGGTTGTCCAGGGCGATCAGCTCGGACGGGCAGACGAAGGTGAAGTCCAGTGGGTAGAAGAACACCAGGCCGTACTTGCCCTTGATGGCCGAGGCCAGGTTGAAGCTGTCGACGATTTCGCCATTGCCCAGGACGGCTGGGACGGTGAAGTCGGGGGCTTGTTTGCCAACGAGTACGCTCATTGTAATCTCCTGATGAGGGTGAAGAACCATTTGCCGGGCCAAGGCAGGCTTGCCCGACATCCAACAAAGGCCGACCATCATACACGGCTTGTGGTGACAGGCCGAATGCAACCGTCGGTCGCTCAAGCACGCCCCTTTCAGAAAGTCCTTTGACAAGCATTCTCATTAACATTAAGCTCCAACCCATCGACTCAACCCGCGATGGTCAGCCCCTATGTATGTGTGTCTTTGTGTCGGCGTCACCGACGGACAGATCCGCGATGCGATCTATGAAGGATGCTGCAGTTACAAGGAAGTCCGAGCGGCGACCAACGTCGCCAGCCAGTGTGGCAAATGCGCCTGCCTGGCCAAGCAGGTGGTCCGCGAGACCCTCACCGAATTGCAGGTGAGCCAGCACGCTGCCCTGCCCTATCCGGTGGAATTTACTGCTGCCTGATATTACAGAATTCGAAGAACCGGACCTCGTGTCCGGTTTTTTTATGCCTGTATATCAATAAGTTAGCCTTCCAACGCGGTTCACAAACATTCTTATTCCTATTAATTTTTACTTATTATTCAAACACTTAGGTTTGACAGCCCCCAGTTACAGGCTCAAACTTCCCTGTATTGGCACACTTCTACAGGGCAGGAACCCGACATGAAAGGCGACGTAAGCGTCATCCAGCATCTCAACAAGATCCTCGGAAACGAGCTGGTCGCGATCAACCAGTACTTCCTGCACGCGCGCATGTACGAAGATTGGGGCCTGAACAAGCTCGGCAAGCACGAGTACAAGGAATCCATCGACGAGATGAAGCACGCTGACAAGCTGATCAAGCGTATTCTCTTCCTCGAAGGCATCCCCAACGTTCAGGACTTGGGCAAGCTGCTGATTGGCGAGCACACCAAAGAGATGCTCGAGTGCGACCTGAAGATCGAACAGAAAGGCCTGGTCGACCTGAAAGCCGCCATCGCCCACTGCGAAACCGCTGGCGACTTCGGCTCGCGTGACATGCTCGAAGACATCCTCGAGTCCGAGGAAGAGCACATCGACTGGCTGGAAACCCAGCTGGGCCTGATCGACAAGATCGGCATCGAGAACTACCTGCAGTCGCAGATGGGCGAAGAATAAGATTCTCGCCCCATAAAAAAACCCGCTTTGAGCGGGTTTTTTTATGGCTGCCTGAGGATCAGGCTTCGGAAGCCTTGGCCTTGGCGGCGGCGTCCTTGATCAGGGTCTGCAGCTCACCCTTCTCGAACATTTCCAGCATGATGTCGCTACCGCCAACCAGCTCACCGGCTACCCACAGTTGCGGGAAGGTCGGCCAGTTGGCGTATTTTGGCAGGTTGGCGCGGATTTCCGGGTTCTGCAGGATGTCGACGTAGGCGAACTTCTCGCCGCAACCCATCACAGCCTGCGAGGCACGCGCGGAGAAGCCACACTGTGGGGCATTCGGCGAGCCTTTCATGTAAAGCAGAATGGTGTTGTTGGCAATCTGCTCTTTGATCGTTTCGATGATATCCATGTAGCACCTCGGATGAACTTTCCGACGCGGTCGTCGGCACGGTGACGCATTGTATCGGAAAGCCGAGCAGCGTGCTCGGCCTTACCGCTGCTCATGCGGCCTCGACCTGCACGGGCACGCCATTGAGCGCAGCATTACCGGAAACCGGGTCACGCAGGCGTTCATCCGTAAGGTCGTTGGCACTGACACCTGCTTGCGCCTGGGCAACCTGCAGCTGCACACCCTGGCGACCATGGCCGAAGCCATGGGGCAGGCTGACCACCCCGGGCATCATGTCTTCACAAGCCTGCACCTCGACCTCCAGCGTGCCGGTACGCGAACGGACACGCACCCGCTGACCATCCTGTAACTGCCGCTGCTGCAGGTCCTGCGGGTGCATGAGCAGTTGATGGCGCGGCTTGCCTTTGACCAGGCGATGGAAGTTGTGCATCCACGAGTTGTTGCTGCGCACGTGACGGCGGCCGATCAGCAGCAGCTCGCCCGGCGCTGGAGGCGCCTGCAGGGCCAACCGCTGCAGGTCATCCAACAGCACCTGCGGCGCGGCCTCGACGGCTTTGCTGGCGGTTGCCAGGCGCGTCGCCAGGTTGGCATGCAGCGGCCCCAGATCTAGCCCGTGAGGGTGCTCGTCCAGCGCCTGCAGCGAGAGCTTCCAGGCACTGGTTTCGCCATAGCGCCCCTTGCGCAGGGCCTGGTCGATCATCTGCGCTGGCGGCCAGGTCGGTTTCAGTTCAAGTTCGGCACGCTTGGCGAACGCCTGTGCCAAGCCGACGAAAATCTCCCAGTCATGCAAGGCGCCCGCCGGCTTGGCCAGGATAGCTCGATTGAAACGGGTCACGTTGCGCACGGCCAGCAGGTTGAAGGTGCTGTCGTAATGATCGTTTTCCAGCGCCGAAGTCGAAGGCAGGATCAGGTCGGCGTGGCGCGTGGTTTCATTGATGTAGAGGTCGATACTGAGCATGAACTCCAGGCCGTCCAGCGCCGCATCCAGCTGCCGGCCATTGGGCGTTGACAGCACCGGATTGCCGGCAACCGTCACAAGGGCGCGCACCTGCCCCTCTCCAGGGGTCAGCATCTCCTCGGCCAGGGCCGCCACCGGCAGCTCGCCTGCGTACTCCGGCAAGCCCGAAACCCGGCTCTGCCAGGCATTGAAATGGCCACCTGAAGTGGTCGCCACCAGATCGACCGCAGGCTCGGTACACAGCGCCCCACCCTCTCGGTCGAGGTTGCCGGTCACCAGGTTGATCAGCTGCACCAGCCAGTGACACAGCGTGCCGAACGCCTGGGTCGAGACCCCCATGCGCCCATAGCAGACCGCCTTGTCTGCAGCAGCGAAGTCCCGCGCCAGTTGGCGTATCTGAGTGGCGGTAACGCCACAGTGCGCACTCATCGCCTCCGCGCTGAACGGCAGGATCGCTTCGCGCACTTGCTGCAGGCCATTCACCGGCAATTGCGAGCCTCGTACAAGCTCCTCATCGAACAGGGTGTTGAGCAGGCCACAGAGCAAGGCAGCATCGCCACCGGGTCGGATGAACAGATGCTGGTCGGCCATGGCGGCGGTTTCACTGCGCCGGGGATCGACCACTACCAGGCGACCACCTCGCCCGCGCAGGGCTTTCAGGCGCTTTTCCACGTCGGGTACGGTCATGATGCTGCCATTGGAAGCCAGCGGATTGCCGCCGAGGATCAGCATGAAGTCGGTGTGGTCGATATCAGGGATCGGCAACAGCAGGCCGTGGCCGTACATCAGATGACTGGTCAGGTGCTGCGGCAGCTGGTCGACCGAGGTGGCGGAGAAGCGGTTTCGGGTCTTGAGCAGGCCGAGGAAGTAATTGCTGTGGGTCATCAGCCCATAGTTGTGCACGCTGGGGTTGCCTTGATAGACCGCCACGGCATTGCGCCCGTGGTTCTGCTGAACCTCCCACAGCCTGTCGGCGGCCAAGGCAAAGGCCTCGTCCCAGCCGATCGGCTGCCACTCGCTCCCCACCCGCCGGTGAGGTTGGCGCAGGCGGTCCGGGTCGTTCTGGATGTCCTGCAGCGCCACCGCCTTGGGGCAGATGTGACCGCGACTGAACGGATCCTCCGGGTCGCCCTTGATCGAGCTTATCAGCGCTCGCCCGTCGTCTTCGTGGCTGACTTCTATGTTCAGGCCGCAGATCGCTTCGCACAGGTGACAGGCACGGTGATGCAGGGTCTTGGTCATGGCCGCCTCTGCCTGGTTGTCGTAAGGAATCGTCGAACAATGACTATGCGCTGCAGCCCTTGCGCCGGCCAGCGCGCTTCGCGGCGTGAATCCCGCGACATCAGGCGCACGATTCGCGACAGCCATTTGCCAAATTGCCAGCAAGCCGTGTACAACCTTCTGTAGCAAATAAAAAACAGCACAGGCCCAAGGGGTACGACACCCTTTGCAACATCTTAAGAACGAGCTGCTGTTTCCCCTCTTGGTTTCAGGCGACATTTAATTATAGTATTGCGCCTTTCCCCATTTCGTCCGCCCCGTGCGGCTTACGCCGCAGGTCACTCCCGTTGTCAAAAAAAACCATACGGTCGACCTGCATACCGTTGCAGATAAGGTAGTCAATCATGAGCGCTAGGCACTTTCTCTCCCTGCTGGATTTCACCACCGACGAATTGCTCGGTGTGATCCGCCGAGGCATCGAGCTGAAGGACCTGCGCAAGCGAGGCGTGCTGTTCGAGCCCCTGAAGAACCGCGTGCTGGGCATGATCTTCGAGAAGTCCTCGACCCGTACCCGCGTGTCGTTCGAAGCCGGCATGATCCAGCTCGGTGGCCAGGCCATCTTCCTCTCGCCACGCGACACCCAGCTGGGCCGTGGCGAGCCGATCGGTGACAGCGCCATCGTGCTGTCGAGCATGCTCGACGTGGTGATGATCCGTACCCACGCCCACAGCACCCTGACCGAATTCGCCGCCAAATCCCGCGTGCCGGTGATCAACGCCCTGTCCGACGAGTCGCACCCGTGCCAGCTGCTGGCCGACATGCAGACCTTCCTCGAGCACCGCGGCTCGATCCAGGGCAAGACCGTGGCCTGGATCGGCGATGGCTTCAACATGTGCAACTCGTATATCGAAGCGGCCAAGCAGTTCGACTTCCAGCTGCGCATCGCCTGCCCGGAGGGCTATGAGCCCGACCCACGCTTCATGGCCCTGGGTGGCGACCACGTGCAGATCATCCGCGATCCGCAGGAAGCCGTGCGTGGTGCGCACCTGGTAACCACGGATGTCTGGACTTCCATGGGGCAGGAAGAGGAAACTGCAAGGCGCCTGGCGCATTTCGCGCCTTACCAGGTCACCCGCGCACTGCTCGACCTGGCGGCACCCGACGCCCTGTTCATGCACTGCCTGCCCGCCCACCGGGGCGAGGAAATCAGCCATGACCTGCTCGACGACCCTCGTTCGGTCGCCTGGGACCAGGCTGAAAACCGCTTGCATGCACAGAAGGCCCTTCTCGAATTCCTTGTCGAACCGGCTTACCACCACGCATGAGTCAACCCTTACTGCTCAACCTGCACAACCTCGCCTGCGGCTACGGCGAGCAGCGCATCGTCCAGAACCTCAACCTGCACCTGAACGCAGGCGACATCGGTTGCCTGCTGGGCTCGTCGGGTTGCGGCAAGACCACCACCCTGCGCGCCATCGCCGGTTTCGAGCCGGTGCACGAAGGTGAGATCCAGCTGGCCGGCGAGGTGATTTCCCGCGCCGGCTTCACCCTGGCACCGGAGAAACGCCGGATCGGCATGGTGTTCCAGGACTACGCCCTGTTCCCGCACCTGACCGTGGCGCAGAATATTGCCTTCGGTATCGCCAAGCACCCTAACCAGGCGCAGGTGATCGAAGAGATGCTTGAGCTGGTCAAGCTCGGCGGCCTCGGCGGGCGCTATCCGCATGAGCTGTCGGGCGGCCAGCAACAGCGTGTCGCCCTGGCGCGCGCACTGGCACCTGAGCCACAACTGCTACTGCTCGACGAGCCGTTCTCCAACCTCGACGTGGAACTGCGCCGGCGCCTCAGCCACGAAGTGCGCGACATCCTCAAGAGCCGCGGCACCAGTGCGATCCTGGTGACCCATGACCAGGAAGAGGCGTTTGCCGTCAGCGACCACGTGGGTGTGTTCAAGGAAGGCCGGCTGGAGCAGTGGGATACGCCCTACAACCTGTATCACGAACCGCAGACGCCGTTCGTGGCCAGTTTCGTCGGCCAGGGTTACTTCATCCGTGGCCAGATGAGCAGCCATGAGGCGGTCAATACCGAGTTGGGCGAGCTGCGTGGCAACCGCGCCTACACCATGGCGCCAGGCAGCTCGGTGGATGTGCTGCTGCGCCCTGATGACATCGTGTCGGCCCCGGGCAGCACGCTGCAGGCGAACATCGTCGGCAAGAGCTTCCTGGGTGCGTCGACACTGTACCGTTTGCAGTTGCCCACTGGCAGCCAGCTCGAAGCGATCTTCCCGAGCCATATCGACCACCAGGTGGGTGAGGATGTGGGGATTGCGGTGAAGGCCGACCACCTGGTGCTGTTCCCGGTGCCGGGTAGTGTCGCGACACATTCTGCGCGTCAGGAGAACGGGGTTCGCCGCTACAGTTCGGCGACCTGATTCAAGATGTTGGGGCCGCTATGCGGCCCCAACAATCTCAGCCTCTACCAATCCCGGCAAATTTGCCCTGGGTATGCTCAGCCAGCACCGCTGCCGCCAACTCGACCTCCAGCCCACGCCGTCCGGCGCTGACATGGATGGTTGCAAAATTCTGCGCCGAATCATCGATAAAGGTGCGCAGGCGCTTCTTCTGCCCCAACGGGCTGATCCCGCCCACCAGATAGCCCGTCGCCCGCTGAGCCGCCGCCGGGTCGGCCATTTCGCACTTCTTCACCCCAGCCGCATGGGCCAGGGCCTTGAGGTCCAGCGTCCCCACCACCGGCACCACCGCCACCAGCAATTCGCCCTTCTCGCTGCTCGCCAGCAAGGTCTTGAACACCTGCTGCGGATCGAGCCCGAGTTTTTCCGCCGCCTCCAGCCCGTATGACGCCGACTTGGGGTCATGTTCATAGCTGTGTACGCGATGTTCGGCGCGGGCCTTTTTCAACAGGTCGAGTGCGGGGGTCATGCAGTGCTCCGGTCTGGGACAGGTCGCGGCTACTTTAGGGCAATTCCTGCATCCCAGCCAGCCAATGGCTGACGCAGCCCTCTACGACGGGCATCAGCCTTTGAAACAGGCGACCAAAACGTGACTACCCGTTCACTTTCGACCTTTGACATCAGCGTTTCTTGTCTATATTTTTTCGTTTCTGAATAAATGGTGCCCTTTTTAGGTGCGCTTCTTAACACCCGCCTGGGGTCAATGGGGATAGACACCAGGCTTTGCTGTCGAGCGCTTCGCGCCTCACAACAAAAACAACGAGGTCATACATGACGACTGCTCTACGCGAACCCACGCTGTCCAGCCAATGCCTGGCCGAGTTCCTCGGCACCGCCTTGCTGATCTTCTTCGGTACCGGTTGTGTCGCCGCGCTCAAGGTTGCCGGCGCCAGCTTCGGGTTATGGGAAATCAGCATCATCTGGGGTGTCGGCGTGAGCATGGCGATCTACCTCACCGCCGGCATTTCCGGCGCGCACCTGAACCCGGCCGTGAGCATCGCACTCACCCTGTTCGCCGGCTTCGACAAGCGAAAGCTGCCGTTCTACGCGCTTGCCCAGGTCTGCGGTGCATTCTGCGGCGCCGCACTCGTTTACACGCTCTACAGCAACCTGTTCTTCGATTTCGAACAGGCCCACGCCATGCTGCGTGGCAGCACCGAAAGCCTGGAACTGGCCTCGGTATTCTCGACGTATCCGCACCCGTCACTGTCCACTGGCCAGGCGTTCCTGGTCGAAGTGGTGATCACCGCAATCCTGATGGCCGTGATCATGGCCCTGACCGATGACAACAATGGCCTGCCGCGCGGCGCCATGGCCCCGCTGCTGATCGGCCTGCTGATCGCCGTGATTGGCAGTGCCATGGGCCCGCTGACCGGTTTTGCGATGAACCCGGCCCGCGATTTCGGCCCCAAATTGATGACCTTCCTGGCTGGCTGGGGCGAAATCGCCTTCACTGGCGGTCGGGATATTCCGTATTTCCTGGTTCCGGTGCTCGCACCGATCCTCGGCGCTTGCCTGGGGGCTGCGACCTATCGCGGCCTGATCGCCCGCAACCTGCCGACGGCGCAAAGCGCAAGCGCCGAGACAACCGACAATCGCCAGGGCGATACTCAAGCCAACTGATGCTGACGCCCTGAATTCCTCTTTATGCAAGGCCTACGACCATGACAGACACCCAGGATAAGAACTACATCATCGCCCTGGACCAGGGCACCACCAGCTCGCGGGCGATCATCTTCGACCGCGATGCCAATGTGGTCGGCACCTCGCAGCGCGAGTTCGCCCAGCACTATCCGCAGGCTGGCTGGGTCGAGCACGACCCGATGGAGATCTTCGCCACCCAGAGCGCGACCATGGTCGAGGCCCTGGCCCAGGCCGGTATCAGCCATGCGCAGGTTGCCGCGCTGGGCATCACCAACCAGCGTGAAACCACCGTGGTGTGGGACAAGGAAACTGGCCGCCCGGTGTACAACGCCATCGTCTGGCAGTGCCGCCGCAGCACCGAGATCTGCGCCCAGATCAAGCGTGATGGCCATGAAGACTACATCCGCGAAGCCACCGGCCTGGTCACCGACCCGTACTTCTCCGGCACCAAGCTGAAGTGGATCCTCGACAATGTCGAAGGTGCCCGCGAACGCGCCGAGCGTGGCGAGCTGCTGTTCGGCACCATCGATACCTGGCTGATCTGGAAGTTCTCTGGTGGCAAGGTGCATGTCACCGACTACACCAACGCCTCGCGCACGCTGATGTTCAACATCCACAGCCTGCAGTGGGACGACAAGCTGCTGGAAATCCTCGGCATCCCGCGGCAGATGCTGCCCGAGGTCCGTCCGTCGTCGGAGGTCTACGGCCATACCAAGAGCGGCATCGCCATCGCCGGTATCGCTGGCGACCAGCAGTCGGCGCTGTTCGGCCAGATGTGCGTGGAACCGGGCCAGGCCAAGAACACCTATGGCACCGGCTGCTTCCTGCTGATGAACACTGGCGACAAGGCCGTGAAATCCTCCCACGGCCTGCTCACCACCATCGCCTGCGGCCCGCGTGGCGAGGTGGCCTATGCGCTGGAAGGCGCGGTATTCAACGGTGGTTCCACCGTACAGTGGTTGCGTGACGAGCTGAAAATCGTCAACGATGCACTGGATACCGAGTACTTCGCCAGCAAGGTCAAGGACAGCAACGGTGTGTATCTGGTGCCAGCCTTCACCGGTCTGGGTGCGCCGTACTGGGACCCTTATGCCCGTGGCGCGCTGTTCGGCCTGACCCGTGGCGTGAAGGTCGATCACATCATTCGCGCCGCGCTGGAATCGATCGCCTACCAGACCCGCGACGTGCTCGAAGCCATGCAGCAGGACTGCGGCCAGCGCCTGTCGGAGCTGCGCGTGGACGGTGGCGCAGTGGCCAACAACTTCCTCATGCAGTTCCAGGCCGACATCCTCGGCACCTGCGTTGAACGCCCGAAAATGCGCGAAACCACCGCCCTCGGCGCCGCCTACCTGGCAGGCCTGGCCTGTGGCTTCTGGAGCGGCCTGGAGGAACTGCGCGACAAGGCGATCATCGAGCGCGAGTTCAGCCCGCAGCTGGATGAGGCGCAGAAAGAGAAACTGTATGCCGGCTGGAAGAAGGCCGTCGACCGCACCCGTGACTGGGAAGATCACGAGGCGTAACACCACATGCGTGCTGACGCGGTCCCTGTGGGAGCGGCCTTGCGTCGCGAAAGGGCCGCAACGCGGCCCCACAGTTTCAGCGCAGACGCACAAACTTGCCGGGGCTGCTTTGCAGCCCTTTCCGACCGGTCCGGCGCCCCGGCAAGGCCGTTCCCACAATGACCGCGCGCTAATGCGCCATCGTCTACTGGCCGTAGTCCCCTTCCTACGGCATCATTGCAGAATTTGTCCGGCAGCCCCAAAGGACCGCCCATGAATCTGCCCCCACGCCAACAACAAATCCTCGAACTGGTGCGCGACCGCGGCTACGTCAGTATCGAAGAAATGGCGCAGCTGTTCGTCGTCACACCGCAAACCATCCGCCGCGACATCAACCAGCTGGCCGAGCTCAACCTGCTACGCCGCTACCACGGCGGTGCTGCCTATGATTCGAGCATCGAAAACACCGCCTATGCCATGCGCGCCGATCAGATGCGCGACGAAAAGCAGCGCATCGCCGAAGCCGTGGCGCAGCAGATCCCCGACCATGCCTCGCTATTCATCAACATCGGCACCACCACCGAATCGATTGCCCGGGCATTGCTCAACCACAACCACCTGAAAGTCATCACCAACAACCTGCATGTGGCTGCCATTCTGGCCGCCAAGGATGACTTCGAGGTTTTGGTAGCCGGTGGCACGGTACGTCGTGATGGCGGCGTGGTCGGCCAGGCCAGCGTCGACTTCATCAACCAGTTCAAGGTCGATTTCGCCCTGGTTGGCATCAGCGGCATCGATGAAGACGGCAGCCTGCTCGATTTCGATTATCAGGAAGTGCGGGTTTCCCAGGCGATCATCGCCAATGCTCGCCAGGTGGTACTCGCCGCCGACTCCAGCAAGTTCGGGCGCAACGCGATGGTGCGCCTCGGCTCGATCAGCCTGGTCGATTGCCTGGTGACCGACCAGGCACCTACCCCAGCCCTCACCCAATTGCTGAACCAGTACAAGATCCGCCTCGAAGTGGTCTGACCCCACGACGGGCCGTCGGCAGGCCCGTCATTTTCGTAAATGTTCACTTTATTGTCATCTGATCAGTTTTTTCTATAAAGACTGACTGGCGACCGGCTTTCTGTTGCGCTAGTATTTTCGGAAACGAACATTGATGTTCATATTCGATGTAAACAGCCTCAGGAGGCCTTGTCCGTGTCCCAGCCCGTCTCGCCCCAGCCCCCAGTCGCCGACTGCTACGACCTCGCCGTGATCGGCGGTGGCATCAATGGTGTGGGCATCGCTGCAGACGCCGCCGGGCGTGGCCTCAAGGTATTTCTCTGCGAAAAGGACGACCTGGCACAACACACCTCGTCGGCCAGCAGCAAGCTGATTCATGGCGGCCTGCGCTACCTGGAGCATTACGAGTTCCGTCTGGTCCGTGAAGCGCTGGCCGAGCGCGAAGTCCTGCTGGCAAAGGCCCCTCACATCGTCAAGCCAATGCGCTTCGTGCTGCCGCACCGCCCGCACCTGCGCCCGACCTGGATGATCCGTGCCGGTCTGTTCCTTTACGATCACCTCGGCAAGCGCAAGCGCCTGGGCGCCTCGCGCAGCCTGCGCTTCGGCCCGGGCTACCCGCTCAAGCCGGCGATCACCCGCGGTTTCGAATACGCCGACTGCGCGGTGGACGATGCTCGCCTGGTGGTGCTCAACGCCATGAGCGCCCGCGAAAACGGCGCGCACATCCACACCCACACCCGCTGCCTGCGCGCCGAACGCGTGGACGGCCTGTGGCAGGTTGAACTGCAGCATGCCGATGGCAGTGTGCAGAGCATTCGCGCGCGCGCCCTGGTGAATGCCGCCGGCCCTTGGGTGGCCAGCTTCATCAAGGATGACCTCAAGCTCGAGGCGCCTTACGGCATCCGCCTGATCCAGGGCAGCCACCTTATCGTGCCGCGTCTGTACGAGGGCGAACACGCCTACATCCTGCAGAACGAAGACCAGCGCATCGTCTTCTGCATTCCGTATCTGGACCGCTTCACCCTGATCGGCACCACCGACCGCGAGTACAGCGGCGACCCGGCCAAGGTGGCGATCACCGAACAGGAAACCGACTACCTGCTGAAGGTGGTCAACGAGCACTTCAATCACCAGATCAGCCGCAGCGACATCCTGCACACCTATTCGGGCGTGCGCCCACTGTGCAACGACGAATCGGACAACCCGTCGGCGGTGACCCGCGACTACACCCTGGCGTTGTCGGCCAGTGAAAACCAGGCACCGCTGCTGTCGGTTTTCGGCGGCAAGTTGACCACCTACCGCAAGCTGGCGGAATCGGCCATGGGTGAACTCAAGCCATTCTTCCCCCAGATGCGCGGCAGCTGGACAGCCACGGCACCGCTGCCGGGCGGCGAGAACATGACCACCGCCCAGGCTTTGAGCGACGCCATTCTGGCGCGCTGCGGCTGGCTGCCGGTGGACATAGCCAAGCGTTGGGCATCTACCTACGGCAGCCGTGTGTGGCGGTTGCTGGATGGCGTACACGGGCCTGAAGATCTCGGCCAGTCGATGGGTGGGGGCTTGTTCAGCCGTGAAGTGGACTACCTGAGCGATGAGGAATGGGCGCACGATGCCGACGACATCCTCTGGCGCCGGACCAAGCTGGGCCTGTTCACCAGCACCAGCGAACAACAAGCGCTGCGCAATTACCTTGCACAAGCACAACTGAAGCAGGCGGCGATCCGCGCCGCCTGACATCAAGCCGCACAGGGCAGCGCTTCGGGCGCTGCCCACGTTCACCTGAACCCAGGCAGGCGCCACTCAGGCCTGGGCGTTCAAGCGTTGCTGCAACTGCGAAGCCAGTGTGCGATAACACTCACGTTCGGCATCTTCATGTTCCTTGCGCAGTGCGTTCCCACGTTGGAGGTATTGCCACTCATTGATACGCTCGGCATTCACGTCGGCCAGGTTCTTTTCCTCTTGCTCCAGGAAAGACTCGGTTAGTTCATCGAATCGTTCTGGATAATGGTCACGCGCATACGTCTGCCAAAACGGTCGATCCGCCAGCGAGTCGATCAGCCGCTGCGGGGTTTCTCTCGAAAGCACTCGCCCTTCGACGCCGATCAGATCCCGATTGCTTACATTGGCGAACATCGGGTAATGCATTTGGTCAGCCTCGATCGGCAAGCCAAGTGAATGCATCAGCCGGGTCCGAAAAAACAGCCGAACCTCGATATCGTCAACTTCGTTTCCGCTCTCGCGCGCATCTTTGATATGCAATGCAGCAGCATTGTCGACCTCGTCCAGACGAAAATAGGCGCGCCCCAACCTCCACAGCTCACCCTCGAGTTGCCTGCCGCCTAAGCCACCAAGAGCACGTTCCGCCTGTACTGCCACCTCCAGCTCATTCAGGATGTAAAGCAAACGGTCATCACAGGTAGCAGCTCCGCCAGCTACCTCGAACATTCGTACGCGCAACGGCTCATGCTGCTCGCAAAACTTCAGAATGCTCCAGATACGTCGGCGGTAGTGCTCAGGGTATCGCAAGAAATCCCGGCCATCGGTGAAGTCCGCCAGAAAACGAAACAGGTCGCTCGACCCCTGCTCGGCGCGCAGGGCCTCCCATGTCGCGGCGTAACGCTCTCGCTGCGTCCCTTGCTGTGGCCCCAGCCAGTCGGAAAGCACCCGCTCATTGACCGCCTGATGCCGGTAGGCTGCGCTTCTGCGCCCCTCGCCCGCAGCCACCTCATCCACCAGTCTCCGGCTGGCCGTATCCAGCGGGTTGTCATGCAACGCGGTTCGCTGCAGCCGGTCTCGCAGCAGGCGTATGTCCTGGCGTAACTGGACGATCCTGTTCTCACGCAGGTCAAGATGGGCGCGTGGGGGGATCTGCATAGGCAACTCAGTCAGCTGTGTGTCACGCAGGTTCACCCGCTGAAGATTACGCATGGCCATCAGCGACGGCGACTGAACCAGCGGGTTGCGGGCCAGATCCAGCGTATGCAGACGTTGCAGGGTAACCAGTCGAGCCTGATCCGCCGGGCTGATGGTCAGGCGATTGTCGCTGAGCCGCAGCTCCCGCAATTGCGTCAGGCGCTCGATACCTGGCGGGATGGCCTCAAGCCTGTTACCCCGCAGATCAAGCGACAGCAGATTGGGAAAGCGCGCCAGGAAGTCTTGTGACAATTCGGTCAGGCCCATATCGGTCAGACGCATCCTGCGCACGTGGCCAAAATCCAGCGCTTGCGGTAGATCAGGCAAGCGCCCCACGCGCTGGCCACTGATGTCCAGCACATAGTCCCCGGCATCGTTGGTAATCTTGCGGCGCCAGCTCCTGCGCAACGCTCGTGCAACACGATGGCGCCGCCACACGTCCCGCGGGCCCTCAGCCTGCCCACGCCAGCTGCGCAATGCACTACGCAGATTGTTCAGGTGAGCGTCCAGGTCGATGTAGTGCTCCCATAAGCCGACATTACGCCCCATGACACCTTCCAGATAGGCATTCAACTGCTCATCGTTCAGTGTCGGGAAAATGCGATGGATACCACACCTGATAGCCCGCCGACTGCTGCCTGCGCCTCCACTGAGCGAGTAGCCCAGGCGTCCATCCCCGAAACGTCGGGGCGGCCGCAGCCTGTTATCGGCCGCAGCCAAGCCTATGATTTCACCCGCAGCCTCTCGATCAGCGGACGCAGCCCCTACCAAACGTTCGCGCAAGGCCTGCGGGGAGAGTTCCCTGCCCGGCAGCAGTAGCAACTGCTGATCAGCATCCAACGTAAGTTTCAGCGCCTCCAGCAACTCCAGCGTCTGATCTGACGCGCCAATCGTGTAATGCTGCTGATGCTTGACGATCGTGCGGACCTCGCCCGCCTCGGCCGCCCCGCTGCGCGCCAGTAACCGTCCATCCAACGCCCCGTCGCGCAACTCGACAGCTATCGACTCGGGCCAGGGTGCGAGCTTGTCAACCAAACCTATTGCCAGACGTTCAGTGTCGGCATTTGCCATCCGCGCCCATTGCAGGCCGACACAGGCCCGATCGAGGCGCTGGTCTCGCATGTACCAACGTGCTCGTTGCGCGAGGCTCAGCGGTACTCGCTGGTGCTTGTGCAAACTGTCGAACTGGACGTCGGTCAAATCATCGAGAATCTCCCGGCTTCCTCGCGCAGACAACCCGGGAAAGGTTTTGCGAACAAGCTGCTCTGTCTCATTCAGCGGTGGTTCCCGTCGGATCTGCTCCGTGTCCAGCGACTCGCCATACAACTCAGGCAGCTGTTCCCGTATCTGGTACAACTCCCAGACATCTGCAATCCGTGCAGGCGGGCCCATGTTCTCCAGGTGCAGTCGCCTGATGCTGGCCTGGTCGAAACCGGTGATTCGCAGCAGCTGCTCCGCGACGTCCTCAGGCATCTCGCCAAAACTGTGCTGCATGCGGCGCAGCAACGCGCTGCCCTGCCAACGTTGCCGATACTCCAGCTCGTGAAACTGCCCACCGGCGGGATTTTCATGGACCTCTGGAGCGAAGGCGTCTTCACGCAGGGGGTGTTTCAAGCGAGTAATCCCTGAGGCACTGTCCTCGACGACACGGTAATAGGCGTTGTCGATGCTCAACAGCTCTTGCGCGTGACCAGCCGCTCCCGCACCTTGCACGCGATAGGCCGCCAGGTCACTGGCACACAAGCGTACTTGCCCAGAAGGCAGGCAAACCGGCGCAAGCTCATCAACGAACGCGTAGCGATCAAGCGTCTTGAGCACCACACTGCTGCCCTTCGCTATCAATGCGCCGAGAACGATGTTTTCCGCGACACCGAACAGGTGGTCCAGTGCGCCTTGCCTGTCACCCCGTTGCCAGTCCTGGTAACCCTCGTAGACCTCATTGACGATATCCAATGCTCCGACCACCAGCAGCACTTCGCCAACGACAGGCAGGAACAAGCCGGCAAGGTTGACAAGCCCCATACCCATGGACGTGTAAAAACTCAAACGCTCACGCCGGTCCTGTTCGTCTTCGTCAGCGGTAGGAACAGCCAGCACGCGCGCATCATCGAACAACTTTGCGATATGCAGGGCTGCCAGGTGCTCGAAACACGGCGTATCAATAGGTAGGTTGCGCGCATCGAGTTCAGCGTCACCGCTGGCTGGCTTTCCAGCAACACGTTGCAGCAGAAGTTGATGAAAGCCGGAGCGGTCCCGCTCGCTGATAAATCGGAAGAAAAATGCCTGGTACGCGGGTTTTGCAAGCCGCTTGGCCAACTCGCTGTACAAGGCCTCCCAAGATGGGAAGGACGTCAACGCGCCATGAGGATCACCCGGGATCCACACCAGGACTTGCGATCCGGGCATGGCGCTGATTTCAAAGGTAGCCACCCCCCGGATCTGTTTGCCCAGCAGATACAGCTGGCGAGCAACCGTCGTACCCGTCAGCGCCGGCACTACCGGCCGCTTCGACATTATCGGCAGTAGATGCAGATAGCAGGCTTCATCCACAGTGCCTTGCATGGCGGCCATGCGTACGTCTACTTCGAACCGTGCCCGTACACTGTTTTCGAAAAGCCGTCGCACGCGCAAAGCAGCTGCACCCGCTGACTCGCCTGGAGCATCTTTGGGCTTGAGATGCTCCTCCAGCAGTTCCTGGTATCGCCGCCCAAGGTCAAGTTCACGGCACATGCCGGCAAACGCGGTAAAGCCGATTGGCAACTGTCTGCCCTGCTCATCGACCAGCTGGCCTTTGCGCCCAGTCACGGGCCGCGTGTCGGCGACATGATAGTTATGCAAGGCAGCTGCGAGCACTACTTGCTTCTCGTGGGACACTACATGCAAGGGGGACACTGTCAGCGAAACAGTGGGTAACAAGGTTTCCTGCCTGATTCGGACCCAGCACGTCCTTGCATCGATCTGCCTGACGCCACGATGGCTCAGGCTCGCGTGCAACAGTGGCAGTGCAAACTGATCGAGCGGTGTAACGTGCCGCATGACCTCATGCAGATGGTGCGTGGCATTGTCCTGCTCGCGAAGCGCGGCGTGCAGGGCCCGCAAGCGGTCAAGCGAGGCCTTGGTCAGCCAGTCGGGCAAACGGCCTTCGATGAACGTATCGATTGAAGCAGCGTGGAACAGGCTCATGCGACTCTCCCTTGTGGAAATCGCAAGATCACCATGCGCCGCGACACGTTCTGCGTTACTTATTGCTGATCCCGTCAATCAGCGTCCCGACTCGCCATTCGTTCGGATTTCCGCTCGCGACAAATCGATTCATTCGGAAAGCCGAACACCAACTGTAGGGGCGTGCACGTCAAAAAAGCTTAATCCCCAGCGTTTTCGCGGCGTTATGATCAGTACCAGAGCTTGGCACGACTCATGCTCTACACTTGGTAGCCGAATGCACTCGCTTCTTGCTGTATTCGTTGAACGAAAGAGTCCGCCAACGGCTCCATAAAAAAAACAAACACGTCGAGGAAAATTTGATGCGTATCGTTCGTCATCTGTTGGGCGCAACCATCGCCGCCGCGATCATCGCTTCGCCAGCCATGGCTGAAGAACTGACCGGTACCCTGAAGAAGATCAAGGACTCGGGCACCATCACCCTGGGCCACCGCGACTCTTCCATTCCATTTTCCTACCTGGCCGGCGGTCAAACGCCCGTGGGTTACTCCCATGACATCCAACTGGCTGTCGTCGATGCCCTGAAGAAGCAACTGGGTACCGACATCAAGGTCAAGTACAACCTGGTCACTTCCCAGACCCGCATCCCGCTGGTGCAGAACGGCACCGTCGACCTTGAGTGCGGCTCCACCACCAACAACGTCGAGCGCCAGCAGCAAGTCGGCTTCTCGGTCGGCATCTTCGAAGTCGGTACCCGCCTGCTGACCAAGGTCAAGGACGGTCAGCCTTCCTACAAGGACTTCCCGGACCTGGCCGGCAAGAACGTGGTGACCACCGCCGGTACCACCTCCGAGCGCATCCTCAAGGCGATGAACGCCGACAAGCAGATGAAGATGAACGTGATTTCCGCCAAGGACCACGGTGAAGCCTTCAACATGCTCGAAAGCGGCCGCGCCGTGGCCTTCATGATGGACGACGCCCTGCTCGCCGGCGAAATGGCCAAGGCGCGCAAGCCGGCCGACTGGGTTATCACCGGTACTCCACAGTCGTACGAAATCTACGGCTGCATGGTGCGCAAGGATGACCCGGCCTTCAAGAAAGCGGTCGATGACGCCATCGTTGCCTACTTCAAGTCGGGCGAAGTCAACAAGAGCTACGACAAGTGGTTCACCCAGCCGATCCCGCCAAAGGGCCTCAACCTGAACTTCCAGATGAGCGACGAGCTGAAGAAACTAATCGCCGAGCCGACCGACAAGGCCGCGGACGAGAAGAAGTCCTGATCCTCAGTCAATAGTGGCCTGGTGCGCATCCGCACACGATTGAACCCACAGGCCACGCTTTAGTGTCTACCCTTTCATCCGAGGGCGTTCATCGCCCTTGGATGCTCGAAGGTGCCCGTGAAACAACCGTCTGAGGGGAAATCCCGATGAATTACAACTGGGACTGGGGCGTGTTCTTCAAGTCCACCGGCGTGGGCAGCGAGACCTATCTGGACTGGTACATTACCGGTCTGGGCTGGACCATCGCCATCGCCATCTCCGCCTGGATCATCGCATTGCTGCTGGGGTCGGTCCTCGGCGTCATGCGTACCGTGCCGAACCGTCTGGTATCGGGCATCGCCACCGCCTACGTGGAGCTGTTCCGCAACGTGCCGCTGCTGGTGCAGCTGTTCATCTGGTACTTCCTGGTGCCGGACCTGCTGCCCGAAGGCCTGCAGGAATGGTTCAAGCAAGACCTCAACCCGACCACTTCGGCGCTGATCAGCGTGGTCATCTGCCTGGGCCTGTTCACCGCCGCCCGCGTCTGCGAACAAGTGCGCACCGGTATCCAGGCGCTGCCTCGTGGCCAGGAAGCCGCCGCCCGCGCCATGGGCTTCAGCCTGCCGCAGATCTACAACAACGTGCTGCTGCCGCAGGCATACCGGATCATCATTCCGCCGCTCACCTCGGAATTTTTGAACGTGTTCAAGAACTCCTCGGTGGCCTCGCTGATCGGCCTGATGGAACTGCTGGCGCAGACCAAACAGACCGCCGAGTTCTCGGCCAACCTGTTCGAGGCCTTCACCCTGGCCACGCTGATCTACTTCTCCCTGAACATGGGCCTGATGCTGCTGATGCGCATGGTCGAGAAGAAAGTCGCCGTGCCTGGCCTGATCTCCGTAGGGGGCAAGTAAATGGACATGGATTTCAGCGAAATCATCCCCGCCCTGCCGGCCCTGTGGGACGGCATGGTCATGACCCTGCAGCTGATGGTCATGGGCGTGGTCGGCGGTATCGTGCTGGGCACCATCCTGGCGCTGATGCGCCTGTCGTCGAGCAAGCTGCTGTCGCGTGTGGCCGGTGCCTACGTCAACTACTTCCGCTCGATCCCGCTGCTGCTGGTGATCACCTGGTTCTACCTGGCGGTGCCGTTCGTGCTGCGCTGGATCACCGGCGAGGACACCCCGGTGGGTGCCTTCACCTCGTGCGTGGTGGCGTTCATGATGTTCGAGGCCGCCTACTTCTGCGAAATCGTCCGCGCCGGTGTGCAGTCGATCTCCAAGGGCCAGATGGGCGCTGCCCAGGCCCTGGGCATGACCTACGGCCAGACCATGCGCCTGATCATCCTGCCCCAGGCCTTCCGCAAGATGACCCCGCTGCTGCTGCAGCAGAGCATCATCCTGTTCCAGGACACCTCGCTGGTGTACACCGTGGGCCTGGTGGACTTCCTCAATTCGGCACGTTCCAACGGCGACATCATCGGGCGCTCCCATGAGTTCCTGATCTTCGCCGGGGTCGTGTACTTCGTCATCAGCTTCTCCGCTTCGTGGCTGGTCAAGCGCCTGCAAAAAAGGATCACCGTATGATTTCCATCAAGAACGTCAACAAGTGGTACGGCGACTTCCAGGTGCTGACCGACTGCACCACCGAAGTGAAGAAGGGTGAAGTGGTGGTGGTCTGCGGCCCATCGGGCTCGGGCAAGTCCACACTGATCAAGTGCGTCAACGCGCTGGAGCCGTTCCAGAAAGGCGACATCGTGGTTGATGGCACCTCGATCGCCGACCCCAAGACCAACCTGCCCAAGCTACGCTCGCGGGTGGGCATGGTGTTCCAGCACTTCGAGCTGTTCCCGCACCTGAGCATCACCGAGAACCTGACCATCGCCCAGCGCAAGGTACTCGGCCGCAGTGAAGCGGAAGCGACCAAGAAGGGCCTGGCCCTGCTCGACCGCGTCGGCCTCAGTGCCCATGCCAAGAAGCACCCCGGCCAGCTTTCAGGCGGCCAGCAGCAGCGCGTAGCCATTGCCCGCGCGCTGTCGATGGACCCGATCGTCATGCTGTTCGACGAACCGACCTCGGCGCTGGACCCGGAGATGGTCAACGAAGTACTGGACGTGATGGTCGAACTGGCCCACGAAGGCATGACCATGATGTGCGTGACCCACGAAATGGGCTTCGCCCGCAAAGTGGCCAACCGGGTGATCTTCATGGACAAGGGCAACATCATCGAGGACTGCCAGAAGGAAGACTTCTTCGGCAACCCGAGCGCCCGCCACGAACGCACCCAGCACTTCCTCAGCAAGATCCTGCAACACTGATTCGGCAACAACGGCACCGCTGCCCGGGTTCGCCCGGCAGCGGATGCTGGCCGTGACAAGGCCACTGTGATGAAATGCGACCCTTCGCTTCTTCTCCCTGCCAAGCCCGCCGTGAAATCCCGCCTGATTCGCCAATTGCTGCTGCCGCCCCTGATCATCCTGCTGATGGTCGGGCTGGGCATGGCCGGCTTCCTGATCAGCGAGAGCAACGGCATCCGCACCTTGAGCGAAAGCGGCGAGCGCGCGCTGGAGCTGCATGCGCGCACGGTCGAGAGCGAAATCAGCAAGTACACCTACCTGCCGAGCCTGCTGGAGCTGGAGGACAGCGTCTCGCAGCTGCTCACCGACCCTGATGGCGCCAACCGGCAGACCGTCAACGAATACCTCGAAGGCCTGAACCGCCGCAGCCGCAGCCGGGCGATCTTCGTCCTCGACACCAACGGCCGGGTGCAGGCCAGCAGCAACTGGCGCGATGCCGACTCGTTCCTGGGTGAAGACCTGTCGTTCCGGGCCTATTTCCAAAGCGCCGTGCGCGGCGAACCGGGCCGTTTCTACGGGATCGGCAGCACCACGGGCGAGGCTGGCTACTACCTCGCCCACGGCCTGGAAGAGCACGGCAAGATCATCGGCGTGGCGGTGATCAAGGTGCGCCTGGATACCCTCGAAGAGCGCTGGCAGCGCGCCCGCCTGGAAGCCTTCGTCAGCGACGAGAACGGCATCATCATTCTCTCCAGCGACCCGGCCCGGCGCCTGAAATCGGTGCGCCCACTGACCCCGCAGATCAAGGAGCGCCTGGCACGCAGCCTGCAGTATTACTGGTGGCCGCTGAACGAACTGCAGCCGCTGGCCCGCGAAACCCTGGCCGATGGCGTGGAGAAACTGACCTTCCCGGCCAACGCCGAAACCGCCCAGGGCAAGCCCCACGAAGTGAGCTACCTGGCGCAAACCCGGCGCCTGGCCGACACGCCCTGGCACTTCACCCTGCTCACCCCGCTGCAGGACCTGCGCCGCGAATCCATGGTGCAGGGCATCCTGGTCGGCGTGGCCTTCGCTCTGCTGACCATCCTCGCCATCGCCTGGAACGAGCGGCGCAAGGTGATTGCCACACGCCTGGCCGCCCGCGAGGCCCTGGAAGAAGCCAATAGCCAACTGGAACGGCGCATTGCCGACCGCACCGCCGACCTGCGCGCCAGCAACGAACGGCTCAAGGGCCAGATCCGCGAACGCCGGCACGCCGAACAGACCCTGCGCCACGCCCAGGACGAACTGGTACAGGCCGGCAAGCTGGCGGCGATCGGGCAGATGTCCACCAGCATCGCCCACGAGCTCAACCAGCCACTGGCAGCGTTGCGGACCCTGTCCGGCAACACCGTGCGCTTCCTGGAACGGGGTGCATTGGAAACCGCCAGCACCAACCTGCGCACCATGAACGACCTGATCGACCGCATGGGCCGCATCACTGCAAGCCTGCGCTCGTTCGCCCGGCGTGGCGACGACAGCGGCCAGGCGTCGCTGGCCAAGGCCGTGGACGCCTCCTTGCAGGTGCTGAACAACCGCATCACAGGCTGCCACCTGCAGCTGCACAGCCTGTTCGACGACCAACAGCTGGCCATCGACCAGACCCGCCTGGAGCAGATCCTGGTCAACCTGATCGGTAACGCCCTGGATGCCATGGCCACCCAGCCACTGCCCGAGCTGTGGCTCGAAGGCGAGCTGCAAGGCGACAAGTACCGCCTGCGGGTGCGCGACAACGGCCACGGCATCGATGCCGAAACCCGCAAGCACCTGTTCGAACCCTTCTTCACCACCAAACCGGGCGAACATGGCCTGGGCCTGGGGCTGACCCTGTCGGCGAGCCTTGCCGCCGCCGCCAAGGGCAGCCTGAACGTCGAGCACCCCGCCAGTGGCGGCACCGCGTTCGTCCTCGCCCTGCCCCTGGTCACGCCCCCCAGCGAATCGGCAGAGCAACCATGAACCAAGCGCCACTTACCGTCCTGATCGTCGAAGACGACCCGCATGTGCTGCTCGGCTGCCAGCAGGCGCTGGCCCTGGAAGACATCGCCTGTGAAGGGGTCGGCAGTGCCGAACAGGCCCTGGAGCGCATCGGCGATGACTTTGCCGGGATCGTCGTCAGCGATATCCGCCTGCCCGGCATCGATGGCCTGGAGCTGCTCAACCGCCTCAAGGCCCGCGACCGCAGCCTGCCAGTGGTGCTGATCACCGGCCACGGCGATATCGACATGGCCGTCGGCGCCATGCGCAATGGTGCCTACGATTTCATGGAGAAACCGTTCTCGCCCGAGCGCCTGGTCGATGTGGTGCGCCGTGCACTTGAGCAACGCGGGCTGTCACGCGAGGTGGTGGCCCTGCGCCGGCAGCTGGCCGAACAGAGCAGCCTGGAGGGGCGTATCATCGGCCGCTCGCCGGCCATGGAACATCTGCGCGAGCTGATCGCCAACGTCGCCGATACCTCGGCGAACGTGCTGATCGAAGGTGAAACCGGCACCGGCAAGGAGCTGGTCGCCCGCTGCCTGCACGATTTCAGCCGACGCCAGGGCCAGCCGTTCGTGGCGCTGAACTGTGGTGGCCTGCCGGAAAACCTGTTCGAGAGCGAGATCTTTGGCCACGAAGCCAACGCATTCACTGGCGCTGGCAAGCGGCGCATCGGCAAGATCGAACACGCCAATGGCGGCACGCTGTTCCTCGACGAGGTCGAGAGCATGCCGATCAACCTGCAGATCAAGCTGCTGCGCGTGCTGCAGGAGCGCACCCTGGAGCGCCTGGGTTCGAACCAGAGCATTGCGGTGGATTGCCGGGTGATCGCCGCCACCAAGTCCGACCTCGACGCGCTGGGCCAGGCCGGGCAGTTCCGCAGCGACCTGTATTACCGCCTGAACGTGGTGACCCTTGAGCTGCCACCGCTGCGCGAGCGCCGCGAAGACATCCTGCAACTGTTCGAGCACTTCCTGCAGCAATCGGCGCTGCGCTTCGACCGCGAGGCGCCGACGCTGGACAGCCAGACCCTGTCGCGGCTGATGGCCCATGACTGGCCGGGCAACGTGCGCGAGTTGCGCAACGTGGCCGAGCGCTATGCCCTGGGGCTGCCGGCGTTCAAGAAGGGGCCAAGCGGTGGCGCCAGCCAGGGGCTGGGGTTTGCCGAGGCGGTGGAGGCCTTTGAGCGCAACTTGCTCAGCGATGCCTTGCAACGCACCGGCGGCAACCTCAGCCAGGCCAGCCAAGAGCTGGGCATGGCCAAGACCACCCTGTTCGACAAGGTCAAGAAGTACGGGCTTGGCTGACAGAGCGGCGTCACCTGCTTCGCGGGCACGCCCGCTCCCACAGGTACTGTGCAAGCCTCGGGCATCACACTATTCCTGTGGGAGCGGGCATGCCCGCGAAGCAGGCGGTGCCGATTCAAAGCCCGGCGATATGGGTAACATCCTGCCGGTGCGATTGCAGGTAAGGCAGCACCGCCGCCAGCAAGGGTGCCTTGAACCGCTCCTGGAAGCGGTGCGCCAGCCCCGGAATCAACCGAAGCTGACTCCCCTGAATATGCGCCGCCAAGTGCACCCCGTGCATCACCGGCAGTAACGGATCGGCGGTGCCATGCACCACCAGTGTCGGCACCCGCAACTCATTCAGCAACTGCACGCGGCTCGGCTCGGCCAGAATCGCCATGATCTGGCGCTTGGCGCCTTCCGGGTTGTACGCCCGGTCGTACGCCACCGCCGCCTGCTGCAGCAGCACCGCCCGATCGTCATGCACCTGCGGGCTGCCCAACGCAGCCAGCAAGTCAGCCTGCTGCTCGATGGCCACCTCACGACTCGGCGCACTGCGCCGCGCCAGCAACTGCACCAGGGCCGGATCCGGTGCCGGCAGCCCTGCCGCCCCGGAACTGGACATCACCAGGGTCAGGCTACGCACTCGCTCGGGCGCCATGGCGGCCAGGTGCTGGGCGATCATCCCGCCCATGCTCACGCCCAGCACATGGAACTGGCGAATGCCCAGTACATCCATCAGCTGCAGGCCATCGTTGGCCATGTCGGTCAAGGTGTAAGGCGCGGAAACTGGCAAGCCGAGCTTGTAGCGTAACAGCTCGACCGTGAGGTTGGCCGAAGGCGGCAGCTGGTTCCAGCGGGATAGGCCGACATCGCGATTGTCATAGCGAATGACCCGGAAGCCCTGGCGGCACAACGCCTCGACCACATCGTCCGGCCAATGGATCAGTTGCCCGCCCAGGCCCATGACCAGCAGCAAGGCCGGATCACGAGGCGCGCCGACGCTCTGATAGACCAGGCTCAGCTCACCGATTTCGGCACGTTGTACCGGCACATGGGCGTCGCAGCGGGTGTCGGCGAAGCTTGCCGAAGTGCTGAACACCAGAAAGAAAAAAAGCAGAAAAGCCCGCATGAAAGAAACACCAGAATGCAGATCCCCAGTAGAGCGCGAGTCTGATGAATTTAATTCGGGCGCGCTGCCACAGTTCAGTGACAGTTTGATGAACCCTGCCGAGCGGTGCGGCGCAGGGTCCAGTCGACAGCCCGGGGCAACATGAGCGAAACTCAACTCATTCCCCTGTTTTCTCAAAATTTTCTCTCGGAGTCAGCCGTGCTGGAGATCCGCCACCTGAAAACCCTTCATGCCCTGCGCGAGGCCGATAGCCTGGTGGAGGCGGCCGAACGCCTGCACCTGACCCAGTCGGCGCTGTCGCACCAGTTCAAGGAGCTTGAAGAGCGCCTGGGCCTGCCGCTGTTCGTGCGCAAGACCAAGCCGATCCGCTTCACCAGTGCCGGCCTGCGCCTGCTGCAACTGGCCGATGCCACCCTGCCGCTGCTGCGCGGCGCCGAACGCGACATCGCCCGCTTGGCGGGTGGCACCGCCGGGCGCCTGCACATGGCCATCGAATGCCACAGCTGCTTCCAGTGGCTGATGCCAACCATCGACCAGTTCCGCGATGCCTGGCCGGAGGTGGAGCTGGACCTGGCCTCGGGCTTTGCCTTCGCCCCACTGCCGGCGCTGGCCCGGGGCGACCTCGACCTGGTGGTGACCTCCGACCCGCTGGACCTCGCCGGCATCACCTACGTGCCGCTGTTCACCTACGAAGCCATGCTCGCCGTGGCCAACCAGCACCCGCTGGCCAGCAAACCCTACATGGTGCCCCAGGACCTGCTCGACCAGACCCTGATCACCTACCCGGTGGAGCGCGACCGCCTGGACATCTTCACTCGCTTCCTGGAGCCGGCCGATATCGAGCCGGCTGCCGTGCGCACGTCCGAGCTGACGGTGATGATGATGCAACTGGTGGCCAGCGGCCGTGGCGTGTGTGGCATGCCGCACTGGGCGCTGCACGAATACAGCGCGCGGGGCTATGTGAAGGGCAAGCGCCTGGGCGAGAAAGGCCTGTTCGCCACGCTGTACGCGGCGGTGCGCACCGACATGCTCGATGCGCCTTACATGCGCGACTTCCTGCTGACCGCCAAGGACACCTCGTTCGCCACCCTCGACGGGGTCAGCGCGGTACGCTGACGGCCTGGCGGTACAAAGGCAGGATCAGGTCGCGGGTCAGCGGCGCCAATTCAGGCGTTGCTGTCTGATCGGCGGCCATCCACAGCACTTCTTCGATTTCCGCCGCCGGGGCTACCGCTTCGGCGCTGTCGACACGGAACAGTTCGGCCTGGACCTCGAAGCCCGGTTCGTTGGCTGCCGGTGCGCTGAACTGGCCCAGGTGCACGGCCTGGTCCGGGTCAATGTGCAGCCCCAGCTCTTCGTGCAGTTCGCGCATCAACGCCTGAATGGGTGATTCACCCGCATCGATCTTGCCACCCGGTTGCATGAACGCCTGGGTGCCACGCTTGCGCACCAGCAGGGTGCGGCCTTGCGGGTCGATCAACAGGGCGGCGGCGATGCGGATGATGTTGGGCATGGGTGGGCTCGCTGAAAAGGCGACAGTCTACAGAAGATCCGCGACGAACGGCCCCTTGCCAAGCCGCCGTTCACCCGCCATAACCAACAGATGAACCTGCCAGCCCACCAGCACCCGGTGCTCGAGCTGTTCCACCCGGCCGTCGGCACCTGGTTCCGCCGCCACTTCGCCACGGTCACCGATGCCCAGGCCCGTGCCTGGCCCCTGATCCATGCCGGCCAGTCGATGCTGCTCGCCGCGCCGACCGGTTCGGGCAAGACCTTGAGCGCCTTTCTGGCCGTGCTCGACGAACTGTTTCGCGAAGGCCTGGAGCATGACGGCGAGCTGCCGGCGCACACCCAGGTCGTCTACGTGTCGCCGCTCAAGGCGCTGTCCAACGACATCCGCCTGAATCTGCAGGCACCGCTTGAAGGCATCGGCCAGGCCCTTGAACAACAGGGCTTGAAAGCACCACGCATCACCGCTGCCGTGCGCACCGGCGACACCCCGCAAAAAGAGCGGGCGGCCATGCGCAAGCTGGCACCGCATATCCTGGTGACCACACCCGAGTCGCTGTACGTGCTGATGGGCTCGGCCTCCGGCCGTGAAGGCCTGGCCAACGTGCACACAGTGATCGTCGATGAAATCCACGCCCTGGCCGGCAACAAGCGTGGTGCCCACCTGGCGCTGACGTTGGAGCGTTTGCAGGCTTTGTGTGGGCGCCCACTGCGACGTATCGGCCTGTCCGCCACCCAGCGTCCGGTGGAGCGCGTGGCGCAGTTCCTGGTTGGCGACCAGCGCCCATGCGCAATCGTCGATGTCGGCCATGCGCGCCAGCGCGACCTTGCCATCGAAGTGCCGCCGGTGCCGCTCGGCGCCGTCATGGCCACGGACGTCTGGGGCCTGGTCTATGACCGCCTGGCTGCCCTCGCCGGCGAACACCGCACCACACTGGTCTTCGTCAACACCCGGCGCCTGGCCGAACGCATCACGCGCCACCTCAGCGACCGCCTGGGCAAGGAAGCGGTAGCCGCGCACCATGGCAGCCTGGCCAAGGAGCTGCGCCTGGACGCCGAGCAGCGCCTGAAGAACGGCCAGCTGCAGGTGCTGGTGGCCACCGCCGCGCTGGAGCTGGGTATCGACATTGGCGATGTCGACCTGGTCTGCCAGATCGAATCACCCGGCTCGATTGCGGCATTCCTGCAGCGCGTCGGCCGCTCCGGGCACCAGGTCGAGGGCATCCCCAAGGGCCGGCTGTTTCCGACTTCCCGCGATGACCTGATCGAATGCGTGGCCCTGCTCGACTGCGTGCGCCATGGCGAACTCGATGAATTGCATGTCCCCAAGGCACCGCTGGACGTGCTGGCCCAGCAGATCGTCGCCGAGGCCAGCAACCAGCCCTGGCAGGAACAGGCGTTGTTCGACTGCTTGCGCCAAGCCGCGCCTTATACCGCCCTCGATCCCGCGCATTACCAGGCCCTACTGCGCATGCTTGCCGAAGGCTACAACGGCCGCCTGGGCATCCGCAGCGCCTATCTGCACCGTGATGCGGTCAGCGGCACCTTGCGCGGGCGCCGGGGTAGCCAGCTGACCGCACTGACCAGTGGCGGCACCATTCCCGACAATGCCGACTATGCCGTGCTGCTCGAGCCCCAGGCGCTGAACATCGGCAGCGTCAACGAAGACTTTGCGGTGGAAAGCATCGCCGGGGACATCTTCCAGCTGGGCAATGCGTCCTATCGCATTCTGCGGGTCGAGCCCGGGCGAGTGCGCGTCGAGGATGCCCAGGGCTTGCCGCCGACCATTCCCTTCTGGCTCGGCGAAGCACCGGGGCGCAGTGACGAACTGTCCGCTGCAGTCGCCCGCCTGCAGGCCCGCCTGGATGACCGTTTGGCACAGAGCGAAGAGGCTCTGCAGTGGCTGCAGGACACCTTCGAACTCGACGAAGCCAGCGCCAGCCAGTTGCTCGACTACCTGGGCCGCACCCGCCAGGTGCTCGGTGCCCTGCCCTCGCAACAGACCCTGGTGATGGAGCGCTTCTTCGACGAGTCCGGCGGTACCCAGCTGATCATCCATTCGCCCTACGGCAGCCGTATCAACCGTGCGTGGGGGCTGGCCCTGCGCAAACGCTTCTGCCGCACCTTCAATTTCGAGTTGCAGGCTGCGGCCAGCGAAGACGCCATCGTGCTGTCGCTGTCGACCAGTCACAGCTTCGAACTGGACGAGGTGTGGCGCTACCTCAACAGCCGCAGCGCCGAGCAGATCCTCATCCAGGCCCTGCTCGACGCCCCGTTGTTCGGCGTGCGCTGGCGCTGGAACGCTGGCGTGGCCCTGGCCCTGCCGCGCTTCGTCGGCGGGCGCAAGGTGGCGCCGCAGATCCAGCGCATGAAGAGCGAGGACCTGATTGCCGCGGTGTTCCCCGACCAGATCGCCTGCCTGGAGAACATCGTCGGCGAACGGCAGATCCCCGATCACCCACTGGTTGAGCAGACCCTCGACGACTGCCTGCACGAGGCCATGGACAGCGAAGGCTGGCTGGCATTGTTGCGGCGCATGGAAAGCGGCCAGGTGCGCCTGCTGTGCCGCGACCTGCCAGCGCCCTCGCCGCTGGCCTCGGCCATTCTCAATGCACGGCCCTATGCCTTCCTCGATGACGCCCCGCTGGAGGAACGACGCACCCAGGCGGTGCTCAACCGGCGCTGGAATGAGATGCATGACGGCGATGACCTCGGTGCGCTGGACGCCGATGCGATCACCGCCGTGCAGGCCGAGGCCTGGCCGCAACCGGGCAATGCCGACGAGATGCACGAGGCGCTGATGACCTTGGGCGCCGTCAGCCAGGACGAAGTCCAGGCCAATCCCAGTTGGGACCTGCTGCTACGCCAGCTGGCCAAGGCCGGGCGCGCCATGCGCCTGATCGATGAAAAGCTCTGGCTGGCACGCGAACGCCTGAACCTGCTGCAAACGCTGTATCCGGCATCGCGCCTGGAGCCCGCACTGGAAGTACTGCCCGGCTTCGACCAGGCCATCGACCCGGACAACGCGCTGAGCGAGCTGCTACGCGCCCGCCTGAGCGGCTACGGCCCGCTGAGCGTGGCACAGATTGCCGCACCACTTGGCAAGCCGGTTGCTCAGGTCGAGCAGGCGCTGGCCCGACTGGAAGCCGAAGGTTATGTGTTGCGTGGCCACTTCAGCCCAGGGGCACGGGACCTGCAGTGGTGTGAGCGCCACCTGCTGGCACGCATCCATCGCTATACGGTGAAACGCCTGCGCCGAGAGATCGAGCCGGTCAGCCTGCAGGACTTCATGCGTTTTCTGTTCGACTGGCAGCACCTGGCGCCTGATGAGCGCCTGCGTGGGCCTCAGGCGGTGGCCGAAGTGCTGGGGCAGCTACAGGGTTTCCCCAGTGCTGCCGGCGCCTGGGAAGCGGAACTGCTGCCCGCACGGATCAAGGACTACAGTCCGCACTGGCTGGACGATGCCTGCCGCAGCGGGCAGTTTGCCTGGAGCCGGCTGGCGGCGACGCTGGCGAGCAATACCTTGTCGAGCACACCGTTGGTGTTGCTGCCGCGTGAACACATGGGCCTGTGGCGTAGCCTTGCCCCCGAGCCGGCCCCGGAAGCACTTGGCGGGCGGGCACAACGGGTGCTTGAGGCGTTGCAGGCCCAGGGTGCGCTGTTCTTCGACGAATTGACCGTTGATGCCCATCTGCTGCCCAGCGAACTGGAGACGGCGTTGCAGGAGCTGGTGGGTGCCGGCCTGGTGGGTGCCGACAGTTTCACCGGCCTGCGCAGCCTGATTACCCCGGCGGCGAAGCGCTCATCGCGCAACAGCCGGCGCGGCCACCCGCCGCTGTCCAGCAGCATGGCCCACGCCGGGCGCTGGGCCTTGTTGCGGCGGGGCAGCGGCACGGTCGACGAGCAGCAGCGCCTGGAACACATCGCCCGCGCCCTGCTGCGGCGCTATGGGGTGATCTGCTGGCGGTTGCTGGAACGAGAGAGCGATGTGCTGCCGCCCTGGCGCGAGCTGCTGCGTTGCTACCACCGGCTGGAAGCGCGTGGCGAGATTCGGGGTGGGCGCTTCATTGCCGGGCTGGCAGGTGAGCAATTCGCCTTGCCGGAGGCGGTCGGGTTGCTTCGGCAGGTACGCCGACGGGCGCTAGATGGTGGGCTGGTGGTGGTGAGCGCCAGTGATCCGCTGAACTTGATAGGGTCGTTGCTGCCCGGTGCGAAAGTGCCTGCTGCGGGTGATAACCGGCTGCTGTATCGCGATGGCGTACCCGTAGCGGTGCGGGTGGCGGGGCGGTATAGCTATCTGGTGGAGGGGGCGGCGCAGGAGCAGGCTAGATGGAAGGAGAAATTGGTGCGCGATGCGCTGTGATCTGGCTTGAAGGTCTGAAGCATCGCGGTGTCCGTCTTGAGGGCTTATCAAGACCACAGGCGTACGCCGACAGAGTTTCAGCGCCTGTGAGATCGAGCGCCGCCCGCGCGGCGCATCGCGGTCGGCGCTCGTTCTGATAGGCGCTGCACATCTGTCGGCAAACACCCACGGACGAGAATGATTTTCGCTACCCCGATTTTGATTTGCACTGCCACACAAGTTGGCTATGGTCGGGGTTTGCCCCAGGCCCTGAGCCTGACCGCGCCATCGCAAGGACCCCGTATGAGCCTGTCACTTCTCAGCCGCTATGCCTTCTTCACCGCCTGTGTACTGTTCACCCTGGCGAGCCTGCCGTTCCTCCACCACGAATGGCTGTGGCCGTTCACCGTGGCCACCGGGGTGCTCAGCCTGATCGGGCTGTTCGACCTGATGCAGCAACGCCACGCGGTACGCCGCAACTATCCGATCCTTGGCAACATCCGTTACCTGGTCGAGGCCATCCGCCCGGAAATCCGCCAGTACCTGCTGGAAGCCGACAGTGACGCCCTGCCCTTCTCCCGCGCCCAGCGCTCGCTGGTATACGCCCGGGCCAAGAACGAAGCCTCGGACAAACCCTTCGGCACCCTGATCGACGTCTACGAATCAGGCTTCGAGTTCATCGGCCACTCCATGCGCCCGGCGCCACTGACCGACCCGGCAAGCTTCCGGGTCATCGTCGGCGGGCCGCAGTGCAGCCAGCCGTATTCGGCGTCGATCTTCAACATCTCGGCCATGAGCTTCGGCTCGCTCAGTGCCAACGCCATCCGCGCCCTGAACAAGGGCGCCAAGCTGGGCAACTTCCACCACGACACCGGCGAAGGCAGCATCAGCCCCTATCACCGCGAAAACGGTGGCGACCTGGTCTGGGAGCTGGGCAGCGGCTACTTCGGCTGCCGCACCGCCGACGGCCGCTTCGACCCGGAACGCTTTGCCGCCCAGGCACGCACCCCACAGGTGCGGATGATCGAGATCAAGATGAGCCAGGGCGCCAAACCCGGCCACGGCGGCATCCTGCCCAAGCACAAGGTGACCCAGGAAATTGCCGAAACCCGTGGTGTACTGATGGGCGAGGACTGCATATCGCCTTCGCGCCATAGCGCCTTCTCCACCCCGATCGAGATGATGCACTTCATCGCCCAGCTGCGGGAGCTGTCCGGTGGTAAACCGGTAGGCTTCAAGTTCTGCCTGGGCCACCCGTGGGAATTCATGGGCATCGCCAAGGCCATGCTGGAAACCGGCATCCTGCCCGACTTCATCGTGGTCGATGGCAAGGAAGGCGGCACCGGCGCCGCGCCGGTGGAGTTCACCGACCACATCGGCGTGCCGCTGCGTGAAGGCCTGTTGTTCGTGCACAACACCCTGGTCGGCCTGAACCTGCGCGACAAGATCAAGCTCGGCGCCAGCGGCAAGATCGTCAGCGCCTTCGACATCGCCAGCGTGCTGGCCATCGGCGCCGATTGGGCCAACTCGGCGCGCGGGTTCATGTTCGCCATCGGCTGCATCCAGTCGCAAAGCTGCCACACCAACAAGTGCCCGACTGGCGTGGCCACGCAAGACCCGCTGCGCCAGCGCGCCCTGGTGGTGCCGGACAAGGCCCAGCGGGTGCTGAACTTCCACCACAATACCTTGCGTGCGCTGGCCGAAATGCTGGCCGCAGCAGGCCTTGAACACCCGGCGCAGCTGGAGGCCAGGCACCTGGTGCGGCGCGTGTCGGCCACCGAGATCAAGCTGTTCTCGCAGATGCATGTGTTCCTCAAGCCTGGGGAACTACTGACCGGCGAGGTCAACGGGCAGTTCTATTCGCGCATGTGGCAGATGGCCCGGGCCGACAGCTTCGAGCCGCAAAGTGAAGCGGTCGCTTGAGTACCTATACTGGCTGAATGAAATGCAAGTTGGCGGTAGTGGCGAATCGGCCTTCAGTCAGCTTGCCTGAGGCGAAGGGAACCGCCTGGTACACCGGACGATCTTCTCTGAAACCTCCAGACCAGGGCACTGACCATGAACAACGCCCGCGACCTTCGCATCGACTTTTTCCGTGGCCTGGCCCTGGTGTTCATCTTCTGGGACCACATTCCCGACAACCCGCTGGGCAATTTCACCGTGCGCAATATCGGCTTCAGCGATGCGGCGGAGATCTTCGTGTTCCTCGCCGGCTACGCGGCAGTGCTGGCCTACGGCAAGGTCGCCCGGCGCGACGGCTGGCTGGTGGCGAGCATGCGCATCCTGCGCCGGGTCTGGGTGTTGTACGTGGCGCATATCTTCCTGCTGGCGCTGCTGATGGGCATGGTGTTCGTCGCCAACCACCATGCCCAGCGGGACATGATCGAGGGCATGGGGCTGAGCTACTTCCTCCACGACCCGCAGCAAGCGCTGGTGGACGAATTGATGCTGCGCTTCAAACCCAACCTGATGGACCCGCTGCCGCTGTACATCCTGTTGTTGCTGGGCTTGCCGCTGCTGCTGCCAGTGTTGATGCAGCGCCTGGCGCTGGCGGTGGGCCTGTCGCTGGGGCTGTATGTACTGGTGCAGGCGTTCAAGTGGAACCTGCCGGCCCAGGCCGGTGGGGTCTGGTATTTCAACCCGTTTGCCTGGCAATTGCTGTTCGTACTCGGTGGCGCAGCAGCACTGAGTGGGCAGCGCACCGCAACAAAGACGTCCAACCGGGTATGGCGCCAGCCGCTGTTCGTGGCCGCAGCCGTCGTGGTGCTGGCCAGCGCGCTGATCACCCTGTCCTGGCGTTGGGCGGCACTGCACGACGTACTGATCCCACGCTGGCTGGGCGAATGGCTGTACCCGATCGACAAGACCAATCTCTCACCGCTGCGGTTGTTGCAGTTCCTGGCGCTGGCTTACTGCACCGCCAAGCTGGTGCGCAGCGGCCCGTGGCTGCAAGGTTGGGCGGCGCGGCAGAGTTGCAGGATGGGGCGCTATTCGCTGGAAGTGTTCTGCCTGGGCGTGTTGCTGGCGCCGATGGCGGACATGTTCAATGCGATGGGTGGCGATCGCTGGCCGGTGCAGCTGCTGACCGCATTGAGCGGGCTGCTGGCCATGCTGATGCTGGCAGGCTGGCTGGACTGGAACCAGCAGTTGGGGCAACGCGTGGCAGCAACCCCGGTGGTCGGACAAGGGGCAGCCTAGCTGCCCCTCTTTCACATCAGGACGCCGGGCTGACGATGCCCTGCTCCTGCTTTGGCGCAAGACGGAACGTGTAATACAGCACCGTCAGCAGCACCAGGAACGCCGGGCCGATGTACAGCGCCACGCGGGTATCCTCGAAGTACGCCATCAGGCCCACCACCAGCACCAGGAAGGCCAGGGCCAGGTAGGAGCTCAGCGGCCACAGCCACATGCGGTACTTCAGCGCCTTCTGCTCGGCGGTCGACAGGCCGGCGCGGAACTTGATCTGCGCCAGCAGGATCATCACCCAGGTCCAGATCGCACCGAAGGTGGCGATCGAGGTCACCCAGACGAACACCTTTTCCGGCACCAGGTAGTTGGCCAGCACGCCCAGCAGCAACGCACCGATCGACAGCAGCAGCGCATTGCGCGGCACGCCGCTTTTCGAGGTGCGGGCAAAGGCGGCCGGGGCCTGGCCGTTCTGCGCCAGGCTGTAGAGCATGCGTCCGGTGCTGAAGATGCCGCCGTTGCACGACGACAGCGCAGCGGTAATCACCACGAAGTTGATGATGCCGGCAGCCGTCTTGATGCCCAGACGCTCGAAGGTCATCACGAACGGGCTGCCCTGGCTGCCGATGCCGTCCCACGGGTAGATCGACAGGATCACGAACAGGGCGCCGACGTAGAACAGCAGGATGCGCCAGAACACCGAACCGATCGCCTGGGGGATGGTTTTCTGCGGGTTGCGTGCCTCGCCAGCGGTCAGGCCGATCATTTCCACGCCCAGGTAGGCGAACATCACCATCTGCAGCGACATCAGCACGCCCGTCACGCCGTTGGGCATGAAGCCGCCATTGCTCCACAGGTTGGAGATGCCCACAGCGACGCCATCATTGCCGAAGCCGAACGCGATCACGCCAATGCCACCGAGGACCATGGCAATGATGGTGACGATCTTGATCAGGGCGAACCAGAACTCGAACTCGCCGAACGCCTTGACCGCGATCAGGTTGACTGCGCCCATGCTGCCCAGCGCCATCAAGGCCCAGATCCAGCGCGGCACGTCAGGGAACCAGATGCCCATGTAGATGGCCACCGCGGTGATTTCCGCCACGCAGGTCACCAGCCACAGGAACCAGTAGTTCCAGCCGGTGAGAAAGCCCGCCAGCGGGCCAAGGTAGTCCTGGGCGTAGCGGCTGAACGAGCCGGCGACCGGGTTGTGCACGGCCATCTCGCCGAGGGCACGCATGATCACCAGGATCGCCAGGCCACCAATGATGTAGGAAAGCATGATCGCGGGGCCGGCCATTTCGATGGCTTTGGCCGAACCGAGGAAAAGACCGACGCCGATACAGGCGCCCAGGGCCATCAGACGAATGTGCCGTTCGCCCAGCTCACGCTTGAGCGGGCCGCCCTCGGTGGGTTCGGCATGGGCAGGATGGTTGCCGACTGGCATAGCAATACAACCTCATTTTGTTATTGGATTTGACCTTCGTGCAGCACCGGCCATGCCGATAGGCATGGCGTTGGCTTGCCAGGCTGGCCTTGTGGGCCGGCCCGTGTGCCGGGCTAGAGCGGCCGGCAGGGCGAAGGGGCCGAGCAGTATAGGAAGTCCGTTACAGGGGTTTTCGCTGTAAAAACAGGGAAATTCAGCGAGTTTTTCGGGGACTGCTGCGCCACCCCCAGTTCCACTGCCACCCTAACAACAACGCCGCAGGAATAAACCCACACCAAAGCCGCATAGCCCTACGCCACTTTTCTCGACTTCCTACAAATTTTTCACCTGTTCCTGCCAACGTCTAAGCTTCAGACAAGCAAGACGAAAACACCTGGCCGGATTGAAGACTATGGGCGCACTGTGGCAATCGGAACCAACCAGAACGGAAGCATCTGAAGCACCTCCGGACAAGACGCCACAACCGCAGTCCCCACGTCAGCGCAGGCTCTGGTGGCGGCTGATTTTCCTGATCCTGCTGGTGGCACTGATTGCCCTCGGTTTCGCCGCCTACGACGAGTTCCGCACTTCCAACCTGCAATCGCGCGAATTCAGCAAGCTGGCCACCACCCTCACCTATTCGCTGCAGCCAGGGCCGAGCGATGCGATCGTCTATCCGGGCGACGGGCCGTTCGACAAGCGCCTGGGCTACAGCGGGCTGGGCGAGTTTCTGCCACGCCTGCTGAAACGCGATTACCTGATCAGCGAACAGGTGCAGTTCTCCCCTGCCCTGATGAGCTACGTCGAGCACGGTCTGTTCGCCCCCTACATCGAGAAGATCCAGGCCGGCCTGTCGATCACCGACTGCCGCGGCGACACGCTGTACCAGTACAACTACCCGCAGCACCTGTACCCGGATTTCGCCTCCATCCCGCCGGTGATGGTTAACAGCCTGTTGTTCATCGAAAACCGCGACCTGCTCGATACCCAGGACGTGAAGAACAACCCGGCCGTGGACTGGCCGCGCTTTGCCAAGGCCGCGTACAGCCAGGTGGCCAAGTACCTGGCCCTGCCCGGCCAGTCGGCGGGTGGCAGCACCCTCGCCACCCAGCTGGAGAAGTACCGCCATTCGCCGGATGGCCTGACCGTCAATGGTGCCGAGAAGATCCGCCAGATGATCTCGGCCAGCGTGCGCGCCTACCAGGGTGGCCCCGACACCAGCGAAGCGCGCCACCGGATCGTGCGTGACTACCTCAACAGCGTGCCACTGTCGGCCGTGCCCGGGCATGGCGAGGTGCATGGCATGGCCGAGGGCCTGCGGGTGTGGTACGGCGCCGATTTCGACCAGGTCAACCAGGCGCTGACCTCTACCGCCACGGACTCGGACAGCATGGCCGCGCGCGGCCTGGCCCTGCGCCAGGTGCTGTCGCTGATGATCGCCCAGCGCCGCCCTTCGCATTACCTGTCCAAGGGCCGCGTCGAGCTTGCCGAGCTCACCGACTCGCACATTCGCGTGCTGGCGGCCGCCAAGATCATCGAGCAACCGCTGGCCGATGCGGCGCTGGCCAGCAAGGCGGTGTACCGCGACTGGGTCGCCCAGCCGACCATCGTGCCGATCATCACCAACAAAGGCATCAGCCTGGCCCGCAACCGCCTGGCGGCGATGCTCAACCGCCCACTGTATGACCTCGACCGCCTCGATGTGTCAGCCACCAGCACCCTGCAAGCCGACCTGCAGCTGCAGGTCAGCCAGTACCTGAAAAACCTTGCCGACCCCGAGTTCGCGGCGCAGATCGGCCTGATCGGCGAACGCCTGCTCACCTCCAAGACCACCGACCAGGTGAGCTACAGCTTCACCTTGTTCGAGCGCACCGCCGATGGTTCGCGGGTCCGTGTGCAGACCGACAGCACCAACCAGCCTTTCGATATCAACGAAGGCAGCAAGCTGGAACTGGGCTCGACCGCCAAGCTGCGCGTGCTCACGACTTACCTGGAGATCATCGCCGAGCTGCACGACAAGTACGCCGGCAAACCTGCCGCCGAGTTGAAGAAAGTCGAAGTCGCCGAGCTCGACCGCATCACCCAGTGGTCGCTGGAATGGCTGGCACAGAACAGCAAGAACCAGAGCCTGGATGCCATGCTCGATGCGGCGCTGGAGCGCAAGTACTCGGCCAACACCGGCGAGGCCTTCTTCACCGGCGGCGGCATGCACGTGTTCAACAACTTCCGCAAGGAAGACAACAACCGCAACCCGACCCTCAAGGATGCCCTGCGCGAATCGATCAACCTGCCGTTCATCCGCCTGATGCGCGACCTGGTGCGCTACGTCACCTACCAGCAGCCGTTCAACCGCGTGCCGCTGCTCAAGGATGACTCCGACCCGCGCCGCCAGGAATACCTGGCCCGCTTCGCCGACAAGGAAGGCACCAGCTACCTGATGCGCTTCTGGAAGAAGTACCAGCGCAAGACCTCACAGCAGCGCCTGGACACCTTCCTCGACAGCATGCGCGCCACCCCGCAGCGCCTGGCGGCGGTGCACCGCTACCTGTTCCCCGAAGCGGGCCAGGAGACCTTCAATGCCTTCGTCCGTGCCCACAGCAAGGATGACAAGATCGCCCTGGGCAAACTCACCGACGGCAAGCTGGCGGAGATGTACGAAGCCTACGGCCCCGGCAAGTACGACCTGCCCGACCAGGGCTACATCGCCAAGGTCCACCCGCTGGACCTGTGGCTGCTGGGCTACCTGTTGAAGCACCCGAGCTCCACGCTCACCGAGATGGTCAACGCCAGCCATTTCGAGCGCCAGGAGGTCTACAGCTGGCTGTTCAAGAGCCGCCACCAGGGTGCGCGTGACAGCCGCATCCGCACCATGGTCGAGATCGAAGCGTTCCTCGATATCCATCAACGCTGGAAACGCGTGGGCTACCCGTTCGACCATCTGGTGCCGTCGCTGGCCACCGCCATCGGCAGTTCCGGCGACCGCCCGGCCGCGCTGTCGGAACTGGTCGGCATCATCCAGAACGACGGCGTGCGCCTGCCGACGCTGCGCATCGACACCCTGCATTTTGCCGCCAATACGCCCTACGAGACCAAGCTGGTCAGCGACCCGGACCGGGGTGTGCGGATTCTGCCGGTGGAAGTGGCGCGGGCGCTGAAAGGGGCCATGTCGCAAGTGGTCGATGCCGGTACCGCGCGGCGCATCTCCGGCAGCTTCAAGCTCAAGGATGGCACGCCGCTGGTGATGGGCGGCAAGACCGGCACCGGCGACAACCGTATCGAAAGCTTCGGCGCTGGTGGCCGGCTGATTGGCTCACGCTCGCTCAACCGTACTGCCACCTTCGTGTTCTTCCTCGGTGAAAACCACTTCGGCACCCTGACCGCCTTCGTCCCTGGGCGCTCGGCGGAAGCCTTCAAGTTCACCTCGGCGCTGCCGGTGCAGGTGCTCAAGGGCATGGCGCCGATCCTGATGCCGTACTTGCAGCCAGGTAACCCGAACGAGTGCAAACCACCGCAGGTTGCCATGCATGGCGACGATTCATCTAAAACGTAGATGATAATCATCGGCATTTAGAGGCTTGTGTTTAGATATATCTTGAGTAATATCTTGCGATATATCGAAACACAGGGAGCCTCTAAATGCGTGACCATTCCGCACATGACCCTTTTGAACGCCGCCCCGCCCGGGGCGAGCGTGGCCCACGGGTTTTCGCCCCGGGCGACCTCAAGCTGCTGATGCTGTCGATGCTGGCCGAACAACCGGGCCATGGCTATGACCTGATCCGCCAGATCGAGAACCTGTTCGACGGCAGCTACACGCCGAGCCCCGGCGTGATCTACCCCACCCTCAATTTCCTCGAAGAAGCCGAGTTGATCAGTGGCCAGGTGCACGGCAGCAAACGCCTGTACGCCATTACCGCTGCCGGCCGTAACGCGCTGGCCGATCAGGCCGTCGCCCTGGATGGCGTGCGCATGCGCATCGAAGTCAGCAAGCGCGCCCTGCGCGGCCACGACCGCCCGCCAGAAATCCACGAGGCGGTCGGCAACCTGCGCCATGCCCTGCACATGCACAGCGGCCGCTGGACGCCGGAAGAAATCGAACGGGTGCGCAACCTGCTCAACGACACTGCCAAGGCCATCGCCTCCGGGCCGGCCGATCCAGTCAGGGAGAATCCCCATGAGTGACACCATTCACCGCGTCAACCACGAAATTCGCCAACGTCGCCTGCAGGTGCTGCGGGTCACCGAGCTCACCCCGCGCATGCGCCGCATCACCCTTGGAGGCGCCGAGCTGCAGGGCTTCACCAGCCTGGGCAGTGACGACCACATCAAGTTGCTGTTCGCTGAAACAGCCGAGCAGCAGCAGGCCATCGACGCCCGCAACCTGGGCCGTGACGGCGGCGCCCGGCCGACCATGCGCGAGTACACGCCGCGCCGTATCGACCTGGTGGCCAACGAACTGGACATCGATTTCGTGCTGCACGGCGACGGCCCAGCTTCGACCTGGGCGGCCCAGGCGGCACCGGGGCAGACGCTGGACATCGCCGGGCCACGGGCTTCGATGGTGGTGCCGGATATCTTCGACAGCTACCTGCTGGTGGGTGACGAAACGGCGATCCCGGCGATTGGCCGGCGACTGGAAGAACTCCCGGCGGGGCGGCGGGTGCTGACAGTGATCCAGATCGAGGATGAACAGGAACGCCAGCCGCTGCCGAGTGCGGCGCAGGTCGAAGTCATCTGGGTCAAGCGGGATGAGGACCTGTTGGCGTTGCTCAAGGATCTGGCATTGCCGGAAGGCAAGCTGTACAGCTGGGTGGCGCTGGAGAAGTCGCTGACCCGGCTGACCAAGGCGCTGCTGCTGGAGAAGGGCGTGGCCGAGGATGCCCTCAAGGCGGCCGCTTACTGGCGTGCCGACGGGACCGCGGACGACGAGTGATTTGCTCTCTCCTGCACCGGCCTCTTCGCGGGCACGCCCGCTCCCACAGGTACTGCGCAAACCTTGAGGGCTACAGTGTTCCTGTGGGAGCGGGCATGCCCGCGAAAAGGCCGGTGCAGGTCAAGCCAATCTGTACCTTCCCCGCCACCGATCCAGCCCCAGCAACACCAGGCCAATCCCCCAGAACCCCGCCAACACCCCCAGGGCATTGAGCATCACCTGCCCATACCCCAGGGTCGCCACATCGATGAACGGGTAGGCATACGCCCCGATCTCACTCCCCCGCCACAGCGCATAGACGAAATACACCGCTGGGTACAGCGCCCATACCACCAGGTGCCAGAGCCGCAGGCAGCCCTTGGGCACCTCGAACCACCAGTACAAGGCGAACAGCACCGGCATCACATCGTGCAACAGTTCATCCGCCAGCCACTCCCAGCCTTCGGGCTGCCACAGGTGGCGCAGCAGCACGCTGTAAGCCAACGCCACCAGCACGATGCTGGCCGCCACCGCAGAACTCACCGATGGCGACAGAAACCAGCGTCTGGCCGCCGACTCCCGGCCAAAAGCCGCATAGCTGAGCACCGTCGCCACCAGGGTATTGGTCAGCACCGTGAAGTAACCGAACACATTGATCAGCCCGCCAATCAGGCTGGCTTGCTCCTGCCAGCGCGCCAGCAGCACCAGGTAGACCTGCACCGTGAGGCCGAACCAGCCAAGCAACGCCATCGACGTCAGCCAGGGGCGCCGTGGCATGTCAGGCCTGGCGCTGCAGCTTCACGTACAACTGCTCGACCTTCTCCCGCGCCCAGGGCGTCTTGCGCAGGAAGGTCAGGCTCGACTTGATGCTCGGGTTGCTTTTGAAGCAGCGCACATCAACGCGTTCGGCCAGGCCCTGCCATTGGTAGTGCGCCACCAGTTCGGTGAGGATCTGTTCGAGGGTCTTGCCGTGCAGCGCGTTGTGTTGGGCCGTGCTCATGCCAGTGCTCCGTAGGAAAGATGCGCACCTTACACGAGTGTAGTGGCGGGTGGGATCCGTGTTGTCTGCGGAAAAACCACTGGCCAGGGGCAAAAGCTCTGTGCTGAAATAGCAATGTTATATTGTAACAACACAAAAGCATCTGCCAAGGAACGCCTCATCCCCATGCTGCACATCCCGCTCCGCCTCTCCCCCCTCGCTGTCGCCCTGTGGCTCGCGTCATCACCCAGCCAAGCCGTGGAACTGGAACCCCAGGTCATCACCGCCAATCCACTGGGCAACCGTCAACTGGCTGCCCCCAGCACCGTGCTTGAAGGTGACGACCTGCTGCAACAGCAGCACGGCAGCCTCGGTGAAACCCTGAACAAGCAACCCGGCGTGGCTTCCACCTGGTTCGGCCCTGGTGCCAGCCGCCCGGTGATTCGCGGCCTGGATGGCGACCGCATACGCATCCTGCGCAATGGCGTGGGTGCCCTGGATGCCTCGTCGCTGTCCTATGACCACGCCGTGCCGCTGGACCCGGTCACGGTCGAGCGCGTGGAAATCGTCCGCGGCCCGGCCGCCCTGCTGTACGGCGGCAATGCCATCGGCGGCGTGATCAACACCTTCGACAACCGCATCCCCGACTCGCCGATCGAGGGCATCCACGGTGCTGGCGAACTGCGCTATGGCGGTGCCGATACCACCCGCAGCAGTGCAGGCAAGCTGGAAGCCGGTGACGGCAGTTTCGCCTTGCACCTGGATGCCAACAGCCGCCAGTTCAACGACCTGCGCATTCCCGGCTACGCGCAGAGCGCCAAGGTCCGTGACCCCGACGCGCCTGGCAGTCGCCACCGCCTGGAAAACAGCGACGGCCGCCAGGACGGTGGCGCGATCGGCGGTTCCTACAACTGGGAGCATGGCTATGCCGGCCTGTCCTACAGCCGCTACGACAGCAACTACGGCTCGGTGGCCGAGTCCGGCGTGCGCCTGGACATGAAGCAGGACCACTACGCCTTTGCCTCGGAGCTGCGTGACCTGGACGGCCCGTTCAGCTCGGTCAAGGTCGATGCGGGCTACACCGACTACGAGCACAGCGAGATCGAAGAAGGCGAAGTACACACCACCTTCAAGAACAAGGGCTACGAAGCCCGCATCGAAGCCCGTCATCAGCCGCTCGGTCCGCTCGAAGGCGTGATTGGCGCACAGGTCAGCCGCAACGAGTTTTCGGCGCTGGGCGAGGAAGCCTTCGTCCCGCACACCGACACCGACAGCCTGGCGCTGTTCATGCTCGAGCAGTGGCAGGCCACCGAGCGCCTGAACCTGAGCCTCGGCGCACGCCTGGAACACACCCGCGTCGACCCCGATGCCAAGGGCAACGAGAACTTCGTCGACGCCGACAGCGCCAGCAGCTTCAACGCCTTCAGCCTGTCCTCGGGCGCGGTATACCAGCTCGACCCGATCTGGTCGCTGGCGGCCAATCTCGGCTACACCGAACGCGCCCCGACGTTCTACGAGCTCTATGCCAACGGCGCCCACGTCGCCACCGGCGCGTACGAAGTCGGTGATGCCAGCCTGAACAAGGAAAAGGCCATTTCCGCCGACCTGGCTCTGCGCTTCGACAATGGCACCCACAAAGGCAGCGTCGGGGTGTTCTACAGCCACTTCCGCAACTACATCGGCCTGATCGGCACGGGCAACCTGCGTGAAGGCCATGACCACGACCATGACGAAGATGATCACGACCACGATCATGACGATGGCGGCTTCCCCGAGTACCAGTACCAGGGCGTGCGTGCGCGTTTCTACGGCATCGAGGCGCAGGACCGCTGGCAACTGCTCGAGAACCGCTATGGCAGCTTCGCACTGGAGTTGTCCGGCGACTACACCCGGGCCAAGAACCTCGACAGCGGCGAGCCGTTGCCGCGCATTGCCCCGCTGCGGCTGAACAGTGGCCTGGTCTGGGAACTGGACCGCTGGCAGGCACGGGTCGAAGTGCAACATGCCGCATCGCAGCACCGCAAGCCTGAGAATGAGACCAGCACCGATGGCTACACCACGCTCGGGGCCAGCGTCGGTTACCGCTTCGACATCGGCCAGAGCCAGTGGCTGGCCTTCGTGCGCGGCGAGAACCTGACCGACCAGACCGTGCGCTACGCGAGTTCGATCCTGCGGGATATCGCGCCAGCGCCGGGGCGTAGCGTGGAAATCGGGCTGCGCACAACGTTCTGACCTGACGCCGTCCCTGTGGGAGCGGGTTCATCGGGGCGCCGAACCGCCGCGAATGCGGCATTTGCCCTGGCATCGCATTCGCAGGGAAACCTGCTCCCACAGGCCATGGCAACATGGCTTTGTTACTGGATCAGCAACAATCAACTGCGACATTTTGTCTTTTTTTCTTACAACTTCCCCTATATCCTCCCCGCCGCAAGCTGAATCGCTTCACCCAGCATTCCCCATTGCCACTTCCATCGAAGAGCCCGCTCCTCGGTGCGCTTGCCGTTTGCTCAATAATCAAAAGATAGCGCTATCTCATGTTCCAACTGCCCAAGACCCGCTACACCGGCTTTGCCCTCATTGCCCTCACCGCCAGCCTGCCGAACACGGCCAGCGCCAGCGAACCCTTCGCCAAGGACTCCCCATGGATGTTCGGCGACTGGGGTGGCACCCGTACCGAGCTGCTGGAGAAAGGCTACGACTTCACCCTCGGCTACACCGGCGAGATGGGCAGCAACCTGCACGGCGGCTACGACCACGACCGCACGGCACGCTACAGCGACCAGTTCACCTTCGGCAGCCACCTGGACCTGGAGAAGATCCTCGGCTGGAACGACACCGAGTTCCAGCTGACCGTCACCGAGCGCCACGGCGACAACATCAGCAACGACCGCATCAACGACCCACGGGTCGGCGGCTTCACCTCGGCCCAGGAAGTCTGGGGCCGTGGCGAAACCTGGCGGCTGACGCAAATGTGGATCAAGCAGAAATACTTCGACGGTGCACTGGACGTGAAGGTCGGCCGTTTCGGTGAAGGCGAGGATTTCAACAGCTTCCCCTGCGACTTCCAGAACCTGGCCTTCTGCGGCTCGCAGGTGGGCAACTGGGTCGGCGGCATCTGGTACAACTGGCCGGTCAGCCAGTGGGCCATGCGCGTTCGCTACAACCTCAACCCTGAGCTGTACGCCCAGGTTGGCGTGTATGAGCAGAACCCGTCCAACCTCGAATCGGGCAACGGCTTCAAGCTCAGCGGCAGCGGCACCCAGGGCGCGGTCATGCCGGTCGAACTGGTGTGGAGCCCACGCCTGAATGGCCTGAAAGGGGAATATCGCGCCGGCTACTACTACAGTAATGCCAAGGCACAGGATGTTCTCAAGGACAGCAACGGCCAGCCGGCCGCCCTCAGTGGCGCCGCCTACCGCAGCAGTTCGAGCAAGCACGGCATGTGGCTCGGGGCCCAGCAGCAGGTCACCTCGCTGGCATCCGACCAGTCGCGCGGCCTGAGCCTGTTCGCCAACGCCACGGTGCACGACAAGAAGACCAATGTCATCGACAACTATGTTCAAGCTGGACTGGTTTACAAAGGCCCCTTCGACGCCCGCGCCAAGGACGACATCGGCTTCGCCGTCGCCCGCGTGCACGCCAACCCGGCCTACCGCAAGAACGCCCGCCTGGCCAATCAGGTGGCCGGCCTCGACGACTACGACAACCCGGGCTACCTGCCGGTGCAAGACACCGAGTACAGCGCCGAACTCTATTACGGCATTCACCTGGCCGACTGGCTCACGGTGCGCCCGAACCTGCAATACATCCGCCATCCGGGCGGGGTGTCGCAGGTCGACAGCGCGCTGATCGGCGGCCTGAAGATTCAAAGCACGTTCTGATCACTTTCACACTGACCACCTTCACTAAAGGGAGAACCTACGATGAGCACTGACGGTGCCAACCAAGGAACCCGCTGGCTGCCACGCCTGATGGGCGTGCTGCTGTTGCTGATGGGCCTGGCCCTGCTGGCCGGCGGCATCAAGCTGAGCCAGCTGGGCGGATCGCTGTACTACCTGATTGCCGGTATCGGCTTTGCCCTGTCGGGCGCCCTGCTGCTGGCCAAGCGCCGCATTGCCCTGGGCCTGTATGGCCTGGTGCTGCTGGGCAGCACGGTATGGGCCATGCTCGAAGTGGGCCTGGACTGGTGGCAACTGGTGCCGCGCCTGGCCATCTGGTTCGCCATCGGCGTGGTGCTGCTGTTGCCGTGGGCCCGTCGCCCGCTGACCGGCCCTGCCGCCAAGGCCAACACCGCGCTGCTGAGCGTTGCCGTGCTGGCTTCGGGCGCCTGTGCCCTGGGCAGCCAGTTCACCCACCCGGGTGAAGTGTTCGGCGAACTGGGCCGCGACAATAGCGAAATGGGCAGCGCCGCACCGGCCATGCCGGATGGCGACTGGCAGGCCTATGGCCGCACCGAGCACGGCGACCGCTATTCGCCGCTGCGCCAGATCACCCCGCAGAACGCCTACCGCCTGGAAGAAGCCTGGCGCATCCGTACCGGCGACCTGCCGACCGACAACGATCCTGTCGAGCTGACCAACGAAAACACCCCGCTGAAGGCCAACGGCATGCTCTATGCCTGTACCGCCCACAGCAAGGTGCTGGCCCTGGACCCGGACACCGGTGCCGAGATCTGGCGCTACGACCCACAGATCAAGACCCCGGTCGGCACCTTCAAGGGCTTCGCCCACATGACCTGCCGCGGCGTCTCGTACTATGACGAGAACAGCTACGTCAGCCGCGACGGCAGCCCGGCACCGAAGGTGTCCGACGCCGGCCAGGCCGTGGCCCAGGCCTGCCCACGCCGCCTCTACCTGCCGACCGCCGACGCCCGCCTGATCGCCATCAACGCCGACAACGGCAAGGTCTGCGAAGGCTTCGCCAACCAGGGCGCGATCGACCTGACCACCGGCATCGGCCCGTTCACTGCCGGTGGCTACTACTCCACCTCGCCGGTAGCGATCACCCGCAGCCTGGTGATCATCGGCGGCCATGTGACCGACAACGAGTCGACCAACGAACCGTCCGGCGTGATCCGCGCCTACGACGTGCACGACGGCCACCTGGTGTGGAACTGGGACAGCAACAACCCGGACGACACCAAGCCGCTGGCCCCAGGCAAGATGTACAGCCGCAACTCGGCCAACATGTGGTCGCTGGCCAGCGTCGACGAAGACCTGGGGATGGTCTACCTGCCGCTGGGCAACCAGACCCCTGACCAGTGGGGCGCCGACCGCACCCCGGGCGCCGAGAAGTACAGCGCCGGCGTGGTCGCCCTGGACCTGGCCACCGGCAAGGCCCGCTGGAACTACCAGTTCACTCACCACGACCTGTGGGACATGGACGTTGGCAGCCAGCCGACCCTGGTGCACCTGAAGACCAAGGACGATGTGAAGCCGGCGATCATCGTGCCGACCAAGCAGGGCAGCCTGTACGTGCTCGACCGCCGCGACGGCACGCCGATCGTGCCGATTCGCGAGATCCCGGTCCCGCAGGGCGCGGTCAAGGGTGACCACACCGCACCGACCCAGGCCCGCTCCGACCTCAACCTGCTGGGTCCTGAACTGACCGAACAGGCCATGTGGGGCGCCACGCCGTTCGACCAGATGCTGTGCCGTATCCAGTTCCGCGAGCTGCGCTACGAAGGCCAGTACACCCCGCCGTCCGAACAGGGCAGCCTGATCTACCCGGGCAACGTCGGCGTGTTCAACTGGGGCAGCGTGTCGGTCGACCCGGTGCGCCAGCTGCTGTTCACCTCGCCCAACTACATGGCCTTCGTGTCGAAGATGGTGCCGCGCGAGCAGGTGGCCGCCGGCAGCAAGCGCGAAAGCGAGACCAGCGGTGTGCAGCCGAACACTGGCGCGCCGTACGCGGTAATCATGCACCCGTTCATGTCGCCGATCGGCATCCCCTGCCAGGCACCCGCCTGGGGTTATGTGGCGGCCATCGACCTGTTCACCAACAAGGTGGTGTGGAAGCGCAAGAACGGCACGACCCGTGACAGCACGCCGGTGCCGGTCGGCATGCCGGTAGGCGTACCGAGCATGGGCGGTTCGATCGTCACCGCCGGTGGCGTCGGCTTCCTCAGCGGTACCCTCGACCAGTACCTGCGCGCCTATGACGTGAACAACGGCAAGGAACTGTGGAAGGCCCGCCTGCCAGCGGGTGGCCAGGCCACGCCGATGACCTATACCGGCAAGGACGGCAAGCAGTACGTCCTGATCGTCGCCGGCGGCCATGGCTCACTGGGCACGAAAATGGGCGATTACATCATCGCTTACAAATTGGCTGAGTAAGCTTCAGCTGCGGCGGTGGCTTCACCGCCGCCTTCGCGGGCAAGCCCGCTCCCACAGGGAAATCATAGTCTTTGAGGACTGTGCAGTAGCTGTGGGAGCGGGCTTGCCCGCGAAGAGGCTGGCAAAGACTGAAGATGAAACCCTCCCCCTGCGCCCTTCGTCTACCATTGAAACCCATCCCCCCCCGCCCCATCTAAGCACCATAGTCATTCACGCAGGTGCCCCATGAGCGACCAGCAGGATTTCCCGGAACAACCCGACGAACACAGCGCAATCGAACAGCCCGACCCCCAGGCCGATACCGGCCACGCCCTCGCCCTGCCCGGCCAGCAACTGCCGGACAAAGTCTACGTGATCCCGATCCACAATCGCCCGTTCTTCCCCGCGCAAGTGCTGCCGGTGATCGTCAACGAAGAGCCCTGGGCCGAAACCCTCGACTTGGTGGCCAAGACCGAACACCACTCGCTGGCCCTGTTCTTCATGGACACCCCGCCGGAAGACCATCGTCATTTCGACACCTCGGCCCTGCCGGAGTACGGCACCCTGGTCAAGGTGCACCATGCCAGCCGCGAAAACGGCAAATTGCAGTTCGTCGCCCAGGGCCTGACCCGGGTGCGCATCCGCACCTGGCTCAAGCACCATCGCCCGCCGTACCTGGTCGAGGTCGAGTACCCGCGCCAGCCGGCCGAGCCGACCGACGAGGTCAAGGCCTACGGCATGGCGCTGATCAATGCGATCAAGGAGCTGCTGCCGCTCAACCCGCTGTACAGCGAAGAACTGAAGAACTACCTCAACCGCTTCAGCCCCAATGACCCGTCGCCCCTCACCGACTTCGCCGCCGCGCTCACCTCCGCCACCGGCAACCAGCTGCAGGAAGTACTCGACTGCGTGCCCATGCTCAAGCGCATGGAAAAGGTCCTGCCAATGCTGCGCAAGGAGGTCGAGGTCGCGCGCCTGCAGAACGAGATTTCCGCCGAGGTCAACCGGCAGATCGGCGAGCACCAGCGCGAGTTCTTTCTCAAGGAGCAGCTCAAGGTCATCCAGCAGGAGCTGGGCCTGACCAAGGACGACCGCAGCGCCGACCTTGAACAGTTCGAGCAGCGCCTTGCCGACAAGACCTTGCCCGAGCAGGCGAAAAAGCGCATCGACGAAGAAATGAGCAAGCTGGCCATCCTCGAGACCGGTTCGCCCGAATACGCCGTTACCCGCAATTACCTGGAATGGGCCACCGCCCTGCCCTGGGGCGTGTACGGCAAGGACAAGCTCGACCTCAAGCATGCGCGCAAGGTGCTCGACCAGCACCACGCCGGCCTGGATGACATCAAGGAGCGCATCCTCGAATTCCTCGCCGTCGGCGCCTGGAAGGGCGAGATCAGCGGCTCGATCGTACTGCTGGTGGGCCCGCCCGGGGTGGGCAAGACCAGCATCGGCAAGTCCATCGCCGAGTCCCTCGGCCGGCCGTTCTACCGCTTCAGCGTCGGCGGCATGCGCGACGAGGCCGAGATCAAGGGCCACCGCCGCACCTACATCGGTGCCCAGCCGGGCAAGCTGGTGCAGGCGCTGAAGGAAGTCGAAGTGATGAACCCGGTGATCATGCTCGACGAGATCGACAAGATGGGCCAGAGCTACCAGGGCGACCCGGCCTCGGCGCTGCTGGAAACCCTCGACCCGGAGCAGAACGTCGATTTCCTCGACCACTACCTGGACCTGCGCCTGGACCTGTCCAAGGTGCTGTTCGTGTGCACGGCCAACACCCTCGACTCGATCCCCGGGCCGCTGCTCGACCGCATGGAGGTGATTCGCCTGTCCGGCTACATCACCGAAGAGAAGCTGGCCATCGCCAAGCGCCACCTGTGGCCCAAGCAGCTGGACAAGGCCGGCGTGGCCAAGACCAGCCTGAGCATCAGCGACAGCGCCCTGCGCACGGTGATCGAGGGCTACGCCCGTGAAGCCGGGGTGCGCCAGCTGGAGAAACAGCTGGGCAAGCTGGTGCGCAAGGCCGTGGTCAAGCTGCTGGAAGACCCGGACGCCAAGCTCAAGATCGGCAACAAGGACCTCGAGCCCGCCCTGGGCATGCCGGTGTTCCGCAGCGAGCAAGTGCTGGCAGGCAAAGGCGTGATTACCGGCCTGGCCTGGACCAGCATGGGCGGCGCGACCCTGCCGATCGAGGCCACCCACATCCACAGCCTCAGCCGTGGGCTGAAGCTCACCGGGCAGTTGGGTGACGTGATGAAAGAGTCGGCGGAGATCGCCTACAGCTACATCAGCTCGAACCTCAAGCAATTCGGTGGCACACCTGGCTATTTCAACGAAGCCTTCATCCACTTGCACGTGCCCGAGGGCGCCACGCCCAAGGATGGCCCCAGTGCCGGGGTGACCATGGCCAGCGCCCTGCTGTCCCTGGCCCGTGACCAGGCGCCGAAAAAGGGCGTTGCCATGACCGGCGAACTGACCCTGACCGGCCAGGTGCTGCCGATTGGCGGCGTGCGTGAAAAAGTGATCGCGGCGCGGCGGCAGAAGATCTTCGAACTGATCCTGCCCGAGCCCAATCGCGGTGACTACGAAGAACTGCCGGACTACCTGCGCGAAGGCCTGACCGTGCATTTCGCCAAGCGCTTCGCTGACGTCGCCAAAGTCCTGTTCTGACCTTTACCGGCCTCTTCGCGGCTAAAGCCGCTCCCACAGGGAAATCACAGTTTTCGAGCGCTGTGCTGTACCTGTGGAAGCGGCTTTAGCCGCGAAGAGGCCGGCACTGGCAACACAAAATCCCTCGATCATCGGGTATCCTCAGGCCATCGCCAGTCTTCGGAGCCACCATGACCGCCCCTCGTCTGCTCGTTCCCCTGAGCCTCGCCCTGCTCGCCGCCTGCGCCCAACAGCCCAGGCAAACCATCGAACTGGACGCCGAAAGCGAATGCCCCAAGCGCCTGCAGGTCGGCCAGAGCCTCACCCTGACTTTGCCTAGCAACCCCACCACCGGCTACCGCTGGCTGGTGCAGAACCCTGCATCCAACGTGCTGCAAAGCCTGGGCCCGGAGGTCTACAGTGCCCCCGAGGACGCCGGTATCGTCGGCAGCTCGGGCATCTCGACCTGGCGCTTCCAGGCACGCACCGCCGGTGAAGGCCACCTGGTGCTGGTCTATCAGCAGCCCTGGGCGCCGGAAGTGCGCCCGGTACAGACCTTCGATTGCGCCATCCGGGTCAATTGAACGGGCAGCGCTGGTCAGCCAACCATGCATCCTGCCCGCGGTTTGGCTAGAATGCCGGCCCTGCCTATCGTCAGCCGCCTGGATTCACCGTGAGCAAACAGCCCGACCGCCTTTTCGCCCAACCTCTGGAGCAAGTCCCCGACTTCGTGTTCAACGAAGACGTGGTGCGCGTGTTCCCGGACATGATCAAGCGCTCGGTGCCCGGTTACCCGACCATCGTCGAAAACCTCGGCGTGCTGGCCGCCCGTTTCGCCCAGCCGAACACTGCGCTGTACGACCTGGGCGCCTCCCTGGGTGCCGTCACCCAGTCGCTGCGCCGCCATGTGCGCAGCGACGGCTGCCGGGTGATCGCGGTGGACAACTCCGCCGCCATGGTCGAGCGTTGCCGCCAGTACCTCACCGCCCAGGACTCGATGTTCCAGGAACTGCTGCCGGTCGACGTGCTGGAAGCCGACATCCTCACCCTGCCCTTCGAACCGGCCTCGGTGGTGGCGATGAACTTCACCCTGCAGTTCATTGCCCCGGAACAACGCTTGGCACTGCTCGGCCAGATTCGCCAGGCACTGCTACCCGGTGGCGCGCTGATCCTCTCGGAGAAGCTGCGGTTTGCCGATGACGCGGAACAGTCGCTGCTCAACGAACTGCACCTGGACTTCAAGCGGGCCAATGGCTACAGCGAACTGGAAATCGCCCAGAAGCGCAGTGCCATCGAGAACGTGATGAAGCCCGACACCCTGGAAGCCCACAAGGAACGCCTGCACGCGGCCGGTTTCACCAAGGTGGTGCCGTGGTTCCAATGCCTCAATTTTGCCTCGCTGATAGCCCTGCCATGATTGATCTGTCCCCCCTCGTCCGCCGCCTGGCGGGCACACCCCTGGCTTCCTGGTCCCAGGGCCTGCAAGCACAACTGGAAGCCAAGCTGGACAAAGGCCACGGCGACCTCGACCGCTGGCGCGGCGCGCTCGACGCGCTGCCGGCCCTGCAGCCCAGCGAAATCGACCTGACTGACGGCCTGCGCCTGGATTGCGAATGCGATGACGCCACCCGCGCGCAGATGCGCCAGGCGCTGATGGGCCTGTCGCCCTGGCGCAAAGGGCCGTTCGACCTGTTCGGCGTGCATGTCGACACCGAATGGCGCTCGGACTGGAAATGGTCGCGGGTCGGCCCGCACCTCGACCTCAAGGGCAAGCGCGTGCTCGATGTCGGCTGCGGCAACGGTTACTACCAGTGGCGCATGCTCGGTGCCGGCGCCGACATGGTCATCGGCGTCGACCCCAACTGGCTTTTCTTCTGCCAGTTCCAGGCTGTACAGCAATACCTGCCCGACCTGCCTGCCTGGCACCTGCCGTTCGCCCTGGAAGAGCTGCCGGCCAACCTCGAAGGCTTCGACACGGTGTTCTCCATGGGCGTGTTCTACCACCGCCGCTCGCCCATAGAGCACCTGCTGGCGCTCAAGGACTGCCTGGTCAAAGGTGGCGAGCTGGTGCTGGAAACCCTGGTGATCGAGGGCGACGAAAACCAGGTGCTGGTGCCCGAAGACCGTTACGCACAGATGCGCAACGTCTGGTACCTGCCGTCGGTACCGGCCCTGGAGCGCTGGTTGCGCCGTGCCGGTTTCACCGATGTGCGCTGCGTCGACTTGAGCGTCACCAGCGTCGAGGAACAGCGCAGCACCGAATGGATGCGCTATCAGTCGCTGGGCGACTTCCTCGACCCGAACGACCACAGCAGGACTATCGAAGGCTTGCCCGCCCCGCGCCGCGCCACCCTGCTGGCGCGCAAATAAAAAAGGCGTCCATGTGGACGCCCGAATCACACCTGTGCCGGGGAGCAGTGCCGGCACAGCTGCTGTTGCCTCAGTCCTTGGCCACCTCGCGGGCCTTCTCCTGCGCCTTGCGCTCGCGCTCGGCGACCGCCTGTTGCTTGTCGCCGTGCAGGCGCTCCTGATCCTGGCGGAACGCTTGCCAGAACTGCTGGGAACGTTCGGCGCCGCCTTCGGCGTAGACACTGGCGCTGCCCAGGGCGAGGGTCGCCAGCAGCAGGTATTTGCTCAGGTTCATGATGCTTGCCTCGTTGATAACCGATCAGACAGGGCAATCGTATCCACCGGCAGCTAACGCCAAGGTGAGGCGGGCATTACAGTCTTGCAATGTGGCCCTGGCAGACAGCCAGATAACACCAGGATTACAAATCCGTTATCTGCGCCGACGGACCGTTCGCATGCCGTAACATCCTGCCGCTTGACCCTGAAGCCCCTACAGGCTTGAGAATCCTGCCCTTTCCAGCCTACCGAGCCCGCCCATGCGCCTACTGATCATCGAGGACGAACTGCGTACCGCCGACTACCTGCAACAAGGCCTGCGCGAAAACGGCTACGTGGTCGACTGCGCCCACACCGGCACCGACGGCCTGCACCTGGCGCGCCAGCAGCCCTACGACCTGATCATCCTCGACGTCAACCTGCCCGAACTGGACGGCTGGACGGTGCTGCAGCGCCTGCGCGCCGAGTCGGCCACGCGGATCATGATGCTGACCGCCCATGGCCGCCTGTCAGACCGTGTCAAAGGCCTGGACCTGGGCGCTGACGACTACCTGCTCAAACCGTTCGAATTCCCCGAGTTGCTGGCCCGTATTCGCAGCCTGCTGCGCCGCAACGACCAGCAACTGCAACCGAGCACCCTGCGCGTCGCCGACCTGGAGCTGGACCCCGGCCGCCACCGCGCCTACCGGGCCGGCAAGCGTATCGACCTGACTGCCAAGGAATTCGCCCTGCTCCACCTGCTGATGCGCCAGAGCGGCGAGGTGCTGTCGCGTACGCAGATCATCTCGCTGGTGTGGGACATGAACTTCGATTGCGACACCAATGTGGTCGAGGTCTCGATCCGCCGCCTGCGGGCGAAGATCGACGACCCGTTCGACGACAAGCTGATCCACACCCTGCGCGGCGTCGGTTATGTCCTCGAGGCCCGCGTGTGAAGCACGCCAGCCTGTCACTGCGCCTGGGCCTGGGCATGACCCTGATGGGCGCCGCCCTGGTCTTGCTGCTCGCCTGCCTGGCGGTGTTCGCCCTCGACCACGAACTGGACAGCCGCGCCCGCAAGGACCTGGCGCGCAAGATGTTGCAGGTGGAGCATAACTTGCGGGTCGACCTGCGCAGCGAGGACCTTGGCAACCGCGCCCACCCGTTGCTCGACCTGGTCATGGGCCACGACAACCTGAGCCTGAGCGTACTGGCCCTTGAGGGCCGTCACCCGCACCTGCTCAGTCTCGGCCCTGCGCTGGAGTCCCGGGTTGGCGAATTGCATACCGATTCACGGCTGAACTACCACGAATGGCGCGACAGCAGCGGCAACCAGATCCTCACCGTGACCCGGCAGATGCGCCTGCGTGACGACACCCCGGTGCGGGTGATGATGTCGCTCAACCGCGCCGACGACCATGCCCTGCTTCAGGCCTATCTGCATTCGACCCTGCTGGCCTTGCCGGTGCTGTTGCTGCTGATCGGCGCTGGCGCCTGGTGGTTGATGCAACGAGGCCTGAGGCCACTGCGCCACTTCCGCCGCATCGCTGGGCAGGTCTCCACCCAGGACCTGCAACACCGCCTGCCCGCCACCGGGTTACCGCTGGAGCTGGCAGAACTGGCGCGCAGTATCAATGTGATGCTCGACCGCCTGGATCAGGGTGTGCGCCAGCTGTCGCAGTTCTCCGACGACCTGGCCCACGAACTGCGTACCCCGTTGGGCAACCTGATGGGCAAAGCCCAGGTCACCCTGGCCCGCGAGCGTGATAGCGCGAACTACCGGGAGGTGCTGGAAGACAGCATCGAGGAACTGACCCGGCTCAACCGCATCATTAACGACATGCTGTTCCTCGCCCAGGTCAGCCAGCCCCAGGCGCAAGTGACGCTCAAGCCGCTGGCCTTGGCGGATGAAGCGGCGCAGGTAAGCGAGCTGTTTGCCTTCAGTGCCGAGCTGAAGGGTATCGAGCTGCCCTTGCAGGGCTGGGGGACAGCGCTGGCAGACCGCTTGATGTTCCAGCGGGCGCTGTCGAATCTGTTGAGCAATGCGATTCGCCATGGGCCTGAAGGGCAAGCGGTGGAGCTGGGCATCGAGCGTCAGGGCAGCGAAGTGCTGATGTGGGTGGAGAACCAGGGGCCGGGGATTGCCGAAGAACATTGGCCTCAGTTGTTCGAGCGCTTTTACCGGGTGGGGTCGGGGCGTTCGCGGCTGGAGGGTGGGACAGGGCTGGGGCTGGCGATCGTGAAGTCGATCATGCAGTTGCATGGGGGTCGGGTCGAGGTGAACAGCACCCTTTCAGGGCCAACCCGGTTTACCTTGGTGTTTCGGGCTGAGTGATGGATACCTGTTCCGGCCTCTTCGCGGGTGAACCCGCTCCCACAAGGGTTGTAAAAACCTTGAGGCAGGCGCCGTACCTGTGGGAGCGGGTTTATCGAGGCGTCGAACCGCCGCGAAGAGGCCGGAGCAGGCAATCAACGCATCAGCGCGAAGCCGCGACGATCAACGCCTTCATCTCGGCCACAGCGGCCTTGAAGCCGACGAACAGCGCATGCGCCACCAGCGCATGGCCAATGTTCAGCTCATTGATCCCCTTGATCGCCGCCACCGCCTCGACGTTGTGATAGTGCAGTCCATGCCCGGCATTGACGATCAGCCCCTGGCCCACGCCAAACGCCACGCCATCGACGATGCGCTGCAGTTCCTCGGCCACTTCGGTCGGTGTTTCGGCATCGGCATAACGCCCGGTGTGCAGCTCGACGGCGGGGGCACCGACACGGCGCGAAGCCTCGATCTGCCGCTCGTCAGGATCGATGAACAGCGACACTTCAGCACCGGTACGCGACAGGCGCTCGACCGCCGCCTTGATCCGTGCCTCCTGGCCGGCCACGTCCAGGCCACCTTCGGTGGTCAGCTCCTGGCGGGTTTCGGGAACCAGGCAGATATGCGCCGGGCGGATCTTTTCGGCAAAGGCCATCATCTCTTCGGTGATGCCCATTTCGAAGTTCATGCGCGTCTGCAGCACGTCCTTGAGCACCACCACGTCGCGCTCCTGGATGTGCCGGCGGTCTTCACGCAGGTGCACGGTGATACCGTCGGCGCCCGCTTCCTCGGCATCCAGCGCAGCCTTGACCGGGTCAGGGTAGCGGGTGCCGCGGGCCTGGCGCAGGGTTGCCACGTGGTCGATGTTGACGCCGAGAAGCATGCGGTTGCTGTGAGTCACGAAACGCTCTCCTGAAGTTTGAGCCACACAGCATACGACGTGCTCAGCGCTTGCGAAACAGTTCCCGGCTGACCAGCGGTTTTGGCCCCAGGTGAACCGCCAGTGCCTGGCGCATCAGGCGCTTGGCCGCCAGCAAGGCGCCGGGGGCATCCCAGTCGGCCTGGGCCAGGGCCAACAGCTCTGTACCGTTGAACAGACCAGGTTGGGCCAGGTACACACGTTCAAGGCCGGCATCGACCCGCAGGCGGTACAGGCCATCAGCTTCGATCGGGTCGTCGTTGACGTCGTGGCTGAGGGAAAAGGTATAGCCCAGGTCCTCCAGCAGCCGCCACTCGAAGGAACGCAGCAGTGGCTCCAGCGGCCTACCCTCGGCCAAGGCCTGCAGGGTGAGCGCGTAATGCTCGAACAATTCAGGCTGCGGCGCCTCGGCGGGCAGCAGGCGCATCAGCAGTTCATTGAGGTAGAGGCCGCTGAACAGCGCGTCGCCATGCAGCCACGCCGCAATACCCACAGTGTCCAGGCGCCTGACGTTCTTCAGCTCACCTTTGCCGAACAGCTCCACTTCCAGCGGTACGAACGGCCGCACCAGGCTGCCCCCCTTGCCGCGTGCGCGCCGCAGCACCGCACGCAGGCGGCCCTGGGGCGTGAAGAAGTCCACAAGAGCACTGGTTTCCTTGTAGGCGCGGCTGTGCAGGACGTAGGCCGGCTGGCCGACTGGCTGTTCCATAAAGATCACTCGTTACCTGCGCCCCGGTAATACTGCTAATTGGGGCTGCTGCGCAGCCCATCGCAGGCAAGCCAGCTCCCACACCGACAGCATCGACTTCAAGTCATGTGCAGTACCTGTGGGAGCTGGCTTGCCTGCGATGGGCCGCAAAGCGGCCCCAACAGTAATACTTAGAGGTCGCCGTACCCCAGCGAACGCAGGGCGCGCTCGTCGTCGGACCAGCCGCCTTTGACCTTGACCCAAAGGTTGAGCATGACCTTGGAGTCGAACAGCACTTCCATGTCCTTGCGCGCTTCAGAGCCAATGCGTTTGATGCGTTCGCCCTTGTCACCGATGATGATCTTCTTCTGGCCATCACGCTCGACCAGGATCAGTGCATGGATGTGCAGCACGTGGCCCTGCTGCTTGAACTCTTCGATTTCCACGGTGATCTGGTACGGCAGCTCGGCACCCAGCTGGCGCATGATCTTCTCGCGTACCAGTTCGGCAGCGAGGAAGCGGCTGCTGCGGTCGGTGATCTGGTCTTCCGGGAAGAAGTGATCATTTTCCGGCAGGTGCTTGGCGATCTGGGCTTCCAGCGCCTCCAGGTTGTGGCCCTGCTGCGCGGAAATCGGCATCACTTCGGCGTTCGGCAGTTGCTCCTGCAGCCACTGCAGGTGCGGGATCAACTCGGCCTTCTCTTCCATGCGGTCGGTCTTGTTGACCGCAATGATCAGCGGGCCGGTCACGTACTGCACGCGCTCCAGCACCAGCTGGTCCTCGTCGGTCCACTTGGTGCGGTCGACCACGAAGATCACCACGTCGACGTCCTTCAGGGCCGCCGAGGCGTTGCGGTTCATGTAGCGGTTCAAGGCCTTGTCGTTGGCCTTGTGCATGCCCGGGGTGTCGACGTAGATCGCCTGCACGTCACCCTCGGTCTTGATGCCGAGCATGTTGTGGCGGGTGGTCTGCGGCTTGCGCGAGGTGATCGCCAGCTTCTGGCCGAGGATGTGGTTGAGCAAGGTCGACTTGCCCACGTTCGGGCGGCCGACGATGGCCACGTAACCGCAGCGGGTCGGATTGTTATCAGTCATTACCATTCTCCACGCCCAGGGCGATCAATGCAGCAGCGGCGGCGACCTGCTCGGCGATACGCCGGCTGACGCCCTGGCCACGGCTCTTGTTGTTCAGCAGCACCACTTCGCATTCGACGAAGAAGGTACGGCAGTGCGGTTCGCCCTGGATGTCGACCACCTCGTAACGCGGCAGCTCGCAGCTGCGCGATTGCAGGAACTCCTGCAGGCGGGTTTTCGGGTCCTTGTTGGTGTCGACCAGGGTCAGGCCTTCGAACTCGTCGGTCAGCCAGGCGAGGACACGCTCGCGCGCGGTCTGCATGTCCGCGTCCAGGTAGATGGCGCCGATCAGCGCTTCCAGCGCGTCGGCCAGGATCGACTCACGGCGGAAACCACCGCTCTTGAGCTCACCCGAGCCCAGGCGCAGGTAGTCGCCCAGGTCGAAACCACGGGCCAGGCGGGCCAGGGTCTCGCCCTTGACCAGGCGGGCACGCAGACGCGACAGCTGACCTTCGCGGGCCTGCGGGAAGCGCTCGAACAGCGCCTCGCCGGCGACGAAATTGAGGATGGCGTCACCGAGGAACTCCAGGCGCTCGTTGTTGCGCCCGGCATAGCTGCGGTGGGTCAAGGCCAGCAGCATCTGCTCCTGATCCTTGAAGGTGTAGCCGAGCTTGCGCTCGAGACGGGCAAGGGAAGCAGTCATGCAGCCACCCGTTGGTTGTTCAACGCGTTGTTCAAATCAACATCCTGAAAGACTGTTGGGCTGTGGTCCGTCGCGGTGAGCGGCGAATCTCTCGTTCCTTGAGAACACAGCCTATGTCAGAAATGCATTCGGCGCTGTCTGCAGGACAGCGCCGAAGGGTATCAATGGATCAGGCCGACCCGCGACAGGTTGGGCAAGTGGCTGAGCTTGGGCTCTGGCCAGCTCATCCATACCGCGAAGGCCTTGCCGACGATGTTCCGGTCCGGAACCATGCCGTGCAGCTCTTTAGGGATTTTCGGGTCATCCCAGTAGCGGCTGTCGTTGGAGTTGTCGCGGTTGTCGCCCATCATGAAGTAATGGCCAGCCGGCACGGTCCATTGCTGGTCCGGCGGCATGCGATAACGGGTCATCTCCTTGCGGATCAGGTGCTCGGCTTCGCCGAGTTTTTCCTTGTACAACTCGGCGCTGCCCAAGGTACCTGGCTCGGCACCGACCAGCTGCTCGGCGATCGGCTGGCCGTTGACGAACAGCCGCTTGTCGCTGGTGTAGCTGATCTTGTCGCCCGGCAGGCCGACCACACGCTTGATGTAGTTGACGTTCGGGTCGCTCGGGTAGCGGAACACCATCACATCGCCGCGTTGCGGGTCACCGACCTCGATGACCTTCTTGTCGATCACCGGCAGGCGGATGCCGTAGGAGAACTTGTTCACCAGGATGAAATCGCCCACTTCCAGGGTCGGTTTCATCGACCCCGAAGGGATCTGGAACGGCTCGACCAGGAACGAGCGCAGCACCAGCACGATGAACAGCACAGGGAAGAACGACTTGCCGTACTCCACCAGCAGCGGCTCTTTGCTCAGGCGCTCGACCACCGCCATTTCTGGCTGGGTGACGCTGCCCTGGTAGTTGGCGATCGCTGCCCGCCGGCGCGGAGCCAGGAACAGCAGATCGATCAAGCCCAGCAGACCGCAGACGAAGACGGCGATGACTAGCAACAGCGGGAAATTTAGCGACATAGGACCTAGCTATCCAACCTGAGCACGGCGAGGAAGGCTTCCTGTGGAATCTCCACGTTGCCCACCTGTTTCATGCGTTTCTTACCGGCCTTCTGCTTCTCCAGCAGTTTCTTCTTACGGCTGACGTCACCACCGTAGCACTTGGCCAGTACGTTCTTTCTGAGCGCCTTGACGGTTGTCCGCGCGATGATCTGGCCGCCAATGGCTGCCTGGATCGCCACGTCGAACATCTGCCGAGGGATCAGCTCCTTCATCTTCTCGGTCAACGCACGGCCTTTGTAGGCCGCGTTGTCGCGGTGCACGATCAATGCCAGGGCATCGACCTTGTCGCCGTTGATCAGTACGTCCAGCTTGACCAGGTTGGCCGACTGGTAGCGATCGAAATGATAGTCCAGCGAAGCATAGCCGCGGCTGGTCGACTTCAGGCGGTCGAAGAAGTCCAGGACCACTTCGTTCATCGGCATGTCATAGCGCACCTGCACCTGGCTGCCGAGGAACTGCATGTCACGCTGCACGCCACGCTTCTCGATGCACAGGGTGATGACGTTGCCCAGGTGCTCCTGCGGCACCAGGATGGTCGCGGTGACGATCGGCTCGCGGAAGTCGGCCACGGCCGAGACATCCGGCAGCTTCGACGGGTTGTCGACGATGATGGTTTCGCCGGTTTTCAGTTCCAGCTCGTAGATCACGCTTGGCGCAGTGGTGATCAGGTCCAGGTCGTATTCGCGCTCCAGGCGCTCCTGGATGATCTCCATGTGCAGCATGCCGAGGAAGCCACAACGGAAGCCGAAGCCCAGAGCATCGGAGCTTTCCGGCATGTACTGCAGCGACGAATCGTTCAGGGTCAGCTTCTGCAGGGCGTCGCGGAAGTCCTCGAAGTCATCGGAACTGACCGGGAACAGGCCGGCGTAGACCTGTGGCTGAATCTTCTTGAAACCGGCCAGCACTTCGACTTCTGGCGTCGAGGACAGCGTCAGGGTGTCACCGACCGGGGCACCGTGAATGTCCTTGATGCTGGCAATGATGAAGCCCACTTCACCGGCCTTCAGGTCGGCGGTCTGGGTGTGTTTCGGGGTGAACACACCGACGCTGTCGACCAGGTGCACCTTGCCGGTGGACTTGACCAGGATCTTGTCGCCTTTCTTGACGCGGCCGTGGCGCACACGCACCAGCGAGACCACGCCCAGGTAGTTGTCGAACCAGGAGTCGATGATCAGCGCCTGCAGTGGCGCCTCGATATCGCCTTCCGGTGCGGGAATGGTCTGCACCAGGCGCTCGAGCACCTCGTCAACGCCCATGCCGCTCTTGGCGCTGCAGGCCACGGCGTCGGTGGCGTCGATGCCGATGATCTTCTCGATCTCGTCCTTCACGCGGTCCGGATCGGCCTGGGGCAGGTCCATCTTGTTCAGGACCGGCATGACTTCCAGGCCCTGCTCGATGGCGGTGTAGCAGTTGGCGACGGACTGGGCTTCGACACCCTGGCCGGCGTCCACCACCAGCAGCGCACCTTCACAGGCCGCCAGCGAACGCGAAACTTCGTAGGTGAAGTCGACGTGACCGGGGGTGTCAATGAAGTTCAGCTGGTAGACCTTGCCGTCTTGCGCCTTGTAGTTGAGCGTGACGCTGTGGGCCTTGATGGTGATACCGCGTTCGCGCTCCAGATCCATGGAGTCCAGTACCTGGGCTTCCATTTCGCGCGCCGACAGGCCACCGCACATTTGAATGAAACGGTCGGCCAGCGTCGACTTGCCATGGTCGATGTGGGCGATGATGGAGAAATTGCGGATATGACTCAAATCACTCACGGGTCAACACTCGGAAAAGGCTGCGAGCCGGACGCCCGCCGAAAAATAGCCGGGAATTGTACCTTAAGCTGCTGGGATATGGGAGATTCCTCTATCGGACTGTACACAGCATTCGCCCCCGCAATTGTGAACTTTCATGAAAAAGGGCAGCCGAAGCTGCCCTTTCCTACCTCTGAGTCCGCTTATTCAGCGAGTTTGAAGGTGATGAAGCTGGCACGCCCCTGGCGCAGCACGCGCATCGACACCGAACGGTTCTTCGGCAGGTCCTTGGCGATTTCGGTGAACTGCTTGGCCGACGCGACCGCCTGGTTATTCAGGTGGCTGATCACGTCGCCCGGGCGCAGCCCGATCATCGCGGCCGGGCCGTCCTGGACTTCCTTGATGACCACGCCACCCTTGAGTTCCAGGGTCTTCTTCTGTTCGGCGGTCAGGTCCGATACCGACACGCCCAGGCGGTTGCTGTTGCGCTCGGCGCCGCCTTCAGGGCCGCTACCGGTACCGATGTCGGCATCGTCATCCGGCATTGGGCCGACGGCAACGTCCAGGGTCTGGCGCTTGCCGTTGCGGATGATTTCGAGCTTGGCTTTCTCGCCGTCCTTCAGGCTGCCGACCAGGTGCGGCAGGTCGGCCGACATGACGATCGGCTGCCCGTTCATGCTCAGGATCACGTCACCCACCTGCAGGCCGCCCTTGGCTGCCGGGCCGTTTTCCAGTACTTGCGCCACCAGGGCACCGGCCGGCTTGTCGAGACCGAACGATTCAGCCAGGTCCTTGTTGACCTCCTGAATCACCACGCCCAGCCAGCCGCGGCTGACCTTGCCGTCTTTCTTCAGCTGGTTGGACACATCGATGGCCACGTCGATCGGAATGGCGAAGGACAAGCCCATGAAGCCACCGGAACGGGTGAAGATCTGCGAGTTGATACCCACCACTTCGCCCTTCATGTTGAACAGTGGGCCACCGGAGTTACCCGGGTTGATGGCCACGTCGGTCTGGATGAACGGCACATAGGTGTCGTTGGGCAGGGTCCGGCCCTTGGCGCTGACAATACCTTTGGTCACCGAGTGGTCGAAGCCGAACGGCGAACCGATGGCCAGCACCCACTCGCCAACCTTGAGCTTCTCGGAGTCACCCAGCTTGACGGTCGGCAGGTTCTTGCCCTCGACCTTGAGCAGGGCCACGTCGGTACGCGGGTCGGTGCCGATCAGCTTGGCCTGCAGCTCGCTGCGGTCCGACAGGCGGACGATGATCTCGTCGGCATCGGCAACCACGTGATTGTTGGTCAGGACATAGCCATCGCTGGAAATGATGAAGCCCGAACCCAGCGACATGGCCTCGCGCTGACGGTCACCGCGCGGCGAACGCGGCTGCTGCGGCATGTTGCGCTCGAAGAACTCGCGGAACATCGGCGGCAGGCCTTCGAGGTCCGGCATCTGCCCGGAGGCGAGGCGGTCCGGCAGTTTCTGCTTGGTGCTGATGTTGACCACGGCCGGCGAGGCCTGCTCGACCAGGGTGGTGAAGTCCGGCAGGGCTTCATCGGCCTGGGCGCTGAGCACCTGGCCGAGCATCAGCACGGCGGCGAACATCGTTAGGTAGGATTTCAAGCGTGGTATTGACATACGGCTCCCGTCACAACGAGCGGTAGTTGGAAATTGCCCTGCACAAAGCAGGAAAGGCCAGACTCCTAGAAGCCTGACCTATAGAAAATTTGCCGAAGGATTGCAAATGACAATGCTTTAATTTCATTTCAGCCGCGTGTCCGTTCGCCTGTGCATTGCCCTTGATACGGCCCGCAAAAGCGCGCCGTCACTGGCGCGCCTGGGCATCCTGAGGGCGCATCGACAACGCGATACGTTCTGCCGTACCCAGCGGAATCTCGCCGACCACGGTGACCTGCACCTTGCCCTTGGGCGTGTTCAGCCGGCGTGAAACGGCCGAGGTCGGGCCAAGCTGGGTGCGCACATCGGCACCGGCATCATCCTTCACGGGCTCGAGGAACACCGAGAATCGGGCCAGACCATCGTCATACATCAGGCTGCTGATCGAGCTGTTGCGCTCAGGGTCGCGGCGCACCGTACTGTTGATCAGTTCGAACCCCGGCGGCAGCCAGTCCGAACGCCAACCGGCAACGGCTTCGGTGTTGGTACTGGCCGCACGCTCGACCGGCTTGCAAGCCGCACTGGCTTGCAGGTCCTGGTCGGTAGGCAGGTCGTCGGTGTCCAGGCGGGTCATCTGGAAGCGTTCGAGCAACTGCCCCTTGTCGTTGAGCATCAACGAACGCAGCGGCAGGCCGGTACGGCGGTCCAGGTGGAGCTCGAATGCATAGCGGTGCTGGTCACGCGGCGTCAGCGTGACAATCACCGCGTCGCGGTCAGCGACCCGGGACTTGCCCGCCACACCCAGGTCGTACCAGCTCATCAGCTTGAGGGGATCGAGCGAACGCTGTGCAGAATCAGGAGGGTTGCCTACCCCGCTCGCCAAGGCACCACTGACGCACTGCACCTTGCCATCCACGCGCACGATTTCCTGGGCGGTGCCATCGAGCTGCAGAAGCCGCTCGCTGACTTTGCCGTCCTGAACGCGATGCCAGATATCGTGGGAAGAGAAGCTGCCGTTACGTTCGTAGACGAAGGAGCCCTGGTAACTCTGCTTCTGCTCGGCCTGTGCCAGCTTGTTCAACCATTCGCTCGCCTCGGGCGAGGAATTGGCTGCCAACGCTGGCACCGTCATGCAGCTGCCTATCAGCAGCGACAGGAGAGGTAGCGCGCGCATGATCCTCCTTACTTAGCGGTTTTCCAGGCTGGCGGCGCGGGCATACGGCAGGGCGGTTTCAGTGCCCTTGAGCGCGGATTCCTGCGCGTGCTGGCGCAGATAGCCTGGCAGACGCTGATCCCAGCCGGCCTGGTTCTGCAGCACGCCGTTGGCCATCGGCCCGGTCGGTTGCTCACTGCTTTCACTATAGCCTGCCAGAACCGCCGGGCCCTGACTTTGTGGCATGCTCAGGCCTTGCTGTGCAGGCTGCTGGGCAGCCAGCTCGGCGCCGGTGATCTCGTCCTGGTTGTACATGCGTACGCCGGCCAGCACTGCTACGGTGACCGAGGCAGCCACGGCCAGGCGGCCAATGCTGCGCCACGGGCCCTGCTTGACCTTGACCGGCACGGCTTCATCAGCCAGCGCGGCGGAGACCGCCGAGGCGATATCCAGCTTGGGCAGCAGCAGTTCCTTGTGCATCGCTGCGCGGGCTACCTGGTAACGCGACCAGGTGGCACGGGTTTCGGCATCGTCGACGGCATTCAACACCCGACGCAATTCCAGTTCGTCCGCTTCGTTATCCATCACCGCGGACAGCGATTCCTGCAAAGCTTCACGACTCATGGCGGTTCCTCTCTTGGCTGTCGCCGCTGTCTCAGGTTTCCTGCAACAACGGCTGCAGGGCTTTGTCTATGGCCTCCCGAGCGCGGAAGATTCGAGAGCGCACGGTACCCACCGGACATTGCATGACGCTGGCAATGTCTTCGTAACTCAACCCGTCGAACTCACGCAGGGTCAGTGCCGTGCGCAGATCTTCGGGCAGTTGCTGGATGGTGCGATGGACAGTGCCTTCGATTTCATCCCGCAACAACGAGCGCTCTGGGGACTCGAGATCCTTGAGACCATGATCGCCGTCGTAAAACTCCGCATCCTCGGAGCTCACATCGCTGTCTGGCGGCCGTCTTCCACGGGACACCAGGTAGTTCTTCGCCGTATTGATGGCGATGCGGTACAGCCAGGTATAAAACGCACTGTCACCGCGAAAATTGCCAAGCGCACGGTAGGCCTTGATAAAGGCTTCCTGCGCCACATCCTGGGCCTCGTGGGTGTCGTGAACGAACCGCACGATCAACCCTAGAATCTTGTGCTGATACTTCAGCACCAACAGATCGAACGCTCGCCTGTCTCCGCGCTGCACGCGCTCGACAAGCTGCTGATCCTCTTCCTGGGTTAGCATGAACACTCCTCAGTGAACTCGAAGGAGCGGTGCAACAGCCTTTGTTCAGGCTTGCAACCATAGACTCGGGCTTTGCGCAAAAGTTCTCCCCTCCAAGCAAGTTTCCTGCGGCCCTTGGTCGGCTCGCACGGAAGACGCGGCGCGGTCACGGCCCGCTGCGTCGATAATCAGGTTTCGAATACGCAGGTGTCAGCCCGAATAGAGCTGCCGCCCCGCGTCGCCGCGGCAAATTATGGCGTGCGGACAGCCTTCATAGGATTTCCGGCCGTGTCGGAAAGTTCCCGCAAAGATTGACGCAACGTCCTAAGTGGCATGGAAATTGGCTACCGCAGGCTGCTATAAAGGCAGCCCGGCCAGTATTCACGATAGTTTCACATTGCCATCTGCACGTGACTATTGTGCCGCGCCCTTTCCAAAGATTACTAGTGTCCCGACATGAGCCAACAATTCCAACATGATGTCCTGGTGATCGGCAGCGGCGCAGCCGGTCTCAGCCTGGCACTGAACCTTCCCGGCCATTTGCGCATTGCCGTGCTGAGCAAGGGCGACCTGGCCAACGGCTCGACCTTCTGGGCCCAAGGCGGGGTCGCCGCCGTACTCGACGACACCGACACTGTGCAGTCGCATGTCGAAGACACCCTCAATGCCGGCGGTGGCCTGTGCGACGAAGAGGCCGTGCGCTTTACCGTCGAGCACAGCCGCGAAGCCATCGAATGGCTGATCGAGCAAGGTGTACCTTTCACCCGCGACGAACACTACAGCGTCGATGATGGTGGTTTCGAGTTCCATTTGACCCGCGAAGGCGGCCACAGCCATCGACGCATCATCCATGCGGCCGACGCCACCGGCGCGGCGATTTTCACCACCCTGCTCGAACAAGCGCGAAAGCGCCCGAACATCGAGCTGCTGGAGCAGCGCGTGGCGGTCGACCTGATCACCGAGCGCCGTCTGGGCCTGGCGGGTGATCGCTGCCTGGGTGCCTACGTACTGAACCGCAACAGCGGCGAAGTCGACACCTTCGGCGCGCGCTTCACCGTGCTGGCCACGGGGGGCGCAGCCAAGGTCTACCTCTATACCAGCAACCCCGACGGGGCCTGCGGCGATGGCATCGCCATGGCCTGGCGTGCCGGCTGCCGGGTGGCGAACCTGGAATTCAACCAGTTCCACCCGACCTGCCTGTATCACCCTCAGGCCAAGAGCTTCCTGGTCACCGAGGCCTTGCGTGGCGAAGGTGCGCTGTTGCGGCTGCCTAATGGTGAGCGTTTCATGCCGCGCTTCGACCCGCGCGAAGAACTGGCCCCGCGCGATATTGTCGCCCGCGCCATCGACCACGAAATGAAGCGACTGGGGGTCGACTGCGTCTACCTGGACATCACCCACAAGCCGGCCGATTTCATCAAAAGTCACTTCCCGACCGTCTATGAACGCTGCCTGGCCTTCGGCATCGACATCACCCGCCAGCCGATTCCGGTGGTTCCGGCCGCCCATTACACCTGTGGCGGGGTCATGGTCGACGATCGCGGCCACACCGATGTGCCCGGCCTGTACGCCATCGGCGAAACCAGCTTTACCGGCCTGCACGGCGCCAACCGCATGGCCAGCAACTCGTTGCTGGAATGCTTCGTCTATGGCCGTGCCGCAGCGGCGGACATCGAGGCGAACCTGGACCAGATCGCCATGCCCAGGGCCCTGCCCTGCTGGGATGCCAGCCAGGTCACCGATTCGGACGAAGACGTGATCATCGCGCACAACTGGGACGAGTTGCGCCGTTTCATGTGGGACTACGTGGGCATCGTGCGCACCAGCAAACGCCTGCAGCGCGCCGAGCATCGCGTTCGCCTGCTGCTCGACGAGATCGACGAGTTCTACAGCAACTACAAGGTCAGCCGCGACCTGATCGAACTGCGCAACCTGGCCCAGGTGGCGGAGCTGATGATTCGCTCGGCGATGCAGCGCAAGGAAAGCCGCGGGCTGCACTACACCCTGGATTACCCGGGAATGCTGCCCGAAGCCAGAGACACCATCCTCAGCCCGACCTGAAACAGCTGTCGAACCGGCGACGGCTGAACTTCAGCCTCACCCGCAAACGACGGTGCTGGTCAGCCCCCAAGGCATCCCGAGGTACGCACTGGCTCTCGCCGAGCCAGTGCCCTGCCCTGACGAAGCGCAACACCACCCAGCCCGGCACCGCCACGCTGTCCCGACACAGGCGCACCGGCTGCCAACCCAGCGCCCGGCTGAACACGCGCCAGCCCAGCGCATCTCGGCGCAGGCCAGTAACAGCACGGGGATCAGTCAGCAGAATACGTCGGGGAATCGCCCAGCGAGCGTGGGCAATACAAGCGGCAAGAACACAAAGGCCAAGCCACCAGGGCAGCGCGCTCAGCCACAAGACCAGTAGCGCCAGCACCTGGCAACCCAGGTAGGCCGCCAGCAACAGGCGCGAGCCCTGCCAGCGGCACTCGAAACACTCACTTGGGCTGGACACGGTCCAGAATGATGCGGACCATGCGCTGCAGCTCCGGGTCCTCCGACTCGGTACGCTCCATGAACCAGCCGAACATGTCCTGATCTTCACAGCTCAACAGGCGGACATAAAGTTCGCGGTCGGCTTCGCTCAGGGTCGGATAGACCTCCTGGGTGAATGGCACCAGCAGTACGTCCAGTTCCAGCATGCCGCGGCGGCTGTGCCAGAAAAGCCGGTTGAGTTCAGTTTGTTCGACCATGGGGCCCTCCTCGAATGGTCGCGCAGTATACCGCGCAGTGAACGAAGCGACACAGGGCGTTGGTCTAGTCACCTACCTATTTTGTTACTGGCGTTCTATGATGGCCGCCAGTCTTTAGCCACCGCGATGACCCATGGCCGATTCCGCTTTCTTCAGCCCCCTGTCCCACGAGGGCATCCTCGCCGTCCGCGGCTCCGACGCCGGCAAGTTCCTGCAGGGCCAGCTGACCTGCAACATCAACTACCTCAGCCTCGAGCATGCCAGCCTCGGCGCCCGCTGCATGGTCAAGGGGCGCATGCAATCGAGCTTCCGCATCCTACCCGAGGGCAATGGCTACCTGCTGGCCATGGCCAGCGAGCTGCTGGAGCTGCAGCTGGCCGACCTGAAGAAGTACGCCGTGTTTTCCAAGGCCACGCTCACTGACGAGAGCGCAGCCTGGGCACGCTTCGGCCTGCAGGGTGGCGGTGCCGCGCTGCAGGCACTGGGGCTGGACCTTCCGGCTGCGGCAGGTAGCACCGTTCGCCATGATGGCCTGATCGCCATTGCCGTCTCCGCCGACCGCGCCGAACTCTGGGTACCGGCAGAGCAAGCCGACAGCATTCGCCAACAGCTGGCAGCCGCGTTGCCGGAAGGCAGCCTCAATGACTGGCTGCTGGGGCAAGTGCGCGCCGGCATCGGCCAGGTCATGGGTCCCACCCGCGAGCTGTTCATCCCGCAGATGATCAACCTGCAGGCCGTCGATGGCGTGAGCTTCAAGAAAGGTTGCTACACCGGCCAGGAAATCGTCGCGCGCATGCAGTACCTGGGCAAGCTCAAGCGCCGCCAGTACCGGCTGGCGCTCGCGCAGCAGGATATTCCGGCCCCCGGTACCGAAATCTTCTCACCGACCCATGGTTCGTCCGTTGGCGAAGTGGTGTTGGCCGCCAGCACTGGCCAGGGCTGCGAGCTGCTTGCAGTGCTCAGCGCCGAGTCGGTGGCGGACGACAACCTGCACCTGGGTAGCCTCGAAGGCCCTCGTCTGCAGGTGCTGAGCCTACCCTACGAGCTGGACCGCGATCGGGAAATCCAGCGCTGAACAGTGCATCACCCTTGCCGTTGAGACGTTCATGAACAAGCTGGCCGAGATGGTTCAAGCGCAGTTGCTCGCTGCCATCGACAACGATGACCTGGTCCTGCCAACCTTGCCCGAGGTAGCCCTGAGCATTCGCGAGGCCGCCGAAGACAGCGAGATCAGCGTTGCCGCCCTGAGCAAGGTGATCGGCCGTGACGCCGCCCTGTCGGCGCGCCTGATCAAGGTGGTCAACAGCCCGCTGCTGCGCGCAGCGGTCGAAGTCACCGACCTGCACACGGCCATCACACGATTGGGCATCAACTACAGCTGCAACCTGGCCATCGGCCTGGTGATCGAACAGATTTTCCATGCCCGCTCGTCGGCAGTTGAGCAAAAATTGCGGGATATCTGGTCGAACAGCCTTGAAGTTGCCGGCATCAGCTATGAACTGTGCCGCCGATACACACAGCTGAAACCCGACCAGGCAACCCTCGGTGGGCTGGTCAACCAGATCGGCGCGCTGCCGGTGCTGATCTATGCCGAAGAACACAACGAGCTGCTTTCCGACCCGGTCTGCCTGCACTATGTGATCGAGCAGATCCAGCCGGTGCTGGGGGACAAGATTTTGTCTGCGTGGGAGTTTCCCGAGCAGCTGGTCAACCTGCCGAGCCAGGTGCAGGACCTGGACCGGCGCACCGACAAGGTCGACTACATCGATGTGGTGCAGATCGCCAAGTGCCTGAGCCAGCGCGCGCGCAGCCGGCCGTTGGCGGCGTTGCCGGCTTATCGGCACCTTGGGTTGCCCTTTGGCACCGAACTGGAGATTGCCGAGCTGCTGGAGGCGCGGAGCATGTTGCGCTGACAGGTGCTGCCTGTACCGGCCTCTTCGCGGGTAAACCCGCTCCCACAGGTATCGCGCTGCCCTCAAGCCTTATGCTGTCCCTGTGGGAGCGGGTTCACCCGCGAAGAGGCCAGCTCAGGCTAAAGATCAGTCGGCGATGAAACTCACCCGCACTTTCAACCCGCCTTTCTCGCCATCATGCAGGCTGATCTGCGCCAGGTGCGCCCTGCAGATCTCACCCACGATGGCCAGCCCCAGCCCACTGCCCTGCACGCCCCTGCGATAGAAGCGCTCGAACACCCGCTCGCGCTCCTCTTCGGGAATCCCTGGCCCATCATCCTCGACCTCCAGCACCGCCGGCGCCAGCACCCGCAGGATTACATTGCCGCCCGCCGGGGTATGCGCCAGCGCGTTGTCCACCAGATTGCTGAGCAGCTCGTTGAGCAGCGTCGGCTCCCCCTTCAACCACACCGGCGCCTCGGCTTCCAACGCCAGGGCCACGCCTCGGTTGTACGCCAGTGGCGCCATTGCCATGCCCAGTTCACGGGCCAGCTGGCTCAGGTCCAGGCGCTGGGCACCGCCTTCGGCAATCGCCCGGGCACCGTTCTCGACCCGGGCCAGCGATAGCAATTGATTGGCCAGATGGGTCAGACGATCAGTGCCCTGTGCGGCCGACTCCAGGGTCTGCCGCCATTCGTCGGGCTGCTGCGAACGCAGCCCGAGCTCGACCCGTGCCTTCAGCGCCGCCAGTGGCGTGCGCAGTTCGTGGGCCGCCTCGGCAATGAACTGCGCCTGGCGTTCGAACTGCCCGCGCAACCGCTCGGTGAAGTGGTTCAAGGCACGCACCAGTGGGCCCAGTTCACGCTGCACCTGCACCACCGGAAGCGCCCGCAGGTCATCCGGCTGACGCTCTTCCACCGCCGTACGCAGGCGCTCCAGGGGGCGTAGCGCCGCGCTGACCGCGAACCACACCATCACCAGCGCAGCCAGCGCCAGCATACCCAGGCGCAGCAGGGTGTCGGCCATCAACCCACGGGCCATGCGCACCCGCGCCTCTTCGGTCTCGGCCACGCGGATTTCCGCCATGCCGTTCATGTTCGGCTCGCTCACCGCCTTCAGCAGGCTGACCACACGCACGTCCTGGCCGAGGTAGGTGGCATCGTAGAAGCGCGCCAGTGCCGGATAGTCGTCGGTACGCGGCGTGCCGGGCGGCGGTGGCGGCAGGTGCTCGTAACCGGAAATCAGCTGCTGGTTGATGTCCAGAACCTGGTAGTAGATACGCCCGGCGCTGTCGTAGGCGAAGGTGTCCAGCGCCACATAGGGCACATCGGCGCTGAGGCTGCCATCACGCTGAGACAGCCCGGCGGCGATGGTCCGCGCCGAAGCCAGCAAGGTGCGGTCGTAGGCGGTATCGGCCGCTTCGCGACCGTTCCAGTAGGCGCTCAGGCCGCTGGCCAGCATCAGCACCACCAGCAGCAGCGCGAGGTTGCCCAGCAGCCGCCCACGCAAGCTGCCGTTGTCACGCATCACGGTGCTCGAGCAGGTAACCCAGGCCGCGGAAGGTGACGATGGCAACGGAGTGGCCATCGAGCTTCTTGCGCAGGCGGTGGATGTAGATTTCGATCGCGTCGGGGCTGGCCTCTTCGTCCAGGCCGAATACCTGGGCGGCCAGCTGTTCCTTGCTCATCACGCGCCCCGGGCGAGCGATCAATGCTTCAAGCACGCTCTGTTCACGCGAGGTCAGGGTGAGGTTTTCCTCGTCCAGGCTGAAACGCCGGGTGTCCAGGTCATAGACCAGCGGCCCGCAGCGCTGTTGGCGTTCGCCACCGAGCACGCTGCGCCTGAGCAAGGCCTTTACCCGCGCTTCCAGCTCGGTCAGCTCGAAGGGCTTGGCCAGGTAATCGTCAGCACCGAGGTTCAGGCCGTGCACACGGTCCTTCACATCGCTGCGTGCGGTGAGCATGAGCACCGGCAGGGTCTTGCCGCGACCGCGCAGGCGCGCCAGCACCTCGAAGCCGTCCATCCGCGGCAGGCCCACGTCGAGCACGGCAACGGCGTACTCCTCGCTGGCCAGGGCCAGGTCGGCAGCCACGCCATCATGCAATACATCCACGGTCAGGCCTTGGCTTTTCAGGGCCTGGGCCACGCTTTCGGCCAGTTGCAGATGGTCTTCGACCAGCAGCACACGCATCGGATTCTCCCTGCTCGGGTGGGGCGGTGGCGCGGAGTGTACCGCCGTCGCCAAGCCTGTGAAGCCCCTTGTGGCAAACCTTTCACGCTGAAAGGTTAGCGAAAGGTTCATTGCCTAGCATCGCACCACGGTCGCTCCACGCGCCGAAAAAAGCACCAGCAAGGTGCAACGAACAAGAATAAAAAAACGGAGTCATCCCGATGCTGTCATTGCAGCCTAAGGCGTTCGCGCCTAGCCGTTCCCTGTCCGCACGCCCTTCTACCATCGCCAGTGCCCTTGCACTTGCCGGTGTCGCCCCGCTGAGCCAGGCCGCCTTCTTCGAAGACAGCACGGCAACCTTCGAAACCCGCAACATGTACTTCAACCGCGACTTCCGCGACGGTACCAGCGCGCAACAATCCAAGCGCGACGAGTGGGCCCAGGGCTTCATGCTCAACTTCGAGTCCGGCTATACCGATGGCACCGTGGGTTTCGGCCTGGATGCGCTGGGCATGATGGGCATCAAGCTCGACTCCAGCCCCGACCGCACCGACACCGGCCTGCTGCCGACCCACGATGACGGCAGGGCTGCCGACGAGTATTCCAAGCTCGGCCTGACCGGCAAGGTGAAAGTGTCGAAGACCGAACTGAAGGTCGGCACCCTGATCCCGGAACTGCCGACCCTGCAGCCCAACGACGGCCGCATCCTGCCGCAGACCTTCGAAGGCGGCCTGCTGACCTCGCAGGAGATCAAGGGCCTGACCTTCACCGGCGGGCGCCTGGACAAGGCCAAGGACCGCAACGACACCAACTGGGAAGACCTGGCCCTCAACAACAAGAACGGCCGCTTCGGCGGCACCTTCAGCGCCGACAACCTCGACCTGGCCGGCCTGGACTACAAGTTCACCGACCGCATCACCGGCAGCTACCACTTCGCCCAGCTCGACGACATCTACCGCCAGCACTTCATCGGCATGCTCGCCACTCAGCCGTGGGGCCCGGGCACCTTCGGCGCCGACGTGCGCCTGGCGATCAGCGACGATGCCGGCGCAGCCAAGGCCGGGCGCATCGACAACACCACCTTCAACACCCTGCTCAGCTACAGCCTGGGCGGGCACAAGGTCAGCGCCGCCTGGCAGCAGCTTTCCGGCGACAGCGCCTTCCCCTACGTCGATGGTGCCGACCCGTACCTGGTCAACTTCGTGCAGATCAACGACTTCGCCGGTGCCGACGAGCGTTCGTGGCAAGCGCGCTACGACTACAACTTCGCTGCCCTTGGCGTCCCCGGCCTGACCTTCATGACCCGCTACATCAACGGCGACAACGTCAGCCGCGCCGCGGGTGGCGAGGGCAAGGAGTGGGAACGCAACACCGAACTGAAGTACGTGGTACAAAGCGGCCCGTTGAAGAACGTCGCCGTGCGCCTGCGCAACGCCACCTTCCGCTCCAACTTCGCCCGCGATGCTGACGAAGTGCGGCTGCTGGTGAGCTACAGCGTCGCGCTCTGGTAACCCATGCGGTAACCCATAACAAAAAACGCTCACGGAGACATTCGATGACCTTTTCACTGCGCCGCCTCGTCCTCGCCACCGGTTGCCTGCTGCTGGCCGGCAACGCCCTCGCCGCCGAACCGAAACGCCCTGAATGCATCGCCCCGGCCTCGCCCGGTGGTGGTTTCGACCTGACCTGCAAACTGGTGCAGAGCGCCCTGGTGCAGGAGAAGATCCTCAGCAAGCCAATGCGCGTGACCTACATGCCCGGCGGTGTCGGCGCGGTGGCGTACAACGCCGTGGTCGCCCAGCGCCCGGCCGACGCCGGCACCCTGGTGGCCTGGTCCAGTGGTTCGCTGCTGAACCTGGCCCAGGGCAAGTTCGGCCGCTTCGACGAGAACGCAGTGAAGTGGTTGGCCGCAGTCGGCACCAGCTACGGCGCCATCGCGGTGAAGAGTGATTCGCCCTACAAAACCCTCGACGACCTGGTCGCGGCACTGAAGAAAGACCCGAGCAAGGTGGTGATCGGCTCCGGCGGCACCGTCGGCAGCCAGGACTGGATGCAGACCGCGCTGATCGCCAAGGCCGCCGGCATCAACCCGCGCGACCTGCGTTACGTGGCCCTGGAAGGCGGCGGCGAGATCGCCACTGCGCTGCTGGGCGGGCACATCCAGGTCGGCTCCACCGACATCTCCGACTCCATGCCACACATCCAGAGCGGCAACATGCGCATCCTCGCGGTGTTCTCGGAAAACCGCCTGGACGAGCCGGAGATGAAGGACATCCCCACCGCCAAGGAACAAGGCTACGACATCGTCTGGCCGGTGGTGCGCGGTTTCTACCTTGGGCCGAAGGTGAGCGACGAAGACTACGCCTGGTGGAAAGAATCGTTCGACAAGATGCTGGCTTCGGAAGACTTCGCCAAGCTGCGTGACCAGCGCGAGCTGTTCCCGTTCGCCATGACCGGCGCGGAGCTGGACGGCTATGTGAAGAAGCAGGTGACTGAGTACAAGGCACTGGCCAAGGAATTCGGCCTGATCCAGTAAGCCAATTTCGACCTTTCACCGATCCCTGTGGGAGCGGGCGTACCCGCGAACACCGGCAGCGCCGGTGCCATGCTCTGCGGAGCTTGCTTCGCGGGCAAGCCCGCTCCCACAGGGCCCGCGATTCAACGAGGATTTTACAATGATCCTGCAACGCATCTTCGCCCTGGCCCTGCTGGCGGTGTGCGCCGTCCTGGCCGTGATGGCCTGGCCCTACCAGGCCGCGTTTTCCTACGAACCGGTCGGCCCGCGTGCCTACCCACTGCTGATGCTCGGCCTGATGAGCCTTGGCCTGCTGTACCTGGCGATCCGTCCCACACCCATCGTGCGCAAGGACGACGAGCCTGAACTGGACCGCGAAACCCTGATCAAGATCACCGCCTGCGTCGGCCTGCTGATCATCTTCGCCGCCACCTTCGAAGCCCTGGGCTTCATCCTCAGCGCCATCCTGGTCGGCATCCCCATGGCCCGCCTGTACGGCGGCCGCTGGTTGCACAGCACCCTCGTGGTGGTGGGCATGAGCGTGTTCCTCTACTGGCTGTTCGACCGCGTCATGGACGTGCCCCTGCCCCTCGGCCTGCTGAGCGTACTGGAGAACTGACACATGGATACCTTGAGCTACCTGGGCCAGGGCTTCGGCGTCGCCCTGTCCCCTTACAACCTGGTCACCGCCCTGTCGGGCACGCTGATCGGCACCGTGGTCGGCCTGCTGCCTGGCCTGGGCCCGATCAACGGCGTGGCCCTGCTGATCCCGATCGCCTTCGCCCTCGGCCTGCCTCCGGAGTCGGCGCTGATCCTGCTGGCCGCGGTGTACCTGGGCTGCGAATACGGCGGCCGGATCAGCTCGATCCTGCTGAACATCCCCGGCGAAGCCTCGACCGTGATGACCACCCTCGACGGCTACCCGATGGCGCGCCAGGGCCTGGCCGGTGTGGCCCTGTCGCTGTCGGCCTGGAGTTCGTTCATCGGCGCGTTCATCGCCACCTGCGGCATGGTGCTGTTCGCCCCGCTGCTGGCGAAATGGGCGATTGCCTTCGGCCCGGCGGAATACTTCGTGCTGATGGTATTCGCCATTGTCGCCCTTGGCGGCATGGCCGGTGACAAGCCACTGAAGACATTCATCGCTGCGCTGATCGGCCTGTTCCTGTCGGCAGTCGGTATCGATGCCAACAGCGGCGTCTACCGCTTCACCGGCGACAGTGTGCACCTGGCCGATGGCATCCAGTTCGTGGTGCTGGTACTGGGCCTGTTCTCCGTCAGCGAAATCCTGCTGTTGCTGGAAAAGACCCATCATGGCCACGAGGCGGTCAAGGCCACCGGGCGCATGCTGTTCAACCTCAAGGAAGCGGCCTCGGTGTTCGTGGTCAACATCCGCTGCGGCCTGCTGGGTTTCATCATGGGCGTGCTGCCAGGCGCCGGCGCCACGCTGGCGAGTGCCGTGGCCTACATGACCGAAAAGCGCCTGGCTGGTGAGAAAGGCAAGTTCGGCAAAGGTGACGCCCGTGGCCTGGCGGCCCCGGAAACCGCCATCGGCGCTTCCTGCTGCGGTGCCCTGGTGCCGATGCTGACCCTCGGCGTACCCGGCTCGGGCACCACGGCGGTGATGATCGGCGCGCTGACCCTGTACAACATCACCCCGGGCCCGCTGCTGTTCGAACAGCAACCAGACATCGTCTGGGGCCTGATCGCCTCGCTGTTCATCGCCAACATCATGCTGGTGATCCTGAACATCCCGATGATCCGCATCTTCACCCGCATCCTCGCCGTGCCGAACTGGGCGCTGGTACCGGTGATCGCGATCATCACCGCGATCGGTGTGTACGCCGTGCATGCCACTACCTTCGACCTGTTCCTGATGGTCGGCATCGGCATCATGGGTTACATCCTGCGCAAGCTGGACTTCCCGCTGTCGCCGATCCTGCTCGGTTTCATCCTCGGCGGCCTGATGGAGCAGAACCTGCGCCGGGCACTGTCGATTTCCAACGGCGAGCTGGGCATCCTCTGGTCGAGCCCGATCAGCATGTCGGTGTGGGTGCTGACCCTCTGCATGCTGACCCTGCCGCTGCTGCGCATCTGGCGCAAGCGCAGCCTGCAGCGCCGGGCCATGGCTGATGCCTGATCGGTCACTGCCGCTGTTTGTCGCAACCGGGCTGGTCGGCCTTGCTGGCGGTTTTGCCGCCAGCAAGGTCGGCTGGCCTTTGCCGTGGATGGTCGGCGCGTTGCTGGCGATCATCCTGGTGCGCTGCCTGACGCCCTGGCAGCTGTCGGAAATCCCCAATGGCCGCAAGTGCGGCCAGTGCATCATCGGCATCGGTATCGGCCTGCATTTCACCCCAGCGGTGATCGAGCAGGTCGCCAGCCACTTCGCGCTGATCTTGTTCGGCGCGCTGTTCACCTCGCTTTCCAGCGTGATCAGCGTGTGGCTGCTGCGGCGCACCGGTGAAGACCGCGCGACGGCGTTCTTTGCCAGCATGCCTGGTGGCTCGGGGGAGATGGTCAACCTTGGCGCACGCAATGGCGCGGTACTCAGCCAGGTGGCCGCGGCGCAGAGCCTGCGCGTGCTGGCCGTGGTGCTGTGCGTGCCGGCGCTGTTCAAGTTCCTGCTCGGTGACGGCGTGCCGCTGAATCACGCCGGCAGTGTCAGCTGGGGCTGGCTGGCGCTGATCGCGCCGTTGGGCGTGGCGGTGGGTTTTGCCTGGCAGCGCCTGCGCCAGCCCAACCCATGGCTGTTCGGGCCGTTGCTGGTCGCCGCGTCGGTGAGCCTGGCGGGCAACCTGCAGATCGCCTTGCCCAACGGTGCCAGCCAGATCGGCCAGTGGCTGATCGGTAGCGGCCTGGCCTGCCATTTCAACCGCGCGTTCTTTCGCCGCGCGCCGTCCTTCCTCGGGCGCACACTGGTAGCCACCGGCCTGTGCATGGCAATTGCCGGCAGTGCTGCATGGGGATTGAGCGTGATGACCGAGCTGGACCTGCGCTCGCTGACCCTGGGGATGATGCCGGGCGGGATCGCCGAGATGAGCCTGACGGCCGAAACCCTGCAGTTGTCGGTGCCGCTGGTGACGGCGCTGCAGGTGGTGCGGTTGATTCTGGTGCTGTTTCTGGCGGAGCCGTTATTCAGGTATTGGGTCAAGGCTCAGGACTAGGGGCTGCCCTGCAGCCCCTGCCCGCCTTCAGAGTGGCGGCAGTGCCCAGTTGATCGGCGCCATGCCACGCTGTTCGAGGAAGCTGTTGGTGCGGCTGAAGTGTCCGCAGCCGAGGAACCCGCGATAGGCCGACAGCGGCGACGGGTGCACCGACTTGAGCACCAGGTGCTTGGTGCCATCGATCAGCTTCTGCTTGCTCTGGGCATGCGCCCCCCACAGCAGGAACACCACGTTCGGGCACTGCTCGCTGACCACCTGGATGATCCGGTCGGTAAAGAACTCCCAACCCTTCTTCGCATGCGAGGCGGCATTGGCGCGCTCGACGGTCATGGTCGTGTTGAGCAGCAGCACGCCCTGCTCGGCCCAGCTCTGCAGGTAGCCGTGGCTGGCGATCGGGATGTTCAGGTCGCGCTGCAGCTCTTTATAGATGTTGACCAGCGACGGTGGCGCCGGCACGCCCGGCTGCACCGAGAAACACAGGCCATGGGCCTGGCCTGGGCCGTGGTACGGGTCCTGGCCGAGAATCACCACCTTGACCTGCTCCAACGGCGTGGAATTGAGCGCATTGAAGATCAGCGGCCCCGGCGGGTAGATCTCCTTTCCGGCCGCGTGCTCCTGGCGCAGGAACTCACGCAGCTGGTGCATGTAGGGCTGGTCGAACTCGGCGCGCAGTGCGGCCTTCCAGCTGGGTTCGAGTTTGATGCGATCGTCTTCAGTCATGGGGCCATCCGTAAACAATGGCGCGACACTAGGTAAGCCACTTGCCCTTGTCAATCGATCCGACCGACGACCGGCATGATCGGCGATGCGGGCCATACTTGGGGGATGACTTGCGCGAGGTAGTCCATGGCCATTCATTGCGAGGTACTCACCGGCGCCGACGGCGCCCGAATCGGCATCGCCACGCTCGATGCCCCCAAGGCGCTCAATGCCCTCAACCTGCCGATGATCGAAGTGCTGGGCGAACAGCTGCACAGCTGGGCCAGCGACCCTGGGGTCGTCTGCGTGCTGCTGCGCGGCAACGGTGCCAAGGCCTTCTGCGCCGGCGGCGATGTGCGGGCGCTGGCCCAGGCCTGCCTGGCCCACCCCGGCAGCGTACCACCGCTGGCCGCCACCTTCTTTGCCGCCGAATACCGCCTCGACTACCTCTTGCACACCTACCCGAAGCCCTTGCTGTGCTGGGGCCACGGGCATGTGCTGGGCGGCGGCATGGGGCTGCTGCAGGGCGCCGGTGTACGCATTGTCACCCCAAGCAGCCGGCTGGCCATGCCGGAAATCAGCATCGGCCTGTACCCGGACGTAGGCGCCAGCTGGTTTCTCGCCCGCCTGCCCGGCAAGCTTGGCTTGTTCCTCGGGCTGACCGGGGCACCGATCAATGCCCGTGATGCCCTCGACCTGGACCTGGCTGATCGCTTCTTTGGGGAAGAACAGCAAGAGGCCTTGGTCGAAGAGCTGTTGCAACTGAACTGGCAGGAGCAGACCGGCCTGCAGCTGAACAGCTTGCTCAAGGCCGAACAGCATCGCGCCTGGGCTGAGCTGCCTGCGGCGCAGTGGCTGCCGCGACGCCAGGTGATCGACGAACTGCTCGATGTGGCCGACCCGGCTGCAGCCTGGCGCGCCCTGGAAAGTCTCAAGCATCACGCTGATCCGCTGTTGGCCGAAGCCGGCCAACGCCTGCATGAAGGCTGCCCACTGACGGCACACCTGGTCTGGGAGCAGATCCGGCGTGCCCGGCACCTGTCACTGGCCCAGGTGTTCCAGATGGAATACAGCATGAGCCTCAATTGCTGCCGGCACCCGGAATTCAGTGAAGGCGTGCGAGCGCGCCTACTGGACAAGGACAACCAGCCGCACTGGCACTGGCCGGATGTGGCGCAAGTGCCAGCGGCGGTGGTCGAGGCGCACTTTGCCAAGGTGTGGGAAGGGCGACACCCGTTGGCCGACCTGGGGTCATGACACTCTCAGCGCTGCCAGTTGTGGTCGCCTCCACGCCCACGGTCTGACTGGCGATCATTGTCCCCGCGGTTATTGGAATGCCAGCGATCATGCTGGTAACGCTGGCTGCCATCGCGATAGTCATTGCGGTCGCGATCCCGTCCATAGTTATTGCGCTGGCGATTGCCATAGTCGTATCGCGGGTTGCCGTGCCACTGGTTCATCCCCGGCTGTGGATTGGGCCGGTAATAAGGCGCCGGAGCCGGCCGGTAGTAACGGGGTGCAGGCTGGTAGTAGTAACGCGTCTGTGGCGTTACATAGTAGCGGTCATAGCGGTAATACCCCGGCGTTACGTAGCGATCGGTGGTGTAGTAATCCGAACGGTAATAGTCACCGCCCTCGTAGTAGGGCGCGCAGGCGGACGTCATCAGACCCAGCAGGGCGATTAACAGAATTCGATAGGACATGGCGGCCTCCTGGACCGCAGAGGTGCTCGAACAGCGGCGCTGGCGAGCGTCGACGCAAATGCGTTCATCGACACTGAATCAGACAACGGCGCCAAGGTGCAGTGCCATTTCAGCAACAAATTGATACAGGTCGAAATAACCATTAAAAACATGCAGTCATTTGCCTGTCATCTCACTAGAATGAGCGCCTCGGCACACATCACGGGAAGATCATGCCTTCACGCTCCGCCCTGTTTTCACAGCGCTCGCTGATCCTCGCCCTGCTGCTGTTGCTGACCTGCGGCTTCCTCGCCACATCGCTGATCAGCTATTTCGCCTCGCGCAGCGCGATCCGCGACGGCATCGTCAATACCGAGCTGCCGCTGACCTCCGATACCGTCTATTCGGAAATCCAGAAAGACCTGATCCGCCCGGTGTTGATCGCCTCGATGATGGCCCAGGACACCTTCCTGCGCGACTGGGTGCTGGCGGGTGAACAGGACACCCAGCGCATCACTCGCTTTCTCGGCGAGGTCATGGGCAAGCAGGACACCTTCACCTCGTTCTTCGTCTCCGACCGCACCCTCACCTACTACCAGGCCAAGGGCGTGCTCAAACACGTGGTACCGAACACCTGGCGCGACGCCTGGTACTTCCGCCTGCGCGAGATGAAAACGCCGTATGAGATCAACGTCGACCTGGACATGGCCAACCAGGACAACCTGACGGTGTTCATCAACTACCGGGTGCTGGACTATCAGCAGCGCTTCATCGGTGCCACCGGCGTGGGCCTGAGCGTGGACGCGGTGATCAAGCTGATCGACAAGTACCAGCGCCGCTACCAGCGCTCGGTGTTCTTCACCGACGCCAAGGGCAAGGTCATTCTGACCGGCTCGGAGGGTGGCCCGCATGGCCTGAAGGTCGGGCAACCCTTGAGCGACAATGCCGACCTGAGCGATTTGCTGGCGCAGCGCCCGACGCCCACCGAGGGCAGCCACGAGTACCAGGACAGCAAAGGCCACAGCCACTTCCTCAATGTGCGGCAACTGCCCGAGCTGGGCTGGTACCTGCTGGTCGACAAACGCGAGACCGGCGCCCTGGACCCTATTCGCCACTCGCTGTACCTGAACCTGGTGATCTGCGCGATGATCACCCTGGTGGTGCTGTCGCTGCTCAACGGCATGCTCAGGCGCCACCAGGCCAGCACCGAGGCGCTGGCGACCCTCGACAGCCTGACCGGGCTGCCCAACCGGCGCAGCTTCGACCTGCTGGCCGCCCAGGCCCTGCAGGAGGCCCAGCGCGATTGCGCGCCGCTGGTCGCCCTGCTGATCGACCTCGATCACTTCAAGGTGCTCAACGATACCCATGGCCACCTGGCAGGCGACGAAGTGCTGCGCCAGTTCGCCAACGTGCTGCAGGGCAGCCTGCGTCAGTCGGATATACTTTGCCGCTGGGGCGGAGAGGAATTCATCGTGTTGCTGCGTGAGGTCGAAGGCCGGCAGGCGATCGACGTGGCGGAGAAAATCCGCCGTCGTACCGAGCAACTGACCTTCAGCTACGAAGATCAACCTTTGCGCCTGACCACCAGTATCGGCCTCAGCGCCTTGCAGCCGGGCGACACCCTGCACGCCCTGCTGACCCGCGCCGACCGTGCGCTTTATCGTGCCAAGCAGGCCGGTCGCAACCGCGTCTGCAGCGAAACCCCCGGAACCGAACATGAATGACAGCCAGCACTGCCCCGCCTGTGGCGCCCTCAACCAGTGCAGCCTGGCCGACCCGCGCAGTGCCACCCAGGCCTGTTGGTGCTACGGCGTGACCATCGACCCCGCCGTGCTCCAGGCCCTGCCTGCCGAACTGCGCGACAAGGCCTGCCTGTGCCCGCGCTGCGCCGCCGTGGAAGATCAACTTGTGGGAGCGGGCGCGCCCGCGAAGAAGCCGGCACCGCTCTAAAGTGAAAAACCGCTAAACTGCGCCTCCATTTCACCTTGCCTGCTGCCATGCGCCTCGACCGCTTCCTCGCCAACCTGCCCTGCTACAACCGCCAGCAAGTGCGCCTGCTGCTGGTGCAGCGCCGTGTGCGCCTGGACGGCGAACTGGTCAGCGATCCCAAAGCCGAGGTCCGCGAATTCAGCCGCGTCGAAGTCGACGATCAACTGCTGCAGGCCGGCCGCCCTGCGCGCTACCTGATGCTGCACAAGCCCACTGGCTGCGTCAGCGCCACGCAAGACCCGCAGCACCGCACCGTGCTCGACCTGCTGCCCTGCGAATTGCGCGACGACCTGCACATCGCCGGGCGCCTGGATTTCAACACCACTGGCCTGATGATCCTGACCAACGATGGCCAGTGGTCGCGGCGCCTGACCCAGCCGGCCACCAAGCTGCCCAAGCATTACCTGGTGCAAACCGAAGACGAGATTGGCGCGCACTATGTCGCCAAGTTCAGCGAAGGGTTCTACTTCGCCTTCGAAGACCTGACCACCCTGCCCGCCCGACTCGACATCCTCGGCCCGCGTCAGGCACGGCTGGCAATCGTCGAAGGGCGCTATCACCAGGTCAAGCGCATGTTCGGCCATTTCGACAACAAGGTGGTCGGCCTGCATCGCGAAAGCATGGGTACGATCCGCCTCGATCCGGGCCTGCAACCCGGCGAATTCAGGGCCCTGACGGCGGATGAAATCGCCTCGGTCTGAATGCCGTAATACAGGCATACGACCGCTGAGCGGCCCGAGTCACAAATTTGCGCAAACGGCACTTGCGCGATCTCCGACCCACTGCTTGACTCCTAACTCGTCAGTCCGCGAGTGACCAACCAGTCACGCCTGCAGTTCATGACACCTTTTGCCGGCCACCCAAAGCCCAGATGCCTTGGGGCACGGCAGATTGCCCGCCAAAACAATATCGTCGACACGTGTGCCAAGGATCGACACAGGGCCCCCCGATTTATTCAGGCGAATGCCTACCTGTCATAAAGAACGTGCACCCTAGGTGACGCGATTACCCTTTTTGCGCCAGGAGTCGATGACATGAGGCCAGAAATCGCTGTACTTGATATCCAAGGTCAGTATCGGGTTTACACGGAGTTCTATCGCGCGGATGCGGCCGAGAAGACGATCATACTGATCAATGGGTCGCTGGCCACCACGGCCTCGTTCGCCCAGACGGTGCGTAACCTGCACCCGCAATTCAACGTTGTGCTGTACGACCAGCCGTATGCCGGCAAGTCCAAGCCGCACAACCGCCAGGAACGCCTGATCAGCAAGGAGGACGAGGCGCAGATCCTTCTCGAACTGATCGAGCGGTTCCAGTGCGACCACGTCATGTCCTTCTCCTGGGGCGGTGCCTGCACCCTGCTGGCGCTGGCGCACCAGCCGCGGATGGTGAAGAAGGCGGTGGTCAGCTCGTTCTCGCCGGTGATCAACGAACCGATGCGCGACTACCTTGAGCGTGGTTGCAAGTACCTGGCCGCCTGCGATCGCTACCAGGTCGGCAACCTGGTCAACGACACCATCGGCAAGTACCTGCCATCACTGTTCAAGCGCTTCAACTACCGGCATGTCAGCGGCCTGGACAGCCACGAGTACGCGCAGATGCACTTCCACATCAATGAAGTGCTGCAGCGTGACCTGCAGCGGGCACTGAATGGCGCGCGCAACATCGACATCCCGGTGCTGTTCATCAACGGTGACCGCGACGAGTACACCACCGTCGAAGATGCCCGCGAGTTCGGCAAGCATGTGGGCAACAGCCAGTTCAGCGTGATCCGCGACGCGGGCCACTTCCTTGACATGGAGAACAAGGCAGCCTGTGAAGACACCCGCAATGTCATGCTCGGTTTCCTCAAGCCGACCGTGCGCGAGTCCCGTCAACGCAGTAACCCATACATCCAGGGGCAGCATGCATTGGCCATCTGAGCGCATCGGCGTCCCGTACCCCACACCCGCAGGTCATGGGGCGCCGACAAGCTTTTTTATAACTTGGGCTTCTAATTCAGAGAGGGTTCTGGTAAAAAGTCCAGCGCAGATGCGGGTATAGTTTAGTGGCAAAACGAAAGCTTCCCAAGCTTTAGTTGAGGGTTCGATTCCCTCTACCCGCTCCACACATTGCATTCCCCCGCATGGCGTTCCAGCAACGTCATCGCTGTCAAAAGGAGCCCACGGCTCCTTTTTTCGTTTCTGCCCTTTCATTGATATGGCCCATGGCCGCGTTCGACGCCTTCGTCTTCAATTCGCTTGCAAGCGAAACGGCTTGGGGCGCATATGCTTCATGGATCCGTGAAACATTTTGAAAGGACGACACATGTTTCTCTCCCGCTGGCTGCCCGGCCTTGCCAACCTGTTGCATTACCGCCGTGAATGGTTCCATGCCGACCTGCAGGCCGGGCTGTCGGTGGCGGCGATCCAGATCCCCATCGCCATTGCCTACGCCCAGATCGTCGGCCTGCCGCCGCAATACGGCCTGTATGCCTGCGTGCTGCCGATGATGGTCTATGCCCTGATCGGCAGCTCACGGCAGTTGATGGTCGGCCCCGACGCCGCCACCTGCGCCATGATCGGCGGCGCCGTGGCGCCACTGGCCATGGGCGACCCGCAGCGCATCGCCGAACTCTCGGTGATCGTCACCGTGCTGGTCGGGGTGATGCTGATTGTCGCCGGTGTGGCGCGCGCCGGGTTCATCGCCAGCTTCTTCTCGCGCCCGATCCTGATCGGTTACCTCAACGGTATCGGCTTGAGCCTTATTGCCGGGCAACTGTCGAAGGTCGTGGGGTTCAAGATCGAGGGGGACGGCTTCATCCTCAGCCTGGTGAATTTCTTCCAACGCCTGAACGAGATCCACTGGATGACCCTGGCGATAGGCCTGGCCGGGCTGGCACTGCTGATCGTGCTGCCGCGCCGCTACCCTCGCCTGCCGGCGGCCCTGGTGACCGTGGCAGTCTTTACCTTGCTGGTCGGCCTGCTTGGCCTGGACCGTTTTGGCGTCGCCATCCTCGGGCCGGTGCCGTCCGGCATCCCCAAGCTCGCCTGGCCCCACAGCAACCTGAACGAAACCAAAAGCCTGCTGCGCGATGCCTTGGGTATCGCCACCGTGAGCTTCTGCAGCGCCATGCTCACCGCGCGCAGCTTTGCCGCAAGGCACGGCTATGCGATCAACGCCAACCATGAATTCGTCGCCCTTGGCGTGAGCAACCTGGCCGCCGGCATTTCCCAGGGTTTTGCCATCAGCGGCGCCGACTCGCGCACAGCGGTCAATGACATGGTCGGCGGCAAGAGCCAGCTGGTCGGCATTATCGCGGCACTGGTCATCGCCCTGATCCTGCTGTTCTTCACCGCACCGATGGCGTTGATCCCCCAGGCGGTACTGGGTGCGGTGCTGCTGATGGCAGGCTGGGGCCTGATCGACATCAAGTCGCTGGGCAGGATAAGACGCCTGAGCCGCTTCGAGTTCTGGCTTTGCCTGCTGACCACGGTCGGTGTGCTCGGCCTGGGCGTACTGCCGGGCATCGTGTTTGCCGTGACCCTGGCGATCCTGCGCCTGCTCTATACCATCTACCAACCCACCGACGCCGTGCTCGGCTGGCTGCCGGGCATCGAAGGCCAGGTCGACATCCGCAAGAACAAGGATGCCCGCACGGTGCCCGGCCTGGTGGTGTACCGCTTCGACGACGCAATCCTGTTCTTCAACGCCGACTACTTCAAGATGCGCCTGCTCGAAGCGGTGCAGAGTCAGGCCCAGCCCCAGGCGGTACTGTTCGATGCGGAAGCGGTGAGCAGCATCGACGTCAGCGGCATTGCCGCCCTGCGCGAGGTGCGCGACACCCTGACAGCGCAGGGCATCCACTTCGCCATCGCCCGTGCCCGGGGTACTTTCCTGCGCATGCTGGTGCGCTCGGGGATGGCGCGGGAGATGGAAGAAAAGTTGCTGTTTGGCTCGGTAAGGGCGGGGATTCGGGCTTATCGGGTTTGGCGGAACAGGAGTCGCAAGGCGCCAGAGGCCGAACAAAAGCCACTGGCGAGTCAGGACAATCAATAACCCAAAGCTTCCAGCAGTTCGGGTTCGGTGCGCTTCAGAGGTCGCTGCAGGAAGCGCAACAGCTCAGCGGACCGATTGGTGAAGATCCCGTCGACACCGGACTGCATGGCCTTGTCGAAATCGACCCTGTCGTCGAGTGTGTAGACGTGAACCAACAACCCGCGCTCGTGATTGGCCTGGTTCATCCACGGCTGGATCAGGTCGCTGTAGCTCTGCTCGCCCAGATGAGTGCGCGTGGCTGACGGGCCGGTACCGATTGCGCCCTCCTGCCTTGCATGGTCGAGCCAGCGCATGAACTCCGCCTTGTCCTTGGGCTGTTGGCGCGCATAGAAAGCGGCCTTGTCCTGCTCGCCTGACTGGGCGAAATCCTGCCCGGATGCCGATGCGATGCCATTGTTGCCCACCCACAACAAGAGGATCTTCGGCACCTGCGGCATCGCTTCGTGCAGCAACTTGAGGCTGTTGCGGTCGAACGTCTGCAACACGACCCGCCCCGGCCGATCAAGCCAGCCACGGGCTTCGAGGCGTGCCTTCAGGTCTTTCTCGATGCCGGGGAACTGGTTGGGTACCTTGGTTTCGATATACAGCCCGGGGTGGCGGTCGGGGTTGCCTTCGGCGATGTCGATGACTTCGTCCAAGGTCAGTATCGGCAACTTTTCGAACGACTGACGGGCACGCTTCGGGTAGGCCTGGTTGAACCAGCTGCCGGCATCCAGCGACTTCAGCTCAGCCAGGGTGAAGGCACTGACCGGGCTTTTCGCACGCTCGGGAAATCGCTCGGCGACGTTGCTGGTGCGCGACAGCTCATCATCGTGGACTACCACCAGCACGCCATCGCGGGTGCGTTGCAGGTCGAGTTCCAGGTAATCGGCGCCCAGCTCGCGGGCCAGCAGGTAGGCGGGTGTGGTGGATTCGGGGGCATCGTAGGAAGCGCCGCGATGGGCGATCACGGCCGGGTAAGGAATGCCTTGGGCAGCGGCCAAGGTCTTGCCATCAGTGGCTGAGGCCAGTGCAGCCGAGAACAGCGTGCTCAGGGCCAGGGTGCGGAGCAGCGGGTTGCGCATGGAGAAGTCCTCTTTCGTCCTGCGGGCCTTGTGCTGCCTGTTCTGGCCTCTTCGCGGGTAAACCCGCTCCCACAGGATTTCCACTTGCTTAAGAGCTGTGCGATATCTGTGGGAGCGGGTTTACCCGCGAAGAGGCCGGAACAGGCAATACAAGGCGGTAATGTAAGCACCAACCCTCGCACACCTTGCATGACATGCTAAAGTCCCCGCCGTTTCCCGCACCACCGAACGGACCGCACATGCCAGCTCTCGACGCCCGCCTCGCCACTTGGCCAGACCTCAACCAGCGCCACCCCTGCACAGCCCTTCTGCTGGGCAACGGCGCCAGTCGCGCACTGTGGAAACCGTTCGGCTACTTCTCGCTGTACGAGGAAGCCCAGCGTGCCGGGCGCAAGAAAGGCCTGGCGATCAGTGACCAGGCCCTGTTCAAGTCGCTGGGCACCGAGCTGTTCGAGCCGGTACTGAGCATCCTCAACCACACCGTGCGCGCCAACGCCGCCCTGGCCATCAATTCCACCGCGCCGTTGAACCGCTACTACTCGATCAAGGAAGGCCTGATCCACGCCATCCGCACCCTGCACCTGCCCTGGCCACTGGTGCCAGCCGCTACCCTGGCGTCGATCAACCAGGCCTTGCGCGAATACCGCAGCGTCTATACCAGCAACTACGACCTCATCCTGCCCTGGGCCCTGCAGCACAATCCGCAGGGCTTCGCCGCGCTGTTCGACGATCAAGGGTTCTTCGACGTGCGCCACACCCACAGCGAAGGCACCCGCGTGCTACACCTGCACGGCGGCCTGCACCTGCTCAAGCTGCCCGACGGCAGCACCCGCCAGCGCAGCGCCGACAGCGCCGAGTTGCTGGACGGCTTTGCCGTGAACATTCCCGGTGAAGTGCCGTTGTTCGTCAACGAAGATCGCAGCGACGAAAAACTGCGCGCCATCCGCAACTCCGACTACCTCGCCTGGGGGTTGGGCCAACTGGCACAGGAAAGCCAAGGCGTATGCCTGTTCGGGCAGCATCTGGACGGCACTGACCAGCACCTGGTCGAAGCCATTCGCCAGGCACGGCCGGCGCATCTGTCGATTGCCATCCGGCCGTTGAGCGAGGCTTCGGTGATCAACCAGAAGCAGCATTTTGTCGAGCGGTTCGGGGATATGACCGGGACGGCGCTGCACTTCTTCGATGCCAGTACACATCCGTTGGGGTTGGAGGGGTTGGCGATCGAGGTGCCGTCAGCACGTCACTGATTGTAATCAGATCAGCTTATCCGCCCGCAACAACGTCTCCAGGCAATGCTCCTGCACCCCATAAAACGCCTTGAGCTGCTCGATCTTCTCCAGCAATGCCGCGTTATCCCCCGACTGCCGGCGCTTCACCGCAAGAATCATCTTGTTCTTGTTGGTGTGTTCCAGGGAGATGAACTCGAACACCTTGGTTTCATAACCGCAAGCTTCCAGATACAGCGCGCGCAGGCTGTCGGTCAGCATCTCGGCCTGCTGCCCCAGGTGCAGCCCGTACTGCAGCATCGGCTGCAGCAGCCCCGGGCTGTGCAGTTGCGGGCGGATCTGTTTGTGGCAGCACGGCGAGCACATGATGATCGCGGCATTGCAGCGGATGCCGGTGTGGATGGCGTAGTCGGTGGCGATATCGCATGCGTGCAGGGCAATCATCACCTCGATGGCCTCGGGCACCACGCTGCGCACGTCGCCGCACTGGAACTCCAGGCCCGGGTGTTCCAGGCGCTGCGCGGCGGCATTGCACAGGTCGACCATGTCCTGGCGCAGTTCCACCCCGGTCACCTGCGCTTCTCGCGCCAGGGTGTTGCGCAGGTAATCATGCATGGCGAAGGTCAGGTAACCCTTGCCCGAGCCGAAGTCGGCCACCCGCAGGGTCTGCTCGGCCGGCACCGGGGCATTGGCCAGGGCATGGTCGAAGACTTCGATGAACTTGTTGATCTGCTTCCACTTGCGCGACATCGAAGGGATCAGTGCGCCTTGGGCATCGGTCACGCCCAGATCGCGCAGGAATGGCCGCGACAGCTCCAGGTAGCGCTTCTTCTCGCGGTCATGACCGGTGTTGGCAACCGCCTCGCGTGGCGCCTGCGCGCCGTGGCGCTGAAGCATCGGCTTGCCCTTCTTGCTGAAGGTCAGCTGCACTTCGCCGTCGGCATCGAACAGGTGGGCATTGCGGAAGCTCTCCGGCAGCAGCTCGGCGACCAGCGCCTGGGCCTGCTCCAGCGGCAGGTTGCGGGTGATGTCGCGGGTCTGATGGCGGTAGACCAGCGACAACTGGGCCTGCCCCTTCACCATCAGCGGCTTGGCGATGATGCGCTGCAGGGTCTGGTCAGCCCCGACATGGCGCGCCAGCACCAGCTTGACCAGGGTGTTGCCGTGCAAGGCAGCACTCAGCAGGTCGAGGAACTGGGCGCGCGCATCCGGCGCGGAAGAAGCGGAAGTACTGGCGGACATGGAAAGCGGGTGCCTCGGATAACAGGGGGCGCGTTGCGCAATGCCGCGCATTCTACACCCTGTGCCAGCCAGTTCAGTCGAGAATCACCAGACGGTTGGGCAGTTCGTTGCGCGCATGGGTGCGTGGCACGTGCTCGCACAGCAACTCGCCGCACGCCTCGATGCACTCGACAAAGCCCTGCAAGGTCCGCCCCTGGCGAACCTGTTCGGCGAAGCGCGCAACCAGCACGGCGCGGGCCTGGGCATCGAGATGGTGATCGATGCCTTGGTCGACAAGGATTTCCACATGCCGCTCGGCCTCGGCGACAAAGATCAGCACCCCGGTGGCGCCTTCCGTGCCTTGCAGGTTCTGTTCGCGAAACTGCTGGCGCGCCAGGCCCGAAGCGCGCCAGCGACGCAAGGCAGCCGGAATCAGCATGGCCGCCAGGCGCGGGCTGCGCAGCAGCAGGCACAGGCCGATGAACAGCAGCACGTTGGCGACCAGCAGCCCTCGTATGCCGGGCCAGCCCAGCAACCACTGCAGCAGGCCAGGCACCGCCAGCGCCAGCACGGCGGCCCAGAACAGTGGCAGGTAGGCATAGTCATCGGCGCGGCGCGCCAGCACGGTCACCAATTGCGCATCGGTGCGCCGCTCGACCCGGGCGATGGCCTCGGCCACCTGGCGGCGTTCGTATTCGTTGAGGGGGGTCATGCCTTCGCTCTCTTCAGCGTTCTTATAGTTGTTGTCCCGGCATTCGGGTCTTCGTCCGCGGCCGACATATTCAGGCATAATCCGCCGCTGGAAGCATTACCCGCGAATCGTACAACAATAGCCGCCTGAAAACTTCGGCCGCGCGCGTATCACCGTGGATACGGCAAAGGCCTCGACAATGGAATTGATGATGAAACTGTCTTTGCTGGGCCTGGCCATGGGCCTTGCCAGCCAGGCGGCCCTTGCCGCCCCTACCGCTCCGCCCCTGCAGGACAAGCAGGCGTTCATCGACCATCTGATCAGCCAGATGACCGAGGCTGAGAAAATCGGCCAGCTGCGCCTGATCAGCATCGGCCCGGAAATGCCCCGCGACAAGATCCGCGAAGAAATCGCCGCCGGCCGCATCGGCGGTACGTTCAACTCGCGCACCGCCCCCGAGAACCGGCCGATGCAGGACGCCGCCATGCGCAGCCGCCTGAAGATCCCGATGTTCTTCGCCTACGACACCATCCACGGCGAGCGCACCATCTTCCCGATCGGCCTGGGCCTGGCCGCCAGCTGGGACATGGACGCCATCGCCAAGGTCGGCCGCACCTCGGCCATCGAAGCGTCGGCCGACGCCCTCGACATGACCTTCGCGCCGATGGTCGACATCGCCCGCGACCCACGCTGGGGCCGCACCAGTGAAGGCTTCGGCGAAGACACCTACCTGACCTCGAAGATCGGCCAGGTGATGGTTCGCTCGTTCCAGGGCAGCAGCCCGGCCAACCCCGACAGCATCATGGCCATCGTCAAGCACTTTGCCCTGTATGGCGCGGTGGAAGGCGGGCGCGACTACAACACCGTCGATATGAGCCTGCCAAAGATGTACAACGACTACCTGCCGCCCTACCGCGCCGCGCTCGACGCCGGTGCCGGCGGGGTGATGGTGGCGCTCAACTCGATCAACGGCGTGCCGGCCACCTCCAACACCTGGCTGATGAACGACCTGCTGCGCAAGGAGTGGGGCTTCAAGGGCGTGACCATCAGCGACCACGGTGCCATCCAGGAGCTGATCCGCCACGGTGTCGCCCGCGACGGCCGCGAAGCCGCCAAGCTGGCGATCAAGGCCGGCATCGACATGAGCATGAACGACACCCTGTACGGCGAAGAGCTGCCAGGGCTGCTGAAGTCCGGCGAAGTGACCCAGCACGAACTGAACCAGGCCGTGCGCGAGGTGCTCGGTGCCAAGTACGACATGGGCCTGTTCAAGGACCCGTACGTGCGCATCGGCAAGGCCGAAACCGACCTGAAAGACTACTACGCCGACGACCGCCTGCACCGTGACGCCGCCCGTGACGTGGCGCGCCGCAGCCTGGTGCTGCTGGAAAACCACAACCAGACCCTGCCGCTGAAAAAGGCCGGCACCATCGCCCTGGTCGGCCCGCTGGCCGATGCCCCGATCGACATGATGGGCAGCTGGGCCGCCGACGGTAAGCCGATGCACTCGGTCACCGTGCGCGAAGGCCTGCGCCGTGCAGTCGAGGGCAAGGCCAAGCTGGTGTACGCCAAAGGCTCCAACGTCACCGGCGACAAGGCGATCCTCGACTACCTGAACTTCCTCAACTTCGATGCACCGGAAATTGTCGATGACCCGCGCCCGGCGGCCGTGCTGATTGATGAAGCGGTCAAGGCCGCCAAGCAGTCCGATGTGGTAGTGGCCGTGGTCGGTGAGTCCCGTGGCATGTCCCACGAGTCGTCGAGCCGCACCACCCTGGAAATCCCGGCCAGCCAGCGCGAGCTGATCAAGGCCCTGAAGGCCACCGGCAAACCGTTGGTGCTGGTATTGATGAACGGCCGTCCGCTGTCGATCAGCTGGGAGCGTGAGCAGGCCGATGCCATCCTCGAAACCTGGTTCTCCGGTACCGAAGGCGGCAATGCCATCGCCGATGTGCTGTTCGGCGACTACAACCCGTCGGGCAAGCTGGCCATCACCTTCCCGCGTTCGGTCGGGCAGATCCCGATGTACTACAACCACACCCGCATCGGCCGGCCGTTCACCCCTGGCAAGCCGGGCAACTACACCTCGCAGTACTTCGAAGAGCCCAACGGCCCGCTGTACCCGTTCGGCTATGGCCTGAGCTACAGCAGCTTCGAGCTGTCGGGCCTGACCCTGTCGAACAAGGACCTCAAGCGCGGCGACACCCTGGAGGCCAAGGTGACGGTGAAGAACACCGGCAAGCTTGACGGCGAGACGGTGGTGCAGCTGTACCTGCAGGATGTTTCGGCGTCGATGAGCCGCCCGGTCAAGGAGCTGAAGAACTTCCAGAAACTGATGCTCAAGGCCGGTGAGTCGCGGACCTTGACCTTCCGCATCAGCGAGGACGACCTGAAGTTCTACAATGGCCAGCTGCAGCGCGTGGCCGAGCCTGGCGAGTTCAATGTCCAGGTCGGGCTGGATTCCGAAGCGGTGCAACAAAAGAGCTTCGAACTGCTGTAACTGAAAGGTTGCCTGTACCGGCCCTTTCCCGGGCTCGCCCGCTCCCACAGTGAATATCCTGTGGGAGCGGGCAAGCCCGCGAAGAGGCCGGGCCTGATATCCCTGAATCCGGATCCGCCCCATGCCCTTTTCCTTTCGCGCCCTGCGTCTGGGGCTGATCACCCTGCTGATCGTGCTTGGCACCGCCCTCAGCGCCGGCTGGGCCATGCACCAGGCCAAACGCCAGGCCATGGAAGACGACGCCCGCCGCGCCAGCCAGCAGCTGGTGCTGTACGCCAACGCCCTGCACACCCTGATCGATCGCTACCGCGCCCTGCCCGCCGTGCTGGCGCTGGACCCGGAGCTGATCGAAGCCCTGCGCGGCCCGGTCAGCGAACAGGTACAGCATGCGCTCAACCTCAAACTCGAGCGCATCAACGGCGCCGCCAACTCCTCGACCCTGGAGCTGCTCGACCGCACCGGGCTGGCCGTGGCCGCCAGCAACTGGCGCCTGCCGACCACCTATGTGGGCTCCAACTACGGCTTTCGCCCCTACTTCAAACAGACCCGCAACCTGGGTAGCGGCCGCTTCTACGCGGTGGGCGTGACCAGTGGCGTGCCGGGCTATTTCCTGTCCAGCGCGGTCAGTGACGAGCAAGGGCGCTTCCTCGGCGCCATGGTGGTCAAGCTGGAGTTCCCCGAGCTTGAGCGCGAGTGGCGCCAGGGCAGCGACATCCTGCTGGTCAGTGACGCCCGCGGGATTACCTTCATCGCCAACCAGGACGGCTGGCGCTACCGCGAGCTGAAACCGCTCAGCGGCGCCGATCGCGCCGAGCTTGGCGAGACCCGCCAGTACGACAAACAACCACTGGTGCCGCTTCAGCACCAGATACTGACCCGCTTTGCCAGCAACAGTCACCTGAGCCGCGTGCAGGGCCCCGACGGTGCTGCCGAATACCTCTGGGAAAGCCTGCCGCTGGAAGGCGAGGACTGGACCTTGCACCTGCTGCGCAAACCCCAGGTCGAAGCCGCTGGTCGCAACGCGGCACTGGGCGCCGCCGCGGTATGGCTGAGCCTGGTGTTCGCCGCACTGTTCGTCAGCCAGCGCCTGCGCCTGGCCCGCCTGCGCCAGCGCAGCCGCGAAGAGCTCAAGCGCCAGGTCGAGGAACGCACCCGCGAACTGCGCACTGCCCAGGAAGGCCTGGTGCAATCGGCCAAGCTGGCCGCGCTGGGGCAGATGTCGGCGGCCATGGCCCACGAGATCAACCAGCCGCTGACCACCCAGCGCATGCAACTGGAAACCCTGCGCCTGCTGCTCGACCACGGCCGTTACGACGACGCGCGCAAGGCCCTCGAACCGCTGGAGCAGATGCTCACGCGCATGGCCGCGCTGACCAGCCACCTGAAGACCTTCGCCCGCAACAGCCCGATCGGCCTGCGCGAACGCCTCGACCTGGCCACCGTGGTCGACCAGGCCCTGCACCTGCTGGACACCCGCATTCGCAGCGAGGAAGTCGAGGTGGCCCTGTACCTTGCACGTCCGGCCTGGGTCCGAGGCGATGCAATCCGCCTCGAGCAGGTATTGATCAACCTGCTGCGCAACGCCCTCGACGCCATGGCCGACAAGCGCTACAAGCGCCTGGAGGTACGCATCGAACCGGACCACGCGCAGTGGCGCCTGAGCGTGCTGGATTCCGGTGGCGGCATTGCCGAAGCGGACCTGGCCAAGGTCTTCGACCCCTTCTTCACCACCAAGCCGGTGGGCGAAGGCCTGGGCCTGGGCCTGGCGATTTCCTATGGCATCATCGTCGAAGCTGGCGGCCAGTTGCACGCCGAGAACCTGCCGGGCGGCGCCCGGTTGAGCCTGACCCTGCCCCGTGACCTGGAGCCTGTATGTTGAATTCAGTGATCGTCGTCGATGATGAAGCCAGCATCCGCACTGCGGTCGAGCAATGGCTGAGCCTGTCGGGCTTCAGCGTGCAACTGTTCGCTCGCGCCGAAGACTGCCTGGCCCAGCTGCCCGCGCACTTTGCCGGGGTGATCATCAGCGATGTACGCATGCCGGGCATGGGTGGCCTGCAACTGCTTGAACGCCTGCAGGCGGATGACCCGGACCTGCCGGTGATCCTGCTGACCGGCCATGGCGATGTGCCGATGGCGGTCGAGGCCATGCGCAACGGCGCTTACGACTTCCTCGAAAAGCCCTTCACCCCGCAGCACTTGCTGGGCAGCCTGCGCCGCGCCCTGGAGAAACGCCAGCTGGTCCTGGAGAACCGCCGCCTGCATGAACAGGCTGACCTGAAGTCGCGCCTGGAAACCACCCTGCTCGGCATGTCGCAAGGCTTGCAGCAGCTACGCAGGCAAGTGCTGGACCTGGCCAACCTGCCAGTGAACGTGCTGATCCGCGGCGAAACCGGCAGCGGCAAGGAGCGTGTGGCGCGCTGCCTGCATGACTTTGGCCCACGCGCCGACAAGCCGTTCGTCGCACTCAACTGCGCGGCCATCCCCGAAGCGCTGTTCGAAGCCGAACTGTTCGGCCACGAAAGCGGTGCCTTCACCGGTGCCCAGGGCAAACGCATCGGCAAATTGGAATACGCCAACGGCGGTACGGTATTCCTCGACGAGATCGAGAGCATGCCGCTGGCCCAGCAGGCCAAGCTGTTGCGGGTGATCCAGGAGCAGAAGCTGGAGCGACTGGGGGCCAACCAGAGCATCAGCGTCGACCTGCGCATCATTGCCGCCACCAAGCCCGACTTGCTCGAAGAGGCTCGTGCCGGGCGTTTTCGCGAGGATTTGGCCTATCGCCTGAACGTGGCGGAACTGCGCCTGGCGCCGCTGCGTGAACGGCGCGAGGACATCCCGTTGCTGTTCGAGCATTTCGCCCGTGCTGCAGCGGCCAAGCTAGGGCGCGGGGCGCCACCACTGAGCGGTGCGCAACTGGCGCAGCTGCTGTCCCATGACTGGCCGGGCAATGTGCGTGAGCTCGCCAATGCGGCGGAGCGGCATGCACTGGGGTTGGGTTCGCCGAACATCGAGGTTGCGCCTGCCGGGCAGTCGTTGGGTGAGCAGATGGAAGCGTTCGAGGCCCAGTGCCTGCGCGCTGCATTGCGCCAGCATGGGGGTGAGATCAAGGCGGTGATGGAAGCCTTGCAGCTGCCTCGGCGCACGCTGAACGAAAAGATGCAGCGCCATGGCTTGGTCCGCGAGGCATTCGTCGAGCGGGAATAGGCGGAAATCCGCTTATAGACGGATCTTGATAGGCGAAAATCCGCTTATTCCTGCGAGATTTCGGGGCTGCTGTGCAGCCCTTCGCGGGCACGCCCGCTCCCACAGAGAACTGCGCCGTGCCAGGTAATACGCGGTTCCTGTAACGCTGCAACGCCCCCATTTGGATCGCCACGCACCCATTTGGCACACCTTCTGCAATTGCCCTGGCAAGCTGCGCTTCGGCGCGCTCCACAAAAACAACGAGAAGGTATCCCTGATGGATAACGCCACCTCCCTGCCAGCCGGGGCGGCCGTCACGCCCGCCGCTGAAAAAACCACCGCCAGCCGCCTCAAGTCGATCTTCAGTGGTTCCATCGGCAACATGGTCGAATGGTACGACTGGTACGTCTACGCCGCATTCTCGCTGTACTTCGCCAAAGCCTTCTTCCCGGCTGGCGACTCCACCGCGCAACTGCTCAACACCGCCGCGATCTTCGCCGTGGGCTTCCTGATGCGCCCGATCGGTGGCTGGCTGATGGGCCTGTACGCCGACCGCAAGGGCCGCAAGGCCGCGCTGATGGCTTCGGTGCTGCTGATGTGCGCCGGCTCCCTGGTGATCGCCCTGACCCCGGGCTATGAAACCATCGGCGTCGCCGCGCCGGTCCTGCTGGTCATCGCACGCCTGATGCAGGGCCTGTCGGTGGGCGGCGAGTACGGCACCTCGGCCACCTACCTCAGCGAAATGGCCAGCAAGGACCGCCGTGGCTTCTTCTCCAGCTTCCAGTACGTGACGCTGATTTCCGGCCAGCTCATCGCCCTGGCGGTACTGATCATCCTGCAACAGACCCTGACCACCGAGCAGCTGTACGCCTGGGGCTGGCGTGTGCCCTTCGTGATCGGCGCGCTGTGCGCGGTGGTTGCCCTGTACCTGCGCCGCGGCATGGAAGAAACCGCTTCCTTCACCAAGAAGGAAAAGGCCAAGGAAAGCCTGATGCGCACCCTCATGCGCCACCCCAAGGAGCTGATGACCGTGGTCGGCCTGACCATGGGCGGTACCCTGGCCTTCTACACCTACACCACCTACATGCAGAAGTACCTGGTCAACACCGTGGGCATGAGCATCAGCGATTCGACCACCATCTCGGCGGCCACGCTGTTCCTGTTCATGTGCCTGCAGCCGGTGATCGGTGGCCTGTCCGACAAGATCGGCCGGCGCCCGATCCTGATCGCCTTCGGCGTGCTCGGCACCCTGTTCACCGTGCCGATCCTCAGCACCCTGCACACCATCCAGACCTGGTGGGGTGCGTTCTTCCTGATCATGGCGGCGCTGATCATCGTCAGCGGCTACACCTCGATCAACGCAGTGGTGAAGGCCGAGCTGTTCCCTACCGAAATCCGCGCCCTGGGCGTCGGCCTGCCGTACGCGCTGACCGTGTCGATCTTCGGCGGCACCGCCGAGTACGTGGCCCTGTGGTTCAAGAGCGTCGGCATGGAAAGCGGCTTCTACTGGTACGTCACGGCGTGCATCGCCTGCTCGCTGCTGGTGTATGCGACCATGAAGGACACCAAGCAGCATTCGCGGATTACTACTGACTGATTGTGATACCGCATGGAAAAAGGGCGCCCTATCAAGGGCGCCCTTTTTGCTTCAGGACATCTCCAGCACCTGACGCGGCTCACGTTTCTGGTACCAACTCGCCATCAGCACCAGCACCAGCAACACGCCCCCCAGCACAGCGGAAGAACCGATGGTGCCGAAGTCCAGCCCGCCCTTCTCGTGCGGCTTGGTCAGGACGTCGCCAAGGGTCGCGCCGAACGGACGGGTCAGCACGAAGGCCACCCAGAACAGCACCACACCCGGGATGCGCGTCCAGTAGCGGGCCAGTACCACCAGGGCGATGGCGCTACCGACCAGCAGTGCGCCACCGGCAAAGCCCAGACCCGAGTCGTCCGCCAGATAGTCACCCAATGCGGTACCCAAGGTGTTGGAGAACAGGATGGCGATCCAGTAATAGATTTCACCGGTACGGTTCTTGATGCGGGTGACGTCGAGCGGGTTGCCGCTCAGGCGCCAGACCAGGAAGGTCAGCAGCAGGATGCCGATCAGGATTGCCGAGCCAGCGGCATAGCCCAGGCCCAGGGTGCGGTCCATGAAGTCGGACATGGTGGTGCCGGCCGTGCTGGTGGACAGGATCACCAGCCAATACAGCATCGGGTGATAGCGGCGCGAAAACAGCTGACCGAACAGGGTTACCAGGAACACGCTGATCAGCACCATCGAGCTGACGGCATAGCCAACGTTGAGGGTCATCGACAGCAGATCACCGGCTGTTTCGCCAAGGGTGGTGGCGCAGATCTTCATGACCCAGAAGGCCAAGGTGATTTGCGGAAGTTTGTTCATTGTTTGCCGCTCCGGAATTGAGTGCGGCGATGGTGCTGAGCAGAGCCTGAAAAATCGGTTGGCGATATATGAAAAAAGCGTCATACGCTGTTACAAATTAAGATTTTTCGTTCTTAACCGCAGATTAATCCCACTCCCTCAATCTGCAATGGCTGGCGAAGCATTGCGCTCGCCTTGGGTTTGAAGCACCTCACGAAGAGGCATCGGCAGTCGCTGATATGCACAGCGCTCGACCAAATACATCAATTAATTCGATTTTTAGACGCTATTTTTTGCGCTTTTTAATCAAATTAATCGGCGTAGCATTAAACCCATAGCAACAAACAACCTCTCGCACCCAAAGGAGCAACCACCATGAAAAGCAAACTGATCCTCACCCTGGCCCTCTCGGTATTCGCTGCTGGCGCATTCGCCGAAGATGGTTTCGACCGCACCAACGCCCACACCTTCGCCGCCGCCCAGACCCAATCGGCCAGCTTCGCGGAAGACGGTTTCGATCACACCGGTGCCCAGCGCTTCGCCGAAGACGGCTTCGATCACACTGGCGCTCAACGCTTCGCAGAAGACGGCTTCGACCACACCGGTGCTCAGCGCTTCGCCGAAGATGGTTTCGATCACACCAACGCCCAACGCTTCGCCGAAGACGGCTTCGACCGCACCAACGCCCACCGCCTCAGCTGATCCCTGTTGCGCGCTACCAGCCCGGCCTCGCGCCGGGCTTGATCATTTTCAGGCGGACAAAGGCTTGGCACACTAGGCGCCTCGTTCCCAGGATGCTGGCAGATGTACTACTACGAACCCGCCAAAGGCCACGGCCTGCCCCATGACCCGTTCAACGCCATCGTCGGCCCGCGCCCGATCGGCTGGATCTCCTCGCAGAGCCAGGACGGCCAGCTGAACCTTGCGCCGTACAGTTTCTTCAACGCCTTCAACTACATTCCACCGATCATCGGTTTCTGCAGCGTCGGGCGCAAAGACAGCCTGAACAACATCGAGCAGACCGGCGAGTTCGTCTGGAACCTGGCCACCCGGCCACTGGCCGAGCAGATGAACCAGAGCTGCGCTGCCGTCGCGGCCGATATCAACGAGTTCGAACTGAGCGGCCTGACTGCGGTGCCTTCGAACATCGTCAAGGTGCCACGCGTGGGCGAAACGCCGGTGGCCTTCGAGTGCAAGGTGAGCCAGATCGTCCAGCTCAAGCGCGCCGATCAGCAACTGGTGCCCAGCTGGCTGATTCTGGGTGAAGTGGTGGCGGTGCACATTGCCGAGCACCTGCTGAAGAACGGCATCTACGATACCGCTGCCGCCGAGCCGATCCTGCGTGGCGGTGGCCCGGCGGATTACTTCGAGTTGGGCAACCTGTTCAAGATGGCTCGCCCACAGGCCTGATCACCAGATCAGTTCGCCTTCCTCGCCCACGCCCTGCAGGCGTGCAAGCTCGGCGCAGGCGGCTTCGTCAGCCGCCACGGCGCTTTTGAACACCTGCTCGTCGAGTACCTTGTGAAAGCGCGGCGCGCCGCCCATGCCCAGGGCCTTGACCGCGATGGCGGCGTTATAGCCACCGCCTTCCACCGGGACCATCGCCGAAACCGCTTCGAAATGCGGGAATTCTCTACGTGCCATGTTGCCATCCGCCTGTTGATCGATGGGCGGCATTCTAACCGTGTTTCAATCGAAGGTATGCAGGTCGAGGCTGCTGACGACCTGCGCCTGAACCAGCTCGCCGAACACATTGAGGGTGGGCGAGGCGAAGTAACCGCTCATCGCCTGTTGATCCTGCCAACTGCCGCTGAGCAGCCACAGGTCGGCGTCGGCCTGGGAACGCTGCACGGTGAAGCTCAGGCAGCCCGGGGTGCGCAAGGATGGCTCCAGCAGGTCGCGCAGGCGGGCGCCAAGTTCTGCGGAACGACCGCTGCTGGCACGGATGAAAGCCAGATGGGTGACCGGTTGTCGTAGGGTCATTGCACGATCTCCTTGAAGCAGGCGGGCGGAAAAACCAGGCTGCCAAGGTTAGGGGCTGGCGCGCGCGACGCGTTAGGCCATTACTGCTCAGCGATTGCCTGATCCTGCAGCGCGGCAGGATCAGGCAATCGACGTGCAGCTTTCGACTAGCGCCTGCCATTGCCCAAACCTATGCTGCGTCGGTCAGTAGAGGAAAGCCATCATGACCACCGCCCCGACCATCGACCCGACCCTGGAAGTGCAGCGCCAGGAACTGGCCGCGTTGATCCGCAAGCACGCTGGCGAGCCCCATGGCCCCGCCTCGGCCATCGACGACCTGTATCTGGTGCGCTACACCGAGAACGTCCGTTCGGTGCCGACCTTGGCTCAACCGGCGCTGTGCATCCTGGCCCAGGGCAGCAAAAGCCTGTTCCTCGGCGACGAACAATACGCCTACGACCCGTTGCATTACATGGTGGTATCGGTGACCTTGCCGCTGAGTGGCGTGAAACTGGACGCCAGCCCGGAGAACCCGAGCCTGGGCATCCGCATGGACCTCGACCCGGCCGAAATCAGCCAGTTGATCGCAGAGAGCGGCCCCATGCTGGTGCCCAACCTGCCCTCCGGCCGTGGCCTGTATGTGGAACGCACCGACCCGCAGCTGCTCGACGCCTTGCTGCGGCTGGTCCGCTTGCTGGACACACCGCGCGACATCGGCATGCTGGCACCGCTGATTCGTCGCGAGATTCTCTACCGCCTGTTGCGTGGGCCGCAGGGTTATCGTCTGTACGAAATCGCCCTGGCCAACAGCCAGACCCACCGGGTGTGCCAGGCCATCACCTGGCTCAACCAGAACTATCAGCAGCCGCTGCGTATCGAGGACCTGGCCCGTGAGGTCAACCTCAGCACCTCGACCTTGCATCACCGCTTCAAGGCTGTGACTTCCATGAGCCCGCTGCAGTACCAGAAGCAACTGCGCCTGCAGGAAGCGCGGCGGCTGATGCTCAACGACGGCCTGGAGGCGGCGGTGGCGGGCTATCGGGTCGGGTACGAAAGCCCGTCGCAGTTCAGCCGCGAGTACAGCCGGCTATATGGCGCACCGCCGATTCGAGATGTGGCGCGGTTGCGGGCCAGTGCGGGCTGAACTAGCCCGCTACTGCTGCCTGCCACTGGTTCTGATCGACCTGGATCAGCGTCGGCCCCTTGCGCTCCACCGCCCGTCCCAGCGCAGCCTGCAGTTGCTCGACATCGGCCACATGCTCGGCATCGGCGCCCAGTGCCCGGGCCACGCCGATGAAGTCCGGGGTATGAATGTCCACGCCAACCGGCTCGATCGCCCGGTTGACCATGTACTTCTTGATCTCCTCATAACCCTGGTTGTTCCACAGCAGCACGATCATCGGCACCTGCGCCTCTACCGCGCTGGCCAGTTCCGGCAAGGTGAACTGCATGCCGCCATCGCCAATCAGGCAGACCGCTGGCGCACGCTCGGCCGCTTGCTCGGCGCTGCCCAACCAGGCACCCATCGCCGCTGGCAATGCATAGCCCAAAGTGCCGTAGCCGGTCGAAGCATTGAACCAGCGCCGCGGCTGATCCATGTCCAGGGTCAGGTTGCCGGTGTACACCGGCTGGGTCGAGTCGCCGACCAGAATGGCATTGGGCAGGCTTTGCAGAATGCTGCTCAGCAGGCGTGTCTGGCTCAGCGTCGGCTGGTCCCAGCCCGTTGCCAACGCTTCGCGCAGGCGCTGCGCGCGGGCAACGCCCCAGCCCTCGGCACACACCGGTGCGGGTAGCTGACGCAAGGCCTCAAGCAGGGATTGCGCGGCCAGCTCGGCATCCGCGACCAACGCCAGCTCGGGCAGGTAGTTGCGCACGGTCTGGTCCGGATCGATGTCGATGCGCAGCAAGCTGCCGGGAATCTTGAAACCGCCCTTGAAGGTCACGTCATAGTCGGTCTCGGCCAGTTCGGTGCCGATCGCCAGCACCACATCGGCCTCTTCCACCAGCTCCCGGGTGGCGACCAGCGTTTGGGTCGAGCCGATCTGCAACGGGTGGCTGGCTGGCAGCAGGCCTTTGGCGTTGATGGTCAGTGCCACCGGTGCCTGCAAATGTTCAGCCAGCAGCGCCAGCGGTGCACCCGCAGCCAGTGCACCGCCACCGGCCAGGATCAGCGGCCGGCGGGCATTGGCCAGGCGCTCGGCCATGGCAGCTACGGCCTGGGGTGCAGCACCTGCACGGGCACTGCGCACAGGGCGGCCTGGCAGCAGGTGGTCGGCAGGCTCGACCAGCACGTCCAGCGGGATCTCGATATGCACCGGGCGCGGGCGGGCGCCATCGAACACGGCAAAGGCGCGAGCCAGCACCTGCGGCAAGTCATCGGCGCTCATCAGCGTCTGCGAGAACGCCGCAACGCCCGACACCAGCGCTGCCTGGTTGGGCAGCTCGTGCAGTTTGCCGCGACCACCGCCCAGTTGATCTCGCGACTGCACGCTGGAGATCACCAGCATCGGGATCGAATCGGCATAGGCCTGGCCCATGGCGGTGGTGATATTGGTCATCCCCGGGCCGGTGATGATGAAGCACACGCCGGGCTTGCCACGGGTACGCGCATAGCCATCAGCCATGAACCCGGCGCCCTGCTCGTGGCGCGGGGTAATGTGGCGGATCGACGAGCCTGCCAGGCCACGGTAGAGCTCTACGGTATGGACGCCGGGAATGCCGAAGACATGGTCCACGCCATAGCCTTCAAGGAGTTTGACCAGTACTTCGCCGCAGGTTGCCATCGGATGTCACCTTGGATTTTGTTGGAATCTGCGCCCATTGGACCCAAGGCAGTGCTACCGCCACAATGCAAAAAAACACATACTAGCCATGTCCTGTAATCATGGCTCAGCGCAATGAAACGGCTCCCCCCCCTGTCCGCCCTGCACACCTTTCTGGTCACCGCCCAGCACTGCAATTTCACCCGTGCCGCCCAGCAGCTGCACATCACCCAAGGTGCCGTCAGCCGGCAGATCGCCGGGCTCGAGGAACACCTGGGCTACGCCTTGTTCCAGCGCCAAGCTCGCGGCCTGAGCCTGACCCGCGAAGGCCAGGACTGGCTGCCTCGGGTACAGCAGATCTTCGGCCTTATGGAACAAGGCGTGCGTGAAGTGGGCGGACGCAGCGCCACCTTGCAGCTCAAGGCACCAACCTGCGTGATGCGTTGGCTGCTGCCACGGCTGATGGAGTGGCAGGCGCTGCGGCCCGACGTGCCGGTCGAGTTGACCACCACGGTGCAGCACGGGGTGGATTTTCGCCGTGAGGGGTTCGATGCCGCCGTGGTCTATGGCGCTGCGCCGAACCATGGCCTGCGGGTGCGCAAGCTGTTCGACGAGCAACTGACACCGGTGTGCGCGCCTTCGCTGTTGAAAGGGGCGGTACCCCTGCAACAGATTCAGGACCTGGCGCGGCACATGCTGCTGCATCCGTCACGGGATGAGCATGACTGGCGGCTGTGGCTTCAGGCAGCAGGCGTGGTGCTGGAGGCACAGGGGCCGAAGCAGCATTTCGAAACGCTGGACATGGCGATGGCCATGGCATCGCAGGGAACCGGGGTGGCGATTGGCGACTGGGCGCTGATCGGTGATGACTTGCGCGGGGGACGGCTGTGCATGCCGTTTGCGCTGAAGGTTCAAACCGGCAAAGCGTATTACCTGGCAAGCCACCCCAAGAGCCATCCTCCAGGCTTGGTGGAATTGTTTGATTGGCTTGAAAGCCGAGCCAGCCAATGAGGGCCTATTCGCGGGCGCGCCCGCTCCCACAGGTTCGGCGCAAGGCTTGAAACCTGTGCAGTACCTGTGGGAGCGGGCATGCCCGCGAAGCAGGCGACTCAGTAGCCGATGGTGAAGCGCTGGCGCGAGTGCGCCGGTTTCTCCAGCTCATCGAGCATGGCAATGGCAAAGTCGGCAAAGGTGATCGTGCTTTTGCCATCCGCACCGATCAGCAGATGGTCCTTGCCCAGTTTGTAGTGCCCGCTACGCGCTCCTTCGACGAACTCCGCCGATGGCGACAGGAAGGTCCAGTCCAATGTCAGCTCCTGGCGCAGCACATCGAGAAAACGCACCCCGGCACTGGCCTCAGCCTTGTAGGCTTCCGGGAAGTCCGGGCTGTCGATCACGCGGTGCCCGGAAGGCAGCAGCAGGCTGCCTGCACCGCCCACCACCAGCAAGCGCTTGACCCCGGCACGCTTGACCGGCTCGATGATGGCGTGGGGCTCGAGGGTCGAGAAGTGCGCTGCACTGAGCACCGCGTCGACACCCGCGACCGCCTGCTGCAGGGCGGCACTGTCCTTGGCATCCAATGCCTGGGTGGTTACACCTTCGCGCCCCTGCAGCTGCGATGGGTCACGGGCAATGGCCACCACACTGTGGCCGCGACGCAGAGCCTCTTCCAGCAGTTGGCTGCCAGCACGGCCGGTGGCGCCAATAATTGCGATCTTGCTCATCGAAAATGCTCCTGTCAGTTGAATGGAATTACCACTTCATTTCGCCCTTGGCGACTTTCGCGCCGAGTTCCAGCGAACCCTCATCGGCAAGCGCGGGGTAGCGCTGCTTCATCGCCTCAATCAATGCGCCGCTATCCTTCGCCTTGGCCGCTTCGGCATCGAACGCGCGAATGTAGCCCGCCGTGAAACGCACGGCGTCGAGTGAGTGGCTGCTCTGGCCCAGGTAATGGCCAGGCACCACCGTACGCGGTGCCAGGCTCTCGATCTTCGCCAGGGTGGCAAGCCAGTCGGCGTGGGATTTGGCCGTCTGGGTGTCGGCCATCCACACGTGGATGTTCTGCGCAACCACGACACCGCCGACCACTGCCCTGATGGACGGAATCCAGACAAAACTGCGATCCGGTTGTGGGCCATCCAGGCCGACGACCTCCAGCGACTGCCCTTCCAGCATCAAGCGGTGGCCTTGTAGCACTTGCGGCAGCACCAGCCGTGCCGGTTTGTCCGCGCCCATCTGTGGCCCCCAGTAGGCCAGCTTGGCGTCCATGGTTTGGCGGATATGAGCCAGCGTGGCGGCCGAGGCGAGCACCTTGGCGTCGGGGAAGGCTTGGGTCACGGTGTCCAGGCCGAAGTAGTAATCCGGGTCGCCGTGGCTGATGTAGATGGTGGTCAGGCGTTTGCCGCTGGCCTGCAGGCGCTGCACCAGTTGCTCGGCCTGGGCCTTGCCGAACTGGGCATCGACCAGGATGGCCTCTTTCTCGCCACTGACGATCACCGAGCTGACCGGGAAGATGGCCTGATGCCCCGGGTTGTATACCTCGAGCTGCAACGGCTCGGCGGCCAGTGCCGGGCCGGCCAGGGTGATGCAGGCCAGCAGCAGGCCACGCAAGGGGGTGAAGAGCGACATGGTGACTCCTGCGGGATGAACGATGGGCAACAGCTTAGTTGCCCGATCCATGACAAAAAATGCGATGCTCAGACATAGTTTGTTTCTAAAATCGGGCAAATCATGGACCGTCTCAACGCCATGCGCGTTTTCGTCACCGTCGTCGACCTGGGCAGCCAGTCGGCAGCGGCTGATCACCTGCAGCTGTCGCGGCCTGTGGTGTCGCGCTACCTGGCTGAACTGGAGGACTGGGTCGGCGCACGGCTGATGCAACGCACCACGCGCAAGCTCAGCCTGACTGCCGCCGGCCAGGAAACCCTGCCCCGCTGCCGGCAGTTGCTGGACTTGGCCGGCGACCTGCAGGCCGCCGTGCAGCAACCGCAAGATGCGCCAAAGGGTGCCCTGCGTATCAGCGTCAGTACGTCGTTTGGCCAGGCGCAGCTGGCCGATGCGGTCGCCGAGTATGTGCGGCGCTACCCAGGCGTGAAGGTTGAACTGCAGATGCTCGATCGCACGGTCAATCTGGTGGACGAGCGTATCGACCTGGCTATCCGCACCAGCAACGAGCTGGACCCGAACCTGATTGCCAGGCGCCTGACCGTGTGCCGCTCGGTGATCTGTGCAACGCCCGCCTACTTGCGCGAGCACGGCACGCCGCAGCGGGTCGAGGAACTGAGCCAGCACAACTGCCTGACCCATGCCTATTTCGGCCACAGCCTGTGGCATTTCGAGGTGGGCGGCCAGCAGATCGCCGTGCCGGTGCAAGGCAACATCAGCGCCAACGAGGTCATGACGCTGCAGAACGCGACCCTGGCCGGTGCCGGCATCGCCATGCTGCCAACCTACCAGGCGGCCACGGCACTGCGCAGCGGCGCCCTGCTGCGCCTGCTGCCCGACGCACGGCCACGGGAGCTGAACCTGAACGCGGTGTACACCTCGCGCAAGCATATGCCGGCGACCTTGCGCAGCATGCTGGATTTTCTGGTGCAACGGTTCAAGGACGAACCGGAGTGGGACCGGGACCTGTATTGACTATGCTTGAGGTATCACCTGTCGCAGTAACAGGAGGTGAGCACCATGGGCATCAAGTCCAGAAGAGTCGCCCTGGTCATGGCCCTGACCGCGGTCGCGGCGCTGTATGGCTCGGCCTGCTGGCGCGCCGAACTGCTACGCAGCCAGCCCAGTGCGGCCAACCGTTGCGAGCAGGAACACTGCGTGCCCCACACCGCAACCTTGAGTGCCGTCCGTTAGTTGATTGGCGCCACGCCAATCACTCCTCGACGCTCATGTACTCCTTGGCCCAGCGGATGTAGTCCTCGGGCTGGGTGTAGGTGTGCGAGAGCTCGGTGGCGCTGAGGTTTTCGGACTTGTTCTGCTGGCCGCGCTGCAGGCGCAGGCAGTCATAGGTGGCCTTGATCGCGGCAAAGTAGGCGGCATGGCCATCGACCACGATACGCACGCCCAGGCGAGCGAGGCGCTCGTCGTCACGCAGGTTGGGGTTGGCATAGGTCACCAGCATCAGCGGCACGGTCAGGTGCTCGGCAATCTGCTCCAGCTGCTCGAAATCCTTCACCCCGACCATGCAGATACCGTCGGCACCGGCCTTCTGGTAGCTCTGGGTGCGGACGATGATTTCCTCGGTGGTGAGCACCCCGGCGTTGGTCCGGGCGATGATCGACAGCGACGAGTCGACACGCGCTTCCAGGGCTGCACGAATCTTGCCCACGCCCTCTTCGACCGAGATCAGGTCGGTGGACTTGCGCCCGAACTGGGCGGGCAACAGGGTGTCTTCGATGGTCAGCGCAGCCACGCCGGCACGCTCCAGTTCGATGACCGTGCGCATGACGTTGAGCGCATTGCCGTAACCGTGGTCGGCATCGGCGAGCACCGGCAGTTGCGCCACGCGGCCAATGCGGGTGGCCTGCTCGACGAATTCGCTCAAGGTGATCAAGGCGAAGTCCGGTGCGGCCAGCACCTGCAACGAGGCCACCGAACCGCCGAGGATGCCGACTTCGAAGCCCAGGTCGGCAGCGATGCGTGCCGACATCGGATCGAACACGGAGGCGGTGTGATAGCAGGAGCCTGAAGCGAGCAGCTCGCGGAAGGCAAAACGCAGATCTTGATGGGAAGCCTTGGGCATGATCACTCCGCTTATATATGTAGAAATTGAACGGTTGCTACCGACCCCTGAATCGGGTCTACCTGACCTGTTCCAACCGTCGCCATCTGGGCGGTCATGCTCGACATGCAGGCAGAGGAATAAAAGGTGTGGGAGACAGCGGCGTACAAACCTTGCGGCATAATGTTGCACCAGGCTGGTGCAGGCCGCGGCTTACAGCCCCTGTGGCATACCAACGATATCACGCGGCCATGCAGCTCTGGATGAATGCGCCAATGCCGATCTTGCATAGGCGATGCAGATAGTACATAGGAAGCTACCTAACTCGGGTTACAATCCCGCTATTCGCGTCGCCCTTCCAGACAAGGTACCCCCGTGACTGCCGCCCTGCCCCCGACCGTCCTGCGCAACGTGTTGACCGCCCTGATGCTGGCGATCTTCCTGGGTGCCCTCGACCAGACCATCGTCGCCGTCTCCCTGCCGGCCATCTCGGCCCGGTTCAACGATGTCGGCCTGCTGGCCTGGGTGATTTCCGGCTACATGGTGGCGATGACCGTGGCCGTGCCGATCTACGGCAAGCTCGGCGACCTGTATGGCCGGCGGCGCATGATCCTCACCGGTATCAGCCTGTTCACCCTGGCCTCGATCGCCTGCGCCCTGGCCCAGGACATGCCGCAACTGGTCATGGCCCGCGTGCTGCAAGGCATTGGTGCCGGCGGCATGGTGTCGGTGAGCCAGGCTATCATCGGCGATTTCGTGCCACCGCGTGAGCGGGGCCGTTACCAGGGCTACTTCAGCAGCATGTACGCCGTGGCCAGCGTGGCCGGGCCAGTGCTGGGCGGCTGGCTGACCGAGTACCTGTCCTGGCGCTGGGTGTTCTGGATCAACCTGCCGCTGGGCCTGGTCGCGCTGTGGGCGATCCGTCGCGCCCTGGCCGGCATGCCGGTACAGCATCGCCAGGCCCGGGTCGACTACCTCGGCGCCGTGCTGCTGATCCTCGGCCTGGGCAGTCTGCTGCTGGGCATCACCCTGGTCGGCCAGGGGCAGCCCTGGACTGCCACGCCCGTGCTGGCCTTGTTCGCCTGTGCGGTGCTTGGCCTGGCGTTGTTCATCGGCCACGAGCGGCGCTGCCAGGAACCACTGCTGCCCATGGGGCTGTTCGGCAACCGGGTAGCCGTACTGTGCTGGGGAGTGATCTTCTTCGCCAGCTTCCAGTCGATCTCGCTGACCATGCTGATGCCGCTGCGCTACCAGGGCATTACCGGCGCCGGAGCCGACAGCGCCGCGCTGCACCTGCTGCCGCTGGTCATGGGCCTGCCCTTGGGCGCCTTCACCGGTGGCCGCATGACCAGCCGCACCGGGCGCTTCAAGCCACAGATTCTGGCCGGCGCCGTGCTGATGCCCGTGGCAATCTTCGCCATGGCCATCACCCCGCCGCAGTCTGGCCTGCTCAGTGCCGTGTTCATGCTGCTGACCGGCATCGCCTGTGGCCTGCAGTTCCCGACCTCGCTGGTGGGCACGCAGAGCGCGGTGGAAAGCAAGGATATCGGTGTGGCCACCAGCACCACCAACCTGTTCCGCTCGCTCGGCGGGGCCATGGGCGTGGCGTGCATGTCCAGCCTGCTGCTGGCACTGCTGCAACAAGGTGGTTTCGAGCTGCTGGGTAACCCGCTGCTGGGGAGCCTCAAGGCGGGCGAAGCGGACCCACACACGCAGATGAAGCTGCTGGAGACGTTCCGTCACCTGCTGCTGGGCAGTGCGGGGATTGCGTTGCTGGGGCTGCTGGCAGCCTTGGCGCTGCCGGATCGACAATTGCGCGGCCGTTGAAGCCCGCGCAGTTGCCGTAAGGTATTAATGCTCACTTAACACACAAGGGAAACACTTCCTCACAATCCTTCACAAAGTGTCATTTGCGCAGCGCAGGGCTCAAGCGCAGCATATCCAGCCCTGTGTCGACCCATTTTTCCGCGTCGCGCAGCAGATCGAAGCTGTCCGGCAGCAGCAACCAGCGCCCGATCAGGCCATCGACATAGGCGAACAAAGCCACGGCCGCTCGCTCTATATCCATATCCACAGGCAACTGGCCGCGGCGCACGGCATTGGCGAAGGCCAGCTTGATGCCCACATGGCAATCCAGCACCGCGCCTTGGCGCTGCTGGCGAATTTCACACATGTCATCGGTGAACTCGCACTTGTGATGCAGGATTTCATTGATACGCCGGGTACGGGCGTCCAGCACCAGCTCGTTGAGTACCTGCAGCAACAGCTTGCGCATGCAGCCGAGCGGGTCCAGCTCGTCTTCGCTTTCACTGGCCCGCGCCAGGTGATCATGGGTTTCATGCAGGCTGTCGAGCAGCGCCTGCACCAGTTCCGCCTTGTTGTTGAAGTGCCAGTAGATCGCCCCCCGGGTCACGCCCGCCAGCTCGGCGATGTCGGCCAGTGTGGTTCGCGCAACCCCGCGCTTGTAGAAGGCCTTTTCCGCTGCCTCGATGATCTGGGCGCGAGTCTCCTGGGCTTCTTCTTTGGTTCGACGGACCATGGCAGTGCAACCTCATCTGGGCCCGCTGCGCTGTGCAGGCGGGGAAAACCGCCGGGGTCACCTCTGCAGGGTGCCTCCCGGATGGGCTGGTCAAGGGCTGTGGTAGTAGCCGAGTACTACCCAGCGGTATTTACAAACAACCGTGAATGTAAGTATATTCGTTAGTAAGCTATTTATCCACCGGATAGTTTTTTTCTGACAAGACTCTTCCATTACTCTTGAGCATCTCCCTGCTCTTGCGACCCGAGGATCCTCATGCAATTCAAGCCAGCCGTTACCGCTCTGGTTTCCGCCGTCGCCCTGGCAACCCTGCTAAGTGGCTGTAAGAAAGAAGAAGCCGCGCCCGCAGCGCAGGCTCCTCTGGTCGGCGTCGTCACCTTGCAGCCACAGTCCTTCACCCTGACCTCGGAATTGCCGGGGCGCACCAGCGCCTTCCGCGTTGCCGAAGTGCGTCCGCAGGTCAATGGCATCATCCTCAAGCGCCTGTTCAAAGAAGGCAGCGAGGTCAAGGAAGGCCAGCAGCTGTACCAGATCGACCCTGCCGTGTACGAAGCCACCCTGGCCAACGCCCAGGCCAACCTGCAATCCACCCGTTCTCTGGCCGAGCGCTACAAGCAGCTGGTCAATGAGCAGGCGGTGTCGAAACAGGAATACGACGATGCCAGTGCCAAACGATTGCAGGCCGAAGCTTCGCTGAAAAGCGCGCAGATCGACCTGCGTTACACCAAGGTCCTGGCGCCGATCAGCGGCCGCATCGGGCGCTCTTCGGTCACCGAAGGTGCCCTGGTGAGCAACGGCCAGAGCAATGCCATGGCCACCATCCAGCAACTTGACCCGATCTACGTCGACGTCACCCAGTCCACCGCCGAGCTGCTCAAGCTGCGCCGTGACCTGGAAAGCGGCCAGCTGCAGAAAGCCGGCGACAACGCTGCCTCGGTGCAGCTGGTACTGGAAGACGGCAGCCTGTTCAAGCAGGAAGGCCGCCTGGAGTTCTCCGAAGTCGCGGTCGACGAGACCACCGGTTCGGTGACCCTGCGCGCGCTCTTCCCCAACCCTGATCACACCCTGCTGCCTGGCATGTTCGTGCATGCGCGGCTCAAGGCCGGGGTCAACGCCAACGCCATCCTGGCCCCACAACAGGGCGTGACCCGCGACCTCAAAGGCGCGCCGACCGCACTGGTGGTCAACCAGGAGAACAAGGTCGAACTGCGCCAGCTCAAGGCCAGCCGTACCCTGGGCAGCGACTGGCTGATCGAGGACGGCTTGAACCCGGGCGACCGCCTGATCACCGAAGGCCTGCAGTACGTGCGCCCAGGTGTCGAGGTCAAGGTCAGCGACGCCACCAACGTCAAGCAGCCCGGCAAACCTGATCAGGCCAGCGCGGCCAAAGCAGACGCCAAAGCGGAGTAAACCATGTCGAAGTTCTTTATCGATCGCCCGATCTTCGCCTGGGTGATCGCCTTGGTGATCATGCTGGTCGGCGCCTTGTCGATCCTGAAGCTGCCGATCAACCAGTACCCGAGCATCGCGCCGCCGGCCATCGCCATCTCCGTGACCTACCCGGGCGCCTCGGCGCAGACCGTGCAGGACACCGTGGTACAGGTCATCGAGCAGCAGCTCAACGGTATCGACAACCTGCGTTATGTGTCGTCGGAAAGTAACTCCGACGGCAGCATGACCATTACCGCCACCTTCGAGCAGGGTACCAACCCTGACACCGCCCAGGTCCAGGTGCAGAACAAGCTGAACCTGGCCACTCCCCTGCTGCCGCAGGAAGTGCAGCAGCAAGGTATCCGTGTCACCAAGGCAGTGAAGAACTTCCTGCTGGTGATCGGCCTGGTGTCCGAAGATGGCAGCATGACCAAGGACGACCTGGCCAACTACATCGTTTCCAACATGCAGGACCCGATTTCGCGGACTGCCGGTGTCGGTGACTTCCAGGTGTTCGGTGCGCAGTACGCCATGCGTATCTGGCTCGATCCGGCCAAGCTGAACAAGTTCCAGCTGACCCCGGTCGACGTCAAGACCGCCGTTGCCGCGCAGAACGTGCAGGTGTCCTCCGGCCAGCTCGGCGGCCTGCCCGCCCTGCCGGGTACCCAGCTGAACGCCACCATCATCGGCAAGACCCGCCTGCAGACCGCCGAGCAGTTCGAGAAGATCCTGCTCAAGGTCAACAGCGACGGTTCGCAAGTACGTCTGGGCGATGTTGCCCAGGTTGGCCTGGGCGGCGAAAACTACGCGGTCAGCGCACAGTTCAACGGCAAGCCGGCTTCCGGCCTTGCGGTAAAACTGGCCACTGGAGCCAACGCCCTGGACACCGCCAAGGCCCTGCGCAAGACCGTTTCCGACCTGGAACCGTTCTTCCCGCCTGGGGTGAAAGCGGTATTCCCGTATGACACCACCCCGGTGGTCACCGAATCGATCAGCGGCGTGATCCACACCCTGATCGAAGCCGTGGTCCTGGTGTTCCTGGTGATGTACCTGTTCCTGCAGAACTTCCGCGCCACCATCATCACCACCATGACCGTCCCGGTGGTGTTGCTGGGTACCTTCGGCATCCTTGCCGCCGCGGGCTTCAGCATCAACACCCTGACCATGTTCGCCATGGTCCTGGCCATCGGCTTGCTGGTGGACGACGCCATCGTCGTGGTGGAGAACGTCGAGCGGGTCATGTCCGAGGAAGGCCTGCCGCCCAAGGAGGCGACCAAGCGTTCCATGGGCCAGATCCAGGGTGCCCTGGTGGGTATCGCCCTGGTGCTGTCGGCGGTACTGCTGCCCATGGCGTTCTTCGGCGGTTCCACCGGTGTGATCTACCGGCAGTTCTCCATCACCATCGTCTCGGCCATGGGCCTGTCGGTGCTGGTGGCGCTGATCTTCACCCCGGCACTCTGCGCAACCATGCTGAAGCCGCTGAAGAAAGGCGAACACCACACCGCCAAAGGTGGTTTCTTCGGCTGGTTCAACCGCAACTTCGACCGCAGCGTAAACGGTTACGAACGCAGCGTTGGCGCGATCCTGCGCAACAAGGTGCCGTTCCTGCTGGCCTATGCGCTGATCGTGGTCGGCATGATCTGGCTGTTCGCCCGTATCCCGACCGCGTTCCTGCCTGAAGAAGACCAGGGTGTACTGTTCGCCCAGGTACAGACGCCGGCCGGCTCCAGTGCCGAACGCACCCAGGTGGTGGTCGACCAGATGCGTGAGTATCTGCTCAAGGAAGAATCCGACACCGTAGCGTCGGTGTTCACCGTCAACGGCTTCAACTTCGCCGGCCGTGGCCAGAGCTCCGGTATGGCGTTCATCATGCTCAAGCCGTGGGACGAGCGTTCGGCCGAGAACAGCGTATTCAACCTCGCCCAGCGCGCCCAGCAACACTTCTTCACCTTCCGCGATGCGATGGTGTTCGCCTTCGCCCCGCCTGCGGTACTGGAACTGGGTAACGCCACCGGCTTCGACGTGTTCCTGCAGGACCGCGGCGGTGTCGGCCATGCCAAGCTGATGGAGGCGCGCAACCAGTTCCTGGCCAAGGCCGCGCAAAGCAAGATCCTCAGCGCCGTGCGCCCGAACGGCCTGAACGATGAGCCGCAGTACCAGCTGACCATCGATGACGAACGTGCCAGCGCCCTGGGCGTGACCATCGCCGACATCAACAACACCCTGTCGATTGCCCTGGGTGCCAGCTACGTCAACGACTTCATCGACCGTGGCCGGGTCAAGAAGGTGTACATCCAGGGTGAACCCAACTCGCGGATGAGCCCGGAAGACCTGCAGAAGTGGTACGTGCGCAACGGCGCCGGCGAGATGGTACCGTTCTCCTCCTTCGCCAAGGGCGAATGGACCTACGGTTCGCCGAAGCTGTCGCGTTACAACGGCGTCGAAGCGATGGAAATCCTCGGTGCGCCAGCGCCAGGCTACAGTACCGGTGAAGCCATGGCCGAAGTCGAGCGCATTGCCGGCGAACTGCCAGCCGGTATCGGCTTCTCCTGGACCGGTATGTCCTACGAGGAAAAACTCTCCGGCTCGCAGATGCCGGCGCTGTTCGCCCTCTCGGTCCTGTTCGTGTTCCTCTGCCTGGCAGCGCTGTACGAAAGCTGGTCGATCCCGATCGCCGTCGTGCTGGTAGTACCACTGGGTATCATCGGTGCACTGATCGCCACCAGCCTGCGCGGGTTGTCGAACGACGTGTACTTCCTGGTCGGCCTGTTGACCACCATCGGCCTGGCGGCGAAGAACGCGATCCTGATCGTCGAATTCGCCAAGGAACTGCACGAGCAGGGCCGCAGCCTGTACGACTCGGCCATCGAAGCCTGCCGCATGCGTCTGCGCCCGATCATCATGACCTCGCTGGCGTTCATCCTCGGCGTGGTACCGTTGACCATCGCCAGCGGCGCTGGTGCAGGCAGCCAACACGCCATCGGCACCGGGGTAATCGGCGGCATGATCAGTGCGACCGTGCTGGCAGTCTTCTGGGTACCGCTATTCTTCGTCGCAGTGTCGTCGCTGTTCGGCAGCAAAGAGCCGGAAAAGGACGTCACCCCTGAAACTCCACGTTATGAGGCTGGGCAATGACCAAGTCTTTGTTGTCCCTGGCGGTAACCGCTTTCATTCTTGGCGGCTGCTCGCTGATCCCTGACTACCAGACCCCGGAGTCGCCGGTGGCCGCGCAGTGGCCGCAAGGCCCTGCGTACTCGCCGACCCAGTCGGCCGACGTGGCCGCCGCCGAACAGGGCTGGCGCCAGTTCTTCCATGACCCGGCACTGCAGCAGCTGATCCAGACCTCGCTGGTGAACAACCGTGACCTGCGTGTGGCGGCGTTGAACATCGACGCCTACCGCGCCCAGTACCGCATCCAGCGTGCCGACCTGTTCCCGGCGGTTTCGGCCACCGGCAGCGGCAGCCGCCAGCGCGTGCCGGCGAACATGTCGACCACCGGTGAGTCCAACATCACCAGCCAGTACTCGGCCACCCTGGGCGTCAGTGCCTATGAGCTGGACCTGTTCGGTCGCGTCCGCAGCCTGACCGAGCAGGCCCTGGAAACCTACCTGTCCAGTGAACAGGCGCGCCGTTCCACGCAGATCGCCCTGGTGGCCAGCGTGGCCAACGCCTACTACACCTGGCAGGCCGACCAGGCGCTGTTCAAGCTGACCGAAGAGACGCTCAAGACCTACGAGGAAAGCTACAACCTGACCCGTCGCAGCAACGAAGTCGGTGTGGCTTCGGCGCTCGACGTCAGCCAGTCGCGCACCGCCGTGGAAGGCGCACGGGTCAAGTACTCGCAGTACCAGCGCCTGGTCGCCCAGGACGTCAACAGCCTGACCGTGCTGCTGGGCACCGGCATTCCGGCCGACCTGGCCAAGCCGCTGGAGCTCAATGCCGACCAGCTGGCCGAAGTGCCGGCCGGCCTGCCGTCCGACATCCTCCAGCGTCGCCCGGACATCCAGGAAGCCGAACACCTGCTCAAGGCCGCCAATGCCAACATCGGTGCAGCCCGTGCAGCGTTCTTCCCGAGCATCAGCCTGACCGCCAATGCCGGCAGCCTGAGCCCCGACATGGGCCACCTGTTCGCGGGCGGCCAGGGCACCTGGCTGTTCCAGCCGCAGATCAACCTGCCGATCTTCAACGCCGGCAGCCTGAAGGCCAGCCTGGACTACTCGAAGATCCAGAAGGACATCAACGTCGCCAAGTACGAAAAGACCATCCAGACCGCCTTCCAGGAAGTCTCCGATGGCCTCGCGGCGCGCCAGACCTTCGAACAGCAGCTGCAGGCGCAACGCGACCTGGTGCAGGCGAACCAGGACTACTACCGCCTGGCCGAACGCCGCTACCGCATCGGTATCGACAGCAACCTGACCTTCCTCGATGCCCAGCGCAACCTGTACTCGTCGCAGCAGTCGCTGATCACCGACCGCCTCTCGCAGCTGACCAGCGAGGTCAACCTGTACAAGGCGCTCGGCGGTGGCTGGTACGAGCAGACTGGCCAGGCCAACCAGCAGGCTTCGGTGGACACACCGAAGAGCTGATCGACCGGCAACAGCATCAAGCCCAGCCTCGCGCTGGGCTTTTTTGTTTGTCGATTGCCTGCACCGGCCTCTTCGCGGGTAAACCCGCTCCCACAGGTTTTGCACAAATGCTGAAGGCTGTGCTGTACCTGTGGGGGCGGGTTTACCCGCGAAGAGGCCGGTGCAGGCAATCGACAAACAAAAAAGCCCAGCGCGAGGCTGGGCTTGATGCTGTTGCCGGTCGATC
>NZ_JAGIBG010000050.1 GCF_017744435.1 Pseudomonas sp.
AGCAGCAACAGCAGAAGCAGTTTGGCTGATCGGGCCATGTAACCTGTTCCAGCCTCTTCGCGGGCACGCCCGCTCCCACAGGAACACCACAGGTTTCGAAAGCGGTGCAGTACCTGTGGGAGCGGGCGTGCCCGCGAAGAGGCTGGAACAGGTTACATGGCCCGATCAGCCAAACTGCTTCTGCTGTTGCTGCTGCTTGGCTACCAGTTCGGAAGCGGCGATATAGGCTTCCTGGAACTCGTCGCTCTCCAGCCAGGCCATGGTGGTGTCTTCGTCGGCGCCGTCGAGCCAGGTGCGGTAGGCGTTGAACACCAGCACGATGTAGTCGGTAGCGTGCTCTTCCTTGTGGCCCTTGAGTACCAAGGCCAGCAGCGGGTCGACCAGGAACACCGAGATCATCGCCACCAGGCTGGTTTCCTGTGCGGCTTTCATCTTGTCGAACAGCTCTTTGTAGCTGTCGGTCTCCATGGCCTTGTTGAACACCTGCTCGATGCTGGCGCTGTCACCGGCGCTGGCCTTGACCGCCTGGCCGCTGCGCACCATGCGGTTCTGCTTGGCTTTGCTGGCGGCGCGCTTGGCGCGTTTCTGTTGCTTGGTTGGGGTGGCCATGGGGTGAATCCTTGGGGTGTCCGGAAATTGCGCGTATTGAAGCGCAGCGGCCCGGTCGATTCAACTGGCGGGCGTTGTCGGCTCATCCTCCTCGAACCCGCGCGATGCCCGCCCGACCAGCAGCGCATCCGGCGCATGCGCGACGCGGTGGTCCTTGCCCGGGTAATCCAGCGAATGCAGGAAGTGCCGAATGCAGTTGATCCGCGCGCGCTTCTTGTCGTCCGACTTGATCACCGTCCATGGCGCATCGGCAGTATCGGTATGGAAGAACATCGCTTCCTTGGCTGCGGTGTAGTCCTCCCACTTGTCCAGCGACTTGATGTCGATGGGTGACAGCTTCCAGTGCTTGAGTGGGTCGTCCCGGCGCGAGATGAAGCGGCGCAGCTGCTCTTCGCGGTTCACCGAGAACCAGTACTTGAACAGCAGGATGCCGCTGTTGCATAGCATCCGCTCCAGGTCCGGTGCCTGGCGCATGAACTCCAGGTACTGCAGTGGCGAGCAGAACTCCATCACCTTCTCGACGCCGGCGCGGTTGTACCAGGAGCGGTCGAAGAAGACCATTTCGCCCGCCGTGGGCAGGTGCTGGATGTAGCGCTGGAAATACCACTGCCCCAGCTCCTGCTCGGAAGGCTTCTCCAGCGCGACGATCCGTGCGCCCCGCGGGTTCAGGTGCTCCATGAAGCGCTTGATGGTGCCACCCTTGCCCGCCGCGTCACGCCCCTCGAACAGGATCACCACGCGCTGGCCAGTCTCCTTGACCCAGCTTTGTACCTTCAGCAGTTCGATCTGCAGCGCGTGCTTGGCCTTCTCGTAATCCTGGCGGCGCAGACGGGTGCGGTACGGGTAGCTGGCCGGCAGGCGCGCCGAGGTGCTGTCCTCGTTGCTGCCCTTTGGTGCGCTGGCCACTTCCAGCGCGGCCGGGGCCTGGCTGACCTGGGTGATGGTGGGCTCGGGTTTGCGTTGGCGAGGGCGGCGCGTGCGAGCTACGACAGGGGCTGGGGAGGAGGATTCGCCGGGGGCGGGGAGCAGGAGGGTGGCTTCTTCGCTCATGGAGGTCCTTGCGAGGTGGGGTCGAATGTCCACCTGCAATTTTGGGTCTGAGCGAGAAAGGGCTTGTTGATACCGGTCAACGGCGGAGGGGAGAGCAGGGCAATAAATCGCAGACAACAAAAAACCCGCACTAGGCGGGTTTCTTGTTGTCGCTTCGGGTAACTTTGCAACCACCAGAAGCTTGAAGGTGGTGCCCAGAGACGGAGTCGAACCGCCGACACGAGGATTTTCAATCCTCTGCTCTACCGACTGAGCTATCTGGGCGACGAGGTGAATTAAATAGATTTTCTGACGGCCCGTCAACGACTTTTTGAAAAAATTTTAAATTAATTCCGTCGCTTACGTTTCATAGGGTCATTCGGCGGGTGGAACGTACCCTTCCGCCTGGGCGTATTCCTCGCCGGCGAAGAACTTGTCCATCTCGCCCTGGAGGAACTTGCGGTCCTCGCCGTTCATCATGTTCAGGCGCTTTTCGTTGATCAGCATGGTCTGGTGTTTCTTCCAGTCTTCCCAGGCTTTCTCCGAGATGTGGTCGAAGATGTCCTGGCCCTTGGCGCCGGGGTAGGGCGGGCGCTCCAGGCCTGGGAGTTCTTCTTTGTACTTGCGGCACATCACGGTGCGGGTCATTGGGCTTCTCCTGCAATCAGTTCGTCGGCCGCGCGTTTGAGCAGCTTCTTGACCGGGGCGGCGAGGCCCAGGCGCGGCGGGGTGGCGAGGTTATACCAGAGCCAGTCGGCCTCGGCCACGTGCTGGCCGACCGGGTCGACGCGTACCAGCCAGGGCTCGATCGCCAGCTGGAAGTGGCTGAAGGTGTGGGTCAGGCCGTCCAGTGCGCGGCTTTCGGCCAGACGCAGACCGTGCTGGTAGGCGAGGTCGTCGAGCTGCGCGATATCGTCGAGTTCCGGCAGGCTCCACAGGCCACCCCACAGGCCGCTGGATGGCCGGCGGTAAAGCAGGATGGCGCCTTCGTGGTTGGCCAGCAGCGGCATCAGCGTGCGCCGTTGTGGCAGCGCCTTGCGTGGCTTGGGTTCGGGGTAGCGGGTTTCTTCGCCGTGCAGGTGCGCTTCGCAGCCGCGCTGCAACGGGCAGATCAGGCAGCTGGGCTTGCTGCGCGTACACAGCGTCGCGCCCATGTCCATCATCGCCTGGGTGTAGTGGTTGGCACGCTGCTGCGGGGTGAAGCGCTCGGCCGTGGCCCACAGCTGGTTGGCCACCTTGGGCTCGCCGGGGTAGCCGGCCTGGGCGGTGTAGCGGGCCAGCACGCGTTTGACGTTGCCGTCGAGAATCGGCGCGCGGATGCCCATGCTGATGCTGGCAATGGCGCCTGCGGTCGAGCGGCCGATGCCCGGCAGTTCGGTGAGCTGCTCGACGCTACGCGGGAATTCGCCGCCATACTGCTCGACGACGATCTTCGCCGCCTTCTGCAGGTTGCGGGCGCGGGTGTAGTAGCCAAGGCCGGTCCACAGGTGCAGCACTTCGTCTTCTGGCGCCGCAGCCAGGGCCTGCACGGTCGGCAGGGCCTGCATGAAGCGGTCGAAGTAGTTCAGCACGGTGCTGACCTGGGTCTGCTGCAGCATGATTTCCGACACCCATACCCGGTATGGGTTGATGCCCTGTTGCCAGGGCAGGTCGTGGCGACCGTGCTGGTCGTACCAGTCCAGCACGGCGCTGGAGAACTGCGTGGGGGTCATCGCTTGAACAGCCCCTTGAGCGCGTCTTTCAGTTCTGGGCTCACTTTGTCTCCGAGTTTTTCATCGATCTTGTCTTTCAGGCGGTTGCCGGCCAGCTTGGCCGCGACCTTGCCCAGGCCGTCCTGGTCCAGGCGGCAGGCCTTGGCACCGAGCTCCAGCGGGCCGCGGCAGCGCAGCGGCACTTCCACGCCGACGAAGCGTTCGTTGACCTGGCAGGCCGGATCGGGCATGGCGCGCTGGTCACCTTCGACGATCACGCCGATGTTGTAGTCCATGCCCAGCACGCGCAGGTCGAGGTCGCCATGGCCGTTGACGGTCAGGCCCGGGATACGCGCCTTGAGGTCCGGGTTGCTGGCCACGCCATTGCGAATCACCAGGCTGCCGCGCAGTTCTTCGAACGGGGTGTCCTTGCCGCGCGGCTCACCGCTCAGGGTCTTGCGGTTGAGGGTGGCGATGGCCTGGCAGAGTTGCTGTTCGAGGTTGGCGTTGACCAGCACGCCGTCATTGATGGCGAAGTTTGCGCTGCCATTGAGGGTATCGACCAGTGCCTTCTGGCTGTTACCGGTGGCGGTCAGATCACTGGTCAGGGTCAGCAGGCCTTTGACCGGCGGCGTCTGCTCCTTGCCTTCGGCCTTGATGAAGTGCTCGACCGGTACCCGGTTGATCCGGGTGTTGATACCGAGTTGCGGCACGGCAGGGCGTACGTCGAGGTTGCCCTTGGCTTCGAAAGTGCCGTTGTAGAGGCCACCACGCAGGGCCTGCAAGGTCAGCAGGCCGCCCTGGCCGGTGGCCTGCAGCTGAGCGTCGCTGATCGGCAGCTTGTCCAGGGTCAGCGAGCCGAAGGCCAGGTCGGCCTGCAGGTCGAGCACACGCAGGCGGTCGACCGGCAACAGCTTGTCGTCGCTCCAGGCTACCTGGGTCGGGGCGTTGGGCAGCGGCGAGCTACCGGCAGCGGCCACGGCGGTGGATTCCTGTTGCTTGACCTCGGCCTGGCGTGCGGCAGTGGCACCCTTGGCCTCTTCGCTCTTGGCCGGCATGTAGCGATCGGCGTCGAACTTGTCGCCTTTGAGCTGCAGGCGCAGGGCCTGCTTGGCGAAGTCTTCGATGGCCACGCGGCCGGTGAAGGTGCTGTCGTCCAGTTTCACGGCCAGGTCGGCCAGGGTCAGGCTGGTTGGTGTGCCTTGCAGGCGGGTCACCAGCTCCAGCTTGCCGAACGCGGCCGGGTCGGTGGTGGCCGGCAGCGGGTGGCCGATGCCGTCGAGGAAGGTGCGCAGGTTGAACTGGGCGATGGACAGGCCGCCACTCAGTTGCGGGGTCTTGTCCAGGTCACGCACGTTCAGCTCGCCGAGGGCGCGCAGTTGGTTGGCCGAAACTTTCAGGCCGTTCCAGGAGGCGACGTTGGCGCCCATGTCGACCAGCAACTGGCCCTGGGCGCCAAAGGTGACGGTCTTGCCACCGGTAGGTTCGCCCGAGGTTTCGCCGGTCAGGCGCAGGTCTTCGAAGTTGTAGCGCTTGAGCTTGCGGTCGAAGCGCAGCTCGCCGGCCAGCTCGGTGCGGGCCTTGATGGCCGGCTGGCTGGCGCTGAGGAAGGCGCTGGCCTTGAGGGCGATGTTGGTGCCTTCGTGGACCGGGCCGGTGCTCAGCTGGATGCTTTCGGCACTGTAGCTCTGGCCGCTCTTGGCATCGGTGTAGTAGACCCGGGCGTTGTTCACGGTGAGGCTGTCGATGTCGAGCTTCACCGCGCGCTCACTGCTGCTTTCAGCCGGTTTCGCCGGTTGCTCGGCAGGCGCCTGGGCCGGTGCAGTGGCAGTGCCTTCGGTTGCAGCCGGCAGCGGCTTGCCGATGTCTTCCCAGTTGCCGTGGCCGTTTTCGTCACGCGCCAGGTTCAGGTTGAGGCCTTCGACGCGCACATCGCTCATCTGCACTTCGCGGCGCAGCAATGGCAGCACGCGCACGGAGAGGCCGAGCATCTGCAGGTCGGCGAACGGTTCCTTGGGCTTGGTCAGGGTGGCGATGCTGGCTTCATGCAGTTCCAGGCCCAGCCAGGGGAACAGGCTCCAGCCGATGTCGCCGTTGAGGGTCAGCTCGACGTGGGCCTTGTCGCGCGCCAACTGGCGGATCTCGTCTTTGTAGTCGTTGGGATCGAAGAGGTGGGTCAGGGCGAAGCCCAGTGCCACGATGATCAGCAGCAACCCGAGAAGCCCAAGTCCCAGGATTTTGCCGAACGCTTTCATGGGCGAGTCCTTGTAGTCCGTAATGTGAATTCCGAACGGCTGAGTATAGCGCCGCAGGGGTGGGCCCTGCGTATTCGACAAGAGATACAGGGCATTTCTTACTTGTGCGGGATTCGACAGTTGTGGTTTTGGCAGTTCCTTCGGCGCTGGATTCTTCGCGGGCACGCCCGCTCCCACAGGTACTGCAGCGCTCTAGAGAGCTGTGGAAGTCCTGTGGGAGCGAGCGAGCCCGCGAAGAATCCAGCGCAGATGGTGGCGAAATACCGATTCAGCCGCGCGAAAAATAACGATATCAGATTGCTTTCATGTCATCTGCGAGCTGGTACCCTTGTGCCGCTTTGCGGAGCGGCCGCGACCCATTGTCGCGGGCCGTTGCCCAGGAAAAGGCCCCTTCGCCGTGCGTGCGAGAACAAGAGCCCGGGACGCCATCCGCCAGCACTGTCTACCTACAAAAGGATTGAATCCATGAGCAGTACCATCACGGCAGGGGGGCTGGCCAGCGCGCCGAGCTTCCTGTCGAAGGAGCGCATCATCGCCCGCCCGGGCTTCAACCGCTGGCTGGTCCCGCCAGCCGCCCTGGCCATCCACCTGTGCATCGGCATGGCCTATGGCTTCTCGGTGTTCTGGCTGCCACTGTCGCAAGCCATCGGCATCACCGCCCCGGTTGCCTGTTCGGCGGACATGGGCTTCATCGCCCGTATGTTCAGCGCCGAATGCGACTGGCCGATCTCGATGCTGAGCTGGATCTACACCCTGTTCTTCGTCTTCCTCGGCTGCTCGGCAGCAGTACTCGGCGGCTGGCTGGAACACGCCGGCCCGCGCAAGGCCGGCCTGGTTTCGGCACTGTGCTGGTGTGGCGGCATGCTGATCTCGGCGATCGGCGTGAAGACTCACCAGCTGTGGCTGATGTGGCTGGGTTCCGGCGTGATCGGCGGTATCGGCCTGGGCCTGGGCTACATTTCGCCGGTCTCGACCTTGATCAAGTGGTTCCCGGACAAGCGCGGCATGGCCACCGGCATGGCGATCATGGGCTTCGGCGGCGGCGCCATGGTGGGCGCACCGCTGGCCACCGCGTTGATGGGCCACTTCGGCAACGAACATGAGGTGGGTGTGTGGCAGAGTTTCGTCGCCATGGCCGCGATCTACTTCGTGTTCATGACGGCTGGTGCCCTGGCTTATCGCGTACCGCCAACCGGCTGGAAACCTGAAGGCTGGACTGCCCCGGCGAAAATGGCCGGCAATGGCATGGTCACCGACCGCCACGTGCACGTCAGCGTTGCCTGGAAAACCCCGCAGTTCGCCCTGGTGTGGCTGGTGCTGTGCCTGAACGTTTCGGCCGGCATCGGCATCCTCGGCATGGCGTCGCCACTGCTGCAGGAAGTGTTCGCCGGCAAACTGCTGGGCAACGAACTGAGCTTCAGCGAGCTGAACGCCGCGCAACTGGCGCAGATCGCCGCCATCGCCGCCGGCTTCACCGGCCTGTTGAGCCTGTTCAACATCGGTGGCCGCTTCTTCTGGGCGTCGTTCTCCGACTACATCGGCCGCAAGAACACCTACTTCGCCTTCTTCGCCCTGGGCGTCGGCCTTTACAGCCTGGTGCCGAACATGGGCCACCTGGGCAACGTGGCACTGTTCGTAGCGGCGTTCTGCATCATCCTGTCGATGTACGGCGGTGGCTTTGCTACCGTGCCGGCCTACCTGGCCGACCTCTTTGGCACACAGATGGTCGGCGCCATCCACGGTCGCCTGCTGACTGCCTGGGCTGCAGCCGGCGTGCTGGGCCCGGTGCTGATCACCTACCTGCGCGAGTACCAGCTGGCGGCGGGTGTGGAACGTGCAGCGGCCTACGACATGACCCTGTACATTCTCGCCGGCCTGCTGGTGCTGGGCTTTATCTGCAACCTGCTGATCCGCCCGGTCGCCGACAAGCACTTCATGAGCGATGCCGAGCTGGCTGCCGAACGAGCGCTGAGCCACGACAAAGGTGCTGACGGTGCGCGTTCGCTGGAGTGGCACGCTGCACCGGGCAGCCTGCCGCTGGTGCTGCTGGCCTGGGCCGTGGTGGTCGTGCCGCTGGCCTGGGGTGTGTGGATCACCCTGCAGAAGACGGCAGTCCTGTTCCATTGAGGTAGCTGCATGGGGGCGCTTTGCGCCCCTTTCGCGACGCAAGGCCGCTCCTACAGGGTTTTGCGGTCCCTGTAGGAGCGGCCTTGTGTCGCGATGGGCTGCAAAGCAGCCCCAATTCCCCGGTTGTATAGACCTGTAGGGCCGTCCGGCCCCGTAATTCCTTGCCATGCCATATGTCATCCGCGTTTCAAGCCGGCGCGTTCTGGGCCTATAATGGAGCCCTTTTCGCCCAATGATTTTGCGGAGCTGGTGATGGTCGAACGTAAGGCTTCCGTCGAGCGCAATACCCTGGAAACCCAGGTCAAGTGCTCGATCAACCTCGATGGCAGTGGCAAGGCCCGATTCGATATCGGTGTGCCTTTTCTTGAACACATGCTGGACCAGATCGCCCGTCATGGGCTGATCGATCTGGATATCGAGTGCAAGGGTGACCTGCATATCGACGATCACCATACCGTCGAAGACGTCGGTATCACCCTGGGCATGGCATTCGCCCAGGCCATCGGCGACAAGAAAGGCATCTTCCGCTACGGCCATGCCTATGTGCCGCTGGACGAGGCGCTGTCGCGCGTGGTCATCGACTTCTCCGGCCGCCCAGGCCTGCAGATGCATGTGCCCTACACCCGCGCCACTGTTGGCGGCTTCGATGTCGACCTGTTCCAGGAATTTTTCCAGGGCTTCGTCAACCACGCCCTGGTGACCCTGCACATCGACAACCTGCGTGGCCACAACACCCACCACCAGATCGAAACCGTGTTCAAGGCTTTCGGCCGCGCCCTGCGCATGGCCGTGACCCTCGACGAGCGCATGGCCGGGCAGATGCCGTCGACCAAAGGGTGCCTGTAAATGCAGACGGTAGCCGTAATCGACTATGGCATGGGCAACCTGCACTCGGTAGCCAAGGCGCTCGAGCACGTCGGCGCCGGCAAGGTGCTGGTCACCAGCGACGCCGCGGTGATCCGCGAGGCTGACCGCGTGGTGTTCCCGGGTGTGGGCGCGATCCGCGACTGCATGGCCGAGATCCGCCGCCTGGGCTTCGACAGCCTGGTCCGCGAAGTGAGCCAGGACCGCCCGTTCCTCGGCATCTGCGTCGGCATGCAAGCGCTGCTCGACCATAGCGAAGAGAACGACGGTGTCGACTGCATCGGCCTGTTCCCTGGCCAGGTCCGCTTCTTCGGCAAAGACCTGAAAGAAGACGGCGAGCACCTGAAGGTGCCGCACATGGGCTGGAACGAAGTCAGCCAGACCATCGACCACCCGCTGTGGCACGACATTTCCGACCGTGCACGCTTCTACTTCGTGCACAGCTACTACATCAATGCCGGCAAGCCGGGCCAGGTAGTCGGCCGCGGCCACTATGGCGTCGACTTCGCTGCTGCGCTGGCCGATGGTTCGCGCTTTGCCGTGCAGTTCCACCCGGAGAAGAGCCATACCCATGGCCTGCAGCTGCTGCAGAACTTCGTCGCCTGGGACGGGCGCTGGTAAATGAGCCGTTCGAAGACCAAGGCCCCGGTCATCACCCTGGCCCCCGAAGAGGAACGCGAGGCGCTCGACACGCTCAAGCGTTTTCTCGAAGACCGCTTCGAGCTGCAGCTCGGGTCGTTCGAGGTGGCCGAGGTCCTCGAGCTGTTCAGCAAAGAAATTGCACCCCATTACTACAACAGGGCGATTGCCGATGTTCAGCTGCACCTCAAGGAGCGGTTCGAGAGCATCGAAAGCGATCTGTGGGCACTCGAAAAGCCCTGAACCCCCAAGAACAGACAGGTTCCCAAGATGCTGATTATCCCCGCTATCGATCTGAAGGACGGTGCCTGCGTGCGCCTGCGCCAGGGCCGCATGGAAGACTCCACGGTATTCTCCGACGACCCGGTGAGCATGGCCGCCAAGTGGGTCGAGGGTGGCTGCCGCCGCCTGCACCTGGTCGACCTCAACGGCGCCTTCGAAGGCCAGCCGGTCAACGGTGAAGTGGTTACCGCCATCGCCAAGCGCTACCCGAACCTGCCGATCCAGATCGGCGGCGGCATCCGCTCGCTGGAAACCATCGAGCACTACGTCAAGGCTGGCGTCAGCCACGTGATCATCGGCACCAAGGCAGTCAAGCAGCCTGAGTTCGTCGCCGAAGCGTGCAAGGCGTTCCCGGGCAAGGTCATTGTCGGCCTGGACGCCAAAGACGGCTTCGTCGCCACCGACGGCTGGGCGGAAGTGAGCTCGGTGCAGGTCATCGACCTGGCCAAGCGTTTCGAGGCCGATGGCGTCTCGGCGATCGTCTACACCGACATCGCCAAGGACGGCATGATGCAGGGCTGCAACGTGCCGTTCACCAAGGCACTGGCAGAAGCCACCTCGATCCCGGTGATCGCCTCGGGCGGCATCCACAACCTGGGTGACATCAAGGCCCTGCTGGACGCCAAGACCCCGGGCATCATCGGCGCCATCACCGGCCGTGCCATCTACGAAGGCACTCTCGATGTCGCCGAGGCCCAGGCCTTCTGCGACAACTACCAAGGCTGAGGACTGAACCATGGCACTGGCCAAGCGCATCATCCCTTGCCTGGACGTGGACAACGGCCGGGTGGTCAAGGGCGTCAAGTTCGAGAACATCCGTGATGCCGGCGACCCGGTGGAAATCGCCCGTCGCTACAACGAACAGGGTGCCGACGAAATCACCTTCCTCGACATCACCGCCAGCGTCGACGGCCGCGACACCACCCTGCATACCGTCGAGCGCATGGCCAGCCAGGTGTTCATCCCGCTGACCGTGGGCGGTGGCGTGCGCACCGTGCAGGACATCCGCAACCTGCTCAACGCCGGTGCCGACAAGGTTTCGATCAACACCGCCGCGGTGTTCAACCCGGAGTTTGTCGGCGAGGCGGCGGACCGTTTCGGTTCGCAGTGCATCGTCGTCGCCATCGACGCCAAGAAGGTGTCCGGGCCAGGCGAAGCGCCACGCTGGGAGATCTTCACCCACGGCGGGCGCAAGCCGACCGGGCTGGACGCCGTTGAATGGGCGAAGAAGATGGAAGGCCTGGGGGCTGGCGAGATCCTGCTGACCAGCATGGACCAGGACGGCATGAAGAACGGTTTCGACCTGGGTGTAACCCGCGCCATCAGCGATGCGCTGGGGATTCCGGTGATTGCTTCCGGTGGTGTGGGTAACCTGCAGCACCTGGCCGACGGGATTCTGGAAGGGCATGCCAGCGCGGTGCTGGCGGCCAGCATCTTCCACTTTGGCGAGTACACGGTGCCTGAGGCCAAGGCCTACATGGCTTCGCGCGGGATCGTCGTTCGCTGAGACATTGATTGGGGCTGCTTTGCAGCCCTTCGCGGGCACGCCCGCTCCCACAGGAATACGCGTTCCCCTGTGGGAGCGGGCGTGCCCGCGAAGGGCCGCAAGGCGGCCCCAATTGCATCACCCGTGGTTCTTGCCGAGCAAGGCGTGGTAAAGCTCGGTATCCCCAAGAATCCCCACCACCTTGTCATTCTCCTGCAGCACCAGCTTGTTGCCCGTCTGGTAACGAATCTGCAGCGCCTCACGCATGCCAATGTCGGCATGCACCAGCGTCGGTTTGCGCCCAAGCCCTTCAACAGCTTGCCCCGGCACCCAGTTCTGCATGTCCAGCCCGTTCTGCCCCTGGCGTGCGCGCTTGATCGAATTCCCTTCACCCAGGTCCAGCCACGAATCGCCACCCGGGTCCAGGCACACCGAGCCATTGACCCGTTTGCAGTTGTCCAGGCTGCGCATCAGGCTGCGGCCGCACAGCACGTTCAGCGGGTTGGTGTGGGCGACGAAGGTACGTACGTACTCGTCGGCCGGGTTCAGCACGATTTCTTCCGGCTTGCTGTACTGGATGATCCGCCCATCCTTCATGATGGCGATGCGGCTACCCAGCTTCAGGGCCTCGTCGAGGTCGTGGCTGACGAACACGATGGTCTTGCTCAGCTTGGCCTGCAAGCCCAGCAGTTCGTCTTGCAGGCCTTGGCGGATCAGCGGGTCGAGGGCCGAGAACGGTTCGTCCATCAGCAGGATGTCGGCATCCATCGCCAGCGCCCGGGCCAGGCCCACACGCTGCTGCATGCCGCCGGAAAGTTCGTCTGGCTTCTTGTTGCGCCACTGGGTCAGGCCGACCAGTTCGAGCTTCTCGTCGACCAGCTTGCGCCGTTCCTTTTCCGGGCGGCCCTGCATTTCCAGGCCGAAGCTGATGTTCTCGCGCACCGTCAGCCACGGCATCAGGGCGAACTTCTGGAACACCATGGCGATGCGTTTGGTGCGCATCATCTTCAGCTCTGCCGGGGTGCAGTGGGCAATGTCGATGTGCTTGCCTTCATGCTCGACGAACAGCTTGCCACGGCTCACGGTGTTGAGCCCGTTGATGCAGCGCAGCAGGCTCGACTTGCCCGAGCCGGACAGGCCCATCAGCACGCAGATCTCGCCTTTGTTGATATCCAGGTTGGCCTTTTCCACACCGACCACCAGGCCGGTCTGCTTGAGGATCTGCTCGCGGGTCTGGCCCTTGTCCAGCAGCGCCAGTGCTTCGCGCGGCTTGTTGGAGAAGATGACGTCGACGTCTTCGAATCGAATGATGCTCATGCCTCACCCCTTACCGGCAGTTCCGGTTGCTTGCAGATACGGTCGAGCATGATCGCCAGCAGCACGATCGCCAGGCCCGCTTCGAAGCCCAGGGAGATATCAGCGGTGTTCAGTGCGTTGACCACGGGTTTGCCCAGGCCATCGGCGCCCACCAGGGCGGCAATCACCACCATCGACAGCGACAGCATGATGCACTGGGTGACGCCGGCGGCGATGCTCGGCATCGCGTGCGGCAGTTCGATACGGGTGAGCAGCTGGCGGCGCGAGCAGCCAAACGCCTTGCCGGCGTCCATCAGCTCCTGCGGCACGTCGCAAATGCCCAGGTAGGTGAGGCGGATCGGCGCGGCGATGGCGAACACCACCGTCGAAATCAGCCCCGGCACCACGCCCAGGCCGAACAGGGTCAGGGTCGGGATCAGGTAGACGAAGGTCGGCACGGTCTGCATCAGGTCGAGCACCGGGCGCATGGCGGTGTAGAACATCGGCTTGTGCGCGGCGACGATGCCCAGCGGCACGCCGATGGCCACGCAGACCACGGTGGCGAAGGTCACCTGGGCCAGGGTCTCCATGGTTTCCTGCCAGTACCCCAGGTTGAGGATCAGCAGGAAGGAGAGGGCGACGAATGCGGTAAGCGCCCACTTGCGCTGGATGAAATGCGCCAGGGCGGCGAACAGGGCGATGAGCACGAACGGGTTGAAGAAGGTCAGGGTACTGGTGACGCCATGGATCATGAACTCCAGGCCTCGGGCAATGGCGTCGAAGTAGTTCGCGCCATTCTGGGTCAGCCATTCGACGAACGACGCGATGTACTGGCCCAAGGGTATTTTCTGATCGATAAGCATGATAGCGAGCTTCCACCTGCAAAGATTGAAATCAGTCCGGGGCGGGCACGGTCCCGCCCCGAGGTAGCGCTACGACGTATTGCGTTATTGAGCGAGCTTGGCCTTGGCCGCCTCAAGGCCGGGTTTGCCATCCACGGTGGTGACGCCCGCCAGCCAGGTATCCAGCTTGCCGGGGTTGTCCTTTAGCCACTTCTTGGCGGCCGCCTCGGGCTTCATCTTGTCGTCCAGGACATAGCCCATCATGGTGCTTTCATCCTTGAGCTCGAACGACAGGTTCTTCAGGAGCTGGCCGACGTTGCTGCATTCCTGCACATAGTCCTTGCGGGTGTTGGTGAGCACGGTGGCCTTGCCGAACTCGGGGCCGAAGAACTCGTCCCCGCCGGTCAGGTACTGCATCTTGAAGCGGGTGTTCATCGGGTGCGGTTCCCAGCCCAGGAACACCACCGCCTCGTCACGCTTCTGCGCGCGGTCGACCTGCGACAGCATGCCGGCCTCGCTCGACTGCACGATCTTGAAACCGGCGTCCTTCAGGCCGAAGGCGTTCTTGTCGATCATGCTCTGGATGGTGCGGTTGCCATCGTTACCGGGCTCGATGCCGTAGATCTTGCCGTCCAGTTCCTTCTTGAACTTGGGAATGTCGCTGAAATCCTTGAGCCCCTTGTCATACAGCGCCTGGGGTACCGCCAGGGTGTACTTGGCGTTCTCCAGGTTGGCGCGCACGGTATCCACCGTGCCGGCATCGCGGTACTGCTTGATGTCGTTCTCCATGGTCGGCATCCAGTTGCCGAGAAACACGTCCAGGTCCTTGCCGGTGGCCAGCGACTTGTAGGTCACCGGTACCGAGATCATGGTGGTGTGGGTCTTGTAACCCAGTGCTTCGAGCACAACGCTGGTGGTCGCCGTGGTCACGGTGATGTCGGTCCAGCCGACATCGGAGAAGCGTACCGTCTGGCACTGCTCGGGCTCGGCGGCCTGGGCCAGCAGAGGCGCGGACAGCATCGCGACCAGCAACAGCGAGGGTGAACCTTTCATGGATGGACTCCTGTGATTTTGTCTTCGGGTTCGCATGGGTCGCCGGGCTTTCTCAGGGTCCGGTCGACCAGGCCTGCAGAGGGCAGGTTGCGTGGCCGTGCTTTACGAGTCGCTTTCGATAATCCTCCAGCGCCGGGCAATCGCCTACTGGTGGGGTCGTAACCAGTACGGAACGGGTCGCATCCAGTACGGGCGATGTCGTTTATGAGTTTTTCCACCCCTGTAGCCGCATTTTTGCGTCACCACGCCGCTCGAAAGCGGCGTGCAGGTGGCCGAAAAGGCGGCGGCGCTGCTGGACAAAAGTACGTCGGTTGCAGACGGCGAGGGGGTAGGCAAAAGCCCGATGATGCGTGCATTCGTGGCGGCTCGCAGCTTCAGCCTAGCAGTTGCCCCGCCCTGCGCATGGCGCGCAGAGACAAGCCCAGCAAGAGGTGATTCGACAATGGCCATCAGCGTGTTCGACCTGTTCAAGATCGGTGTCGGGCCCTCCAGCTCCCACACCGTCGGCCCCATGCGTGCTGGCGCCTTGTTCGTCCAGGGCCTGCGTGAGCGCGGCGAGCTGGAACAGGTGCAAAGGATCGAAGTGCGGCTGTACGGTTCGCTATCGGCCACCGGCATCGGCCACGGCACCGACAACGCCACCATCATGGGACTGATGGGCGAATGGCCGGACGCCATCGACCCGACCCAGATCGTCCCGCGCATCGCCGACCTGCGCGAAACCAACACCCTGAAGCTGGATAACCGCCTGCCCATCGAATTCGTCTGGGCCCGCGACATGCTGCTGCTGGACGAGAACCTGCCGTACCACCCCAACGCCATGACCCTGATCGCCGAAGGCGCCCAGGGCGAGCTGCACCGCGACACCTATTACTCGGTCGGTGGCGGCTTCGTGGTCGACGCCGCCCAGGCCGCCAGCGGCGTGCTGGATGCCGACCAGACGGTGCTGCCGTACGATTTCAACAGCGCCGCCGAACTGCTGCGCCTGTGCAAGCAAAACGACCTCAGCGTGTCGCAATTGATGATGGCCAACGAGAAGGTCTGGCGCAGCGAGGAAGAGATCCGCGCTGGCCTGCACAAGCTCTGGGAAGCCATGCAGGAGTGCGTCAACAACGGCCTTAAATACGAAGGCACGCTGCCCGGCGGGCTCAACGTGCGCCGTCGCGCCGCCAAGCTGCACCGCAGCCTGCAGGAAATCGGCAAGCCCAACGTGATCGGCTCGACCATGAGCGCCATGGAGTGGGTCAACCTGTTCGCCCTGGCGGTCAACGAAGAGAACGCCGCCGGCGGGCGCATGGTCACCGCGCCCACCAACGGCGCGGCCGGCATCATTCCGGCGGTGCTGCACTACTACATGCGCTTCAGCGATGCAGTGGACGAGTCGAGCGTGGTCGACTTCTTCCTCGGCGCCGCCGCCGTGGGCATCCTGTGCAAGAAGAACGCGTCGATTTCCGGTGCCGAAGTCGGTTGCCAGGGTGAGGTCGGCTCGGCCTGTGCCATGGCCGCTGCCGGCCTTGCCGAAGTCCTCGGGGCGACCCCGCCACAGGTGGAGAACGCCGCCGAGATTGCCTTGGAGCACAACCTTGGCCTGACTTGCGACCCGGTCGGCGGCCTGGTGCAGGTGCCGTGCATCGAGCGCAATGCGATTGCTGCGGTGAAGGCGATCAATGCCGTGCAGATGTCCCTGCGCGGCGATGGCGAGCACTTCATCTCCCTCGACCAGGTGATCCGCACCATGCGCGACACCGGGGCCGACATGCACGACAAATATAAAGAGACCTCGCGCGGTGGCCTGGCGGTCAGCGCCATCGAATGCTGAGTTTCTAGGTAGGCCTCAAGGGCCTCTTCGGGGGCAAGCCCGCCCCACAGGTGTTGCACAGCCTCCAAGGCCGGTGCGATCCCTGTGGGAGCGGGCTTGCCTGCGAAGAGGCCCTTGAATGTTTTCAGTGCACCAAGCCCCATTGCAGTGCATGGCCCAAGCTGACCGATCGTCGGGTGTCGCTATCAGTGCGGGCATTGTCGGTGACACTCAAGAGTGTCGTTTCTGGGCAACCTACACTGCGCGTGTCACCAAATTGCTCAGCCGTTACACGCAAGGCGCTAGCACGGCGGTTTGCGAAGACTGGCCAACTCGACCGAAGTCCCTGATTTGCCGAACGAAGGCGTCGTTTTCAGGTTTTTTTGGATGGGCGTTCAATTTCAGGCACGGCCTTTGCGTTGAGATTGGCAACAAGCCCCTGCACACGAAACTGGGGCCATAACAAGAAATCAGTGCCCGCCTGAGGCACACCCTGCATTTGTGTGAGGAGAAATCGCGATGACGTCGTACACCTCCGGGAACCCAACCCAGAACCGCACAGCACCCCAGTCCATCGGGTTTCTTCTTTTGGACAATTTCACCCTGATTTCCCTGGCATCGGCCGTTGAGCCGCTGCGCATGGCCAACCAGCTGTCCGGCCGCGAGCTGTACCGCTGGCACACGCTGACCGTCGATGGCGGCCAGGTGTGGGCCAGCGACGGCTTGCAGATCACCCCCGATGCCGCCATGCACAACGCACCGCCGATCGACACCGTGATCGTCTGCGGCGGCGTCGGCATCCAGCGCACCGTCACCCGTGAGCATGTCACCTGGCTGCAGGCCCAGGCGCGCCAGTCGCGCCGCCTCGGTGCAGTGTGCACCGGCAGCTGGGCACTGGCCTGTGCCGGCCTGCTCGATGGTTTTGATTGCAGCGTGCACTGGGAATGCCTGGCAGCCATGCAGGAGGCCTTCCCACGGGTCAACATGAGCACCCGCCTGTTCACCCTCGACCGTAACCGCTTCACCAGCTCCGGTGGCACCGCGCCGCTGGACATGATGCTGCACCTGATCAGCCGTGATCACGGCCGTGAGCTGTCGGCGGCGATCTCCGAGATGTTCGTCTACGAACGCATCCGCAACGAACAGGACCACCAGCGTGTGCCGCTCAAGCACATGCTCGGCACCAACCAGCCGAAGCTGCAGGAAATTGTCGCGCTGATGGAGGCCAACCTCGAAGAGCCGATCGACCTCGACGAACTGGCCGTGTACGTGTCGGTGTCGCGTCGCCAGCTCGAACGGCTGTTCCAGAAGTACCTGCATTGCTCGCCGTCGCGCTACTACCTGAAGCTGCGCCTGATCCGCGCGCGGCAGTTGCTCAAGCAGACGCCGATGTCGATCATCGAAGTGGCCTCGGTGTGCGGTTTCGTCTCCACGCCGCACTTCTCCAAGTGCTACCGCGAGTACTTCGGCATTCCGCCGCGTGACGAGCGTGTCGGCTCCAATACCGCGCAGCAGGTGGCGATGATGCCGATCCCGCAGGCCATGACCCTGTCGCCGCACAGCGGGCCGATGGCGGCCCTGAGCCAGGCGCGCAACGAGTCGACGTTTGCCAGCGTAAGGCTCTGACACCGAGCTGCCTGCTTCGCGGTTAAAGCCGCTCCCACAGGTACTGCACCGCTTTTGAATTCGGTGCAGTACCTGTGGGAGCGGCTTTAGTCGCGAAGAGGCCGGTACAGGAAAACGCGATCAGGCGCGTTTGTTGAACTGGGCCAATGCTGGCAAGAGCTGCTTGTCGATGGCCTGGCGTACCGCCGGCAGAATCGTCGCGCTACCGGTATACATCTGCTCCACCATCCCCTTCAGCGCCCGTGCGTTAGGCTCGGTCAACCCGCGTACCACCGCCTCGCAGGCCTGCTCGGCGCTGGCCCCGGCAGGAATGTCGAACCCGCGTGCGCGCAGGTGGCCTGCCAGGTCGTCCTGGTCTATCAAATCCGCATGCATCATGGCTGTTGTCCCTTTTATCGCGAAGAGAGTGCTGCTGTGATTTACGACCGATTCTGTGTCCGCAGCGACAGGCTCGCAAGGGCAGAATGTCGCCATGGCTGGTTTGGCTAAGAACAGGTCGCTCCCGGCTAATTGCTGGCGCCGGGAAGCCAGCAGACTGCAGCTATTCACGGTCCACGAGGGTTTGGTCACCCTCACACATGCACAGTGGATGTTGCTCGCTCTTGGCCCCGGATGCTCACGGCTTACCGGGGCTATTTTTTTGCGCGCTCAGCGGGGTAGTTGCAGGACGCGGCCGATGAATTCCGCTGCCGGCAGGTCGCGCTGGCTATCCACCAGGCCCTGCAGCAATGCCGCACTCTGTTCACTGAAAGGCGCCGACTTCGGCCCGGCCAGGTCCACATGCAACAGCATCTGCTCGCTTGCCGCCAGCACCTCGTCGAACCCGGCCCGGTGCAGGCTGTGATAGACGTGCAGGCGCTTGCGATCGAAGCCGATGATCTGCGTCTGCACCCACACCTCGGTTCCCAGCTTCACTTCGTGCAGGTAGTTGATGTGGGCTTCCAGGGTGAACAGTGAGTTGCCGCTCTGCCCGCGGCTGCCCTCGTCCAGGCCGATGCGCTCCATCAGCGCATCGGTGGCGTAGCTGAAGATCAGCAGGTAGAAGGCATCGCGCAGATGCCCGTTGTAGTCGACCCAGTCCTCCTGGACTGGGGTGCGGTAGGTGATCAGTGCGGGCATCGTCTGCTCCTCAATCGCCAAAGGCCATGCCGTGGCTGGCCTTGCTGGTTTTAACCGCTTCCAGCACGGCCAGCAGTGTGTCATCACGATAGCGCTCCAGCGCGGCGATGCTGCGTTCGCCCAACTGTTCCGACGTGCCTTCGACCACATCGTCGATCAGCTTGTCGGTCAGCTCCGGTGCCGGCAGGTAGGTCCAGGGCAGCTTCAGCGCCGGGCCGAACTGGGCCATGAAGTGGCGCATGCCGGCATCACCCCCGGCCAGGGTGTAGGTGAGGAAGGTGCCCATGAACGACCAGCGCAGGCCGGCGCCGAAACGGATCGCGTCGTCGATTTCGCCGGTGCTGGCCACGCCATCGTTGACCAGGTGCAGGGCCTCGCGCCACAGCGCTTCGAGCAGGCGGTCGGCGATGAAGCCGGGGACTTCCTTGCGCACATGCAGCGGGCGCATGCCGAGGGCGGTGTAGATGGTCTTGGCGGCTTCGATGGCTTCAGGTGCGGTGCGGTTGCCGCCGACGATCTCGACCAACGGCAGCAGGTACACCGGGTTGAACGGGTGGCCGACCACGCAGCGCTCGGGGTGAGTGGATGACTCGTAGAACTCGCTGGGCAGCAACCCTGAAGTGCTGGAGCCGATGATCGCTTCGGGCTTGGCGGCGGCGCTGATCTTGGCGTGCAGCTCGAGCTTGAGGTCCAGGCGCTCGGGTGCGCTTTCCTGGATGAAGTCGGCGTCGCGTACGCATTCCTCGATGGTGGCGACGAATCTCAGCCGGCCCTGCGAGGCACCTGGCGCCAGGCCTTGCTTCTCCAGTGCCGGCCAGGCGTTGGCGATGCGCTTGCGCAGGGCTTGTTCGGCGCCGGGTGCCGGGTCCCAGGCGACCACGTCCAGGCCATGGGCCAGGGCGCGGGCGACCCAGCCACTGCCGATCACGCCGCTACCCAGGGCGGCGAAGGTCTTGATCTCGGTGATGAAGGGCATATCGGTCTCCTGAGTGGGATCAGCGGCGCTTGAGGTTCATTTTTTCCCGGCCTTCTGCCGGGCTGAGCACGCGGCCACCCATGCGGGTGATGATTTCGGCGGCGCGTTCCACCAGCTGGCCGTTGCTGGCCAGCACGCCACGGTCCAGGTACAGGTTGTCCTCCAGGCCCACTCGCACGTTGCCGCCGAGCAGCACGGCCTGTGCGGCCATCGGCATCTGCATGCGGCCGATGCCGAAGCCGGCCCAGGTGACGTTGGCCGGCAGGTTGTCGACCATGGCCTTCATGGTGGTGGTGTCGGCCGGCGCGCCCCACGGGATGCCCAGGCACAGCTGGAACAGCGGGTCTTCGAGCAGGCCTTCCTTCATCATCTGTTTGGCGAACCACAGGTGGCCGGTGTCGAAGATTTCCAGCTCGGCTTTCACGCCCAGTTCAGTAATGCGCTTGGCACCGGCGCGCAGTTGCGCGGGGGTGGAGACGTAAATGGCGTTGCCGTCGCCGAAGTTGAGGGTGCCGCAATCGAGGGTGCAGATTTCCGGCAGCAGGGCTTCGACATGGGCCAGGCGCTCCAGCGGGCCGATCAGGTCGGAGCCGGGGCCGAACTCCATCGGCGATTCACCCGGGCCGATTTCCAGGTCGCCGCCCATGCCGGCGGTGAGGTTGACGATGACGTCGACGTCGGCCTCGCGAATGCGCTCCATGACTTCGCGGTACAGCGCCACGTCGCGGCTGAAACGGCCGGTCTGTGGGTCGCGGACGTGGCAGTGGACTACGGTGGCGCCGGCCTTGGCGGCTTCTACGGCGGATTCGGCGATCTGTTTCGGGGTGACCGGGACCAGGTGGCTCTTGGCGACCGTGTCGCCAGCGCCGGTGAGGGCGCAGGTGATGATGACGTCGTGGTTCATGGCGGTTCCTTGTGGTGTCTGTGCTGGCCTATTCGCGGGCACGCCCGCTCCCACAGGATCAATTTGACCCTGAGCTTTGCGCTGTACCTGTGGGAGCGGGCGTGCCCGCGAAAGGGCCCTGTCAGTTGGCGGTAAGCTTGAGGTTGTCCGCAGCCGGCTTGCCATCGAAGGTGGTCACACCCTCAAGCCAGCGGGCCTTGTCCTCGGGGTGGTCTTTCAGCCACTGGCGGGCCGATTCCAGTGCGTCCTTGTGGTCGAGCAGCGGTTGCATCATGCGGCTCTCGTCCTCGGCACTGAAGTTCAGGTTGGCCAGCAGGCGGTGGGCGTTGGGGCAGCGTTCGGCGTAGTCCGGCGCGGTCACCGTCCACACCGTGGCACGGCCTTCGTCCGGGCCCAGGGCGTCCTGGCTGTCGCCCAGGTAGGCCATGTCGATGTTCACGTTCATCGGGTGCGGCGCCCAGCCGAAGAACACCACGGCTTCCTTGCGCCGCACGGCGCGGTCGACGGCGGCGAGCATGCCCGCTTCGCTGGACTCGACCAGCTGGAACTTGCCGAGGTCGAACTGGTTCTTGGTGATCATCGCCTTGATCTGGGTGTTGGCACCGGAGCCGGGCTCGATGCCGTAGATCTTGCCGCCCAGTTCCTTCTCGAACTTGTGGATGTCGGCGAAGGTCTTCAGGCCTTTGTCATACAGGTACTTCGGCACGGCGAGGGTGGCACGGGCGTCTTCCAGGCTGGGTTTTTCGAGGACCTTGACCTGGTTGGCGTCGACGAACGGTGTGATGGTCTGGGTCATGATCGGGTTCCAGTAACCCAGGAACATGTCCAGGCGCTTGTCGCGGATACCGGCGAAGATGATCTGCTGCGAGGCGCTGGTCTGTTTGGTCTGGTAACCCAGGCCGTCGAGCAGCACCTGGGCCATGGCGCTGGTGGCGATGACGTCGGTCCAGTTGACCACGCCCAAGCGTACGTTCTTGCAAACGGCCGGCTCGGCGGCGAAAAGCGGGGTGGAAGCGATGCTGCTCAGGGCAAGGGTCAACAGGCTGCGGCGGATCAAGCTGTGCATGGTGGCTCTCCATCGGCAGTACATATTGTTATTGAGGGCGGCCTCTGCGGGCCGTGTGGATAAGCTACGCTGGCCACAGGGTGGGAAATCGCACCCTGGCGACCAAGATTTGCACGGAGGCGACCACCTTTCGGCGTGGAGCATGCAATGCCGCAACTGATTCATTTCCTGTTGTTGCCGGGGTTCTCGGCAATGGGCTTTATCAGCGCCCTGGAGCCACTGCGCGTGGCCAACCGTTTCAAGGGGCCGTCGTATCGCTGGCGCGTGCTCAGCCTGGATGGCGGGGCGGTGCAAGCGAGCAATGGCATGTCGGTGAATGCCGATGGCGCTTTAGGGGAGGGCGAGGCGGGGGGTGTGCTGCTGATCGTCGCCGGCTTCGAGCCGCTGGCCTGCTATGGGCCGAAGCTGCAACAGGCGCTGCGCCGGCTCGACCATGATGGGGTGATCCTTGGTGGTATCGACACGGGCCCGTTGGTGCTGGCTGAAGCCGGCTTGCTCGACGGTTACCGCGCCACCTTGCACTGGGAGGCGCTGGACGCGTTCAAGGAGCGCTATCCACGCTTGCAGGTGACCCAGGAGCTGTTCGAAATCGACCGCCGGCGCATCACTTGTGCCGGTGGCACCGCATCGATCGACCTGATGCTCGACCTGATCGGCCAGGCCCATGGCAGCGAGCTGGCGGTGCAGGTGTCCGAACAGTTCGTGCTCGGGCGCATCCGTCCGCGCCAGGACCACCAGCGCATGCAGATCGCCAGCCGCTACAGCATCAGCAACAAGAAGCTGGTGAAGGTGATCGGCGAGATGGAGCGCAACATTGAGCAGCCGCTCAATACCCAGGTGCTGGCCGATGCGGTGCAGGTGACCCGGCGGCAGCTGGAGCGGCTGTTCCGCTTGCATCTGGACGACACGCCCAGTGGCTTCTATCTGCGGTTGCGGCTGGACAAGGCGCGGCAGTTGTTGCGCCAGACCGACATGAGCGTGCTGGAGGTGGCGGTGGCGTGCGGGTTCGAGTCGGCTTCGTATTTCACCCGCTGCTACCGGGGGCGGTTCGAGCGGTGCCCGCGGGAGGACCGATTGGCCCGGGCGGAGTGATGAAGGCCTGCGCCGGCCCTTGTGGGAGCCGCGCTTGCCGGCGATGGGCCGCGAAGCGGCCCCGCGATTTCAAGGTTGTTACATAAATTGCCGGGGCCGCTTCGCGGCCCATCGCCGGCAAGCGCGGCTCCCACAAGGGCCGGCGCAGGCCTTCATCACTC
>NZ_JAGIBG010000051.1 GCF_017744435.1 Pseudomonas sp.
AAGGTCGGCCTGAGCGAGGGCTGACGCAGCTTTTCGCCTGTAGCGGCGCTTTCGCGGGTAAACCCGCTCCCACAGGCACTGCACTGGGCTCGGGCATGGTGCGGTCCCTGTGGGAGCGGGTTTACCCGCGAAGAGGCCGGAGCAGACGAAACACATAGTCGAGGTAGACCGCGATGAATGTCTTCACCACTGATACCCAGCGCTGGCAAGCCGTGCAGACCCGCGACCCGTCCGCCGTCGGCCACTTCGTCTACGCCGTGCGCACCACGGGCGTGTACTGTCACCCCGGCTGCAAATCGCGCATGGCCAAGCGCGAAAACGTCGAGTTCTTCAACGACGCCAGCAGTGCTGAAGCTGCCGGCTATCGTGCCTGCCGCCGTTGCATGGCCAAGGCGGATACCAATCGTCGCTCCGCTCTGGTCGCCCGCGCCTGCCGCCTGCTGGAAAACAACGACACCCCGCCAAGCCTCGACCAGCTCGGCGCGCAACTGGCTGTCAGCCCCTTCCACCTGCACCGCCTGTTCAAGGCCGAAACCGGTCTCACTCCCAAGGCCTACGCCAGCGCTTTCCGTGCCCGACGCCTGCGCGAGCGCCTGGGCGACGGGCAAGGCTCTGTGACCGATGCCATCTACGACGCCGGCTACAACTCCAACAGCCGCTTCTACGCAAGCGCCGACCAGCGGTTGGGCATGCGCCCCCGTGACTATCAGGCAGGCGGCACTGGCGCGACCATTCACTTCGCCATTGGCCAATGCTTTCTGGGGGCGATCCTGGTGGCCCAGAGCGAGAAGGGTATCTGCGCGATCCTGCTCGGTGATGACCCCGAGCCGCTGCTTGAGCAGTTGCAGGATCAGTTTCCCCAAGCCAGCCTGATCGGCGGCGATGCCGGCTACGAGCAGCTGGTCGCCGAAGTTGTCGGCTTTATCGAGGCGCCGGCACTGGGCCTGGACCTGCCGCTGGATGTCCAGGGCAGCGCCTTCCAGGAGCGCGTCTGGCAGGCCTTGCGCGAAGTGCCGGTGGGCAGCCGGGTCAGCTATACCGACATCGCCGAGCGCATCGGTGCACCCAAGGCCGTGCGTGCCGTGGCCATGGCCTGCGCCGCCAACCACATTGCCGTGGCCATCCCTTGTCACCGGGTGGTACGCCGTGACGGCGACATCAGCGGCTATCGTTGGGGGGTGGAGCGCAAGCGGCAACTGTTGGCGCGAGAAACGGCACTCTCCTGATCGCCTGAAGCCGCGTAGAATCCTCCGCCAAATCGATGGGTAAAGAGGAACATTCGATGAGGCGCGTCTGCCTTGCCCGATTCTACCTGGGGGTCATGGCCCTGATGCTGGCGCTGGTCGCGCCGGCCTGGTCGGCCCCGGCCACACCCGTGTCCAGCCTGGCTGCGGCGGAAATGCCGGTGCTCGACGAAAACGCCAGTTACGAGCAACTGAGCGATCGGCTCGACCAGATCCGCCAGGGCGTTACCAGCAATGCCAACGACGACCTGCTGTCGCAGTTGCGCCTGTCGGCCGTGCAGGTGCAGCGCCAGGCTGAAGCACTCAGCACGCTGCGCACCGCCGATGTGGAAAAACTCGACGACAAGCTCAAGGTGCTCGGCCCGGTGAAACCGGACGAAGCCGAAGCCCTGACCCGCCAACGCCAGCAGTTGGACGCCGAGAAGAAGGCGGCGGTCGCTGCACAGGAGCAGGCCGTCAAGTTGACTCAGTCGGCCCGGGACCTGTCCACGCAAATCGTCAACCTGCGCCGCAGCCAGTTCAACTCACAGATCCTCAGCCGCGCGACGACGCCATTGAGCCCGGCATTCTGGCAAAACCTCATCCGCCCCACCGCAGACGACGTCTCGCGCCTTGACGATCTGCGCAGCGAGGCGGCCGATGCCGTGGCCAGTGCGTTCAGTGCCGAGCACCGCTGGTTCTTCATCGTCAGCCTGGTGGCGGCCGTGCTGGTCTGGACCGTGGTCCGCGGCCTGCTCGAGCGGTTGCTGGCCAGTGTCATGGTGCATCGCCTGCCGGAGGGTCGCCTGCGCCGCAGCGCCCTGGCCTTGAGCGTGAGCCTGGCCACCCTGGGCACCATCTCCGGCTCGGTGTCGCTGCTGCGCTGGGGCCTGGAAAGCAGCTCCGAGCTGGGTTCCGATGTCGCCAGCCTGACCAATCACTTCCTCACCCTGGTGGTGTTCAGCGCCTTCATCACCGGCCTGGGCCGCGCCATGCTGATGCTGCAGCGCCCGTCCTGGCGCCTGCCGCCGATTCACGACGAAGTGGCCAGCGCATTGGGCTGGTTCCCCAAGCTGCTGGCTCTGGCGCTGATGGTCATGCTGACCATCGAGCGCATCAACAGCGTGATCGGCACCAGCCTGGCGCTGACCGTGGCCACCAACGGCCTGACCGCGCTGGTGGTGGCGGTGATCTTCTCGGTGGCGCTGCTGCGTTATCGCCGCACCCTGCGCAAGCATGACCTGGAGCGCCCGACCGGTTGGGTCGGGCTGGTCCCGTTCGTGATTGTGGTGTGGGTCGTGCTGATCGTGCTGGCGCTGCTTGCCGGTTACCTGACCCTGGCCTACTTCCTCACCGCCAAGCTGCTGTGGATCAGTGTGGTGGCGGTGTGCGCCTACCTGCTCACCACCTTCCTCAGCGACCTGTGCGAAGCCCTGCTGTCGCCACGCCAGCCTGGCGGCCTGGCACTGGCCTCGACCCTGGGCCTGGCGCCGCGTCACCAGGCCCAGGCCAGCACCATCCTGGTCGGCATCAGCCGCACGGTGTTGCTGTTCCTGGCGATTCTGCTGGCGCTGATGCCGTCGGGCACCAGCCCCGGCGAGCTGCTGCTGAGCCTGGGTGACTGGGACGGCACCGGTGGCAAGCTGCTCGGCAACCTCAACATCGTGCCGCAGGACATCCTGGTGGCGGTGCTGATCTTCTTCGGCGGCCTGTTCGCCATCCGCGTGGTCAAGCGCTGGCTGAGCGAGCGGCTGCTCCCGGAAACCGACATGGACGCGGGCATGCGGGCCTCGCTGGTGACCCTGGTCGGTTACCTCGGCTTCCTGTTCCTGGCCATGCTGGTGATGTCGACCCTGCGCATCAACCTGACCAGCCTGACCTGGGTGGTCAGTGCGCTGTCGGTCGGTATCGGTTTCGGCTTGCAGCAGATCGTGCAGAACTTCATCTCCGGCCTGATCCTGCTCACCGAGCGTCCGGTCAAGGTGGGCGACTGGGTGAGCCTGGCGGGGGTCGAGGGGGATATCCGCCGGATCAACGTTCGCGCCACCGAAATCCAGATGTCCGACCGTTCCACGGTGATCGTGCCCAACTCGCAGTTCATCTCGCAGAACGTGCGCAACGTGACCATGGGCAATGCCTTGGGCGTGGTGGGTATCACCCTGACCTTGCCGCTGGAGACCGATGCCAACCAGGTGCGTGATCTGCTGCTGGCGGCCTATCACGAGCACGAGGCGATTCTTGATGCGCCGGCCTGTTCGGTGACCTTCAAGGACCTGACCTCAGCGGGCATGGTCATTGGTGTGAGTGGCTATGTGGCGGGGCCGCGGCAGGTGTCGGGCACCCGCAGCGACTTGCTGTTCACCATTCTTGGCCGCTTGCGCGATGAAGGCATTGCCCTGTCGTCGCCGCAGAGCATGGTGCTGGTGCAGGAAGGCTCGCGCCCGGCTGACGAATCGGCGTGATGGCCTTCGCGGGCACGCCCGCTCCCACAGGGATATCACTGTCCTTGAGAGCAGTGAAGTACCTGTGGGAGCGGCGGTGCGGCGATCCGACATGCCCGCGAATGGGCTGCAAAGCAGCCCCCGGCCCTAATGCTGCTTGGCCTGCCTGATTCGCAGGAGAATCACCAACAGCACCAGCAGCACCGGCGGCGCCATGCCCAACAGCGCATCCCGCGCTGTCAGCTCAAGCCCCAGCACATTCAGCCCGCCATACAACAGCTTGAACAGGTTCAGCAGGTAGTAGGTGATGGCGATGATCGACAGCCCTTCCACCGCCCGCTGGATCTTCACCTGGGCATCGGCCCGGGCATTGAGGCTGCGCAGGATCCCGGCATTCTGCTCTTCCATTTCCACCTGCACCCGCGCCTGCAGCAGGTCGCCCAGGTTGGCGACATTCTTCGCCAGTTGTTCCAGGCGCTGTTCAGTGGCCGCGCAGTAGCGCACGGTCGGCTTGAACCGGCGCTCGATGAATATCCCCAGGCGCTGGCAATCACCCACATGGCTCTCACGCAACTCGCCGAGGCGTTCGAACACCAGCTGCGCATAGGCCTGGGTGGCACCGAAGCGATGGCGGGTCCTTACCGTGCGGCTGACCACCTGACGCGACAGGTGGGCGATAGCTTCGAGCAGGGCCTTGGAATCGTGGCCATCACCGCCGGCGCTGCGCTCCGACAGTTGCACCAGGGTCTTGTCGAAGGCATCCAGCTCCTGGCTCAGGGCCTTGGCCGTGGTCAGGGTCAGCGAGGCCATCATGCGGTAGGTCTCGATCTCCAGCAGGCGGCGGATCATCCGGCCCTGGCGGTAGGCATTGAGGCGACGGTTGATGAACAGGAAGCGGTTGGTGCCGTCCTCGGTCAGGCGGAAGTCGCTCCACACCACCGCATCGCCACCGCCGACGCAGGAGCCGCACGGGTCCTTGAACCCATAGTGGGGCAGGTCGAGGTCCTGTTCATCACGCACCAGCACCTGCACGGCATTGATCACCTGGGCCGCCTGCGGCGCGATGGCCTCGGCCAGCACCGGTGGAAGCGGTTGCCATTCGGTGTCGGCGGCAGAGCAAGGCACCACCAGGGTCAGGGTGAAGAACTCGGTGTGCCGTTCCCACTTGAACGGGTGGCCATCCAAGCGGGTGATGCCTTGGGCGGCTTCGGCGTCGATCGCTTCCGGGCAGCAGCGTTGCAACAGTGCGGCGCAAGCGGCATCGCCGCCCAGGACGGCCAGGTGGAAGACATGTGCCGGGCCATCGAAGTACAGCGACGGGCGGGCGTGCAGCTCGTTGTGCAAGGCGGTGCGTTGAGGGTGCATGGTGGTCCGGCCTGGTGTTGTGATTGTGGGGGTACCAGGTAGTGGGACTTCGGGAGGGGGAAGGAAAGTCACCATCGGGTGCCAAGCATGACCGTTCGTAACGCAGCTAGATTCACAGCTATACATTTGCGTTACGCTTTATTAGGCTTAGGTTTGTCGACAGAGATCGGTCGATCTGGCTGCTCGTGTGGGACGGGCAAGGAGTCATCAATGGCTGAATTACACACGCGGGATCGCAGCAAAGCGGTGCCGTTGAACATGAGAGTCGCGGAGCACCGCCGCGACTTGATTGACGCGGCAGTGGAAATTGTTGGCGGTGATCGCACCAGCTTCGTCCTGGAAGCTGCATGCAAGCGAGCTGAAGAGGTGCTCATGGAGCAACGCTTGTTCCTGCTTGATGATGACGCGTTTGACGCGTTCACACAGGCATTGGAAGACCATCCTATCAGGAGTAACGAATGCGTGAAGAAGCTGCTGGCAAGGCCGAAGCGCTGGCGCTGAGTGCTCCACAGGTATTGAACAAGTTCCATGATCTGAGCCAGTTCGATTGTGGAGAAGCTTCGATCAACAGCTATCTGTCGGAAAAGGCACTCAAGGCCCAGCATGCCAAACACGCTGTGGTCTATGTCACCTGCTTTGTTGGCACGAACACCGTTGCTGGCTTTTACACATTATCGACTGGGTCAGTTGCGCGGGGGCATGCCACATCGGCCCGACTTCGCCGTAATGCACCTGAACATTTGTCGGTCGTCGTATTGGGACGGATGGGTGTAACCCGTCAAGCTGCAGGGCAAGGCTTGGCAACCGATCTTTTGCAGGATGCGATTGAAAGAGCTCTGGCTGCATCGGAGGTCGTGGGCTGCGTCGCAATGATCGTGCATCCACTTACCGAGCGACTTGAACAGTTCTATGCAAAATATGCGGGGTTCAAGCTCTGTCCTCAACTGTCTCCCAAGACGATGATGATGTCGTTGCAGTGATTTCTTACGAGGACGTGTCGCTATTTAACGGTTTCAGCGACACGTTTTTTCAATATGTCGCCGTCAGCGACATGTTTGTGTAACTTGAATTCGAAAACGCTTTCTTGCGACATGTCCTGTTTAAAGCGTGTAGTTAAGGAAGTAGGCAGAACGTGTCCCCTCGCTGGCTTGCGAAGGGACTCGCAACCCCGGCTTCATACCAGGTGATTTACCCTACATCCCGCATCAGGACCAGCTCATTCAACGTCTTGGCCATCTGTACGCTGTGCACGGTGTTGACCAACATCCCGATGCCAGGCTCGCCGGCATTGCCGCAGATGTACTCGTCCAGTGTGTCTTCGATGCCGCGCAGCAATTGAGAAATGTACAACAGCGCCTCGGGCGAGGGCATGTCGTTGTTGATCGTATAGAACGCGCGGGGAGAGGTTTTGACAGGTGGATCGGGGACTACTTTTTTCATGGTTTACTCCTAGATCAGTCAGGAGCTGACGCCCATTCCCTCTCACAGGTTTGGGTGGCAGCTGTACGCGGGGTGAGAGACCGGTGATCTAGGAAACCGGCCAGGACGAGTCCTGCCCGCGCACAGCTACCGCTGAGGTTGCAGCTAGATCAACACGGGCTCTCACACCCGATCGCCGAATTTGGCGACACAGGGAAACTAGCCCTGATGCTGATCATCAACAACAGAGAAACGACAGCGCAGCGCGTAGGATAATTCCCAATCCGGTTGCTCTTGAAGCATTTGGTTTCAGGTTGGGAATATTCTTACAAGTGATGGCTTGGGAATACATCGCTGAAGATGCCGGCGCAAAGCGCCTCAGAGATCCCGAATCAGAAGCTCAACCTGAGCATGTCGGCCAATTGTCGGTCGTTGGCGTGACGCGACCGGCTGCAAGCCTTCAGCGCTTGCTCCAGGCAACGCACCAGGCACCGTGCGGCCGGGTCGAGGGCCTGGTCGCGCAGGTGTATCACGCTGATATCGCCTTCCTCCAGCGGCTCGTTCAAAACCAGCGCCTTGGCATTGCTACGCAGCGGCTCGCACAACAGCATCGGCTCGGGCGAATAACCGAGCAGGCCCGCGTCGACGATCAGGCTGCTGAGCATGGCGCTGGACTGGGCGCAAACGATGCGCCCCGGTTCGATGCTCAAACCGTGGCGCCCGAACAACTGGTGCATCAGCGCGTGCTGCCCGGCCTGGGTAAAGTTCATGACCCAGTCCTGCTCCAGCAACTGACCCAGCGAGTGGGCTGCTTGCAGCGGATGGCCGGTGCGCGCCAGCACCCGCATGGGGTAATGCGCCAGCACTTGATGGCTGAACTCCTGCCCCGGTAGCCCGCTCGCGGGCCCTAGGGCGAACTGCATCTGGCCGGTGCGTAACAGCGCAAGGCTGACCGCCTGCAGCCCCTCATACAGCTCCAGCTGAACCATCGGCATTTCCTCGCGGAACGCCTTTAGCGCAGCGCCGAGCAAGGTCTGGCCGAACCAGGGCGTGACCCCCACACACAGGCGAGTCGGTGGCTCGCCGCGCAGGCTCGCCAGGTCACGCTGGGCCTTCTCCAGCTGGCTGGCGATCTGCCGGGCGTGGGGCAGCAGGGCCAATCCCGCCGCGGTCAGTCGCGCGCCGCCGGCATGGCGGGCCAGCAAGGGCAGCCGCTGCTCCTCTTCCAACTCGCGCAAAGCACGGGTGATGGCGGCCTGGGACAGGTCCAGGGCGCGGGCAGCCGAACGGATTCCGCCGTGGTCGGCCACCGCGATCAGAGCCTGTAGCTGGTGCAGCTTCACGATAAGTCTCCTGCCTGAACACCAAGGGTCGTCATGACAACATTTTTGCGGCTTATGCCCCTCCGCCACTGGCGCTAGGTTAGAGCACGAGGCCAAGGCCGCCAACGGGCCGCGCAGTGTCGCCTCGCAGACCAGGAAGCAACAACATGCCTACACCCAGTATTCCCCCCGGCATCATCGCCATCACACCGGCCATGGTCGATCTGCGCCGGGCCATCCATCGCCAACCCGAACTGGGTTTCGAAGAATTCGCCACCCGCGCCCAAGTGGTGAGCCACCTGCGCCAATGGGGATATGAAGTCCATCAGGGCCTGGCCGAAACCGCCGTGGTCGGCACCTTGCACAATGGCGAAGGCCCCACGCTGGGCCTGCGCGCCGAACTCGATGCGTTGCCCATTGACGAACAAAGTGGAAAGCCGTGGGCCAGCGCGGTACCGGGCAAGATGCACGCCTGCGGCCATGACGGGCATACCGCGATGCTCCTGGCCGCCGCCTGCGAACTGGCGCGCGAACGTCACTGGCGCGGCACCCTGCACTTGTTCTTCCAGCCCGCCGAGGAAGGCCATGGTGGTTCCGGGGCCAAGCGCATGCTCGATGAAGGGGTGTTCGAATACTTCCCCTGCGACGCCGTCTATGCACTGCACAACTCACCCGGCATGCCACTCGGCCAGTTCGGCGTGCTCGCCGGGCCGCGCATGGCGTCCACCGACAGCGTGACCATCGTCATCCACGGCAACGGCGGTCACGGCGCCATGCCGGACCGCGCGATCGACCCGGTAGTGGCCGGTGCTTCGCTGGTGCTGGCGTTGCAGACCATCGTCTCGCGCAACGTGCCGCCCAGCGAAACCGCGATCATCACCGTGGGCGCCTTCCTGGCCGGCGATGCCGCCAATGTTATCCCCGGGCAGGCCGAACTGCGCCTGAGCGTGCGCACCCTCGAGCCCTCCGTGCGCCGCCTGCTGCGTCAGCGCATCCAGGCCCTGGCCGAGTACCACGCGCAAAGCTACGGCGCCACCGCCGAGGTGAGCTTCGGCGAAGGCTACCCGGTGCTGGTCAACGATCCGCAGGCCAGTCAGCTGGCCGAGCAGGTGATACAGGACTGGCTCGGCGAAGCAGGCCTGGCGCAGGGCCAGAAACCCATCTGCGCCAGCGACGATTTCGCCTTCTGGCTGGAGCGGGTGCCCGGCTGCTACCTGCTGATTGGCAATGGCGAAGGCAGCGGCAGCTGCGAGGTTCACAACCCCGGTTACGACTTCAACGACCTGGCACTGCCCTTGGGCGCAACCTTCTGGGTGCGACTGGCGCGGCGCTTCCTGGCCTGACGGCCACCGCAAGAGAGCAACGACGATGACAACAAAAACAACAGAATTCGCCAACGACACCAGCAGTGCTCCACCCAGCAAGCGCCGAGCGATTGCCGCGATCTGTGTGGGCAATGCCCTGGAGTTTTACGATTTCCTGGTCTACAGCCTGCTGGCCACGCTCATGGCCAAGCTGTTCTTTCCCTTCAGCGACCACCCGCTGATCCCCCTGATGCTATCGCTGGCGGTATTCGGCACGGGCTTCGTCATGCGCCCGCTGGGCGGCCTGGTAATCGGCCTGTACGCCGACCGCGTCGGGCGCAAGGCGGCCATGCGCCTGACTCTGTGGCTGATGGCGATGGGTTCGCTGATGTTCACCGTGGCCCCCACCTACGCCCAGGCAGGCTTGCTCGGGCCGGCGGTGGTGATTGTCGCCAGGCTGTTGCAGGGTTTTGCGGTCGGCGGGCAAATCGGCACCTCGACCACCATGCTGATGGAGTACGCCGACAAGCATTCACGCGGCTACTACTGTAGCTGGCAGACTTTTAGCCAGAGTCTGGGCATTTGCATCGGGGCGTTGATGGTCACCTTGCTGAGCAACCTCCTCAGCCCGACGGCCATGGACAGTTGGGGCTGGCGCCTGATCTTCGCCATGGGCATCCTGGCCATCCCGGTGAGCGAGTACATTCGCCATCGCCTTGAAGAAACCCATGCCCATCGCCAGACCCGCAGCCATGCACCGGCCTCGCAGGGAAAGCAGCTGGCCTTGCTGCTGCAACACCCCCGGCAGATGCTGGCGGGCGTACTGTTGGTGATCGGCGCGACCGTGCCGATCTATACCATCCAGTTCTACCTCGCCAACCATGCCATTGGAGTGCTGGGCATGCCCCTGGCCAGCGGCACCTGGGCCGCGATCATCGCCTGCCTGCCGCCGCTGTTGCTGTCGGCCCACGCTGGCCGCCTGAGCGACCGCATTGGACGGCGCAAGGCGATCTTCTGGCCGCTGCCAATCCTGCTGCTGGCGATCTACCCGGCCTTCCTGTTGCTCAACCATTACCCGACCCTGCTGGTGTTGCTGGCCGTGGTATTCCTTTTGAGCGTTCCGCTGACCTACACCATCGTGCCCAACCTGGCGATTCTGCCGGAGCTGTTCCCCACCCGCATTCGCGCCAGTGGCATGTCCCTGGCCTACTGCGTCGGTGTGGCCTTGTTCGGCGGCTTCGCCCAGCTGTTCGCCGCCGGCCTGGTGAGCCTGACCGGTAACACCAATGCCCCCGCGTTCTACATCATCGCGGCGATCTTGCTGTCGCTGGTAGGCCTGAAGCTGGCGCCGGAAACCGCAGGCAAAGATTTCGACTGATACCTGAGGCTCAGGGACGAGCCCCTTCCCTTCTGGAGAGGGGCCCCTTGGTCATCACCCCAAGCAATGGGTCACATGCTTCACCGACTGATAACCCGACAACCCCCAAGGCCCCAGCTCACGGCCAATCCCGCTGCCCTTGGTGCCGCCCCACGAGGTTTCGACGAACACCGCCTGCACCGAGTTGATCCACACATGCCCGACCTCCAGCGCATCGGCCACGCGCTCGGCGCGTTGCAGATCGGCGGAGCAGACCGTGGCGACCAGCCCGAAGCGGCTGTCGTTGGCCTCGGCAATCGCCTGTTCTTCCGTGGCGAAGCGGCGTGCGCACAGCACCGGGCCAAAGATCTCTTCAGTCCACAGGCGGCTGTCCTTCGGCACATCGGCATACAGCGTCGGGCTCACGAACCAGCCCTCACGGTCCAGCGCCTGACCACCGGCCAGGCATTGCAGGCCTTCTTCACGTGCTGTTGCGAAGTAGCTGGCAACCTTCAGCCACTGCGCCTGGCTGGTCAGCGGCCCCATGTCGACCTCTTCGGTCAGCGGGTTGCCGACCCGCAGCTTTTCCAGCGCAGCTTGCAGGCGCGGCAGCAGCGTGTCGGCGATGCCGTCCTGCACCAGCAGGCGCGAGGTGGCCGAGCACATCTGCCCGGCGTTCCAGGTGATGCCGGCGACGATCCATTCCACGGCCTGGTCCGGGTCGCAGTCGTCGAACACCACGATCGCCGACTTGCCACCCAGCTCCAGGGTCACCGGCCGGCACTGCGCCGAAGCGCTGCGCATCACCTGGCTGCCGACGCTGTTGCTGCCGGTGAACGACAGTTTGTCGAGGCCGTTGTGGCTGCTCAGGGCGGCGCCCGTTTCGGCCTTGCCGTTGACGATGTTCAACACGCCGGCCGGCAGGCCCAGGGCGTCGGCGATCTGGGCGTAGGTCTGCTCGATCAGCGGGGTCACTTCCGACGGCTTGAGCACCACGGTGCAACCGGCCGCCAGGGCCGGGGCGAGCTTCCAGGCGCTGGTCACCAGCGGGAAGTTCCACGGCACGATCAGGCCGACCACGCCCACCGGTTCCAGGCGGGTGCGAGCGGTGAAGCCCGCTGCGGCCAACGGCACGTCACGGTTCTTCGAGGGCAGTTGTTCGGCCAGCTCGGCGTAGTAGGCGAAGGTGGCGACCGCATCATCCAGGTCGATCTCGGCCTCGTGGCGCGGCTTGCCGTTGTTGCGCATCTGCAGAGTGATCAGTTCTTCGCGGCGCTGGCCGAGCTGTTCGGCAAAGCCGCGCAGGAAGGCCGCGCGCGTGCTGGCGCTGACCTTTTTCCAGGTCGGCAGGGCGTCACGGGCGGCGGCCACGGCCTGGTCGACCTGGGCCACGCTGGCGGCCATCAGTTCGGCGAAGGGCAGGCCCAGCGCAGGCTCGCTGACGCTGATGCAGTCGCTGCCCTGGCCTTCGACCCAGCGGCCGGCAATGTAGTGGGAGGTGGTCATGGTCGGTATCCAGTCAGGCCATTTCGGCGGTGGTCACCGGCGTGCGCGGGGCGCTTTTGCAGCGCACCCAGCGCGGGCCATTCGGGCCATACACGCCAGCAGGTTCAGGGAACAGGTTGAGCAGCAGCAGGTACAGCACGCCGGCCAGGCCCAGGGTCACCGGCAGGCTCAGGTCGATGCCACCGGCCAGGTCGCCAAGCGGGCCGACGAACTGCCCTGGCAGGTTGACGAAGCACAGGCCGACCATCGCGCTGGGGATCCACGCGCCCATGCCGCGCCAGTTCCAGCCATGCAGGAACCAGTAGTGGCCGCCACGCTGACCGCGGGTGAACACCTGCAGGTCGTCAGCGTGGTAGAAGCCGCGGCGGGTGATCAGGCCGAGGATCATGATCACCATCCATGGGCTGGTGCAGGTGATGATCAGCACGGCGAAGGTCGACACGCTCTGCACCAGGTTGAAGGTGAAGCGGCCGATGAAGATGAAACCGATCGCCAGCACGCCGATCAGCAAAGTGGCGCCAGCGCGGCTGAGCAGCCGCGGGAACACACTGGACATGTCCAGGCCGGTGCCGTAAAGCGCGGTGGTGCCGGTGGACATCCCGCCGATCACCGCAATCAGGCACACCGGCAGGAAGAACCAGCTCGGCGCTACAGCCAGCAGGCCGCCGACATAGTTGTTGGCAGCGATGTAGTCAGGCGCCTGGGTGGCCACCAGGGTGGCGGTGCACAGGCCGAACAGGAACGGGATCAGGGTGGCAACCTGGGCGGCGATCACGGCCAGCATGATGCGCGACTTCGGCGTTTGCCGCGGGATGTAGCGCGACCAGTCGCCGAGGAAGGCGCCGAACGACACCGGGTTGCTCATGGCCAGGATCGCCGCGCCGACAAAGGCTGCCCAGAAGCCCGGCTGGCTGAGGTTGACGCTACCGGCAAAGCCGGCGTCGAACGGCCCGGCAAAGGCGAAGATACCCAGCAGGAACAGCAGGCTCGAAGCCCACACGGCGATCTTGTTGACCCACAGCATGAAGCGGAAGCCGAAGATGCACACCACCAGCACCAGCACCGCGAACAGGCCATAGGCCAGGCCCAGGGTCAAATCGGTTTCCGGCAGCCCGGCCAGGCGCTTGGCGCCGCCGACCAGGGCATCCCCCGAGCTCCACACCGACAGCGAGAAGAACGCCACGGCGGTGAGCAGCGACAGGAACGAGCCGACGATGCGCCCGTGCACGCCAAAGTGCGCGCCTGACGACACGGCGTTGTTGGTACCGTTGAGTGCACCGAACAGGCCCATCGGCGCCAGGATCAGCGCACCCACGCCGACACCGAGCAGGATCGCCCAGACCCCGGCCTGGAACGACAGCCCGAACAGTACCGGGAAGCTGCCCAGCACGGCAGTGGCGAAGGTGTTGGCACCGCCGAAGATCAGGCGGAACAGGTCCAGCGGGGAGGCGTCGCGTTGATCGTCGGGGATCTGTTCGACGCCATTGGTCTCGATACCGGTCGAGTGGCTCATGGTGATGCTCCAGCGCGGTTGTTGTAGGCCCGTCGCGGTGCGCGGGCCCTCTTGTGGGTGCGATGGCAGTGCGGCAAGGCCGCGTAAGTTCGGATCAGGCTGCGGTGACGACCGACAGGTGCTCGTGGCACGCCAGCCATTGTTCGCCGTGGCGGCGGAAGACGATGGTCTCGCGCTCGGCCAGTTGGTGCGCCTCACCGGCAATGCGGATGTGCGTGGCCACGTCGTGCATGAAGATCGCCACGTCGCCCTGCAGGCTCACCTGCACGTTGCTCGACTCACAGCCAAGCACGGCAAAACCCTCGGCCTGCCATTGGGCCCAGAGGTCTTCATAGGCACGGCGCGACAGCAGCGGTTGCGGCAAGGTGTGGAAGAGGAAGGTGGCGTCTTCGCTGAAGCAGGCGAAGTAGCGGGCGGTGTCGTTGCTGGCAAAGGCTTTGACGAGGTCGGCGGCAGCGTGCCGTACCTGGAGTGTCTGGTCCACGGGAGTGGCCTCACGGTTATTGTGATTGTGGTGAAGCGATTCTGGTGGGGGCAGGCGAGGGGAAAAATCGCTGGGGGGAAATAATTAGTTCAGGAATTTGTGAAGTGATGTCTACCGATCAAGTAACCGATCAAGTAATGCCGTCATCGAACTGCAATCTGCAGCGCGCACCCTCACAGTCTCCGCTCCACTGCCTCATTGCGAGTTCGAATGGGCCATCACGCGCTATACCCCCAGCAGGAACACGACCTGTTCGGCCTGCTCTACGCGTTTTCCTTCCGCCCCGGCGAGTCTGGCCGCGAGCTTGACTCGGCCCAGACGCTGCGCAAGCTCAGTGAACCGCTAGACCCGGACGAATTCCTCTGGCTGCACCTGAACCTTGCCCACGCCGCCTGCGAACGTTGGCTGCGCTCGCACCTGGCGCTGCCGGGGGCCTTTTTCGAAACCCTGCGCGAAGGCTCGCGCTCGACGCGCATCGAACATGTCGAATCGACCCTGCTGGCCGTGGTCAACGATGTGGTGTTCAACTTCGGCCTGGTGTCGTCGGACGTCTCTACCCTGTGGGCCTGCGCCAGCAGCCGGCTGCTGGTGAGTGCTCGGTTGCAGCCGTTGCATTCGGTGGACAAGCTGCGCTCATCGGTGAAGCAGGGCGAGCGTTTCCATTCACCGATCGAACTGCTGGTGCACCTGCTGCGCGACCAGGGCGACCTGCTGACCCAGATCGTGCGCGAGACCACCGCCAGCGTCGACCGCATCGAAGACCAGCTGCTGTCCCAGCGCCTGAGCGACAACCGCGCCGAACTGAGCAGCATGCGCCGGGTACTGGTGCGCCTGCAGCGCTTGCTGGCGCTCGAACCCGGCGCCTTGCTGCGCCTGCTCAATCGCCCGCCCGAATGGCTGCAGGAACAGGACATGCGCCAGCTGCGCGCAGCGACCGAAGAATTCACCCTGGTGATCAGCGACCTGACCGCCCTGGGCGAGCGAATCAAACTGTTGCAGGAAGAAATCGCCGCCAAGCTCAACGAGCAGACCAACCGCACCCTGTTCACCCTGACCGTGGTCACCGTGCTGGCGTTGCCGATCAACATCATCGCCGGCTTTTTTGGCATGAACGTCGGCGGCGTACCGCTCTCTGATGACCCGAACGGCTTCTGGCTGCTGGTGGCACTGGTGGCGACCTTTACTTTCCTGGCGGGCCGTTGGGCTTTCAGCAAGCGGCGGGAGTATTGAAGCTGTACCGTCCACCCCAAACGAACCGACTGACGGTCCCTTGCACCCCCCATCCTTGCCTACGCTGATAGTCCCAACCTGTCAGAGCAAGGAGTTCCGCCATGGCCTTCCAATACAAGCGTCTGGACAAGAACAACGCCGCCGTCCTGCTGGTCGATCACCAGACCGGCCTGCTTTCACTGGTGCGCGACATCGACCCCGACCGCTTCAAGAACAACGTGCTGGCCCTTTCTGACCTGGCCAAGTACTTCAAGCTGCCGACCATCCTCACCACCAGCTTCGAAACCGGCCCCAATGGCCCGTTGGTGCCCGAACTCAAGCAGCAGTTCCCCGACGCCCCCTATATCGCCCGCCCCGGCAACATCAACGCCTGGGACAACGAAGACTTCGTCAAGGCCGTGAAAGCCACCGGCAAGAAGCAGTTGCTGATCGCCGGAGTGGTCACCGAGGTCTGCGTGGCCTTCCCGGCATTGTCGGCGCTGGAGGAGGGCTTCGAGGTGTTCGTGGTCACCGACGCCTCAGGCACGTTCAACGAACTGACCCGTGATTCGGCCTGGCGGCGCATGGAGGCAGCCGGTGCCCAGCTGATGACCTGGTTCGGCGTGGCCTGTGAGCTGCACCGTGACTGGCGCAACGATATCGAAGGCCTGGGCACCCTGTTCTCCAACCATATTCCGGACTATCGCAACCTGATGACCAGCTACAACAAGCTGGCGAAATAGGGGCTGTGAGGGTGCGGCAATTTGCTCAGCAAGCGAAACGGCAAATTGTCATGGATCGACCATACTGACTCTTCATTCGCCCTCAGGAGAGCGCCATGGCTAAGCCGTCCAGGAAGAAAGACTCGAAAGAACAGGCAGAGAAACTGGGCGGTAAAGCCTATGAGCAGGAACTCAGGAAACTGCACGTGGAGCTCGTGAAACTGCAGGAATGGGTGGTGGCCAAGGGCCTTAAGGTCTGTGTTGTGTTCGAGGGCCGTGATGGTGCCGGCAAGGGCGGCACCATCAAGGCCATCACCGAGCGGGTCAGCCCGCGGGTGTTCCGCGTGGTGGCGCTGCCGGCACCCACCGAGCGGGAAAAGACCCAGATGTACGTGCAACGCTACCTGCGCCATCTGCCTGCCGCCGGCGAGGTGGTGATCTTCGACCGCAGCTGGTACAACCGCGCCGGCGTCGAACGGGTGATGGGGTTCTGCAGTGAGGAGCAGAGCACCAAGTTCCTCGCCGTGGTGCCACTGTTCGAGAAGATGATGGTCGAGTCGGGGATCATCCTCATCAAGTACTGGCTCGAAGTCAGCGCCGAAGAGCAGACCCGCCGCCTGCAGGACCGCATCAGCGACGGGCGCAAGTTGTGGAAGCTGTCACCCATGGACCTGAAGTCGTACACCCGCTGGGACGACTATACCCGGGCCCGTGACGACATGTTTGCGGCCTCCGATTCGTCCTGGGCGCCGTGGTTCATGGCGCACTCCAACGACAAGCGGCGCGCCCGGCTGAATATCATCAGCCACATGCTGACGCGCATCCCCTACAAGGACATCACCCGCGATGAGGTGGTGAAGCTGCCCAAGCGCGGCAAGATCGGCAAATACAAGGCCGTGCCCTATCCCTTCAAGGTGGTCGAAGAACATTTCTGATCTCTCCCGAAGGGGGTAGCAAGAGTGCGAATCTATGCCACATGACGGCAGCCTGCTGCAGGCGACTGTAGTGTTTCTTCTGGCCGTGGTGCTGTTGGTACCACTGGCGCAGCGTTTGAAAATGGGTGCCGTGCCCGGCTATCTGCTGGCCGGCATCCTGATCGGGCCTTCGGTGCTGGGCCTGCTGGGCAACCCCGACAACGTCGCTCGCCTGTCGGAGATGGGCGTGGTGATGCTGTTGTTCGTCATTGGTCTGGAGCTGTCGCCACGGCGGCTGTGGACCATGCGCAAGGCATTGTTCGGCATCGGCTCGCTGCAAGTGGGTTTGACGGCGGTGGTGCTCGGCCTGCTGGCGTACTTCCTGTTTGGCCAATCGAAGGCGGCGGCGATCGTGCTCGGTCTGGGGCTGGCGCTTTCGTCGACGGCGTTCAGCCTGCAAGTGCTGGCCGAACGCAAGGACCTGGGCAAACCACACGGTCGCCTGGCCGTGGCCATCCTGCTGTTCCAGGACATCGCCGCGATTCCCTTGATCGCCGTGGTGCCGCTGCTCGGTGGCAATGTCAGTAGCGCCGACGAAGGCAACTGGCCGCTGCTGGCGGTGGCGGCGGGCATTGGTGTGGTGATTGTCTTTGGCCGCTATCTGTTGACTCCGGTATTCAAATGGACGGTCGGTTCGGGGCTGCCCGAGCTGTCCACCGCGACCGCCTTGCTGGTGGTGCTGGGCACCGCCTGGGTGATGGAGCATGTCGGTGTGTCCATGGCCTTGGGCGCCTTCCTGGCGGGTGTGCTGATGGCTGATTCGCCCTTTCGACATGAACTGGAAACCCAGATCGAACCGCTCAAGGGCCTGCTCCTCGGGCTGTTCTTCGTCGGCGTCGGCATGAGTGCCGACTTGCAGCTGTTGTTCGGCATGCCCTTGATCGTGCTGGGGCTGACACTGCTGCTGGTGGTTATCAAGATGCCGCTGCTGTTCGCGCTCGGGCGTAGCGCGGGCGGCCTCAGCCAGGCGCAGGCACTGTGCCTGGCGGTGGTGCTGGCATCTGGGGGGGAGTTCGCCTTCGTGGTGTTCAAGCTGGCGTTGGAGCACCAGGTGTTGACGCAACAGGTTCATGACTTGCTGGTGCTTGCCATCACGCTGTCGATGGCGGTGGTGCCCCTGGTGATGATGGCCCTGGCGCGGCAGTTGCGTGACAAGGACCGCCCGGTAGCCGAAACGGGCCATTGAACAGCGCCTTGCCGGCGCGCCTGACGTTCGGAGGTGAAACATGCAGCCGAGTTTCAAGCTGGACAGTGCCCTGTCGCGGGGCCTGCTCGACGTGCTGATCAAGGCAGGCCTGGTGGCCGCCCTGGTGATGTTCTCCTTCCAGGTTTTCCAGCCGTTCCTGGAGCTGATGCTGTGGTCGGTGATTCTGGCGGTGACGCTGTATCCGTTGTACTTGCGGATCAGGCGTGGCACCGGCATCAAGGATGGCTACGTGGCAACGCTGGTGGTGTTGCTGGTGCTGATCGTGCTGCTGGTCCCGATCTACCTGGTGGTGATGTCTATCGGCGATTCGGTGAACAGCCTGGTGACGCTGCTCAAGAGTGGTACCTGGAGCGTGCCGGCCCCGCCCGAATCGGTGGCGACCTGGCCGCTGATCGGGCCCAGGCTGTATGCATTGTGGCTGTCGGCATCGCAAAACATGGCCAGCGTGCTCAACCAGTGGATGCCACAGCTCAAGGGCGCCGGGCTTACGGTGCTGGGCGCCGCGGCCAGTGCCGGAGGTGCGTTTCTGCTGTTCGTCGGTGCGATCATCATTTCTGGCGTGATCATGGCCTTCGGCGAGCGCGGTGAAGTCGCCTCGCAGCGCATCGCCATGCGGGTATCCGGCGAGGAACGCGGTAAGCCGCTGGCCCAGCTGTGCACTGCGACCATTCGTGCCGTGGCCCAGGGCGTGATCGGCATCGCCTTCATCCAGATGCTGCTGATTGGCGTCGGTTTCGTGGTCAAGGGTGTGCCAGGGGCGGGCATGCTGGCCATCGTCATCCTCATGCTGGGGATTGCCCAGGCACCCGCGACGCTGGTCACCGTGCCGGTGATCATCTATGTGTTCAACGTCGAGGGTTTCACTGCCGCGACCATCATCTTTGCCGTCTATACCTTCGTTGCCGGGCTTGCCGACAACGTGCTCAAGCCGCTGCTGCTGGGGCGAGGGGTGGATGTACCGATGCCGGTGGTGCTGATTGGCGCCCTGGGCGGCATGGTGGTCAAAGGCATCATCGGCCTGTTCATCGGCCCGGTGATCCTCGGCGTGACCTATGTACTGTTCTGGCAATGGGTGGCGCTGCAGGTGCCGGAGCAACCGACCCCGCCTGCGGCCTGAGCCATGCCCAAACGTTGCTATGGCTTGGGACTGCTCATGGTCCTGGCCGGCTGTACCCAGGTCGGCCCGGACTTCGAAAAGCCCCAGGACCCATGGCTGGACCGCTGGAACACGCCCCTGCTGGAGCAGGCCGGGCGCTTTGCGCCAGCACCGGACCTGCGCCAGTGGTGGTTGGTGTTCGCCGACCCGACGCTCGAAGGGCTGATCGCCGAAGCCGACGCCAACAACACCAACCTGCGTGTGGCCGGCCTGCGCATTGCCGAGGCGCGGGCGCAGTTGGCCATCGTGCAGACCGGGCGTTATCCACAGCTGCAGCAGTTGAGCGCGCAGAGCCTGTACCTGAAGCAAGACCAGTCCGGCACGTCCACTGCGCGCGACTCGGTGTTCTGGCAGTCCAGCGTGGGCTTCGACATCGGTTGGGAAATCGACTTCTGGGGCCGCTTCAGCCGCGCCATCGAGAGCGCCGATGCGGTCTACTTCGCCTCCCAGGCCAATTATGCCGATGCCATGCTGCTGCTACGTGCCCAGGTGGCCGATACCTACTTCGCCCTGCGCACCGCCGAGGCGCGGCTGGATATTGCGCAAGAAAACGCCAAGCGCCAGGAACGCAGCCTGCAGATTACCGAGCGGCTGTTCCGCCACGGCGAGAACGACGAGCTCGACTGGCAGCAGGCGCGTACCCAGTACCTGGCCACCCTGGCCACCATCCCCGAGTTCGAAAACCAGCTCAATGCCTTGCGCAATGTGCTCTGCTCGCTGCTTGGCCGGCCACCGGGCCCGTTGCCCGAACTGGAGGCACGCCACGGGCAGTTGCCGTTGCCGGACCGCGCAGTGTTGCAGGACGTGCCGGCCAGCCTGCTGCAACGGCGCCCGGACATCCGCGCCGCCGAACAGGCGGTGGCGGCGCAATCGGCGCTGGTGGGCGTGGCCGAGGCGGATCTTTATCCACAGCTGAGCCTGCTGGGCAGCATTGGCTGGACTTTCCTGTCGGCCAGCCACCTGCCCAACACCTTCGACCTGGCGGCGGGGCCGAGCCTGATCTGGAACCCGTTCGACTACGGCCGGCGCAAGAATGCCGTGCGGGTCGAGGACGCCCGCCTGCAGCAATTGATCGAGCTGTATCACCAGAGCGTGCGCGAAGCCGCACACGAAGCCGACGATGCCGCCAGCGGCCTGGTGCGCTCGCTGCAGAGCGCCAGCATTCGCCAGGATGCCTCGCAGGCCGCCCAGCGTTCGCTGACCTTGGCCAGCTCGCAGTACCAGGAAGGCTTTGCCGATTTCCAGCGTGTGCTCGACGCCCAGCAGCTGCTATTGCAGCAACAGGACGGCTACCTGGTCAGCCGTGGCAACGCGGTGAGCAGCCTGGTGAGCTTGTACAAGGCGCTGGGTGGCGGCTGGGACAACAGCCGCAAACCGATCGACCCTGCCACCCGCCAGCAGATGAAAAACCGTACCGATTGGGGCGATTTGCTCGACGAGCCTGCCCCCGCCGCCCCCGAACAAGGTGAGCCGAAATGAGTGACGCCGCGCACGCCCCGCCAGCCCCCGATCGCGGCATGCGCTGGGTGCTGATACTGATCGTCGTCAGCCTGGTCTGGTACCTGCTGGCCGACCGCTTCACGCCCTACACCCAACAAGCCCGGCTGCAGGCCTACGTGGTGCCGGTGGCTGCCGAAGTGGCCGGGCAGATCAAGCGCGTGGCCGTGGGCAACAACCAGGAAGTGCGCCAGGGCGATGTGCTGTTCGAACTGGACCAGGAGCAGTACCGCATCGCCCTGGCCCGCGCCGAAGCCGACCTGGATACCGTGCGCCGGCAGATCGGCGCCAGCACCGCCGGCATCGATTCGGCCCAGGCCGCGCTGGTGGCAGCCCAGGCCAACGAGCGCAAGGCGCGCCAGGATGCCGAACGGCTCAAGCGCTTGATTGATGAGGACCCGGGAACGGTGTCGGTGCGCCGCCTGGAAGGCGCCCAGGCCACTCGCGACCAGGCCATCAGCCAGGTAGCCGCCGCCCGCGCCGAGGTACAACGGGCGCGTGAGCAGCAGGGCGGGGCCGATGCCGACAACGCGCAACTGCGCAGCGCCGCGGCCAATGTGGAAAAGGCCCGCCTGGACCTGGCGCGCACCGTGGTCCGCGCCGACACCAACGGCCTGATTACCGACCTGCGCACCGACGTGGGCCACTACGTGGGCGCTGGCAGCCCGATGATGACCCTGATCGCCATCCATGACGTGTGGATAAGTGCCGACATGACCGAGAACAACCTCGGCCGCCTGCGCCCCGGCGCCCCGGTGCTGGTGGTGCTCGATGCCATGCCAGGCACGGTCCTGAAGGGGCAGGTCCGCAGCATCGGCTATGGCGTGAGCGTCGGCCAGCCGGCGCCCCCGGGAACCTTGCCAACCGTACAGAACAGCCGCGACTGGTTGCGTTCGGCGCAGCGCTTCCCGGTGATCGTCGAACTCGACCGTGATCAACGGGTAGACAAGACCGGCTTGCGTGTGGGCGGTCAGGCCGAAGTCATGGCGCTGCCCAGCGAAGGCAATCCGCTGAACCTGCTGGGCCGTGTGTTCATGTGGCTGATGAGCTGGCTGTCGTATGCCTATTGAGCTGCGTCGCTTGCGCGCGCTGCGCCTGGCCTGGGGCGTGGCGCTGTGCCTGGCGACCAGTTTCGGCCTGGGCTTGCCGGTGCCGATCCTGGCGCCGGTGTTCGCAGTGCTGTTGCTGGCCATGCGCAGTGAGGCGCTGCCGATCAAGGCGGCGCCGGTGCTGGCGATCCTGGTGATGCTCAGCTGCGGCAGCGGCCTGCTGCTGATTCCGCTGCTGCGCCATGCCCCGCTGAGTGGGGTGCTGCTGGTCGGCGTGGGGGTGTTCCTGGTTTTGCGTTATGCGCTCAAGGGCGGCAATGGCCTGCTGGCCAACCTGCTGGTGATCGGCCTGACCATGATCGCGGCGGCCGGCACCAGCGATTTCAGCCTGGCGTTGTCGGTGGTCGAGGCGTTGGCCAAGGGCATGCTGTTGGCGGTGTTGGGCACGGCGCTGGCCCATGTACTGTTTCCCGAGCCGGCCGGCGCGCCTGTGCAGCCTTCGCCGCCCTTGCTCGACAGCGCGGATGTCAGCTGGGTTGCTTTGCGCGCCACGCTGATCGTCATGCCGGCCTTCCTGCTGGCGCTGATCGCCCCGGACCAGTTCATGCCGCTGATCATGAAGGCAGTGAGCCTGGGGCAGCAGGCGGGGGAGACGCGGGCGCGGCATGCCAGCCGCGAGCTGATTGGCTCGACCTTGCTGGCCGGGGTGTTGGCGATGCTGGTGTGGGGCGCGTTGAGCCTGTTCGTGCACCTGTGGATGTTCTTCCTGTGGGTGCTGCTGTTCGTTCTCTGGCAGGCGCGCAGGCTCTACCGTGCGGTGGATACGAAGCAAAGCCCGGCGTACTGGGTGAGCTGCCTGACCACCATGCTGATCCTGCTCGGGCAGTCGGTGCAGGACAGTGCCGGCGGGCAGGATGTGTACAAGGCGTTTGCGGTGCGCATGGCGCTGTTCGTGGCCGTGTCGCTGTATGCCAGTGCCATGTTGATCTGGATCGACCGGCGTCGGGTTCGGGCTGCCTAGCACGCCTGTACTGGCCTCTTCGCGGGTAAACCCGCTCCCACAGGGATAGCACTGGCATGAAGCCAGTGATGTAGCTGTGGGAGCGGCGGTTCGGCGCCCCGACTTGCCCGCGAAG
>NZ_JAGIBG010000052.1 GCF_017744435.1 Pseudomonas sp.
AATCGGCGGGTGATGCACCGGGCGACCATCCTTGGGGATGCACCGTTCTGAGGCTTCCTGCTCCGGCCTCTTCGCGGGCTTGCCCGCTCCCACAAGTCCTGCACAGCTTTCAGAAACTGTGCTGAACCTGTGGGAGCGGGCAAGCCCGCGAAGAGGCCGGAGCAGGAAGCCTCAGAACGGTGCATCCCCAAGGATGGTCGCCCGGTGCATCACCCGCCGATTGGGCCGGTAATCATCCACCGCAAAATGCTGGGTCACGCGGTTGTCCCAGAACGCCACGTCATGCTCCTGCCAACGCCAGCGAATGCTGAACTCCGGCCGCGTCGCATGGGCGAACAGCAGCTTCAGCAGCGCCTCGCTCTCCAGCTCGCTCAGCTCATTGATGCGCGTGGTGAAACCTTCATTGACGAACAACGCCTTGCGCCCGCTCACCGGATGCGTGCGCACCACCGGGTGCGACAACGGCGGGTTGTTGCGCCGGGTCGCTTCCCAGCGCGCGAGGTCTTCGGCCGTGGTGCCGAAGCGCTCCAGCGGGAACGACTTGGTGAAGTCATGGGTGGCGGTCAGGCCATCGAGCATTTCGCGCAGCGGCGCCGACAAGGCTTCGAACGCGGCGATACCGCTGGCCCACAAGGTGTCGCCGCCGTAGGCCGGCAATTGCTTGGCGCTAAGCACCGCACCCAGCGCCGGGGTCGGCAGGAAGGTCACGTCGGTGTGCCACACGGCGTTGTCGCGCACATCGGTGACTGCCGTGTCGAGGATCAGCACCTGCGGCGTCTCTGGCACGTTGGGGTAGATCGGGTGGATGTGCAGGTCGCCAAAACGGGCGGCGAATCGCGCCTGTTGCTCCGGGTTGATCGGCTGGTCGCGGAAGAACAGCACCTGGTGCTGGAGCAGCGCTTGTTCGATGGCGTCGCGCTGTTCGGCGGTGATGTCGCGGCTGATGTCTACGCCGCTGATCTGTGCGCCGAGCGCCGGGCTGAGGGGGGTGATGGTCAGGCTCATGTCGGTCTCTTCAATCAGGCGCCAGGCTGCTGGCGTGGTCAACAGGAATTCAGTGGCTCTGCCCGTGCCAGGGCACCAGCTTGCGTTGCAGGGCGCGCAGGCCCATTTCCAGGGCGAAGGCGATCAGGGCGATCAGCAGGATGCCCAGCACCACCACGTCGGTGACCAGGAACTGCGCTGCCGACTGCACCATGAAGCCCAGGCCGCTGGTGGCGGCGATCAGTTCGGCGGCGACCAGGGTCGACCAACCGACCCCCAGGCCGATGCGGATGCCAGTCAGGATGTCGGGCAGGGCACTGGGCAGGATTACATGGCGGATCAGTTGCGCCTTGGTTGCGCCCAGCGACTGCGCTGCACGCAGCTTGGCCGGGTCGACGGTGCGCACGCCGGTGGCGGTGGCGATGGCGATCGGAGCGAAGATCGCCAGGTAGATCAGCAGCACCTTGGACAGCTCGCCGATGCCGCACCAGATGACGATCAGCGGCAGGTAAGCCAGCGGCGGAATGGGCCGGTAGAACTCGATCAGCGGGTCGAGGATGCCACGGGCCACGCGGCTGTAGCCGATGGCGATGCCGACCGGGATGGCGGTCAGGGTCGCGGCGACCAGGGCCAGGCCGATGCGGCCCAGGCTGGCGCCCAGGTGCTGCCACAGGCTGGCGTCCATGTAGCCCTGGGTGAGTAGGGTCAAGGCCTTGGCCAGGATGTCGCCGGGCGAGGGCAGGAACAGCGGCTCGATCCAGCCGGCGGCCGTCACCAGCCACCAGGCGAACAGCAGGCTGGCCAGGGTCAGGGCGCTGATCCAGCGGGTAGACAACGGGCGGCGGGCCTGGGGGGCGGGCCGGGTTTGATTGTCGCGTTTGTCGGCGACCGGCAGGTCCAGGCTGCTCATGCGCGCTCCTGCAGGCTTTGGCGTTGGGAGAACACGCGGGCCAGTACATGCTCGCGGGTTTCGATGAAGCGTGGATCGGACTTGATCGCCCTGGCCGACTCGCCAGCGGCGTAGCGCTGGCCGAAGTCCAGCTGCAGGCGCTCGACCACGCGGCCGGGGTTGGGCGCCAGGAGCACCAGCTCGCTGGCGAGGAACACCGCTTCCTCGATGTCGTGGGTAATCAGGAACACCGGTTTGGCGGTGCGTTGCCAGACCTGCAGCAGCAGCTCCTGCATCTGCTCGCGGGTGAAGGCATCGAGGGCGCCGAACGGTTCGTCCATCAGCAGCACCCGCGGGTCGGCGGCCAACGCCCGGGCCAGGCCCACGCGCTGCTTCTGGCCACCAGACAGTTGCCAGATGCGCCGCTCGCCGAAGCCGTCGAGGTCGACCAGGGCCAGCATCTCGCGGGCCCTGGCCTCACGCTGTTCGCGTGGCACGCCGGCCAGTTCCAGGCCGAAGGCAACGTTGCCCAGCACGTTCTGCCAAGGCAGCAGGGCATCATCCTGGAACACCACGCCACGCTCGGCCCCTGGGCCCCGCACCGGCACGCCGTCGAGGGTGATGCGCCCGCTGCTCGGGGCGACGAAGCCGGCGATCAGGTTCAGCAGCGAGGTCTTGCCACTGCCGGATGGCCCCAGGGCCACCAGCAGCTGGCGCGGCCCCAGACTCAGGTTGATGTCGGCCAGCACCGGGGCGGTGGCGCCGGGGTACTGTGCGCTGATGCGCTCCAGTTCGAGCAAGGCCATGGCAGGCTCCGTGCGGTTGCAGTCTTAGTTGGGGATGTACTGGGCGCTGACGTAGGGCGAGTAGTCCGGCAGCACCGCGTCGACCTTGCCTTGCTGCTTGAGGAAGGTGGCCGTGTCGGTCAGCGCCTGGGTGGTAGGCGCGCCCAGCTCCTTGGCCTGGTCGGCGGCCAGCGGGTAGACGTTGCCCTGCAGCAGCACCGGGATATCCGTCGGCTTGGCGCCAGACAGCTTGGCCAGCTTGGCGACGTTGTCCGGGTTGGCCAGCCAGGCTTGCGGGTCCTTGCGGTAGTCGGCGTAGGCGTCGAGGGTGACCTTGGCGAAGGCCTTGACCACTTCCGGGTGCTTGGCGGCGAAGTCCTTGCGCACGATCCAGGCATCGAAGGTCGGTGCGCCTTTCTCGGCCAGTTCGCCCGAGGTGATCAGCACCTTGCCGTTTTCCTTGGCCACGCCCAGGGCCGGGTCCCAGACGTAGGTGGCGTCGATGTCGCCGCGCTTCCAGGCGGCGATGATCGCCGGTGGTGCGAGGTTGAGGATCTGCACCTTGGACGGGTCGATGTTCCAGTTTTTCAGCGCGGCCAGCAGGCTGTAGTGGCCAGTGGAAACGAACGGCACGGCGACTTTCTTGCCGATCAGGTCCTGCGGGGTCTTGATGCTGTCGCGGGCGACCAGGGCCTCGCCGGCACCGATCTGGGTGGCGATGAGGAAGGTCTCGACCGGCAGCTTGCGGGTGGCGGCGGCCGCCAGCGGGCTGGAGCCGAGGTAGCCGATTTGCACGTCGCCGCTGGCCACGGCAGTGATCACGTCCGCGCCGTTATCGAACTTGCGCCAGTCGATGCTGGCCTTGCTGGCTTTTTCGTAGTTGCCATCGACCTGGGCCACCTTGGCCGGGTCGACGGTGGTCTGGTAGGCAACGGTGAGGTCGGCGGCCTGGGCCAACCAGCTGGCGCTGGCGAGGGTCAGGGCGGCGAACAGGCGCAGCGGAGCGTGCGGGATCATGGTGAACCTCTCGTCAGGCAATGGATGTACTGGATGGCGAGAAGACTAAATGATCTAAGAAATCTAAAATAAATAACTTTTTAGAATTAGCTTAGGAGCCAAACGCTTTAACGCTGGCCGACGCCTGAAATGCCGGAAAGGTGGCTGGCGCAACGGCAATCCGCTGCTAATCTTTTTTCCCTTCATCAGGCTTGGGGGCCGGTTGTTGGTCGGCAAACGTTTGCAAATAACCTAAAGGTATGATTGACAGCGCCGATACAACTTTTCGCAGTAAAGGTTCCTACGATATTCCTTAAAAATCTTACAAATTCATAAAACGGTCATTTTGGATTTATAGGATTGTCATTATCCTGTAGCGCAGGGGGCGTCTTAGACCAAAGTCGAGAAACGTTTAGAAACGATTGACTTAATGGTCACGCTTTGGGGCTAATCGCCCATCCACGGCTGAGCGGGGCAACAGATCCTGCCGCCAGAGATACACAAGAATTAGAACGTAGAGGAGCAAAACATGTACAAGTCCAGCCTGGCTCTGGCCGTGGCAGTGGGGGTTTTCGCCCAAGCAGCAGGTGCCGCCGGTTTCGTTGAGGACAGCAAATTGTCGCTGAGCTCGCGCACCATGTACTACAACAACGACAACCGTGAGGCGCACGCCAGCAGCTCGACGAACTTCGAGCGCCCGGATCAGCGTGAATCGGGCCAGGGCTTCAAGCTCGACTACATCTCGGGCTTCACCCCAGGCACCGTAGGCTTCGGTGTTGACGCTCAAGCGCTGTGGGGTATCCACCTGGATGGTGGTGAGGGTTACCACAAGACCGGTTTCTTCCCGGATGATGGCAAGGGCGCAGCTGCCCAGTGGGCTCGCTTCGGCGCCAACGCCAAGGCTCGCTTCTCCAAGACCGAAGTCCACTTCGGTAGCGCCCTGGCACCGAACCTGCCAATCCTGGTTGCCAACGACGGCCGTCTGCTGCCACAAACCTTCGAAGGTGGCACCATCCAGTCGAAGGAAATCGACAACCTGACCGTCAACGCCGGTCAGCTGACCCACGCCATGGGCCGTGCTTCGAGCAACCGCACCGGCCTGTCGGTCGCTGGCGCCACTGCCGACAGCAACAAGTTCCGCTTCGGCGGCCTGGATTACAAGCTCACTCCAGACCTGACCCTGCAGTACTACTACTCGAACCTGGAAGACTTCTACAAGCAGCACTTCCTGGGTGCGACCCACGTCTTCAAGATCGCTGACGACCAGTCGTTCAAGACTGACCTGCGCTACTTCGACAGCAGCAGCGACGGCAACAACGGTCACGGCGGCGGCTACAACTTCAACAACAACGGTGGCTACGCCAAGAACACTGGCAAGGTCGACAACAAGACCTGGTCCGCCATGTTCACCTATACCCTCGGTGGTCACGCGCTCATGCTCGGCCGTCAGCAAGTCAGCGATGACGGCGGTTTTGTCTGGCTGAACCAGGGTAACGTGGTTGACGGAAACGGCGACAACGAAGGTGCTGCCGGCTCCAGCTTCTACCTGTTCACCGACAGCATGATCAACCAGTTTGCCCGTGCCGGTGAAAACACCAACTTCGGTCAGTACTCCTATGACTTCGCCTCGCTGGGCGTACCGGGCCTGAAGGCTTCGGTTGCCTATCTGCGCGGTGACGACATTCGCTTCAAGAGCGGCCACGGCACCTACAACGAGTGGGAACGTGACGCCCGCGTCGACTACACCATTCAGCAAGGCACCCTCAAAGGCTTGGGCTTCAGCCTGCGTCAGGGCGTCTACCGTGGTGGTAGCAGCGAAGCCAGCGCCGATCAGGACCAGACTCGCTTCATCGTGAACTACACTTACAGCTTCCTGTAAGTCGTAGCCATAAAGAAAGCCTCGCCTAGTGCGAGGCTTTTTTGTGGCCGCAATTTCGTATGCATTAAAGTTATAAATAAATCATTATTTATTCTTTTTGTTTCTCATCGAATGCAGGCACATTGAACCCATCCGCCAGAACACAGCACAGGAGCCGCACCCCATGAGCCTCAAACTCGGCGACATCGCCCCGGACTTCGAGCAGGAATCCAGTGAAGGCAAGATCCGCTTCCACGAATGGCTGGGCAGCAGCTGGGGTGTGCTGTTCTCCCACCCGGCAGACTTCACCCCGGTTTGCACCACCGAACTGGGCCTGACCGCCAAGCTCAAGGAAGACTTCGCCAAGCGCGGCGTGAAGGCCATCGCCCTGTCGGTCGACCCGGTCGACTCGCACCACAAGTGGATCGAGGATATCAACGAGACCCAGAACACCGTGGTCAACTTCCCGATCATCGCCGACGCCGACCGCAAGGTGTCCGACCTGTACGACCTGATCCACCCCAACGCCAGCGACACCCTTACCGTGCGTTCGCTGTTCGTCATCGACCCGAACAAGAAGGTGCGCCTGACCATCACCTATCCGGCCAGTACCGGGCGCAACTTCAACGAAATCCTGCGGGTGATCGACTCGCTGCAGCTCACCGACAACCACAAGGTCGCCACGCCAGGTAACTGGCAGGACGGCGACGAGGTGGTGATCGTGCCTTCGCTGAAGGACGAAGACGAGATCAAGCAGCGCTTCCCGAAAGGTTATCGGGCGGTGAAACCCTATCTGCGGCTGACCCCGCAGCCTAATCGCTGATGAATTCCTCGTTGCATTGCTCTTAGCCATAGCAGGGATTTTCGGGCCGTTTCGACGGCCCTTTTTTATGCCTGTTGCAAGGTGCTTGCTTCTTCGCGGGCACGCCCGCTCCCACAGGTATTGCAAAATCTTCGAGCTCTGTGCAGTACCTGTGGGAGCGGGCGTGCCCGCGAAAGGGCCCTCAAAACATAATGCAATAAAGGAATAAACAAATGAAAAAATATGATTTCTAGATATATAAACTGACTGGTAATGTCACCTCAGCAGCACACAAGCTCCACCACCTTACTCGCCCGCCAACGAGGCAAGCAGGTGCAACCCGAACCCCAATCGCACAGGAGAGCGCCATGCGCACAGTCTTCTTGCGTCGTGGTCTGGTCGCCCTGTTTGCGGCGGCTGTGTCCTTCGGCGCCATCACCCAAGCCCAGGCCGAAAGCCTGCGCATCGGTTATCAGAAATACGGCACCCTGGTGCTGCTCAAGGCCAAGGGCACGCTGGAGAAGCGCCTGGCCAAGCAGGGCGTGCAGGTGCAGTGGACCGAGTTCCCTGGCGGCCCACAGCTGCTCGAAGGGCTGAACGTCGGCTCGATCGATTTCGGCGTCACCGGCGAGACCCCGCCCGTGTTCGCCCAGGCCGCTGGCGCCGACCTGCTCTACGTGGCCTATGAGCCGCCAGCGCCGCACAGCGAAGCCATCCTCGTGCCTAAAGGTTCGCCGATCCAGTCGGTGAAAGAACTCAAAGGCAAGAAAGTGGCCTTCAACAAGGGCTCCAACGTTCACTACCTGCTGGTCCGCGCCCTGCAAGACGCCGGCCTCACGTACAGCGACATCCAGCCTGTCTACCTGCCGCCTGCCGATGCCCGCGCCGCCTTCGAGCGTGGCAGTGTCGATGCCTGGGTGATCTGGGACCCGTACCAGGCCGCCGCCGAGCAACAGCTGCAGGCTCGTACCCTGCGTGATGGCAAGGGCCTGGTCGACAACCACCAGTTCTACCTGGCTACCCGCAACTACGCCACCCAGCACCCGGCGGTGATCAGCACCCTGATCGACGAAGTACGGGCAGTGGGCCAGTGGTCCCAGGCCAACCCGCAGGAAGTCACCGACCAGGTTGCGCCGCTGCTCGGCCTGCCTGCCGACATCACCCTGACCTCGGTCAAGCGCCAAGGCTACGGTGCCCAGCCGCTCACCCCGCAAGTGGTGGCCGCCCAACAGAAGATCGCCGACACCTTCCAGGCGCTCAAGCTGATTCCCAAGCCGCTGAGCATCAAGAACGTGATCTGGACACCCCCGGCCAAGGTCGCCACTGCGCCTTGATTGATTCGCCTGCGCCGGGGCACCGCCCTGGCCCTCGCCACCCTTGAGGAGACAACTCCAATGAGCCTTAACATTTTCTGGTTCCTCCCTACCCACGGTGACGGCAAGTACCTGGGCACGTCCGACGGCGCCCGCGCGGTCGATCACGGTTACTTGCAGCAGATCGCCCAGGCCGCCGACCGCCTGGGTTTCGGCGGGGTGCTGATCCCTACCGGGCGCTCCTGCGAGGACTCCTGGCTGGTGGCCGCGTCGCTGATTCCGGTGACCCAGCGCCTGAAGTTCCTGGTAGCCCTGCGCCCAGGCATCATTTCGCCGACCGTGGCCGCACGCCAGGCCGCGACCCTCGATCGGCTGTCCAACGGCCGTGCGCTGTTCAACCTGGTGACCGGGGGCGACCCGGATGAACTGGCCGGTGACGGCCTGCACCTGAACCACCAGGAGCGCTACGAAGCGTCGGTCGAGTTCACCCGCATCTGGCGCAAGGTGCTGGAAGGCGAAACCGTCGACTACGACGGCAAGCACATTCAGGTGAAGGGCGCCAAGCTGCTCTATCCACCGATCCAGCAGCCGCGTCCGCCGCTGTACTTTGGTGGCTCGTCGGACGCGGCCCAGGACCTCGCGGCCGAGCAGGTCGAGCTGTACCTGACCTGGGGAGAACCGCCGAGCGCCGTTGCCGAGAAGATCGCCCAGGTGCGTGAGAAAGCTGCCGCCCAGGGCCGCGAAGTACGCTTCGGCATCCGCCTGCACGTGATCGTGCGGGAGACCAACGAAGAAGCCTGGGCTGCCGCCGACAAGCTGATCTCGCACCTGGACGACGACACCATCGCCCGTGCCCAGGCCTCGCTGGCGCGCTTCGACTCGGTCGGTCAGCAGCGCATGGCGGCCCTGCACAAGGGCAACCGTGACAAACTGGAAGTCAGCCCCAACCTCTGGGCCGGTGTAGGCCTGGTGCGTGGCGGTGCCGGCACCGCGCTGGTCGGCGATGGCCCGACCGTGGCGGCACGGGTCAAGGAATACGCCGAGCTGGGTATCGATACCTTCATCTTCTCTGGTTATCCACACCTGGAAGAGTCGTATCGGGTGGCCGAACTGCTGTTCCCGCACCTCGATGTGCAGCGCCCGGAGCAGGCCAAGACTGGTGGCTACGTGAGCCCGTTCGGCGAAATGGTCGCCAACGACATCCTGCCCAAGTCCGTCGCACAGAGCTGAGGGCCGGACCATGAGTCGTGCAACCTCCACCACATTGAGCCAGCGCCTGGCGCCGTGGGCGCTGCCAGTGCTGCTGCTGGCGGCCTGGCAACTGGCGGTCAGCGCCGGCTGGCTGTCGACCCGCATCCTGCCTGCGCCGAGCGCGGTGGTCAGCGCGGGTGTCGAGCTGGTGCGCAGCGGTGAAATCTGGACCCACCTGGCCATCAGTGGCTGGCGGGCCGGGCTGGGCTTCGTGATCGGCGGCAGCATCGGCCTGGTGCTGGGTTTCATCACCGGTCTGTCGAACTGGGGCGAGCGCCTGCTCGACAGCTCGGTGCAGATGATCCGCAACGTGCCGCACCTGGCGCTGATTCCGCTGGTGATCCTGTGGTTCGGTATCGACGAGTCGGCGAAGATTTTCCTGGTCGCGCTGGGCACGCTGTTCCCGATCTACCTGAACACCTACCACGGCATTCGCAATGTCGACCCGGCACTGGTGGAGATGGCCCGCAGCTATGGCCTGTCCGGCTTCGGCCTGTTCCGCCAGGTGATCCTGCCCGGTGCGTTGCCTTCGATCCTGGTCGGGGTGCGCTTCGCCCTGGGCTTCATGTGGCTGACGTTGATCGTTGCCGAGACCATTTCGGCCAATGCCGGCATCGGTTACCTGGCCATGAATGCGCGTGAATTCCTGCAAACCGACGTCGTGGTGCTGGCCATCGTCCTGTACGCCGTGCTCGGCAAGCTCGCCGACCTCGCCGCCCGCGGCCTGGAACGGGTGTGGCTGCGCTGGCACCCGGCCTACCAGGTGGCGAAGAAGGAGGGCGCATGACCGTGCTCAAGGAACAGCCGCCACGCCTGCTGCGTGGCATCCCGCTGGCCGCCAACGGCCTGCGCAAGGCCTTCGGCCAGCGGGACGTGTTGAAAGGCATCGACCTGCACATTCCGGCCGGCCAGTTCGTCGCCATCGTCGGTCGCAGTGGTTGCGGCAAGAGCACCTTGCTGAGGCTGCTGGCCGGGCTCGACCAGCCGACCTCCGGCGATTTGCTGGCCGGCGCCGCGCCGCTGAGCGCGGCCCGCGAGGAGACCCGCCTGATGTTCCAGGACGCGCGCCTGCTGCCGTGGAAGAAGGTGATCGACAACGTCGGCCTGGGCCTGCGCGGTGACTGGCGCCAGCGTGCGCTGGATGCCCTGGAGGCGGTTGGCCTGACCGATCGCGCCAATGAATGGCCGGCCGCGTTGTCTGGTGGCCAGAAGCAGCGCGTGGCCCTGGCCCGTGCCTTGATCCATCAACCGCGCCTGCTGCTGCTGGATGAGCCGCTGGGCGCGCTGGATGCGCTGACCCGTATCGAGATGCAGCAACTGATCGAACGCCTGTGGCGTCAGCACGGCTTCACCGTCCTGCTGGTGACCCACGACGTCAACGAGGCGGTGGCCGTCGCTGACCGGGTAATCCTGATCGAGGACGGCGAAGTCGGCCTGGACCTCACTGTCGATCTGGCTCGGCCCCGGGCGCGTGGTTCGCACCGCCTGGCCGCGCTGGAAAGCGAAGTGCTCAACCGTGTTCTGTCGGCCCCGGGCATTGCGCCCGAGCCGGACCCTGTAGCCCCTTTGCCCACGCAATTGCGCTGGGCGCACTGAATGACCCACTGACCAGACTGAAGCCAAACGGAAGGAATCAAGCCATGACCATCAAAGCCATCAACGTCCGCAACCAGTTCAAAGGCACCGTGAAAGAAATCCTTGAAGGCCCGGTACTGTCGGAAATCGACGTGCAGACGGCCTCGGGTATCGTCACTTCGGTGATCACAACCCGCTCCGTGAAAGAGCTGGAACTGCAGGTGGGCAGTGAAGTCATCGCCTTCGTGAAGTCGACCGAAGTGTCCATCGCCAAGCTGTGAAGGTGGCGGTGAAAGGGGCTGCTCTGCAGCCCATCGCGGGTAAACCCGCTCCTACAGGTTCTGCGCAGCATTCACGACATGCGCGGGCTCTGTGGGAGCGGGTTTACCCGCGATGGGCCGCACAGCGGCCCCAATCATTTCAGCCCTGACGCTTGGCCAGGAAGGGCGGCAGGTAAAGCCCCAGATACGCCTCGAACACTCGTTTGCCTTCCTCGGCCATACGCGGGGTGATTGCCTCATGCAGCTGCACCGACCGCGCATACACCCGGTCGCTCAGCTCCATCGCCAGGGCAAACACATCCACATCGGCCGGCATCGCCGGCAGGTGAAAGTGCTGGTCGAACAACTTGTGCATCAAGTCGCCCAGCTCCATGTCGTGCTGGCGGTCGGCCTGCACCACTTCGCTGAGCCCATGCTGGGCCAGAATCAACTGCCGCGCTGCCGCATCCTCGTTGTAGATGTCGAGCATGCGTTGCTCAATCAGCCGCGACAGCTCGTGCCAGGTGGCAAACGCGCTGCTGTCGATCGGTGCGCTCAAGGCTTCGCGAAACGCCCGGTGCACATCGGCAGTCAGTGCCTCCAGCAGGGCCGGTACGCTGGCAAAGAAGTGGTACACCGAGGAAGGTGGAATCTGCGCCCGCTCGGCCACGCTGTAGATCGACAGGGCTGCCACCCCTTGTTCCGCCAGCAACTCGCGGGCGGCCGCCAGGATCGCTTCGATCCTGGCCTGGCTGCTGGCGCGGGGCTTGCGTGGGGTGGCAGTGCGGTTCATCAGTTGCTGATCGCCAGGATGCTGGCCTGGTAGGCGCCGACGAACAGGTCGAAGTCACCGACTTCCTCCTGCTCCAGCTCGGACTGCTTGGCGAGCGACTCGCGAGCCAGGGTCTCGAAGGCCTGTTGCTGCTCGACCGACAGCGGTTGCTCGCGGAAGGTCTCGGCGTGCAGGCGGCTCTGGCGCAGGGAGAACTGGACGAAGGTTTCGTCGTGCTCGGTCATGCGCGCCAGCACCTGGGCTGACGGGGTCAGCGAGGCGTCATCGACTTTGGCCTGCTGGGTGGCCAGGGCCTTGGCGTGTTCGTCGCCACCCTGGGCGCTGTCGAGCAACGCCGCCAGTTGGCCGATGCGGCTGATCAGCTCGGTGGCCCATTCGCGCAGGGCGACTGGCTGGCCGTTGCGCTGCAGTTCCAGGCCCGGGCGACGGCCTTCCTTGACCACGGTAAGGAAGTTGCTGGTGCATTGGCCGCACTCGCCGTTGTCCAGCTGCGGGCTTTCTTCGAGGGCGCAGAACAGCAGGAACGCGTCGAGGAAGCGCGCTTCGGTCAGGTCGATGCCCACCGGCAGGAACGGGTTGATATCCAGGCAGCGCACTTCGACGTATTGCACGCCGCGCGAGGTCAGCGCCTGTATCGGCCGCTCGCCGGTGTAGGTGACGCGTTTCGGGCGGATGTTCGAGTAGTACTCGTTCTCGATCTGCAGGATGTTGGTGTTCAACTGCACCCATTCGCCATCCACATGCGTACCGACCTCGACATAAGGCGGGTAGGGCGTGCCCACGGCCTTGCGCAGGCTGTCGGTGTAGCTGGCGAGGTTGTTGTAGCAGGGCGTGAGGCCGGCCTGGGCGTTGCTCTGGTAGCCCAGGTCGCTCATGCGCAGGCTGGTGGCGTAGGGCAGGTACAGGGTTTCGGCATCCAGTTCTTCGAGCTGGTGCGGGCGACCACGCAGGAAGCCCTTGTCCAGTGCCGGCGAGGCGCCGAACAGGTACATCAGCAGCCAGCTGTAGCGGCGGAAGTTGCGGATCAGCGCGATGTACGCCGAGGACTGGTAGTCGCGGTCGCTTTCCTCGCCGCCTTCGGCATCGCGCAGCAGTGGCCACAGCGCTTCAGGCAGCGAGAAGTTGTAATGGATACCGGCGATGCACTGCATGGTGCGGCCGTAACGCAGGGCCAGGCCCTTGCGGTAGACGTGCTTGAGCTTGCCGATGTTCGAGGTACCGTACTCGGCGATCGGGATGTCCTCCTCGGCCGGCAGCGTGCAAGGCATCGACGGGCTCCACAGGTATTCGTCGCCAAGCTTGCTGTAGACGAAGCGGTGGGTCTGTTCGAGGCTTTCGAGCACCTTGGCCGGGTCGGGCAGGGCCGGGGTGATGAACTCCAGCAGCGACTCGGAATAATCGGTGGTGATCTGCTCGTTGGTCAGCGCCGAGCCCAGTGCTTCCGGGTGCGGGGTCTGGGCCAGGCGACCTTCGTCGGTCACACGCAGGCATTCGCGCTCAATACCGTGCAGGCACTGCTTGAGCAGGGGAAGATTGGCGCCGAGCAGGCTCAGGCGGCGGTTGAGGAGGTCGCTCAAGATGTATTCCTTCACGCGTCAGTCGCCCCAATATGGGGGTAGAGATGACGGTCTACAAGGGTAGGAAAAAAGGAACTGGCGTTGTCGCCTGGTTTACGCGGTTCCGGCAGTGCCAGCGCACTGCCGAAAAATACCGCAGATACCCCTTGGTGAGCTAGAGAACCGCGAAGGTTCCTTGCGCTTTCGCCACCAGTTTGTCGCCTTGAACTACGTCGGCGTCGACCACCAGGGTACGGCGCCCGGCGTGCAGCACGCGGGCGGTGCACAGCACGTCACCGTCGCTGACGGCGCGCATGTAGTTGATCTTGCATTCGATGGTCACGCTCTGCTGGTCAAAACCGTGGCTGGCCGAGCAGGCCAGGCCCATGGCGATGTCCACCAGGCTGAAGATTGCCCCGCCGTGCAGCTTCTGGCCGCGGTTGCGCAGGTGTGGCTCGAGTGCCAGGGCCACCTCGGCAACGCCTGTGTCCAGGCGTTGCACGCGGCAGCCAAGGAGCTGGCTGTAGGCGCTTTCGACCAATTCCTTGGGGATGTCCATCACTTCTTCTTCAGCTGCTTGGCGTTGGCGAACAAGGCCGCCATGGCGTTGTTGGCCGGGGCTGCAGTGGCGGTTTCACGCGGGCGTGGTGCCTGCTGCTGGCGGTTGCCGCCATTGCCACGGTTGCCGCCACGGTTGCCTTCAACTTTCTCGCCCGGGGTGTCGCTCATGCGCATGGACAGGCCGACACGCTTGCGCGGAATGTCCACTTCCATGACCTTGACCTTGACCACGTCGCCGGCCTTGACCGCTTCACGCGGGTCCTTGACGAACTTCTCCGACAGCGCCGAGATGTGCACCAGGCCATCCTGGTGCACGCCGATGTCGACGAAGGCACCGAAGTTGGTGACGTTGGTCACCACGCCTTCGAGGATCATGCCCGGCTCCAGGTCCTTGAGGTCCTCGACGCCGTCCTGGAAGGTGGCGGTCTTGAACTCCGGGCGTGGGTCACGGCCGGGCTTGTCCAGTTCCTGGAGGATGTCGGTGACGGTCGGCAGGCCGAAGGTCTCGTCGGTGAACTTCTTCGGGTCCAGGCGCTTGAGGAAACCGCTGTCGCCGATCAGCGAGCGGATGTCGCGGTCGGTGCCGGCAGCGATGCGCTGCACCAGGGGGTAGGCCTCAGGGTGCACGGCGGAGGCGTCGAGTGGGTTGTCGCCGTTCATCACACGGAGGAAGCCGGCGGCCTGCTCGAAGGTTTTCTCACCGAGGCGGCTGACCTTTTTCAGCGCCGCACGGGTGGCGAACGGGCCGTTGGCGTCGCGGTGGGCGACGATGTTCTGCGCCAGGGTCGCGTTCAGGCCCGAAATACGGGTCAGCAGCGCCACCGACGCGGTGTTGACGTCGACGCCGACGGCGTTCACGCAGTCCTCGACCACGGCGTCCAGGCCGCGGGCCAGCTTGATTTGCGAAACGTCGTGCTGGTACTGGCCGACCCCGATGGATTTCGGGTCGATCTTCACCAGCTCGGCCAGCGGGTCCTGCAGGCGGCGGGCGATCGACACGGCGCCGCGGATCGATACGTCCAGGTCCGGGAACTCGCGGGCAGCCAGTTCAGACGCCGAATACACCGACGCACCTGCCTCGGAGACCATGATCTTGGTGATCTTCAGTGCCGGGTATTGCTTGACCAGCTCGGCCACCAGCTTGTCGCTCTCGCGGCTGGCGGTGCCGTTGCCGATGGCGATCAGCTCCACCGAGTGCTTGGCGCACAGGGCGGCCATGATGGAAATGGTGCGGTCCCAGTCGTTCTTCGGCGCGTGCGGGTAGACCGTGGTGTGGTCCAGCAGCTTGCCGGTGGCATCGACCACGGCGATCTTGCAGCCGGTGCGCAGGCCAGGGTCGAAGCCCAGGGTGGCGCGCGGGCCGGCCGGGGCGGCCAGCAGCAGGTCGTGCAGGTTGTGGGCGAAGACGTTGATCGCCTCGCCTTCGGCATTGTCGCGCAGCTCGCCGAACAGGTCGGTTTCCAGGTGGGTGTAGAGCTTGACCTTCCAGGTCCAGCGCACAACCTCGCCCAACCATTTGTCGGCCGGGCGGCTGCGGTTTTCGATACCGACGTGGTTGCCGATCATCAGTTCGCACGGGTGCAGGGTGCCAGGCAGCTCTTCGCCGACTTTGAGCGAGGCGCTCAGCACGCCTTCGTTGCGCCCGCGGAAGATCGCCAGGGCACGGTGCGAAGGAGCAGTGCGCAGCAGTTCGTCATGGGCGAAGTAGTCGCGGAACTTGGCGCCTTCTTCTTCCTTGCCGGCCACCACGCGGGCGCTGAGCACCGCTTCCTGCTTGAGGAAGTTGCGCAGCTTGTCGAGCAGGGCGGCGTCTTCGGCGAAGCGCTCCATGAGGATGTACTTGGCGCCTTCCAGGGCGGCCTTGACGTCGGCCACGCCTTTTTCGGCATCGACAAAGCGCGCAGCTTCGCTTTCCGGGGCCAGGTTCGGATCGTTGAAGAGGCCGTCGGCCAGCTCGCCGAGGCCGGCTTCCAGGGCGATCTGGCCCTTGGTGCGGCGCTTCTGCTTGTACGGCAGGTAGAGGTCTTCGAGGCGGGTCTTGGTGTCGGCCAGCTTGATCTCGCGGGCCAGTTCCGGGGTCAGCTTGCCCTGCTCCTCGATGCTGGACAGGATGCTGGCGCGGCGCTCGTCGAGTTCGCGCAGGTAGCGCAGGCGCTCTTCCAGGTGGCGCAGCTGGGTGTCGTCGAGGCTACCGGTCACTTCCTTGCGGTAACGGGCGATGAAAGGCACGGTCGAGCCTTCGTCCAACAGGCCCACGGCCGCCTCGACCTGCTGGGGGCGTACGCCCAGTTCCTCGGCGATACGGCTGTTGATGCTGTCCATGTAAACCACCTGACATTTGTGAATACGGGGGTCGCCGGTGGGTCTTTGGCCCGGTGGCGCTGGATGAAAGCCGCGCATTATACCCATCGCAAACGGCTTGCGGTGATGGCGCCCGGCCAGCCGGAACTGGCGCCCGGGGAAAAATCTGCTAACAATGCTCACGCAACGTGCAGCAATGGCTACGCCATAATGCGCGGCGATATCAGAGGAGTTATTCATGACCGGCACCGCAAACACCGCTGAAGGTGACAAGATTCTCATCGTCGACGACGACCCGGGGCTCAGCAGCCTGCTGGAACGTTTCTTCACCAGCAAGGGCTACCGTGCCCGCGCGGTGCCCAACACCGAACAGATGGACCGCCTGCTGGCGCGCGAAGTGTTCAACCTGGTGGTGCTCGACCTGATGCTGCCAGGCGAAGATGGCCTGTCCGCCTGCAAGCGTCTGCGCCAGTCGAACAACCAGATCCCGATCATCATGCTCACCGCCAAGGGTGACGAGCTCAGCCGGATCAAGGGCCTGGAACTGGGCGCTGACGACTATCTGGGCAAGCCGTTCAACCCGGACGAGCTGATGGCGCGGGTCAAGGCCGTGCTGCGCCGCCAGGCACCGAGCGTGCCGGGCGCACCGGGCAGCGAGGACGAGTCGGTCACCTTCGGCGACTACGAGCTGTCGTTGGCCACCCGTGAGCTCAAGCGTGGCGACGAAGTGCACATGCTCACCACCGGTGAGTTCGCCGTGCTCAAGGCGCTGGTGATGCACGCCCGTGAGCCGCTGACCCGCGACAAGCTGATGAACCTGGCCCGTGGCCGCGAGTGGGATGCCCTGGAGCGCTCCATCGACGTGCAGATCTCGCGCCTGCGCCGCATGATCGAACCGGACCCGTCCAAGCCACGCTACATCCAGACGGTCTGGGGCGTGGGCTACGTGTTCGTACCAGACGGAAACGCTGGCAAATGATGCTTCGCCGTCGATGAAAACGCCGCTCTGGTTCCCGCAAAGCTTCTTTGCCCGCACCCTGTGGCTGGTGCTGATCGTTGTCCTGTTCTCCAAGGCCCTGACGCTGGTCTACCTGCTGATGAACGAGGACGTGCTGGTCGATCGGCAGTACAGCCACGGTGTGGCACTGACCCTGCGCGCCTATTGGGCGGCGGATGAAGAAAACCGCGACAAGATCGCCGAGGCCGCCGGGCTGATCAGGGTGACCGGTTCCGGCGTGCCGGAGGGTGAGCAGCACTGGCCTTACAGCGAGATCTACCAGCGGCAGATGCAGGCCGAGCTGGGTGAAGACACCGAGGTGCGCCTGCGCATTCATGCGCCGCCAGCGCTGTGGGTGAACGCACCGAGCCTGGGCCCGGGCTGGCTGAAGGTGCCGTTGTACCCGCACCCGCTGCGTGGGCAGAAGATCTGGAACGTGCTGGGCTGGTTCCTGGCCATCGGCCTGTTGTCCACCGCCTCGGCGTGGATCTTCGTGCGCCAGCTCAACCAGCCGTTGAAGCGCCTGGTATTCGCGGCCCGGCAGGTGGGCCAGGGGCGCAGCGTGCGCTTGCCGATCAGCGACACGCCCAGCGAAATGACCGAGGTGTACCGCGCCTTCAACCAGATGGCTGAAGATGTCGAACAGGCCGGTCGCGAGCGGGAGCTGATGCTGGCGGGGGTTTCCCATGACCTGCGTACACCGCTTACACGGCTGCGGCTATCACTGTCACTGCTGGACAGCGACAACGAGCTGAGTGATGACATGGTCCGCGACATCGAGGACATGGACGCGATTCTCGACCAGTTCCTCGCGTTCATTCGCGATGGGCGGGACGAGCCGGTCGAGGAGGTCGACCTGGCCGACCTGGTGCGCGAAGTGGTGGCGCCCTATAACCAGCCGGAAGAACGTGTGCGCCTGTGCCTGGAGCCGATTCCGCCGTTCCCGCTGCGCAGGGTTTCGCTCAAGCGCATGCTCGGCAACCTGATCGGCAATGCCCTGCATCACGCTGGCAAGGGTGTCGAGGTGGCGGCCTATGTGTCTGGAGACGAGAGCGCGCCGTATGTGGTGCTCAGCGTGCTGGACCGGGGAACCGGGATCGACGAATCGGAGCTGGAAACCATCTTCAATCCGTTCATTCGCGGGGACCGTGCCCGTGGGGGCAAGGGAACCGGGTTGGGCTTGGCGATCGTCAAGCGGATCGCGGCGCAGCATGGCGGGAATGTCGAGTTGCGCAACCGCTCCGGTGGCGGTATCGAGGCGCGAGTGCGTTTGCCGTTGGGATTGCTGCTGCCGCGTAATGCGGTGTGAGCTTCACTGGCCTCTTCGCGGCTAAAGCCGCTCCCACAGGATCACCGCAGCCTTCGGGCCTGTGCAGAACCTGTGGGAGCGGCTTTAGCCGCGAAGAGGCCAGTGAAGCTCACACCGCATTACGCGGCAGCAGCAATCCCAACGGCAAACGCACTCGCGCCT
>NZ_JAGIBG010000053.1 GCF_017744435.1 Pseudomonas sp.
AACTGAACAAGCCGCCTTTCGGGGCGGCTTTTTCTTGCCTGTACACTTGTATTGGCTGTACCGGCCTCTTCGCGGCTAAAGCCGCTCCCACAGGGATTGCGCAGCTCTCAGAATCTGTGCAGTACCTGTGGGAGCGGCTTTAGCCGCGAAGAGGCCGGTACAGCCAATACAAGTGTACAGGCAAGAAAAAGCCGCCCCGAAAGGCGGCTTGTTCAGTTCACTCAGGCCTGTGGGCGCATGTGCGGGAACAGGATCACGTCGCGAATCGACGGCGAGTTGGTCAGCAGCATCACCAGGCGGTCGATGCCGATACCTTCACCGGCAGTCGGCGGCATGCCGTACTCCAGGGCGCGAACGAAGTCGGCGTCGTAGTGCATGGCTTCGTCGTCACCGGCGTCCTTCTCGGCCACCTGGGCCAGGAAGCGCTCGGCCTGGTCTTCGGCATCGTTGAGCTCGGAGTAGGCGTTGGCGATCTCGCGGCCACCGATGAACAGTTCGAAACGGTCGGTCACGGCCGGGTTGTCGTCGTTGCGACGGGCCAGCGGCGACACTTCGAACGGGTACTCGGTGATGAAGTGCGGCTGTTCCAGCTTGTGCTCGACCAGCTCTTCGAAAATCATCACCTGCAGCTTGCCCAGGCCTTCGTGGCCCAGCACCTTGGCACCGGCCTTCTTGGCGATCTCGCGGGCACGGTCGACGTCCTGCAGGTCGGCAGCGGTCAGCTCCGGGTTGTACTTGAGGATCGAGTCGAATACCGACAGGCGGGCGAACGGCTCGCCGAAGTGGAACACCTTGTCGCCGTACGGTACGTCGGTGGTGCCCAGTACCAGCAGCGCCAGCTCGCGGAACAGTTCCTCGGTGAGGTCCATGTTGTCGCGGTAGTCGGCGTAGGCCTGGTAGAACTCGAGCATGGTGAATTCAGGGTTGTGACGAGTCGAAACGCCTTCGTTACGGAAGTTGCGGTTGATCTCGAACACTTTTTCAAAGCCACCGACCACCAGGCGCTTGAGGTACAGCTCCGGCGCGATACGCAGGAACATGGCCATGTCCAGGGCGTTGTGGTGGGTTTCGAACGGCTTGGCCGCAGCGCCGCCAGGGATGGTTTGCAGCATCGGTGTCTCGACTTCGAGGAAGTCGCGCTCGATGAGGAACTTGCGGATGTGCGAGATCACCTGCGAACGCACACGGAAGGTGTGGCGGGTCTCTTCGTTGACCATCAGGTCGACGTAGCGCTGGCGGTAGCGCTGCTCGGTGTCGGTCAGGCCGTGGTGCTTGTCCGGCAGCGGGCGCAGCGACTTGGTCAGCAGGCGCACGTTGGTCATCTCGACGTACAGGTCGCCCTTGCCGGAACGGGCCAGGGTGCCTTCGGCGCTGATGATGTCGCCCAGGTCCCAGGTCTTGACCGCGGCCAGGGTTTCTTCCGGCAGGGTCTTGCGGTTGACGTAGACCTGGATACGGCCAGTCATGTCCTGGATGACCATGAACGAGCCACGGTTGAGCATGATGCGGCCGGCAACCTTGACCGGGATCGCGGCTGCTTCCAGTTCTTCCTTGGTCTTGTCCGCGTACTGTTTCTGCAGGTCGTTGCAGTAGCTGTCGCGACGGAAGTCGTTGGGGAAGGCATTGCCCTTGGCACGCTCGGCGGCAAGTTTTTCCTTGCGCAGGGCGATCAGGGCGTTTTCTTCCTGTTGCAGGTCTTGCGATTCGGTCTTGAGGTCGCTCATGTCGTCATTCTTTCCATCAGGTATTCGTTGCCCGTTCCGGGCAGGGCACGCGCTACCGGCGGATGGCCAGGTAGCGCGGCGGTGGTGTGCGGCTTACAGGCCCTGCTTGAGGCTCGCTTCCAGGTACTGGTCGATGTCGCCGTCCAGCACCTTGTTGCAGTCGCTGCGCTCGACGCCGGTCCGCAGGTCCTTGATGCGCGAGTCATCCAGCACGTAGGAACGGATCTGGTGGCCCCAGCCGATGTCCGACTTGCTGTCTTCCAGCGCCTGCGAGGCGGCGTTGCGCTTCTGCATTTCCAGCTCGTACAACTTGGCCCGCAGCATTTTCATGGCGGTGTCCTTGTTGGCGTGCTGGGAGCGCTCGTTCTGGCAGGCCACCACGGTGTTGGTCGGTACGTGGGTGATACGCACCGCCGAGTCGGTGGTGTTCACGTGCTGACCACCGGCACCGGAGGAGCGGTAGGTGTCGATGCGCAGATCGGACGGGTTGATCTCGATCTCGACCTTGTCGTCGATCTCGGGGGACACGAACACCGCCGAGAACGAGGTGTGGCGACGCGCGCCGGAATCGAACGGGCTCTTGCGCACCAGGCGGTGCACGCCGATCTCGGTGCGCAGCCAGCCGAAGGCGTACTCGCCCTTGATGTGCACGGTGGCGCCCTTGATGCCGGCGACTTCACCTTCGGACAGCTCGATGATGGTGGCGTCGAAGCCACGCTTGTCGGCCCAGCGCAGGTACATGCGCAGCAGGATGTTGGCCCAGTCCTGGGCCTCGGTGCCGCCGGAGCCGGCCTGGATGTCCAGGTAGGCGTTGTTCATGTCCATCTCGCCGCTGAACATGCGACGGAACTCAAGCTGGGCCAGGGATTCTTCCAGGGCCTGCAGCTCGGTCTCGACATCGCTGACAGCGCCTTCGTCACCTTCCTCGACGGCCATGTCGAGCAGGTCCTTGCAGTCGGCAAGGCCGTTGGCCATCTTGTCCAGGGTCTCGACGACCTGCGCCAGCATGGCACGCTCGCGGCCCAGGGCCTGGGCGTACTCGGGCTTGTTCCAGACGGCAGCGTCTTCCAGCTCGCGGTTGACTTCGATCAGGCGGTCATGCTTGTGATCGTAGTCAAAGATACCCCCGAATGGACAGGGAACGCTCGGTGAGGTCCTTGATGGTGTTCAGAATCGGTTGGATTTCCATGGGCGGGCAGCTCTCGTGCGAATTCGGTGAAAAGCCCGCGAGTATAACCCATCCAAAGAGCGGCGGCAGCCCGTTGGGCAGCCGCATCGGCCTCAGGCGATACCCACCTGGTTGCGCCCGTTGTTCTTGGCCAGGTACAGCCCCTTGTCCGCTGCCGAAATCAGCTGCCGGCAGTGGCTGCCGACGGCTGGCGTCTGGGTCGCCAGGCCGATGCTCACGGTCAGATACGAGTCTGCGGTCGGCGCGTTGTGCGCGATGTTCAGGCCGAGCACGGTCTGGCGCAGCTTTTCTGCGACCAGTCGTGCGCCGCCGGGCGAGGTGTTGGGCAGTACCAGGGCGAACTCCTCGCCGCCGTAGCGCGCCGGCAGGTCGGTCGGCCGCGAGCAGGAACCGCGAATGGCCTCGGCGACCTGACGCAGTGCCTCGTCGCCGGCCAGGTGGCCGAAGCTGTCGTTGAACACCTTGAAGTAGTCGACATCGATCATCAGCAGCGACAGTTGCTGCTGCTCACGCATGGCCCGGCGCCATTCCAGTTCCAGGTATTCGTCGAAGTGACGGCGATTGGACAGGCCGGTGAGGCCATCGGAGTTCATCAGGCGCTGCAGCATCAGGTTGGTGTCGAGCAGCTGCTGCTGGCTCACGCGCAGGGCGCGGTAGGCCTCGTCGCGCTGCAGCAGGGTCAGGTACGAGCGCGAGTGGTAGCGGATGCGCGCCACCAGCTCGATGGTGTCCGGCAGCTTGACCAGGTAATCGTTGGCCCCGGCGGCGAAGGCCGCGCTCTTGACCAGCGGGTCTTCCTTGGTCGACAGGACGATGATCGGGATGTCCTGGGTGGCCGGGTTGTTGCGGTACTCGCGCACCAGGGTCAGGCCGTCCAGGCCGGGCATGATCAGGTCCTGGAGGATCACCGTAGGCTTGATGCGCATGGCCTGGGCCACCGCCTGGTGCGGGTCGGCACAGAAGTGGAAGTCGATGTTCTCTTCGTGGGCCAGGCCACGTCGCACCGCTTCGCCGATCATCGCCTGGTCATCGACCAGCAGGACCATTGCCGAATTCTCGTTGGGCGTCGCGAAGCCTTCGATCGGTAGATCAGTCATTAGAATTCACCTGATCACGGCCGTCCATGCGGCGCGATTCTATACATGTCGTCATTTTGCAAAGATTTCCATCAAGCGCCCGGCAATTCGCTCAAGCGGGCGGATTTCTACCGCTGCATCGATAGCCGCAGCGGCCTTGGGCATGCCGTACACCGCACTGCTGGACTGGTCCTGGGCAATCGTCAGAAAGCCCTGCTGGCGCATCAGTTTCAAGCCCTGGGCGCCATCGCGCCCCATGCCGGTGAGCAGCACGCCCACCGCATCGCCGTTCCAGTAACGCGCCACACTCTCGAAGAACACGTCGATCGAGGGCCGGTAGATTTCGTTTACAGGTTCGGCAGTGTAGGCCAACTGGCCACCCTGTAGCAGGCGGATATGGTGATTGGTGCCGGCCAGCAGCACCTGCCCGGGTTGTGGCGGCTCGCCTTCGCGGGCCAGGCGCACCGGCAAGCCGCAGGCGCTGGCGAGCCACTCGGCCATGCCGGCGGCAAACACCTGGTCAACATGCTGGACCAGCACGATCGAAGCCGGAAAGCCGCGCGGCAGGCCTTTGAGCAGCACTTCGAGCGCGGCAGGGCCACCAGCGGACGAGCCAATGGCCACCAGGCCGCTGCGCTGGGAGGCCTCGCGCAGGGGGGCGGCGAGCGCCTTGCTCGCACCTGGCCGCTGCTGGCCGATCAGCCAACCGATGTTGAGGATCTTGCGCAGCAGCGGCGCCGCGGCTTCACGTGCGTCACCCGCGCCCAGCGCAGGGGTGTCGACGACATCCAGGGCGCCATGGCCCATGGCCTCGAACACCCGGTGCACATTCTGCTTGCGGTCGACCGTGACGATGACGATGGCACAAGGCGTTTCGGCCATGATCTGCCGGGTCGCCTCGACGCCATCCATCACCGGCATGATCAGGTCCATGAGAATCAGGTCGGGGGTATCCTCGGCGCACTTGCGTACGGCTTCGGCGCCATTGCTGGCCACCCAGACCACCTGGTGCGCGGGCTCGAAGGCCAGGGCCCGGCGCAACGCCTCTACTGCCATGGGCATATCATTGACGATGGCGACCTTCATCCCTGAGCACCTCCGATCAGTTCCACCACGGCATCCAGCAACGCATCATCGTGGAAGCTGGCCTTTGCCAAATAGTAGTCGGCTCCAGCGTCCAGGCCACGTCGGCGATCTTCTTCACGGTCCTTGTACGACACCACCATCACCGGCAGCGACTGCAACCGTTGGTCGCGGCGCACCAGGGTGACCAGCTCGATGCCGTCCATGCGCGGCATGTCGATGTCGGTGATCAGCAGGTCGAAGTCCTCGCTGCGCAGGGCGTTCCAGCCGTCCATGCCGTCCACCGCCACCGCGACGTCGTAGCCACGGTTGCTCAGCAGCTTGCGTTGCAGTTCGCGCACGGTGAGCGAGTCGTCGACCACCAGGACGCGCTTGCGGCTCGCCCCTCGCGCCCCTTGCGTACCGCGCTCGATTCGCTCCAGGCGGCCGGTGCTGAGCAGCTTCTCGACCGAGCGCAGCAAGTCTTCGACATCGATGATCAGCACCACCGAGCCATCGTCCAGCAGGGCCCCTGCGGAGATGTCCTGGACCTTGCCCAGACGCGGGTCGAGCGGCATCACCACCAGCACCCGCTCACCGACCAGGCGCTCCACGGCCACCCCGTACAGCTGCTCACGCTCACGGATCACCACCACCCGCAGGCTGTTGGCTTCACCCTGCCCTGCCGGCCGGTTGAGCAACTGGCTGGCAGCCACCAGGCCAATATGCCGGCCTTCGTGCCAGAAGTGCTGGCGGCCCTCGATCTGCACGATGTCATCGGCCGCCACCTCGAGGGTGCGTTCGATATGCGCCAGCGGGAACGCATACGCCTCACCGCCCACTTCCACCACCAGGCTGCGCACCACCGACAGGGTCAGCGGCACCTCCAGGTGGAAACGGCAGCCCTGGCCAGGCACCTGGGTCAACTCGATCGAACCGCGCAGGTCGCGGACCATGTGCTGCACCGCATCCAGGCCAACACCGCGGCCCGACACTTCGGTGACCTTGTCGCGCAGGCTGAAGCCCGGCAGGAACAGGAAGGTCAGCAGCTCGGCCTCGCTCATCTGCGACACGGTGTCGGCCGGCGACAGGCCGCGCTCGACGATGTTGCGTTTGAGGCGCTCAAGGTCGATGCCAGCGCCGTCATCGCTCAGCTCAAGCATCAGCAGCCCGGCCTGGTGCGAGGCGCGCAGGCGGATCGTGCCTTCCTCCGGCTTGCCCGCCAGCAGACGCCGCTCGGGCAGTTCGATGCCATGGTCGACAGCATTGCGCAGCAAGTGAGTCAACGGCGCTTCGAGCTTTTCCAGCACATCGCGATCGACCTGGGTCTTTTCGCCTTCGACCTGCAGCTGCACCTGCTTGCCCAGCGAACGCCCGAGGTCACGAACCATGCGGCTCTGGCCGGTGAGCACGTCGGCAAACGGGCGCATGCGGCAAGCCAGTGCCGTGTCATACAGCAACTGGGCCCGCTGGCTGGCCTGCCAGCCGAACTCGTCGAGGTCGGCGGCCTGCTGCTGCAGGATCTGCTGGGTTTCCAGCAGCAGGCGTTGGGTCTGGGCCAGGGCATCCAGCACTTCGAGGCTCTGGCCACTGTCTTCGAGCTGGGTCTTCAGGCCGTCGAGGGCCCGCATGCCCTGGCCATGCATGCGCTTGAGACGCTGCAAGGTGGCCAGGTAGGGCTTGAGGCGCTGGGTCTCGACCAACGACTTGCTCGACAGGTCGAGCAGGCTGTTCAGGCGGTCGGCGGTCACCCGCAAGACCCGCTCACCGCCCTCGCCCGCGCGCTTGCCGGCCTTGCGTGGCGCGGCAGGTTCAACTTCGGCTTCAACGGCCGGCGCCACTGGCTCAGGCTGGGCTTGCGGGACCACGGGCAACACTGGTTCGAGGGCAACCTCTGCCGGTACGGGCGCGACAGCGGGCGGTACGGGTGTGGCGGCGGGGTCGAGCAGGCTGGCCATCTGCAGCAGGAACGCTGGCACCAGTGCCTCGCCGTTCGGGTCGCCGGGCGTGGCGATGTGCATCAGCAAGTCGGTGCCGCGCAGCAATGCATCGATGTGATCGGCGCGCAACAGCAGCCGGCCTTCCTGGGCCGCCACCAGGCAGTCTTCCATGACATGGGCGACACTGACCCCGGCATCGATACCGACGATGCGCGCCGCACCTTTCAACGAATGTGCCGCACGCATGCAGGCTTCCAGCTGGTCGGCCTGGGTCGGGTTACGCTCCAGTGCCATCAGCCCGGTGCTGAGCACCTGGGTCTGCGCCTCGGCCTCCAGGCTGAACAGTTCGAGCAGCGATGCATCGCGCATTTGCTCTGGGGTCATGACAGGCTCCGCTGCACGGCAGACAGTAAGTGTTGATCGTCCAGCACCCGCACACTGCGCCCCCGCCACTGCAAGACCGCAGCGGTGAACGGTGCGGCGTCCTCGCTGGCACCCTGCAATGAGGCATCGAGGCGGTGAATGCCATCGATCTCGTCCACCGCCATGACCACTGGCCCGCCCGACGCCGCCAGGATCAGCATGCGCGGCATCGCCCGACCGCTGCGCGCCTGCTCGGACAAACGCTCCACGCCCAGCAGGTCACCCAGCGACAGGCACGGCACCAGCGCCCCGCGCACGTTGGCGACTCCTTGCAGAACCCGGGAGCGCTGATGCGGCAACGAATGCACCGGTTGCAGCGGGGCGATCTCGGCCAGGCAGGCAGTGGCCAGGGCCAGCCACTCCTCGCCCAGGCGGAACAGCAGCAGCGAACGCCCGGCCGAGGTTTCGACGGGGGCGGTTTCGTGCGCCAGGTCCGCTTCGATCAGCGCGTAGCGGTCGAGCAGGCGCGTGGCCGCCGCAGCGTAGACTTCGCAGTTGCGACAATGGATATGCCGCTCCAGCAACGGGCAGTCCTTGCTGCCGTGTACACCAATACGGTTCCAGCAGTCGTCGATACGCTCATCGTCATTGGCCAACAGCTGGATCGTGTGTTCGGCTTTCATCGTTCAGACTCCCGGCCAACCCGTGCCGCGCGTTCCTGCAGGCGGCGTGCACCGGCTTCGTCGCCTTGGGCCGCCAGCAACGTGGCCAGGTGCAACAATGCCTCAGGATGCTGAGGCTCCAGATACAGTGCCTTGCGGTAAAGGCTCAGTGCCTGCTGAGCATCACCTTCCGTGTCGCTCAGCAGCCCCAGCCAGTAGTAGACCTGGGCCTTGGGCGCGAACTGGCGCAGGTAGCGCTGGCAACTGGCACGGGCCTGGGCACTGTCGCCGGCATTGGCCTGGCGCGCGATGCTGGCCAGCAACTCGCTTTCGCTTTCCCGCGGTTCGGCTGCCGGGGCGACAGGTGGCACCACACGCAAGGGCCGCGCAGGTGGCACAGAGGCCGGCCGCGGACGGCCCGAAGCCACCATAGTGGGCAACTGCCGTGGGGGCAGAACGGGCACAGCCGGCATATCGGCGGGTTGGCGAACGTAGGCAAACGACTGGGCAATGCCCAGCGGCCGCATGCCCAACCGCGCCAGCAGGCTGCCTTCGGCGGGGCCGATGAACAGCACGCCCTGCGGCTGTGCCAGGCGCTTGAGCACCTCGAACACTCGCTGCTGGGTCGGTACATCGAAATAGATCAGCAGGTTGCGGCAGAACACGAAATCGTACAGGCCGTTGCGGGCGGCCAGCGCCGGGTCGAGCACATTGCCCACTTCCAGGTTCACCGACTGGCGTACCCGCTCACCCAGCGTGTGGCCGTCCTCACCTTCACGGAAGTACCGCTCGCGAAACCCAAGCTCGGCGCCGCGGAACGAGTTGCGCCCGTAAACGCCCTGTATGCCCTTGGCCACCGAGCTAGGGCTGATATCGATGCCGTCGATGCGGAAATCGGCCGGGTTGATACCCGCATCGAGCAAGGCCATGGCCAGCGAGTAAGGCTCCTCGCCGGTGGAGCACGGCAAGCTGAGCAGGCGCAACGGCCGCTTTCCGGCCAGCTCGGCCAGGCGCTTCTGGGCCAGGCCGACCAGCGCGGTGAACGACTCCGGGTAGCGGAAAAACCAGGTTTCCGGAACGATCACGGCCTCGATCAGCGCCAGTTGCTCATCCGGCGATTGCTGCAGACGCACCCAGTAGTCGTCCAGATCGGCGGCATTCAATGCGACACAGCGCTGGCGCAGGGCCCGCTCCACCATCGGCACGCCAACCGACTCGACATCCAGGCCGATACGTTCCTGCAGGTAGCGGAAGAAACGTTGCTCGCTCATGGCGCCACCTGCCCTGGTGGGTGCGGGAACAGCAGTTCGCGGACGCTCTCTGGCAGCAGGTCATCCACCTCGATCCGTTGCAGCAGGCCCTGGGCGTCCTGGCGGACCGGGCCCAGGTAAGGCGCTTCGCCGTTGTCCAGGCCATAGGGCTGGAACTCGTCCGGCATGCAGCGCAGGGTTTCGGTGGCTTGCTCGAGGATCAGCCCCAGCACCTGGTCGTGACGGTAACGCACCAGCACCAGGCGCGTGCTGGCGCGTTCGGCGGCCGGCTGGGCAAAGCTCAGCGCGCTCAGGTCGACCACCGGCACCAGGACACCGCGATGCGCGAGGATGCCGGCCACCCAGGCCGGCGCCTGGGCAATCGGCTTGAGCGGCCGCCGTGGCAGCACCTCGACCACTTCGCGCACGTCCAGGGCAAAGCGCTGCTGGTTGAGGCGAAACTGCAGGTACAACGTGCCCTTGGTGCTGGCCACCGCTGCCGGGTAGGAATGCAGGTCGGTCATGGTGATCAGACTTTGAAGCGCGATACACCACCGCGCAGGCCGGCCGCCACCTGGCTCAACTCATCGATGGCGAAGCTAGCCTGGCGCAGCGACTCCACCGTCTGGGTGCTGGCATCGCTGAGCTGGGCCAGCGCCTGGTTGATCTGCTCGGCACCGGTGGCCTGGGCCTGCATGCCCTCGTTGACCATCAGCACCCGCGGTGCCAGGGCCTGGACCTGGTGAATGATCTGGCTCAACTGCTCGCCCACCTGCTGCACCTCGAACATGCCGCGGCGCACTTCTTCGGAGAACTTGTCCATGCCCATGACCCCGGCCGACACCGCCGACTGGATCTCGCGCACCATCTGCTCGATGTCGTAGGTGGCCACGGCGGTCTGGTCGGCCAGGCGTCGCACCTCGGTGGCGACCACGGCAAAACCGCGGCCATATTCGCCGGCCTTCTCCGCCTCGATGGCGGCATTGAGCGAGAGCAGGTTGGTCTGGTCGGCCACCTTGACGATGGTCACCACCATCTGCGTGATGTTGCTGGCCTTTTCGTTGAGGATCCCCAGCTTGGCGTTGACCAGGTCGGCGGCGCCCATCACCTGGTGCATGGTCTCTTCCATGCGCGCCAGGCCCTGCTGGCCGGAGCCGGCCAGGCTCGAAGCCTGATCGGCGGCGGAGGTGACCTCGGTCATGGTGCGTACCAGGTCACGCGAGGTGGCGGCGATTTCACGCGAGGTGGCGCCGATCTCGGTGGTGGTGGCGGCCGTTTCGGTGGCGGTGGCCTGCTGCTGCTTGGAGGTGGCGGCAATCTCGGTGACCGACGTGGTCACCTGCACCGACGAGCGCTGTGCCTGGGCCACCAGGTTGGCCAGGGCTTCGGCCATTTCGTTGAAGCCGCTTTCGATGGCGCCGAATTCATCCTTGCGGTCCAGGCTCAGGCGCATGCTCAGGTCGCCCGAGCGCAGTTTGTCGAGGGCATGCACCACGCGTTGTACCGGTGCGGTAATGGCGCGCATCAACAGCAAGCCGCAGATACCGGCAGCCACGATCGCCAGCAGCAGCGAGACCATCATGCTGCCCTTGGCGGTGCTCACGGCACTGACAATTTCATGGGTGGCGGCGTCTGCCGACTCGCGGTTGTGCTCGATCACCAGATTGAGGTGCTTGCGCCCTTCGGTCCAGGCCGGGGTGAGCGCATCGCTGATCAGCCGCTCGGCTTCGGCGTAATGGTGCTGGCGGTAGGCCTCAAGCACCTGGTCGACCACGTTGACGTATTGTTCCTCGAGCTTGACGAAGGTGTCGAAGCGTTCCTGGTCGTCGGTGTCCTGGATGGTGGCCTGGTAGCTGGCCATGTACTGCTTCAGGCGATCATCGAAGCTCTTGAACAGCTCCATGTCGGCCGTGGTGATTTCGCGGCGGTTTGACAGGCCCACCAGTTGCTGGCTGGTGACGTAGCTGTCGACCCAGGCACTGCGGATCATCGAGCTGTAGTAGACCCCTGGAATGCTGTCTGACCCCACCGCTTCCTCGGCGCTTTCGATCGTCACCAGCCGCGAGTAGGCGGCTACGATCATCAGCAGCATGATGGCGATGATCACGGCGAAACTTGCCAGGATCCGTTGGCGCAAGGTCCAGTTCTTCACATTCAGCCCTCAGGAATTCACAACGAGCGGGAAAAATTGCCGAAGTATAGCCCAGGCTTCCTACGCTTTTGCGGCTGAAATACGAGGTATTCAGGCCGCTATCCCTGATGGACAGGCCATTTGCCAGTTCATTGACCTGCAGCAAGCCGTACCTGGCTCTCCAGTTCCTGACGCAGGCCTGGGTCGAGGCGCAGCTGCCGGGCCAGTTCGTCGAGGTAGGCGCGCTCCATGAAGTTCTCCTGGTCGACCATCATCACGCTGGCCAGGTACATCTCGGCAGCCATCTCCGGCGTTTGCGCGGCGCGGGCGACTTCGGCCGGGTCCAGCGGTTTGTTCAGCTCGGCGTGAAGCCAGTGCTGCAGCTCGCGGTCACTGTCCAGACGGGTGAACTCGCCTTCGATCAGGGCCCGTTCGCGCTGGTCGATATGGCCATCGGACTTGGCCGCCGCCACCAATGCGCGGAGCACCGCCTGGCTGTGCTGCTCGGCCTGGGCGGGCGGCAGCCGGTCGAGGGTCTGCGGTTCGCTCGCGGCCACCTGCTGACGCGCCTGCCAGTTGCCATAGGCCTTGTAGGCCAGCACCCCGAGTGCGGCCAGGCCGCCATAGGTGAGGGCCTTGCCGCCATATTTGCGGGCCTTCTTGCTACCCAGCAACAAGCCCAGCGCACCGCCACCCAGCAACCCACCACCTGCACCGGAAAGCAGGCCGCCCAGGCCATTCGCACCCGTCGCAGGTTTGCCGGGCGCGGATGGCTTGTTCAGCAGCTCCTGGCCAGATTTCAACAGTTGATCGAGCAAGCCACGGGTATTCATGTGCAGGTCTCCACGGGTTGGTAGTCAGCCGCCAGAGTAAGCCCTGCCCGTTTACAGCCCATGCCCCGTTTTGCTTCTGGATGTTGCATTAGCTGGCAAAAAGCCAACTAGACTCGTCATCGCCAACAACTTGCACAGGCGACTACGCTTATAACCATCGCTTCACTGCTTGCTTGACGACTGCCCCGACCAAAATCTCCAAGAAGAGGGAACACCATGTCAGTGCACAAGACCGCATTGCTCGGCGCCGTGACCGGCGCGCTGCTGGCCAGCGCAGGCTTGCAGGCCGCCGAGATGCCCAAGGCCCTGGGCGCCGGCGAAGGCCGGCTGGATATCGTTGCCTGGCCCGGCTACATCGAGCGCGGTGAAAGCGACAAGGCCTACGACTGGGTCACGGGCTTCGAAAAGGAAACCGGCTGCAAGGTCAGCGTCAAGACTGCGGCCACCTCCGATGAGATGGTCAGCCTGATGACCAAGGGTGGCTACGACCTGGTCACCGCTTCCGGCGACGCCTCGCTGCGCCTGATCGTCGGCAAGCGCGTACAACCGATCAACACGGCGCTGATCCCCAACTGGAAGAACATCGACCCGCGCCTGCAGAACGGTGGCTGGTACGTGGTCGACAAGCAGGTGTATGGCACGCCATACCAATGGGGCCCGAACGTGCTGCTGTACAACACCAACACCTTCAAGCAGGCACCAACCAGCTGGAACGTGGTGTTCGAGCCCCAGGACCTGCCCGATGGCAAGCCGAACAAGGGCCGCGTGCAGGCGTATGACGGGCCGATCTACATTGCCGATGCGGCGTTGTACCTGAAGTCGGCCAAACCCGAACTGGGCATCAAGGACCCGTACGAACTCAACGAAGCACAGTACAAGGCGGTGCTCGAACTGCTGCGCCAGCAGCAACCGCTGATTCACCGTTACTGGCACGACGCGACGGTGCAGATGAGCGACGTGAAGAACGAAGGCGTGGTCGCCTCCAGTTCGTGGGGCTACATGGTCAATGGCCTGAAGGCCGAGAACCAGCCCGTGGCCTCGACCATTCCGAAAGAAGGCGCCACTGGCTGGGCCGACACCACCATGCTGCACAGCGAGGCCAAGCACCCCAACTGCGCCTACAAGTGGATGGACTGGTCGCTGCAACCCAAGGTGCAGGGCGATGTCGCGGCCTGGTTCGGCTCGTTGCCGGCAGTGCCGGCAGCCTGCACCGGTAGCGAACTGCTGGGGGCGGAAGGGTGCAAGACCAACGGTTTCGACAACTTCGACAAGATCGCCTTCTGGAAAACCCCACAGGCCCAGGGCGGCAAGTTCGTGCCCTATAGCCGCTGGACCCAGGATTACATTGCGATCATGGGCGGGCGCTGAAGCCGGTTGATAGCCTGTTCGGGCCTCTTCGCGGGTAAACCCGCTCCCACAGGTTACACCGCTCGCCTGTGGGAGCGGGTTTACCCGCGAAGAGGCCCGAACAGGAGACAGATATTGTTCGGAGCCCACGCATGCCCCTAGCCGTCCAGTTCACTCAGGTTTCCCGCACCTTCGGCGAGGTCAAGGCCGTCGACCAGGTCAGCATCGACATCGATGACGGCGAATTCTTCTCCATGCTCGGCCCCTCCGGCTCAGGCAAGACCACCTGCCTGCGCCTGATCGCCGGCTTCGAGCAACCGAACAGCGGCTCGATCCGCATCCATGGCGTCGAGGCTGCTGGCGTACCGCCCTACCAGCGCGACGTCAACACCGTGTTCCAGGATTACGCGCTGTTCCCGCACATGAACGTGCGCGACAACATCGCCTATGGCCTCAAGGTCAAGGGCGTGGCCAAGGCCGAACGCCTGGCACGCGCCGAAGAAGCGCTGGCCATGGTCGCCCTGGCCGGCTACGGCGAACGCAAACCGGCGCAACTCTCCGGCGGCCAGCGCCAGCGCGTGGCCCTGGCCCGCGCCCTGGTCAACCGGCCACGGGTGCTGCTGCTCGACGAGCCGCTGGGCGCACTCGACCTGAAGCTGCGCGAACAGATGCAAGGCGAATTGAAGAAACTGCAGCGCCAGCTGGGCATCACCTTCATCTTCGTCACCCACGACCAGACCGAAGCGCTGTCGATGTCGGACCGGGTGGCGGTGTTCAACCGTGGGCGTATCGAGCAGGTCGACACACCACGCAACCTGTACATGAAGCCCGCGACCACGTTCGTCGCCGAATTCGTCGGCACCTCCAACGTCATCCGGGGTGACCTCGCGCAGCAGCTCAGCGGCAATCGCTCACCTTTCTCCATCCGCCCCGAGCATATCCGCCTGGTGGATCAGCCCGGCCAGGCGCAAGACATCCAGGTCGGCGGCCTGCTGCGCGACATCCAGTACCAGGGCAGCGCCACCCGCTATGAGGTGCAACTGGACAGCGGCCAGCTACTGGCCGTGAGCCACGCCAATGACCGCTGGCAGGAACAGCCGCAGCCCTGGCAGGCCGGTCAGCAGGTGCAGGTGCGCTGGCCACGCGAAGCGATGACCGTGCTGCAGGAAACCGTCCTGGCCGAGGCCCGCTGACATGCGCCGCGTATCCGACCTGCTGTACCGGCGCCCCAACCTCTACCTGGCACTGCTGCTGATCCCCCCGCTGACCTGGTTCGGCGCCATCTACCTGGGCTCGTTGCTCAGCTTGCTGTGGCAAGGTTTCTACACCTTCGACGACTTCACCATGGCGGTCACCCCGGAGCTGACCCTGGGCAACTTTGCCGCGCTGTTCAACCCGTCCAACTTCGACATCATCCTGCGCACCCTGGCCATGGCCGTGGCGGTATCGTTGGCCAGTGCGGTACTGGCCTTCCCGATCGCCTACTACATGGCGCGCTACACCAGCGGCAAGACCAAGGCGTTCTTCTACATCGCGGTAATGATGCCGATGTGGGCCAGCTACATCGTCAAGACCTATGCCTGGACCCTGCTGCTGGCCAAGGGCGGCGTGGCCCAGTGGTTCGTCCAGCAGCTGCACCTGGACGTCCTGCTGCAGGCCGTGCTGGCGGTGCCCGGGGTGGGCGGCAGCACGCTGTCGACCTCGCACCTGGGGCGCTTCATGGTGTTCGTGTACATCTGGCTACCATTCATGATCCTGCCGATCCAGGCCTCGCTGGAGCGCCTGCCGCCATCGTTGCTGCAGGCTTCGGCAGACCTGGGGGCCAAGCCTGGGCAAACGTTCCTGCAGGTGATCCTGCCGCTGTCGATCCCCGGCATTGCCGCCGGCTCGATCTTCACCTTCTCGCTGACGTTGGGCGACTTCATCGTGCCGCAACTGGTCGGCCCGCCGGGCTACTTCATCGGCAGCATGGTCTACGCCCAGCAAGGGGCGATCGGCAACATGCCGATGGCGGCGGCGTTCACGCTGGTGCCGATCGTGCTGATCGCGGTGTACCTGTCCATCGTCAAGCGCCTGGGGGCTTTCGATGCACTCTGAAAAAGCGTCTGTCGGCCTGCGCCTGGCGGCCTGGGGCGGGTTGTTGTTCCTGCACTTCCCGATCCTGATCATCTTCCTGTACGCCTTCAATACCGAAGACGCGGCGTTCAGCTTCCCGCCCAAGGGCTTTACCCTCAACTGGTTCGCCGTGGCCTTCGCCCGCCCCGACGTGCTCGAAGCCATCAAGCTGTCGTTGCAGGTGGCCTGCCTGGCCACGCTGATCGCGCTGGTGCTCGGCACCCTGGCCTCAGCGGCGCTGTACCGGCGCAGCTTCTTCGGCAAGGAGAGCATCTCGCTGATGCTGATCCTGCCAATCGCCCTGCCCGGCATCATTACCGGCATCGCCCTGCTTTCGGCATTCAAGCGCCTGGGGATCGAGCCCGGCGTGTTCACCATCGTGGTCGGCCACGCCACGTTCTGCGTGGTGATCGTCTACAACAACGTGATCGCCCGCCTGCGGCGCACCTCGCAGAGCCTGATCGAGGCGTCCATGGACCTCGGCGCCGATGGCTGGCAGACCTTCCGCTACATCATCCTGCCCAACCTCGGCTCGGCCCTGCTGGCCGGCGGCATGCTGGCGTTCGCCCTGTCATTCGACGAAATCATCGTCACCACCTTCACCGCCGGCCACGAGCGCACCCTGCCGATCTGGCTGCTCAACCAGCTCAGCCGCCCGCGCGACGTGCCAGTGACCAACGTGGTCGCCATGCTGGTGATGCTGGTGACCATGCTGCCGATCCTCGGCGCCTATTACCTGACCCGTGGCGGCGAAAGCGTTGCGGGCAGCGGCAAATGACCCTCAAGGAGTCCCCATGCAAAGCAAAATGCTGATCAACGGTAAGCTGGTCGCGGGCGATGGCCCGACCTGGACCGTGCTCAACCCGGCCGAAGGCAGCGCCCTGGCGCAGATCAACGAAGCCACCGAAGCCCAGGTCGATACCGCCGTGCGTGCCGCCGACCAGGCTTTCGACAGCTGGTCCCAGACCAGCCCCAAGGAGCGCTCGCTGGCGCTGCTGGCCCTGGCCGATACCATCGAGGCCCATGGTGATGAGCTGGCCCGGCTCGAATCGCAGAACTGCGGCAAACCGTTCGCCGCCGCCCTGAACGACGAAATCCCGGCCATCGCCGACGTGTTCCGTTACTTCGCCGGTGCCGCCCGCTGCCTCGGTGGTTCGGCGGCGGGAGAATACCTGCCGGGCCATACCTCGATGATCCGCCGCGACCCACTGGGCGTGGTGGCCTCGATCGCGCCGTGGAACTACCCGCTGATGATGCTGGCGTGGAAGGTCGCCCCGGCCCTGGCAGCCGGCAACACCGTGGTCATCAAGCCCTCCGAACTGACCCCGCTTACCGCCCTGCGCCTCGGCGAGCTGGCCAAGGGCCTGTTGCCGCCCGGCGTGCTCAACATCCTGTTCGGCCGCGGGCAGACGGTGGGCAACCCACTGGTCACCCACCCCAAGGTGCGCATGGTGTCACTGACCGGTTCCATCCCGACGGGGGCGCATATCATTGGCGCCACCGCCAGCAGCGTGAAACGCATGCACATGGAGCTGGGCGGCAAGGCGCCGGTGCTGGTGTTCGACGACGCCGATATCGACGCGGCCATCGACGGCATCCGCACCTTCGGCTTCTACAACGCAGGCCAGGACTGCACGGCAGCCTGCCGCCTGTATGTGCAGGCGGGTATCTACGACCGCTTCGTCGAACGCCTGGGCAAGGCGGTCTCCAGCCTCAAGGCCGGCGTGCAGGATGCCGAAGATACAGAGCTCGGCCCACTGATCAGCGCCCAGCACCGCGACAAGGTGGCCGGCCTGGTCCAGCGCGCCATCGCCCAGCCGCACATCCGCCTGGTGACGGGCGGCAAAGTGATTGCGGGGGATGGCTTCTTCTTCGAACCGACCGTGCTGGCCGACGCCTTGCAGGATGACGAGATCGTGCGCAACGAGGTGTTCGGCCCGGTGGTCTCGGTGACCCGCTTCAGCACCGAGGAGCAGGCGCTGGAATGGGCCAACGATTCCGAATATGGCCTGGCATCATCGGTCTGGACCCGCGACACCGGCCGCGCCCACCGCCTGGCGGCGCGGTTGCAGTATGGCTGCACCTGGGTCAATACCCACTTCATGCTGGTCAGCGAAATGCCCCATGGCGGGCAGAAGCATTCGGGGTATGGGAAGGACATGTCGATGTATGGGCTGGAGGACTACACCTGTGTGCGGCATGTGATGATCAAGCATTGAATGCAACGCCTGGATTGAGACTGAGACCTCAATCCAGGACTTTTCCTACATAACGTTAAGCCCATTCCTGATCTTGCTTCCATTACTTTGCGATCGTCGAAAACGCACGATCAGGAAGCCAGAGTGCATGGAACATCGGGGACACAGAGCAATAGTGAAATACAGCAAAGAGGATCGCTTATGGGTGGGGCATCTTTGCACCACCCGCGATATCGTCGGGTTTCATACCCGATCACGTCGAACGCTTTCTGCAACCTTCAAAGAAGCGGTGGATGACTATCTGGAGGTCAAACACCAAGTCCGGATGTAGCGCGACCATTGTGGGAGCCGCGCTTGCCGGCGATGGGCCGCGAAGCGGCCCCGGCAATTTATGCAGCAACCTTGAGATCGTGGGGCCGCTTCGCGGCCCATCGCCGGCAAGCGCGGCTCCCACAATGGTCGCGCTACATCCGGACTTGGTGTTTGACCTCCAGATAGTC